>NZ_CP080761.1:0-1262500 GCF_019602835.1 Diaphorobacter sp. MNS-0 | reverse complement strand
TACTCATGTGATAACCCGGTGTTCCAGGCGTTTCCCATTCCAGCTCGGTCGGGAAAGGCCCTCCCCCCACACGCGTGCAATATGCCTTGGTGATCCCCAAGATGTAGTGCAAATGCCCCGGGCCAACGCCCGACCCCGCTGCCGCATTACCCGCCACACAGTTACTGGACGTGACATAGGGATAGGTACCATGGTCCACATCGAGCAATGTGCCCTGCGCCCCCTCAAACAGCAGATTTGCGCCCACGGCATGCGCTTCGTTCAGTTCACGCGAGACATCTGCCATCATGGGCTTCAGCATCTCTGCATGCCGCATGGCCTCCTCAAAGACCGGCTCAAACTGCACTTGCCCGCCCGTGATGTAGGGCTTGAGTGCATCGCCAAACTGAAAATTGGCCGAGCCCAGGAAGGTGCTGAGGACATGGTTGTGCAACGCCAGCAATTCGCGCAGCTTGGCGGCAAAGCGTTCTGGATACTTGAGGTCTTGTACGCGCAGGGCACGGCGAGCGATCTTGTCCTCGTAGGCCGGTCCGATACCACGGCCCGTGGTACCAATCTTCTCGGCGCCACCGTGTTCACGCGCCGCTTCACGCGCCACATCCAGCGCCGCATGGAACGGCAGGATCAATGGACAAGCTTCACTGACGCGCAGACGCGAGCGCACTTCGACGCCCGCTTTTTCGAGCCCCTCGATCTCCTCAAACAATTTGCCTGCCGAGAGAACGACGCCGTTGCCGATGTAGCATTTGACACCCGGGCGCATGATCCCGCTGGGGATCAAGTGCAGCGCCGTCTTGACGCCGTTGATGACCAACGTGTGACCAGCGTTGTGCCCGCCCTGAAAACGCACCACCCCCTGGGCGCTCTCAGTCAGCCAATCAACCAGTTTGCCTTTGCCTTCATCGCCCCATTGGGTGCCGACCACGACAACGTTACGACCCTTGCTTGCTTTCATGTCAAACCCGATTCAAATACTGAAGAAACTCAAATCGCCTTTACGACCCAGTTGCCATCCACCAGGACAAGCTCCCGATCGCAGTGGAATTCGTCCACTTCGCTGCCGTGCCCCGGCAGCACACACACAACGGTTTCGCCCTGACGACGCAACGTAGCAATGGCAGCACTGAGCGCACCACCATCGCCCCAGGGCGCCCGGATGGCCGCACGCAATGACGGAGCCGACACCACACCCACCAGCTGCTTCACGTCCAAGCTAAAGCCTGCGGCTGGCCTGTTACGGCCGAAGACCGCGCCGACCTCGTCATAGCGGCCGCCTCGCACCAGCGCATCACTGGCGCCCTGCGCATAAATCGCAAAACGCGCGCCGCTGTAATAGGCATAACCCCGCAGATCTGCCAGATCAAATGTGACCCGCACACCGTCCATTCGTGCCGCAATCGCCCTCAAATCTGATAGCGCCTCGCGCGCACCAGGAAAGGGCTTCAACAAGTTTTCGGCCTCATTCAGCACTGCTGCATCGCCATACAGCTGCAACAGTGCCAACAACCCTTCCCGCGATGCAGACGGGAAATCGCGTGTCAACGACGCCAGTTCGCTGGCATCTTTGGCAGCAAGCGCACCGTGGACTTGGGCGAGCTGATGCATACCGACAGGAAGTCCTGCAAGCAGACTGCGCACGATACGGACGTCGGCCAGATCTACGCTCACCTCCTGTACGTGGGCACTGCGCAAGCACTCCAACGACAGCAACACTGCTTCGATATCCGCCTCGATACCTGGATGACCGTAGATCTCGGCTCCAAACTGCAAGGGCTCCCGGGTGGCATGCGGACGATCGGGACGCGTGTGCAGTACTGGGCCGCAATAGCATAGACGCGCCACCCCCTGCCGGTTGAGCAGGTGCGCATCAATGCGTGCGACCTGTTGGGTCGTATCGGCCCTCAAGCCGAGAGATCGACCCGAGAGTTGGTCCACCAATTTGAACGTTTGGAGGTCCAGCGCCTCGCCAGTGCCCGTCAACAGTGATTCCAGATGCTCCAGCAAAGGAGGCATCACCAACTCATAACCGTAACTGCGTGCCGTATCGAGCAGTCCGCGGCGAAGTTCTTCAATGTGCCGCGCCTCGGAAGGCAAGACATCGGCAATATGATCCGGCAGGACCCAGGCAGACATGGGATGGGGCAGGCTGTTAAAACGTTGATTCTACCGGCATGGATAAGCCCCACCCCGGGACCCAAAGCGGCCAGGCTACGTGAGCAGCAGAATGGCGCCGCCAGCGATCAGCCCCAGCAGCGCGCAAAATCGAATCTGGCCGTCACGCAATTGCAAAAGCTGCGTGAACATGCGGCGCCAACCACCAGGTGACACGAAGGGCAGCAGCCCTTCGATGACCAGCACCCAACCCAACGCGATCCAGAACCCGTTCATGGAAGCCGACCACCGCCATCAGTCGCTCATCAGCGGCGGGGGCCTGCAGATGCATTGCCCGTCCCGCCTCTGAATACCTTGAAAAATTCAGAGTTCGCCGGATCCAGCACCATGACATCGCCCTTGCGGTTGAAGCTCGCCTTGTAAGCTTCGAGGCTCCGGTAGAACTGTGCAAATTGAGGATCACGGCCGAATGCCTCCGCATACAGACGCGCAGCTTCCGCATCACCCTCGCCCTTGATTTTCTGAGCGTCGCGGTAGGCATTGGCAATGGTGATCTCGCGCTGCCGGTCTGCGTCTGCGCGAATCTTCTCCCCCTCCGCCGCGCCCGTGGAGCGCAGTTCATTCGCAACGCGCTTGCGTTCCGCTTCCATGCGTCTATAGACGGACTCCGTGATCGCTTCTACGTAGTCGACCCGCGTGATGCGCACGTCCACGACATCGACACCCCAAGGCTTGGAGCCACGCACAGCTTCCAGCACTTCCCGTTTCACGTCGGACATCAGCGCATCGCGCTTGAGCGACAGCAGCTCCTTGACGGTGCGACGGTTGACTTCTTCCTGAAATGCATTGCGGACCACCCGATTGAGCTGCAGTGCACCTGCGTTCTCGTCCAGTCCCACATTGCGGATGTACTCGGATGGGTCGGTAATGCGCCAGCGCACATACCAATCGATCACCACGCGCTGCTTCTCGGCTGTCAGCATCGACTCGGTGTCTGAACTGTCCAGCGTGAGCAGACGCTTGTCGATGTAGCGAACGTTTTGGAAAGGTGGGGGTAGCTTGAAATTCAAGCCTGGTTCCGTGATGACTTCCTTGATCTGCCCCAACGCGTACACCACGCCAAACTGGCGTTGGTCGACGACGAACACCATCGAGCTGAGCAATGCCAGCAACAGCAGAACTGTCGATGCGATAAATCCGATTCTGTTCACACGGCTCTCCTATCGGGACTCACGTTCGCGCGAACGGTTGGCATCACGCAACCGAGAATCGCCGGGGAATTGAGAGGTCGCGGCAGGAGGGACTGTCGCTGGCGGCGTATCGGTCGCCGCAGCCGCCGAAGTCTGCTGTGAAACGCTCTGCATGATCTTGTCCAACGGCAGGTACAGCAAGTTGGATCCTTGCCGCGACTCCACCAGTACCTTGGTCACATTGCCGTAAATCTGCTGCATGCTCTCCAGATACATGCGGTCTCGCGTCACCTGCGGCGCCTTCTGGTATTCAGCAAGGACGGCGCTGAACCGCTGTGTGTCACCCTGCGCCTGCGCCACGATGCGCGCCTTGTAGGCTGCCGCCTCCTCGATCAAGCGGGACGCCGTCCCCGTGGCACGCGGAACCACATCATTGGCATAAGCCTGGGCTTCGTTCTTAGCGCGCTCCCGCTCCTGGCCCGCCTTGAGCACGTCATCAAAAGCCGCCTGTACTTGCTCAGGAGGGCGCACCCCCCCTTGCTGCAGGTTGATGCCAACGACTTCCACGCCGACCTTGTATCGGTCCAGGATGGTCTGCATCAGATTGCGCACGCGCGGAGCAATCTGGTCCCGCTCTTCCGCCAAGGCGGTATCCATGCGCATTTTGCCCACGACTTCGCGCACCGCCGTCTCTGCCGCCTGAACCACGGCTTCGGCCGGATTGCGGCTCTCGAACAGCCACGCACGCGCGTCATTCAAACGATATTGCACTGCGAACTTGATTTCGACGATGTTCTCGTCTTCGGTCAGCATGGCGGACTCACGCAGTCCCGTGCTCTTGATGACGCTATCCCGCCCCACATCAGCAGACCGGATCTGGGTCACGAACACCAGTTCATGGCGCTGAATGGGGTAAGGCAGACGCCAATTGAAGCCGGCGTTGACCGTGCTCTTGTACTTGCCGAACTGGGTGATCACCGCTTGCTGGCCTTCTTGCACGATGAAAAAGCCAGTGCCCAGCCAGATCAGCACCGCTATGGCGGCGATCAATCCCACGCCAACTCCCGCGTTCTTCATGTCTGGCTGGAAACCACCATTGCCGCCACCAGAAGCGGGACCACGCGACCCGCCGCCGCCAAACAACCCACCCAGCTTGCGGTTCAGATCACGCCACAACTCATCCAGGTCCGGCGGCTGTCCCGAAGGATTTTGGTCACGTCCACGTGGACGCTGTGAGTTATCCGGAGAAGGGCGCTCCGAATCAGGGCGCTGCCCACCCTCGCCCTTATCGTCCCCACGGCCCCAACGAGGATCGTTGAGATTGAACATCCCCCGAATACGCTCAGGCAGCACGGCCCAGCGAGAGGCCCGGTTAAGAAGGTTCATGCGCGAATTCTCGTACTCTCAATAGCAATAGAACACCAGCATTGTGCCCAATCAGTCCCACTCGCCCTTCAATTCAGCCACCGTCTCAGGGGGCATGCCCGACGAAAGTGACTTCTGAACCATGTCTGCCAATAACTGCCGCAAGTCAGCCACCCCTTCGCCAAGGCCGGCACTGACAAAAATCCGCGGTACAGGCCGCCCATCCAGTTCATAGGTATCTTGCCGCACGTTAGGACGCACTTCGGGCGTGAGGGCATCCAATTTGTTGAATACCAAGAGTTGTGGAATATCGGCGGCGCCAATCTCACCAAGAACCAGTTGCACCTGTGCAATCTGCTCGGGAAAGGCGGGGTTGGCGGCATCGACCACATGCAGGAGCAGATCCGCGTCCACGGCCTCCTGCAACGTGGCCTGAAACGCATCCACCAGCCCGTGCGGCAGATCACGAATGAAGCCCACGGTATCGGACAGGGACACCGAACCCGCGGCTTCGCCCAAATAAAGATGACGCGTGGTGGTGTCCAGCGTGGCGAACAATTGGTCCGCCGCGTAGGCTCGCGCCTTCACCAGTGCATTGAACAGCGTGGATTTGCCCGCGTTCGTGTAGCCCACCAGCGAGATATTGAATGTATCGCGCCGCTGCCGCTGCCGCCGCTGGGTCGCCCGTTGGCGCTTGACCTTGACCAGGCGCTCCCGCGTGCGCTTAATGGCTTCGCTGATCATGCGACGGTCGAGCTCAATTTGTGTTTCGCCCGGTCCGCCCCGTGTACCGATCCCCCCGCGTTGACGCTCCAAGTGCGACCAGCGCCGCACAAGTCGAGTGCTCAAGTACTGCAAACGCGCCAACTCCACCTGCAGCTTACCCTCGTGGCTGCGGGCGCGCTGGGCAAAGATCTCCAGAATGAGCAGCGTGCGATCATTGACGGGCAATTCCAGGCTTCGCTCCAGATTCCGCTGCTGCGCCGGACTCAGCGCCTGGTCGAACAGCACCTCCTTCGCGCCATGCATCTGCGCCAGAGTGCGGATCTCATCCGCTTTGCCGCTACCCACGAACAGCGCCGCATCAGGCGTCTTTCGCTTGCACGTCAGCCGCGCGACAGGATTCAAGCCTGCAGTCTGGGCCAATAAGCCAAGCTCTTCGAGCTCGGCATCGAAATGGGGCAAACCAAAATCCACGCCTACCAATAGAACAGGCGTGGATTTCGTGTCAGGAGAAGAATGGGAACTCAAGGCTGCGTGCCCTGGGATGCGCAATGCTTGCGCCGTGGCGCAGCCTTGAACTGCCGCAGGGGCTTACTGGTTGTCCCCGTCGGCGGCGGGTTCCGCAGTCGAGAAGTTGACGGCACGACCAGGCACGATCGTGGAAATAGCGTGCTTGTACACCATCTGCGTCACGGTATTGCGCAGCAGCACGACGTATTGATCGAAGGATTCGATTTGACCCTGCAGTTTGATGCCGTTCACCAAATAGATCGAAACCGGCACATGCTCCCGACGCAAGGCGTTCAGGAAGGGGTCTTGAAGAAGCTGACCTTTATTGCTCACGATATTCTCCGTGTTCAAAAATGTTGTTGTAAACCAGCACCTTACCACACCCAGACGGCCATACGCCGTCCAGGGGCTCAGGAGTTCTGCTTGTCCGTATAAGGATTGCTGGAGGTTTTCATTTCGATACGCAGCGGCGTACCGACGAGGTCAAATTCTTTGCGAAAACGCGCCTCAAGAAAGCGCTTGTAGGCGTCCGTGACATGCTCCAGCGAATTCCCGTGGATCACGATCACCGGCGGATTCATGCCGCCCTGGTGCGCATAGCGCATCTTGGGCCGGAACATACCCGAGCGCTTGGGGCTTTGGAACTGCACCGCCTCCTGCAGCAGGCGCGTCAACACCGGCGTAGGCATCTTGCGATTGGCAGACTTGTACGCCTGGATGATGGATGACCACAGCGGCCCGATGCCCTGCCGTTTCTTCGCGGAGATGAAGTGCAACGGCGCGAACTTTAGAAACGACAGACGCGTTTCGATGGAACGCTCCAGCTGCTGCCGGCCATAGTCGTCCACCGCATCCCATTTGTTCACTGCGATCACCACGGCGCGACCACTCTCCAGGATGTAGCCGGCAATATGTGCGTCCTGGTCCGTCACTCCTTGCGTGGCGTCCAGCAGCAGCAGCACGACATTGGCTGACTCGATGGCCTGCAGGGTCTTCACGACCGAGAATTTCTCGATTGCTTCAAACACCTTGCCTTTGCGTCGCAGGCCCGCCGTGTCGATCAACTCGAACTTCTGCCC
This sequence comes from Diaphorobacter sp. MNS-0, assembly GCF_019602835.1. Taxonomy (NCBI): domain Bacteria; kingdom Pseudomonadati; phylum Pseudomonadota; class Betaproteobacteria; order Burkholderiales; family Comamonadaceae; genus Diaphorobacter; species Diaphorobacter sp. MNS-0. The sequence continues at coordinate 1,255,521 of NZ_CP080761.1, read as the reverse complement.
GTTGCGCTCGAAAGGCACCGATATGGCATCGCGCGTGGTGCCGGGCATGTCGAAAGCCACCAAACGCTCTTCGCCCAGCCAGGTATTGATCAGTGTGGACTTGCCCACGTTGGGGCGCCCTGCCACTGCAAGACGGATGACATTCTTCTCGGCCGCCGCATCCTCCTCCTCAATCTCGGGCAACGCGAGCGGCTTCAGCGCGAGATCCACCAGGCTGCGCACACCCTGGCCGTGCGCCGCCGATACGGGGTGCACCTCTCCCAAGCCCAACTCATAGAACTCGGCCAGATGCATGCTGTCCTGCATGCCTTCGGCCTTGTTGCCGGCCAACACGCAGGGTTTGCCCAGGCGGCGAAGGTAGTTGGCAATGTCGTGGTCCTGGGCGGACAGTCCACCGCGTACGTCCACGACAAAAACCACGACATCGGCCTCCGCCACGGCCTGCTGGGTCTGCCTGGCCATCTCGCGGTAGATGCCGCTGGAGGCATCGGGCTCGAACCCCCCGGTGTCGATGACGATGTACTCGTGCTTGCCCTGTCTCCCATTGCCATAGTGGCGATCACGCGTGAGGCCGGCAAAGTCGGCCACGATCGCATCGCGCGACTTGGTCAAACGGTTGAACAAGGTGGACTTGCCCACATTGGGCCGCCCCACCAAAGCGATGACAGGCTTCATCCTGTGTCCTATATCCCTATCAGTCCGGACGGAAGCCGTAGACGCCACCCTTGCGCGTCACCACCACCAAGGTGTCGCCCGCCACCGCCGGGGCTGCCGCAATGGCCGAGCCATCGGTCGTCAGGCGGTTGAGCGGTGCGGCGTCCTCACGGGACAGCAGGTGCACCAGCCCTGTATCGTCACCCACTACCACTGAACGCCCCAGCACCAAGGGCGCTGTGAGCTTGCGGAACTGCAGCCTGTCCGATGTCCAGGCGCGGGACCCATCGGTGCGCCGCCATGCGATCACCGTTCCGTTGCTTTCCGTGCCGAACAGCATGGTGTCATCCCCGTGGATGCCCACGCCGCCGCTGGCGGGCTGCGTCCACGAGACCGCCCCCCGGGATGCATCGATACAGCCCACCGAGGCCTGGAAAGCCCGCGCGCACAGGCTATCGCCCACACGGCTCGTACGGCCAACGATCTCCACCAGCCGCTCGACGTCATTGGTGCCGCGCGGGCTGGCCAAGGGCGCCTCCCAGCGCACCACGCCGTTGTCGGGATTGAAGCCGACCAGACGGCCGGACAGCCCCGCAACCAGGGTGTCACCCACGGCCATCAGCACACCGCCCTGGCGCAGGACCAGGGGCTCACCCGGCCGCTGCTGGCTCCAGAGCCGGTAGCCAGTCGCCGCGTCGAAGGCGGAAATGGAGCGATCCGCCGCCAGCACGAAGATGCGCTTGCCCGCGACCAACGGCGCCGTATAAGCCTGGGCGGGCAACGGCTTGCGCCAGATCTCCCGACCGCCGTCCAGTGCGATAACTTGATTGCCCTTCGACACCACCGCCGTCCAGCGTCCATCACTTCCCACGCCCGAGGCAAGCGGCTGGTTGAGGCGCGTGCGCCATACGTCGCCCCCCGTGCGAGCATCGATGGCCGCCACATCGCCATTGGCAGAGGCCACCGTCACCACGCTGCCCTCCACGTGTATGTCGAGCTCAAGGCCTTCTTGCGTCCCAATCTGGGACACCCACGCCTGACGCACTCCCAGCACAGGGACGTTGGGACCGAGCTCCGCCGCCTTCGGCTTCGGCGTGCCGCCCCACAACGAGCAACCTCCCATCACCAGCAGGCTCACCAGCAAAGAGGCGCCGGTCAGCGCCCTCATGGCATGACTACGTGCCTGGCTCATTGCACGCCCCCCGACGTAGCGGAGGCTACCGTCTCCACCTGTGCGCCCAAAGCGTTGAGCTTGGCTTCCACCAGGCGGCGGTATTCCACACGCTCGTCAAAAGCCTGGTAGGCACGGCGGTACTCGGCGATGGCTTCCTGCTTCTTGCCCTGCAACGCGAACACATCACCCTTGCGATCCGCGACCGTAGCAGCAAACTCTGCGGGGAATTTCCCCGACAGCTGCGCCGAGGCCTCGTCGTAGGCCTTTTGCTCGATCAGGACGCTGGCCAGGCGCAGCCGGGCCAAGGCCTGGTAACCCTCATCAGACGCTTTCTCGGCCACCCAAGCCAACGTACTTTTGGCGGCATCCCACTTGCCAGCGTCGGCCAGCGTTTTGGCAGCCAGAAGGCCTGCCTGCCACGCCTGCGCGGTGCCGCCGTAACTCGACTTCAAGTCGCCCACGGCTTGCTCCACGCGCGCAAGGTCACCCGCCTGCACGGCCATTTCCACGGCCTCGGCCAGTGCCGTCGCCTGCTGGGCCTGGCGGCCCTGCCACAGCCGGTAGCCGTTCCAGGCAGCAAGCCCCCCCATGATGACAATCAACACCCAGGTGATGGGCGTGCCCCACGTGTTCCAGAAGTGCTTGATCTGCTCAAGCTGTTCTTGTTCTTGAAGGTCGAAGTTGTTGGCCATGTTGTGGTTCCGTTCAGCGCGAGGATTGTAGGGTGGCCGCCCATTCGGCCAGCGCCGCCAGCGGGCGCTCCGCCTGCTCGCCGCTATCCCGCAGCGGCTTGACGGTCACGGCCCCGCGGGCCAGTTCGTCGGCGCCGAAGACCAGTGCATAGCGTGCGCCGCTGGCGTCCGCCTTCTTGAACTGGGATTTCATGCTGCCCATGCCCTCGCCTGCGGCGGTGGAGCTGTGCATCTGCACCGACACCCCCTGCGCACGCAGCCGCTGCAAGGTAGCCATGACCACCGGCAGGGCTGACGCGTCGGGCACTACGGCATAGGCATCGGCAGCTGGTCGGGCCACTTGCGCCTCCTGCTCCTTGAGCAACTCCAGCACGCGCTCCACCCCCAGCGCCCAGCCCACGGCCGGAGCGGACTTGCCGCCGATCTGCTCGATCAGGTAGTCGTAACGGCCCCCACCGCAGATCGTGCCCTGCGAGCCCAGTTGGTCCGTCACGAACTCGAATACCGTGAGGTTGTAATAGTCCATCCCGCGGACCAGGCGGGGATTGAGGCTCCAGGCCACGCCGTTGGCATCCAGGATCGCCTTGACGGTCTCGAAATGCTGCAGCGACGCCTCGCCTAGAAAGTCGATGAGCCGCGGGGCGCCTTCCACCAGCGCCTGCATCGCGGGGTTCTTGGTGTCGAGAATGCGCAGCGGATTGCTGTGCAGGCGGCGGCGCGCATCCTCGTCGAGCACATCCATGTGCTGCTCCAGGTATGCGATCAGCGCCGCGCGGTGGGCGCGGCGCTCGTCAGGCTGCCCCAGGCTGTTCAATTCCAGCCGCACGTTCTCCAGCCCCAGTTCCGCCCACAGCGCATGCGCCAGCAGAATGATCTCGGCATCGGCTTCCGCGCCGGGAAAGCCCAGCGCCTCGGCACCGATCTGGTGGAACTGGCGGTAGCGGCCGCGCTGTGGCCGTTCATGCCGGAACATCGGCCCCATGTAGTACAGGCGCTTGCCGCCGTCGTAGAGCATGGAATGCTCTACCACCGCACGCACCACCCCCGCCGTTGCCTCGGGGCGCAGCGTCAGCTGTTCACCGTTGAGCCGGTCCTCGAAGGAGTACATCTCCTTCTCGACGATGTCGGTGACTTCGCCCAGACCGCGCACGAACAGCGGCGTAGGCTCGACGATGGGCGTGCGGATGTTGCGATAAGCGTAGCGCGCCATGAGGGTGCGCACCTTGTCCTCCAGCCATTCCCAGCGCGCCGAATCGGGCGGAAGAATGTCGTTCATGCCCTTGATGGCAACCAGCTTCTGCATCTTGTTCTATTGTTTGTGATTTTGAATCAAATCAGCCTCTAGCGCTTATCCATCAAGCGCTGTAAGCTATATTATTTATAGCAAACTTGCGCGCACTTCACTGTGCGCCTGCGCCGTTGCCGAAACGCCGGGCAATGTAGCCTTCAACGATATCCTGGAACTCTCGCGCGATGCCATCGCCCCGCAGGGTCATGGCCTTTTCGCCGTCGATGAACACCGGGGCGGCGGGCGCCTCGCCCGTGCCGGGAAGGCTGATGCCGATGTCGGCATGTTTGCTCTCGCCCGGGCCGTTGACGATGCAGCCCATCACGGCCACCTTGAGTTTTTCCACGCCGGGATAGCGCAGCCGCCATACGGGCATCTGCGCACGCAGGTAATCGTCGATCTGCTTGGCCAGTTCCTGGAATGTGGTGCTGGTGGTGCGGCCGCAGCCTGGGCATGCGGTCACGCTGGGCACGAACGCGCGCAGCCCCAGCGATTGCAGGATCTCGGAGGCCACCACCACCTCCTGGGTGCGCGCCTCGCCGGGCTGCGGAGTCAGCGACACACGGATAGTGTCGCCAATGCCTTCCTGTAGCAGGATCGAAAGCGCGGTGGTCGACGCCACGATACCCTTGATACCCATGCCCGCCTCGGTCAGACCCAGGTGCAGCGCATAGTCGCAGCGGCGCGCGAGTTCGCGGTACACCGAGATCAGATCCTGCACACCGCTGACCTTGCACGAAAGGATGATCTGGTCACCGCTCAGGCCCATTTCCTCGGCGCGTTTCGCCGATTCGATGGCGGAGGTGATCAGCGCCTCGTACATGACCTGGCGCGCATCCCACGGCTGGGTGCGGCGGCTGTTCGCATCCATCAGCTCGGCCAGCAACTCCTGGTCCAGGCTGCCCCAGTTCACGCCGATGCGCACGGCCTTGTCCCAGCGCACCGCTGCCTCGATCATCTGGCCGAACTGCTTGTCCTTCTTGTCGCCCTTGCCCACGTTGCCCGGGTTGATGCGGTACTTGGACAATGCCTGTGCGCAGTCGGGAAATTCCGTCAGCAGGCGGTGGCCGTTGTAGTGAAAGTCGCCCACCAGCGGCACCGTCTCGCCCATGCGGTCCAGCTGCTCACGGATGTAGGGCACGGCCGCTGCGGCCTCCGGCGTGTTCACCGTGATGCGAACGAACTCAGAGCCCGCTTGCGCCAGTTCCTTGATCTGGATGGCCGTGCCGATCGCATCCACCGTGTCGGTGTTGGTCATGGACTGCACCCGCACCGGTGCGCCGCCACCCACCGTGACCACCCGGCTGCCCCAGACGATGCGTGCCTGCCGCGAGCGGCGTGCCTGCGGCTGTGCCATAGCGATCGGTGCGGCTGTGCCGGAGATATTCATTTACTTCACCTCGAAACGCGCAACGTTCTCGCGCGCAATCGCATTCAGATCCATGGGCTGGCCGCGCACAACCACCTCCGTGGCATCCGCCTTGCCAATGACGACCGACCAGGGAGGGCTGCCCGCCGCGGAAACACTCTCGCCCGCAGCCAGGATCTTCTGCAGCACTACGCCGCCCGCGGCGTTGCGCACCTGGATCCAGGATTCTCCCCGGGCGCGAATGACCAGCACGCCCGAAGCCTCGGTGCCCTTGGCGTCAACTCCGGCCTCGTTGGTCCCGCCTTGGGATGGGGCCGGCTCCACCGCCGCAGCGGGGGCCGATGCGGCGAGGGCCGCTGAGGCCACCGCAGCAGAAGATGGCTCTGCCCGCACAGTGGCCTGTCCCCCTGAGGCAACGGACTCTGAGGGCACCGCAGCAGTCACCGGGTCCAGTTGCGTGGCTTCGAGCGCGCGCTGTGGCGGTGTTACCGCCTCCGGACTGCTGGCGACCGGCAAACTGTCGTTGCCCTTCGGGAGAAAGGCGATGGCCACCGCGGCGGCCAACAGCGCGGCAACCGTCACGCCCATCATGCGCGATCTGGGTCGCTCCAGCGTTCCCCCCTTGATGAACCGGTGACCAGGGTCTTTGAACGACGCGTTGAGTCCCTTGTCCACCACAAGCTGCACGGGGCCGCTCTGGGGCAGCAATGCGAGCACCGGCGTCGCGTCGGCCTTCAAGGTCCGGCAGACGCCCGACGCCAACGCCCGCATGAAGACGGCGTCGGGAAATGCGTCGTATTGGTCCGCTTCCAGCGCATGCAGTTTGTTCGCGGGCACCTTCAGCGTTCCGGCCAGCACATCAACATGGACCCCTGCGGATTCGCGCAGTTGCCTCAGCAACTGCCCCGCGGTAACGCCGCCCGCCGGTTCAGTGCCGTGATCCTGCATCCGGTGATCAATCCCCCCAGCGGCGCCCATGGGCTCACTCATCGAAGGCCCCTCGTTCGAATGCCAGGGTTTCTTTTGCGTTGGGGAAGCGCTTGCGCAATTGATCACCCAACTGGCGCATGGCCACGAACTCCTTGAGCACGCGTTCGATCTTCACGCCCAACCACAAAGACTCGGCATTGGCATACTCGCCATTGTTCACGCGACGGACATAAAACTGCGCCCGCTTGGCCTCGCCCCGCGCAAACAGCACGGCCGCCAAGTGGTACCCCACCGCCGGGTTGCCCGCATCAATCTCATAGGCCTGCTTCAGCGCTTGTTCGGCCTCTGCAAGACGCCCCGCCCGCTGGTAGCACAGGCCCTGGGACATCAGCGTCTTGCTGCGTGCCTTGTAACTCGGCACGGCAAGCGCCCGCTCGAACATCTGATTGGCGACGTCGTACTGCTGGCGCTGGCACTGCAGCCAGCCATAGTTGTGCATGATGTCTGGATCGGAAGGCTTCATGCCTTGGGCGCGCTTGAGGCTGTCTTCCGCGAGCGCCAGGTCGCCCATGTTCATGTATATCAAGCCGCGAAGGTGGTAGGCGTCGGCATACGTGGGATCGGTCGTGATCGCCTGCCGCACCTCCTCCATGGCCACGGTGGTCTGCCCCATTTGCAGGTAGTTCGCAGCCAGCTCCAGCCGGATACGTGCACGGCGACGCACGTCGGCTTCGCCGCCGCCGGACGCGGATTCCGCCACGGCACCATTGGCATCGGAGGCCCCTTGGTGGGCACAACCGGCAAGGCCCGAGACGACAACGGCAATGCCGATCGCCGCCATCGCCCGCCACCCGCCGTGATTGATCCGCCACTTCGCCATGAAAGCCTCCCGTAATTGTTGCGCCACGCCGTCAGATGACCGGCTTGATCTCGATGGTCCTGAGCTTGGCCATGCGTTCATTGACCCGTGTTCGGTCCTTCACATCGCCAGCCAGTTGTCCGCATGCCGCATCAATATCGTCACCGCGCGTCTTGCGAACGGTCGTGACGATACCCGCGTCACTCAACAATTGTGCGAAAGCCGTCACAGCCGCCGGGGGAGATCGGCGCAGACCGGAAGCCGGGAACGGGTTGAAGGGGATGAGATTGAACTTGCACGACACCCCGCCGTCGGCCGCCTTGCGGCCCACCAGGTCAATCAACTGTCGCGCATGCTCTGGCTGATCGTTCACGCCTTCCAGCATGCAGTATTCAAAAGTGATGAAGTCCCGCGGCGCGTGGTCCAAGTAACGCCGACACGCCGCCATGAGTTCATGCAGCGGGTACTTGCGGTTCAGGGGAACGAGGTTGTCGCGCAACACGTCATTGGGAGCATGCAGCGAAACAGCGAGCGCCACAGGACAATCCTGCGCCAAGCGGTCCATCATGGGCACGACGCCTGAGGTAGACACGGTTACGCGACGCCGCGACAAGCCGTAACCATGGTCATCGAGCATGACTCGCAGCGCAGGCACCAGTGCAGCATAGTTCTGCAGCGGCTCGCCCATTCCCATCATCACCACGTTGGAAATCACGCGTTCACCGTCACCGCGGCGCTGCCGTAGTGCGTGCTCGGCGTACCAGAGCTGGGCCAGGATTTCGCCAGTAGTGAGATTGCGGCTGAACCCCTGGTGACCGGTGGAGCAAAAACGACAGCCTACGGCGCATCCAGCCTGCGAGGAGATGCACAAGGTGCCGCGATCGTCCTCAGGAATAAAGACTGTCTCCACGGCGTTGCCGTCGCCCACGTCGAACAGCCACTTCACCGTGCCGTCCGCAGAGACATGTTCGCTGATGGCTTGCAGCCCTGCCACATGGGCGCAGCCCCTGAGCTTCTCGCGCAACGATTTCGCCAGGTCGCTCATCTGGTCAAAATCGCTGGCACCGCGCTGGTGGATCCAGCGAAACAGTTGCGTGGCCCGAAAACGTTTTTCTCCCAGCCGCTCGCAAAAAGCAGCCAGGCCGTCCAGGTCAAAATCCAGAAGGTTCGTGGTCATAACGTTCACGGATGCCCACGCCCACATAGCGCATCCGCGCGGGGGCGGCCAAACCAGGACCGCCCGGCACGCGGAGCCACTGCATTAGCGCGAGTAGATGTTCAGGCCGGGGAAGAAGAAGGCCACTTCCACCTGGGCGGTTTCAGCAGCGTCGGAGCCGTGCACCGCATTGGCGTCGATGCTGTCCGCGAAGTCGGCGCGGATCGTGCCGGGCGCAGCCTTCTTGGGGTCGGTCGCGCCCATGAGTTCGCGGTTCTTCAGGACGGCGTTCTCACCCTCCAGGGCCTGCACCATCACGGGGCCGGAAATCATGAAGTCCACCAGATCCTTGAAGAAGGGGCGCTCCTTGTGCACTGCGTAGAACTGCTCGGCTTCGGCGCGCGACAGGTGGATCATGCGCGCAGCAGCAATCTTCAGGCCCGCGGCTTCAAAGCGCGCATAGATCTGGCCGATCACGTTCTTGGCAACTGCGTCCGGCTTGATGATGGAAAGGGTGCGTTCGATAGCCATGTTGGTTTTCCTAGTGAGGTGTTGCGGTATTTTTGCCCTGAAGGCAAACCGTCAATTTTAGCTTTACGCCAATCCCCTAACGTCCGCCGCGGCGCGGCCCGTTGTTGCGTTGCTGTTGGCGATGGCGCGAGAAACTGTCGGCCCCGATATAGCCGAGCGACGTCTTCATCGGGTCCGGCTGGGCATTCGGTGAGGGCGATCGCCCCGCACGCCCCCCCGTCTTGTCACGCCCACTGCCAGATGCCTTGCCCGGCCCCGCGGATCGACGATCGCCTTTGCGGGCGCCCCTGCCCTGGCCACTAGTGGGGCGCGCACCACCACCGTCCAGCGTCGCACCTGCCGCCTGCATCAGGGCACGAATGTCGCGCTCATCAAGCTCCAGCCACGCCCCGCGCTTGAGCCCGCGCGGCAGCATCATGGCCCCATAGCGAATCCGAATCAGCCGGCTCACCGCATGCCCTACCGCCTCGAACATACGGCGGACCTCGCGGTTACGGCCTTCAGAGATGGTGACCCGGTACCAACAGTTGGCGCCCTCGCCACCGCCGTCTTCCACGGAGCCAAAGGAAGCCATGCCATCCTCCAGCGGCACGCCTTCCAGCAAGCGCTGCTTTTCCTCGGTGCTCAACGCACCCAACACGCGGACTGCATATTCACGCTCCAGCCCGAAGCGGGGGTGCATCAACTTGTTCGCAAGCTCCCCCGAACTGGTAAATAGCAACAAACCTTCGGTATTCAGGTCCAGCCGCCCGACGGATTGCCATTTGCCCTGCTGCAGCCGGGGGAGTTTGCGAAACACCGTGGGGCGGTTTTGCGGATCGTCATGCGTGACCACTTCGCCCACTGGCTTGTGGTATGCAATCACGCGTACCGGCGGTGGTGCAATACGGAAGCGGATGGGTTTGCCGTTGACCTTTATCTGGTCCCCAAACTGCACGCGCTGCCCGATATGGGCCGGCTCGTTGTTGACGGAAATACGACCTTCCAGGATGAGCTGCTCCATTTCCAGCCGAGACCCCATGCCCGCCTGGGCAAGCACCTTGTGCAGTTTGGGGGTTTCTGGCTGGGGAAGCAGCACCCGCTTGGCGGGGGCGAGCTCGGCGTTGGCTTCATCCTCGTCGAACTGACCCGACACCACGTCGGCAAACTGATAGCCATCGCCCTTCGGCGCGCGCTTGGCAGCATGGCCGCTGGACTGTCGTGGCACCTCAACAGCAGCGCCTTGCTCATGCACTTCCTGCATTTTCACGTCCGATTGGGCACCGTCAGCACTGAGTTGCGGCACTGCCGCATCCTCCTGAAGCGCGCCTTCCGCAGACTTGCGCTTGCGGGGCCTGCGCGGCGCAGCAGCCTCCGATGCGGGCGAAGGCGAGCGCGCCCCCATGGAGTCCGGATCCTTGTGAGATTCATCATTCATATGTCAATGTCCCGTGGCCCCTCTTCGGCACCACTGTGTGTCGCGCCCACTACCAGATCAGGGGCATCTTCAATATCTACTTCGTCTACGGCCGGCACCTGCGCGCCGTCCCCAGGTACCCCTGCAGTGTCTTCGCTCTGCGGTGCCCCCTGAATGGCGCCCAGCGCTTCAAACATGCTGACCTGCACGCCGGGGTCTTCGAGCGTAGGCAGTTGATCCAGTGATTGCAGTCCTAAATCGTCCAGGAACTGCCGTGTGGTGGCAAACAACGCAGGCCGGCCCACTGTCTCGCGGTGGCCAATGACCTCCACCCAGCCGCGGTCCTCCAGTTGTTTGATGATGAGGCTGTTGACCGTCACCCCGCGGATGTCTTCGATGTCCCCGCGGGTTACGGGCTGCCGGTACGCAATGATGGCCAGCGTCTCCAGCGTCGCTCGCGTGTAGCGGGGCGGCTTTTCAGGATGCAGCCGGTCCAGAAATTCGCGCATCTCGGGCCGGCTCTGGAAACGCCAACCTGTGGCCACTTGTACCAACTCCACCCCTCGCAAGGCCCAGTCCTGCTGCAGTTCCAGCAGCAGCATCTTTACTGTATCGGAACCCAGCGCGTCATCGAACAATGTCCGCAAGTCACGGATCGATACAGGCTGCGGGGCACAGATCAACGCGGTTTCAAGAACCCGTTTGGCGTCCACCGAATTCATGGTCCAACAGTCCCTGGAAAGGCAGCCTCGCATCAAACGGGAGGCTGCGCCTTGGGTTGGAGATATTGCGGCGCAGAAAGCAGAGCGTGGCAATGCGCCTTCACGGGGCCGGTAGCTCATGCTGGCCGGCGGTTCACGGCAGAACAGCCGTCAGGAACGATTGTAGCGCAGCCCCCAAAAATCCAGCGCCTGCGCCATGTCTTCCGGCAGCGGCGCGTGGAACTCCAGGGCAGCGCCAGTGACCGGGTGTACAAACGCCAGCCGGAATGCATGCAGCGCCTGTCGATGCATAGGCCCGGCCAGCGCGCCGCCGTACAGTGCATCTGCCACCAAGGGATGACGCATGGATGCCATATGCACGCGGATCTGGTGCGTTCGCCCCGTGTGCAGCGTACAACGCACGAGGCACACCTCCTCGTTGGCATCTATCAGGTCGAAATCGGTGCGGGCTTCCTTGCCTGGATGCTGCGCCAGATCGACCACCGCCATCCGCAGGCGATTGCGCGGGTCACGACCGATCGGGGCATGCACCGATCGATGTGCGGCCCCCGTCCAGCCGCCCCACCCCAGCGCCACATACTGGCGGCTGACCTCGCGCGCAGCGATCATGCGGACCAGTGCATCCATGGCCGACCGGCTGCGCGCAACGACCATGAGGCCACTGGTGTCCTTGTCCAGTCGATGGACGATGCCCGCACGCGGCACCTGCATCGCCTGCGCATCCCGGCCAAGCAAGGCGTTCAGCAACGTGCCGCTCCAATTGCCGGGCGCGGGATGCACCACCAGCCCCGCAGGCTTGTGGATCACGAGGATGTGCTCATCCTCATACACCACATCCAATGGCCATTGCTCGGGCCGAAAAGCCTGGCTCTGCTGCGTAGGGCGCATCTCGACCGCGATGCGGTCCCCGGCCTTGACCCTGGACGCGGGCTTCTGTACCTCCCGCCCATTCAGGCGTATGCAGCCCTGGAGCAGCAACTGCTGTAGATAACTGCGGGAAAACTCTGGGACCAGTTCCGCGAGTGCCTTGTCCAGCCGCTGAGCATGCTGCTCGGCGCCCACGACGACCTCCCGCAGTTCCGCCTCAAACTCGTCCGCCTGACTCCCACCTGTCTCTGCCGGATCAGCATCCTCCAGCCAGGACGCCTCTCCCATGGAAGCCGGCGCGCTCAACGGGAGGGGAGGTAGCGGGCGGGGTCCACAGGCTTGCCCTGGCGCCGGATTTCGAAATGCAGTTTCACACGATCCGCGTCCGTGCTTCCCATCTCGGCAATCTTTTGCCCCCGGCGCACGTTCTGGTCTTCCTTCACCAGCAGCGTCTGGTTGTGCGCATAGGCCGTGAGATAGGTGTTGTTGTGTTTCAAGATCACCAGGTTGCCATAGCCGCGAAGCCCAGCCCCGGCGTACACCACACGCCCATCGGCAGCGGCGAGCACCGGATCGCCTGCCTTACCGCCAATGTCGTAGCCCTTGTTACGCACCTCGTCGAATCCCGCCAACAGGCTGCCCGACGAGGGCCAGATGAAGTTGACGTCATCCGTTGCAGCGGCTGCGGCCGGCGCGGTGGCCACCGCCGGCGCGCTGGGTGCCGCTGCCGGGGCCACCGCAGCCGGCGTAGACGCCGCCGATGCCGACGGCTTGGGTGCGCTCGCAGCCGATGCTGCAGCCAAGGGCGAAGACGTGACGGGGCGGGTGACCACACCGGTGTCAGATGCCACCGCAGTCGCCGCAGCCGCAACAGGGGGCACCACACGCAGCACCTGGCCCACCTCGATAAGGTTGGCGTTTTCCAGGTTGTTCCAGCGCGCGATGTCTTTCCAACTTTGCCCGTTTTCCAGGCCAATGCGAATCAGCGTGTCGCCTGGCTTCACGGTGTAGTAGCCAGGCTTGCCCGCGTTCTCAGCACCAGGCAAGGGCTTGACCTCAGGCACGGCCCCGGCGGACCCCGTCGTGCCGCTGCTCGCGGCAAAGGTGCCGCGATCTTCCACGGGAGCCCTGTTGATCGGGGTGCTGCACCCCGCCAGCAAACCGCCAGCCAGCACGGCAACTCCCCAAACCACAAGACTACGCGATACCAACATAAGCAAATCCTTCAGGCGATCCCCGATTTTAGGGGGACGAAATGCACGGCTTCCAGAATGCCCTGCTTCAAGCCTTGCGCAGTTTTATCAACGACCAGCAGCATCTGTTGGCCGTCGGCGCCCGCCAGTGGGGCGACCAGCCGGCCACCCACGGCAAGTTGCTCGCACCACGCGGCGGGAAGGCTATCTCCCCCCGCCGCGGCAATGATGCCCGCATAGGGCGCGCCGCTGGGGTAACCCAGCATTCCATCGCCCAGGATCAGGTGCACATTGGCCAGGCGTAGCGGGCGCAAGTGGTCTCGCGCCTTTTCATGCAACGCGCGCAAGCGTTCAACGGTATACACCTCGCGCGAGACACGCGACAGCACCGCTGCCTGATAGCCGCAGCCCGTGCCGATCTCCAGTACCCGGCCCATTCCATTTCCGCGCGCGCACTCGGCCCCTAGCAACAATTCGATCATGCGTGCTACCACGCTGGGTTTGGAAATGGTCTGACCCAGTCCGATGGGCAGACTGGTGTCCTCATAGGCTTGGTTGGCCAAGGCGGTGTCGACAAAACGATGCCGCTCAATCATTCCCATGGCCTGAAGAACCGCCCCCGCCGAGATGCCCGAGGCTGCGAGTCGCTGCACCATGCGTGCGCGCACGGCAGCGGAGTCCAGCCCCACGCCGTGCGGCGTGGGCGGCTGCACCTCGCGGCGCGCGCCTACCGGTGGCGCCGCGGTGGGTGCACCGGGTTGGCGCCAGTCGATCCGCGCAGGAAAACCTGGCCGCCGCTGCATCAAGCCACCTCGCCGGACGCCTGCGCTGGTACGAGACGGGCCACCGTCTGCGCCCAATACCCCAGTCCGTCGTAATCGGTCAGGTCCACCTTCAATGGCGTGACGGATACATGGCCGTGCGCCGTGGCATGAAAATCGGTGCCCTCCGCCGCGTCCTTGGCGGCGCCAGCGCCACCGATCCAGTACATCAGTTCCCCACGCGGGCTCTGCTGCTCAATGACACGCTCTGCCGCATGGCGCCGGCCCAGGCGGCACATGCGCAAGGGCCGCAATGCGTCATACGGCATATTGGGAATGTTGACATTCAACAGCCAGGGGGCTTCGCCGACCAGGTTTTGGCGATCCATCTGCTGAACGATCTCGCGCGCCTTGCGCGCAGCCGACTCGATCTCGCCCCACCCCTTGTCCACCTGCGAAAAGGCGATGGACGGGATCCCGAAAAGATAGCCTTCCATCGCAGCACCCACCGTGCCGGAATAAATTGTGTCGTCGCCCATGTTGGCGCCGTTGTTGATGCCGGAGACCACCAGATCGGGCCGGTAACCCAGCAGGCCCGTCAGCGCAATGTGCACGCAATCGGCAGGCGTGCCATTGACATAGCGAAAGCCGTTGTGCGCGGTTTGCACATACAACGGCGAATGCAGCGTCAGGGCGTTCGACTTAGCGCTATTGTTGTGTTCGGGAGCCACCACTTCCACATCAGCAATGGTCTTAAGGGCGTCATGCAGCGCCACGATGCCAGGCGCCTGGTAGCCGTCGTCGTTGGAGATGAGGATTTTCATGGTCTGGAAGGCGGAACGGCTGGCATTGTAGGAGCGCGCACACACGCTGTCGCTGGTCACGCAAGGGACAACCCAGCCTCCGAGGCGGCCCCTATGATGCCCGCCCAACAGATTCGTAGCGACCAAGGAGACATTCATGCACGCCTGGCTCTGCACCAACCCCATCGGCGTCGAGGCCCTGGCCTGGACAGAACTGCCCGACCCGGCTCCCAAGGCAGGCGAGGTCCTCGTCGAGATCCGCGCGGCAAGCCTGAATTTTCCCGACCTGCTGATGGTGCAGAACAAGTACCAGATCAAGCCCCCCCTGCCTTTCGTGCCCGGCTCTGAGTTCGCGGGCGTCGTGCAGGCCGTGGGCGACGGCGTCAGCCATCTGCAGGTGGGTCAAAACGTGGCCTGTCTCAGCGGCACGGGTGGTTTCGCCACGCACACCATCGCCCCGGCCGCACGCTGTATACCCCTGCCGGACGGCTTTGGCCATGTGGATGCGGCGGCATTCATCATGACTTATGCAACCTCCTACCACGCCCTGCTGGACCGGGGCCAGCTCCAGGCTGGCGAGACTGTGCTGGTGCTGGGCGCGGCTGGCGGCGTGGGCACCGCCGCGATTCAGATCGCCAAGGCCAAGGGAGCGCGCGTGATCGCCGCCGCCTCCACGGACGAAAAATGCGACGTGTGCCTGAAGCTGGGCGCCGATGCCGTGATCAATTACAGCGTGGAGGACCTGCGCGACGCCGCCAAGTCACTGACCGATGGGCGGGGACCGGACGTCATCTACGACCCGGTGGGCGGCGCACTGGCAGAGCCCGCATTTCGCTCCATCGCCTGGCGAGGCCGCTATCTGGTGGTCGGCTTCGCATCGGGCCCCATCCCTTCATTGCCGTTGAATCTGCCACTGCTCAAGGGTGCTTCGGTCGTCGGCGTGTTCTGGGGCGAATTCGCCAAGCGCGAGCCCCAGGCCAATGCTTCGATGATGGGCACCCTGCTCCAGTGGTATGCGCAGGGCAAGATCAGGCCAGCCATCGACCGAACCATGCCCATGTCACAGCTACCCGCCGCGTTTGCCCACATGGGCGCACGTGCGGTGATCGGCAAACTGGTTCTGGTCAACTGACACGCTTTACACATGGCTTGACCCGGCCTGCTATCCAAGCGGGCTGCACTCTGTCACACTTTTGGCTGTTTGCATCTTCCTGCGTCCCTGCAGATGGCCTCCGCAAAATCCCCTTCTGAAATTGCCCGCGAGACGCTCAAGCTACTCGCTACGCGCCGGCTTCCTCCCACGCCCGACCACTACCAGGCCCTCTATGACGAAGTGGCCGGCACCACCAGCGCGCCGGCGTTTCCCAGCGCCCAGCTGCGGCAGATCTCGCGGGTGATCCCCGGCCAGACCCCGGCGCAGAAGCGGTTGCTGGGCCTGTTGGAAACCGCCATCACCCAGCAGGACTGGGGCGTTTTGCAAAACGTGTTGGTGGGATACGCCAACCTGGGACTCTCGCCCGTGGCCGCGCCCGAGCCCGCGAGCACCCGGATTGACCACCTGCCGCTGGCACTGGCGCAGAATCTGGCGCGGCTGGTGGACAACACCCTGCCGGCGCTGGGTGAGGACGATGCCCGCGTGCATGAGCTGGCTGCGCAATTGAGCACCTTCCTGCGCGAGCCCGACCCACCCGTCTCCACCGCCGAGCTGATGCTCGGCAACTTCAGCTACCGCCTGTCTTTCGCGGCGGAAGACCAAGCCGCCATCCGGCTGAGCTTGCTCAGCCTGCTGCGCCTGGTGTTCGAGAACATTGCCGCCCTGAGCATGGACGACGAGTGGCTGCACGGCCAGGCCGAGGCACTGCTTGCGGCCTCCACCCCGCCGCTCACGCTGCGCCGGCTGGACGACGTGCAGCGACGTCTCAAGGACGTCATCTTCAAGCAGACTGAGGCCAAGGAACGCACCGTTCACGCGCAGATGCAGATGCGCGAACTGCTGGCCACGTTCATCGAGCGCCTGGCGCAGATGGATGAATCCAGCAGCGCCTACAACGCCAAGATGGAGGATTGCGCCGAGCGCATCAGCCAGGCCACGCAGCTGCAGGACATCATGCCGCTGCTGGAGGAAGTCATGGCCGCCACGCGCGCCATGGCGCTGAGCAGCCGGGTGACGCGCGGCGAACTGCAGGAACTGCGCGAGCGCACCGAGGCCAAGCACGCCGAAATCGACCACCTGCGCCAGGAGCTGGACCGCGCGAGCGCCCAGGCGCGCCACGACCCGTTGACGGGCTCGCTCAACCGCAAGGGCTTTGCCGAGGCCATGGAGCGCGAGGTCGCGCGTGCGCGCCGCCAGGACGCGCCGCTGTGCGTGGCGCTGCTGGACGTGGACAACTTCAAGTCCATCAATGACCGCCTGGGCCACACCGCCGGCGACGCGGCACTGGTGCATCTGGCGCAGGTCACCCGCGAGGTGATGCGACCGCAGGACCAGTTGGCGCGCTATGGCGGCGAGGAATTCGTCATCATCCTGCCCGACACCGAACTGGCGGAAGGCGTGAAGGCCATGGAACGCCTGCAACGCGAGCTGACCACGCGCTACTTCCTCAAAGACCAGGAGCGGGTGCTCATCACCTTCAGCGCCGGTGTGGCCCAGGTGGAGGGCGAAGAAGGCAGCGCCGACGCGATCCGCCGCGCCGACCAGGGCATGTACCTGGCCAAGCGCACCGGCAAAAACCGCGTGGTTGCTGCCTGACGCCTGGACCCCTTGTGCGATGTCCCGTGCACCCGCCTTCGCTTGACATCTCCCGCCGCACACTGCTGCGTCAGGCCGCCTGGGCCGGCATGGCCACGCAGTTACCCCGCTGGGCCTGGGCCCAGGCCGCCGTGCGGCACGACCCCTTTGGTCTGGGTGTGGCCAGCGGCGACCCAGTACACGACGGCGTGGTCCTCTGGACCCGCGTGCTTCCGCCCGCGGACCTGGCCGGCGCCCACGCACCCTGGGCCGGCCCCCTGACCGTACGCTGGGAACTGGCCGACGACGCGCAGTTTCGCCACATCGTGCAGCGCGGCACGGCGATGGCGCTGCCTGAACTGGGCCACAGCGTGCATGTGGAGGTGGCCGGCCTGCGCCCCGACCGCTGGTACCACTACCGCTTCATGCTGGGTGACGCCACCAGCCCCGTCGGCCGCACCCGCACCGCACCCGCGCCGGATGCGCTGCCCGGGCGCCTGCGACTGGTGTTCGCCTCCTGCCAGCGGTGGGAGCACGGCCACTACGCCGCCTGGCGGCATGCCTGCGCGGACCAGCCCGACTTGGTGCTGTTCCTGGGCGACTACATCTACGAATATCCCAGCCCACAGGACGCCACGGGCTTGGCCCGCGTGCACCCGCTGCGCCTGCCTCGCAACCTGCAGGACTACCGCGACCGCTACGCCCTGCACAAGAGCGACCCCGCCTTGCAGGCCGCGCACGCCTGCGCCCCGTGGGCGGTGACCTGGGACGACCACGAGGTACAGAACGATTACGCCGCTGGCCTGGGCCGAGGCGAGCGCGCCGAATGGCTGCCGCTGCGCAGCGCCGCGTGGCAGGCCTTCTATGAACACATGCCGATGCGCGCATCCACGCTGGCCGGCTCCGGCTTCCATCAATTGCAGATCCACCGCCGCCTGCTCTGGGGGCGCCTGGCGCGGCTGCACATGCTGGACACACGCCAGTACCGCGACCTGCAGGCCTGCCGCACGCCGGGCAAGGGTGCGACCGGCGCGGTGCGGCCCGACGCCTGCCCCGAAATCCTGGACAGCCACCGCAGCTTCCTCGGCTGGGAACAGGAGCAGTGGCTGCACGCGGGCTTGGCAGCCGATGCGCGCAACCAAGCTACGCGCTGGAGCGTACTGGCGCAGCAGACCCTGTTCTCGCCACGCCGCTATCCCTCGGGCCTGCAGTCCACCGACAGCTGGGACGGCTACCCCGCCGCGCGCAACCGCCTGCTGCAGGCGCTGGCGCAGCACCCGCCGCGCAACACGGTGCTGCTGGGCGGCGACATCCACCAGAACTATGTTTGCAACGTGATGGCGCCACACGGGCCGCATGCCCACGGTGCGCCGCGCATCCTGGCCAGCGAGTTCTGCGGCACGTCGATCTCCTCGCGCGCCGGCACCACGCAGGAGAAGGTGGATGCCATCGCCCGCCACAACCCCCATGTACTGCTGGCCCGCTGCGAGGAGCGCGGCTACGGCCTGTGCGACATCACGCCCACGCGCTGGACCACCACGCTGCGCGCCCTGCGCGACCCGCTGGATGCCGGCAGCGCCGCGTACACTCTGGCCCGGTTCGTGGTGGAAGACGGCCGCCCCGGCCCGCAGCCGGCCTAGGGCCCGCACCAATCCTGGCGCATCGCGCGCCTTGCCACTTTCGTCCGCACCCAAGGAACACGCACGCAGATGACCGGGAAACCCGCGCCCACCCCGCGCCCCGACGAGGCCGACTTCTCGAACCACACCCCCATGATGGCGCAGTACCTGGCCCTGAAGGCCCAGCACCCCGACACGCTGCTGCTGTACCGCATGGGCGACTTCTACGAGCTTTTCTACGCCGATGCCGAGAAGGCCGCGCGCCTGCTGGACATCACCCTCACCCAACGCGGCCAGTCGGCCGGCCAGCCGGTGACCATGGCAGGCGTGCCCTTTCATGCGCTGGAGAACTACCTGGGCCGCCTCATCAAGATGGGCGAGTCGGTCGCCATTGCCGAGCAGGTGGGCGAAGTGGGCGCCGCCAAGGGCCCCGTGGAGCGCAAGGTGGTGCGTGTGGTCACCCCCGGGACGCTCACCGATAGCGAACTGTTGTCCGACAAGAGCGAGTCCATGCTGCTGGCCGTGCACCAGGGCGCGCGTGCGCGCTGCGGCCTGGCGTGGCTCTCCGTCACCCAGGGTGTGGTGCAGCTGGCCGAATGTGCACAGGCCGACGTGGGCACCTGGCTCGCACGCATTGCCCCCAGCGAGGTGATCTACAGCGCGGGCATCACCCAGCGCTTTGAAGAACAACTGACCCAGTTGCGCCAGGGCGGCGTGTTCACCTGCCCCATGAGCCTGCGGCCCGACTGGCAGTTCGATGGTGCCCTGGGCGAGCGCAAGCTGCTGGAGCAGCTCGGCGCGGCCAGCCTGCAGGCCTGGAATGCCGAGGGCCTGCCCCACGCCCACGCCGCCGCCGCCGCGCTGCTGCAGTACGCCGAGCACACGCAGGGCCGCGCACTCACCCATGTGCACGGCGTGCGCGTACAGCAAAGCGACGAACTGATCCACCTGCCCCTGGCCACGCGGCGCAACCTGGAACTGGTGAAGACCCTGCGCGGCGAGGACGCGCCCACGCTGTTCTCGCTGCTGGACACCTGCATGACCGGCATGGGCAGCCGCCTGCTCAAGACCTGGCTGCTGGAGCCGCGGCGCGACCGCGGCGACGCGCGCCGGCGCCTGGCCGCCACCCAGGCCCTGCGCGGCACCGGCGGCGGCCAGGGCCCATGGCAGCTGCTGCGCGGCGCGCTCAAGGGCGTGAGCGACGTGGAGCGCATCACCGCCCGCATCGCGCTGCGCCAGGTGCGCCCGCGCGAGCTGGTGGCGCTGTGCAGCACACTACAGAAATCAGAGCTGCTGGCGCAGTCCAGTCAAGCGCCAGAGGCCTTTTTGGCTGAAATATTCAACGACCTGCAGCCCCCGGCGGAATGCACGGCGCTGCTGCGCGCCGCCATCCTGGAGGAGCCCGCCGCCCTGGTGCGCGACGGCGGCGTGATCGCCCCGGGCTTCGACGCCGAGCTCGACGAGCTGCGCGCCATACAGAACAACTGCGACGACTTCCTGCTCGACCTGGAGACGCGCGAGAAGGCGCGCACCGGCATCCCGAACCTGCGCGTGCAGTTCAACAAGGTGCACGGCTTCTACATCGAGGTCACCAGCAGCCACGTGGACAAGGTGCCGGGCGACTACCGCCGCCGCCAGACGCTCAAGAACGCCGAGCGCTTCATCACGCCCGAGCTGAAGAGCTTCGAGGACAAGGCCCTGTCGGCGCAGGAGCGCGGCCTGGCGCGCGAGAAGTGGCTCTACGAGCAGGTGCTCGACCAGCTCCAGCCCCACGTGCCGCGGCTCACGCGGCTGGCGCAGGCGCTGGCCACGCTGGACGTGCTGTGCACGCTGGCCGAGCGCTCGCTCACGCTCAACTGGTGCGCACCGCAATTCGTCAACGAGCCCTGCATCGACATCGAGGCGGGCCGCCACCCCGTGGTGGAGGCCCGGCTGGCCGAAACATCGAGCGGCGCCTTCATCCCCAACCACACGCGCCTGCACGCCAACGCGCGCATGCAGATCATCACCGGCCCCAACATGGGCGGTAAGTCCACCTACATGCGGCAGGTCGCCCTGATCGTGCTGCTGGCGAGCATGGGCAGCCACGTGCCGGCCGCGGCCTGCCGGCTGGGCCCCATCGACGCGATCCACACCCGCATCGGCGCGGCCGACGACCTGGCCAATGCCCAGTCCACCTTCATGCTGGAGATGACCGAGGCGGCGCAGATCCTGCACGCCGCCACGCCGCACAGCCTGGTGCTGATGGACGAGATCGGCCGGGGCACCAGCACCTTCGACGGGTTGGCGCTGGCCAGCGGCATCGCCACCCATCTGCATGACAAGACCCGCGCGTTCACGCTGTTCGCCACGCATTACTTCGAGCTGACCGAACTAGCGGCGCGCCACCCGCACGCGGTGAACGTGCACGTGGGCGCCACCGAGTCCGGCCACGACATCGTCTTCCTGCACGAGATCCAGCCCGGCCCCGCCAGCCGCAGCTACGGCATCCAGGTGGCGAAGCTGGCGGGGGTGCCCGCCGCCGTGCTGCACCACGCGCGCCACACGCTCGCCGCGCTGGAAGAACGCGCGGGCGAGGATGAGCTGCAGGTGGACCTGTTCGCTCCGCCGCCCGCGCCCGAGGTGGCGACCGTGAGCCCCGTGGAATCCGCCCTGGCGCAGATCCACCCGGACCAGCTGTCGCCCCGCGAGGCGCTGGACGCGCTCTACCAGCTCAAGCGGCTGAGCACGCCCGGTTTTGAATAAAATAAGGCTCTAGCGCTTACCAGTAAAGCGCTAGCTGCTATGTTTATGGTAGCAAATACAACCTCATGAGCATGCCCGCCCTGCGCCCGCCGCAGCGCCGCAGCCGCGACACGGCCGCCCGGCAAAGCGCCCTACACTCGCCCTCTTCGCCTTCACTGCCCATCCCATGACGTACTGCGTCGCCATCAAGCTCAACGCCGGCCTGGTGTTCCTGTCCGACTCGCGCACCAACGCCGGGCTGGACCAGATCAGTTCCTTTCGCAAGATGATGGTCTACGAGCAGGCTGGTGACCGCTTCATGGTGCTGCTGTCGGCCGGCAACCTGAGCATCTCGCAGTCGGTGCGCGAAATCCTGCAGGTCGAGCAGATCCAGGAGCCCGGCGACAGCACGCCCATCACGCTGTGGAACGCCACCAGCATGTTCGACGTGGCGCGCGTGCTGGGCTCGGCGGTGCGCCGCGTGTACGAGCGCGACGGCGCCGCACTGCAGCGCGCGGGGGTGGACTTCAACGTCTCCCTGCTGCTGGGCGGCCAAATCAAGGGCGAGGGCATGCGCCTGTTCCAGGTGTATTCGGCAGGCAACTTCATCGAGGCCACGGCCGAGACGCCGTACTTCCAGGTGGGCGAGTCCAAGTACGGCAAGCCCGTGCTGGACCGCGTGATCACGCCCCACACGCCGCTGAGCGAGGCGGCCAAGTGCGCGCTGGTGTCCATGGACAGCACGCTCAAGTCCAACCTCTCGGTCGGCCTGCCGCTGGACCTCGTGGTATACGAGGAGGGGCGCCTCGCCACCGACAAGATCGTGTGCATCGACGAGCACAACCCCTACTTCCGCATGCTGCACGACAGCTGGGGCGAGAAGCTGCGCCAGGTGTTCGACAGCATCGAGGACCCGGCCTGGAACGGCGGCGTCACCGAAGTGCCCATCCGCGTGGAGCCCCTGCGCAGCCGGCCCATCAAGAAGATCACCACACCGCGCGACAAGCTCGTGTGAACCGTTCCATGGCCTGCATCGTTTTCTCCCACGCCAACAGCTTTCCCGCCGGCACCTACCGCGTGCTGTTCGATGACCTGCGCGAGCGCGGCTTTCGCGTCAGCGCCATCGAACGCTATGGCCATGACGAGAAATACCCCGTCAGCAACAACTGGCCCCACCTGGTGCAGCACCTGGCGGACTTTGCCGCCGAGCAGCAGCAACGCAGCGGCGAACAGGCCTTCCTGGTGGGCCATTCGCTCGGGGGCTTCCTGAGCGTGATGGCCGCCGCGCGCCACCCCGAGCTGGCACGGGGCGTGGTGCTGATCGACTCGCCCCTCATCGGCGGCTGGCGCGCCAGTGCCCTGGGGGTCGCCAAGCAGACGCAGGTGGTGGGCGCCGTCTCGCCCGGGCGCGTGAGCCGCGCGCGGCGCAACAGCTGGTCCAGCAACGAGGAGGCGCTGGAGCACTTTCGCCGCAAGAAGGCCTTCGCCCACTGGGACCCGCGCGTGCTGCGGGACTACGTGACACACGGCCTGCAGGACCAGGACGGCAAGCGCGTGCTGGCCTTTGACCGCGCGGTGGAAACCCAGATCTACAACACCCTGCCCCACAACCTGGCCCGGCTGCTGCACGCGCATCCGCTGCGCTGCCCGGCCGCCTTCATCGGCGGGCGCGATTCCGCCGAGATGCGCCAGGTCGGCATGGCGATGACCCAGCGTATCACCCAGGGCCGCGTGACGATGCTGGACGGCAGTCACCTCTTTCCCATGGAGCAGCCCCGCGCCACGGCCGCGGCGATCGAAGCCGCGCTGCTGAACCTGGCCCATATCGCGGATTCCTGACACGGGCAGTCCGCAACAGCCCGCGGCAGCCCGCGGCGACTTGCCCTCTATCCGCTCACACCGCAGTCGTTACGCGGTGATACATTTGAACCTCCTGCGGAGGGTGCGATGCGGCTTTTGCTGTTGCTCTGGTGCGGAATCTTGCCTGGCGGCGTGCGGCTGCGCGCGGTGCTGGGCGGAATGCTGTGCCTGCTCGGCGCGCTGCACCCCGGCCCGGCGCAGGCCTGCAGAGCCACAGTGCTGGAGCCGGGCAGGGGCCCCGTGGATCTGTGGGCCCACCTGTGCATGCGCTCCGACCCCACGCTGGCACGCACGGTGCAGGAGATACTGGCCACGCCCACGGAGTTCGTGGCACCTGCGACGCGCGGCGGTTCACTGGGCGTGCGCCCGGATGCCGTGTGGCTGAAGGCGACACTGGTCCCCCAGGCGCGCGCAGGGCCCTGGGTCATCAATGTGGACTTCCCGCTGCTGAACGAACTCGACGTCTATCTGGTGGCGGACGGCGAGGTGCTGCAGCATCACGCCCTGGGCAACCTGCAGCAGCCCAGCCCCCACGCGCTGGATTGGCGCACCCCCGCGGTGGTTCTGGCGCTGGAGCACGAACGCACTTACGAGCTGCTGGTGCGCGTGCGCACAATGGGCGGAATGATTGTCCCGCTGCGCATCGGCACCTGGCGAGACATGGCTGCGCCCATGCTGCGCGAGCAGATGCTGCAGGGCCTGTTCGTGGGCCTGGCGCTGTGCCTGTTCATCTACGGTCTGCTGCAGGCCGTTGCGCTACGGGAAAAGGTGTTCGCCTACTACGCGCTGCTGGTGCTGGGCAGCGCGGGGTTTTCCATCCACTTCTTTGGCATCGGCACCCTGTTCATCTGGGGGCACCACCCCTGGATGCAGCAGCACGCCGGCCCGCTGTTCGTCTGCATCGCGGTGATCGGCGCCTTCCTGTTCATGGGGCACTCGCTGGCGCGCGACAACCGGCCCGGTCGATTTCTGCGCACCATGCAGGGAGGAGCCGCGCTGTCCGTCCTGCTCTGCGCCGCGTTCCTGTCAAACGTTTTGAACACGCCCGCGACCCTCGCCACGCTGGCACTTCTGGGGCCGCTGCCGGCGTTGGTCAGCCTGCCCGTGGCCGCGCGGCGCATGCACGAGAACGACCCCGTGGGGCACACGCTGCTGCTCGCATGGCTAGTCTATATCGGCACCGCCGTCGCGCTCGCTCTGCTGGTGCATGGGGAGCTCCCCGCCCGATTCTGGCCCATGCACCTCTTCCAGATTGCAGCCGTGGTCAACATGCTGCTGTTCATGCGCATGCTGGGCCTGCGCCACGCACGCCTGCGTGACGCAGTGCAAGACGCCAGCCGGGAGCGCGATGCGCTCATGTCGCTGGCCCGCACCGACCCCCTCACCGGCCTGCCCAACCGGCGCGGCCTGGACGCAGCCCTGGGCGCCGCGCTGCCCCATGCGCAAGCCGACCGGCTGCTGGCCGTGTTTATGCTGGACCTGGACGGCTTCAAACCCGTCAACGATCAGCATGGGCACGCCGTGGGCGACCGGCTGCTGGTGGCCGTGGCGCAGCGGCTGCGCGCCCAGTTGCGCCACGCCGACCTGATCGCACGGCTGGGCGGGGACGAATTCGTCGTCATGGCCCAGCAGCTGCCCAGCGTGATGCAGGCGCACGATCTCGGGATCGCACTGCTGGAATCCTTCCTGACGCCGTTTTACGTGCAGGGCGTCGAGATCCGCGTGGGGTTGACGATCGGCTACGCACTCGCGCCCGACGACGCCTGCGACGCCGGCACCCTCATCCGCCTGGCGGATGCCGCCATGTACAGCGGCAAGCAGCGGGGCAAGTTCTGCGTGCGCCGCAACAAGGGGGACCTGGCGCTGGCGTCGTCCTGACGCGGCTATTCGGCCCAGGTCACCAGGCCGCTCCATGCCGTGGCCAGCACCACCAGGCCAAACGCGATGCGATACCAGGCGAACGGCACGAAGCTGTGCAAGCTGATGTAGCGCAGCAGCCAGCGCACGCACAGCCAGGCGCTGATGAACGAAAACACCAGTCCTACGGCAAACAGCGGAATGTCGGCCGCCGACAGCAGCGCGCGCTCCTTGTAGAGGCTGTAGACGCCTGCGCCGATCAGCGTGGGGATGGCGAGAAAGAACGAATAGTCGGTGGCCGCCTTGCGCGACAGCCCCAGCAGCATGCCGCCGATGATGGTGGCACCGCTGCGGCTGGTGCCGGGCACCATGGCCAGGCACTGCACCAGGCCGACCTTCAGCGCGTCCAGCGGCGTCATGTCGTCCACGGCATGGATGCGCACGGCGGCCTGCTGGCGCCGCTCGGCCCAGAGGATGACGAAGCCGCCCAGAATGAAGGTGCTGGCCACCACCACCGGCGTGAACAGATGCGCCTTGATGGCCTTGCCCAGCAACAGGCCCAGCAGCACGGCCGGGAGGAAGCCGATCAGCACGTTCAAGGCGAAACGACGCGCCTGCCGCTCGGTGGGCAGCGCCACCAGCGTCGCGCGGATGCGCTGCCAATAGACCAGAATGACCGCGAAAATGGCGCCGGTCTGGATGGCGATGTCGAAGACCTTGGCCTTGGCATCGTCAAACCCGAGCAGCGACCCGGCCAGGATCAGGTGGCCGGTGGAAGAGATGGGGAGGAATTCGGTCAGCCCTTCGACCACGCCCATGATGGCGGCCTTGAGCAGCAAGAGAGTGTCCACGCAAGCGTCCTGACAGCGGAAAAGCAAAGCGCGGATTATCAGCCCCGTGCGGCGTGACACGGGTGTCACGCCCTGTGTCCTGCCGGGCCATACGCCAGAACGGCTCCGCTCGCGCCCGCCAGGCAACCGCCCGCGCCACGCGGCTGCCGTTCGTCGCAATGCACTGTTTGGTGGGCCCCCTCTCCTTGCACAGTACGGCAACGGGGTGCAGTACCCCGTCTGGAGACGCGCCATGCATCACTCTCTTCATTCCCCGAACCGCCCGGATACCCTCGACCGCCTGGCCCGGCGGCGCGCGGGCGCCAAGCTGGGCTGGCTGTTGCACGCGGGCGTCTACCTCACCGTTCAGCTGGCGCTGGCGGGCCTGGCGCTGATGCAGGGGCGGACTTGGACACCCTACCCCGCTCTCGGTTGGGGCCTGGGCCTGCTGCTGCATGGGGCGGTCGTGTGGCTGGCCCTGCCCGGAGCCCACTGGCGCGAAGCGCTTGTCGCACGCGAGCGGGCGGCGCTGGCACGCGAGCGCAGCGGCCACAACGACTCGGCACCGCAATGACGGGCCGGCCCTGCAGCACAATGGCTCGCACCCCGCCTGTTCCATGAGCGTCAACCACCCCATCGCCTTCCTCTGCCGGCTGCTGACCACGGCGGCGTTCTGCTGTTTGGTGGCGCTGGGCGTCACGCTGGCGAGATCCACGCCCTGGGATGCGAACCTGGTGTATTCGCTCACCATCGGCCTGGTGAGCTGGTTCACGGTGGACCTGGGGCGCATGGCGCTCACACGCCACAGCGCCATTCCGTGGCCGCGGCGGCCATGGGGAGCGGTACTCATCTTTGCGGGCACGGCCATGGGCTTTGTCTCCGGCTCGGTGGTGGGACACCTGTACAACGGCGGCGCATTGGGCGACCTGGCCTGGCTGCGCGGGCACGAGGCCGTGTCCACCCTGGTCGTCACCATCGCGGCCAGCGCATCCATCTCGTTTTTCTTCCACAGCCGGGGCAAGGCGCGCTTTCTGCAGGCGCGCGTGGCCCAGGTACAGCGTGACGCGGCCGAGGCACGCCTGAAGCTGCTGGAAACGCAGCTGGAGCCGCACATGATGTTCAACACCCTGGCCAACCTGCGCGTGCTGGTGGCCACGGATCCGCCGCGCGCCCAGGAGATGCTGGACCACTTCATCGCCTACCTGCGCGCCACCCTGGGCGCATCGCGCGCCGCGCTGCACCCATTGGCCGACGAGTTCGAGCGGCTGCAGGACTACCTGGCCCTCATGGCCGTACGCATGGGCCCGCGCCTGGACTACACCCTGGAACTGCCCGAGGCTTTGCGCAACGTGCCCGTCCCGCCCTTGCTGCTGCAGCCGCTGGTGGAGAACGCCATCCGCCACGGCCTGGAGCCACAGGTGCAGGGTGGCCACATCCACGTACAGGCCGCGCTGCTGCAGGGCGGCACCCCGGCGGCGCGCGTGCAGCTGGCCGTGCGTGACACCGGCGCGGGCCTGCGCGACACACCACCCGCGGGCACCGCGGGCACGACCACCGCGCGCTTTGGCCTGCAGTAGGTGCGCGAGCGCCTCGCCACCCTGTACGGCGACGCTGGCACTCTCGAATTGATAGCTGCTAGCGCACAGGGCACGGCCTGCATCATCACTTTTCCCTTGAAGCACCATGCACTCGACATTCCCCCGAGCCCTGATTGCCGAGGATGAGCCGCTGCTGGCCGCTGCGCCCCGACGTGCTGCTGCTGGACATCCGCATGCCCGGCCAGAGCGGCCTGGAGGCGGCAGCAGAGCTGGCCGATGCCTGGCCCGATACCGCAGCCTTTCCCGCGCTGGTCTTCGTCACCGCCTACGACCAATACGCCGTACAGGCCTTTGAAGCCCAGGCGGTGGGCTACCTCCTCAAACCCGTGCAGCCCGCGCGGCTGCGCCAGACGGTGCAGCGGCTGCAGCAACTGCTGGCACAGCGCGCCGCCCCTGGCGCGCTGCCGGCGCTGGAGCAAGCGCTGACCCAGTTGCGCGCTTTGGCGCAGGCCCCAGGGCTGGGCGGATCGGTGCGGCCCCCAGCGGGCGGCGGCGCGCCACTGCGCATGATCCAGGCCAGCAGCGGCACGCAGATCCACCTCGTGCCTGTGCAGGAGGTCGTGTACTTTGAGGCGGCCGACAAGTACGTGCGTGTGCTCACCGCCGAGCGTGAATACCTGATCCGCACGCCACTCAAGGAACTGGCCGGGCAGCTCGATCCGGCCGACTTCTGGCAGGTGCACCGGGGCACGCTGGTGCGTGCCGCCGCCATCGCCAGTGCCGTGCGCGACGAAGCGGGCCGGATGCATCTGCAGTTGCGGGGCCGGCCTGAGCGGCTGGCGGTGAGCCGACTGTATGCGCCGCTGTTCAAGGCCATGTAAGCGCGGGCCGGTGCGCACGCGCCTGCACGCGCGCCGCGTCCGGTGTAGCCTCGGGCCCCATGCCCAACGCCCCCTCCGCCGCGCCGCTTCCACCCGCCCCCATCGCCATGGCGCCGCGCGCCGCCCTGCTGATGCTGGTGGCGCTGACCTCGGGCTTCGCATTGAGCTCGGCCTTTCGCACCGTGGCCGCCATCATGGCCGCGCCGCTGCAGGCGGACTTCGGGCTGTCGCCGCAAGCGCTGGGGGTATTCGCGGGCGCCTTCCATTTCGCCTTTGGCGCCATGCAGCTCTTCATGGGCATCGGCATCGACCTGTATGGCGTGCGCCGCACGATCCTGGCGGCGTTTCCGCTGTGTATCGCGGGGGCGCTGCTGTCGGCGCTGGCGCCGGGCTACGGCGCGCTGCTGCTGGGCCAGGCGCTGATCGGCGTGGGCTGCGCGCCGGCCTTCCTGGTGTGCACGGTGTTCATTGCACGGCATTTCGCGCCGCAGCGCTTCGCGGCGATGTCGGGCATGGCGATGGCGCTGGGTACGCTGGGCATGCTGTTCACCGGCACGCCGCTGGCCTGGCTGGTGCAGCAGTGGTCCTGGCGCGCGGGCTTCGTGGTGCTGGCGGCGCTGGCGCTGGCGGCTTGGCTGTGGATCTGGCGCAGCGTGCATGAGCCCGTCGCCGCGCCGGCGCAGCAGGAGGCCCCGCGCGAGTCCGTGCGCGAGGCGGTGCTGCGCTTCGCCGCGCTGTTCGCCGTGCCGCACACCTGGGGCATCGTGGTGCTGGGCGCGGTGACCTATGCGGCGCTCATCTCCCTGCGCGGCCTGTGGCTGGGGCCCATGCTGATCGAGCGCCACGGTTTCTCGCTGGTGCAAAGCGGCAACGTGGCGTTGGCCCTGTCGGTGGTGGCGCTGTGCGGGCCGATGCTGTTCGGCCGCATCGACCCCGGCCCCGCCCGGCGCCGCCGCTGGATCGTGACCTGCACCCTGGCCATGGCGGTCCTGTTCGCGGCCATGGTACTGCCGCACTCCGCCCTGCTGGACGTCGCCTGCATGCTGGCCGTGGGGCTGCTGTCGGGCTTCATCGTGCTGCAGTACGCGGACGTGCGCGCGGCCTACCCGGCGGCGCTCACCGGGCGGGCCATGGCGGTGTTCACCATGGCCATGTTCCTGGGTGTGGCGGCCATGCAGTGGCTCACGGGGCTGGTCGCGTCCCTTGCCAAGCGCGGGGGGACGGACCCTTACCTGGCAGTGATGGCCAGCATCGCCGTGCTGCTCGCGTTGGCGGCGCTGGCGTTTCGGCTGCTGCCGCATCCGCCGCAGGGTGAAAGATAGCAGTCAAATCTGCCGTTATCGCTTACAGGATAAGCGCAAACAGCTATCAATTAAATAGCGTCACATGCCAACTGCCCCAGCGCACGTTCACAGCGAGCTGGCGCTGGAGCCGTCGCCCCGGTAGAGCCAGGGCACGTCCAGCAGCCGCTCTCCCAGCAGCCGCAACGCCGTGTCGCGCCCCCAGCGCACGAGGCCCGTGGCATGGAAGATGCGCCCGTTGCGCCGCGAGCGCTCCTGCACGCGCGCGTTGCGCTGCCAGCGGTTGAGCGCGTAACGGCGCAGGCGCAGCGGCACTTCCAGGTCGTGCATGGCCAGGGCGCGCTGCAGCTCGGCTGCGTCCTCGATGGCCATGCCGGCGCCTTGCGCCAGGTAGGGCCGCATGGGGTGCGCCGCGTCGCCCAGCAACGCCACCACCCCCTGCACCATCTCTTGCGGGCCGGCGACGGGCGGGCGGTCCAGCAGCGGCCACAGGCGCCAGCCACTGCCCGCCTGGGGCACGGCGCGAATCAAGTCCTGCAGCGGCGTGCAGGTGCGGGCCAGCGCGGCCTCCAGATCGGCCGCGTTGGCGCCATGGTCCCAGGAATCGAGGTCGGCCGGCGGCTGCCCGTGGCGGATGGCCACCACGTTCAGCAATTCGCCACGGCGCAGCGGGTACTGCACCACGTGCAGGCGCGGCCCCAGCCAGGCGGTCACCTGCTGGCTGCGCAGCGCCTGGGGCAGCGCGTCCTGGCGCACCACGGCGCGGTAGGCCAGGTGGCCGGAGACTCGCGTGGGCGTCTCACCCAGCAAACGCATGCGCGTGCCGCTGCGCAGGCCGTCGGCGCCGATGAGCGCATCGCCTTCGATCAGCAGATCTTGCGCACCGCCCTCGCTGGCGCTTGCCGGGCCGTGGCGCGTTACGCGCACGGTGACCACGCCACCGTCTTGCGCATGGTGCACGATGGAATGGCCCAGGTTCAGGTGCACACCAGTGCGCTCGCGCAATGCATCGAGCAGCAGGCCGTGCAGGTCCGCACGGTGGATGGTGGCGTAGGCGGCGCCGTAGCGCTCGATGGCGGTGTTGCCCAGGCGCAGCGCCGCCAACTCAGCGCCGGTGAGCGCACTGCGCACCTGCAGACGCTCGGGGAAGGCGGCCACGGCCTGCAGCGCGCTCTGCAGGCCGCAGGCCTGCAGCCGGCGCACCACGTTCGGGCCGATCTGCACGCCGGCGCCCACCTCGGTGAACTCCGCGGCACGCTCGAAGAGGCGCACTTCCCACCCGGCACGCGAGCTACCCAGGGCGGCAGCCAATCCTCCGATGCCACCGCCTGCGATCAAGACTTGTTTCTGCATGGACCGATTGTCCGCCCACCGGCAGCCACCCTGCTATCAGCGGTGCACCAGGCATGGCGCAATCCCACGGCGCGCAGACCAGATCGCACCGCCTGGGACCGCAGCACCGCGTCCTAAGAGATGGGATCACGCGCTCAGCAACTGCCGCAGTACATACGGCAGGATGCCGCCCGCACGGTAATAGTCCACCTCGATGGGTGTATCGATGCGCAGGGTGACGGCCACTTCCTGGCAGGAACCATCCGCACGGCGGATGACCAGGCGCGCCTCGCTTTGCGGTGTGAGCGCGGGGTCTGGAATCACGTCGATCACCTCGTCGCCTTGCAGGCCCAGGCTCTGCCACGAGTCGTTGCCGCGCAGCTGCAGCGGCAGCACCCCCATGCCCACGAGGTTGGAGCGGTGGATGCGCTCGAAGCTGCGCGCCACCACCGCCTTGATGCCCAGCAACTGGGTGCCCTTGGCCGCCCAGTCCCGGCTGGAGCCGGTACCGTATTCCTCCCCCGCGAAGATCACCGTGGGCGTCTTGTTGGCGATGTAGTGCATCGCGGCGTCGAAGATGAACATCTTCTGGCCCTGCATCGGTCCCTCGCCCTGAAAGATGGTGACGCCCCCCTCCTCGCGCGAGCCGTCGGCCAGCGGCGGGATCATGAGGTTCTTGATGCGCACGTTGGCAAAGGTGCCGCGCATCATCACTTCGTGGTTGCCGCGGCGCGCGCCGTAGCTGTTGAAGTCGGGCTTGGCCACCCCGTGCTGCAGCAGCCACTGGCCGGCGGGAGAGGTTTCCGGGATGGAGCCTGCGGGAGAGATGTGGTCCGTGGTGATGGAGTCACCGAACAGCGCCATGATGCGGGCACCCATCACGGATTCCGAGGTTTTTTGGCCTGCAGCGCCCTGTTTACCATCGCTGGCAGCTACTGAATCGAGAGCAAAATCCGCAAAGAATGGCGGCTCCGCGATGTAGGTGCTGCCGGGCCACACATAGACGTCTCCGTCCACCCCGCGGATCTTGTTCCACAGGGCTCCGGGGTCGGTCTTGACCTTGGCGTAGTTCTCCTTGAAGGCCTTGCCGTTCATGGCGTACTTCATGAGCGCATGGATCTCGTCGCTGCTGGGCCAGATGTCGCCCAAGTACACGTCGCGCCCGCCCTTGCCCTTGCCGACCGGTTCGGTCATGAGGTCCTTGAGCACCGTGCCCGCGATCGCATAGGCCACCACCAGCGGCGGGCTGGCCAGGAAGTTGGCTTTGAGGTTGGGGTGGATGCGCGCCTCGAAATTGCGGTTGCCCGAGAGCACGGCCGCGCAGACCAGGTCGTTGGCGGTGATGGCCTCGTTGAGCTCGGGCGTGAGGTCGCCCGCGTTGCCGATGCAGGTCGTGCAGCCATAGCCCGCCACGGCAAAGCCCAGCTTTTCGAGGTAGGGCAGCAGGCCGGTCTCGCTGAGGTACTCGGTCACGATGCGCGAGCCCGGCGCCAGCGAGGTCTTGATGTGCGGCTGCACCTTGAGCCCGGCCTGCACCGCCTTCTGGGCCAGCAGGCCCGCGGCAAGCAGCACGCTGGGGTTGGAGGTGTTGGTGCAGCTCGTGATGGCGGCGATCAGCACGTCGCCGTGGCCCACGGTGAGCGCCTGTGCAGCGTCTTCGGGCACGGCGCACACCTGCGGGGCCGGGTGCGGCGCCTGCGCGGCGGCGCGCGCGGGGCGGTTGCCTACCATCTCGACCACATTGCGCGCCGCGCCGGGCTGGGGCTGCTGCGCCTCGGCGGCCGCATCGCCCACGCCGCAGCCCACGCGGTAGCGCTGGCCCAGGCGCTCGGCCGGCTGGTTGAAGCCGTTGGCGGCCACGGGCTGGCTGAACAGGGTGGTGAACTGCTGCTTGACCTGCCCCAGCTCGATGCGGTCCTGCGGGCGCTTGGGGCCGGCCAGGCTGGGCGTGACGGTGGACAGGTCCAGCGTGACAACCTCGGAGTAATCGATCTCGCCCGCCCGGGGCACGCCGAACATGTTCTGCGCCTTGAAGTAGGCCTCGAAGGCCTCGATCTCGGCCGCCGTGCGGCCCGTGCCGCGCAGGTAATCGACGGTCTTCTCGTCGACCGGGAAAAAGCCCATGGTCGCGCCGTACTCGGGCGCCATATTGCCGATGGTGGCGCGGTCGGGCACGGAGAGCGTGCGCGTGCCCTCGCCGAAGAACTCCACGAACTTGCCCACCACCTTGTGGCGGCGCAGCAGCTCGGTCACGGTGAGCACCAGGTCGGTGGCCGTGACGCCCTCGCGCAGCCGCCCGGTGAGCTCCATGCCCACCACGTCGGGCGTGAGGAAGTACAGCGGCTGGCCCAGCATGGCGGCTTCGGCCTCGATGCCGCCCACGCCCCAGCCCACGACGCCGATGCCGTTGATCATGGTGGTGTGGCTGTCGGTGCCGACCAGGGTGTCGGGGTAGTACACGCCGTCGGCCGTGCGGTGCACGCCGCGCGCCAGGTATTCCAGGTTCACCTGGTGCACGATGCCAAAGCCCGGAGGCACCACACCAAAAGTGCTGAAGGCCTGCATGCCCCACTTCATGAACTCATAGCGCTCGCGGTTGCGCTGGAATTCCAGCTTCATGTTCAGGTCGAGGGCCTTCTTCGTGCCGTAGTAGTCCACCATGATGGAGTGGTCCACTACCAGGTCCACAGGCACCAGCGGCTCGATCTTGCGGGGGTTGTGGCCCAGGCGCTGGGCCACGCTGCGCATCGCGGCCAAATCGGCCAGCAGCGGCACGCCCGTGAAATCCTGCAGCACGACGCGCGACACCACGAACGGAATCTCGTCCTTGCGCGGCGCATTGGGCGCCCAGCGAGCCAACTGCTCCACATGCTCTGCAGTGATGCGGCGGCCATCGCAATTGCGCAGTACGGATTCCAGCACGATGCGCAGGGACACCGGCAGCCGGTTCACTCCCGGAAACTGGCGCGCCAGCGCAGGCAGCGAAAAGAACTTGCCGCTCTTTCCCGCTGCCGTGGCAAACGTAGCGAGCGTGGAAGCAAAAGCGTGACCGGGGTTGCGGGAGGCTGCCATACAAGAACTCCTGTGGGTAACGACAGAGCCCATTTTGGCAGCGCCGCACTGCAGAGCCAACGCATCGCGAAATACCTTGACCCCACGCTGGGGCAATCGGGTTTAAATGAATACGCGTCCTGCGGTCGCCGCGCGGCCAGGAAGCACCGGTACACCGCTCCTGCACCGTATCCGTTAATCGGTGCGTGGGCCACTTTGCCGAGTGTCTGTCATCAGCGGGGCCCTTTGACGCGCCCACCATATTGCCGCGCACCGCGCCACGAATACTGCACCCTTCATAAGCGACAAAACCCGCCAAGGCCACGCCCCAGCGGGTTCTTCAAATCACACGCAAAACAGCGGTTAGGTCGGCCCGGAGAATTGCGCCGAGCCGCGCCGCCACGTGGTGTTCAAATAGCGAACTTCTCGCGGTCTTCGTTTTGAATCCATTTCGGCGCCTTGCCGCGGCCCGTCCAGGTCTGGCCCGTGGCGGGGTCGCGGTATTTGGGCGCGACCTTGGTTCCACTGGTTGCAGAAACGCGGCCCGTGCGGCCTGCAGGGAACACATCCTGCTGCGCCAGGCCATATTCCGCCACCAGTTCGCGCACCTGCGAGATAGCAGCCGTCAATTCACGGCGTCGCGCCTCGGTGATTTGCTGCTCAAGGGCTTCACGCTGTTTCAACAGTTCTTTGTAGCTGACGGTCATGGAGGTATGGAGCGTTAAGGATTAATGGGCACGCGGATTATAAAGTCCTAAACCCAATCCCGTTACAAGTTCATGGCAATTGGCCGCATAAAAAAGCAACAAACAACCCCAGCCCAGATCACTACCTCCCATGGACACACTCAAGGAACCTTTTCTCGCGCAGGTACACCAATGCACCCGTATCATTGCTTGCACCAAAATGGTGATTTGATTCAACTAGTTACCAACGTTTCTGGTTTGCGCAGCACTTTGCCAGCGTCGCATAGCCCTTCAAATAACCACCGATTCCACCCAGTTGGCGAGCACAATCGCCGCTTCTCCTGACTCTGTTCTAAGAATATGGCTCTATATTGTGTGGGCGACATCCAGGGTTGCGACGACGCCTTTGAACGCCTGCTCGCCACCATTGGTTTCTCGCCCAGCCGGGACACGTTGTACGTGCTGGGTGATCTGGTGAACCGCGGCCCGGACTCCGCCGCGGTGCTGCGCCGATGCATCACCCTCGGGGACAGCGTGCGGCCCCTACTGGGCAACCATGATTTGCACCTGCTCGCTGCCGCCTACGGCACGCGCCGACCGTCGCGGCGTGACACGCTGCAGGGCATCCTGCTGGCGCCGGATCGGGACGAGATGCTCGAATGGCTGAGGCACCAGCCGCTGGCGCGGCGTGTGCACCATGGCGGCGGCGACCTGCTGATGGTGCATGCCGGCGTGTTGCCACAATGGACGGCAGAGGAGACGTTGGCATATGCCGGCGAAGTCGAAGCCGTCCTGCAAAGCCGGGAGTTCGCCGGTTTTCTGCAGCAGATGTACGGGAATTCTCCCGACCTGTGGAGCCCGGAGCTTCAGGGAACGGACCGCCTGCGCGTGATCGTGAATGCGCTCACGCGCATGCGCTTTTGCTCACCCGAGGGCCGTATGGATTTCGAGAGCACCGAAAGCGCCTCCGAGGCGCCTCCAGGGCTGGTGCCGTGGTTTGACGCACCCGGACGTCGCACGCTGAACACACTGATCGCCTTTGGCCACTGGTCCACGTTGGGCTGGCTGGACCGGGCTGACGTCCTCGGGCTGGACACCGGGTGCGTGTGGGGCGGCTGCCTGAGCGCGGTGCGTTTCGGCACGACACTGGCCGACCGCGAGCGCTGCCACGTGGAATGCCCGCAGGCGCAAATGCCCGGTGCCTAGGCACGCTATCAACAAGGACAACGACACCTACTACAACCGTGGCGGCTTGGCCCTGATGGAAGTGCGCGAGCAGACCGTGCGCAACAACCGCGCCTGGGGCAACTCCGACCACGGCATCATGCTGCGCACGCTGCAGGATTCGGTGATCGAAGGCAACGTCGTGGCCGGCAACAGCCGGGGCTTCTTCATCTACGACGTGGAGTACATCAAGCTCAACAACAACCTGGTGGTGGACAACACCGTCGGCGTGCACCTGGCCGCGGGCTCGAAGAACAACGAAGTCGAAGGCAACGACTTCATCTCCAACCGCGAGCAGGTACGCTACGTGGGTGCGCGCGACGAGCGCTGGGGCGCCAAGAGCGGCAACCACTGGAGCAACTACCTGGGCTGGGACCGCGATGGCGACGGTGTCGGCGATGTGCCCTACGAGGCCAACGACATGGTGGACCGCCTGACCTGGCGCCACCCTAGCGTCAAGCTGCTGCTGGCCAGCCCGGCCGTGCAGGCCCTGCGCCTGGTGGGCCGGCAGTTCCCTGTGCTGCGCGTGCCATCGGTCGTGGACCCGAAGCCGCGCATGCAGCCCAGCAATCAACAATGGAGTGAATGGCGTGGCAAGCATTTCCCCGGCCAGTGACAACGT
Source organism: Diaphorobacter sp. MNS-0 (assembly GCF_019602835.1). NCBI lineage: Bacteria > Pseudomonadati > Pseudomonadota > Betaproteobacteria > Burkholderiales > Comamonadaceae > Diaphorobacter > Diaphorobacter sp. MNS-0. The sequence goes on along the minus strand of NZ_CP080761.1, from coordinate 1,218,873 downwards.
GGCCATCTCGCTGCGCGGCGTCGGCAAGCACTACGGCGCGCTGCACGCCGTGGACGGCGTGGACCTGGACATCCCCAAGGGCGAGATCTTCGGCCTGATCGGGCACAACGGCGCAGGCAAGAGCACGCTGTTCAAGATGATGCTGGGCCTGGTGAAACCCACGCAGGGCACGCTTTTGATCGCAGGCGCCCAGGTGGGTGGGCGGGGGTTCCGCGCCGCCCGCCGCCAACTGGGCTACCTGCCTGAAAACGTGGTGCTCTACGACAACCTGGACGGGTTGGAGACGCTGCGCTTTTTCGCGCGGCTGAAATCCGCCCCGCTGGCGCAGTGCGCGGACATTCTGGAGCGCGTGGGCCTGGCACACGCCGGCAAGCGCCCGGTGCGCGAGTATTCCAAGGGCATGCGCCAGCGCCTGGGCTTCGCGCAGGCATTGCTGGGCAGCCCGCGCGTGTTGTTCCTGGACGAACCCACCAACGGCCTGGACCCGCAGGCGATCCGCGACTTCTACGCCACGCTGCGGGGCCTGCAGGCCGAGGGCGTGACCATGGTCATCACCTCGCACATCCTCGCCGAACTGCAAGAACGCGTGGACCGGCTCGCCATTCTCTCGGCCGGCCGCATCCAGGCGCTGGGCAGCGTGCAGCAGCTGCGCGAGCAAACCCGCATGCCGCTGTCGTTCGAACTGGACATCGCACCCGCCGACCGGCCCGCCGCCGCACAGGCGCTGGAGCAAGCGACGGGCATCGTCCCCGAGCACACGCCCGAAGGCTTGCGCCTGCACTGCCCGCGCGAGCAGAAGATGGCCGTGCTGGCCGCCCTCGCGCCACTGGGCGCGCGCGTGCGCGACCTCAAGCTGCTGGAGCCCTCGCTCGAAGACGTGTTCTTCGGCTTCGCCGACTGACACACTGCCTACGACGTCCCATGGAACTGACCCAGATCTTCACCATCGCCGCCAAGGAATTCCGCGATCGCATGCGCAATCGCTGGGTGCTTGCGGTGGCCCTCGTCTTCACCGTGTTCTCACTCGTCATCGCCTACTTCGGCGGCGCGCAGCAGGGCACGGTGGGCTTTCGCTCCATCGAGTTCACCATCGCCAGCCTCGTCAGCCTGGTCATCTACCTCATCCCGCTGATTGCGCTGTTGCTGGGGTTCGATGCCATCGTGGGCGAGCGCGAGCGCGGCTCGCTTGATCTGCTGCTGGCCCTGCCCATTACCCGGCTGGAATTGCTGCTGGGCAAATACCTGGGCTTGGCGGCTGCGCTGGCGCTCTCCACCCTGGCGGGCTTCGGGCTGGTGGCGGTGCTGCTGTGGCGCCACATGAGCGCCAATGCCCTGTTCCACTACGGCGGCTTCATGATCAGCTCGGTATTGCTGGGCCTCGCATTCCTGAGCCTGGCAGTGATGCTATCGGTGCTGGCACGCGACCGCACGCGCGCCTCGGGTCTGGCCATCGCTACCTGGTTCTTCTTCGTGCTGGTGTTCGATTTGCTGCTGCTGGGCCTGCTGGTGGCCACGGGCGGGCAGTTCGCGGGCGATGCGTTCGCCTGGCTGCTGCTGCTGAACCCGGCCGACGTGTTCCGCATCCTCAACGTGTTCTCGCTCGAAGACGTGCGCACGCTCTACGGGCTCGCCAGCGTCGTTCCCTCGTCGCTGGGTAGCCCCGCAATCATGGGTGGCGTGATGCTGGCGTGGATCGCCCTGCCGCTCGCCATCGCCAACTGGAGATTCAAGCCATGACCTGTTCCTGCATCACCCGTCGCCGTGCACTGGGCATGGCAGCCTTCACGGCGCTGGCCACCAGCAGCCTGCTGGCTGGCTGCGGCGACAAGGCAACCGAACAGCAGTCCCTTGCGCCCGTGGAGATCGACCGTTCCACAAGTTGCGAGCTCGACGGCATGCTGCTTGCAGACTACCCCGGCCCCAAGGCGCAGATCCACTACGCGGGCCAGGAAAAGCCCTCCTTCTTCTGCGACACCATCGAACTGTTCAACACCCTGCTCGCCGGCGAACAAGTGCGTGCAGTGCGCGCCGTGTACGTGCAGGACATGGGCAAGGCCGACTGGAACGAACCCAAGGGCCACTGGATCGACGCCAAGACCGCCGTCTACGTGCTGGGCAGCAAGCGGCATGGCTCCATGGGCCCCACCATCGCCAGCTTCGCGCAGGAGGCCGATGCAGCCAAGTTCGCCGGTGAACATGGCGGCAAGGTGCTGCGCTTTGCGGACATCAAGCTCGACATGGTGGACCTGAGCGGCGGTGCGCTGCACGACACCCGCATGTAACAGTCCTTGCACCATGTCTGCATCCACCCTGAGTCCTCCGCCGCACCAGCCACGCCGCAGGCGCATGCTGGTTGCGGGCACGCTGGCGTTTGCAGCCGCGGCGGGCGGGCTCTGGGGCGTGCCGAGCCTGCGCAGCGCGCTGCGGCCCCAGCCGGCTCCCGCCCTGGAGCCGGACGTGTGCATCGTCGCACCCCCAACGCCGTACGACCCCGCGTCGGGCCTGCCGCCCACGGCAGCGCGCCCCATTCCGGTGGATGCGCGCTGTCCCGTGTGCGGCATGTTCCCCGCCCGTTCGCCCGACTGGGCGGCGCAGGTCATCTTTCGCAATGGCGACGCACAGTTTTTCGACTCGCCCCTGTCGCTGTTCATGTACCTGCAGGACGTGGCCCGCTACAGCCCCGGCCGCAGTGCACGGGACATCATGGCGCACTACGTCACCGACACCACGCGGCCAGAGCGGCCGCGGGCGGTGCCCGCTGGACGGACGCGCTGTCTGCCTATTACGTGCACGGCTCGTCGGCGCGGGGGCCGATGCGCGCCGGCAATCTGCCCGCGTTCTCGACACGGGAGGCCGCACAGGCCTTTGCCGCACAGCGCGGCGGCACAGTGCTCGCCTTTGGCGCCGTGGACGCCCCCCTGATCGCGCAGTTGGCGGGCCCTGGCGGGCACCATCATCCCTAGCATTCGCTATTAAAAATATAGCTATTAGCGCTTATTCCGCAAGCGCTAGGGGCATTTTTTATCGAAAAGGCCGCTGAACGGCGGCCTGTGTTTTCAGTGGGTTGATGGCTCGGCCGTAGAGGCCTGCGGTGCCTTGAACAAGGCGGGTAATTTGCGCTTGGGCTTGATGTTGGCGGAGATGCCGCCACGCGCGGGCGATGCCTTGGGGGCCACCTCCCAGCTCGCCGACGCACCGGCCGAGGTGCCGGCCTCGTAGGGCTTGTCGAAGAACGGATCGCGAGACGCTGCAGGCGCAGAGCGGTACGCGCTGCGCTCGCGGCTGCGGGGGGCGGCTGGAGCGCCCTCGCCCGAATCGTCACCGCCCCAGGCGCGGCGGCCGTCGTTGTAGCGGCCCCGCTGACGATCTTCCTGCAATTCCAGCGGTTCCAGCTCGATCTTCTTCTTGATGAGCTTCTCGATATCCGCCACCAGGCGGGTATCGCTGCTGGCCACCAGCGTGACGGCCAGACCCGATGCGCCGGCGCGGCCCGTACGGCCGATACGGTGCACATAGTCCTCTGCATTGAAGGGCACGTCGTAGTTGAACACCGCGGGCACGTCTTTGATATCCAAGCCCCGCGCCGCCACGTCGGTGCAGACCAGCAGGTCCACCTCGCCGCTCTTGAAGGCTTCCAGCGCCTTCAGTCGCTCGTCCTGGCTCTTGTCGCCATGCAACGCGGCGGTCTTGAGACCGTCGCGCTCCAGGCTGCGGGCCAGGCGCGCGCAGCCCAGCTTGCTGTTCACGAAGATGAAGGCCTGCTTGAGGCCGCGCTCGTTCAGCACATGGCGGATGGCGCGGCGCTTGTCGTCGCCGTCTACCGCGAAGAAGCGCTGCTCCACGGTGGAGGCGGTCTCGTTGGGGCGCGCGACCTCGATGGTGATCGGGTCCTGCAGATAGCTGCCGGCCAGGCGCTTGATCTCGGGCGAGAAGGTGGCGGAGAACAGCAGCGTGGTGCGCTGCTTGGGCAGGTAGGAGAGGATGCGCTGCAGGTCGGGCAGGAAGCCAATGTCCAGCATGCGGTCGGCCTCGTCCAGCACCACGTACTCGACCTGATTGAGCACTGCGTTCTTGGCCTCGATATGGTCCAGCAGACGGCCGGGCGTGGCCACCAGCACCTCGACGCCCTTTTTCAGCTCGATGGTCTGCGGCTTCATGTCCATGCCGCCAAACACCACCGTGCTGCGCAGCTTGGTGTACTTGGCGTACAGCGCGATCTGCTGCGCCACCTGGTCCGCCAGCTCGCGCGTGGGCAGCAGCACGAGCGCGCGCACAGGGTGGCGCGCGGGAGAGGCTGAACTGTTCTCGTGCTTGAGCAGGCGCTGCAGCAACGGCAGCGAAAAAGCCGCCGTCTTGCCGGTGCCGGTTTGCGCCGCACCCATCACGTCCTTGCCGGTCAGCACGACAGGGATCGCCTGCGCCTGGATCGGCGTCATGTTCTCGTAGCCCATCTCGGCTACGGCGCGCTTGAGCGGCTCGGCCAGCGCAAGAGTGGAATAGGGTTGTGTCATGAAGCCGCTATTGTCGCATTGCAGCAGCGGCGAAGGCCAACAAGGCCGTTAACGGCCTGTACCGGGGCGTCTCCTGCTTGGCGCGAAAACGACGGCTTAGCGCGCGTTCACGGTGTCAAAGCGACTGTGCATTGAAAGTGTTGCAGCCTTGCACACTGCCGGTCTTGAACCCCTGCGTGAACCACCGCACGCGCTGCGCGCTGGAGCCGTGGGTGAAGGCATCGGGCCGCACGGTGCCGGTCTGCTGGCGCTGCAGCGCGTCGTCACCGATCTGCTCGGCGGCGTTCACCGCGGATTCGATGTCGCCCTGCTCCAGCCAGTTCTTGGCCTGTTGCGAATGGTGGGCCCAAATGCCGGCGTAACAGTCGGCCTGCAGTTCCAGCCGAACCGACAGCGCGTTCTGCTCGCGCTGGCTCACGCGCCCGCGCATGCCGTCCACCTTGCCGGTGGTGCCCAGCAGGGTCTGCACATGGTGGCCGACCTCGTGCGCGATCACGTAGGCGCGGGCAAATTCGCCTGGCGCACCCAACTGGCGACTCATGGTGTCGAAGAAATCCATGTCCAGGTACACCTTTTGGTCCCCAGGGCAGTAAAACGGCCCCATCGCGCTCTGCCCCGTGCCACAGGCCGTGGGCGTGGCGCCGCGGTAGAGCACCAACTTGGGCTGGCGGTACTGCGCCCCACCTTGCTGGAACACCTGCGTCCACACATCCTCCGTGGACGCCAGGACGGTGGAGACGAAGGCGGCCTCACGGTCGCCCTGCGGCGGACGCTGGGCCGGCCCCTGTTGGACCTGCGGCGCGCCCCCGCCCGACAGTACGCCGATGGTGGTCAGCGGGTTGATGCCAAACACACCCCAGCCGATGAGCGCCACAACGATGGTGCCAATGCCGATCGAGCGTCCGCCGATGAAGCCGCCCCCGCCGCCGCTGCGCCGGTCTTCCACGTTGTCCGATTCGCGATTGCCTTCCCATCTCATGGGTGATCTCCTGCGTGTACGACGCACCAGCCGCCGATGTTACGCCCGCGGCGGCACCCTCGGGATTTCGCGCCGCGCACTACTGCGCGGCCAGCAACATGTCCGGCGACGGGCGCGGCTGCAGCGTGTGGTTGACGTACTTCGCCATCCGTTCGTGGGCTTGGTGCGTGTGGCGTTCCACCACCGCCTGCAGCACCCACAACTGCGCAAGGATGACGATGGCGGCACCCAGCCACATCCAGAGGCTGGGCGTGGGCGCAGATTTCAAGGGCGGATCCCATGGCCGTGGCGCAGCGGGGGAGGCGGGATCATGGATGGTGTGGGACATGCAGTACTCCTGAAACACTGCAGCCATCCTAGGCAGCGCCACGCAGCCGTACCACCGGCGCAGGGCCAGCCTGCGTGTAGGACGGCGGCAAGCGCCGGCGCAGGAGTCGGCGCGCACCCCACGGTCCAGGCCGCGGTCCTTCAGACAGGTCCTTCAGGCCTTGGGCAGCGTCACCCCGTGCTGGCCCTGGTATTTGCCGTTGCGGTCCTTGTAGCTCACGGCACATTCCTCGTCACCCTGGAAGAAAAGCACCTGCGCGCAGCCCTCACCCGCGTAGATCTTGGCGGGCAGCGGCGTGGTGTTGGAGAACTCCAGCGTCACGTAGCCTTCCCACTCGGGCTCGAACGGCGTGACGTTGACGATGATGCCGCAGCGCGCATAGGTGCTCTTGCCCAGGCAGACGGTGAGCACATCGCGCGGGATGCGGAAGTACTCCACGGTGCGCGCGAGCGCGAAGCTGTTGGGCGGGATGATGCAGTAGTCGCCCTCGAAGTCCACGAAGCTCTTTTCGTCGAAGTTCTTCGGGTCCACCACGGTGCTGTGAATGTTGGTAAAGACCTTGAATTCACGCGCGCAGCGGATGTCGTAGCCGTAGCTGCTGGTGCCGTAGCTGATGATCTTGCGCCCGTCCTGCTGCCGGATCTGGCCGGGCTCGAACGGCTCGATCATGCCGTGCTGCTCGGCCATGCGGCGGATCCATTTGTCGCTCTTGATGCTCATGGGGTACTCCTGGCGCGTATTCTAGGCGAATGAAAGCTACTTAAATGATAGCTGCTGGCGCTTGATACATAAGCGTCAGAGGCAAATATTTCATGCAATGACTGTGCGCTCGATCAAACGGTCGTCGCCGAGCACGATCATCGCGAACAGCAGTTCGTCCAGGTGGGCGGCGCCCGCCGTGCGCCGCGCCAGCAGCGGGGTCGCTGCAGGATTCAGCACCACGAAGTCGGCTTCGCAACCCGGCTGCAGGTTGCCCACCACGCCATCCAGCCCCAACGCCCGCGCGGCACCGGCGGTATGCAGCCACCACAGCCGTTGCGGCGCCAGGCTCAGTCCCGTCTTGGTCTGCCCCTCCCGGCCTACGTAGTACGCGGCCAGCATCGTGTGAAAAGGGCTGAAGCTGGTGCCGCCGCCCACGTCGCTGGCCAAGCCGTAGCCGAAGCCCATGCGGTCCGCGCCCGCAAAGTCAAACTGGCCACTGCCCAGGAACAGGTTGCTCGTGGGGCATACGGCAGCCACCGCGCCGCTCTCGCGCATGGCGGCGCGGTCCTCGTCGTCGAAATGGATGCAATGCGCGTACACCGCGCGCTCACGCAGCAGGCCGGCACGGGCATACACATCCAGGTAGCTGCGCGTGCCGGGGAACAGCTCCTGCGCCCAGCGGATCTCCTGCTGGTTCTCCGCCACATGGGACTGCACCCATACGTCGGGGTAGCGCGCGGCCAGAGCACCCGCGCCGCTCAGCTGCTGCGGCGTGCTGGTGGGGGCAAAACGCGGCGTGATCGCATAGCCCAGCCGGCCCTGGCCGTGCCAGCGCTGGATCAGCGCCTCGGTGTCGATCAGCGACTGCTCGGTCGCGTCGCGCACGCCGTCGGGCGAGTGGCGGTCTTGCAGCACCTTGCCGGCAATCAGGCGCAGCCGCCGCGCATGTGCCTGCGCCATCAGCGCATCCACCGAGCCCGGATGCGAGGTGGCGAAGGTGAGCGCCGTGGTCACGCCGTTGCGCTGCAGCTCATCCAGGAAGAAGCCCGCCACCCCCGCGGCGTAGTCCGCATCGACAAAGCGCGACTCGTGCGGGAAGGTGTAGTTCTCCAGCCAGGGCAGCAGGCCTTCGGCGGGTGATCCGATCACGTCCAGCTGCGGGTAGTGCACATGCATGTCCACGAAGCCCGGTGCAATGATGCGGCCGGGCCAGTGGGTCACCGGCTGCGAGGCCTGAGGAAGATAGAGGGGCGCCAGCGCGCGCCACGCGCCGGCGGCGTGCACGCGCTGCACGCCCCGGTCATCGGGCGCGGTGGCCAACAGGCCGTCTTCTTCGTACAGGGCCGTGCCGTCGTCGGCAAAGCGCAGGAGCGCAGATCGGTAAAGGTGCATGGCCCCGGATGATGCCCGCAATACCGGGGGGCGTCAGGGCGCGATGCTGGCGCCGTTTTCGTACCAGCGTTTGAAGGTTTCGCGCTCTTCGTCGGACAGTGCGCCCGGGTTGCCAAACGGCATCTTGCGCAGCTGCACCACCTGTTGGTAGATCTGCTGCGCGTGGCTCTTCACGTCCTGCGGGGTGTCGAACTTCACGTTCTTCTGCGCGACGGTATTGGCGCTGTGGCACACCACGCAGTGTTTTTGTATGACGGCGTGCAGTTGTTCGTAGCCTGCGGCGGCCGGCGCGGCGGCGGACACGGCTGGCGCAGCCGGCTTGAGCCATACCACCACGCCCAGCAGCACCACCACGCCGACGGCCGCATAAGGCCAGGGATGGCCGTTGCGGCCCAGCTTGTAGCCGTGGCGCATCACGAAGAACTGGCGAATGGCCGCGCCTGCGAACATCATGAGGATCAGTACCAGCCAGTTCTGCCCATGGTTGTAGAGCCAGCCGTAGTGGTTGGAGAGCATGGCGAACAGCACCGGCAGCGTGAAGTACGTGTTGTGCACGCTGCGCTGCTTGCCGCGCTTGCCATGCACCGGGTCCACCGGCTGGCCGGCCTTCAGTGCCGCCACCACCTTGCGCTGGCCGGGAATGATCCAGAAGAACACGTTGGCGCTCATCGAGGTGGCGAGCATTGCGCCCATCAGCAGGAAAGCCGCCTGGCCGGGGAAGATGCGGCAGGCCAGCCACGCGGCGATGCACACCAGGACCAGCACCAGCGCCCCCACGATGGCATCGCCGTTGGTCTTCTGGCCGAACACGCGGCAGATGCCGTCGTACAGCAGCCAGAACACCACTAGGAAGGCCAGTGCCGCCGCGATGGCCATGGCGGGCGACATGAGCGGGTCGGCCGGATGCACCAGGTAGATGCCCGCGTTCCACAGATACGAAACCGTAAGCAGCGCAAAGCCGCTGAGCCAGGTGGTGTAGCTCTCCCAGAAGAACCAGTGCAGATGGTCCGGCAGCTTCGGGGGCGCCACGTTGAACTTGACCGGGTGGTAGAAGCCCCCGCCGTGCACAGCCCAAAGCTCGCCGTTCACGCCCTGGCGCTTCAGGTCCTCGTCTACCGGCGGCGTGAGGCTGCTGTCCAGAAAGACGAAGTAGAACGAGGAGCCCACCCAGGCGATGGCAGTGATGACGTGCAGCCAGCGCAGCAGCAGATTGGCCCAGTCGAGGAAGTAGCTTTCCATCGTGTTTCAACCTTGGCGGCCCGGCGGGCCGCCTGCAAGCTGCTCACCACTGCGGGCGCTCTGAGCAGAAAAAGAGGGGCCGCGCACCGTGGCAGGAAGCTGCCGGGGCACCGCTGCGACCCGTTTTGTGAACAGGAAGTGTATGCACTTTTCTGGCAACGGCCGCTGGAATGGCCCAGGGATTGTCCCTAACCCTGCAGGATGTAATCCGGATGCTGGGCGCATACGTCATCCACCGCGCTGAGCGTGCCCGACAGGTGCTCGCGCAACGCCTCCTGGGCCGCGGGAGCGTTCTGCCGGTCAATGGCATCGAGGATGGCCCGGTGCTGGCGCATGATGACGCCCGTCTTGCCTGCGGTGGGCAGGTGCAGGCGGCGCAGGCGATCCACATGGCCGGAGTAGCGGCGCACCAGCGCCCACAGGCCCATGACGCCGGCCGCCTCATACATCAGGCGGTGAAAGCCGTGGTCCGCTCCCAGAAAGTCGTCATAGCGCTGCGCGGCCGCCAGCGATTCCTGCAGTGCGCACTGCGCCTGCAATTGCACTACCAGGCCGGGGGGCGGCTGCAGCGCCAGCGTGCGCACGATCTCCAGCTCGATGGAGCGGCGCAGGAAGTGCGCTTCACGCGCGGCCGCCACGTCGATGCGGCTGACCAGCGTGGCGTGCTGGGGAAAGACTTCCACCAGGCCCTCCTCTTCCAGGCGCAGCAGCGCCTCGCGGATGGGCGTCTGGCTCACGCCAAATTGCCCGGCCAGCTCGCTGCGCACCAGCATCGCGCCGGGCACCAGCTCCAGCGTCAGAATGGCCTCGCGCAGGCTTTCGAAGACCTGCGGGGCGGCCAGGCGCGCACGGTCAAGGCGGAACTTGGTCAGTATGGGCATACGTGGATTCTCGCATTCGTGCACTAATATATTAGTGTTCCAATATTTCAAATGGCACGCCTTCACGGCCGTGCCCGCCTCTCCTTTTCTCTGTCCACACACTTCCCAAGGATTCCCATGTCTGCTTCCTCCCCCCACGGCCTGCTCATCAACGGCGAATGGGTTTCCACGTCCCAGGCCGCGCCCAACACCAATCCCAGCAACCTGGCCGATGTGGTGGGCGAATACGCCCAGGGCGACGCCTCGCACGTGGACGCCGCCGTAGCGGCCGCCACCGCTGCCTTCCCCGCATGGAGCACGTCGGGCATCCAGGCGCGCCACGATGCGCTGGACAAGATCGGCAATGAAACCCTCGCGCGGCGCGAGGAGCTGGGCGCGCTGCTGGCGCGCGAGGAAGGCAAGACCCGCGCAGAAGGCATCGGCGAAGTCGCCCGCGCCGGGCAGATCTTCAAGTTCTTCGCCGGCGAATGCCTGCGCCTGGCGGGCGAGACCGTGCCCTCGGTGCGCCCCGGCATCGGCGTGGAGGTCACGCGCGAGCCCATCGGCGTCGTGGGTCTGATCACGCCGTGGAACTTCCCCATGGCCATCCCCGCCTGGAAGATCGCGCCAGCCCTGGCGTTCGGCAACTGCGTGGTGTTGAAGCCCGCCGACCTGGTGCCCGGCAGTGCGTGGGCGCTGGCCGAGATCATCCACCGCTCGGGCATCCCCGCCGGCGTGTTCAACCTGGTGATGGGCCGCGGGCGCGTGATCGGCGAGGCGCTGGTGCAGCACCCCGGCGTGGCCGCCATCAGCTTCACCGGATCGGTCGGCGTGGGCCGCGGCATCGCCCAGGCGTGCGTGCAGAACGGCAAGAAGGTGCAGTTGGAGATGGGCGGCAAGAATCCGCAGGTGGTGCTGGACGATGCCGACCTCGCGCAGGCGGTGGAGCTGTCCGCACAGAGCGCGTTCTATTCCACGGGCCAGCGCTGCACGGCGTCCAGCCGCCTGATCGTCACCCAGGGCATCTACCCGAAGTTCATCGAGGCGCTGCAGGCACGCATGGCGAAAATCAAAGTGGGCGATGCGCTGGCCACGGGCACCGACGTGGGCCCTGTGGTGAGCCAGGCGCAGCTGGAGCAAGACCTGTCGTACGTAGAGATCGCCAAGGCCGAGGGCGGCGTGCTGGCGGCCGGCGGCCTGCGCGTGGCCTGCCACACGGGCAGCGGCAACGAAGGCTTCTTCATGGCGCCCGCGCTGTTCGTGGACACGGCGCCGGCGATGCGCATCAACCGCGAAGAGGTGTTCGGCCCCGTGGCCAGCGTGATCCGCGTGCGCGGCTACGACGAAGCCCTGGCCGTGGCGAATGACACCGAATTCGGCCTGTCCGCCGGCATTGCCACCACCAGCCTGAAATACGCCACGCACTTCAAACGCCATGCACAGGCGGGCATGGTGATGGTGAACCTGCCCACGGCCGGGGTGGACTACCACGTGCCCTTCGGCGGGCGCAAGGGCTCCAGCTACGGCCCGCGGGAACAAGGCCGTTACGCGCAGGAGTTCTTCACGACGGTGAAGACGGCCTATACGCTGGCGTGACCCACGCAACTCCTGTATTAATAGCTGCTGGCGCTCGCTCCATAAGCGCCAGCGGCCATTTTTATACGCAATCTCAGGCCAGCCGCTGCAGCAACTGCGCGGCCACGGCCACGGCGATCACCTCGGGCTGCTTGCCGGCGATTCCGGGCACGCCGATCGGGCAGGTCACCTGCGCCAGCTCGGTATCCGAGAACCCCCGCGCCGTCAGCCGGTGGCGGAAGGTGGCCCACTTGGTGCGGCTGCCGATCAGGCCGATGAACGGCAGATCGCCGCGCGCACGCTGCCGTGCGAGGCACGCCGCCACGATGTCCAGATCCTCCGCGTGGCTGAAGCTCATGATGAGCACGAAGGACTGCGGCGCCAGGCCCGGCACGGCCGCCTGTACCGGGTCGGACTGCTCACAGACCACGGACGCGCCGTCCCCCTGCGGCGGGAACACGCCATCGCGGCTGTCGATCCAGTGCAGCGCAAACGGCAGCGGCGCCAGCACCCGCGCCAGCGCATGCCCCACATGGCCGCCGCCGAACAGCGCCACCGGCCGCAGCCGCGGTGCCAGGCGCTCGCGCAAGGCCGGCGCGTCAGCAGCCCCCACGCATTCAAACCGCAGCTGCACCACGCCGCCGCAGCACTGCCCCAGGCTGGGGCCCAGCGCATGTCGCACGAGCGGCATGCGCGAAGGGTTGCCAGCCAGGTGCTCCGCCAGGCGTTCACGCGCTTCGCGCAGCGCCTGCAGTTCCAGGTGGCCGCCGCCGATGGTGCCGACGAAGTCGTCGCCCGCCGCGAACACCGCGAGCCATGCCCCGGCTTCCCGCGGCGCCGAGCCTTGGGTAGACTCCACCGTCACCAGGCAGGCGGGTGCGGTCTTGATACGCTCCAGCAGGCAGTCCAATGCCTTCACTCGCTGATTCCTCCAGCTTGATTCATGCGCGCCACCGCCTTGGTCGTGGCCCGCGGTACAGCATAGCGACAAACACCATGCCACAGCTGCCTTCCGCCCCGCCCTCTTCGGCCCAGCGTGCATCCCGTGCGCGGCGAACGTGGTGGCTGCCCGCCGGGGTGATGGCATTGGTCGCGGCGATCGTCTCGGCCTGCAAGTCGGGGCCCGAGGGGCCCTCCGCCCAGGACTCGCGCCTACCGGGCAGCGACGCGCGCGTCACCGGCCCGGTGCCGGCCGCCCAGGGCTCGGCACGCGCGTCCTCCGCGGCCACCCCGCGCGCCTACCGGCAGGATGCCGCCAGCCACATTTATGGCCTGAATGCAGCGCGCATCTACAAGGGCAAGCTGCCGCCGCTGCTGCACGCCATTGGCGTGCTGGAGGTGGACATCGACCGCGCGGGCCGCGTGACTTCGCTGCGCTGGATGCGTGCGCCCCGCCATGCGCCCGACGTGGTGGCCGAGATCGAACGCACGGTGCGCGCGGCAGCGCCCTTCCCCGTGCCCACGCGCATGGCGCGCGTGACCTACACCGACACCTGGCTGTGGGACAAGTCCGGGAATTTTCAGCTCGACACGCTGACCGAGGGCCAGCTCTAAGACGCCGCCGCACAGGCCTCCGCGATGGCGCGCGCCCTGGTTTGCAAGGCGCGAATCACAGCAATAGCCGTAGCGACTGCGGGCATCTGCACCGCCGCAGCCCGCCCAAAGCAGGCATGCGCGACTCGCAAGAATTGGATCCGCGTTGCCCTGCGCCGCGCGGCACACGGCGCGGGCTTGCAGCATCAGGACCCGCGGTAGGTGGAATAGCTCCAGGGGCTGACCAGCAACGGCACGTGGTAATGCTGGTCGGCGTGGGCGATGCCGAAGTCCAGGCTCACGCGGTCCAGGAATGAGGGCTCGGGCAGCATCACGCCCTTCGCCTTGAAATACGCCCCCACATCAAACGTCAGCCGGTAGGTGCCGGTGCGCAGGCTGGCGTTGTCGAACAGCGGCGCATCGGTGCGCCCATCGGGGTTGAGTACCAGGCGCTTGACCAGCGTGGCCTGGTCACCCTGCGTGGCATACAGCGCCACTACCATGCCCGCCGCGGGGCAACCGTGCATGGTGTCAAGAACGTGGGTGCTGAGGCCCATGGTGAAGTCTCCTGATGGCAAGCCGCGGCCCGCCGATGGTGATGAGGAATGCGCTGGCGAATGGGCAGGCAAGTGATACGCTTCCCGTCCCCACGAACAAAGTGTATACAACTTTTGTACGCGATAAACACCACGTCCTGTGGTGCGCCATCCAGGACAGTTCCCGCGCGGATCGCCTGATGGGGAACAGCCGGCAGGCCGCGCGTACTCAGACAGGGCGCGTCCGCGCCAGCAGATCAAAAAAGTGAGCTGCCAGCGCTGGCTAGAAGCCACGTTCAGATGAATTCGTATCTGAAGTCCAGCAACAGCAGGCGCGGCAAGCTACAAAACAAGTAGCGCGCGGAAGTCGTTCACATTGGTGTGCGTGGGCCCGGTGACGACCAGATCGCCCAGCCGCTCGAAGTAGCCGTAGGCGTCGTTGCGGTCCAGATGGTCGCCGATGCGTACGCCCCGCGCCGCCGCGCGCGCCAGCGTGTCGGGTGCCACGCGTGCGCCGGCGTTGTCTTCCACGCCGTCGATGCCGTCGGTATCGGCCGCCAGCGCCCACACCCCTTCCTGCCCCTGCAGCGCCTGCGCCAGGCCCATGCAGAACTCGCCAGCGCGGCCGCCGCGCCCCTTCGGCGCGCCCGGGGCGCGCGGGCGCACGGTGACAGTGGTCTCGCCGCCCGAAAGGATCACGCACGGCCGCGCAAACGGCTGGCCGTGGCGCGCCACCGCACGCGCCAGCGCGGCGTGCACCTTGCCCACCTCGCGGGACTCGCCCTCCATCTCGTCGGACAGGATGTACGCCGCCACCCCCGCCGCGCGCGCCGCATCCGCCGCTGCCTGCAGCGACTGCTGGGGTGTCGCGATCATGTGCACCGCATGGCCGGCAAAGCGGACATCGCCGGGCTTGGGGGTTTCCAGTGCACCGGCCTGCAGCGCTGTGTGCACGGCGGCGGGAATGTCGATGCGGTAGCGCGCCAGGATGTCCAGCGCGTCAGCGCAGGTGCTGGCGTCGGGGACCGTGGGGCCGCTGGCGATCACGGAGGGGTCGTCCCCCGGCACATCGCTGATGGTCAGCGTGACGACGCGCGCCGGCGCGCAGGCTGCCGCCAGGCGACCGCCCTTGATGCGCGAGAGGTGCTTGCGCACGCAGTTCATCTCGCCGATGGCGGCGCCGCTTTCCAGCAGTGCGCGGTTGATGCGTTGCTTCTCCTCCAGCGTGATGCCTTCGGCCGGCAGCGTGAGCAGCGCCGAGCCACCGCCCGAGATGAGACACAGCACCAGGTCGTCTTCGGTCAGCCCGCGGGTCAGCGCCAGGATGCGCTCGGCCGCAGCCAGGCCCGCCGCGTCGGGCACGGGGTGCGCGGCCTCGACGACTTCCAGGCGCTGCGCCAGCCCCTCGGGCCGCGGCGGTATGTGGCCGTAGCGCGTGACCACCAGCCCCGACAGCGGCGCATCCTGCGGCCACAGCGCCTCCAGCGCCTGCGCCATGGAGGCACCCGCCTTGCCCGCGCCCAGCACCACGGTGCGCCCCTTGGGTGGCGGCGGCAGATGCTGCGCCATGCTGTGCAAGGGCTGGGCGCGCTGCACCGCCACGCGGTAGAGGTGCAGCAGGAAGGCCTGAGGGTCGCGCAAGGGGTCTGGGGCAGTCATGGTCATGGGTCGTTGTCTCCGCCGCGCATTATCCAAAGCACGCGGCCGGCACAAGCCCTACCGTCAATCCAGCGAAACCTTGGCTTCCTTGACCAGTCGCGCAAAGCGCGCCGTATCGTCCTTGATCTGACGCGCCATCTGCTCGGGCGTGTTGGCGATGGGATCTGCGCCGATGTCGTCCATCTTCTTACGGAACTCGGGCGACTGGATGATCTTCACCATGTCGGCGTTCGGCCGCGCCACGATGTCCTTGGGCGTGCCCGCTGGCGCCAGCATGCCGAACCACGTCCCCATGTCGAAGCCCGGGAGGCCCGCCTCCTCCAGCGTGGGCACGTCGGGCAGTGCCACCGAGCGCTTGGCCGTGGTCACGGCCAGCGCGCGCAGCTTGCCGGCCTTGATGTGCGGCAGCACCGGCGTGACGGTGTCGAACGACATGCTGATCTGCCCGCCCAGCAGGTCGGTGGTCAGCGGGCCGCTGCCCTTGTAGGGCACGTGCAGCAGCTGCACGCCGCCCATGCCTTCGAATTGCGCGCCGATCAGGTGTTGTCCCGTGCCCGTGCCGTTAGAGCCGTGGGTGAGCTTGCCGGGCTGCGCCTTGGCCTGTGCCAGCAGTTCCTGCACCGTCTTGGCAGGTACCTGCGGATTCACCACCAGCACATTGGGCACCAGGGCCACGGTAGTGATGGGAGCGAAGTCCTTTTCAAAGTCGTAGCCCAGCTTGCGGTACACGCTGGTGGCGATGGTGTGGTGCACAGCACCCATGAGCAGCGTGTAGCCGTCCGCCTTGGCCTTGGCCACATAGTCAGCGCCCAGCGTGGCGCCGGCGCCGGGCTTGTTCTCCACCACCACGGGCTGGCCTAGGGTTTTGGAGAGCTCCTGCCCCAGCGCCCGTGCCAGCACGTCGGTAGTTCCGCCCGCGGGGAACGGCACGATGATGCTCACGCTGCGGCTGGGCCAGGTCTGGGCCCAGGCGCCGGGCAACGCGAGCGCCGCGGCGGCGGCCAAAGCACCCAGCAGGGCGCGTTTGCGAAGGTTCCTCATCTCTTGTCTCCTGTGTTGTCGTGATGAAAACGCATGGGCGGTGCGTGCCGCCCACCGGCTCAGGCCAGCGCTGCCTGCTGTCCCACCGGCTGCGCCAGTTGGGCGCACACCGCATCGGTGACCTGCTGCGTGGTGGCCTGGCCGCCCAGGTCGCCCGTGTGCAGCGCAGGGTTGGCGGTGACATGCTCCACGGCACGCATCAGGCGCTGCGCGGCGGCGTGTTCGCCCAGGTGCTCCAGCAGCATCACGCAGCTCCAGAACGTGCCCACCGGGTTGGCCAGGCCCTTGCCCATGATGTCGAAGGCCGAGCCGTGGATGGGCTCAAACATACTGGGGTAGCGGCGCTCGGGATCGATGTTGCCGGTGGGCGCTATCCCCAGGCTGCCCGCCAGCGCGGCGGCCAGGTCGCTCAGGATGTCGGCATGCAGGTTGGTGGCGACGATGGTGTCCAGCGATGCGGGGCGGTTCACCATGCGCGCGGTGGCCGCGTCCACCAGTTCCTTATCCCACCGCACATCGGGAAATTCGCGGCTGATCTGCACCGCGATTTCGTCCCACATCACCATGGCGTGGCGCTGGGCGTTGCTCTTGGTGACCACCGTGAGCAGCTTACGCGGACGCGACTGCGCCAGTTTGAACGCAAAGCGCATGATGCGCTCCACACCGGCGCGGGTCATCATGCTCACGTCGGTCGCGGCCTCCAGCGGATGGCCCTGGTGCACACGGCCGCCCACGCCGGCGTATTCGCCTTCGGAGTTTTCACGCACGATGACCCAGTCCAGGTCCTGGGGCGCGCAACGCTTGAGCGGCGCATCGATGCCCGGCAGGATGCGGGTGGGGCGCACGTTGGCGTACTGGTCGAACCCCTGGCAGATCTTCAGGCGCAAGCCCCACAGCGTGATGTGATCGGGGATATGCGGGTCGCCGGCCGAGCCGAACAGGATGGCGTCCTTGTCCCTGAGCGCCTGCAGGCCGTCGGCCGGCATCATCTCGCCGTGCGCGCGATACCAGTCTCCGCCCCACCCATAGCTGGTGAACGCAAAGCTCAGGCCCGGCTGGGATGCCGCTAATGCCTCCAGCACGGCCTGGCCGGCGGGGATCACCTCCTTGCCGATGCCGTCGCCGGGGATGCAGGCAATGCGATAGGTCTTGCTCATGGAAATGCTCGCTCCTCAAATCAGAAGGCCGCGCAACATGCGTGGCATGGCCCTGAATCTAGCGATGCCATGCCCACATATCACCGCGTTAAAGTGATGCCATTGTTTACTTTCATTCAACAATGAGCACCCCCTCCACCGCCCCGTCAGAGATGGCTTTCTTCAGCCTGCTGGCGCGCTGGGCCAGCCTGTCGGCCACCGCGCGAGAGCTGGGCATCAGCACGGCGGCGGCCAGCAAGCGCCTGGCGCAGATGGAATCGCGCCTGGGCGTGCAGCTGGTCAGCCGCACCACGCGGCGACTGCACCTGACGGCCGAGGGCAATACCTACCTGCAGCACGCGCGCCGCATCCTGGCGGAGATCGACGCCATGGAGCAACTGGTGAGCGACATGCAGGCCGAGCCCCAGGGCCTGCTGCGTGTGAACGCCACCCTGGGCTTCGGGCGCAGCCACATCGCGCCACTGGTGCCTGCCTTCGTGCGCCGCCATCCGCAGATCCAACTGCAGCTGCAGTTGTCGGTGCAGCCACCGCCGCTGGCGGACGATGGGTTCGACGTGTGCATCCGCTTCGGCGAGCCGCCCGATGCGCGCGTGATTGCGCGGCGCCTCGCCCCAAATCGGCGGCTGCTGTGCGCCGCACCCGCCTACCTGGCGCGCCGCGGAACGCCCACGCGGCCGGCCGAGCTGACGCAACACGACTGCATCGACATCCGCCAGGGCGACGACGCCCACGGCGTGTGGCGCTTCAACGGCCACCGCAAGCAGGAGACGGTGCGGCTGCGCAACCACCTGAGCACCAACGACGGCGAGATTGCTGTGAACTGGGCACTGGCGGGCATGGGCATCGTCATGCGCGCGGAATGGGACATCGCTCGCTACCTGCGCAGCGGGAGGCTGGTGCAGGTGCTGCGGGACTACGACACGCCGCCGGCGGATATCCACGCCGTGTACCCGCAGCGGCATGCAGCCACCGCGCGGGTCAAGGCCTTCGTTGATTTCGTGGCACAGCACTTCAACGGCAGCGCACCAGGCATTTAACAGTCCACAGAAACTGTATACAAAAATTGTCTTTCACGACTATGATGGCCGCATGGAAACCTCCACCACCGGCTTCATCGTCGAAAGCCTCACGCGCGCCATCGTCGAGCACCGCCTGCTGCCCGGCACCAAGCTGGCCGAGCAGAAGCTGGCCGACCATTTCGGCGTGTCGCGCACGCTGGTGCGCCAGGCGCTGTTCCAGCTGTCGCAGAACCGCCTGATCCGTCTGGAGCCCGCGCGCGGCGCCTTCGTGGCCGCGCCCTCGGTCCAGGAAGCGCGCCAGGTGTTCGCCGTGCGCCGCATGCTGGAGGCCGAGATGGTACGTGCCTTCCTGGCGCAGAGCACGCCCGCGAAAATCCGCGCGCTGAAGGCCCATGTGGCGGCCGAGAAGAAGGCCATGGAGGGCAACGACGTGGGCCAGCGCACCGAACTGCTGGGCGACTTCCACGTGCGCATGGCCGAGCTCATGGGCAACGACGTGCTGGCCCAGCTGCTGGGCGAGCTGATCTCGCGCTGCGCCCTCATCACGCTGATGTACCAGTCCACCACCGCCGCCGAGCATTCGCACGAGGAGCACGCCGCCATCGTCGCGGCGCTGGCCGCGGGCGACGCGGCGCTGGCCGTGCGGCTGATGCAGCAGCACCTGGACAACGTGGAGGCGGGCCTGACCTTCGACCGCGACCTGCCGACCAACGACCTTTCGATGGCCCTTTCCTCCGTATCGCCATGACCTACGACACGACGGCGCCCTACCCCCGCGACCTGATCGGCTACGGCCGCACGCCCCCGCACCCGCACTGGCCGGGCAACGCCCGCGTGGCCGTGCAGTTCGTGCTGAACTACGAGGAGGGCGGCGAGAACTGCGTGCTCCACGGCGACCCCGCCAGCGAGCAGTTCCTGTCCGAGATGTTCAACCCGGCCGCCTACCCCGAGCGCCACATGAGCATGGAAGGCATCTACGAATACGGCTCGCGCGCCGGCGTGTGGCGCATCCTGCGCGAATTCGAAAGGCGCGGCCTGCCGCTCACGGTGTTCGGCGTGGCCACTGCGCTGCAGCGCCACCGCGAGCTGGCCCAGGCCTTCGCCGAGCTGGGCCACGAGGTGGCCTGCCACGGCCTGAAGTGGATCCACTACCAGAACGTGCCCGAGGAGGTGGAGCGCGCCCACATGGCGCAGTGCCTGGAGATCTTCGACACGCTCTACGGCCGGGACGGCGACCACGGCCAGGGCTGGTACACCGGGCGCGACAGCCCCCGCACCCACCGCCTGGTGGCCGACGACGGGCGCTTTGCCTATGACAGCGACTACTACGGCGACGATCTGCCGTTCTGGATGAAGATGGCCAAGAGCGACGGCAGCGCGCACCACCAGCTCGTCGTGCCCTATACGCTGGATTGCAACGACATGCGCTTTGCGCTGCCGCAGGGCTACTCGCACGCCGACCCATTCTTTCAGTACCTGAAGGACACGTTCGATGCGCTCTACGCCGAGGGCGACCCGGCCGGCGACAACGCGCCCAAGATGATGAGCATCGGCATGCACTGCCGCCTGCTCGGCCGTCCCGGCCGCATCAGGGCGCTGCAGCGCTTCCTGGACCACATCCAGCACCACGACCAGGTCTGGGTGTGCCGCCGCATCGACCTCGCGCGCCACTGGGCGCAGCGCTTTCCCGTACCCGCCATTTAAGCCAAATCGGGCTGCAACGCTTATCCAATAAGCGCGAGCAGCTCTTTTTTTGATAGCTATAGGAACCGCCATGGCCTGGACCCTGGAACAACTCAACGCCGCCTCCCCCGCCGAGGCCCTGCAGATGCTCGACGGCCTGTACGAGCATTCGCCCTGGATCGCCGAGGCGGCGCTGCAGCAGCGCCCCTTCCGCTCGCTGGCGCAGCTCAAGTACGCCATGGTGCAGGTACTGAACGGCGCCGGCGTGGAAAGGCAGTTGGAGCTGATCCGCGCCCACCCCGAGCTGGCGGGCAAGGCCATGGTGGCGCAGGCGCTCACGGCCGAGTCCACGAACGAGCAAAGCCAGGCGGGACTGACCCACTGCACGCCCGAGGAGTTCGCGCGCATCCAGCAACTGAATGCCGACTACAACGCCCGCTTCGGCTTTCCCTTCATCCTGGCGGTGCGCGGGCCGCGCGGCACGGGACTGTCGAGGCAGGAGATCATCGCCACCTTCGCACGTCGCCTGTCCAACCACCCCGACTTCGAGCGCGCCGAGGCACTGCGCAACATCCACCGCATTGCCGAGATCCGCCTGAACGACAAGTTCGGCGCTGAGCCGGTGCTGGGCAACGACGTCTGGGACTGGCACGAGCGCCTGGCCCAGCACAGCGACCCGGGCTATGCCGAGAAAGGCCAGCTCACCGTCACCTACCTCACCGATGCGCACCGCGCCTGCGCCCAGCGCATCAGCCATTGGATGCGCGACTGCGGCTTTGACGAGGTCGAGATCGACGCCGTGGGCAACGTGGTCGGCCGCTACAAGCCGGCCACACCCGACGGCAAGTATTTGATGACCGGCAGCCACTACGACACCGTGCGCAACGGCGGCAAGTACGACGGGCGTCTGGGCATCTTCGTGCCCATGGCCTGCGTGCGCGAGCTGCACCGCCAAGCCAGGCGCCTGCCGTTCGGCATCGAGGTGGTGGCGTTTGCCGAGGAGGAAGGCCAGCGCTACAAGGCCACCTTCCTGGGCTCGGGCGCGCTCATCGGCGACTTCCGCAACGAATGGCTGGACCAGAAGGACGCCGACGGCATCACCATGCGCGAGGCCATGCAGCACGCCGGTCTGTGCATTGGCGACATCCCCAAGCTGCGGCGCGATGCCGCCCGCTACCTGGGCTTCATCGAGGTGCACATCGAGCAGGGCCCGGTGCTCAACGAGCTGGACATCCCGCTGGGCGTGGTCACGTCCATCAACGGCGGCGTGCGCTACGTCTGCGAGATGCTGGGCATGGCCAGCCACGCGGGCACCACGCCCATGGACCGCCGCCGCGACGCCGCCCTGGGCGTGGCCGAGCTGGCGCTGTACATGGAGCAGCGCGCCGCGCGCGATGGCGACAGCGTGGCCACCATCGGCATGCTGCAGGTGCCAGGCGGCTCCATCAACGTGGTGCCGGGCAAGTGCAGTTTCAGCATGGACATGCGCGCGCCCACCGATGCGCAGCGCGATGCCATGGTGGCCGACGTGCTGGCCCAGCTGGAGGAAATCGCCCAACGCCGCGGCCTGCAGTACAAGGCCGAGCTGGCCATGAAGGTCGCCGCAGCCCCTAGCGCCCCGGCCTGGCAGCACCGCTGGGAGAAGGCCGTCGACGCCCTGGGCGTCCCCGTCTACCGCATGCCCAGCGGCGCCGGCCATGACGCCATGAAACTGCACGAAATCATGCCGCAGGCCATGCTGTTCGTGCGCGGCCTGCACGGCGGCATCAGCCACAACCCGCTGGAATCCAGCACGGCCGACGACATCCAGTTGGCGGTGGATGCCTTCAGCCATGTGCTGCAGCAGTTGGCCGCCGAATAACCCCTCCATGGAACGCTCCGCCATGAACCAAGACCGCCAAGCCACCTACGCCGCACTGGATGCGTGGATCGACCAGCACTTCGACGAGCAGGTGCGCTTTCTGCAAGCACTGGTGCAGGTGCCCACCGACACGCCGCCCGGCAACAATGCACCGCATGCCGAGCGCACCGCGGAACTGATCCAGGCCTTCGGCTTCGAGGCCGAGAAGCACGCCGTTCCCGCGCAGGAGGTCAAGGATTACGGCATGGAGTCCATCACCAACCTGATCGTGCGCCGGCCCTATGGGCCCGCGGGTTCTGGCCGCACCATCGCCCTCAACGCCCACGGCGACGTGGTGCCGCCGGGCGAAGGCTGGACCAGGGACCCGTACGGCGCCCAGATCGAGGGCGGCGCCATGTATGGCCGCGCCACTGCGGTGAGCAAGAGCGACTTCTCCACCTTCACCTTCGCCGTGCGCGCGCTGGAGGCGGTGGCCAAGCCCACGCAGGGCGCGGTCGAGCTGCACTTCACCTACGACGAGGAGTTCGGCGGCCTGCTCGGCCCCGGCTGGCTGCTGGCGCAGGGGCTGACCCGGCCCGACCTGATGATCGCCGCGGGCTTCAGCTACGAGGTGGTCACCGCCCACAACGGCTGCCTGCAAATGGAGGTCACCGTGCAGGGCAAGATGGCCCATGCCGCCGTGCCGCACACGGGCGTGGACGCACTGCAGGGCGCGGTGGCCATCATGAACGCGCTGTATGCCGAGAATGTGCAGTACAGGCAGGTGACGTCGAAGGTGCCGGGCATCCGGCACCCGTACCTGAACATCGGCCGCATCGAGGGTGGCACCAACACCAACGTGGTGCCCGGCAAGGTGGTGCTGAAGCTCGACCGCCGCATGATCCCGGAGGAGAACCCCGCCGAGGTCGAGGCGCGCATCCGCGCCGTGATCACCCAGGCGGTGGAAGGCTTCAATACCGAGCGCGGCTACGGGAGCGCAGACGCCCTACGCGTGGACATCAAACGCCTGCTACTGGCCAACGCCATGACGCCGCTGCCCGGCAATCAGCCGCTGGTGGAGGCCATCCAGCAACACGGCGAGGCAGTCTTTGGCGAGAGGCCTCCCGCCGTGGGCACGCCGCTGTACACCGATGTGCGCCTCTATGTGGAGCGCGGCATCCCCGGCGTGATTTACGGCGCGGGCCCGCGCACGGTGCTTGAATCGCACGCCAAACGCGCCGACGAGCGCGTGGTGCTGCAAGACCTGCGCCGCGCCACCAAGGTCATAGCGCGCAGCCTGGCAGACCTGATGGCCTGACGCAGCCGCACCAATGCTCCAGCCCGGCCCATGCCGGGCTTTTTTACGCCCTGCGCCGATCCCATCGCGCCGACTTTGGCGAGCCCCCCAGGCGCAGCTGCGCCGTTGGCTGCCGACACCGCCGCTTGGCAAGCAGCAAGGGCAAACCCCTAGCAATTCGACCTTGATCGGGGTCGCCTTACGACAGGCAATTCCGCATATTTTGTATACAGTTTTTGTATGGATTGCTGTGCGCAATGGCAGCCCTGTCCGGCACGGCAGAAGCCCCTTGAACAGCAAGCCAGGATTCCAAGGAACACCCATGTCCACGAACGTTCATCCGGTTGACGAAAAGCTGCCCTGGGGCCGCGCAGCCACGCTGGGTCTGCAACATGTGCTGGTGATGTACGCAGGCGCGGTGGCGGTGCCGCTCATCGTGGGGCGCGCGCTCAACCTGCCGCCCGAGCAGGTAGCGCACCTGATCTCTGCCGACCTCTTCGTCTGCGGGCTGGTCACGCTCATCCAGGCCTGGGGTGCCACGCAGTGGTTTGGCATCAAGCTGCCGGTGATGATGGGCGTGACCTTCGCGGCCGTGGCGCCCATGGTGTCCATGGCGCAAGCCACGGGCGGTCAGGCGGGCGCGGGGCTGATCTTTGGCGCGGTGATCGGGGCGGGCGTGGTCTCGATGCTCATCGCGCCGGTCATCAGCGGCCTGCTGCGGTTCTTTCCGCCGGTGGTCACGGGCACCATCATCGCGGTGATCGGCATCAGCCTGATGCGCGTGGGCATCAACTGGATCTTCGGCAACCCCGTGGGGCCCACGGCCCCGGCCGTTCCCAACCCGGAGCACCTCAAGTGGCTGGCCGAGGCCCAGGCCGCCGCCGGCGCGCCCGGCTCCTCGCTGCCGCCAGTGCCCAAGGGCTTCGCCGTGGTGCCCACGCTGCCCAACCCTCGCTATGCCGACCTGACAGGCGTGGGCATCTCGGGCGTCGTGCTGCTCACCATCTTGCTGGTGGCGCGCTTTGGCAAGGGCTTCTGGGCCAACATCTCGGTGCTGCTGGGCATCATCGTGGGCGGGGTGGTCACTGCGTCCATGGGGCTGATGGACTTTCACAAGGTGGCCCAGGCCCAGTGGTTCGACATGGTGCTGCCATTCGAGATCGCGCTGCCGGTGTTCGACCCCATCCTGATCCTGACCATGACGCTGGTGATGATCGTCGTGATGATCGAGTCCACCGGCATGTTCCTGGCCCTGGGCGAGATGACGGGGCGCGAGATCTCGCGCGACGACCTCACGCGCGGCCTGCGCACCGACGGCCTGGGCACGCTGATCGGCGGCCTCTTCAACACCTTCCCCTACACCAGCTTCTCGCAGAACGTGGGGCTGGTGGCCGTCACCGGCGTCAAGAGCCGCTGGGTGTGCGTGGCCGGCGGCATGATCCTGATCGTGCTGGGCGTGCTGCCCAAGATGGCGGCGCTGATCGAGTCGCTGCCCACCGTGGTGCTGGGCGGCGCGGGGCTGGTGATGTTCGGCATGGTGGCGGCCACGGGCATCCGCATCCTGTCGAACGTGGACTTTCAGAAGAACCGCAACAACGCGATGATCGTGGCGGTGTCCATCGGGGTGGGCATGATCCCGCTGATCGCACCCAACTTCCGCCAGTGGATGCCCCATGCCATCCATCCGCTGATCGAATCCGGTATTCTGCTGGCCTCGATCACTGCCGTGGTCCTGAACATCTTCTTCAATGGAGCCAGCCGCGACACCTCTGCGGCCGTGCTCGCCGCCCGGCAGGCCGACGCCCACTGAACGTCGCCCTGCCCCGCGCCTTCCACCCGAAGGATCGCGCCCCGCGTGCCGTATGGCGCACGGGGCGCGGAAGGTTTGTTGACGTCCACGCAGGCTGCCGTGCAGGCCCTCTGTTTGCGTCAGCATGCAGTAAGCTTGTCCGGCCCGTGTTGGCCTGTTTTTTCGTGCACCGCACCATTCGTATTTCGTATGACCCAGCCCCTGTCTGCCGCTGAAGCGGCACTGCGCGAAGCCGCGCTCGAATACCACCGCAACATGACGCGCGGCAAGATCGCCGTCACGCCCACCAAGCCCCTGTCCAACCAGCGCGACCTGTCGCTGGCCTACTCGCCTGGCGTGGCCTATCCCTGCCTGGACATCCAGGCCGACCCGACCAAGGCGTTCGACTACACCTCGCGCGGCAACCTGGTCGGTGTGATCACCAACGGCACGGCCGTGCTGGGCCTGGGTGACATTGGCCCGCTGGCCGGCAAGCCGGTGATGGAGGGCAAAGGGTGCCTGTTCAAGAAGTTCGCCGGCGTGGACGTGTTCGACATCGAACTGGACGCACGCGACCCCGACAAGATCATCGAGATCGTGGCAGCACTCGAGCCCACCTTGGGCGGCATCAACCTCGAAGACATCCAGGCGCCCGAGTGCTTCTACATCGAGCGCGAGCTGTCCAAGCGCATGAACATTCCGGTGTTCCACGACGATCAGCACGGCACGGCCATCATCTCCAGCGCCGCGCTGCTCAATGGCCTGGAACTGGTGGGCAAGCAGATCGACCAGGTCAAGGTCGCCGTCTCGGGCGCGGGTGCCGCCGCCATTGCCTGCGTGGGCGTGATGGTGGGCCTGGGCGTGAAGGTGGAGAACATCTTCATGTGCGACTCCAAGGGCGTGATCTACGAAGGCCGGCCCGGCGGCTTCGATGAATCCAAGGCACGCTATGCGCAGAAGACCGACGCGCGCACGCTGGCCGACGCGGTCAACGGCGCCGACGTATTCCTGGGCTGCTCGGCACCCGGCGTGCTCACGGCCGAGATGGTCAAGACCATGGCGGACAAGCCCATCATCCTGGCGCTGGCCAACCCCGAGCCCGAGATCCGCCCCGAACTGGCCAAGGCCGTGCGCCCGGACTGCATCATCGCCACCGGCCGCTCGGACTACCCCAACCAGGTCAACAACGTCCTGTGCTTCCCCTACATCTTCCGCGGCGCGCTGGACTGCGGCGCGACCAAGATCACCGAGGCCATGAAGCTGGCCTGCGTGCGCCAGATCGCCGCGCTGGCCAAGGAAAACATCAGCGAGGAAGTGGCTGCCGCCTATGCCGGCCAGGAGCTGACCTTCGGCCCCGATTACCTGATCCCCACGCCGTTCGATTCGCGCCTGATCCTCAAGATCGCCCCCGCCGTGGCGCAGGCCGCGCTGGAGTCGGGCGTGGCCAGCCGTCCCATCGAGGACATGGAGGCGTACAAGGAGAGCCTGTCGCGCTTCGTGTACCAGACCGGCATCCTGATGCGCCCGGTGATCAACGCCGCCAAGACGCTGCCCAACGCGCAAAAACGCGTGGCCTATGCCGACGGCGAGGACGAGCGTGCGCTGCGCGCCGCGCAGTTTGCGATCGACGACCGTATCGCCCACCCGATCCTCATCGGACGCCCGGCGGTGATTGCCGCACGCATCGCCAAGGCCGGCCTGCGCATGCAGCCGGGCAAGGACGTGGAGATCTGCGACCCCTCGGACGACCCGCGGTTCCGCCAGTACTGGGAGGCCTACCACCAGCTCATGAAGCGTGACGGCGCCACGCCCGAGGTGGCCAAGGCAGCCGTGCGCCGCTCCAACACCATCATCGCCGCGCTGATGGTGAAGCTGGGCGATGCCGACGCAATGATCTGCGGCCTGGTGGGCACCTACGAGACGCACCTGGAACGCATCCACAGCATCCTGGGCCATGCACCCGGCGTGCAGCAATACGCGGCGCTGAACGCGCTGATGACGACCAACAACGGCACGCTGTTCATCGCCGACACCTACGTCAACGAAGACCCCACGGCAGAGCAACTGGCCGACATCGCCTGGTCCTCGGTGCAGGAAGTGCAGCGCTTTGGCATTCCGCCGAAGGTGGCGTTCCTGTCGCACTCCAGCTTCGGCTCGTCCAAGCGCGCCTCGGCGCGCAAGATGCGCGCAGCACGCGACCTGTTCGTGGCCCGCCATCCCGAGATCGAATGCGATGGCGAGCTGCATGGCGACGCCGCGCTGGAGCCCAAGATCCGCAACAACTACCTGCCGGACTCCACGCTCACCGGCTCGGCCAACCTGCTGATCTGCCCGAACATCGACTCGGCCAACATCCTCTACAACGTGCTCAAGACCACGACCAGCGGCGGTGTCACCGTGGGCCCGATCCTCATGGGTACCTCGGCCACGGCGTACATCCTCACGCCCGCAGCCACCGTACGCCGGGTGTTGAACATGACCGCACTGGCCGTCGCCAGCAGCGCCGCGCGCCGCAAGTAAGCGCAGCGCACAGCAGGGCCGCCCGCCAGGCCATGGTGCGCGGCCCTTATTTTTTGACAAATCATTTGAATTCAAATGATTTTTTAGAATAACAAAATGTCTGCTGCCTCATCGTCCGATGCCGCCCGCCCCGCCAACCCCAAGCGCCTGCTGGGCGTGCGGCTCGTGGGCCTGGGCCGGCGTTGGCGCAAGACGCTGGACGCACAACTGGCCGCCGAAGGCCTGAGCGACGCCGTCTGGACACCGCTGGTGCACCTGCACCGCCTGGGCGACGGCATCTCGCAGACCGAGCTGGCAGCCGCCGTGGGGCTGGACGGCTCCAGCCTGGTACGGCTACTGGACGCATTGGCTGCACAGGGACTGGTCGAGCGCCAGGCGCACGCGAGCGACCGCCGCATCAAGCTCGTGCATCTCACTGCCGCTGGCAAGCGCACGGCCAACGACATCCGCAAGCGCCTTGCCGCCATCGAGGATGAGTTGCTGGCCGATCTGGACGAGGCCACCGCCCGCACCCTGCTGCAGGCCTTCGAGCAGATCGAGGCGCGCATTGCCAGCGCCCAGCACGAGGACTGATGCGATGGCGTTGCAAACCCGCCCTCTTCTTCCAAGCTCCCACGGCCACGCTCTGCGCCAGGCGTTGGCATCCGCACGGCTGCGGGAGAGCCTGTCGCTGCAGCGCCCTGCCTCGGTGCGCAACGCCACGATCGCCGGTGTGCAGGTGGCGTTGGCGGTGATCCTGGTTGCCGGGCTGCTGCATGTCTCGCCCTGGGCCCAGGTGGCGGGCTTCGGCGGCCTGGGCGCTCTGGCGGCACTGTTCGGGCGCTTCGCGCCGCTGGCCCGCCGCCGCGGCGTCGTCCTCAAGGCCGGGGCGCTGCTGGTCATGCCCGTGGCGCTGCTGTCGCTGCTGGCCTGGTCGGGGCTGGGACCGGTAGCCATGCTGCTGGCCCTGTCGGCCATGGCAGGGCTGCTGGCATCACTGGCCCACCGCATGCAGATGGGCGCGCCGGGAGCGGTGATTTTCATCTTCGCGGCCAGCGCCGCGATCAGTCCGGTTGACAGCGCGCTGGCACTGGCCGGGCGCGCCGGCGCCACCGCCCTGGGCGTGGCCGCCGCCTGGCTGTTGTGCCTGCTGACCGACCGCCTGCGCGACCTGGAAGTAGCACCGCCTGCCGCAACACCCGTCCAGGCAGCGGAGGGGGCACGCGCCCCGAAGCCCCTCACGCCGGGTTACGCACCCGTGCAGTCGGCACGCGTGGCGCTGTGCGCCGCGCTGGCCGCCCTGCTGGCACACGCCGCGGGCTGGGCGCACCCGGCCTGGGCGTCGATTGGCGCGGTGGCCGTGCTGCAAGGTGCGCACCTGCCGGGCACGGTGCACCGCGGCTGGCAGCGCACGCTGGGCACTGTGGTGGGCGCCGGCATCGCCTGGGCGATCCTCTCGTCCGAGCCATCGTTCTGGACGCTGCTGCTGGCCGTGGCCGTGCTGCAGGTGCTGACCGAGGCGGTGATCGGGTTCAACTACGCACTGGGCCAGATTTTCGTGACGCCGATGGCTCTGCTGATGACGAACATGGCGCACCATGGCGAAGCCGCGGAAATGGCACTGTCACGCATCTTCGATACCACTCTGGGCGCGGCGGTAGGGATTGTGTTGGCGCTGGTGCTGTCGTCGCTGGACGAGAGGGTGTACCTTGCGCGCCACCATGGCCGCGCGCAGTGACTTAAGGTAAAAAAGGCCCCTAGCGCCCGTCCAACAAGCGCCAGCAGCTTCTTTTTTGATAGCAAAACAACAGATCAACGAGCCCGTGTCCGCCGCTCGCTGGCCAGCGCCGCTGTGAACACAGCCAGGCCGCCCAGGCCCAGCAGCGCCCCCACCCAGCCGGTGGAAGTCCAGCCGCCGCCCGCTGCGATGGCCACACCGCCCAGCCAGGCCCCCAGCGCATTCGCAGCGTTGAAGGCCGAATGGTTGAGCGCGGCCGCCAGGGTCTGCGCATCGCCCGCCACGTCCATCAGACGGATCTGCAGCGCGGGACCGATGGCCACCACCGTACCCAGCAGGAAGACGGACAGCGCCGCCGTCAGCGGGTGGTGCGCCGCCGCGACGAACACCACCATCACCGCCACCGACCACCACAGCAGCTTGCCCACGGTGGGCATCAGTGCGCGGTCCGCCATGCGCGAGCCCACCAGGTTGCCCGCCACCATGCCCAGGCCAAACAGCGACAGCGTGAACGGCACCAGCGCCGCCGGCATGCCGGCCACTTCCAGCAGCGTGGGCTTGATGTAGCTGAACACCGCGAACATGCCGCCGAAGCCGATGGCGCCGATGCCCAGCGTGAACCACACCTGGCCCCGCGCCAGCGCGCCCAGTTCGCGCCAGGGGCTGGCGCCCTGCGGCGCGGGCATGTCGGGCACCCAGCGCCGCACCATGAACACCGCCGCCAGCGCGATGGCCCCCACAAACACGAAGGCCGCACGCCAGCCCAGCAGACTGCCCAGCGCCGCCGCGATGGGCACGCCCACCAGCGTCGCGCTGGTCAGCCCCAGCATCACCCAGCCCACGGCCCGGGCGCGCTGGCCCGGCCGTGACAGTGCCGCGGCCACCAGCGCCGCCACGCCGAAGTAGGTGCCGTGCGGCAGGCCGCTGACCAGCCGCAGCAGCCCCAGCGACGCATAGCCTGGCGCCAGCGCCGACGCAAAGTTGCCCAGGGCGTAGACCGCCATCAGCGCCATGAGCAGCGCCCGCCGGCCCCAGTGCGCCGCCAGCACGGCCAGCACCGGCGCGCCCACCACCACGCCCAGCGCGTAGGCGCTGATCACGTGCCCGGCCTGCGGAATGCTCACCCCCAGGTCGAGTGCCACCTCGGGCAGCAGGCCCATGATGACGAATTCGCCGGTGCCGATGGCAAAGCCTCCCACGCCCATGGCCAGCACGGCGCGCACCAGCGTGCGCTCGTCCGCGGGGCTGGCGGCATCGGCATCGGCGGGGCGTGTGACAGTGGTGGAAGTGGGCGTGGCAGAAACAGTCATGGAAAGATCGAAAACCAGGGTTAACCCCAGGGCGCGCGACCATAGCACGCATGGCCCTTCCCCGCCGGCGCACGGGCTTGGGGCGGCTGCACGTACGCGATACAGGTGCTACGCTGCGGCGCAATGCCATCACAGGGCCGACCATGAACGCTGATTCAGCTCTTCAGGAGATCGCCCGCACCGTGCAGGTGCTGGCCTTTGACACCTTTGGCACGGTGGTGGACTGGCACGGCAGCATCGTGCACGAAATGCGGCAGCACCACCCCCGCGTGGACGCCGACGCCTTCGCCCGGGCCTGGCGCGCGGGCTACCAGCCAGCGATGGCGCGGGTGATGAGCGGCGCGCAGGGCTGGACGCTGATCGACGCCCTGCACCGCCAGATCCTCGACGAAATCCTGCCGCGCTTTGGCCTGGCGCACCTGGGCGAGGAAGAGCGCGTGCACCTGAACCGCGTGTGGCACCGGCTCTCCCCGTGGCCCGACTGCGTGACGGGGCTGACGCGGCTCAAACGCCGCTACACCATCACCACCCTCTCCAACGGCAACATCGGGTTGCTCACCCACATGGCCAAGCGCGCCGGCCTGCCCTGGGACTGCATCCTGAGCGCCGAGGTCTTTCGCGCCTACAAGCCCGATCCCGCCACCTACCTGGGCGTGGCCCGCGTGTTCGAGCTGCCACCGCAGCAGGTGATGCTGGTGGCCGCCCACCACGACGATCTAGCGGGCGCGCGCGCCTGCGGCCTGCCCACGGCTTATATCGAGCGGCCGCTGGAGTTCGGCGCGGGCCACGCCAAGGATGTCTCGCCACGCCCAGGCAACGACCTGCACGCGCGCGATTTGCTGGACTTGGCGGACCAGTTGGGGGCGTAAAGGCTGTTTTGCGTGCGCAATGAAAAAAGGGCTGGCACCTGACGGCACCAGCCCTTGAGGCAGGAGGACGGACCTGGACAGCCGGGCCCGTGTTTTTGCCGGCTTACTGCTTGACGGCTTCGATCTGCGCCACGATGCGCACGTTCTTGGGGAAGCCGTACTGCACGCCGTAATCCACGCCGAAGGCCGTGCGGTCGATCGTGGTCTCGAAGTCGCCGCCGCACACTTCACGCTTGAGCATCGGGCTGTCGTAGCAGGCGAACTGGTTGGCCTTCAGGGTGACGGGCTGCGTCTTGCCCTTGATGGTCAGGTTGCCCGACACGGCCGTGAGCTTGTCGCCCTCGAAGGTGAACTTGTCACCCACGAACTTGGCGGTGGGGAATTTGGCGGCGTCAAAGATGTCCGCGCTCTGCAGGTGCTTGTCGAACGGCGCGGTACCGGTATTGACGGAGTCGATGTGCAGCGTCAGCTCCACCTTGCCGGTCTTGCCGGCCTTGTCGAACTGCACGGTGCCTTCCTTCTTGTCGAAGCGGCCGCGGTTCACGCTGGCGCCAAAGTGGCTGATCTCGAACGTGGCGAAAGTGTGCGTGGGGTCCACGGCGTACGTGGCGGGCTGGGCGTGCACGGCACCCGCGGTCAGGGCAGCGGCGGCAGCGATGGTCAGGAAGGTGGAACGCATGTCGGTTTCTCCGTAGTAGAGGTTGGTGATTAAAAAGGGGAAGCGTTAAAGCTTGGGCACGCCGGTCAGGGCCAGCTTGAACTTGACCTGCACCTCGTCGGCCACCATGGACGTGTCGGCCCATTCGTTCTCGCCGATCTTGAACGCCAGGCGCTTGATGGCGAAGCTGCCCGCCGCGGTGGTGATGGCGCCGCTTTGGGTCAGGGTGACGGGCACCACGACGTCATGCGCCGCGCCCTTGATGCTGAGCTTGCCGGCCACTTCGTATTTGCCTGCGCCCACGGCCTTGATGGCGCTGGACTGGAACGTGGCCTGCGGGAACTTGGGCACGTTGAACCACACGGGCTTGGGCAACTCGGCATCGGTTTCCTTCACGCCCAGCGTGGCACTGCCGGTATCCACGGTGAACGCCACCTTGCTGGTGGCGGGCTTGGCGGGGTCGAAAGCGACCTGGGCATCAAACTTCTTGAAGCGACCCTCGACGGGCACGCCCATCTGCTTGCTCACGAAGACGATCTCGCTCTGCTCGGGCACGAGCTTTTGCTGCGCGAAGGCGCTGCCTGCGGCCAGCAGCGCGGCGCCGGCCAGTGCCATGCCAGCAAGACGGGGAAGGGACGACTGCATCATGGTGAATGCTCCATTCATGGATCAGGACAGGAAGAGAAACGGGCTCAGCCACGCGCCGGCAGCATGCGGCCTACCAGGCCGTCACGGTCGATAAGCTGGTGCTTGACTGCTGCCGCCACGTGCAGCACGACCAGGGCGGTCAAGGCGTAGGCGCTGATGGCGTGCAGGGGCTTGATGGCCTCCGCCAGGGCAGGACTGACCGGCACAAAGTCAGGCAGCGGCACCAGGCCGAGAAAAACGATGGGAAAGCCCGCGGCCGAGCTGTAGGCCCAACCCACCAGCGGCACGATGAGGAACAGCGCATACATCAGGTAATGCACGCCATGATGCGCGGCCTGCTGCCAGCGCGGCATGGCTGCCAGCACCGCCGCAGGCAATGCGGGCGGACGGTGGGTCAGGCGCCACAGCAGCCGCAGCACCGACAGCGCCAGGATGGCCACGCCCGCCCACTTGTGCCAGTTGTAGAGCTTCAGGCGCTGGGGCGAAAACGGCAGCCCCGTCATGTACCAGCCGACACAAATCACGGCCACGATGGACAGGCCCAGGATCCAGTGCAGGGCGATGGCGGTGGCGCCGTAGCGCGCGGGGCGTGGTGCGGAAGCGGTGGTCATACGGAATGGTGGCGGTAGAGGAACAGTGCGCGGCGATTGCCCGGATGGGACCCGCAGCAGAGACGGCGCTCTGTTGAAGTGACGCAGTCTAGAGTGCACTCCGTGCGGTAAGTTTCAACCGTATTGATGTTTCGATTCAAAATTTATGAACGACAGCGGTTAACCACGTTGGACAGGGGCCCTCGCGCACCCGCGTGCGCAGCAGGGCATGTCATGATTCGCGCATTGGCCTTCGCCACCTTTGCGTTCGCCGTCGCCGCACTTTCACCGCATCCCCATGACTCCTCCCTCCACTTCCGTCGTCTACGGCACCGAAGACGTGCTGGTCTCGCTGTGCAACTCCGTGACCCGTGTGCTGTCGGTCGCCACCCAGGGCCCCGTGCACTACTCAGGCATGGTGCAGCGCATCACCAAGACCTGCCTGAAGCCCGACATTGGCTGCTTCGTGCTGTTCGACGGCGGCTTCTCGGGGCTGGTGATCATCAATTTCTCGGCCGCCGCAGCCATGGAAATCTACGAGCGCTACATGCTCAGCATGGGCATGTCGGCGCAGGAACTGGCCAGTTCTTTCACCTCTGACGAAGTCAGCAACGTCATGGGCGA
Source organism: Diaphorobacter sp. MNS-0 (assembly GCF_019602835.1). NCBI lineage: Bacteria > Pseudomonadati > Pseudomonadota > Betaproteobacteria > Burkholderiales > Comamonadaceae > Diaphorobacter > Diaphorobacter sp. MNS-0. Next base: position 1,184,797 of record NZ_CP080761.1, on the reverse strand, counting down.
ACTGATGAACCAGGTGGTGGGTGACTTCACCGGCAAGGTGCGCCGCGAACTGCAGACCCACATCACGCAGAACCAGCCCAAGATGCTGGTGCTGAACCAACAGGTGGTGCTGAGCGTGGACGCCAACCTCGACCAGCCCGAGGCCCGCCGCGTGACCTTCTACACGGGCAGCAACAACATCTTCTATCTGGAACTGGCGATCGACCGCACACAGTTCATCAAGCTCTACGACTTCGAACCCCAGGACGCGCCCGACCCCGACGCACTCATGGCGCAGGCGGCAGCACCCGCGCCAGCGGCAGCCCCTGCCAGCGCAACGGATGCCGACACCGAGGCGCTGCTCCGGTCACTCGGCATGTAGCATCTTTTTGCTATTAAAAATATAGCTGTTAGCGCTTATCCGTAAAGCGCTAACAGCCATTTTCACTCATAGTCCGCCTGCGTCCTACGACAAAGGAGGCCTGGTGCCGACGGCGCGCCCGCACACGCCTTCTAGGCTGGAAGCCATTTCCACAGCGGAGTGCCACCATGCCCCAACGCACCTGGAGCGCCAAACGCGAGCGCCAATACGAGCACATCAAGGACAGCCTGCTGGAGCGCGGCGAAAAGCGGGACACCGCCGAAGAAATCGCCGCACGCACCGTGAACAAGGAACGTGCCCAGCACGGCGAGGCCAAGCAGGCCGTTCCCCACACACTGCAGGACACGCCTGCCCCGGTACGCGGAGGCCAGCGGTCGCACCAGGGCCCGCAAGGCCGCACGCGCGAGCAACTCTACGAGGACGCCCGCCGACGCGGCATCCCCGGGCGTTCCAAGATGAACAAAGCCCAACTGGCGGCTGCGCTAAAGCGCTGACGACGAGCCCCCACAGCGCCAAACCACAAGCACCGCGCCGCCCCGCCACCCGCTTACAATAGGCGGCTTCGCGGAGACTTGGGTGAGTGGTTTAAACCAGCAGTCTTGAAAACTGCCGACGGGCAACCGTCCGTGAGTTCGAATCTCACAGTCTCCGCCACCGCCAGAAAAATCAGCGCCTCGCGAGGGCGCTTTTTTTATGTCCATTCGGGGGCGGATGAAGCGGGTTTTCAGGTTCACATGCCAATCCGTGACGGGCCAATCGCCTCTGGCATTGCGTTCACAGCATGGTGCGCAATGACTCGCCGGTAGCGCCTCCAGCAGCTTCAGGCGCGTGTGTGCCGAGTGACATGGTTCGCGTGCGCCTGGCACCACTTCTTTCATGGCTGGTGCGTGGTGCCCCCTCCCGAAACACAACGGCCCCAAGACCGTTGCGCACCACATCTATGCCGCTGCAAAAAGCAACGCCAATGCGAGTACGGTACCGCCAACATAGGTGCCCAGCGCCCCCACGGCACGGAAAGGGTTGGGACGCGCCAGCGTGGCAGAAGCCAACACGCCCATCACCAACAGATAGCGCGACGCGGTAACGCCCACCATCACCCAGCTGGCCCATTCCGCCGAACTCCGCTGACCCAGCAGGTAGATCAGAAGCGCCAGCATGGCTGCATATTCGGCAGTGTTGCCGTGGGCACGCACCGCCTTGGTCAGCACATGGGCTGGATCGTCTGCCCCTGCGCACAGAATCCGAAACCGAGCGCGGGTCGCACTGACGTACAGGCCGCTCAGAAACAAAAGCAGCGCCAGCGCAGCAATGCAGAAAACAGCCACAGTCGAAGGTTGCATGGTGACTCCCCAAAGGTAGATAGAAACCCCGCCCACCGGCAACGTACGCCAGCCCGGTTACAGGCCTGTTGCGGAGTACCGTTCCAGTGCAGCGTCTTGTACGCAATGCCCGAACGTCCTGGCACCTCATGGAAGTACCGCCGCTCGACAGGAAGCGTTGCGGCGCCTTTCTACCATCGACACCTGTGGTGCCACGCGGCGAGCGCATTCCGCGGCGCTCACTGCTCCATCAACGCCACCGGTCGCCGGGCACCCCCCATTCGCCGTCATGGACCAACCGGTGCCAGCGGCACGCGGCCGCGCTCGCGCTGCAGACAGAGGTTCTGGACGGCGCTGGCGGTGCGCGCCAACGGCGCGATAAAAGGCCGCGCGTTCGGCGGCGGTGTGGGCGTGGGGGCCGTTATGGCGTCTCGTTCAGCCAATCGCGCTGCGCGGAAGTATCTTCCAACGCCAGCAGCGCACGCTTGCGCGGCAGGCCGCCGCCAAAGCCGGTCAAGCTGCCGTTGCTGCCGATCACCCGGTGGCAGGGCACGACGATGGAGACCTTGTTCTGCCCGTTGGCCCCAGCGACGGCGCGCGTGGCCGTGGGCTGGCCGATGGTCCGCGCCTGCTGTGCATAGCTGCGCGTCTCGCCGTAAGGGATGGCCAGCAGCGCCTGCCACGCGGCGATCTGGAATGGCGTGCCCACCAGGTCCAGCGGCACACCGAACACGCGGCGGCGGCGCCCGAAGTATTCCGCCAACTCACTGGCCAGCAGCACGGTGACCGCATTGCCCTTCTCCTGTAGGGCCTTACCGCGAGCAGCCTGCACCTGGGCCAACTCACGCTCCACACCCGGCTGCCCCACGAACTCCAGCAGACACAGCCCCCGGTCTGAAGCCACGGCCAGCATCTCGCCCAGCGGGGTAGGCATGGTCTGCGCATACAGCATGGCGCGGCGCCCCCTCAGTCCTCGATGCCGCGCTGCGCGGGAATGCCCGCCTGGAACGCATGCTTGATGAGCTTCATCTCCGTCACCGTGTCGGCGATGGCGATGATTTCCTCGGGGCAGCGGCGGCCCGTCAGGCACACGTGCACGTCCTTGGGCCGCGCCGCCAGGGTGTCCAGCACCTCTTGCAGTGGCAGCCAGCCATAGATCAGGGGATAGGTGATTTCGTCGAGCACAACGAGGAAGTTCTCGCCCGACAGGATGGCCGCACGGGCCTTGGCCCAGCCGTCGCGCGCCAGTTGGGCGGAGTGGTCCAAGTCCTTGCTCTTCCAGCTGAAGCCGTCCCCCAGGCCTTCGATGGGCAGGCCGATCTGCTCGAACATGCGGTGCTCGCCAAAGCGGGCGCCGGGCACCTTCATGAACTGGAAGACCTTCACGGCTTTGCCCCGGCCATGCGCGCGCAGCGCCAGGCCGAAGGCCGCCGTGCTCTTGCCCTTACCGTCGCCGGTGTTGACGATGACCAGGCCCCGGCGCTCGCCTTCGGCCTTGTCGTAGCGTTTCTCGGTGGGGGGAGTTTCAATCTGCATGCAGTGCCTCAAGAAGAAGTCTGGGGAAAACAAGCCGTCACGGGAAACGATGGAGCACGCCGCGCCTGGAAGGCCGCATGTGGCGCACCAACTGCAGCGCCAGCTCCTCCATCGGCAGCCCCGGCGCCACGCGCAGCGAACGGTGATGCGGCAGGCGCCAGCGCTGCCAGGCTTGCATGCGCATGGCGCCGCGCATCCACAGGGCACGGAGAAAGGCCAGTGCCACCCGCACGGGCACGGGCCACAGCAGCACCTGCGCGATCTGGGCAAAACCGGCGTCCAAATTCATGCGTTCACACTCCACGCCCTCTGCGGCCGGCCGCCGGCCGCAAGGGGTTCAAGGGAAAGGGGAGCAGCGCGTTCACCGCTCCATGCGGGGCAGCGCCATCCACAGGCCGTCGATCTCGCGCACCTGGATGCGCCGCTCGAACACCTGCTCCAGCGCGGCGTGCGTGGTCGTGCTCTGGCATGGCCCGTGGTGCACCACGCCGCCGGCGGCCATGATGAGCATGTCGTCGGCCTGCAGCGCGATGGATACCTCGTGCAGCACGCTGACCACGGTACCGCCCTGCCCCACCAGGTCGCGCACGGTGTGCAGCCAATCGGTCTGGTGCGGCGGGTCCAGGTTGGCCAGGGGTTCGTCCATGAGCAGCACCGGCGCCTGCACGGCCAGCGCGCGCGCCAGCAGCACGCGCTGGCGCTCGCCTCCCGACAGTTCCGACAGCGGACGGTCGCGCCAGTCCCCCGCCTGGGTAGTGTGCAGCGCCTGCTGCACGGCGGCATGGTCGGCATCGCTGGCCGGCGCCATCCAGGCACGGTGCGGCAGGCGGCCGAGCATGGCCACGTCGTAGGCGGGCAGGTCTTCGGCGGCGGACTCGTTCTGGCCCAGCCAGGCCAGTTGGCGGGCGCGCTCGCGCGGGGGAATGTCGGCCAGCGCGCGGCCCAGCAACTGCACCCGTCCTTGCACACGCGCATGGCGCAGCAGGCCTGCCAGCACCTTGAGCAGCGTGGACTTGCCCGCACCATTGGGGCCGACCACGCTGGTCCAGCGGCCAGCGGGCAGGTCCAGGTCAACGCCGCGCAATATGGAGGCATTTGCGATGCTGGCGCTTATCTGGCGTGCGCTAACAGCTATGTTCTTCATAGCGAGCTTCCCAGCACCCGGCGGTGCATGAGCCACAGCAGGTAGCTGCCGCCCAGCGCGGCGGTGAGCACGCCCACGGGCAGTTCCTGCGGCGCCACCACCCAACGCGCCAGGATGTCGGCGGCCAGCAGCAGTACCGCGCCCATCAGGCTGGACAGCCACACATGCCACTGGTGGGTGACGCGCGCAATCGATCGCACGAGGTGCGGCGCCGCCAGCCCGACGAAGGCAATCAGCCCGGTGTGCGCCACGGCCGTGCCGGTGGCCAGGGCCAGCGCCAGCACCAGCCCCGCGCGCATGGGCACGATGGGCAGGCCCAGGCTGGCGGCCGTGGCTTCGCCCAGCATCAGCCCGTCCAGCAGGCGCGACAACGCCCAGGCCGTGGCGGCGCACAGCAGCCAGCCGCCAGCCATGATGGCGCAGGCCTGCCAGCCCACGAAGGCCGAACTGCCCATGGTGAAGACCTGCATCGGCTCCAGAATGGCGGGCTGCGCCACCTGGATCAGGTCGCGCGCAGCGCCCAGCACCACGCCCACGATCACGCCTGCCAGCAGCAGGCGCAGCGTGTGCTGCACACCACGCGCCAACACCAGCGTCAGCAGCACGGCGCCCGCAGCACCCGCGAAGGCCAAGCCCGTCACGCCCAGTCGCGCCAGCCAGCTCGCCGTGCTGGGCGACACACCCAGAACGGCCATGGCCACGGCGCCGCCCAGCGCCGCGCCCGACGCGCTGCCCAGCAGGTACGGGTCGGCCAGCGGGTTGCGAAAGAGCCCCTGGGCAATGGCGCCCGCCAGCCCCAGCAGCGCTCCGGCCAGCCATGCGCCCAGTGTGCGCGGCAGGCGGATGTCCCACACGATCTGCTGCGCCAGCGGGTCGCCGCGCAGGTTCAGCAAGCTGCCAAAGCCCGTGCTGCCGACGCTGGCGCCGAGCAGCAGCAGGGCCACGCTGGCGGCCAGCAGCCACAGGCCCAGCCAGCGCGCGCGGCGGCCGCTGGCGTCGGGGTGCAAGGAGGTGGCATAGGTGGCTGGCATGGCGGTGGTCGCCACCATGGTAGAGGGCTGCGGAAGGCGCGCGCTCATTCGTACTTCTCCGCCAGGCAGCGGGCCATGATGCGCGCGGCCTCGGCCATGCGCGGGCCGGGGCGCACCACCACGTCTGACAGTTCGGGGCCGAAGTCGCACACGCGGCCCGCCTTGACCGCGGCCAGGTGGTTCCACCCCGGGTATTGGGTCATGGGCTGCATGCTGCGGTTGGCCACCATCAGTACGTCGGGCTGTGCGCGCAGGACGAACTCGGGATTGAGGCGCGGAAAGGGCCCCAGCTCGGGCGGGACCACGTTGCGCGCGCCCAGGCGCACCAGCGTCTCGCCGATGAACGAACTGGCCCCCGCCGCATAGGGGCCGCGGCTGACCTCGAAGAACACCCGCGCCCCGCGCGCGCGCTGCGGCAGCGACTGCGCGGCGGCCTGCACGGCGGCATCGATCACGCGCCACACGCGCTCCGCGCCGTGCTCCGGCGGAACGGCCAGCAGTTCACCCAGCACCCCCAGCACGCGGCGCACGTCCGCATGGGTCTTGTGGTCCAGCGCCAGCACCTTCACGCCCAGCGCCTCCAGCCGCTCGCTGACGCGGCTGCTGACGGACAGCAGTACCACGTCCGGGCGCAGCGCGACGATGGCCTCGATGTTCGGGTCCAGCCCGCCGCCCACCTGGGGCAGGCGCCGCACGGACGCGGGCCAGTTGGAGTAGCGGTCCACCCCCACCAGGCGCTCACAGCGCTGCAGCTCGCACACGCTCTCGGTCAGCGACGGCAGCAGGCTCACGATGCGCTAGGGCGGCTGGTCGAATCGCAGCGCGCGGCCCCGGTCGTCGGTGATGGTTACTGCGTGGACGCTGGGCAAGGCCAGCAGCAGGCCCAGCAGCCAGCCGGCGGCAGCAAGCTGGCGGCGCCAGCGAAGAGGCATCATGGTGTGTCCTTCAGGGCAAGCGGCAGGCCCGCCGCCATCAGCGTGACGCGCTGGCAGGCTGCCGCCGCGCGCTGGTTCAGGGCGCCCAGCGCGTCCACGAAGGCGCGCACTTCGCGCCCCAGGGGGATCACGCCCAGGCCGATCTCGTTGCCCACCAGCACCACGGGGCCGGGCGCGTGCGTCAACGCTTCAAAAAAGTGAGCTGCCTGCGCTTGCCAATCGGGCGCTAGAGGCTGTTTTTGCTCTACATCTTGGGGGTCGGCCGGCATGAGCCAGTTGGTGAGCCACAGGGTGAGGCAGTCCACGACGATCAGGGTCTGTGGGGTGCTGTGGCACGCCAGGGCGTGGGCCAGATCGCGCGGCTCTTCCACGGTCTGCAGGCCGGGCACACGCTCGGCACGCTCGCGCTGGTGGCGGGCAATGCGCGCACGCATCTCGTCGTCCCACGGCTGGCCGGTGGCCAGCAGCAACGCGCGGTGTGCCGGCGCGGCCTGCAGCCACTGGCGCGCCAGCAGTTCGGCGCGGCGCGACTTGCCGCTCTTTTGTCCACCCAGGATGAGTTCACTGCGGGCGATGGTCTGCGGCGCCGCGTTCATGGCCCCGCCTCCGCGCCCAGCAAGGCTGCGGTCGCCTGCGGGCTGGATGCAAACCATGCGTGAAAGTAGCTCGCGCGGATGCTGCCGTGGCGGTACACGGCTTCACCGTCGTCCGGTGCCCCTGCATGGTCCGGACGCTGGGCGCGTGCGCACACGGCGGCCGGGCTGTCGGTGACCGAGTAGTGAAAGGTGTGGCCGCGCAACTCATGCGTGCCCATGCGCAGCGCGCGCGGCCCCAGCGCGGCCAGGCGCCGCTGCATGGTGGCATGACCCGGCAGCAGCCCCCACAGGGGCACGCGGCGCCCGTCGGCCAGGGTGATGGACTCCAGCAGCGCCATCATGCCGCCGCACTCCGCCCACACGGGCCGACCCGCCGCCACGTGCGCCTGCAGGCTGTCGCGCATGGCCGTATTGGCGGCCAGCGCATCGGCGTGCAGCTCGGGGTAGCCGCCGGGCAGCCACAGCGCGTCGCAGGCCGGCAGCGCAGCGTCGCGCAGCGGCGAAAAGCGCACCACGCGCGCGCCCAGCTGCTGCAGGGTGTCGATATTGGCTTCGTAGATGAAGCAGAAAGCCTCATCCGCCGCCACGGCCACGGTGCGGCCGGCCAGCAGCGGCGTGATGGCGGCACGGCCCTCGGGCGTGCCGCCGAAGTCCACCGCCCAGCGCTGCAGGTCCGCGGCGGACATGCGGCCCAGGGGCGTGCCGGTCAGCGCATCGGCCACGGCGTCCAGCCGCTGCAGGGCATCGGGCAGTTCGTGCGCTGCCACCAGTCCCAGGTGCCGCTCGGGCAGAAGGCCACCAGGCTCCCTGCCGCCCGCAGCGTCACCCACGACCCGTGGCAGCGCACCCAGCCAGTCCGCAGCGTCGGCCAAGCCGTCCCGCAGCATCTGCGCATGGCGGTCGCCCGCCACGCGGTTGGCCAAGACACCGGCCCATGGCAAGCCCGCACGGTAGTGCCGCAGCCCATGCACGATGGCGCCCAGCGTGCCCCCCATGGCAGAGGCATCCACCACCGCAAGCACCGGTATGCCGAAGCGCTGCGCCAGGTCGCCCACGCTGTGCTCGCCGTCGAACAATCCCATCACCCCTTCGATGAGCAGCAGGTCTGCTTCGGCCGCCGCGGCGCGCAGGCGCTGCGCGCAATCTGCCGCACCGGTCATCCACAGATCGAGCTGGTGCACGGGGGCGCCGCTGGCCAATTGGTGCCAGTGCGGGTCCAGGAAGTCGGGCCCACACTTGAACACCCGCACGCGCCGGCCTTGGCGTGTGTGCAGGCGCGCCAAAGCAGCGGTGACGGTGGTCTTGCCCTGCCCAGAGGCGGGCGCGGCGATGACCAGGGCGGGACAGCGGCTCATGGTGTGGCAGTCGGTGATAGCGTTACTGCGGCGCCCACTTCAGGCCCACGTAGAACGTGCGGCCGCCGGTGGCGTAGGTGCGCGCCAACTGGTAGTCCTTGTCGGCCAGGTTGTCGACGCGGGCCAGCAGCGTCACGTTGCGCGCCACGCGCTTGCTGGTGTAGAGGTTGAGCGTGGTGTAGCCGCCCAGTACGTTGGTGTTGGCCGCGTTGTCGTACCGGCGCGCGGATGCGTAGAGCTCTGCCCCCAGCGTCCAGCCTGCCACCAGGGTGTCGGCACCCAGCGTGGCGTAGCGCTTGGCACGGCGCGCCAGCAGTTTGCCGCTGTCCAGGTCACGCGGGTTCTGCCAGTCGATGGAGCCATGCACCGACACGCCCGCGATGCGGTGCGCGGCCGACAGCGTCACGCCCTTGTACTCGGCGCGGCCCACGTTCTCGTAGCAGCCGAAGCTGGAATCACAGCGGCCCGCGGCGCCGAAATTGATGAGGTTGCTGACGCGGTTGCGGTACGCCACGACACCCACGCTGCTCTCTCCTTGCGTCCACCGCGCGCCCAGCTCCACGTTGCGCCCCTTCTCGGGCTGCAGGTCGGGCGCGCCGTATTCGCTGAAGCGGTGGTAGAGCGTGGGTGCACGGAAGGACGTGCCGGCCGCTGCCGTGACGCGCCACTGCGGCGTAATGGCGTAGCCATAGGACAGGCTGCCCGTGCTTTTGCCGCCGAACTCGCTGTCGTCGTCATAGCGCAGGTTGGCCTGCAGCGTATGGGCGCCCTGGTTCAGGCCATAGCCCAGCGCGAGCGCGTTCTGTGAGCGGTCACGCTGGAGGTCGCCCACGAACTCGGTGGCGGGGTTGTGCAGTTCGTCCTCGCGGCGCTCCAGCGCGGCTGTGAACAGATGCGCGCCCAGGCGCCACTCGTTTTGCAGCAGGTAATTGTGCAGCGTGGTCTCGGTCATGTAGAAGTTGGGCCGGGTGCTGTATTCACTCTGCCCCTGCGTGACCTGCAAGCGCGTGCTGTACACGTCGCTCCACTTGGCCAGCCATGCCAGGCTGGCCGTGCGCAATTGGTGGTGATTGCGGTCGTCGGCCGTTTTGCTGCCGTCGTACTGCGAGTTGAGGTTGCTGGCCAGCAGCGTGCCCTCCAGGCGATGGGTCGTGTCGAACTGCACGCCCAGTCGGGCATTGGCAGAGGTGCGGCGGTAGCCGTCTTCGTCCGGGTTGTAGGCGGAGCCTACGCGGGCACTGAAGCCATCGGCGCGCTCATGCGACAGCCCCAGCGCATAGTCCACCTGCTCGGTGCCGCCACTCACGCCGGCCTGCACCGTCCGCGTGCCCTGGTTGCCCAGGCCCACGCCCACGTAGGGCGCCGGCGCACCCTCACCCCTTTTGGTGAAGAGCTGGATCACGCCTCCCATGGCATCCGAGCCGTACACAGCAGCCGCTGGCCCGCGCACGACCTCGATGCGGTCGATCTGCGACAACGGGATTTGCTCCCACACCACGCCGCCGGTGGATTGCGAGTCCAGGCGCACGCCGTCCAGGTACACGGCGGTAAAGCGCGACTCCGCGCCGCGCAGGTAGACGCTGCCATTGCTGCCCTGGCCGCCATTGCGCGTGATCTGCACGCCTGGCAGGCGCGAGATCACGTCAATGACGCCTACCGCGCCGCTGGCCTCGATAGTTTCACGGTCGATGACGGACACATCGGACACGATGTCGGCCAGCGGCCGGGCCACGCGGGTTGCCGTGATGACGGTTTCACGCAGTTGGGGTTCTGTGGCTGCCTGGGCCAGCAGGGTCTGGGACACGGCGGGGAAAGCGGCGGCCAGCGCCAGCGGCAGCACGGCGACGCGCGCGTGCACGGAAAGCGCACTCAAGCGCACATTGAACGGACGGGTGTTTGTCATGTGGGGCAAACAGAGAGATCGCCACGGCCGACCTCCCCGTCGGCACCTGGGCATAACGGCCCAGGTTTCACAAAAGGAAACGCGGAGCCACCTCGTTGGCCGGTATCCGGGCTGGCGGAACGCTCTGCATCGCCTTCCCAAACGCTTGTTCAAGGCGCTCAGTGGCTTGTCAATGAAGAGGGAGCCGAGGTACGGCTCATCCGCTGACCGTTGCGGGGGCAGCGCAGGCACAGGACGCACTCCATGGCGGAGGGCCCCTCCCTGCTTCCCGTTGAACTGCGGCATGTGAACCACGCCGCTAGCACCAACTGCGCAATTTTACGATGGTTCGCACGCCGATCCCTACAATCGGCAGCGTATGGCCTCCCCCTCTTCCATCGACCAGATCGCCGAGCGCGTTGAGCGGCTGCTGCTGCGCCATGCCGAGTTGCAGCGCACCAATGCCCTGTTGGCGCAACAGGTCGCGGCGCTCACCCAGGAGCGCGATTCCCTCCAATCCCGCCTGCAGGCGGCCCGTGCCCGCGTGAACGCATTGCTGGACCGCCTGCCTGCCGAGCCCGAACTCCCCGGCACTGCCGAGACGAAAGACGCGCCATGAAGCAGATCGAGGTACAGATCCTCCAGCAAAGCTATCTCCTGGCCTGCCCGGACGGCCAGGAGTCGCGCCTGCTGGAGGCGGTCGAGCGCGTGGATACCGCCATGACGCGCATCCGTGACGCGGGCAAGGTACGCGCGCGCGAGCGCATCGCCGTGCTGGCGGCCCTCAATCTGGCTTTCGAGATCGCCGACCGCGAAGCCGCCGATTTGGCAGCCGCCTCAGCCCCTGCGCGCATCGCCCCCACCCCGGTCGCGCCGCACGTGCACGACAGCGATGAGCGCGTGCAGCAGTTGCTCCTGCGCCTGGACGAGGCGCTGGGCGAGGATGGGCGCCTCCTATAACCACTACGGCGAAAGCCTGCCCCCTGGCTGCACACGGGCGGCCCACTACAATGAACATGTCTGCGGTGCTGCCGGGCTTTATATTTCCTTGAACCAATGCTCATTGAGCACGGGCTTGGTACATCGCCCGGTGAGCGTGATCATCTCGCGTCAGATGAACCCAACGCCTGGCTGCCCTCGCCCACCTGAACCCCCGGTTCAGGATGCCGGTCCGGTGGCATTCGCAGACACCTTTTCTCCGGTAATCGCTTGCGCCCTCGCTCCGGGTGAGTGCCAGCGACCTCAATACCTGCTCAGAAAATCCGGCGCTCCGCGGCCAGCGCGCGCAACCCACCCATCTGCAAGGCACAGAGCAGACCTTGGTAGTCGTCGCACCGATGCCAAATATCCTGGCGTGGTTCGGGCGTTCCCATTCCTTCGGCAACCTCACTGATACGCAGCGCGCGCCCCAGACGTACGGTGGCGCATCCAGTAAGGCAGCGATGGGTAGCTGGATTTCTCCACGTCGATGAGAACAGACTCGTCACTTCCGCTGGTAGAGATCTGACAGCGATACGTCACGCCTGAGCGTCTCAGTTTGCACCATTCGCTTGCCACGGCATGCTTCGCAGAGCCGCTGTGGTTCCACAAAACGCTGTTTTCAGGGCACGCACCACGGCGCCGGCTGCCCATGGACAACCTCCATCCATAGCGCCCATGCACCCAGGGAAAAAAGCACACCACCTGCCAGCCGAGACCCCCACGCCCCACCCTTCACGCCGATCCAAGCGCGAATGCGGCCAAATGTCCACGGCCCCAGCACCAGCCATACACCGCTTCCCACGCCAAACAGGACCATGCACAAGGCTCCGCGGAGCACGCTTCCGCTGAGAGCGGCGGTCAACAGTGCGGTATACAGCAGGCCGCATGGCAGGAGCGCCCAGGCCACACCCGCGGTCAGGAGCCCGCCAGGCCGAGAGACCAAGGGCTTGACCTTCGCCCAGACAGCACGCCCCGCCCGCTCAACCCACAAGGGCTGCTGCGCTTGCACCATCATCATCCCTCCCCACGCGAGGATGAGCACGTGCATCAGCGTCCAAAGGGGGCGCAATGCCGAGGTGCTTTGCCCCAGCCATGCGAGTTGCTCCATAGCCAGCGCAACCACCGCCCCTGCGGCGCCGTAGCCAATCAGGCGCCCCGCGTGAAACTGCGCTACCCGTTGGAGGATTCCGCGGCGGGACGCCCATTGAATGGCGTGGGTGGCGTCCGGCGTGCCACCCAGCCCCGTAAGCGCCGCGCAGGGAACAGAACACATCGCCAAACAGTGAGCCCCTCCCATCAGCCCCATCAGGAAGGCCGTCGTGGCCAGCGCCCACAGCATGGATCAAATAATCCGGGAAAAGCGAGCGCGGTTACGGTCAGCCTGCAGATACTTGTCGAACACCATGGCCACGCCGCGCACGAAATACCATCCCATGGGCGTGACTTCAACGCCCTCATCACTGATTTTCACCAAGCCCTGAGCCGCCATTTCTTGCAGTTGCTGTAATTCCGCATCGAAATAACTGCGGAAATCAATCAGCCAGGACTGTTCCAACGGCTCAAACAGTAATTCACCTTGGCACATCAACGCCATGATGACTGCGCGACGCACCAAGTCGTCCTTGGTCAACGCCAGCCCGCGCACCACAGGCAAATGCCCCTGGTTAATGCAGTCGTAATACTCGTCCAGCGTTTTCACATTTTGGCTGTAAGTAGCGCCCACGCGCCCGATGGCAGAAACGCCCAGACCAATCAGGTCGCAATCGGGCTGCGTGCTATAGCCTTGGAAATTGCGGTGCAGCCTGCCTTGCCGCTTGGCCACCGCCAGCGCATCGTCTGGCAGAGCGAAATGGTCCATGCCCACGTAGACGTAGCCGGCTTCCTGGAACACATCAAGTGACCGGGCCAACATGGACACCTTGGCCGAAGCCATGGGCAACTCGGCCGTGATGATGCGTCGCTGCGACTTGAAGCGTTCTGGCAAGTGAGCGTACGCATACAGCGCGATCCGGTCTGGCCGCAACTCGGCTACCTGCTCCAAGGTGCGATCAAACGACTCCGGTGTCTGGCGCGGCAGCCCGTAGATCAAATCCACGTTCACCGATTCAAACCCGAGCTTCCGAGCCGCATCGACCAACGCGAACACCTTTTCGGCAGGCTGAATGCGGTGCACGGCCTTTTGTACTTCAGGGTCGAAATCCTGCACGCCAAAGCTCAGGCGATTGAAACCCAGCTCCGCCAACAATCCCAGCCGCGCTTCATCCACGGTCCGGGGGTCCACTTCTATGGAGTACTCCCCCCCAGGAACAAGGACGAAACTGCGCCTCAGCATGCCCATCAGTTCGCGCAAACCGTCATCCGTCAGAAAAGTAGGCGTGCCGCCGCCGAAATGCAGCTGGCTCACATGCTGACCCACACCGCAGTGCGCCGTATGCAGGTCGATTTCACGGCTGAGGTAACGCAAGTAGACCTCTGCCCGCTCTGGATGCCGGGTAATGATTTTGTTACACGCGCAGTAATAGCACAGCGATTCACAAAACGGGATGTGGACATAAAGCGACAAAGGCATCGCCTTGGCTACCGACCCCACGCGACGCTGCTGCAGCGCAAGGATGTATTCCCGCTCGCCAAAAGCCTCGACAAAACGATCAGCAGTCGGATAAGAGGTGTAGCGCGGCCCTGGGACGTCAAAGCGACGCAGGAGCTCTGTTGTAACAACGGTCATGACGGGATTCCTTGCACTTTCATATCACTGTGCCGTAGAGTCCCCCATGAGTCCTTGACGTTGATCAAGCGCCCATAAGGTCCTTGTGGCGACAATTTGACTTCGGCTCAAAGTCGTCCAACGGCCTACGGCATTCCATGTCTCCCAGCCGTTCAGAGGTAAGCTCAAGCCATGAACAGGGTTCCCATGCATACGAATCTCCAGACCATCAAAGTTGCCTGCTCAAACTGCAATCTGCGTGAGCTGTGCATGCCCGTGGGTCTGGACGACCAGCAACTCAAGCGCATCGATGACATTGTTGCTGTACGACGCAAGATCAAGCGTGGCGGCACGCTTTTCCGGAACGGTGAACCCTTCACATCCCTTTTTGCTATCCGCACCGGATTCTTCAAGACCTGTGTCGCCACCGAAGACGGTCGCGACCAAGTGACAGGTTTTCAAATGGCGGGCGAGATCATCGGCCTGGATGGCATCGTGAGCGACCGTCACACTTGCGATGCGGTAGCGCTTGAAGACGCCGAAGTATGCGTCATGCCTTTCGATCGTATTGAAGAGTTGTCGCGCGAAGTAACGGCACTACAGCACCATGTGCACAAGATCATGAGCCGCGAGATTGTTCGCGAGCATGGGGTCATGCTGTTGCTGGGGAGTATGCGTGCCGAGGAACGCCTTGCCGCATTCCTGTTGAATCTCGTACAACGCTTGCATGCCCGGGGTTTCTCACAATCCGAATTGGTGCTGCGCATGACACGCGAAGAGATCGGCAGCTACCTGGGATTGAAACTGGAAACCGTCAGCCGCACGTTTTCGAAGTTCGTGGAAGAAGGTATTGTGGAAGTAAAACAGCGCCATGTGCGCATCGTCGATACCGATGCGCTGAAGCGAATTGTCAACAGCCAGCAAGCCTGCCATTAACAGGCTGCTGAAATACTCCCCAGCGTCCGAACCTGTTCAGCGGCTGTAGCCGCATTTTTCCGTATCCTGAAAATCAGCCCCTCAAAATCGCCTGCTTTCAGTCGCAAAGCACGGTTTTTTGCCCCTTTTGCCTTTACACCTGCCCCTGCAGACGGATTAGCCCCAGGCTGCGCAGTCGCGTGAGGTTGTAGCCCGCCATCGTCAGCACAAACAGCTGATCAACCTTCTTGATCCCGCGCACCACCACCTGACGCATGTGCCCCACCGTCTTGGCCCAGCCAAAGCCTTGTTCGATCAGCTTTCTCTTTTGCTGGGAGATGGCGTAGCCTTCGCTGTCTGCAATCGCGTCAGGAACTGCCGACTGGCGCCCTGATTTGTTCTGCGCCACATGGGGCAGCACGTTCATCTCTTGCAGCGCGTCGATGAACTCCCTGGCGTCGTAACCCTTGTCTGCGCCCAGCGTGATCGTGATGGGGTCATCGCCGGGCAGTGCCTGTCGCGCATCGTTGATCATGGCCTTGGCCGCTTCGCGCTCTGCATATCCGTCGGCCTGTGTGACCACGGCGCTGACCACCAGCCCGTGGCGGTTGTCGGTGAGTGTGTGGCCCATGAAGCGCAACTCACTGGCCGTCTTGCCCTTGCGGTACAGCCTTGCATCCGCGTCCGTTGTGGACTCGTGGGTGTCGTTGCTGCGCTTTTGGTCTTTGAAGTTCCCCGCGTCGGTATCGTCGTCGCCCTGGCGGTCTTTGCGCACAAAACTCTTGTGGCCCGCCCAGGCCTGGATCAGGGTGCCATCCACGCTGAAGTGCTCGCCCGAGAGGAGTTCCTGCTCCTGGGCTTGCTGCACGATCTGGTTGAAGAACTCGATGACCGCATCGTGCTCGATCAGGCGTTCGCGGTTCTTGCTGAAGACGGTAGGTACCCACACGGCATCGTCCATGGCCAAGCCAATGAACCAGCGAAACAGCAGGTTGTACTGGGTTTGCTCCATGAGTTGGCGCTCCGAGCGCACGCTGTAGAGCACCTGAATGAGCATGGCGCGCAGCAGCTTCTCGGGGGCAATGCTGGGACGCCCGCCTTTGATGTCGGCTGCGTACATCTGGGCAAACAACTCATCCATGTTCGACAGGGCCTTGTTGACCATCACACGGATCACGCGCAAGGGGTGATCTGCGGGCACGAAGTCATCGAGGTGGCGCATGGTGAACAGGCTCTCGGTGAAGGTGTCGGCTCCGCGCATGTCTGGCTCGTCTGTCTGGTCGCTGGGGTGCCCCGATTGTCCTGCAAAGGCGCCACACGGGGAGCGACGAAAGGGGTATTTCAGCAGCCTGTTAAGCCTCGGTTTTTTGCTCATTCATAACTGATCGGCGGAAAGATCAGGAAACGTATTTGGCGCAATCAGCCGGCCGCGCCCCTTTGGGCACGGGGCAGCGATTCAACTCAAAGGGCGAGAGTGACAACAGCGTCGTCAATGCGCTGGAAGCCATGAGTACGAACCAGAACGTGAAAAAGGCGATGGTATACACACCTTCGCGCGAGAGATGCAGGGGTTGATCAAACCACTGCAGCGCTTCTGGATCCACGAAGGCGAACACCACCATTTCCATGACGCCCGCCATCAAAAAGGCCGGCCACGCGATCCACATCAATCGTTGCATCCACATTCGCCCATCTCCTAGCAGGTGTAGTTGACAGCCTAGCATCTGTTCTCCGGCATGCAAAGAGGACTCGCCCTGCCGGTCAGCGCGGTTGATCCTCCAGCGGAGTAGCTGCATGGTTGCGCCCCTTCATGGCAGGCGTCATGTCGCCCCCAGACTCCTTCAGGGTCTCGTTGATGTTCAATCCCCGTTGGTAATAGTCTTCCGCGATGACGGGGTCAGGTTGGCTCACGGCCAGCCAGAGGGTCACGAAGCCCGCAATGATGACAATCACCGGCCCCGCGATGACAAGCCAGACATGGCCAAACGTCCACCAAGGCTTTCCTGCGTCGTCCAGTTTCATGGGGGAATTACTCAACATTTATATTAACTCCTCGCTCATTTATGAGCACAGCTTGTTCCTTTGTATTCCACGACCGCCTTCAGCGGGGTACGAGGAACACGGATTTCTCTGCCACTTGGGCTTTATCACCCTGCGCTTGAATATCGAAATACACCGTATGCGATCCAGGAGATGCTGAGCCATACGGAATTTGAAGACGGACAACCACCCATCGGGATTCCGCCGGTCCAATGTCAATTGCGGTCTCGGACGCCACTTCCAGCCCTTCCATGCCGTGGGCGCTGATGGTGTAGCGCTGCGCCCCCTCCGTGGCGTTCATGATCTGCAGCCGGTAGATATTTTCCAGCTTGCCTCCCGCCACGATGCGCGAGAGCGCAGCGCGGTCGCGCACGATGTCCACCTTCAACGGCGTGCGTACCACCAAGCTGGCCAGCATGCCGATGCACAACACCACCAGCACCGCTGAATAGAACAACACACGGGGTCGCAGCACGCGTTTGAGCATTTGCGATTGGGTCCAGTGGTTCTTGACGCCGTTCTGCGTCGAGAAGCGAATCAGCCCGCGCGGATACTTCATCTTATCCATCACGGTATTGCAAGCGTCCACGCAGAGACCGCAACCAATGCATTCGTATTGCAGTCCGTTGCGAATATCGATACCCGTTGGGCAGACCTGGACACACAGCGTGCAATCGATGCAGTCACCCAGTCCCGCAGCTTTGTGATCTACGGTCTTGTTACGGGGCCCGCGAGGCTCGCCGCGCTCGGGATCGTAAGAGACGACCAGCGTGTCCCTGTCGAACATTGCGCTTTGGAAACGCGCATAAGGGCACATGTATTTGCACACCTGCTCGCGCAGGAATCCTGCGTTGCCGTACGTGGCCAACCCATAGAAGATCACCCAGAATATCTGCCACCCTCCTTGCAGGGCCAGCAACTCTTCCCCCAGCTCGCGAATCGGAACGAAATAGCCCACAAAGGTGAAGCCGGTCCAGAACGCGACCGCAATCCAAATGGCTTGCTTGACAGTTTTTTTCCAGATCTTCTCAAATGTCCACGGACCATTGTCCAGGCGCATACGGGCACTGCGGTCGCCTTCGACTTTGTGCTCGATCCACATGAACATTTCCGTGTATACGGTCTGGGGACAGGAGAAGCCGCACCACAGGCGTCCCGCCACTGCGGTAAACAGAAAAAGCGACAGCGCGGAAATAATCAGCAAACCCGTCAGATAAATGAAGTCCTGCGGGTAAAGCACCAAACCAAAAATATAGAAACGGCGTGCTCCGAGGTCAAAGAGCACCATTTGGCGCTGGCCCCACTCCAGCCATGGCAGGCCATAGAAAACCAGCTGTGTCAGAAACACCATCGCCCAACGCCAACGGGCGAACACTCCACTTATCGAGCGTGGATAAATTTTCTTTTGCGCCTCATAGAGCGAAATGACCTCGGTCTGCGAACTTTCGGCCCCCACTGGCGTGATAGGAATCACCTTACGGGGCTGACCTTCGGCTGGCTTCATGGTGGAATCTCAAAAAGGAAGTGCAACTTCCAAAACGCAAAACGGCCGGCGCCCCTCGACGGGGAGCCGGCCGCACAGGGAGCATCAGCGCGGGGCGCCGGCCTTATTGGACAAACCCCAGACGTATGCCGTCAACACCTTGATCTGTGCATCGGTCAACTTGCCCGCTTGGGCAGGCATCTCGTTGGTCTTGCCATTGTTGATCATAGCGGTGATGGCAGCTTCGCCCCAGCCATGCAGCCAGATGTCATCCGTCAGATTAGGGGCACCCAGGGCCACATTGCCCTTGCCGTCCATCCCGTGGCATGCAGCGCACGCAGTGAACTTCGACTTGCCCAGAGACGCCTTCAGGGAGTCATGCGGGCTTCCCGACAGGCTCAGGACATAGTGGGCGAGGTTGCGCACATCTTCCGGCGAGCCCACGGCGGCCGCCATGGGAGGCATGACGCCAATGCGCCCATCGTGGATGGTCTTCTGGATCTGATCAGGCGCACCGCCGTGCAGCCAGTCACCGTCGGCCAGGTTGGGGAAGCCCTTGCTGCCGCGGGCATCGGAACCATGACACTGCGCGCAGTTGTTCATGAACAGACGCTCACCAATTGCCATGGCCGCTGCGTCGGCCGCCATCTCTTGGGGCTGCATGGCCTCGAACCGCGCATACAGAGGCTGCAACTCTGCGTTAGCCTTGTCCACTTCGGCTTGGTACTCGCCCAGCTGCGTCCAGCCCAACTTACCCTTAAAGGTCCCCAATCCTGGATAGGCAGCCAGATAGCCAGCGCCGAATACCAGCGTGATGATGAACAGCCACATCCACCAACGGGGCATGGGGTTGTTCATTTCCGTCAGGTCTTCGTCCCAGACGTGACCGGTGGTGTTGTCGGCCGTAGCCTCGACCTTCTTGCGGGACGTGATCCACAGCAGCAAGCCGCAGGCCACGATACCGATGATGGTGATTCCGGCCACGTAGAAGGACCAGAAGTTACTCGTGAAATCGCTCATGGGTTATCTCTTTTCTTGTGGAGACTTCTTCAGTCCTCGGCGAAGGGCAACTGTGCTGCCTCCTCGAACCGGGCCCGGTTGCGGCGCATGAAGGCCCAGAACCAGATGCCCACGAAACACGCCAGCGACGCCAGCGTGGCCACGATACGCATGGTGGTGATGTCCATGACCAGCTCCTCGATTACTTGAGCGCACGGCCCAAAACCTGCAGATAGGCCACCACGGCATCCATCTCTGTCTTGCCCTTGACCTGCTCGGCGGCGCTGGCGATCTCCTCATCCGTATACGGGACGCCGACCGTGCGCAATGCCTTCATGCGAGGAGCAACAACGGAAGGATCGATCTGGTTCTTTTCGAGCCAGGGATAGGCGGGCATATTGGATTCGGGCACCACGTCGCGCGGATTGTTCAGGTGAATGCGATGCCATTCATCGCTGTACTTTCCACCCACGCGATGCAGGTCGGGCCCAGTGCGCTTGCTACCCCATTGAAAGGGATGGTCGTAGACGAACTCGCCAGCCACCGAATAGTGGCCATAACGCAGGGTTTCCGCGCGGAACGGACGGATCATCTGCGAGTGGCAGTTGTAGCAACCCTCGCGCAGGTAGATATCGCGTCCGATCAATTGCACTGCCGTGTAAGGCTTCACGCCTTGAACGGCCTCAGTCGTCGATTTTTGAAAGAACAGAGGAACGATTTCCACCAGGCCGCCGACGGCCACAACCAGCAAGATCAACACGATCATCAGGAAGTTGCTGGTTTCGACCTTCTCGTGCGTGAAGCCGGTGGATGCTTTGTTATGCGTATTGGACATGTAGTTGACCCTCCGAACTTCAGGCGTGAGCGGGTTTCACGGCGGGAATGGCCACCCTGACGGAGCGTCCGGAGATCGCCGTCACCCAGACATTCCATGCCATCACCAACATACCGCCGAGGTACAGCAGACCGCCAAAGAAGCGGATCGCGTAGAACGGATAGGTCGCCTTGACGCCTTCCACGAAGGTATAGGTCAGCGTGCCGTCGGGGTTCACGGCGCGCCACATCAGACCTTGCATCACGCCAGCAATCCACATGGCGGCGATGTACAGCACGATGCCGATGGTGGCCATCCAGAAGTGCAGTTCAATTGCCTTGATGGAGTGCATCTTCTCCTTGCCAAACAGGCGAGGCACCAGGTAATACAGCGAACCCATGGTGATCAGACCCACCCAGCCCAAAGCGCCTGCATGCACGTGGCCCACAGTCCAGTCGGTGTAGTGCGAGAGCGCGTTGACGGTCTTGATCGACATCATCGGGCCTTCGAACGTGGACATGCCGTAGAACGACAGCGACACGATCAGAAAGCGCAGGATGGGGTCGTCACGCAGCTTGTGCCAGGCACCGGACAGCGTCATGATCCCGTTGATCATGCCGCCCCAGCTGGGCGCCAGCAAGATCAGCGAGAACACCATGCCCACAGATTGCGTCCAGTCAGGCAGCGCGGTGTAGTGCAGGTGGTGCGGACCCGCCCACATGTACGTGAAGATCAGCGCCCAGAAGTGGACGATGGAGAGGCGATAGCTGTACACCGGACGGCCAGCCTGCTTCGGGATGAAGTAATACATCATGCCCAGGAAGCCGGTCGTGAGGTAGAAGCCCACGGCGTTGTGGCCGTACCACCACTGCACCATGGCGTCCTGCACGCCTGCGTAGGCGGAGTAGCTCTTCATGAAGCCCGCCGGAATGGCCGCACTGTTGACGATGTGCAGCAGCGCCACGGCGATGATGAACGCACCGAAGAACCAATTGGCCACGTAAATGTGCTTCACCTTGCGCTGGCCGATGGTTCCGAAGAACACCACCGCATAAGAGACCCACACGGCAGCGATCAGGATGTCGATCGGCCATTCCAGCTCGGCATATTCCTTGCCGGAGGTATAGCCCAGCGGCAGGCTGATGGCCGCCGCTACGATGACCAGTTGCCAGCCCCAGAAGGTGAACGCCGCCAACTTGGGCAGAAACAGCCCCGCCTGGCAAGTGCGCTGCACCACGTAATAGCTGGTGGCGAACAGGCCGCAGCCGCCGAATGCGAAGATCACGGCATTGGTGTGCAGCGGACGCAGCCGGCCATAGCTCAGCCATGGAATGCCGAAGTTGAGTTCAGGCCAGGTCAGCTGGGCGGCGATGAACACGCCTACCAGCATGCCGACCACCCCCCATACGACAGCCATGATAGAAAACTGGCGTACTACGGTGTCGTCGTAGTGCGCAACTCTTGTTTGTGAAGAATCCATCGGGCACCTCTAGTATTTGCAGTAAAAAGTTTTAACCAGGCTCGCAGTAGGCCTATTGACGAACATCAACCGTCCCTCAGAATGCGCTCCCCCTCCTGATCGACGTTCTCAAATTGGCCACGGTAGACGGCCCACCACAGTCCCGCCAGTACAAACAGCACCAGTACGACGGAGAGCGGAATCAACAAATACAGGATGTCCATATCAGACGACCTCCAAGGGCGTGCTCACGGCACGTGCGGCACCAGCGCAGTCGCCGGAACTCTCGTGGCTGAGCGGGTCCGGCAGGCGCGCCAGGCGGGCGGCGTTGAGCACGACGAGCAGTGAACTCAGCGCCATGCCCAGGCCTGCGAGCCAAGCCGGCATGTAGCCCGCAATCGCCAGGGGCACGCACAGCGCGTTGTATGCAGCCGCCCACCACAGGTTCTGGCGGACGACGCGCAAGGTGCGCCGCGCCAGCCAGAGTGCCTGCGCAACAAGGGCGAGATTTTCGCCCATAACCACGAAGTCGGACCGTGACTGGGCCAGGGGCACGGCGCGGCCGAACGCAAACGAGACATGCGCACCGGCCAGCACGGGGCCGTCGTTGAGCCCGTCGCCCACCATCGCCACATGGTGTCCTTGCGCCTGCAACGTCTGCAGATGCGCGAGCTTGTCCTGCGGGGTGCAGTCTCCCCGGGCCTGGCCGATGCCCGCCTGGGCAGCCACCCGCTGCACGGACTCGGCCCGGTCACCGGACAGCAGCTCGACCGCCACGCCTTCGGCGCGCAGCCCGCGCACCACCGCCGCGACCTCGGGGCGCAGTTGTTCGCTCAGCACGAACCGCGCGATTTCCACTGCCGCGCCTTCGCATTCCATCGACAGCACGACCTGCGGCCCCGCATCGCCGTCCACGGCGGGCACGCGGGCATGGGCCGCAGAGCCCAGGCGCAGTATCGTTTCCTGGGCGTGTGACGGTGACGATGCACGGGCCACCAGGCCTGCACCCGGCAGCTCCTGCACGGCATGGACCGTCCAGCCCGCGGGCGCCGCGGCAGACTGCGCCGCGGATGCCAGCGCGCGCGACGCGGGATGCAGTGAATGCGCCGCCAGCGCCGAAGCCAGGGCCAGCGCCTCGCCTTCGCCCCAGCCGGCCCCTGGCGCCACATGTACGCTATGCAGCGCAAGTCCATCGCGGGTCAGCGTGCCCGTCTTGTCGAAGACCACCGTATCCACCGCAGCCAGCGCCTCCAGCCCCTGCAGGTTGCGCACCAGCACGCCCCGCCGCGCCAAGGTGCCCGCAGCCGTCAGCATGGCCACCGGCGTGGCCAGAGACAGCGCGCAGGGGCACGTAACAATGAGCACCGCCACCGCCACCATCAAGGCATGGCTGGGGTCGCTCGGCCACCACCACACTGCCGCCAGCACCGCGGCCAACAACACCGCCACCAGGAAAGGCCGGGCCACCCGGTCCGCCAGCTGCGCCAGGCGGGGCTTTTGCAAAGACGCGCTCTCCATCAATGACACGATCTGCCCAAAGCGCGTCTCACTGCCCAGCGCCAAAACCTCCACCGTGACCGGTGCGCGCAGGTTGTAGCTGCCCGCCGTCACGCGGCTGCCTTCGGGTCGGTCCACAGGCGTGGATTCACCGGTGAGCAGCGCCTCGTCGGCCTGGGTACCACCTGAAAGGATGCGGCCATCCGCGGGAAAGGCCTCCCCCGGCAACACGCGCACCACGTCTCCGGCCTGCAGACGGCGCGTGGCCACGCGCGTGAAGCTGCCGTCTTCCGCCCGCCGCTCCACGCTGTCGGGCAACCGGTTCATCACGGCTTCCAGCGCCCCTGCCGTGCGATCGCGCAGGCGCAGCTCCAGCCAGCGGCCCGTGAGCAGGAAAAAGACGAACATGGTCAGCGAGTCGTAGTAGACCTCGCGGCCAAAGGGGCCGGTCGGATCGAACGTGCCCGCCATGCTGACCACGAAGGTGATGAGCATGCCCAGCGCCACGGGCAGATCCATGCTGACCCGCCGCTGCCGGATATCGCGCAGCGCGCTGGAGAAGAAAGGCCCGCAGGCGAACAGCACCACCGGCAGGCTGATGACCCAGGAGGCCCAGCGCAGCAGTTGTTCCATTTCCATGGTCAGGTCGCCGGGCATGGCTTGGTAGGCAGGCCATGCGTACATCATGACCTGCATCATGCAAAAACCCGCCACCAGCCAGCGCCACAGCGCCTTGCGGTTCTCGCGCTGGCGCTGCTCCCGCGCCAGCGCATCCAGGGCAGGCAGCGCGCGGTAACCGGCCTTCTGGACCGCGCCCATCAACTGAGACGGGCGCACTCGTCGCGGGTCCCATACCACGCGTGCGCGGCGGGTGGCGGCGCTCACGTCCGCTTCCGCCACGCCGGGCACACGCCGCAGGGCTTCCTCGATGGTCAGGGCGCAGGCGGCGCAGTGCATTCCGTCGAGCACCACATGCGACTCCCACGGCCCCGCCTGGGCATCCGCACCTGCGGGGGTGGATGCACAGGGCTTGCCAAAGGCCGACCATTCCTGGGGGTCATCAAGCAGCGCGACCTCATCCGGTGCAGCCGTGGAGAGGGGCGACGCCCACGGGTCGGCATCAGGATTTGACATAGCCTCAAGACTATTCGGATTGCGCGAAGGACTCATTGACTTGAATCAAGACATGGACCACGAACTATCCTATGCTTTTACCGTTCTTAACGAAATGAGGAGCTGCACATGTACAAACGCATCCTGATCGCCACCGACGGTTCCCCCTTGTCGCAAAAGGCCGTGGAAAGCGGGCTCTCGCTGGCGGGGCTCACAGGTGCGTCGGTGGTCGCCCTGAAGGTCGTTCCCCGGTATCCGCGCAGCTATTTCGAAGGTGGCCTGCCCGTGGACGCCGCGGACATCAAGCGCATCGAGAAGCAGTGGGCGGATGCGGCCCAGGAACTGGTGGACAAGGTCAAGGTGCAGGGCACCGACGAAGGCGTGACCGTGAAGACCGTGGTCGCCAAGTCCGACCTGGTGGCCGAAGCCGTGATCGCCGCCGCCAAGAAGCACAAGTGCGACCTGATCGTGATGGCCTCGCACGGCCGCAAGGGCATCAAGCGCCTGCTGCTGGGCAGCGAGACGCAGCACGTGCTGACGCACTCGCACATTCCGGTGCTGGTGCTGCGCTAAGCATCAAATCAGGCTCTAGCGCCCTACCATCAAGCGCTAGCAGCTATCATCTAAATAGCAAAGGGCGGCCCAGGCCGCCTTTTTGTATTGCAATGCCGCGCCGGCTCAGGCGAACAGCCCCTTGTACTGGTCGCGCAGCAGGTTCTTTTGCACCTTGCCCATGGTGTTGCGCGGCAATTCGGTGGTGACGAAGCAGCGCTTGGGAATCTTGAAGTTGGCCAGTTGGCTCTTGAGCGATGCGATGACCGTGTCGCCATCCACCTTTGCGCCGGGCTTGGGGATGACCACCACCACACCCACTTCGCCGAAATCCGGGTGCGGCACGCCGACCACGGCGCTCTCGGCCACGCCGGGCATCTCGTTGATGTAGCCCTCGATCTCGGCCGGGTAGACGTTGTAGCCACCGCTGATGATCAGGTCCTTGCTGCGGCCCACGATGCTCACGTAGCCGCGCTCATCCACCTTGCCGACGTCGCCGGTCTTGAACCAGCCGTCGGCGCTGAACTCTTCCTTGGTCTTCTCGGGCATGCGCCAGTAGCCCTTGAACACGTTGGGGCCCTTGACCTGGATGTTGCCGATCTCGCCCACGGGCACCGGCTTGCCGGCATCGTCCACCACGCGCAGGCCCACGCCGGGCAGCGGAAAGCCCACGGTGGAGCCGCGGCGCTCGTCCTGCCCCCCATGGCGCGCGTCGGCCGCGTAGGGATTGCTGGTGAGCATGATGGTCTCGCTCATGCCGTAGCGCTCCAGGATGGTGTGGCCCGTGCGGTCCTGCCATTCCTTGAAAGTCTCGATGAGCAGCGGCGCCGAGCCCGCGATGAACAGCCGCATGTGGCTGGCCGCGGCCTGGGTCAGCGCCGGCTCGGCCAGCATGCGCACGTAGAGCGTGGGCACGCCCATGAACACCGTGGCGCGCGGCATGGCGGCGATCACCGCCTTGGGGTCGAACTTCGCCATCCAGATCATCTTGCTGCCATTGATCAGCGCACCATGAATGGCCACGAACAGGCCGTGCACGTGGAAGATGGGCAGCGCGTGGATCAGCACGTCGCCGGGCTTCCAGCCCCAGTAGTCCTTGAGCACCTGGGCATTGGACAGCAGGTTGCCATGCGTGAGCATCGCGCCCTTGCTGCGTCCCGTGGTGCCGCTGGTGTAGAGGATGGCAGCCAGGTCGTCAGCCTTGCGCGGGACGGCGCGGTGCTCGTCGCCGAAGTGCGCGGCGCGCTCCAGCAGGCTGCCGGTGCGGTCGTCGCCCAGCGTGAACACATGTTGCGTGCCGGCAGTAAAGGCGATCTTCGACACCCAGCCGAAGTTGCCCGGCGTGCAGACCACCACGGCCGGCTCGGCATTGCCGATGAAGTACTCGATCTCTGCGCTCTGGTAGGCGGTGTTCAGCGGCAGGAACACGTAGCCGGCGCGCAGCGTGGCCAGGTACAGCAGCATGGCTTCGACCGACTTTTCCACCTGCACGGCGATGCGGCTGCCCTCGGGCAGCTTCAGCGATGCCAGCAGGTTGGCGATGCGGGCGCTGGCGCGGTCCAGGTCGCGCCAGGTGTAGAGCAGCGGCGCGCCCGCGGCCGAGGCGGCCTCGACGGCGGTCTGGTCCAGGTCAGCAGGAAAGGCGGCGCGCAGCGCGGAAAACAGGTTCTGGGAGGAGGAGCTCATGGTGGTGCACACACAAAGGATTCAGAAAACGGGAGCGCGCTTGGCCAGGAAGGCGTTGATGCCCTCGCGGTGTTCGGCGCTGTCGGCATAGGCATAGGGGTCGGCCAGTGCGTTATTTGCTATCAAATCAGAAGCTGCTTGCGCTTGCTGGTCGGGCGCTAGCGGCACATTCTTCCGTATAGCGCGCAAGGCCTGCTTGTTGAGCCGGGCCGCACCGGGCGCCAAGGCTGCGATGCGCAGCGCCGTGCCCAGGGCTTGCGCGTCCAGCTGCTCGGTGTCGACCACGCGGCTCAGAAAACCCCGCTGCGCCATCTCGGCAGCGCTGAAGGTGGCCGCCTCCAACAGCATCTGGCGCGCCGTCACGTCGCCCACGGCGCCCGCCACCAAGGCAGCCTCGCGCGGCGCCATCGGAAAGCCCAGCTTGGCGATGGGCGCGCCGAAACGCGCGCCGGCAGCGGCAATGCGGATGTCGCAGCAGCTGGCGATCTCCACGCCCGCGCCCATGCAGGCGCCTGCGATGCGCGCGACGATGGGCACGTCGCAGTCCAGCATGGCCGCCAGCCCGCCCCAGACATCGCTCTCGTGGAAGTCGCGCAGCTGCGCGGGGTCGAAGCGAAAGGCGGGGTACTCGGAAATATCCCCCCCCGCGCAGAACGCCTCCCCTGCCCCCTCGATGAGCACGCAGCGCACGCCATCGCTGCGCTGGATGTCCTGGAACACCGTGCGCAACTGGCGCCACATGGCGCGCGACATGGCGTTGAGCCGGCCCTCGTGGCGCAGCGTCACGCGCACCACGCCGCGGCCGGCGGCCTCTCCTGCGGCCATGGCCGCGACAACTTCACCTGGCATGCGATCGGACTCTCTTCGTGGGGGTGGCGGCAGCGCCACTGGAGGGGCGCCGCAGTGGGGGACTACATCACTCCAGCTTGGCGCCCGAGGCCTTCACCACCTGCGCCCAGCGCTTGATCTCGCTGCTGACCATCTTGGCGAAGTCCGCCTGCGACAGCGTGCCGAACTCCGCGCCGTTGCCGGCCCAGATGGCCTTGAGCTCCTCGGCCTGGCCGAGCTTGCGGATCTCCTCGACGATGCGCGCCTGCAGGTCGGCCGGCGTGCCCTTGGGTGCCCACAGGCCATACCAGGTGGACACGGTGTAGTCCGGCAGGCCCACCTCTGCCGCGCAGGGCACGTCGGGGAAGGCCGGGTTGCGCTTGGAGCCCGACACCATCAGCGCCTTGATGCGCCCACCCTTGATGTGCGAGGCCGACGAGCCCAGGCCGTCGAACAGCATGTCCACGTTGCCGCCGATCAGGTCCTGCAGCGCAGGGCCCGCGCCGCGATAGGGGATGTGGGTGATGAAAGTCCCCGTCTGCAGCTTGAACAGCTCGCCCGCCAGGTGGTGCGAGGTGCCCGAGCCGGCCGACGCATAGTTCAGCTTGGCGGGGTTGGCCTTCACGAAATCCATGAACTGTTTCATGTTGGTGGCCGTCACGTTGCGCGGGTTCACCACCAGCACCTGCGGCACGTTGGCCACCAGGGCCAGCGGCACGAAGTCCTTTTCCAGGTCGTAGTCCAGCTTGGGGTACATCGACGGTGCAATCACATGGTGCACGCCACCCATGAACAGGTTGTAGCCATCGGCTGGCGCCTTGGCCGCCACGCTGGCACCCACGGTGCCGCCCGCGCCGCCGCGGTTGTCGATCACAAGCGTCTTGCCCGTGGATTTGGCAAACTGCGCAGCCAATGGGCGCGCAAAGGCATCCGTGCCCCCGCCCGCGGGGAACGGCACCACCATGTTGACCGGCTTGGTCGGCCAGCCGCTGGCGCCTTGCGCCCAGGCACCGCCCGTGGCCAGCGCCAGGCCCGCAGCGCCGGCTGCGCGCAGCATGTCACGGCGTTGCAGCGCGGCGGTGGCGATCTGGCTCAAGTTCTCTCTCTCTCGCATGGCGTTGTCTCCTGTCTTTCTGTTGTGAAAAGGGTGGGTTGGCAGGTGCTCAGGCGCGGCGCGCCCGCTCGGCCAAGGCCGCCGAGGGCAGCTGGGCGCGAGCATACAAGGCCAGCCGCGCCCGCTGGCGCCGAGGCAGCGCGCCGTCAGTCACGGCACAGGCTGTCGATATCGCCCGACACGGGCACGCGCCCCTGCGCAAGCAGGCCGTGGTGCTTGTCGATGCGCTTGAGGTCATACAGGTAGTTGACCATCAGCCCGAAGGACTGCTTGAGCCCCTTGGCCGACGGGTCGCCCGCCCAGTTCAACCGCTCCACGCGCGCGCCATTGCCCAGGTGAAAGCGCGCCACCGGGTCCACCGGCTTGCCGTCGTGCAGCTCGCGTCCCAGGTAGCGCGCCGCGCACTGCATGAGCAGCTGGCGCACGGGTGACTTGGGCGGCAGCTCCAGCGCCTTGTCGGCCGCGGCCAGCACATGCGCGGCCTGCGGCGGCTCGAAGCCCACGGCGCGGCCCAGTTCGGCCAGGCGCTTCTCGTCGAGCTGCTCCAGCTGCGCGGCGCAGTTCTTGGACAGCCAGGAACGAAAGCCCGGGATCGGCGAGAGCGTGGCGAAGGTGCGCAGGCGCGGGAATTCCTGCGTGAGCGTCTCGGCCACGTGCTTGATGAGCGAATCGCCGAAGCTCACGCCGCGCAGCCCCGTCTGCGTGCTGCTGATCGAGTAGAAGATCGCCGTGGTGGCACGCTGGATGTCGGCGGCCTCGGCGGCCTCGTCCAGCAGCGGGGTGATGCTGGACGAAATCTCGTTGACCAGCGCCACCTCCACGAAGATCAGCGGCTCATTGGGCAGGCGGGGGTGAAAGAACCCGTAGCAGCGGCGGTCGCTGTCCAGTCGGTTCTTCAGGTCCGCCCAGCTGCGGATGTCGTGCACCGCCTCGTACTTGATGAGCTTTTCGATCAGCGAGGCGGGCGAATCCCACGACAGGCGCCTCAGTTCGAGGAACGCCACATCGAACCAGGTGGAGAACAATTGCTCCAGCTCCGCGTCCAGCGGCAGCAGGCGCTTGTCGCTCTTGAGCAGGGGCAGCAGCTCGGCGCGCAAGTCCACGAGGAAGCGCATGCCTTCCGGAAACACCGCAAAGCGCTGCAGCAGCCGTGTACGCGGCGACACCATGGCGCGGCGCAGGTGGGCTTCGGCCTGGGGCGCATCGTCGGTGCCGGCGGCGGCCTCGTAGCGCTGCTGGGCCGATTTGAAACGCGTGGCATCGGGCGCGAACTGCTCGCACATCAGCAACCACAGGTCGCGCCGCTCTTCGGGCGTGGCCTCGGCGTACCACGCGGCAATGGCCTGCGCGCGGCGCCCGCCTTCGATCTCGCTCACGCGCGGGGCCACCACTTCCTGCAGGTCGGTCAGCAACCGGCGCAGCACGCGGGGCGACAGCGCCTCGCCGCTCCTGCGCAGCGTGGCCTGCAGGCGCTCGTGCGTGGAGCGTTCGGCCGCAGGCTTGGGCGGCGCGGCGGTTGCGCCGTCCTTGTCCTTGTTCTTGCTGGCGGCTTTGCTGTCTGCGGACCGCAGGCGGTCCACGTTGCGCGAGATCCAGGTGGAGGCGGCGTTCATGGTGTGATCCGTGAGGGGTGGTTGCGTGCAAGCTCGCGCAGCGCGTCGCGCTGCGCCAGAAGGTGGTTGCGCATGGCCTGCTCAGCCGCGGCGGCGTCGCCCTTTTGGAGTGCGGCGAACACCTGCCGGTGCTCCGACAGGCTCTGCTGCAGCCGGCCGGGCACCTGCAACGTCTGGTGCCGCGCCAGGCGCAGGATCTTGCGCAGGTCGCCGATCACCTGGGCCAGCCAGCGGTTGTCCGCCAGGGTGATGAAGGCCTCGTGGATGGCGTAGTTGGCTTCGTAGTATTCGGTGATGCGCCCCGCCTCGGCATGGTCCTGCAGGCGCTGGTGCAGCACCTGCAGCGCGTCGATGTCGGCGGGGCCTGCGTGCTCGGTGGCCTCATAGGCCGCACGGCCCTCCAGCAGCGCGATCACGGGGAATATCTCCTGCAGATCGCGCTCCGTGATCTCGGCCACGAAGCAGCCGCGGCGCGGCTCATGGCGCAGCAGCCCTTCCGCCACCAGCACCTTGAGCGCCTCGCGCAGCGGCGTACGCGACACGGCCAGCCGCTCGCACAGCGCGGCCTCGTCCACGAAGCTGCCCGGCGCCAGTTCGCCCGCAAAGATCTGCTGACGCAGCATCTCGGCGGCCTGGTGGTGCAGGGAATTGGCAGGCGGACGGCGCATGGTGAATGGGCGGCAGGCGTTATGACGTCACGAATGGCACACAAGTGGTCGCGAAACTGCATCATTTCGCGTAATTTTCAATAATTATGAAAGCATGCCCAGCCGCCGGGATGGGGACTATCCCTAGCGGGGCATATTGACGCAACGCGGCAACACACCGCCACCGCGCCGCCCGCAAGGAACAATCAAAAATGAGAGCTGCCGGCGCTTGCTGGACAAGCGCTGGCGCCTTCTTTTATGCAAATCCCTCAGGAGCGTCCTGCCGCTGCGCCCAGACCCACATCGCCACCCCGGCCGCCACCATCGGGATGCACAGCCACTGGCCCATGCTCATGCCCAGCGACAACAGGCCCAGGAAGCTGTCGGGCTCGCGGAAGTATTCGGCCGTGAAGCGCAGCACGCCATAGCCCACGAGGAACGCCGCCGCTACCTCGCCACGCTTGCGCGGCTGGCGCGCATACAGCCACAGCAGCACGAACAGCAGCAGACCTTCGAGCAGAAACTGGTAGATCTGCGACGGATGGCGCGGCAGCATGGAGCCGCTTTGCGGGAACACCATGCCCCAGGGCAGATCCTGCGGCGCGAAGCGCCCCCACAGTTCGCCGTTAATGAAGTTGCCGATGCGCCCGGCCGCCAACCCCGTGGGCACGCAGGGCGCTACGAAATCGGCCACCTGCAGCCAGGGCCTACGGCGCGAATGCGCAAACCACAGCATGGAACCGATCACGCCCAGAAGCCCGCCGTGAAAGCTCATGCCGCCCTGCCACACGTAGAAGATCTCCAGCGGGTGGCTCAGGTAGTAGCCCGGCTTGTAGAACAGGCAGTACCCCAGCCGCCCGCCCACCACCACGCCCAGCACGCCCAGGAACAGGATGTCCTCCACGTCCTTGCGCGACCACGCCTGGTCGCCACGCAGGGATGCGTAGGGCTGGTGGCTCAGGCGTCGCATGCCCAGGAACATGAACAGCGCAAAACCGGCCAGATAGGTCAGGCCGTACCAGTGAATGGACAAAGGCCCGACCTGCAGGGCCACGGGGTCGATTTGGGGGTACATCAGCATGGCGGGCATTGTGCCGCAGGGCCGTGACACGCCCGCGCCTGTCCAACGCTGCCAGGATGAGAATGCGCCTGCGTACGGCCCGCATCCAGGGCGCCCATGCCCGGGAATTGACGGCCGCCATTGAACCGGCGCGCAAGGCGCCGGATACTCACGCCATCACCACCCCCATGAGAACAACAACATGCAAGGCCACCCGGAAGTCATCGACTGCCTCAAGGATCTGCTGCGCGGCGAGCTGGCCGCGCGTGACCAGTACTTCATCCACTCCCGCCAGTACGAGGACCAGGGCCTCACCCGCCTGTACGAGCGCATGGGCCACGAGATGGAGGAGGAAACCCAGCATGCCGACGCCATCCTGCGCCGCATCCTGATGCTGGGCGGGCGCCCCGACATGCGCCCGCACGACTTCACGCCCGGCGAATCCGCGCAGGAGATGCTGCGCAAGGACCTGGACATCGAATACACCGTACAGGCCCGCTTGAAGGCCGCGATGGCCCTGTGCGAATCCCACCGCGACTACGTGAGCCGCGACATGTTGCTGGCCCAGTTGCGCGACACCGAGGAAGACCACGCCTACTGGCTGGAAAAGCAGCTCGGCCTGATCGAGAAGATCGGCCTGCCCAACTACCTGCAAACCCAGGCGGGCGGCCCTTCGGGCGCGTGAGGCTGCGGCGCTCTCAGGCGCCGGCCGGCACGTTGACCATGGTGGCCTGCATCAACGCCACCACCTTGTAGTCGGGCCCGTCGCCCGTGTACGCGCGCACTTCGCCGGTGCACACGGTGAGCATGCGCCCGGCGTTTTGCACCTTGCCCACGGCCAGGAAGCGCCGACCCAGCGCGGGCCGCATGAAGTTGGTCTTGAATTCCGCCGTGACGATCTCGCAGCCGGGGGGCGAGCGGGTCAGCGCCGCGTAGCCGCAGGCGCTGTCCACGATGCTGGTGATGGCCCCCGCGTGCACGAAGCCCTGCTGCTGCGACAGGTGGGTGGAAAACGGCATCTCGATATGCACCTCACCCTCCGCCACCAGCGCCAGGCGGGCGCCGAGGGTGGCCATCAAACCTTGTGCCGCGAAGCTGGCTGCGATGCGTTGCTGGAACTCGTTCATGGGCGATGGCATTCCGTTGCTACAACAAAAAGAGCTGTTGGCGCTGGCAGCGTGGCCATTTGAAGCTTAAACGCACCTGTAAATCGCGTCCGTCCAGCGCGAGCAGCTCATAAATCAGGAGCGCACGCCCGGCATGGGCGTGCACCGCACCACGTCAGTCCAGCAGCGACACGTCGCGCACGGCGCCCTTGTCGGCCGACGTCACGAGCTTGGCATAGGCCTTGAGCGCGGCCGAGACCTTGCGCGGACGTGGCTGGGCGGGCTTCCAGCCCTTGGCGTCCTGCTCGGCGCGGCGCTGGGCCAACTCCTCGTCGCTCACCAGTACGTTGATGGTGCGGTTGGGAATGTCGATGCGGATGCGGTCGCCGTCGCGCACCAGGCCGATCGCGCCGCCGGCTGCCGCCTCGGGCGAGCAGTGGCCGATGGACAGGCCCGAGGTGCCGCCAGAGAAGCGCCCGTCGGTCAGCAGCGCGCAGGCCTTGCCCAGGCCCTTGGATTTGATGTAGCTCGTGGGGTAGAGCATTTCCTGCATGCCGGGGCCGCCCTTGGGGCCCTCGTAGCGCACCACCACCACGTCGCCGGCCTTCACTTTGTCGGCCAGGATGTTCTCCACCGCCTCGTCCTGGCTTTCGACCACATGCGCCGGGCCTTCGAAGACCAGGATGGATTCATGAACGCCCGCGGTCTTGACCACGCAGCCGTCCTTGGCGATGTTGCCGGTGAGCACCGCCAGGCCGCCTTCCTTGCTGAAGGCGTGCTCTGCGGAGCGGATACAGCCCGCGGCGCGGTCCAGGTCCAGGCTGGGCCAGCGCACGCTCTGGCTGAAGGCGACCTGCGTGGGCACGCCGCCGGGGCCGGCCTTGTAGAACGTCTGGACGGCCTCGTCTTGCGTGCGCGTCACGTCCCACTGCGCCAGCGCCTCGCCCAGTGTGGGTGCGTGGATGGTGGGCACGTCGGTGTGCAGCTTGCCCGCACGCTCCAGCTCGCCCAGGATGGCGAAGATGCCGCCGGCGCGGTGCACGTCCTCGATGTGGTACTTGTCGGTGTTGGGTGCGACCTTGCACAGCTGCGGCACGCTGCGCGACAGGCGGTCGATGTCGGCCATGCTGAAGTCGATGCCGGCCTCCTGCGCGATCGCCAGCAGGTGCAGGATGGTGTTGGTGGAGCCGCCCATGGCGATGTCCAGCGTCATCGCGTTCTCGAAGGCCTTGAAGCCGACCGAGCGTGGCAGGATGCGCTCATCGTCCTGTTCGTAGTGCTGGCGCGCCAGCTCCACGATGCGCCGGCCCGCGCGCTTGAACAGCTGCTCGCGGTCGGCGTGCGTGGCCACCACGGTGCCGTTGCCGGGCAGGGACAGGCCCAGCGCCTCGGTCAGGCAATTCATGGAGTTGGCGGTGAACATGCCCGAGCAGGAGCCGCAGGTGGGGCAGGCATTGCGCTCGGCCTCGGCCAGGTCGGCGTCGCTCACCTTGTCGTCGGCGGCCATCACCATGGCGTCGATCAGGTCCAGCTTCTTGATCTGGATGGTGCTGGTGCCGGGCACGGTCTGCTGCACCTTGCCGGCCTCCATGGGGCCGCCGGAGACGAAGATCACCGGAATGTTCAGCCGCATGGCGGCCATGAGCATGCCGGGGGTGATCTTGTCGCAGTTGCTGATGCAGACCATGGCGTCGGCACAGTGCGCGTTCACCATGTATTCCACGCTGTCGGCAATGATGTCGCGGCTGGGCAGCGAATACAGCATGCCGTCGTGGCCCATGGCGATGCCGTCATCCACGGCGATGGTGTTGAATTCCTTGGCCACGCCGCCGGCGGCCTCGATCTCGCGCGCCACGAGCTGGCCCAGGTCCTTCAGGTGCACATGGCCGGGCACGAACTGGGTGAACGAGTTGACCACCGCGATGATGGGCTTGGAGAAATCGGCGTCTTTCATGCCGGTGGCGCGCCACAGGGAGCGGGCCCCTGCCATGTTGCGGCCGGCGGTGGAGGTTTTGGAACGGTATGCGGGCATCGTGGTTGCGGGAGATGAGTGGCTCAGGAAAGTCGATGGGCCCGTGCGCTTGGGGGCCTGCGCGCGCCGCAGCGGAAACCTCTTGAGCCCCGCCCTAGGCAAAACCGTTTGATTATGTCGTAGCCCCGGTACCCACGTTGGCGCCCTGGCCCCGCATTCACCCGCATGGACAGCCGCTGCGGCGGCGTCCACACTCGGCCGTCTCGCCACCGCAGAAGCAGGACCCGCCATGACCGACCCGCTGCCGCTGAACCGCCGCTCCGCCCACATCACGCAGGGCAAGGCGCGCGCGCCCAACCGCTCCATGTTCTACGGCATGGGCTACCAAGAGGGCGACTTCGCCAAGCCCATGGTGGGCGTGGCCAACGGGCACAGCACCATCACGCCCTGCAACAGCGGCCTGCAACGCCTGGCCGACGCGGCCATCGCAGGCATCGAGGAAGCGGGCGGCAACGCCCAGATTTTCGGCACGCCCACCATCAGCGACGGCATGGCCATGGGTACCGAGGGCATGAAGTACAGCCTGGTGAGCCGCGAGGTGATTGCCGACTGCGTCGAGACCTGCGTGCAGGGCCAGTGGATGGACGGCGTGGTCGTGATCGGCGGCTGCGACAAGAACATGCCCGGCGGCCTGATGGGCATGCTGCGCGCCAACGTGCCGGCGATCTACGTGTATGGCGGTACCATCCTGCCGGGCCGCTGGCAGGGGCAGGACCTGAACATCGTGAGCGTGTTCGAGGCCGTGGGCCAGAACGCGGCAGGCAGGATGACCGACCAGGAGCTGAAGGACATCGAGCAGCACGCCATCCCGGGCACGGGCTCGTGCGGCGGCATGTACACGGCCAACACCATGTCCTCGGCCTTCGAGGCGCTGGGCATGAGCCTGCCCTACTCCTCCACCATGGCCAATCCGCACGACGAGAAAATGAACTCGGCCCGCGAATCCGCCCGGGTGCTGATCGAGGCCATCCGCAAGGACTTGAAGCCACGCGACATCGTCACGCGCAAGGCCATCGAGAACGCCGTGGCCGTGATCATGGCCACGGGCGGCTCCACCAACGCGGTGCTGCACTTCCTGGCGATCGCGCACGCGGCGGGTGTGGAGTGGTCCATCGACGACTTCGAGCGCATGCGCAAGAAGGTCCCAGTGATCTGCGACCTCAAGCCCAGCGGCCGGTACCTTGCCGTCGACCTGCACCGCGCGGGCGGCATTCCCCAGGTGATGAAGGTGCTGCTGAATGCCGGCCTGTTGCACGGCGACTGCATGACCATCACCGGCAAAACCATCGCCGAAACCCTGGCCGACGTACCCGACGCGCCACGGCCGGACCAGGACGTGATTCGCCCGATCGACAAAGCGCTGTACCGCGAGGGGCACCTCGCCATCCTCAAGGGCAACCTGAGTCCCGAGGGCGCCGTGGCCAAGATCACCGGGCTGAAAAACCCCGTCATCACCGGGCCCGCGCGTGTGTTCGACGACGAGCAGTCGGCGCTGCAGGCCATCCTGGACGGCAGGATCGTCGCGGGCGACGTGATGGTGTTGCGCTACCTCGGCCCCAAGGGTGGCCCGGGCATGCCGGAGATGCTGGCCCCCACGGGCGCGCTGATCGGTGCGGGCCTGGGCGAAAGCGTGGGCCTGATCACCGACGGGCGCTTCTCGGGCGGCACCTGGGGCATGGTGGTGGGCCACGTCGCGCCCGAGGCGGCTGCGGGGGGCACTATTGCGCTGGTGCAGGAGGGCGACACGATCACCATCGACGCCCACCAACTGCTGCTGCAACTGCACGTGGACGACGCCACGCTGGCACAGCGCCGCGCCGCCTGGCAGCCACCCACGCCGCGCTACATGCGGGGCGTGCAGGCCAAGTTTGCCTTCAACGCCTCCAGCGCCAGCAAGGGTGCGGTGCTGGATGACTTTTCATGAAAAATGCCGCAAACGCTTATCCAATAAGCGCCAGCAGCTATCAAAACAGGATCATTGCTGCGCCATCACCGCCCAAGAAAAACCCGCAGGGCGCGTGCACCGCTGCGGGTTGTCTGGACAGGGAAGAAGCCCTCAGCGCGGTCGGCGCGGACCCATGCCCATGGATTCCTTCTGTTTGTTGATGCGGTCCTTGCGGCGCTGGTCCATCTTTTCCATGGCCTTGCGCTTGGTGTAGCCGGTGGCATCCGCCCAGGCCCACCAGGCCGCAGCTACCGCAAAAGGAGACAACACCCACCACCATGACCAATTCGCCACAGGGCCGATCTCCAGATATTTGAGAAGTATCAACAAGATGCCTAAAAGCAGCGCATACATGGTCACATCCTTTGGTGCCGCGCGAGCTTTGGCCTGGAGCCCGTCAACGGCGAACACTACAATCCCATTGAAGGCTAAATGTACCCCAACCCTAGAGGAAACCCCGCGATGAAGCGCACACTGATCACCCTCGCCATGACGCTGTCGGTTGCAGCCCCTGCATTCGCCGACCAGGCCCTGGCAACCTCCAAGAACTGCATGGCTTGCCACGCCGTGGACAAGAAGCTGGTGGGTCCGTCCTACAAGGACGTTGCCGCCAAATACGCGGGCCAAGCAGGCGCCGCAGACAAACTGGCCGAGAAGATCATGAAGGGAAGTTCCGGCGTGTGGGGCCCCGTGCCCATGCCCGCCAACGCCCAGGTGAACGCCGCCGACGCCAAGAAGCTGGCGACCTGGGTCCTGTCGCTCAAGTAATCCAGAGGGGAAAGCGCCTTCGCGGCGCGCCCTGTAAAAAGGCCGCAGCGCTCACGCCCTGCGGCCTTTGTTATGGCGCAAGGGC
Source organism: Diaphorobacter sp. MNS-0 (assembly GCF_019602835.1). NCBI lineage: Bacteria > Pseudomonadati > Pseudomonadota > Betaproteobacteria > Burkholderiales > Comamonadaceae > Diaphorobacter > Diaphorobacter sp. MNS-0. Next base: position 1,147,197 of record NZ_CP080761.1, on the reverse strand, counting down.
CGTCAGAGCCTGAGTTCCGGCTCGGTGCGCACCGGCGGCACGGGCTGCACGGCTTTCGGCTCGCCCCGGCGGTGCAATTGGTCTTCCAACTGTCCCACGTAGGCGGCAGTGATGTTGTCCGATTCCTGCGCCCGCGCGCTCAGGCGCGCCTCCAGCGCGTCCAGGCGCGCCATCAGGGCGTCGTAGCCCGTGCGGTGCTGGGTTTCCAGGAACTGGCGCAGCTCCGTGAAACGCGATGCCTCCGCCCGGTCGGCCAGTTCGCGCTGCGCCGCCATCTCCTTGGCATGGCGGCGCGTCTCCATGAGCACAGAGCCCTGCAGCGTCAGCACATAGGCCAAGAAAAAGGCCCCCAGCAGGACGGTCAGCCCCAGCATGATGAGCCCCAGGGGCGCCTGCACCGTGGCGACGCCCAATGAAACGACGGTGGGCACCGAGAGCGTCGCCCAATTGAGTGCTGCCAACGCACCGATGGCCACGACGATCAATAAAAGGATGAGGGTTTTGAGCTTCATGCGAGGGACTCCTGATGGCCAGCTGGACCGCTATCTGTGTTCAACCCACGGGATGTGCGGCCAATGCGCGGGTTGTACCCCATGGCGGCATGCCCGTCATGGCCCAACCCGGTATTTGCGCCCTGCTCCTACAACGCCAGGGTTCAAAGCTGCTTCGCCCGAAATGAAAAAGCCGCCTGGCAAGAAGCGGCTTGGGTCTGCAAAGTCTGGACGACGACGCCTCGCGGCACCCCTTCACCCGCAGGGCTGGGCCCACCGATGCAGGTTTTGCCGGCACTCCACATCTGCTGCGCAGATAGGAGTGCCGCCCAACCCCGCAAGCGCTGCGCGCCGGCGCCTTGCGGCGCCTCCTGCATCAGTTGGACTGCGCCAACTGATCCAATGTTTTTGCCAGCACATCACATCTGCTGCGCAGATAGGAGTGCCGTTCAACCCCGCAAGCGCTGCGCGCCGGCGCCTTACGGCGCCTCCTGCATCAGTTGGACTGCGCCAACTGATCCAATGTTTTTGCCAGCACATCACATCTGCTGCGCAGATATGAGTGCCGTCCAACCCCGCAAGCGCTGCGCGCCGGCGCCTTGCGGCGCCTCCTGCATCAGTTGGACTGCGCCAACTGATCCAGGATTGCGGGGTTTTCCAGGGTGCTGGTGTCCTGGGTGATGGGTTCGCCCTTGGCGATCGAGCGCAGCAGGCGGCGCATGATCTTGCCGCTGCGGGTCTTGGGCAGGTTGTCACCGAAGCGGATGTCCTTGGGCTTGGCGATGGGGCCGATCTCCTTGGCGACCCAGTTGCGCAGTTCGGTGGCGATCTGCTTGGCCTCCTCGCCCGTGGGGCGCGAGCGCTTGAGCACCACGAAGGCGCAAATCGCCTCGCCCGTCAGGTCGTCGGGACGGCCCACCACGGCGGCCTCAGCCACGAGGTCCGTCTTGGCGACCAGGGCGGACTCGATCTCCATCGTGCCCATGCGGTGGCCCGACACGTTCAGCACGTCGTCGATGCGGCCCGTGATGCGGAAGTAGCCACGGTCGGCACTGCGCACGGCGCCGTCGCCGGCCAGGTAGGTGGTGCCCCCCAACTCTTCGGGGAAGTAGCTTTTCTTGAAGCGCTCGGGGTCGCCCCAGATGGTGCGGATCATCGAGGGCCAGGGCCGCTTGATCACGAGCATGCCGCCCGCGCCGTTGGGCAGGTCTTTGCCGGTTTCATCGACGATGGCGGCCTGGATGCCCGGCAGCGGCAAGGTGCACGAACCCGGCACGAGCGGCGTGGCACCCGGCAGCGGGGTGATGACGTGGCCGCCGTTTTCGGTCTGCCAGAACGTGTCCACGATAGGACAGCGCTCGCCGCCCACATGGCGGTAGTACCACATCCAGGCCTCGGGGTTGATGGGCTCGCCCACGCTGCCCAGGATGCGCAGGCTCGACAGATCCCAGTTCTTGGGGTGCACGCTCTCGTCGGAGTCGGCCGCCTTGATGAGCGAGCGGATGGCAGTGGGCGCCGTGTAGAACACCGTGACCTTGTGGCGCTCGATCATCTGCCAGAAGCGCCCGGCGTTGGGGTACGTGGGTACGCCCTCGAACACCACCTGTGTGGCACCCGCAGCCAGCGGACCGTAGGCCACGTAGGTGTGGCCCGTGATCCAGCCGATATCGGCCGTGCACCAGAACACGTCGTCGGGGCGAATGTCGAAGGTCCACTCCATCGTCACCTTGGCCCACAGCAGGTAGCCGCCGGTGCTGTGCTGCACGCCCTTGGGCTTGCCCGTGGAGCCGCTGGTGTAGAGGATGAACAGCGGATGCTCCGCGCCCACGGGCGTGGGTGGGCATTCGGTGCTCTGGCCGGCCAGGATCTCGGAGAAGGTCTTGTCACGCCCCGCCACCATGTCGCAGGCCGTGGCCGTGCGCTGGTACACGAAGACGTTCTTGATGCTGTCGCAGCCGCCCATGGACAGGCCCTCGTCCACGATGGCCTTCAGGGGTAGCTCCTTGCCGCCGCGCAATTGGTAGTTGGCCGTGATCACCGCCACGGCACCCGCATCAATGATGCGCTCGTTCAGCGCCTTGGCAGAGAAACCGCCGAACACCACGCTGTGCGTGGCGCCGATGCGCGCGCAGGCCTGCATGGCCACCACGCCTTCCACGCCCATCGGCATGTAGATGAGCACGCGGTCGCCCTGCTGCACGCCATGCGCCTTCAGGGCATTGGCGAACTGGCTCACGCGCTCCAGCAGTTGCCGGTAAGTGACCTGGGTGACGGTGCCGTCGTCGGCCTCGAAGAGGATGGCGGCCTTGTTCTCGACCGGCGTGCCCATGTGCTTGTCCAGGCAGTTGGCACTGGCGTTGAGCTCGCCGTCGGCAAACCACTGGTAGAACGGCGCCTTGGACTCGTCCAGTGTCTGCGTGAACGGCTTGGTCCATTGCAGGTGCTCGCGCGCCAGGCGCGCCCAGAAGCCCTCGGGATCCTTGTTGGCTTCGGCGCACAGGGCCTCGTAGCCGGCCATGCCCGACACGCGGGCCGCCTTCACCACGCTATCGGCAGGCGGGAAGACGCGGTTCTCCACCAATACGGATTCGATGGCATTGGACGATGCACTCATGGGTTTGTCTCCTGAAGCTAAGAATTTTGAGTGGTACTTTCAGCCCTGGTACTTACAGGCCACTGACGGAGCGCCACAGCATACGGCAGCGCTCCAGCGCCATGCCCTGGCATGCGTGAAATGCCTGACGGTGGCATGTCTTCGGGGCGAAACGGGCTGCCCCTAAAATGGCGCGCCTCACCTTCCCGACGCATTTCCCGTCACCATGACTTCCCCTTCCCCCCATTCCGCCCACATGGCAAACGCCCCGCTGCGCCCCCTGCCCGCCCTGATCTTTGCCAGCCGCTGGCTGCAACTGCCCCTGTACCTGGGCCTGATCGCCGCCCAGGGCGTCTATGTCTGGCATTTCCTGCTGGAACTGTGGCACCTGGTGGAAGCGGCTTTCGGCAATGAGGCCGCGCTGCAGGCGCTCATCACCAGCATCGGCTACAAGCCGGACGCGCCGGTCACCTCGCTCAACGAGACGGTGATCATGCTGGTGGTGCTGGCGCTGATCGATGTGGTGATGATCTCCAACCTGCTCATCATGGTGATCGTCGGGGGCTACGAGACCTTCGTGAGCCGCCTTGGCCTGGACCGCCACCCTGACCAGCCCGAGTGGCTGGGCCATGTGAACGCCTCGGTGCTCAAGGTGAAGCTGGGCCTGTCGATCATCGGCATCAGTTCGATCCACCTGCTCAAGACCTTCATCAACGCCGCCAACTACAGCGAGAAGGTGCTCATGTGGCAGACCATCATCCACGTCACTTTCCTGTTCAGCGCGCTGGCCATCGCACTCACCGACCGGCTGCTGCACACCTCTGAGGAGAAGCACTGAGGCATGCGGCCGGTCACCCGGCCAATCGCCCGCAAACCCATGGAGCGCCCGCGCTCCATGGGTTTTTTGCTTCAAAAGCCCTCCAGCGCCCATGCAGCAAGCGCGAGCAGCTATTAATTTTGCAGCGATCGGCGAGCCTGCCATCCGTCCACGCGCGAAATAGCACAAATCAAAAAACCCGTTTTTTGACTAAAAAATACCGAATAACTATACTTTCACGGTGTTTTACAACCTGCCACGCAGGTAATTCGCTCTTTGTGGCTGCGTTGCCCGAGAGCGCCCCGTGCCAACGCGCCTCCCACTGCTGGCGGCCCTGGCACACAGGCCGAAGTATTCGCCCCTGATGCCCCAGGGTGCCCTGCCGCCAATGCGCGGCGCACGGTACCCGCGTGACTGCGCAAGTCCTCAGCCAGACCTCTTGCGCCGCGCACCCAGGCCCTTGCGCACCGTTCGCGTGCCATTCGGGCCGATCTGGTCACTTTTCGTGTCCGCCCTCTTCCCGGCCCTGCAGGCCGCGCCCGTCGATTGGCGACGCGCGTGCCCTCGCGGGGACGCCGCATCGGGGTCGTGTGTGCCGCTTTGGCCTTTGCGTTCCTGCCGCCATTGGTGCGGCAGGGGCCCGTTCAACCCGTCACAACCGAGGAAGGACCCACACGGTGGCCAAGCAAATCATCATCGACCATGTCTTCAAGGTCTTCGGCGACACGCCGCAGGAAGCGCTGCTCCTGGTGCAGCAGGGCCTGAGCAAGCAGCAGATCCTGGAGCGCACGGGCCATTCCATCGGCGTGTTCGATGCCAGCTTCACCATCGAGGCCGGCGAAATCTTCGTCGTCATGGGCCTATCGGGCTCGGGCAAGTCCACGCTGGTGCGCATGCTCAACCGCCTGATCGAGCCCACCAGCGGCCGCATCCTGGTGGACGGCCAAGACATCAACCGTCTGGGCGACCGCGAGTTGCGCGCGCTGCGGCGCAAGGACATCAGCATGGTGTTCCAGTCGTTCGCCCTGATGCCGCACATGACGGTGCTGGACAACGCCGCCTTCGGGCTGGAACTCGCCGGAGTGGACCGTGCCGAGCGCCAGCAGGCAGCGCAGGAGGCCCTGCAGCAGGTGGGCCTGGGCGCCTGGGGCGCCAGCTACCCCGACGAACTCTCGGGCGGCATGCAGCAACGCGTGGGGCTGGCGCGCGCGCTGGCAGCCGACCCGTCCATCCTGCTCATGGACGAGGCGTTCTCCGCGCTGGACCCGATCATCCGCACCGAGATGCAAAGCGAGCTGCTGCGCCTGCAGCAGATCAAGCGCCGCACCATCGTCTTCATCTCGCACGACCTGGACGAGGCCATGCGCATCGGCGACCGCATCGCCATCATGAAGGACGGCCACGTGGTGCAGGTGGGCACGCCCGACGAGATCCTGCGCGCGCCTGCCAACGACTACGTGCGCAGCTTCGTGCGCGGCGTGGACGCTGCGGCGGTGTTCAAGGCGGCCGACATCGCGCGCCAGGCGCTCACCGTGGTGTCCGAGCACGACGACCGCGGCTGCCGCGCGGCACTGCGCCTGCTGGAGGACTCGGACCGCGACCACGCCTACGTGCTCAACAGCCGCAAGCGCCTGCTGGGCGTGGTGTCGTCGCAGTCGCTGCGCGAAGCGCTGCACGGCCGCCAGGGCGCGCTGGGCCTGCACCATGCGTTCCTGCCCAATGCCCAGCCGCTGGATGCCTCCACGCCGGTGGCGGACCTGTTCGGCCCCATGAGCAGTGCGCCCTGCCCGCTGCCGGTGGTGGACGAGGACGGCATCTACCAGGGCGTGATCAGCCGCACCACGCTGATGAAGTTCCTGGACCGCGACACGCCGCCCGTGCCGCCGCCGCAGGCGGAGGTGCCACCCATCCAGCTCAACCCCCACTTCCCGGCGCAAGCCAGCACGCCGGTGGCAGCGCCCCGCTAAGAACAACACAAGGAGAGGAAACGCATGAACGACACAACGCAAGAGACCGCCGCCATCGACGATCCCAGGGCACCCGCCGACGCCGCGCCCGCTCAGGCGCAAGCACAAGCCAGCGACCCCTGGGCCGGCGACACGGCGCTGCAACCCGCGGATGCCGATCCGTGGGGCGCTGGCGGCACCGCCGGCACCGATGCCACGGCCGGCGTGGACTGGCTTGACGCCGCGGCGGCGCCGATGCCCGAGCCCGACGCCGGCCTGGCCGGCCTGTGGCAGCAGATCGCCACGGACGGCCTGCCCGTGCAGGGCTGGATCAACGAGGGCCTGCATTGGGTGGTGGAGAACTTCCGCCCGTTCTTCCAGGCGGTGCGCGCGCCCATCGACGCCACGCTCACCGGCGTGACCGACCTGCTGCTGGCCGTGCCTGCGCCCGCGCTCATCGCGCTGGTCACGCTGCTGGCCTGGCAGTTCGCCGGCCGCGGCCTGGCCGTGGGCGCGGCGCTGTCGCTGGGGCTGGTGGCGCTCTTGGGCATCTGGCCCGACGCCATGGTGACGCTGGCGCTGGTGCTCACATCGCTGTTGTTCTGCGTCGTCATCGGCCTGCCCATGGGCATCGTGCTGGCGGCCAGCGAACGCGCACAGCGCTGGACGCGCCCGCTGCTGGACGCCATGCAGACCACGCCCGCCTTCGTGTACCTGGTGCCGGTGGTGATGCTGTTCGGCATCGGCAACGTGCCGGGCGTGATCGTGACCATCGTGTTCGCGCTGCCGCCGTTGGTCCGCCTGACCAACCTGGGCCTGCGCCAGGTGCGCCCTGATCTGATCGAGGCCAGCCGCGCCTATGGCGCTTCGCCCCTGCAATTGCTGTGGAAGGTGCAGCTGCCGCTGGCCATGCCCTCGATCATGGCCGGCATCAACCAGGCGCTGATGCTGTCGCTGTCGATGGTGGTCATCGCCTCGATGATCGCCGTGGGCGGCCTGGGCCAGATGGTGCTGCGCGGCATCGGCCGGCTGGACATGGGCCTGGCCACCGTGGGCGGCCTGGGGATCGTGCTGCTGGCCATCGTGCTGGACCGCCTCACCCAGGCCATGGGCCAGCCGCGGCGCGCCAGTGCGCGCTGGTGGCACACCGGCCCCGCGGGCCTGGTGCTGCGCGCCGTGCGCGGCAAGCCCGTAGCGCCCGCATCGCAAGCCGCCCCGCTTGCCACCCCCCGCAACTCCGCGGCCTGACACCACTCCCGTTCACCACCAGAAAGGAAACCCCGGATGACTCTTCTGTCGCTGACCTCTCCCACACACACTGCACGTTCCGGCGCATGCGCCGCCCTCGCCCGCCGCCTGCGCGCGCCGTTGGCCGCGGTTGCCGCGGGTCTGGGCCTGGCGCTGGGCGCCACCGCTGCGCTGGCCCAGCCCACCGCCCTGCCCGGCAAGGGCGTGAAGGTGCTGCCTCTCAAGAGCTCGATCGCCGAGGAGACCTTCCAGACACTGCTGGTCATGAAGGGCCTGGAAAAACTCGGCTACGACGTGCAGCCCATCCAGGAGGTGGAGTACCCCACGGCCCACATCGCCATCGGCAATGGCGACGCCACGTTCATGGCCGACCACTGGAACCCGCTGCATGCCGACTATTACAAGAACGCCGGCGGCGACGCGAAGCTCTACCGGCGCGGCACCTACTCGGGCAACGCGGCGCAGGGTTACCTGATCGACAAGAAGACCGCCGACGCGCATGGCATCACCAACGTCGAGCAGCTCAAGGACCCGAAAATTGCCCAGCTGTTCGACACCAACGGCGACGGCAAGGCCGACCTGACGGGCTGCACGCCCGGCTGGGGCTGCGAGGCCATGATCGAGCACCACCTGGACGCCTACGGCCTGCGCAACACCGTCACGCACCAGCAGGGCACCTACTCCGCGCTGATCGCCGACACCATCACGCGCTACCGCGCGGGCAAGCCCGTCCTGTACTACACCTGGACGCCCTATTGGGTGAGCAACGAGCTCAAGCCCGGCAAGGACGTGGTCTGGCTGGAAGTGCCCTTTTCCTCCCTGCCCGGCGAGCAAAAAGGCCTGGACACGCGCCTGCCCAACGGCAAGAACTACGGCTTCGTGGTGAACCAGCAGCAGATCGTGGCCAACAAGGCCTGGGCCGAGGCCAACCCCGCCGCCGCCAAGCTGTTCGAAGTGATGCAGCTGCCCGTGGCCGACATCAACGCCCAGAACCACCTGATGAGCCGGGGCCAGAACAAGGCCGCCGACATCGAACGCCATGTGAACGGCTGGATCAAGGCACACCAGAAGACCTTTGACGGCTGGGTGCAGCAGGCGCTGGCCGCGGCCCGCTGACGGGTGCCTTTGCAACAATTTGCATAAAAACAGGAGATAACGCCCGTCCCTCATGCGCGAACAGCTATCTTTTAAGTAGCGCAAGAGTCGGACGGGGCGGGCTTTCGCCCCGCCCATGCCTGCGGGCGAGGCGTTGCCATTGGTTGCATTTGGCGCGCTTCGTGCCACCGCGGCCAGACCCCGGGGGTGGCCCGGCCATGCCATCCTCGGCGTTTTACCACGGTCAAGCGGCTCCCCACTTCATGCAACTTCCGCGTCTCACCCTCCAAGGCAAGGCCTTTGCAGCCCTGTCGGCGCTGCTGGGGGTGATGCTGGTGCTGTTCGTGGGCTTCTCGCTGCTGGGGCTGCAGCGGGGGCTGGGCCCCTACGTGGCCGAGGTGGAGTTGGCGCGCATGGACTGGCTGGTGTTCCGCCTGCAGGCCGCGTATGAACAGCAGGGCGGCTGGCAGACACTGCGCGAGCAGCCCGGCCTGTGGCGCGAGCTGCGCCGCCCGCGCAACGTCCAGATGCCGACCTTCGGACCCGCTCCCGTGCCTGCGCCCGAGCCCCTGTTGCTACCCCAGGTCACGCCCGGCACGGCCCCGCCACCGGTGGATGCGCTGTCGCGCCGCCTGGGCGTGGTGGATACGCAGGGCCGCGTGGTGGCCGGCGCCGCACCCGTTGCCGGCGGTGCGCGGACCGCGCTGCGCGACGGCGAGGGGCGCCTGATCGGCCACCTGGTGCTGGCGCCGCTTGACGGGCTGGAGCGCGATGCGGACCGCGCATTTCTGTCCAAGCAGCTCGGTTTCGTGGTGTGGAGCGGCGTGACGGGCCTGGCGCTGGCACTGCTGCTGTCCTGGTGGCTGGCGCGGCGCTGGCTGCGCCCCATCGACACGCTGGTGACCGGCGCGCAGGCCATTGCGGCCGGCGAGCTGCACACCCGCGTGCCCGAACAGGCCGACAGCGAGGAATTCACCCGCCTGATCCACACCTTCAACGCCATGGCCGAGCAGCTTGCGAGCGTCGAGGCCTCGCGCCGCCAGTGGATCGGGGACACCGCGCATGAACTGCGCACGCCGCTGGCCGCGATGCGCGCCGAGATCGAGGCCGTGCAGGACGGCGTGCGCCCGTTCGACGAAAAGACCGCGCGCCGCCTGCACCGCCAGGTGATGCGGCTGATCCAGCTCGTGGGCGATCTGCGCGCCAGCGTGGACATGGCCGGCGACCAGCCCCCGCCCGTCATGAGCGCCGTGCAGCCGCTCGCGCTGCTGCGCGAGGCCATGGCCGGCATGCAGTCGCGCTTCGACCAGACGGGTGTCGCCCTGCAGGCCGCGCCAGACCTGGCCACGCTCGCCAAGCAGCCGCTGCAGGTGCACGGCAACGCACAGCAGTTGCACCGCGTGTTCCTGAACCTGCTGGAAAACAGCCTGCGCTACACCGACCCTGGCGGGCGGCTGCAGGTGTCGGCCTGCGTGCTGCGCAATGGCGGCCCGCCGCGCCTCACGCTGCGCCTGGACGACACGGCGCCCGGCGTGGCGCCGCACGAGCTGCCGCACCTGTTTGAGCGCCTGTACCGTGCCGAGGCCTCGCGCCGCCGCGCCTCGGGCGACCTGGGCGGCTCGGGCCTGGGCCTGGCCATCTGCCGCACCATCGTGCAGGCGCACGGCGGCCAGATCGAAGCCAGCGCCTCGCCGCTGGGCGGTCTGCGCATCACCCTCACGCTGCCTCTACTGGAGAACCCCTCGCCATGACCACGCCCGCACGCATCCTCGTCGTGGAGGACGAGCAGGACATCGCCGACGTGCTGCTGGACTACCTGCGCCACGCGGGCTACGCCCCGGAGCACGCGGCCGACGGCCGCACGGCCCTGCAGGCCCTGACAGCCCCCCAGCCGCCCGACCTGACGCTGCTGGACGTCATGCTGCCCGGCATCGACGGGCTGGAGGTGCTGCGCCAGGCGCGCCGCCACACCGACAACCCCATCGTGGTGATCACCGCCCGCGTGGAAGAAGTGGACCGCCTCATCGGCCTGGAACTGGGCGCGGACGACTACATCTGCAAGCCCTTCTCGCCGCGCGAGGTGGTGGCGCGCGTGAAGGCCGTGCTGCGCCGGCGCGCACCGCCGGCCCAGGCCGCCGCGCAGGCGGAGCTGGCCTACGGCGCGCTGGTGCTGGACGAGGCCCAGCTGCAAGCCACGCTGCACGGCACTCTCGTGGCGCTGACACCGCGCGAATGGCATCTGCTGCGCACCCTGCTGGCACACCCGCGCAGCGTGCTGTCGCGCGCCCAGTTGCTGCAGCACGCCTACCCGGACTCGCCGCAGGAGCCCAACGAGCGCGCCGTGGACAGCCACATCAAGAATCTGCGCCGCAAGCTGCGCAGCGCCGACCCCGCCGGGCACGACTGGATCCGCTCGGTCTATGGCGTGGGCTTTGCCTTCGACCCGCCCGCGGCGCCGCAGGACGCGCAGGACTGAAGTCGCTCCTTTTTCAATAGCTGCTTGCGCTTGCCGCAAGCGCATTTAGAGCACTTTTTTCTTTAAACGCACCCCGGCAGCCACAGCGGCCTACGCCGGGTGGGGACAAGGGTTTGTTACCGAGCGTGACGGCGCCTAGAATGCCGCAGCCGCTGTTCCCGCGCCCGGCGCCCTTTACCGACGAACCACCATGCCCGCTCCCCTGCGCTTTTGTGCCGACGTGTCGCTGCAACGTCCCCTGTTGTCGGCGCGCGAGCGCGAGGCCCTGGACCGCAGCCCCTGGTTCTCCACCCTCTCGCCCTCGCTGCGGCACGACATCTTCCGCCTGGGCCACGTGACGCGCCATGCACACGGCGACCTGATCGTCGAGCAGGGCCGCCCCATCCGCGAATGGTTCACCTGCGCCAGTGGCGCGCTGCGCTTTCAACGCACCACGCCCTCGGGCAAGCTGGTCACGCTGGCCTATGTGGAGCCCGGCATCTGGGTGGGTGAGGCCGAGGTGCTCTACGGCCGTCCCTGCACCTACGACGCGCATGCCCATGGCCCCACCACGCTGTTGAGCGTGCCCGAACCCACCTTCCGCACGCTGCTGCAGGAGCATCCCTCGTTCGGCGAGGCGCTGCTCACGCTGCAGGCGTGGAGCATGCGGTCGCTGTATTGCATGATGGAAGACATGGCCACGCTGCCGCTGCGCGCGCGCCTGGCCAAGCAACTGCTACAGCTGCTGCAGCGCTTCGGCCCGCAGCGCACCGAGCCGGGCGAGAGCGTGCCGCTGGGCCTGTCGCTGGCGCAAGACGAGCTGGCCTGCCTGCTGGGCGGCTCGCGCCAGCGCGTGAACGTGGAGCTGAAGTGGCTGGAGCGCGAGGGCCTGATCAGCGTGCGCCCCCGCGGCATCGAGATCCTGGACGCCACCGGCCTGCAGACGCTGGTGGACCAGGCTGCGGCAGACGGCCGCGGCGACGATTGAGCGCGCCGCCCACCGTCGCAACGTCCCTCCCAGCCGTCAGCGCCCCACCATCCGGGCGGGCACCACCCACTCATCGAACTGCGCGGGCGTCACGTAGCCCAGCGCCAGCGCGGCCTCGCGCAGCGTGCTGCCTTCCTTGTGCGCCTTCTTGGCAATCGCCGCGGCCTTGTCGTAGCCGATGTGCGGGGTGAGCGCCGTCACCAGCATCAGCGAGCGCTCCACCAGCTCCGCAATGCGCGCGCGGTTGGGCTCGATACCCACGGCGCAGTGCTCGTTGAAGCTCACCATGCCGTCGGCCAGCAACCGCACGCTCTGCAGGAAGTTGTGCGCCACCAGCGGGCGGAACACGTTCAGCTCGAAGTTGCCACTGGCCCCGCCGATGTTGATGGCCACGTCGTTGCCCAGCACCTGGGCGCACAGCATGGTCAGCGCCTCGCACTGCGTGGGGTTCACTTTGCCGGGCATGATGGACGAGCCGGGCTCGTTCTCAGGGATGGTGATCTCGCCGATGCCGCAGCGCGGGCCGCTGGCCAGCCACCGCACGTCGTTGGCGATCTTCGTGAGGCTGGCCGCCAGCGTCTTCAGCGCGCCGTGGGCATGCACCAGCGCGTCCTGCGATGCGAGCGATTCGAACTTGTTGGGCGATGTCACGAAGGGCTGGCCGGTGAACTGGGCCAGCTCCTGCGCCACACGTTCGGCGTAGCCCTCGGGCGCATTCAGGCCCGTGCCCACGGCCGTCCCGCCCAGGGCCAGTTCATACAGGTGTGGCAGCGCCGCGCGCACGTGGCGCTCCCCATGGGCAAGCTGCGCCACCCAGCCCGAGATCTCCTGCCCCAGCGTGAGCGGCGTCGCGTCCTGCAAATGGGTGCGGCCGATCTTCACGATGTCGTCGAACGCCTCGGCCTTGGCCTGCAGGGTGGCGCGAAGCTCCTCCATGGCGGGCAACAGCCGGTGCACCAGCGCCTGCACCGCGGCCACATGCGTGGCGGTGGGGAACACGTCGTTGCTGGACTGGCTCTTGTTCACGTCGTCGTTGGGATGTACCAGCCGTGCCTCGCCGCGCTCGCCGCCCAACAGCTCGCTGGCGCGGTTGGCCAGCACCTCGTTGACGTTCATGTTGGTCTGCGTGCCCGAGCCGGTCTGCCAGACCACCAGCGGGAACTCGTCGTCGTGCTGGCCCAGCAGCACCTCGTCGGCCGCGGCGACGATGGCGCGCGTCTTGTCCGCCCCCAGCAGCCCCAGCGCGTGGTTGACCCGGGCCGACGCGCGCTTGACCTGCGCCAGCGCGCGGATGAGTTCCTGCGGCTGTCGTTCGCCCGAGATGGCGAAGTTCTGCAGCGAGCGCTGCGTCTGCGCGCCCCAGAGCCTGTCGGCCGGCACCTCGATGGGGCCGAAGGTGTCGCGTTCGATACGGGTGTTGGAATTCATGGAAACGCCTTTCTGATCCGGGAAGGAGCAACGGGGCGATTTCACCGCAAATGGCCGCGAGGCCACTGAAAGCCCCTGCCGCCACGCCGGGCGGACGGGCGGACGGGCGGGCGGGCGGGCGGGCGGGCGGGCGGGCGGGCGGGCGGGACTTTTCCCCTTGCTTTTGCCCTTGCATCAGGCGCGTGCAAGGTGCAGGGCGATAATCGCGGGCGTCCGTTTCACAAGAATCCTCCCCCACATGACCACGACCATCCGGTACAACGACCTTGTGGAGTCCGTAGCTGCCGCGCTGCAGTACATCTCCTACTACCACCCCGCCGACTACATCCAGCACCTGGCCCGCGCCTACGAGCGCGAGCAGAGCCCCGCGGCCAAGGACGCGATGGCGCAGATCCTCACCAACAGCAAGATGAGCGCCACGGGCCACCGCCCGATCTGCCAGGACACGGGCATCGTGAACGTGTTCCTGAAGGTGGGCATGGGCGTGCGCTTCGAGGGCTTCGCCGCCGACCAAAGCCTGGAGGACGCCATCAACGAAGGCGTGCGCCGCGGCTACAACCACCCCGACAACACGCTGCGCGCGTCGGTCGTCGCCGACCCGCAGTTTGCTCGCAAGAACACCAAGGACAACACACCCGCCGTCATCAGCGTGCAGATCGTGCCCGGCGACACGCTGGACGTGACGGTGGCCGCCAAGGGCGGCGGCAGCGAGAACAAGTCCAAGATGGTCATGATGAACCCCAGCGACAACCTGGTGGACTGGGTGCTCAAGACCGTACCCACCATGGGCGCCGGCTGGTGCCCGCCGGGCATGCTGGGCATCGGCATCGGCGGTACGGCGGAAAAGGCCGTGCTGCTGGCCAAGGAAAGCCTGATGGAAGACCTGGACATGTACGAGCTGCTGGCCAAGAGCCAGCGCGGCGAGAAGCTAACCCAAGTCGAGGAGCTGCGCCTGGAGCTGTACGAGAAGGTCAACGCCCTGGGCATCGGCGCCCAGGGCCTGGGCGGCCTGGCCACCGTGCTGGACGTGAAGATCAAGATGTACCCCACGCACGCGGCCAGCAAGCCCGTGGCCATGATCCCCAACTGCGCGGCCACGCGCCACGCGCACTTCGTGATGGACGGCTCCGGCCCCGTCTACATGGACCCGCCGAGCCTGGACCTGTGGCCCAAGGTGGACTGGGCGCCCAACACCGAGACCAGCAAGCGCGTGGACCTCAACACCCTGACCAAGGAAGAGGTCGCGAGCTGGAAGCCTGGCCAGACGCTGCTGCTGAACGGCAAGATGCTCACCGGCCGCGACGCCGCGCACAAACGCATCCAGGACATGCTGGCCAAGGGTGAGAAGCTGCCCGTGGACTTCACCAACCGCGTGATCTACTACGTGGGCCCCGTGGACCCGGTGAAGGACGAGGCCGTGGGCCCCGCCGGCCCCACCACCGCCACGCGCATGGACAAGTTCACCGACATGATGCTGGAGCAAACCGGCCTGATCGCCATGATCGGCAAGGCCGAGCGCGGCCCGGTCGCCATCGAGTCCATCAAGAACCACAAGAGCGCCTACCTGATGGCCGTGGGCGGCGCCGCCTACCTGGTCAGCAAGGCCATCAAGAACGCCAAGGTGGTGGGCTTTGCCGACTTGGGCATGGAAGCCATCTATGAGTTCGACGTGGTGGACATGCCCGTCACCGTGGCCGTGGACGCGGGCGGCACCAGCGCCCACATCACCGGCCCGGCCGAGTGGCAAAAGAAAATCGCCGCGGGCGAATACAAGGTCGTGCCCATGGTGGCCGCCTGACGGCCTCGCGATGTGAACCGTCCGTGACAAAAACCGCCCTCGGGCGGTTTTTGTTTTTCCAACGGGTAAAGGGCCAGCGCGGCAGGGAACCCCGCTGCCGCCTTGCACTCCCATCTGCATCTCTTCACCGCCTCAGGAGCACCATGACCGCAGAAGAAATCCGCGCCACCCTCACCTTGTGCCTGATGGCCTCGTACGCAGACGGCGAGAAGCACGACCGCGAACGCGAGCAGATCCGCGAGGTCGCGCAAGGCCTTGCGGGCGACGCGCAGATCAACCTGCCCGGCCTGTACCAGGACGTGCTGCTGCGCCGCGTGCAGCTACCAGAAGTGTTGGGCCGCCTGGCCTCTCCCGAGTCGCGCCAGCTGGCCTATGAGATGGCCGTGTGCGTGTGCGAAGCCGACGGCCACACCAGCGCCAAGGAAGACGCCTTCCTGGCCCAGGTGCGCCAGGCCTGGGGTCTGGGGGGCGCGCATACCACAGAGGGATTCGATGCCGAGGCCCAGGCCGTGGCCGACGCCCCTCTGCAAGCGCCTCTGCAAGCGCCTCTGCAAACGCCATTGGACGCATCCACTGCGCCTGCGACACCGGCCCCCCACCCCGCCGCTGCGGACGCGTTGCCCACCACCGCCGCGCAGCGCCGCCCCGGCAGCCTGCCGCCCGCCGAGATGGACCGCAAGATTCTGCAGGCGTCGATCATGAACGGCGCCATCGAACTGCTGCCTGAGAACCTGTCCACCCTGGCCATCATCCCGCTGCAAATGCGGCTGGTCTACCAGATCGGCCAGAGCTACGGCTATGAGCTGGACCGCGGGCACATCAAGGACTTCCTCGCGACGCTGGGCGTGGGGCTCACCTCGCAGTACCTGGAGCAGGCAGGCCGCAAGCTGCTCAGCGGCCTGCTGGGCAAGGCCGGCAAGGGCCTGCTGGGCGGCCTGGGGCGCCAGGCGGTGAGCAGCAGCATGAGCTTTGCGGCCACCTATGCGCTGGGGCATGTGGCCAACCAGTACTACGCGGGCGGGCGCACCCTGTCCACCGACATGCTCAAGGACGCCTACCAGCACGTGATGCAGGACGGCCAGCAACTGCAGGCGCGCTACCTGCCGCAGATGCAGGCCACCGCGCGCCAGCTCGACACGGCCAAGATCCTCTCCATGGTGCGCGGCGGCTGAGACGCAAGCTGCCGCGCCGAGCGCGGGTGATTTGCTACTCTTTCAGGAGCTTCTAGCGCTTGACTGGTAAGCGCTAGAGCCATTTTTTATATAGATCCCGCCCCGCGGCGGCGCTTGGCCCACAGCCCGCCGAACTGGTTGATCACCATGCCCGCCAGCACGCCCAGCGTGCCCATCCATTGCCAGGCCGTGGGGCGCTCGCCCAGCAGCAGCATGGCCGACAGCAGTCCCACCACCGGCACCAGCAGCGACAGCGGCGCCACGGTGCTGACGGCGTAGCGCTGCAGCAGGCGCGTCCACAGGCCATAGCCCAGCAGGGTGGACAACAGCGCCAGATAGGCCACCACGCCCAACTCGCGCCCGCCCAGGCCGCGCAGCTGCTGCACCACGGCCTCCGTGCCGTCCACCACGCAGGCCAGCAGCAACAGCGGCACGATGGGGAACACGCTGCTCCAAACAATGAAGGACACGGGCTCGTACGGCCCCTGGCGCGCCGCCACGCGCGTGAGCAGGTTGGAGCCGGCCCACATGGCCGCGGCCCCCACGGTGAGCAGGAAGCCCGCCAGGGTCATGCCGGAGGCGCCATCGCCGTGCGCCGCGCCGATGAACGCCAGCCCGCCGATGGCGATGCACAGGCCCAGCCACTGCCAGCGGTGTGGCGTCTCGCCCAACAAGGCTGCAGCCATGAGCATGGTGATGAATGCCTGCGTCTGCAGCACCACCGAGGACATGCCCGCCGGCATGCCCAGCTGCATGCCGGTGAACAGCAGGCCGAACTGTCCCACACCCTGCACCAAGCCATAGGCCGCCATCACGCCCCAGGACAGGTGCCGCGGCGGGCGCACGAACAGCAGGAACGGCAGCGACGCCGTCAGGAAGCGCAGCGCGCACAGCACCAGCGGCGACAGCGTGGCCAGGCCCCACTTCATGACGACGAAGTTCAGCCCCCAGACCACAACCACCACCAGCGCCTTGGCCCAGTCGGCCCGCGACAGCGACGTGCTCATGCGCGGACTGCCGGCGCGGCGCGGCTCAACTGCCCGCCACCTTCATGCGGTTGATGAGGATGGAGCCCACCGTCTTGGCACCATAGGTGTAGGCGTCGGCACCCACGGCCTCGATGCCGCGCAGCATGTCCTTGAGGTTGCCGGCGATGGTGATCTCGTGCACCGGATAAGCGATGCGGCCGTTCTCCACCCAGAAGCCGCTGGCGCCGCGCGAGTAGTCGCCCGTCACGTAGTTCACGCCCTGGCCCATGAGCTCGATCACGAACAGGCCCGTGCCCAGCTTTTGCAGCATGGCGTCCAGGTCGTCGCCGGGCTTCGTAAGGCGCGACGACAGCACCAGGTTGTGCGAGCCGCCGGCGTTGCCGGTGGTCGGCATGCCGAGCTTGCGCGCCGAATAGGTGCTGAGGAAATAGCCCTGCACGCGGCCCGCCTCCACCACCTGGCGCGGCGCCACGCGCACGCCCTCGTCGTCGAACGGCGAGCTGCCCTTGCCGCCCAGGATGAACGGGTCCTCGGCCACGTCGATGTGCTTGGCGAACACCTGCTTGCCCAGCGAATCGACGAGGAAGCTGCTCTTGCGGTACAGCGCGCCGCCGCTCACGGCCTGCACGAAGCCGCCCAGCAGGCCGGCGGCCAGGGGCGACTCGAACAGCACCGGGCATTCGGTGGTGGGGATCTTGCGGCTGCCCAGGCGGCTCAACGCGCGCTGGGCGGCGTAGCGGCCCACGGCCTCGGGCGCGGCCAGTTCGCGCGCGTCGCGCATGGAGCTGTACCAGGCGTCGCGCTGCATCTCGGCATTGCGCCCTGGCAGCGAGGCGATGGGCGCCACCGAGATGCTGTGGCGCGAACTGGCGTAGCCGCCGCGAAAGCCGCGTGTGTGGGCGCTGAAGAAATGGCTCTGCTGCGCCGACACGCCCGCGCCTTCGCTGTTGGTGATGCGCTTGTGGGTCTTGAAGGCGGCGGCCTCGCACTCCAGCGCGAGAAGCGCGGCCTCTTCGCTGGTGATGGCCCAGGGGTGGAACAGTTGCAGGTCGCGGTGCGTTTCCTGTGGCGCGATGTCGGCCGCGTCGGGCAGGCCGGCCACCGGGTCCTCGGCGGTGAAGCGGGCGATGTCGTAGGCCGCCTGCACCGTGCGCTCCACGGCGGCCAGCGAGAAGTCGGACGTGCTCGCATTGCCACGGCGGTGGCCCACGTACACCGTCACGCCCAGCGACTTGTCGCGGTTGCGCTCCACCGTCTCCAGCTCGCCCTTGCGTACGTTCACCGACAGGCCGCAGCCTTCCGAGGCGTCCGCCCCCGCGTCGGTAGCGCCCAACTTCTTGGCATGGGCCAGGGCATGGTCCACCAGGCCTTCAAAGAACTCTCGGGTATAGCTGAAGCCGCTGTCGGGCTGGGAAGAAGTGCCGCTGGCGGCGCGGTTGCTGGATGTATTCATAGCGGCGGCTATGATACTTGCCGACCCGCGCCGCCGCGCGGCAGGCGCCATTGCCGCTGCGCCGCGCAGGGCCTGTTTCCGCCCCCAGCACACCCATGTCACGCAAACCCAAAAAAGGCTATTTTGTGAAGGGCCATTTCGTTGCCGAAGGCAGCGAGATGGACCTGCAGCTCAAGGCCGAACTCAAAGGCACCGACGGTGCCACCAAGACCGACCTCAAGCGCGAGATGGAGGCGCTGCAGGACCTGGGCTCCGAGCTGCTCACGCTGCGCAGCGACCTGTTCGCGCGCCTGGACCTGCCCGAAAAGCTCCAGGATGCATTAGCCGAGGCCCGCCGCATCACCAACTTCGAGGGCAAGCGCCGGCAGATGCAGTTCGTGGGCAAGCTCATGCGCAAGCTGGAAGAAGGCACCGTGGCGGCCATCCACGCCGCGCTGGACGAACAGCGCAACGGCTCCGCCGCCGAGAAGCTGGCCCTGCACCAGGCCGAGCACTGGCGCGACCGCCTCATTGCGGACGACAATGCGCTGGCAGCATGGCTGGAGCAGTTTCCGCGCACGGACACGCAACAGATCCGCGCGCTGATTCGCCAGGCGCGCAAGGATGCGCCGTCCGACCATGAGGCGCGGTTGGCCCAGTCGCAGGGCGAGGCTCCGCGCAAGGGGCGCGCCTACCGCGAACTGTTCCAGCTGGTGCGCCACCAGATGACCGAAGCGGCCGCCCTGGCCGTGCATGAGGAGCGCGAAGACGATGCCTGACACCCACAAAGCCCCGTCCTACGAGCCGGTCAAGATCGGCATCGTCTCCATCAGCGACCGCGCCAGCAGCGGCACGTACGAAGACAAGGGCCTGCCCGCCCTGCACGACTGGCTCAAGCGCGCGCTGCACAACCCGATTGCTTTCGAGCCGCGCCTGATTCCCGACGAGAAAGAGCGCATCAGCGCCACGCTGGTCGAACTGGTGGACGCTGGTTGCAGCCTGGTGCTGACCACCGGCGGCACTGGCCCCGCGCTGCGCGACGTGACGCCCGAGGCCACGCTGGCCGTGGCCGACAAGGAGATGCCGGGCTTTGGCGAGCAGATGCGCCAGATCTCGCTGACGTTCGTGCCCACGGCCATCCTGTCGCGCCAGGTGGCGGTGATTCGCGGCCAGAGCCTCATCATCAACCTGCCGGGCCAGCCCAAGGCGATTGCCGAGACGCTGGAGGGCCTCAAGGACGACAGCGGCGCACAGCGCGTGCCGGGCATCTTCGCCGCCGTGCCCTACTGCATCGACCTGATCGGCGGGCCCTACCTGGAGACACGCCCCGAGGTCTGCAAGGCCTTCCGCCCCAAGACCGCCGTGCGCCCCCAGCGCTGAGCGCGCCGCCCCGCCACGGGGCCGTGCCATGCTGCCCACCGATCGTCCTGCCGCGCCTTCGCGCCCCCGCGCAGGCCACACGTTCCTGGCCGGCCTGGCCATCGCCGGCCTGCTGGTTCCCGAGGCGGTGGCGTACGCCGCCATCGCCGGCGTACCGCCGGCCCATGCGCTGGTGGCCGCGCTCGTCGGGCTGCTCGTCTATCCGTTCATCGGCACCAGCCGCTTCGCCACGCTCTCGGTCACGTCGTCGGCCGCGGCGATCTTCGCGTCCGTCGTGGCGGCGGAAGGCACGGGCGGCGCGTTTGCGCTGGTCGGTGTCACCGGCGGACTGTTCATCGTGGCGGCGCTCGCGCGCGCCGACTTCCTGGCGGCGTTCGTCTCGCGCCCCGTGCTGCGCGGCTTTGCGTGGGCGCTCGCGGTCACCATCGTCGTCAAGCAACTGCCCGGCCTCACGGGCGTTCCGGCCCAGGGCACGCACACGCCCGGCCTGCTGTGGGACTGGCTGGGCGGGCTCGGCAACGCACAGGGTCTGACGGCAGCGCTGGGCTGCGGCGCGCTGGCTCTGTGGCTGGCGCTACAGCGCGCCCAGGCGCGGCATGCCTGGGTGCAGCCCTCGGTGCTGGTGCTGGCGCTGGGCATCGCGCTGTCCGCGGCGCTGCCTTTGGCGGCGCACGGCGTGGTGCTGGTGGGGCCGGTCACGCTGCAGGGGCTGCAGTGGGGCTGGCCGCGGCTGGACTGGGACCACTGGGTGCGCGCCGCCCAGGTGGCGCCGGCGCTGATGATGATCCTGTTCGCCGAGTCGTGGGGATCGGCCCGCTCCCTGGCCCTGCAAGCGGGCGACCGCGTGCACGCGCGGCGCGAGATGCTGGCCCTGGGCGCCGCCAACATCGGCAGCAGCCTGCTGCAGGGCCTGCCCGTGGGCGCAGGCTTCTCGGCTTCGTCGGCCAACTACGAGGCTGGGGGGCACAGCCGATGGACGGGCCTCGTCGCCGCAGCGGCGATTGCGTTGGCGCTGGGATTGGCGCAAGGCGCACTGGCGCTTGTGCCGCTGCCGGTGCTGTCTGCGGTGGTGATCGGCATCCTGTCGCACAAGCTGGGCCCGCGCCCCTTGTGGGCCACGCTGCGCTGGA
This sequence comes from Diaphorobacter sp. MNS-0, assembly GCF_019602835.1. Lineage (NCBI taxonomy): Bacteria > Pseudomonadati > Pseudomonadota > Betaproteobacteria > Burkholderiales > Comamonadaceae > Diaphorobacter > Diaphorobacter sp. MNS-0. The sequence goes on along the minus strand of NZ_CP080761.1, from coordinate 1,126,235 downwards.
ATGGCGACGCCTGGATGGCATTGGCCGCCGCGGCCGGCGTGTTGGTGCTGGGCGTGCTGTTCGGCATGCTGCTCGCGGTGGGGCTTTCGCTGCTGCTGGCGCTGCGCCGCTTTGCGCAGCCGGCCGCCAGTGAGCTGGGCCGCCTGCCGGGCACGCATGATTTCGTCGCGCTCAAGCTGCACCCGCACGCGCAGCGCACGCCGGGCGTGCTGGTGCTGCGGCCGGACGAACCGCTGTTCTTTGCCAATGCCGAGGCCATGGCGCATATCGTGGCCACGCACGCAGGAGCCCAGGGCGTGCGCGCCGTGGTGCTGAGCGTGGAGTCCAGCGACGACATGGACGTGACCACGCTGGAGGCCCTGCAGGAGTTGCAGGCCGATCTGGCGCGCCGGGGACTGGCGCTGCTGCTCGCGCGCATCAAGGACCACCCGCGTGCCGCGCTTCAGCGCGCCGGGCTCACGCATATTCCGCTGTTCTGGAGCGTGGACGACGCCGTGGGCGCGGCACAGGGCATGGCCATACCCGAGCAGTCCACTCAACCGTAGCCCCGCCGCCGCGTACCCGGCGTAATGTAGCGGCTTCACCCCGCAAAGGAGCCCCGCATGACCGCCATGATGAAAGCCGCTGTCTTCGTCGAAAAAGGCCGCATCGAACTGGCCGACAAGCCCATTCCCGGCGTGGGCCCCAACGACGCGCTGGTGCGCATCACCACCACCACCATCTGCGGCACCGACGTGCACATCCTCAAGGGTGAATACCCGGTGGCCAAGGGCCTGACCGTGGGCCATGAGCCCGTGGGTGTGATCGAGAAACTGGGCAGCGCCGTGCAGGGCTACCAGGAAGGCCAGCGCGTGATCGCCGGCGCCATCTGCCCCAACTTCAACAGCTACGCGGCGCAGGACGGCTATCCCAGCCAGGACGGCAGCTACCTGGTGCCGCGTGGTCTGTGCGGCTGCCACGGCTACAAGGCCACGGCAGGCTGGCGCTTTGGCAATCTGATCGACGGCACCCAGGCCGAGTACGTGCTGGTGCCCGATGCCCAGGCCAATCTGGCGCCGATTCCCGAGGGGCTGACCGACGAGCAGGTGCTGATGTGCCCGGACATCATGTCCACCGGCTTCAAGGGCGCGGAAAACGCCAACATCAAGATCGGCGACACCGTGGTGGTGTTCGCGCAGGGCCCCATCGGCCTGTGCGCCACCGCCGGCGCGCGCCTGCTGGGTGCCACCACCATCATCGCCGTGGACGGCAACGACGACCGCCTGGCGGTTGCGAAGAAGATGGGCGCCGACGTGACGCTGAACTTCCGCAACGTGGATGTGGTGGAGGAGGTGATGAAGCTCACCGGCGGCAAGGGCGCTGACGGCTCCATCGAGGCCCTGGGCACGCAGGCCACGTTCGCCCAGGCCATGAAGGTGCTCAAGCCCGGCGGCACGCTGTCCAGCCTGGGGGTGTACTCGGAAGATCTGTCGATCCCGCTGGCGCAGTTCGCTGCCGGCCTGGGCGACCACACCATCCGCACCGCGCTGTGCCCCGGCGGCAAGGAGCGCATGCGCCGCCTGATGAACGTGATCGCCGCCAACCGCCTGGACCTGGGGCTGCTGGTGACGCACCAGCGCAAGCTGGACGACATCGTGGAGGCCTACGACCTGTTTGCGCACCAGCGCGACGGGGTGCTGAAGATCGCCATCAAGCCTCACTGAGGCGAGCCAACGCCCATCAAGGGAAAATAGGCCGCTAGCGCTTATACATCAAGCGCTGGCAGCTATTGAATTAGGAGCATTCATCCAACAAAAGGCCCCGGCGGCCCTTCCTCGGGCTCAGAACCCGCGCATCTCGCCCCACTCGGCCCAGGGAGCCCGCGAGGAGCGCAGGGTATTGATGGGCGCCGCCGCATCCTCATAGCCCAGCGCCACGCCAAAGGCCACGCGGTACGGCTCGGGCAGTCCCAGCTGCTGCTGCAGCGTGCCGGCATAGCGGCGCCAGAAGCCCTGGGCGCAGGTGGCCAGCCCATGCTGCACCGCCAGCAGCATCAGCGACTGCAGGTAGATCCCCAGATCAGCCCATTGCGGCTGACCCATGCGCTCGTCCACGCACACGAAGATGCCCACGGGCGCGCCAAACAGCTCGGCATTCTTGGCCAGCTGCTGCAGGCGCCCGGCCTTGTCCTCGCGCGGAATGCCGATGCTGCGGTACAGGTCTTCGCCGTTGGCGAAGCGGCGTGTGCGGTAGGGCTCCCACAGGCCCGGCGGGTAGGACTGGTTGTCCGGTCCTTCCTCGGGTTGCGCCTGGGCGACGACCGCCAGCAACTCCTGCAGCGGCGCGCCCGTGAGGGCCACCACGCGCCAGGGCTGCAGATTGCCGCCGGAGGCCGCCTGTGCGGCTTCTTGAAGAATCGTCTGCACCGTCGCTGCGGGGGGCGCGTCGGGCAGGAAGGCGCGCACCGAGCGGCGCGCACGCAGGGCCTGGGTGACTTCCATGGATTGTTTACTTGCCAATGATGTCGTTGAGCTTGGCCGCCTGGAATTGCTCGCAGCGCACGGCCTCGTCGGGTACGCAGCCGCCGCTTTGCGGGGTGGACCTGGAGAGCTTTTCAATGGCCTGCCACAGCAGTGCGATCTGGTGCTCCTGCGTGGCGGCGGAATCGATCAGGCCGCGCATGGCCTGGGTCAGCGGGTCGTCCTGCAGGGAGGTCACGCCGTAGGCGCTGAACTTGGCCTCCTCGGGCTTGTGCGGCTCGGTCACATCGGCGCTCTGGCCTTCCTTCGACGGAATGATGCGCGCGGGGATGCCCACGGCCGTCGCACCCGCCGGCACCGGCTTGATGACCACGGCGTTGCTGCCGATCTTGGCCCCATCGCCCACCTCGAAGCCGCCCAGCACCTTGGCGCCCGCGCTCACCACCACGTTCTTGCCCAGCGTGGGATGGCGCTTGGTGCCCTTGTAGAGCGAGGTTCCGCCCAGCGTCACGCCCTGGTAGATGGTGCAGCCGTCGCCGATCTCGGCGGTCTCGCCCACCACCACCCCCATGGCGTGGTCGAAGAAAACCCGCTCGCCGATCTTGGCGCCCGGGTGGATCTCGATGCCCGTGAACCAGCGCGCAAAGTGCGAGATGAAGCGCCCCAGCCACTTGAAACCGTTCGTCCAGCACCAGTGCGCCGGCCGGTGCAGCCAGATGGCGTGCAGGCCGGGATAGCAGGTAATGACCTCCCAGGTGCTGCGCGCAGCCGGGTCGCGTTCGAGGATGCACTGGACGTCGGATCGCAGGCGGGCAAGCATGAAGGGCAATGGTGTAACGAGAAGCTTGGCAGTCTAGCGGTTTGCCTGCGTGGCCTGCAGCATGGATTTGGCGACACCGCGCAGGATGTGGATTTCCTCCTGCGTGAGTTGCGCGCGGTTGAAAAGCTGGTTCAAGCGCGGCATGAGCTTCTTGGGCGCGGCCGGGTCCAGGAAACCGATGCCCGTGAGCGCCTGCTCCCAGTGCGCCAGCATGCCGGCCACCTGCGCGGCGTCCGCGCGCTCGCCCTGAGGGGCGGACTCCTGCACCGCAAAGCCCTCCCCACGGGTGGCGAGGGCCTGCCGCCATTCATAGGCGATGACCTGTACCGCCGCGCCCAGGTTGAGCGAGCCGAACTGCGGATTGGTGGGAATGCTCAGCGCCACATGGCAGCGGTACACATCCTCGTTGGCCATGCCAAAACGCTCGGAGCCGAACAGGAAGGCCACGCCAGTTTCCGGCGACGGGTTTCTAGCCAAATCAGCCCCTGGCGCTTTGCCATCAAGCGCTGGCAGCTCATTATTCAATAGCATCTCAAAATGCTGGCGCGGCGTGCGCGTGGGCGGGCCGAAGTCGCGCGGCGTCATCGCCGTGGCACACAGGTGGCTCACGCCCTCCAACGCCTCGTCCAGCGTGGCGACGATGCGGGCATGGGCCAGCACGTCCAGCGCGCCGCTGGCCCGCTGGATGGTCTCCTCCTTGCGCAGCACGTTGGGCCAGCGCGGTGCGACCAGCACCAGGTCATCGAAACCCATGGTCTTCATGGCGCGGGCCGTGGCGCCCACGTTGCCGGCATGGCTGGTCTGGATCAGGATGAAGCGGGTTCTCATGGCGCGAAGTGACTCGGGAGCAAGCCTGCCATTGTCGCCGCTGCTGCAAAGCGCCCGAAGGCCCGCGCGTGCAAGCCCGGAGGGTGATGGGTAAAATGCCCGTTTTGCGCCCGCATCGCCGGCTGCGCGCCCCGCGGCCACCAGCCGCCCCGCTCCTTCGTCACAATCCAATGTCGTCCAATCTGCACCCCATGCTCAACGTGGCCATCAAGGCCGCTCGCGCCGCCGGCGCCATCATCAACCGCGCGGCCCTTGACGTGGAGGCCGTGCGTATTTCGCAAAAGCAGATCAACGACTTCGTGACCGAGGTGGACCATGCCGCCGAGCAGGCCATCATCGAGACGCTGCTCACCGCCTACCCCGGCCACGGCATCCTGGCCGAGGAATCGGGTTCGGAGCATGGCTCCAAGCATTCCGAATACGTCTGGATCATCGACCCGCTGGACGGCACCACCAATTTCATCCACGGCTTTCCCGTGTACTGCGTGAGCATCGCCCTGGCCGTGCGCGGCAAGGTCGAGCAGGCCGTGGTGTACGACCCCTCGCGCAACGACCTTTTCACCGCCACGCGCGGGCGCGGCGCCTTCCTGAACGAGCGCCGCATCCGCGTGAGCAAGCGCACGCGCCTGGGCGAATGCCTGATCTCCACGGGCTTCCCCTTCCGCCCCGGCGACAACTTCAAGCAATACCTGAACATGATGGCCGAGGTGATGCCCCGCACCGCGGGCCTGCGCCGCCCCGGCGCTGCCGCGCTGGACCTGGCCTATGTGGCCGCCGGCTACACGGACGGCTTCTTCGAGAGCGGCCTGTCGATCTGGGACGTGGCCGCGGGCGGTCTGCTGGTGACCGAGGCCGGAGGTTTGGTGGGCAACTTCACGGGCGAGGCCGACTACATGGAGCAGCGCGAATGCCTGGCCGGCGCGCCACGCATCTATGGCCAGCTGGTGACTCTGCTGGGCAAATACAGCAAGTTCGCCAGCGCGGGCGACAAGGCCGCAGTGCGCCAGGCCGCCGAGGTCACGGAAGTCGCTGGCGTGGCCGACGACGAGGCGGCCGCGCAGTCGCCAGACGACGCCACGCCCACCGCACCGGACAGCGCCGCGGAGGACACCCAGACCCGGCCCACGGCAGCGCCGTAATCCTCATACTCATAAAACAATAGCTGCCCGCGCTTGCTGCAAGCGCCATGGCAGCTATTTTTATTTGAACTGCGGCAGCACTTCAATGGGGATCGGGGTAGCGCTGTGCGATGCCGCGGAAGTCGTCGGCCAGTTCCACGAACGCATCCACCATGTCCGGGTCGAAGTGCGTGCCCCGCCCCTTGAGGATGATGGTGCAAGCCTGTTCGTGGGAGAACGCCGGCTTGTACACGCGCTTGCTGATGAGTGCGTCATACACGTCGGCCACGGCCATCAGGCGCGCAGATACGGGAATGGCGTCGCCCTTGAGGCCTTCGGGGTAGCCCGATCCGTCCCACTTCTCCTGGTGGCTGTACGCGATCTCCTTGGACACGCTGAGGAAGGCCACGCGCATGCCCAGGCGCTGCTCGGCATCCTCGATGGCCTTGCGCCCCAGCGTGGTGTGGGTCTTCATGATCTCGAACTCCTCCACCGTGAGCTTGCCCGGCTTGAGCAGGATGCTGTCGGGGATGCCGATCTTGCCGATGTCGTGCAGCGGCGCCGACTTGTACAGCAGGTCGATCATGCGGTCGTTCAAGGCCGCCTCGAAGCGCGGGTGGTGGCGCAGACGCTCAGCCAGGGCCTTGACGTACAGCTGCGTGCGGCGGATGTGGTTGCCGGTTTCGTTGTCGCGCGTCTCGGCCAGAGAAGTCATCGCCATGATGGTCACGTCCTGGATCGCCTGCACCTCCAGCGTGCGCATCGCCACCTCGCGCTCCAGGTAGACGCTCTTGTCGCGCAGGAAGTCGGCCGTGGCCTTGAGCGCCAGGTGCGTGGCCACGCGCGCCAGCAGGATGGAGGGGCTGATGGGCTTGGTGATGTAGTCCACCGCCCCCAGCGCCAGGCCTTCGCGCTCGTCGTCGGGATCGGAGCGCGCGGTGAGAAAGATCACCGGAATGTGACGCGTGGCCCCGTTGGCCTTGAGGCGCCGGCAGACCTCGTAGCCGTCGATGCCGGGCATCATGATGTCCAGCAGCAGCAGGTCGGGCGGAGCGTCGGACTGCGCGATTACCAGGGCCTTCTCACCGCTGGCCGCCACCTTGACGCGGTAATGCCCCTGCAGCAGTCCGGCCATGAGCGTCAGGTTGTCGGGCGTGTCGTCCACTACCAGCACGGTGGCGATGGGCTTGTCGACCAGGCGGTCCGGGGCGGCGTTCACGTAGCGTTGCTGATCCATGGGATGTCCTGCCAAAGAGTTGGTGGGATGGGGCGTCATTCCTCCGGGGCCGCCGGGCATGTCTCCAGCCGCCGCAGCGCGTCGTCATAGGCGAAGCTGCGCACGCTGCGCTCCAGCGCATCGAAGTCCGCACCCAGCAAGGCTGCCAGCCCAGCCGCGTTGCGCTGGAGGTAGTCGCCCGCGGCCGGGTCGTCCGCGCGCAGCAGCGTACGCAGCCCGCGCAGCAGCTGGACGGGCGTCTGCGGCGGCACGGTGGCCTCGCGAGCGTCCGCGCCCGGAGCTTGCCGGGCCCAGGCACCCAACGCCTGCAGCAAAGGCGCCATATGCTCTGACAGGACCGCCAGCAGGGGCTGGAGCGTTTCTGCCGGCGCCTGAGAGCGCAGCGCCTGCTCCAGTGCCTGCGCATGCCGCGACACCGGCTGCGCACCGAGGTTGGCGGCCACCGAGCGCAGCGTGTGCGCGGTGCGCTCGGCCAGTGCCCAGTCCTCCGCCTGTATGGCCGCCTGCAGGTTCTGGACGACGTCACTCTGGCTCAGCGCGAAGCGCTGCAACAGTTCGGCGTACAGCCCCGGCTTACCCGAAGCCCGCTTCAGGCCCAGCGCGGTATCCAGACCCGGCACGCCCTGTGGCAGGGCAGGCGCGAATGCAGGTGCCAGCGGCGCGTCCGCCGGGGGCGCGGGCGACTGCGACGCCGCCTCGGGGCGCGGCGACAGCCAGCGCACCAGCGTGGCCCACAGCACGTCGGGGTCGATGGGCTTGGGCACGTGGTCGTTCATGCCCGCGGCAAAGCAGCGCTCCCGGTCGGCCTGCATGGCATTGGCAGTCATGGCGATGATCGGCAGGCCGGCGTGGCGTGGGTCGGCACGCAGTTGCCGCGTGGCCGTTTCGCCATCCATCACGGGCATCTGCATGTCCATGAGCACCGCGTCGTACCGGCGCCGGTCGATGCATGCGATGGCCTCCTGGCCGTTGGACGCCACATCCACTTGCATGCCCGCATCGCGCAGCAGCTCCTGCGCCACGATCTGGTTGAGCTCGTTGTCTTCCACCAGCAGCACCACCGCGCCGCGCAGCACGGCGGGTGCGGCGCCGGACGCAGACCGCGGCAGCGGATGCACGTCCCACGCCTGGGCCATCGGCTGCATGAGCGTGTCGAACAACACCGACGCGCTCACCGGCTTGACGAGCACGTTGTCGATCCCCTCGCTGCGCGCGGCGTCCATCACATCGTCGCGCCCGTGCGCCGTAACCATCAACATCTGCGGGATATGCGCAAGGCCCAGTCCGCGAATGCGGCGCGCCAACTCGATCCCGTCCATGCCCGGCATGTGCCAGTCCAGCAGCAGCAGGCCGTAGGGGCGCTGCTCGGCCACCGCGTCGCGCAGTGCCTGCAGCGCCTGCACGCCCGAGTGCACCTGCGTGGCCTGCAGGCCCATGGTCTGCAGCATGTCCACCAGCACCTGGGCGGCGGTGTGGTTGTCGTCCACCACCAGCACCCGGCTGCCACGCCAATCGCTGCGCAACAGCGCACGGGGCAGGGGCTCGCCACGCTCCAGCGGCACGGTCACCCAAAAGGCCGAGCCATGCCCCAGCTCGCTGCGCACGCCTACCTCACCGCCCATCAACTCGGCCAGGCTCTTGCTAATGGCCAGGCCCAAGCCGGTCCCACCGTATCGGCGCGTGGTAGACGTGTCCGCCTGTTCAAAGCTCTGGAACAAGCGCTGCATCTGCTGCGGCGCGATGCCGATGCCCGTGTCGCGCACCTCGAAGCGCAGCCATACGCGCGCGCCCTCGTCGCGCTCCAGCCGCACCAGCAGATGGATCTCTCCTTGCTCGGTGAACTTAACGGCGTTATTGGCAAAGTTGATGAGGATCTGCCCCAGGCGCAACGCGTCGCCCACCAAGTGCTGCGGCACGTCGGGGGCCACATCCAGCACCAGCTCCAGCCCCTTGGCCGCCGCCTTGAAGCCCACCACGTCGGCCACGCCTTCCAGCATACGGTCCAGCGCGAAGGGGCTGCGCTCCACCACGAGCTTGCCGGCCTCGATCTTGGAGAAGTCCAGGATGTCGTTGATCACGCCCAGCAGATGCTGGCCCGCCTGCTGCATGCGCACCACGTAGCCGCTTTGGCGCGCATCCAGCCCCGACTTGAGGGCCAGGTGCGACATGCCGATGATCGCGTTGAGCGGCGTGCGGATCTCATGGCTCATGTTGGCCAGGAAACGCGACTTGAGCGCCGCCGTCTCCTCGGCCAGTTCCTTGGCGCGGCGCAGTTCCACTTCGGCGCGCTGGCGGTCGGAGACGTCCACGAAGGTGCCGATGACTCCGCCCGCCGAGCCGTCCGGGCGGTTGAACCCATGCAGCCAGAACATCGTGTGGTGCACCAGTCCATCGGCATACGGCATGGCCACCTCGCGGTGCACGGACTGCGCGCCCCGCAGCGCGGCCTCGGTATCCGCGTGCAGGCGTTCGCGCTCCAGCAAAGGCAGGAACTCCAGGTCCAGCACCGTCTTGCCGATGAAGTCTTCCGTATGGATGTCGAAGGCCTGGACATAGGCCCGGTTGAAACCCAGGTAGCGCCCCTGCGCGTCTTTGTAGAAGAGCGGCACCGGAATGGCATCGATCAGCGCCTGCTGGAAGGCGAGCTGCTCGGCCACGCGCGCCTCCAACATCTTCTGGTCATGCACATCCACCTGCACGCCGATGATGCGCGCGGCCTGTCCTGCTTCGTCGCGCACCACGCGCGCGGTACACAGGATCCAGCGCGTACTGCCATCGGCGCGCACGATGCGCCAGGAATCGCGCAGACGGCCGCCGCCCTGGCCGGCCTGTGCCTGCGCCAGCAGGCCTTGCACGCGCGCACGGTCTTCGGGATGGATCACATCCACCCACGCCTGGAACGGTCTCTCTGCGGCATGCCCGTCCTTTTGCGCCGGCAGCGACGCCGCGCCATACAGCTGCTCCAGTTGGGGCGACCACACCATGCGCTGCGTCAGCAGGTTGTAGTCGAACACGCCGATGTGCCCCGCCTCCTGCGCCAGCTCCAGCCGCGCGTTGGCTTCGCGCGTGGCAGCCTCGGCGCGCTGCGCCTCGGTCACGTCCTCGATCACCCACAGCGATGCGATCTGCACGCCTTCCATCTTCAGCCCGCGGCCCGCCATGCGCGCCGTGAACGACGTGCCGTCCGGACGCCGCAGCACGGCCTGCTCGCGCACCGAGCCACCGGCCAGAAGCATGGGAACGGTCCGTGCGGTGAAGGCGCCGTAGCCGGCCTCGCCTGCGAACAGCTCCTGTACCGGGGTTCCCGCCAGGGCATCGTCCAAGGAGCGCAGCAGTTCCGCCAGGGCGCGGTTGAACTGCCGTATCTGCCCGTCGCAGACGAGCACGATGGGCGGCGCGTTGTCAAAAAGCGCTGTCTGTTGTTCCAGCAGTTCGCTCAGGCGGCGCTCACGCCGCTCCAGTTCCTGCGCCGCCTCGATACGCGCGGTCACGTCCTGCTGCAGCCCCACGATCGCGATGCGCCGGCCCTTGGCGTCGAACACCGGCGACAGCGTGGCTTCCTCGTGGTACAGGGTGCCGTCCCGGCGCCGGTTCACGAAGCGTCCGCGCCAGGAATGGCCGGCCAGCAACCGGCTCCACATGTCCCGGTAAGTACCGGCGGGCGTGTGTTCGCTGGCGGCTATCGATGGCTTGCGCCCGCGCACTTCGCCCAGCGTGTAGCCGGTGTTGCGTTCGTACTGGGGATTGACCCACGCGATCACCCCTTCCGCATCGGTGATGACGATGGAAATGGGGCTGTTCTCCAGTGCCGCGCCCAGCACGGAAAAGCGCTGCATGCTCTCCGCCAGGCGGCGCCGGTTGCGCAGCGCGTCCAGCGCCATGGCACCCACGAGCGCGAAGAGCGCGAACGCGCCCCCTCCCACCATCCAGCGCAACCCCATGGGCATGATGGCACTCATGTCGTCCAGCAACACCAGCTGCCAGGGGCCCGCAGGGTCCTCCCAGTCCACGGCGCGGCGGCCCACGGCATAGCGCACGCCGTCGATCAGCGCTTCGCGGGAGTCGATGGAAAACGGCAGGGCCGACACCAGCCCGTTGTCGAAACGGCTGCCAAACTGGCGCGTGCTGCGCACCGCGTCGATGCGTTCCTGCGTCAGGGGCGCGGCCATGGCGTAGAGCCACTCCGGACGGGTGGAAGAGAACACCACGCCCTGCGGCGACATCAGCAGCACGGGATGCCCCGCCCGCGTGAGCAGGCGGTCGAAATGGGAGAACCCCACCTTGACGGTAACCACACCGATGACGGGACTGGACGGGGTATCGCTCTCATACAGCGGCGCTGCGTAATAGAGGCCGCGCTCCTGCGACGTGCCGCCCAGGGCGGCATATACGGACGCATTGCCCTGCAGGGCCTGCTGAAAATAGGGCCGATGTCCCAGCTGCGCACCGGTCGTGCGGTTACCGGCGGTGTCATGCGCTACCACCGTGCCGTCGCGCGCGATCACGTAGGCGCCATCCACCATGAAGCGGCCGCGGATGACGCCCAGGCGCGCCAGCACCGGCGGCGCATCGTAGGGCAGAAAGCCCTGCGCGGCAGCCTTGAGTGACGGCTCGCTCAAGCCAAGCAAGGTAACCATTCCCAGCAGCGGGCCGTTGCTGCTCTCGCCCAGCAGCGTCTGCTCCATGCCTTCCAGCAGCTGATTGCGTTCGTGTTGGCGCTGTTCCGAGCGCACCAGCGCGATCGCTTCCACTGCCAGCCAGGCACCCAGCGCCGCCAGCACGAGCACCCATACGGCGCCCCGCAGCCACCGGCCCTGGGGGTCGCGCAGCGAATCGCGCAGAACAGCCAGCCGTTCCTTGCGCTCAGGCATGGCCGTCAGGCTTGCCAAGGGGCCGAGCGAGCAGCCACACGTCGGGGGAGCTTTTCAAGGAAACCTCCATCAGCCCCGTGCTTCGGGGGGCGGTGCAAGATGCGTCACAGACGCGTGGTGCGCCGTGATCCAGTGGGTGCGCGGAGTATGTCAAAACGTAACTATTTTCGCCATCCTGCATGACACTTATCCACCACCTGCCAACAGCAGCGTACCAGCATGTAACAGCGGGAGCGTGTGACCTTTCTGCCCAGTACGATGGCCCGGATCACGCCACCACCAAGGAGACCCCGATGCGACCGTACCTGCGCGCCCAACGTATGACCGCCTCTGTCGTCGCCGCCCTCGCGGTGGTGACGCTGGCGGCCTGCTCCAGCCCCCCCGCCGCATTCCACTACCAGGTGCCGCAACAGCCCGAGGGCTCTTCCGGCTACACGGAGAAGCCCGGCTGGGCTACCGAGCGCTTCGCGGTGGCAGCCGCCAATCCGCTGGCGACCGACGCCGGCTACCAGGTGCTGAAGGCAGGCGGCTCGGCGCTGGATGCGGCCATCGCGGTACAGATGGTGCTTACCCTCGTGGAACCGCAGTCCAGTGGCATCGGCGGCGGCGCGTTCCTGCTGCACGCGGCTGGCAGCAAGGTCGAGGCCTACGACGGGCGCGAGACCGCCCCCGCGGCCGCCACGGAGAACCTGTTCATTGGCGCCAATGGCAAGCCCATGGCCTTCCATGACGCTGTGGTGGGCGGGCGCTCGGTCGGCGTGCCGGGTACGGTGCGCATGCTGGAGCAGGCCCACAAGGAACACGGCAAGCTTGCCTGGGCCACACTGTTCGAGCCCGCCATCCAGTTGGCGGAACAGGGCTTCAAGGTCAGTGCGCGCCTGCACACCTTGCTGGCCAATGAGAAGTTCCTCGCGCAGGACCCCGTGGCGCGTGCCTATTTCTTCGATGCCGCCGGCCAACCCTGGCCCGTGGGGCACACGCTCAAGAATCCTGAGCTGGCGAGCGTGCTGCGTGCCATAGCCAGGAACGGCTCCAAGGCGCTGCTGGAAGGGGAAGTGGCCCAGGCCATCGTGGCCAAGGTCCAGGGCCACGCAGGCAATCCCGGCGGGCTCAGCCTGGCCGACTTGGCAGGCTATCAGCCCAAGAAACGGGAGGCCTTGTGCTCCGACTACCAGATCGGCGCTAAAGCCTATCGCGTCTGCGGCTTTCCGCCGCCCAGTTCCGGCGCCATTGCCGTGGCGCAGATCCTGGGCATCCTGAAGAACACCGATGCCACGACCATGCCGTTGCAGGAGGGCCCCCAAGGTTCCGCCGACCCGCTGGGCCCGCTGCCCACGGCCGACTGGCTCTATCTGTACAACGAAGCCGCCCGCCTGGCCTTCGCCGACCGCGCGCAATACGTGGCCGACCCCGATTTCGTGCGCCCCCCTGCCGGCAGCTGGATGAGCCTGCTGGAGCCGGCCTACCTCGCCAGCCGCGCACGCCTCATCCAGCCGCAGAGCATGAAGGTGGCCCAGCCCGGAACCCCCGGCGGGGCGCAGACCAGCATGGCGCCCATGCCCGACCAGCCGGAATACGGCACCAGCCACATCAGCGTCGTCGATGCCCGGGGCAATGCCGTCGCCATGACCACCACCATCGAAGACCAGTTCGGCTCCCGCCAGATGGTCAGCACCAGCAGCGCGCGCAGCGGGGGCTTCCTACTCAACAACGAACTGACCGACTTCAGCTTTGCGCCGCGCGACGCCCAGGGCCGCCCCATCGCCAACCGCGTCGAGCCGGGCAAGCGTCCCCGCTCGTCCATGGCGCCCACACTGGTGTTTGACAAGGCGTCCGGGCGTCTGCTGATGAGCGGAGGCAGCCCGGGCGGCGCGCTCATCATCCACTACACCGCCAAGACGATCTACGGGATCTTCAACTGGGGCCTGACGCCGCAGCAGGCGATCAATCTGCCCAACTTCGGCAACCTCAACGGCCCCACCCTGCTGGAGGAAAAGCGCTTCACCTCCACCACGATCGACAACCTGCGCGCACGCGGCGCGGAAGTGCGCGAGATGAACATGACCAGTGGCCTGCAGGCCATTACGCGCAGCGAAGTGCATGGCAAACCCATGTGGCTGGGCGGAGCGGACCCGCGGCGCGAAGGCGTGGTCATGGGCGACTGAAAGCCCGATCCCCCCCCTGGCGACGCACGGGCGATGCGTCGCCCTTCGTGCGGCAGCGCGTGGACCGCCTGCGCTATTGCGTGCGCCGTTTTCTCCCATTTTCATAGCAGCGCAACGCCCCTGCCCCTGCGGGGGCAGGCTAAACCCTTTACCTGGCGAGGCTGCGTGACTTCGTAGAATGTCACCTTTGTAAGGACGTGTGCGCGGCGCCGCCGACCGTGCCCTGCCTACCGACGGCAGCGTCAGCGTTCTGCAAATCGATCTGACCCATGCCCCACCCCGCGTGCGGACAGACACGCGCACCCAGCCATCTTCTTGGAGACACCATGCAGGCTTTACTTTCACTGTCGCGGGCCATCGACAGGCTCAACGCGTTCGTGGGCAAGTATTCAATCTGGCTCATCTTCGCATCCACTTTCATCAGTGCCGCCAACGCCATCGTGCGCAAGGCGTTCGACACGAGTTCCAACGCCTTTCTGGAAGTGCAGTGGTACCTGTTCGCATGGTCTTTCCTGATCGCCGCCGGCTGGACGCTGCTCAACCGCGAGCACGTGCGCATCGACGTGGTCAACAGCCGCTTGCCCAAGAAGGTGCAGGTGTGGATCGACATCGTCGGCTTTGCGCTCTTTCTCACCCCGCTGTGCATCACCATCCTGTACCTGAGCATGCCGGTCGTGATCCAGATGTACCAGTCGGGTGAAGTGTCCGGCAATCCTGGCGGCCTGATCCGCTGGCCCGTATGGGTGGCGATTCCCGTCGGTATCACGCTGCTGATGCTGCAGGGCTGGTCCGAACTCATCAAGCGCATCGCTTTCCTGCGTGGCCAGGGGCCCGATCCCATGGGCAAGCTCAGCGACAAGAGCGCTGAAGAAGAACTGGCCGAGGCGCTGCGCGCCGAAGCTGAGAGAAAGCAGGAGCAGGCCCTGTCCGCCGTTCCCGCCGCGCAACGCTGATCTGCCCCAGGAAAGCATTTCATGGAATTCATCACAAGCAATTACGCCCCCGTCATGTTCGGGGGCCTGATCATCTTCCTGCTGCTGGGCTTCCCCGTGGCGTTCAGCCTGGGCGCCTGCGGCCTGCTGTTCGGCTTCCTGGGGATCGAGCTGGGGGTCTTTCCTTCGTCCGTGATGGCCTGGCTGCCGCAGCGCCTGATCGGCATCATGGCCAACGACACGCTGCTGGCGGTGCCCTTCTTCACGCTCATGGGCCTGATCATGGAGCGCAGCGGCATGGCGGAGGACCTGCTCGACACGGTGGGCCAGGTGTTCGGCCCTTTGCGCGGCGGCCTGGCGCTGGCGGTGGTTTTCGTGGGCGCGCTGCTGGCGGCCACCACCGGTGTGGTGGCGGCCTCGGTGATCTCCATGGGCCTGATCTCGCTGCCCATCATGCTGCGCTACGGCTACGACCGGCGGCTCGCCAGCGGTGTGATTGCCGCATCCGGCACCCTGGCCCAGATCATTCCCCCATCACTGGTGCTGATCCTGATGGCCGACCAGCTCGGCCGCAGCGTGGGCGAGATGTACAAGGGTGCATTCGTGCCCGCCTTCATCCTCGTCGGCCTCTACGTGCTGTGGGTGGTCATCCTGGCCATCTTCAAGCCCCAGTCCGTACCCGCCCTGCCACCCGAGGCGCGCATCTACCGTGAAGACAATGGCAGCTCCGGCTATGCCTCGCTGGCCGTCGTGATGGGCATCTCCACGGCAGCATCGATCTTCCTGGCCGCTCACATGGCCGACGTGCATACGTGGTGGACAGGCACCGAGGTGCTGGACGTGCCGACCGATGAGAAGGTCGTCACCGCCATGTGCGGCGGCACCTTCATCGCGTTCGTCATCGCGAGCATCAACCGCGTGCTCAAGCTGGGCATGCTCTCCCGTCTGGCCGAGCGCGTGACCTTCGTGCTGATTCCGCCACTGCTGCTGATCTTCCTGGTGCTGGGCACCATCTTCCTGGGCATTGCCACACCGACCGAAGGCGGCGCCATGGGTGCCATGGCGGCGCTGGTCATGGGCTTCGCGCGCCGGCGCCTGGACATGCCCCTGCTCAAGCAGGCGCTGGGCGCCACTACGCGCCTGGCCAGCTTCGTGATGTTCATCATGATCGGCGCCACCACGTTCAGCCTGGTGTTCCAGGCGGCCGACGGCCCGAAGTGGGTGGAGCACCTGCTGGCCAGCCTGCCCGGCGGACAGGTGGGCTTCCTGATCGTGGTGAACCTCATGATCTTCTTTCTGGCGTTCTTCCTGGACTACTTCGAGCTGTCCTTCATCGTGGTGCCGCTGCTGGGACCCGTCGCCGACAAGATGGGCATCGATCTGATCTGGTTCGGCGTGCTGCTGGCGATGAACATGCAGACCTCGTTCATGCACCCGCCTTTCGGCTTCGCGCTATTCTTCCTGCGCTCGGTGGCCCCGGACAAGCCCTACATCGACCGGGTGACGCACAAGGCCATCCAGCCCGTGACCACCATGCAGATCTACAAGGGCGCCATTCCCTTCGTCCTGATCCAGCTGATCATGGTGAGCCTGCTCATCACCTTCCCGTCCCTGGTGACGGGCAGCCTGGACAAAAAGGTGGAAGTGAACATGGAAGCGGTGGGCGCGCAAATGATGGATGCGCTCCAGGATGCGGAGAGCTACGGTGCGCCAGGCAACGACCCGTTCGCATCGCAGCCCGCTCCAGACGCCGAGCAGGCCCCGGCACCGGCACCGGAGGGCGAGTTGGCACCCCCTGCCGACGGCGGCTACGGCTCGGACGACCCAGCCAAGGCGCTGCAGGACGCCATGGGCTCGGGCAGCAAGTAAGCCGTCTCAACCCCACTAAAAAGCCCCGGTACGCCGGGGCTTTTTTAGTTTGCGCGGGCAACAAAAAAAGCCGCAGGGAACTGCGGCCTCGTTGGATTGGTCGCAAGCCGCCGCCGCAAGGGCAGCAGCCCGCCACGCGATCAGATCTTCACACTGTTCATGTACTGGTTGAACGGGAACTCCGAGAAGCGGTTCCACAGGATCTGGTCACGCTGGAAGGCGCGCATGTCCTGGTGGATCTTCTTGAACTCGGGCGACTTGGCCTCGTGCTCGGCAAACACTTCCATCGACGCCTTGAAGCCGGCGTCCATGATCGCCTTGGGGAACGCCTTGAGCTGCGTCTTGTTGGCCACCAGGTTCTTGATGGCGCGCGGATTGAACACCTGGTACTTGGCGGTCATGTCGGCAGCGGCCACGCGGGTGGCTGCGTCCAGGATCGCCTTGTGCTCGGGCGACAGGGCGTTGTACTTCTTGATGTTGATGAAGAACTCCAGATCAGCGGAGCCTTCCCACCAGCCGGGATAGTAGTAGTACGGCGCCACCTTGTTGAAGCCCAGCTTTTCATCGTCGTACGGGCCAACGAACTCCACGGCGTCCAGCGTGCCCTTCTCGAGCGCCTGGTACACGTCGCCGGCGGGCATGTTCTGCGCCACCACGCCCAGCTTGGCCATGGCCTCGCCGAACACGCCGCCGCCCAGGCGCATCTTCAGGCCCTTGAGGTCAGCGACGGTCTTGATTTCCTTGCGGTACCAGCCGCCCATCTGGGTGGTGGTGTTGCCGGCGCTGGCGGTCTTGAAGTTGTACTTCTCGAAGAAGGCATCCAGGTACTTGCGGCCGTTGCCGTGGTCCTTCCAGGCGGCCATCTGCAGCGTGGTCAGGCCGAAGGGCACGGCGCAGCTGAAGGCGAACACGGGGTCCTTGCCGGTGAAGTAGTAGGCGGCCGTCTGGGCCATATCGATGGTGTCGCCCTGCAGCGCATCCACCACGCCAAACGCGGGCATCAGCTCGCCGGCGGGGTGCACCGAGATCTCGAACTTGCCGCCCGACATCGCCTTGACGGCCTGGGACAATTTTTCTGCACTGCCAAAGATCGTGTCCAGCGACTTGGGGAAGCTGGAGGCAAGGCGCCAGCGAACGGCGGCCTGGGCATGCACTGCGGGTGCAACCCCGGCTGCGAGTACGCCAGCCAAACCGGCCTGCTTGATGATTGAGCGACGATCCATGGACAAATTCTCCGAAATGATGAAGCAAACAAACAGTAACGCGGTTGAGTGTACGCGCCGCTGAATCCCGCCGATGAGCGGAGGTAAATTGTAAAAACGCGGGTTGCCGGCCCCGTTGCGGGTTTCCCCTGAAAAATCCGCGAATGGCGCGTATTACTCGGCCGGGCAAGGAGCAGCGCAGGCCTCCGCGATGGGCGGCACAGGCGCCGCGACGCATCCCAGCGGCACGCTGCCGCGGGGTGACTGCATTGTTGTGAAGGGAAGGAAAGCGCGTCAGGCCGCTGCCAGCGCCTGCTCGCCCGGCAATGCGCCGAAGCGCTCGGTGATGGAGCGCTGCATGCCAGCGGCGTCCAGCCCCTGCAGGGCCAGCAGCTTGGCCGGGTCGCCATGCTCGATGAACGCGTCGGGCAGGCCCAGTTGCAGCAAGGGGCGCTGCACGCCTGCGGCGGCCAGCGCCTCGGCCACGGCACTGCCGGCGCCGCCCATGATGCAGCCCTCCTCGACGGTGACCAGCGCATCGTGCTCCGCTGCCACCTGAAGCAGCAGCTGCGTATCCAGCGGCTTGGCCCAGCGCATGTTCACCACCGTAGCGTCCAGCGCCTCGGCCGCCTGCAGCGCCGGGTACAGCAGCGTGCCGAAAGCCAGGATGGCAATGCGCCGGCCCTTGCGACGCACCTCGCCCTTGCCGAAGGGCAGCCCCTCCAGATCGGGCAGCGGCGCCACGCCCACGCCCGCGCCGCGCGGGTAACGCACGGCCACAGGGTGGTCTTGCTCGTAGGCGGTGGTGAGCAGTTGGCGGCATTCGCGCTCGTCGGCCGGGCAGGCCATGCTCATGTTCGGAATGCAGCGCACGAAGGCGATGTCATACGCGCCGGCGTGCGTGGCGCCGTCCGCACCCACCAGGCCCGCACGGTCCAGGGCAAACACCACGGGCAGGTTCTGCAGCGCCACGTCGTGGATGAGCTGGTCATAGGCGCGCTGCAGGAAGGTCGAGTAGATCGCCACCACCGGCTTCACCCCCTCGCACGCCATACCGGCGGCAAAGGTCACGGCGTGCTGCTCGGCGATGCCCACGTCGTAGTAGCGCTCGGGAAAGCGCTGGTGGAACTCCACCATGCCCGACCCCTCGCGCATGGCGGGCGTGATACCCACCAGGCGCTCGTCCTTCTCGGCCATGTCGCACAGCCACTGGCCAAAGACCTGCGTGAAGCTCTGCTTGGGCGGCGTGGCCGGTTTCACCAGGCCCACGCGCGGATCGAACTTGCCCGGGCCGTGGTAGGCCACCGGGTCGGCCTCGGCCAGCTTGTAGCCCTGGCCCTTCTTGGTGACCACGTGCAGGAACTGCGGGCCCTTGAGGCCGCGGATGTTTTCCAGCGTAGGAATCAGCGAGTCCAGATCGTGCCCATCAATGGGGCCGATGTAGTTGAAGCCGAACTTCTCGAACAGCGTGGCCGGCACCACCATGCCCTTGGCCTGCTGCTCCAGGCGCTTGGCCAGCTCCAGCAGCGGCGGCGCGTTCTTGAGCACGCTCTTGCCCACGTCGCGTGCCTTGGCGTAGAACTGTCCGCTCATGAGCTGCGCCAGGTAGCGGTTCAGCGCGCCCACGGGCGGGCTGATGCTCATGTCGTTGTCGTTCAGGATCACCAGCAGGTTGGCGTCGGCCACGCCGGCGTTATTCAGCGCCTCGAAGGCCATGCCGGCGGTCATGGCGCCGTCGCCGATGATGGCTACACAGCGGCGTTCGTCGCCGCGCTGCTTGGCCGCCAGCGCCATGCCCAGCGCCGCGGAGATGCTGGTGGACGAGTGCGCGGTGCCAAAGGTGTCGTATTCGCTCTCGGCGCGCTGCGGAAAGCCCGACAGGCCGCCCAGCTGGCGCAGCGAGGGCATGCGGTCGCGCCGCCCGGTCAGGATTTTGTGCGGGTAGGTCTGGTGGCCCACGTCCCACACCAGCCGGTCGCGCGGCGTGTCGAACACGGCGTGCAGCGCCACGGTCAGCTCCACCGTGCCCAGGTTGGACGACAGATGCCCGCCGGTCTTGGACACGCTCTCCAGCACGAAGGCGCGCAGCTCCGTAGCCAGTGCCTTGAGCTCGGCACGGGGCAGCCGGCGCAGGTCGGCGGGATCGTTCACGCGCTCAAGCAGCGGATAGTTCGTCGTGGACATATGCTATGTTTTTAGTAGCTGCTAGCGCTTGATGAACAAGCGCTAGAGGCCAATTTGATTCATAAAAAGACACCAGCCCCGCCATGCGCAGCCTTGCCCATCATCAATGCGAACGGCGCACCACCATGTCGGCCAACGCCGCCAACGCCCGCGTGTCGGTCAGGCCGCTGGCGGCCAACGCCGCCAGTGCCTGCGCGCGCAGGGCTTCGGCATGCGCGCGCGCGGCCTCCAGCCCCATCAGCGAGACATAGGTCGGCTTGTCGCTCGCGGCGTCCTTGCCGGCGGTCTTGCCCAGTGTGGCGGAGTCCTGGGTCACGTCCAGCACGTCGTCCACCACCTGGAAGGCCAGCCCCATGGCTGCGCCGTAGTCGCTCAGCGCGCGCAGCGTGCCCTCCGGGGTCTGGCCGCAGACCGCGCCCATCACCACGCTGGCCTGCAGCAGCGCGCCCGTCTTCAGGCGATGCATCTGACGCAACTGGTCTTCAGACAGCTGCAGGCCCACGCTGGCCAAGTCGATGGCCTGCCCGCCGGCCATGCCGTCGGCACCTGCGGCGCGGGCCAGCTCACGGCACAGCCGCGCCTGCATGGCCGGCGGTACCCCCTCCTCGGGTGTGAGCAGCTCAAATGCCAGCGCCTGCAGTGCGTCGCCCGCCAGCAGTGCACGCGCTTCGCCAAAGCGCACATGCACCGTGGGCTTGCCGCGGCGCATCACATCGTTGTCCATGCAGGGCATGTCGTCATGCACCAGCGAATAGGCGTGGATCAGCTCCACCGCGCAGGCGGCGCGCAGGGCGGCCTGCGCGTTTCCACCGACGGCCTCGCAAGCGGCCAGCACCAGCAGCGGGCGCAGGCGCTTGCCGCCATCCAGCACGGCATAGCGCATGGCCTCGCCCAGGCCTGCGGGCGCATCGGGGCACACCCAGTGGGACAGGGCGTCCTCGACCCGCGCAAGCTGCGCGCGCATCCAGCCATCGAAGTCGAACACAGGTACGGCGGACATGGCGGGCGTCACTCCTGCGTCCATGGCTGCAGCGTGCCTTCGTCCAGCACCTTGATCTGGTCCTGTACCGCGTCCAGGCGCGCGCGGCAGAAGTTCAGCAACACCGCGCCCCGCTGGTAGCCCGCCAGCATCTGGTCCAGCGGCAGCTGGCCCGACTCGATGCGGCCCACGAGCTGCTCAAGCTCTTCCAGTGCGGCTTCGTAGCTGACGGGATCGGGCTGGGTGGATGAAGGGGCGGCGGGGGCCTTGGCCATGGAGACGCAGCGCCAAGGGCGCAAGTGGAAACGGCCAATTTTAGGCGCAGGGCCCCGCGCCTACCCGGCGAAGGCCGCGGGGATGCCCCCGCGGCCGGCGGGAGATCGCCGCCCCGGACGCCGCACGCGGCTTGCTAGGCGCGCGCAATACACGTACACCCGCCGCGGAAATAACCCCACCACCTATAATCCCATTCCTTCACCACGAACCGGCTATGGAGTACTTCCCTGGGCCGGTTTCGTTTTTTCTATAGCCCCGTGCGCACGCGCACCCTCCCTGTGGGGAGTCTTTAGGTCAGGTCACCCATGTCTGATTTAAGTCTTCAACTGCAGCAGGCCGCAAGCCAACTACCAGTTTCCAGCTATTTCGACGAAGCGCTGCTGCAGCGCGAACTGGAGACGATCTTCCAGCGAGGGCCCCGCTACGTGGGGCACCAACTCGCCGTCCCCGAGGTGGGCGACTACTTCGCGCTGCCCCAGGAAAAGGAGGGCCGCGCCCTCGTGCGCAATGCCCAGGGGCGGGTGGAGCTGATCTCCAACGTCTGCCGGCACCGCCAGGCAGTGATGCTCAAGGGCCGCGGCAACCTGCAGGCCCAAGGCAAGGGCCATGCGGGCGGCAACATCGTCTGCCCGATTCACCGCTGGACGTATTCCACCAGCGGCGAGCTGTTGGGCGCGCCGCATTTCGCGCACGACCCCTGCCTGAATCTCAACAACTACAAGCTGCGCGAATGGAACGGCCTGCTGTTCGAGGACAACGGTCGCGACATCGCCGCCGACCTGGCCGGCATGGGCACGCAGCGTGAGCTGTCGTTCGAGGGCTATGCGCTCGACCATGTGGAACTGCACGAGTGCAACTACAACTGGAAGACCTTCATCGAGGTCTACCTGGAGGACTACCACGTGGGTCCGTTCCATCCGGGCCTGGGCAACTTCGTCACCTGTGACGATCTGAAGTGGGAGTTCCAAAAGGAATACTCCGTGCAAACCGTGGGGGTGGCTTCCACGTTCGGCAAGCCGGGCTCCGACGTGTACAAGAAGTGGCACGAGGTGCTGCTGAAGTATCGCGAAGGCAAGATGCCCGAGCGCGGCGCGATCTGGCTGACCTACTACCCGCACATCATGGTGGAGTGGTATCCGCACGTGCTCACCGTCAGCACGCTGCACCCGATCGGTGTGGACAAGACGCTGAACATGGTGGAGTTCTACTACCCCGAGGAAATCGTCGCCTTCGAGCGCGAGTTCGTCGAGGCGCAGCGTGCGGCCTACATGGAAACCTGCATCGAGGATGACGAGATCGCCGAGCGCATGGACGCGGGCCGCAAGGCCCTGATGGAACGCGGCGACAACGAGGTCGGCCCCTACCAGAGCCCCATGGAGGACGGCATGCAGCACTTCCACGAGTGGTACCGCGGTCGCATGGGTGCCGCCGTGTCCCGCGGCTAAGGCCCCACACCGCCGCCCCACGCTACCATTACAATAGCTGCCAGCGCTTGATACACAAGCGCTGGCAGCTATTTTTATTCATACCCATAGGTTTTCCATGCAAGCGCTCTGGATGGTGTTGGCGGCGTTCCTGTTCGCAAGCATGGGGGTCTGCGTGAAGATGGCCTCGGCCTACTTCAACGCGGCCGAACTGGTCTGCTACCGCGGCTTCATCGGCATGGCCATCCTCTGGGCGCTGGCACGCTCGCAAAAGGTGGCGCTGGCCACACGTTACCCCGGCATGCACGCCTGGCGGAGCCTGATCGGCGTGACTTCGCTGGGCGCGTGGTTCTACGCCATCGCCTACCTGCCCCTGCCCACGGCGATGACGCTCAACTACATGAGCAGCGTGTGGATCGCCGCCTTCCTGATCGGCGGCGCGCTGCTCGCCTGGCGCCCCTCCAGCGCGCAGCCGCGCCCGCCGTTGCAAGTGACCTTGGTGCTGACCGTGCTGGTCGGGTTCGCGGGCGTGGTCATGATGCTGCGCCCCAGCATCGACGACAACCAGGCCTTCGCGGGCCTGGTGGGCCTGTGCTCGGGCCTGACCGCCGCGTTCGCCTACATGCAGGTGGTGGCGCTGTCGCGCCTGGGCGAGCCCGAGACGCGCACCGTGTTCTATTTCGCCGTGGGCTCGGCCGTAGCCGGCGGCGCGGCTATGCTGGTCACGGGTATGTCCGACTGGCCCGGGTGGCCCGCGCTGTGGCTGCTGCCGCTGGGCCTGCTGGCCGCGGGCGGGCAGTTGTGCATGACACGTGCCTACTCGCGCGCCCTCACCGCCCGCGGCACGCTGGTGGTGGCCAACCTGCAGTACTCGGGCATCGTCTTCGCCAGCATCTACGGCGTGGCGCTGTTCGGCGACCAGTTGCCGCTCATCGGCTGGGCGGGCATGGCGCTCATCGTGGGCAGCGGCATCACGGCCACCGTACTGCGCGCCCGGGCCGCGCCGGACACGCCTGCCGAAGAACACTGACGCGCTGGCGCGCCCAACGCCACGACAATGGGGCCTGATCGATACGCACAGAGCCCGACCATGCCCTACACCACGCTGATCTCCGTTCCTGAACTGCAGTCCCTCCTGCACAGCGGCCAGCCGCTGATGGTGTTCGACTGCAGCTTCGACCTCACCCAACCCACCCTGGGCGCCAGCCAATACCGCGAGGCGCACATCCCCGGCGCCTTCCACGCCGACCTGGACAAGCACCTGAGCGCCCGCCATGGCGCCCCCGGCGCGGGCGGCACGGTCGTGGCCTCGGCGGCGGACGAGCCCGCATCGGGCGGGCGCCACCCGCTGCCCAACCGCGAGCGATTTGCGACCTGGCTCTCGGACATCGGCTTTGCCAATGACATGCAGGCCGTGGTGTACGACCGCAACGGCGCCAACTACTGCGGCCGCCTGTGGTGGATGCTCAAGTGGGCGGGGCATGATGCCGTGGCCGTGCTCGACGGCGGGCTGCAGGCCTGGCAGGCCGCCGGCGGCGCGGTGGCCAGCGGCGACGAGCCGGCGCGTTTCCAGTCGCACTTTCGGCTGCAGGCGCCGCTGCGCCGGCTGGTGAGCGCGCAGGAGGTGCTGGCGCAACTGGGTCAGCCCGGCCAGACGGTGGTCGACGCGCGCGCCACACCGCGCTACCGGGGCGAGGTGGAGCCGCTGGATCCCGTGGCGGGCCACATCCCCGGCGCACTCAACCGCCCCTTCGGCCTGAACCTGGGAACGGACGGCCACTTCAAAAGCCCGGAGCAGCTGCGTGCCGAGTTCACCACCCTGCTGGATGGCCGCGACCCCGCCACCGTCGTCCATCAATGCGGCAGCGGCGTGAGTGCCCTGCCCAACCTGCTGGCCATGGAAATCGCGGGCCTGGGTCCCACGGCCCTGTTTGCCGGCAGCTGGAGCGAGTGGTGCAGCGACCCCGGCCGGCCGGTTGAGCGCGGCTGACGCTCACGCGGACGCTTCCGCAACGTTACAGCCCGTTTTGCGGTGCACGGCCAAGCCGGCGCCGCGCCTGGGCCTGCCTGTGGTGCACGCGCAGCGGCACCTGTCGCGCGCACGCATCGCAACGGCGGACGGCCTTCACGTACGCAGGCATTCCTCACCTATACTTAAATGCGAATCGTTCTCATGACATATCTTAAGTAATCCGTGATCCGCACCTGCTCCGCCTTGACGTTGCGCCTCGACGCCGCTCCGCCCCTGTTCAACGGCGAGGCCTCGGCCGCCGTGCGGCCGTCCCGCTCCCTCGCGGCACAGGAGGGAGTCCGATGAGGCCCACGCAACCGTTGTGGCGCTACCGGCTCGCCGTGGCCTCGCGCACACTGGCCGCGGTGGCGGGAGGCTATGCGCTCACGGCGGCCTTCACGGCTGCGGCCGCGCTGGCCCTGGCACAACGCAGCACCCGCGTGGACGCCGTGCTGGCCGCCACCTTGCTGGCGTGGCTGGTCTATGCGTTGGCCATCGCCTGGGTTTTCTTTGCGCGCACGGCCTGGCAGGCCTGGTGCGGCGTGCTGGGCCCTGCGATGCTGCTGGGGCTGGCCGCCCAGGTGCCGCAATGGCTGGCGGGTGCCGCATGAGCCCGCCCGCCGACGCATCCCGCGCCCCCGCACGCGAGGGCTTTCGCCAGGCCATGGCCTGGCTGCACACCTGGGCGGGGCTGCTGCTGGGCTGGCTGCTGTTTGCCATCTTCGTGACGGGCACGCTGTCGTATTTCAAGCCCGAGTTCAACCACTGGATGCGCCCCGAACTCCATGCCTTGCCGCCCGCCAAGGCAGATGACGCGGCAGCCGTCGCCGAGCGCGCCCTGGCCGCCCTGCGGCAGCACGCACCGCAGGCCACCCAGTGGATCATGCGCCTGCCCGACGAGCGCCAGCCCGAGGTGTCGCTGCTGTGGCACGCGGGGCCGCGCGAGCGCTTCCAGGCCCTGCTGGTGCACCCCGCCACCGGCGACATCCTCACGCCACGGGCCACGGCGGGGGGAGACTTCTTCTACCGCTTCCATTTCGAGTTGCGCACTGCGCACCAGGGCCGCTGGGTGCTGCAAGGGCGCTGGATCGTGGGCGTGGCCACGCTGCTGATGTTCGTGGCGCTGCTCACCGGCGTGGTCACGCACCGGCGCATCTTCAAGGACTTCTTCACCTTTCGCCCCGCCAAGGGCGGCCAGCGTGCATGGCTGGATGCGCACAACGTCAGCGGCGTGCTGGCGCTGCCGTTCTACCTGGTGATCACCTTCAGCGGACTCATGATCTTTCACTCGCTGTACCTGCCGGCGGGCATTGCCGCCGTGTATCCCGGCGCACGCGGCACCGACACGGCCAGCTACTTCGCAGAACTGCAGGGGGACGCCCCGCGCAGCGCGGGCACCGCCCAGGCCGGTCCGCCCGCGCCCCTGCCACCGCTGGCCGTGGCCGCTGCCATGCAGCAGGCCCAGGCCCACTGGCAGGGAGGGCGCGTGCAGCGCCTGCGCGCGCAGCGCGACCCCGGCGGCGATGTGCGCCTGGAGGTCACGCGCCATGACGGCGACCGCCTGCAGTACGGTCCCGAACGCCTGTGGTTCGATGGCGCCAGTGGCCAGTTGCTGCACGAAGCCGCCCCCGCCGGCGCGGCACGGCAGACCTATGGCGTGCTCTACGGCCTGCACCTTGCACGGTTCGCAGGTCCCGGCCTGCGCTGGGCCCTGTTCGGCTTCGGCGTGCTGGGCAGCCTGATGATCGCCACCGGCCTGGTGCTGTGGACTGTCAAGCGCCAAGCGCAGGCACGGCGTCCCCATGCCGGGCAGCCCCAGCGCCTGCTCTTTGGCGAGCGGCTGGTGGCCAGCCTCAACCTGGCGGCGCTGGCCGGCCTGCCGCTGGCTTTGGCGGTCTACCTCGCTGCCAACCGGCTGCTGCCGCTGCACTGGGCGGCGCGGGCCGATGCGGAGCTGGCCTGTTTCTTCAGCGCATGGGCGCTAGCGCTGCTGCTCGCGGCCGTCTCGCCGGGCCGGCGCGGCTGGTGCGCCCTGCTGGCACTGGCCGGGGCGCTCTGGGCGCTGCTGCCGCTGCTGAACGCAGCCACCACGCACGCGCACCTGGGCGTCAGCCTGCCAGCCCGCGACTGGGTTTTGGCGGGCATGGACCTGGCATTCCTCGCCACCGGCGCGTTGCTGCTGGCGCTGGCCTACCGGCTGCGGCCGCTGCGGGCGCCCGCCAGCGCAAGGCCCCCAGCGACCGTGCAGGCACATCTGTCGGCCACGCGCGGCCACCGCGCGGGAGCCTGAGATGACGGAACTGTTGTTGTGCCTGGCCGGCTGGTGCGCCATGGCCCTGGGCATGGATCGGCACCACGAGGACGCGCTGCGCCGATCCGCCACCGCCCCCACGCTGCAGCGCCTGCGTGGCGTGGGCTGGGTACTGCTGGCAGCGGCCCTGGCCCATGCCGTGGGACGGCCGGCCCCGACCGTGCCCATGGGCCTGGTGTGGTGGAGCGTAGCCCTCTCGCTGGCAGCGCTGGCCGCCACGGCGCTGGCCACCTGGCGGCCACGCTGGCTGCCCACCGCCGGCGTGGCGGCCTTGCTGGCCGCGCTGTTCGTAGGGGCCGCGGCCACGGGCTGCGCCGGCGCGGGGCCGGGCTGAGCCCGCATGGCCCGCATCGCGGGCCGGTGTGCCGACGCACACGCACTTCTTTCAGAGCCACCCACGCCAGCCGCCCGGCTGGCGCAGGCAGCCAGCGTTATCCACAAGGCGCCCCGGGGCGCCCTTGCGAGAGCCTTCATGCGCCTGCCTGTACTCCACATAAAAACCTGCCACAGCGCTTATCTGTAAAGCGCTGACAGCTATTCATTCAATAGCAAACGCCATTCCTCGCATACATCCATCCATTCACAGGAGAACACGCCCATGTCCCTCATCCCTCGACACCCCCTCGCGCGGCTGGCCGGTGCGCTGCTGCTGGCCGGCGGCGCTGCGCAGGCCCACCAGGTCTGGCTGGAGCAGGCACCGAACGAGACGCGCCTGCACTTCGGTGAATACGCCGATAACCTGCGCGAGACCTCGCCGGGCCTGTTGGACAAATTCACCGCAGTGCCTGTGCTACGCCAGGCCGGCGCGCGGTCGACCGAAGGCCGCCGCACGCCCACCGCCTTCGTCTATGCGCCGCAAAGCGCCGCGGACACGCTCTGGGCGGAAGCTCCGTACCCGCTCATCGACCGCAGCAAGACGCAGCGTCCACCGCTGCTGTGGCGCCCCGCGGCGCGCTGGGTGTCCAGCCTGGCGCAGCCGGTGGACGCCGCCACGCCCCTGGACCTGGTGCCCACGGGGCAGGACGGCACGCTGCGCGTGGTGTTCCAGGGCGCCCCGCTGCCCAAGGCCAAGGTGACGCTGGTGGCGCCCTCCGGCTGGTCGCGCGAGGCCACCACCGGCGAAGACGGCACGGTGCGCTTTGCCCTGCCATGGCAGGGCCAGTACGTGGCCGAGGTCCAACACACCGACAAGACCCCCGGCGAGCACCTGGGCCAGCCCTATGGCGAAGCGAGCTACGTGACCACGCTGAGCTTCGTGCAGACGCACGGCGCCATATCGCCTGCCCTGCCCGCCCTGCCCGCCCTGCCCGCACCGACCGCCAAGGCGCGCTGAGCGGTGTCCCGCCCCTTGCATCCCCTACCGCCATGAAACCTCCCCTTGTTCCCCGGCCGCGGCGCACGGCCGTGGCCCTGGCCGCGCAGGCCGCGCAAGCCGCGCTGTGGCTGCTGTGCGGCAGCGCGATCGCACAGACCGCCGAGGCCCCGCCGGGCGCGCCGGCGGCAACCGCCACCCCCACCCTGCGCCAGGTAGACGTGGTCGACTCCACGGCGGGCGCCGCCGCCACGCCCGCGCGCCGCGCGCAAAGCAGCTCGCGCCTGGGCCTGCCAGTGCTGGAGACGCCGCGCGCCGTGAGCGTGATCGACAGCGCGCTGCTGGAGCAGCAGTTGGCCACCACGGAGCGCGACGTGCTGCGCAACGCGGCCGGCGTGTCCTCGCGCAGCGAGTACGCAGGCTCGTACTCGCAGTTCGCGATCCGCGGGTTGTGGGCCAACAACACCTACAACTACCTGCGCGACGGTGCCAAGTTCGTGCACCTGCTCGATCCACCGCTGTTCAACATCGAACGCGTCGAGGTCATCAAGGGACCGGCCGCGCTGGAGTTCGGCCAGGTGGCGCCGGGCGGCCTCGTCAACTACGTGAGCAAGCGGCCCCAGGCCGATCCGCTGCGCAGCGTGAAGATCGGCGCCGGCAGCCACGGCTGGCGCAATGCCGAATTCGACCTCACCGGCCCCCTGAATGCCGACGGCACGCTGCGCTACCGGCTGGACGGCGGCGCGAGCCGCGGCGGCAGCTTCGTGGACGGCAACACGCCGCGCAAGCAGGGCCTGGCCGGCAGCCTGGAATGGCAGCTCACGCCGGACACGCGCTGGCGCGCACAGGCCGAGTACCAAAGCCTGGAAGGCGTATCCACCGTGGGGCTGGCGGTGCCCGACCCGCAGAACCCGCGCAGCGCGGACGTGCTCCCGGTGGGCACCTTCTATGGCGAGCCCTGGCTGCGCACCGACGGGCACCTGCGCTTTTATTCCACGGAGCTGCAGCACCGCTTCACCGACAGCCTTGAAGGGCGGGTGCACTTGTCGCGCAACGAGACCTTTCGCAACGTGAACATGGTCTACCCCATCGGCCCGGTGACGGGCGGCCAGGTCGCGCGCAGCTACTGGCTGGCACCGGGGCAGAACTACACGTCGGACACCGCGCTGGCCGAACTGCGCGCACAAGTGCGGACGGGTCCCGTGCGCCACACGCTGCTCGCCGGGCTGGATTGGCGTGCCATCGAGGGCGTGTACGGTGCGCGTGGCACGGGCAACCTGGGTGCGGTGGACCTGTACCAGCCCGTGACGGGCCTGGTGCCGCCCGCGGCTTCGGGCGGCAGGGCCGCAGTGGCCTCGGACACGCGCAACACGGGCCTGTTCGTGCAGGACCGGATCGCCCTGGGCGACTTCAGCCTGCTGCTGGGCCTGCGCCACGACCGGCTCAAGGACGCTTACACCAAGCCCGCCACGGAT
The DNA here is from genome assembly GCF_019602835.1 of Diaphorobacter sp. MNS-0. Taxonomy (NCBI): domain Bacteria; kingdom Pseudomonadati; phylum Pseudomonadota; class Betaproteobacteria; order Burkholderiales; family Comamonadaceae; genus Diaphorobacter; species Diaphorobacter sp. MNS-0. The sequence goes on along the minus strand of NZ_CP080761.1, from coordinate 1,096,762 downwards.
CTGAGCAAGACCCAGCCCAGCGCCGCGCTGAGCTGGCAGCCCCTGCCCGCCAGCATGTTCTATGTGAGCCATGCGCGCTCGTTCCAGGCGAACTCGGGCACGCTGCTGTGGGGCGACCGCGCGGCACCGCCCTCCGAGGGCAAGCAGCTGGAGGTGGGCTGGAAGCAGGAATGGCTGGGCCAGCGCCTGCTCACCACCGTATCGGCCTTCGCGCTGGAACTGACCAACGCACCGGCCAACGACCCCGAGCACCCCGGCTACTCGGTGCTGACAGGCCGCCAGCGCATCAAGGGGCTGGAAGTGGAGGCACAAGGCCGCATCACCCCGGGCTGGAGCGTCACCGCGCAGGCCACCTTCCTCGACCCCAAGGTGCTGGCCGACACCGTGCCCGGCGCCAACGTGGGCCACCGCGTCGCGCTCGCCCCGCGGCGCACCGCCTCGCTGTGGACCCAGTACCGCCTGCCCCGGGTGCCCGGCCTGTGGGTCGGCGGCGGGCTGGTCCACCAGGGCGACAAGTTCACCGCCAACGACAACCGGTGGCGCCTGCCCGGCTACACCGTGGTGGACCTCGCGCTGGGCTACCAGTTCGGCGGCGGCGTGCGACTGCAAGCCAACCTGAAGAACGCCGCCAACCGGCGCTACTACGTGGACGCATCCACCACGGCCGCGGGCTTTGCGGCCGTCACACCGGGCGAGCCGCGCTCGCTCTACGTCACGCTGGACTACACGTTCTGAGCCCCTCAATTTCTATCAAAACACGCTGCAGCGTCCGTCCATCCTGCGCAACCAGCTTCACTATTCATAGCACCATGATCTTTCGCACTTTCCCCGCCACGCGCACTGCCGCCGCACAGGCCGCCGTGGCGCTGCTGTGCGGCGCCGCCGCGCATGCCCAGACCACCGAAGCCGCCCTGCCCGCGGTCACCATCAGCGCCGACCCGGCGCAGCAAAGCGCCACCGAACCGGTACGGGGCTTCGTGGCCCGCCGCGCGCTGTCGGCCACCAAGACCGACACGCCGCTCATCGAGACACCCCAGGCCATCAGCGTGGTCACGCGCGACCAGATGGAAGCCCAGGGAGTACAGACGCTGCGCGAGACCACGCGCTACAGCGCGGGCATCGTATCGAGCTACTTCGACAGCCGCGTGGACAGTTTCAAGGCGCGCGGCGGCGATGTGACGCAGTACCTGGACGGCCTGCTGCGCACCTATGGCACGTACAACAATGTCAAGGCAGAGCCCTACACGCTGGAGCGCGTGGAATTCCTGCGCGGCCCCTCTTCGGTGCTCTACGGCCAGGGCAGCGTGGGCGGCGTGCTCAACCTCACGTCCAAGCGTCCGCTGGCCGAGCGCCAGCGCGAGGTGCAGGTGCAGATAGGCAGCCATGCGCGCAAGCAGATCGCCGCCGACCTGACCGGCCCGCTGGATGCCGAGGGCCGGTGGCTCTACCGCCTGGTGGCCGTAGGCCGCGACAGCGGCACGCAGGTGGACCACGTGGACGATGACCGCGTGGTGTTCGCGCCATCGCTCACCTGGCGGCCGAGTGCGGACACCTCACTCACGCTGCAGGCGCACTACCAGAAGGACCAAAGCGGCTCGATGATCGGCTTCTTCCCCTGGCAGGGCACGCGGCTGCCGAGTGCCTACGGGCGTATTCCCACCAACACCTTCATCAGCGAGCCGGGCTGGGACGCCTACGACACCGAGAACGCCTCCTGGGGCTACCTCTTCAGCCACCGCCTGAACGGCGACTGGACGCTGCGCCAGAACCTGCGCCGCACCGTGAGCGACGTGGACTACCGCACGCTCTACACCAGCTTCACTGCCAATGCCGCCAGCGGCCGACCCGCGCGTCCGGTGTTCGACGCCAATGGTCGCACCGTGCTGCGGGACGCCGCCTGGCAACGCAACGCCAGCCGCCTGCTGCTCATCGACACGCAGCTGGAGGGGCGCCTGCGCGCGGGCGCGGTGGAGCACACGCTGCTGGTCGGCGTGGACGGTCAGCGCAACCACACCAGCCAGTCCAATTGGCGCGCCGTGGCGCCCGCCATCGACGTGTATGCACCGGTGTACGGCAACTTCACCCCGCCCAGCAGCGCCGCCCTGACGGCCCTGCCCGACGTGACGCAGCGCCAGCTGGGCCTGTACCTGCAGGACCAGATGCGCTGGGGTGCGTGGACCGCCACGCTGGGCCTGCGCCATGACCGCGCCAAGACCGACACCGAAGGCCGCCCCGCCGCGGCGGTGGACGACAAGGCCTGGACCAAGCGCCTGGGCCTGACCTACCAGGCCGGCGGGGGCTGGGCACCGTATGTCGGTTATTCAGAGTCGTTCCAACCGCTGGGCGGCGTCAACGTGTACGGCACGGCCTACAAACCCCAGCGCGGCCAGCAGTGGGAGGCCGGCGTGAAGTGGATGCCCGAAGGGCGCGGCATCTCGGCCTTTGCGGCGCTCTACCACCTGCGCGAGAAGAACCGCAAGACCACCGACCCGAGCAACCCGCTCAACAGCCTGCAGATCGGCGAGGTCACCATCAAGGGTCTCGAAGCCGAGATGACCGCCAGCCTGGCGCGCCATTGGGACTGGACGCTGGGCTATGCCTATGCCGACGCCACCATCAGCCGCAGCAACGCGGGCGACCAGGGCCAGCGCGTGGCGGGCGTGCCGCGGCACACGGCGTCCAGCTGGCTCATGCACCGCTTCGCGGCCCAGGGCCGGGGCGGCTGGACGGTAGGCGCCGGCGTGCGCTACACCGGATCGCAGTGGACCGGCACACCGGCCATCGATACCCCGTCGGTGCTGCTGGCCGATGCCATGGTGACCTACGACGCGGGCGATTGGCGCCTGGCGCTGAACATCAACAACCTGACGGACAAGGTCAACATCACCCAGTGCCTGGCGCGCGGCGACTGCTTCTATGGCGAGCGCCGCAACGTGCTGCTGACGGGCACCTATCGCTTCTGAGCGCGGTGTAAAAAAAGCCCCGGCAGGCCGGGGCTGGTGGTGCTGAAGGGCGGCGTCAGACGTGGGTGATGGAGATCGCGCGCGTGTTCAAGCAAGCCTCCAGCGCCTCGGGGCCGCCCTCGGAACCGTAGCCCGAATCCTTGATGCCGCCAAACGGCAGCTCGGCCGAGGGCGTCGCGGGCTGGTTGATCCACAGCATGCCCACCTCGACGCGCTGGCTCAGCAGGTGCGCATTCTTGAGCGAGCGCGTGAACGCGTAGCCCGCCAGGCCGTAGGCGAGGCGGTTGGCCTCGGCGATGGCCGCTTCGAGCTGCGTGAAACCCTGCACGGCCGCGACGGGTCCGAAGGGTTCCTCGTTGAAGATGCGTGCATGGGTCGGCACGTTGTCGAGCACCGTGGGCGCAAAGAAGTTGCCCACCTCGCCCAGCCGCTCGCCACCCGTGCGCACCGTGGCGCCCTGCTGCACGGCATCGGCCAGCAGGTCGGCCATGGCCGCCACGCGGCGCGGGTTGGCCAGCGGGCCCATCTGCGTGCCCTCGGCCAGGCCGTCGCCCACCTTCAGGCCTTGGGCATGGCGCGTGAGCGCGGCCACGAAGTCGGCGCGCACGCTCTCGTGCACCAAAAAGCGCGTGGGCGAGATGCAGACCTGCCCCGCGTTGCGGAACTTGGCGCCGCCCGAGGCCTTGACCGCCAGCTCGATGTCCGCGTCCTCGCAGACGATCACCGGCGCGTGGCCGCCCAACTCCATGGTCACACGCTTCATGTGCTGGCCCGCCAGCCCCGCCAGTTGCTTGCCCACGGGGGTGGAGCCGGTGAACGTGACTTTGCGCACGATGGGGTGCGGGATCAGGTAGTTGGAGATCTCGGCCGGGTTGCCGTACACCAGGCCCACCGCACCGGCGGGCACGCCGGCATCGGCAAATGCACGGATCAGCTCGGCCGGGCTGGCGGGCGTCTCCTCCGGCGCCTTGACCAGCACCGCGCAGCCCGCGGCCAGCGCCGCGCCCAGTTTGCGCACCACCTGGTTGATGGGGAAGTTCCAGGGCGTGAACGCGGCCACCACCCCCACCGGGTCCTTCACCACCATCTGGCGCACGGCGAGGTTGCGCGACGGCACGATGCGGCCGTACACGCGCATGCCCTCATCGGCAAACCACTCGATGATGTCGGCCGCGGCCATGGCCTCGACACGCGCCTCGGCCCGGGGCTTGCCCTGCTCCTGCGTGAGGATGGCGGCAATGGCATCGGCGCGCTCGCGCATCAGCGCGGCCGCCCGGCGCATGGTCTTGGCGCGCTCAATGGCGGGCGTGTCGCGCCACACCTCGAAGCCCTTTTGCGCAGCCGCCAGCGCACGGTCCAGGTCGGCAATGCCCGCATGCGCCACCCGCCCGATTTCCTGGCCCGTGGCCGGGTTGTGCACGGCGATGGTCTTGCCGCTCTCGGCGTCCTGCCATTGGCCGGCGATGAAAAGGCGCGTGTCGGGATAGGTCATGCAATAGGCTCCTGGGTGTCATGTCAAGAATAATCGGGCGCCAGGCGCAGGAGCAAGACCCGCGCCGGCCGCAACTGGTCACTATAGAGTGCAACGCCCCGCGGCGCAGTCGCGTGGGCGCGAATCCCCACGGGCTCAGCTGGTGGTATCCCAACCCCCGCCCAGCGCGCGCACCAACCCCACCGTGGCCACGTACTGCGCTGTGCGCACCTGCAGCGCCTGGCGGCGGTTGCGCAGCTCGCTGCGGCGCGCATCCAGCAACTCCAATTGGCTCACCAGACCGTTGCGGTAGCGCGAATCGGACAGCTGCGCAGCGCGCGCGGCGGACTGCACGGCGCGGTCCTGTGCCTGCGCCTGGCCGGCCAGCAGGCGCAGCGCGCTGAGCTGGTCTTCCACCTCGCGAAAGGCTGTGAGCACCTGGCCGCGGTGGGCGGCGAGCGCCCCTTCCAGCCGGGCGCGCGCACCCTCCTCCGGGGCGGCGCGCTGGCCGCCATCGAAGAGCGGCAGCGACAGCAGCATGCCAATGCCCCACGAACGCGCCGACCACTTGAACAGATCGCCCAGCTCGGGCGATGCAAAGCCCGCGCTGCCCGTGAGTGCCAGCGCGGGAAACCACGCCGCCTGCGCCACGCCCACCCGTGCTTGCGCCGCCAGCACCGCGGCCTGGGCCGCAGACACATCGGGCCTGCGCGCCAGGACCGTGCTGGGCACGCCGGGCGGAATCACCGGCAGCGCGGCCTCGACCGCCGCCGGTGGCAGCGAGAAGCCCATGGCCACGTCGCCCACCAGCACGGCCAATGCATGCCGCAGCTGCGCCTGCTGACGCTCCAGCGCCAGTGCTTCGGATTCAGTGGCCGCCACCTCCGTCTGCACGCGCGCCACATCCAGCTCCGCCACATCCAGCTCCGCCACGTCGCCCGCCTGGTAGCGGCGCTGCGTGAGGTGCAGCGTGCCGCGGTAGGCCTCCAGACTCTCATTCACCAGCGAGAAGGAGAAGCACATGGACCAGATACAGGCCATGCGCATATTCGCGCGGGTGGTCGAAGCTGGCACCTTCACGCGCGCCGCCGATTCATTGCAACTGCCCAAGGGCACCGTGACCAAGCACGTCCAGGCGCTGGAGGAGCGCCTGCGCGTGAAGCTGCTCAACCGCACCACGCGCCGCGTCACCGTGACGGCCGACGGCGCCGCGTTCTACGACCGCACCGTGCGCCTGTTGGCCGACTTCGACGACATCGAAGCCAGCATGAGCCAGGCGCGCGCCAACCCGCGCGGGCGTCTGCGCGTGGACGTGGGATCGTCGGTGGCGCGGCTGCTCATCGTGCCAAACCTGGCGCAGTTCCAGGAGCGATACCCCAACATCCAGATGGACCTGGGCGTCAGCGACCGCACCGTGGACCTCATCGGCGACAACGTCGACTGTGTGATCCGCGGCGGCGAGCTGGCCGACCAGTCCCTGGTGGCGCGGCGCATCGGCAACCTGGAATTCATCACCGTGGCCGCGCCCGCCTACCTGGAGCGCTTTGGCGTGCCCGCGCACCCGCTGGACCTGGAGCGCAGCCACCGCACCGTGATCTACTTCTCGCCCGTTTCGGCGCGCCGCTATCCGCTGGAGTTTCGCAAGGACGGCGAGGTGATCGAAACCTCGGGCCCCTCTCACCTGGCCGGGAACGAGAGCAACGCCTATCTGAACGCCCTCGTCGCCGGCCAGGGCGTGGGGCAGATCACCACCTTCCAGGCCCAGCAGCACTTCGAGCGCGGCGAACTCGTGCGCGTGCTGCCCGACTGGTCCCACCCCCTGCTGCCCGTGTACGTGGTGTATCCGCCCAACCGCCATCTGAGCGCCAAGGTACGCGCCTTCGTCGACTGGGCTGCGGAGCTGTTTGCCAACGAGCCGCTGCTGCAACACCAGTAGAGGCAATTGCTATATTTTTAATAGCTGTTGGCGCTTACCAAATAAGCGCTATATGGCAATTTCCTTCAAACCAGCGTTCGTGGGCGGCAAGCGCGTATGCTCGCCGTCCATGACCGACCAACCTGCAGCGCCCGCCCCGCAACCACCCGCACAGCCCCGCAATCCGCTGCACGGCATCACGCTGGAGGCGATGGTCGTGGCGCTGCAGCAGTACTTCGGCTGGGAAGGTCTGGCCAACCGCATTCCCGTACGCTGCTTCCAGAGCGACCCCAGCGTCGCCTCCAGCCTCAAGTTCCTGCGCAAGACGCCATGGGCGCGCGAAAAGGTCGAGGGCCTGTACCTGTTCATGCTGCGCGAGCAGCGGCGCAACGCATCGCGTTGACCGCGGGGACGGTCGCACTGGCGAACGTGCACGGCAGCTGGCGCATGCCGGCGCGCGGTTCGTCGCAATGCGCTGGAACGCCGACGGGCGGGCCAGCACAGTGGCTCCACGGACGGCATGGTGCCGCCGGCAGTGTCCCCCACAGGAGCCCTCATGAACGCCTTGCATACGCTGACCTCGCAGGTCCCTTCCACGCGCCGCCCCTTGCTGCGCGGCGCCATCGCCAGTGCCGTACTGGCGCTGGCCGGCACCGCCACTACGGGCGCGCTGGCCCAGGTGCCGCAGCACGCCCCCGCGCCCCCGGCGGCACAGACGCAGGTGGCCGCCATGCCCCATTCCACCCACGACCGTACCAACGCTGTCGGCCGCACACGCGCTGAAGTGATTGCCGAACTGCAATGCGCGCGCGAGTCGGGCGAGCTGGAGGCCAGCGTGCTGGCCCAGTACGGCCTGGTGCCCCCTGCCCGCCAAGGCGCGCGCGCGAACTGCACGCACGATGCCCAGAGCCGCCAAATGGCACAGGGCCAATAAACACCCCCGAGCCCGGGCCCGGAAGTGCCGGTCAGTCCGCCGCGGGCGCGAGAAAGTCCCTGCTGATGCAGCCGCCGAGTTCGTTCACGCGGTCCAGGAACTGCGTAAGGTAGGCATGCAGGCCGGTGGCCAGGATCTCGTCGATGCGGCCGTAACGCAGATCGGACAGCAGGCGCCCGGCCCGCCGCTCGGTCTCCCCCGAATGCTCATGCGCGACGGCGGCCAGGTTGTCCACCACCTCGTGCATGCTGGCATGCAGCGAACGCGGCATGTCCCGCCGCAGCATGAGCAGGTCGGCCACGCGCTCGGGCGTGATCACGTCGCGGTACACCTTGCGGTAGACCTCAAACGCCGAAACGCTGCGCAGGATGGCGCTCCAGTGGTAGAAGTCGGCCTCGGGCGTGGAACGGCGGGCATCGCCCGCCAACCCATGAAAATCGCTCTGCACCGCATGGAACTTCACGTCCAGCAGCCGCGCCGTGTTGTCGGCGCGCTCCAGGAAGGTGCCCAGGCGCAGGAAGTGAAACGCCTCGTCCTGCAGCATGGTGCCCAGCGTGACCCCGCGCGACAGGTGCGAGCGGTACTTGACCCATTCGAAGAACTGCCCAGGGTCGCGCTCGAAGGCCCCCTCGCGCAGCTGGCGTGACAGCTCCAGCCAGGTCTGGTTCAGCGTCTCCCAAACCTCCGTGGTGAGGGCACCGCGCACAGCACGCGCGTTCTCGCGCGCCGCGCGCAGGCACGCGGCGATGGACGAAGGGTTGCCCTCGTCGCACACCATGAACCGCAACACACCCGTGGCCGTGATCGCACCCTGCCGCGCGGTGTAGGCGGGAATCAGCTCACTGATTGACAGCAGCCCGCGCCAGCCCTCCTGCGCCTGGGCATCGGACTGCGGCAGCAGGGAGGTCTCGTAGCTGACGTTGAGCATGCGGGCGGTGTTTTCTGCCCGCTCGGTGTAGCGGGACATCCAGAACAGGTGATCGGCAGTGCGGCTCAGCATGTGGCCTCCTCGGCTTGGGCGGGCAGCAAACCCCGCACGCGCTGCGCGCGCCCGCTGTGTTGTGGCGCAAGCCCGCCTGCGGCGGGCCTGTCTGCCCGCTCGGTGTAGCGGGACATCCAGAACAGATGGTCGGCAGTGCGGCTCAGCATCTCATTGACCTCCATCCTCATCTCCCAGCACCCAGGTGTCCTTGGTGCCGCCACCCTGCGACGAGTTGACGACGAGCGAGCCCTCCTTGAGCGCCACGCGCGTGAGCCCGCCGGCCACCATCTGCACTTTCTGTCCACTGAGCACGAAGGGCCGCAGATCGATGTGGCGCGGCGCGATGCCCGCATCCACGTAGGTGGGACAGGTCGAGAGCGAGAGCGTGGGCTGGGCGATGTAGCCCGCGGGATTGGCGAGGAGCGCGGCGCGGAAGGCCTCGATCTGGGCGCGCGTGGCCGCGGGTCCGATGAGCATGCCGTAGCCGCCCGCGCCGTGCACTTCCTTGACCACCAGCTCCGGCAGATGCCCCAGCACGTACTGCAGGTCTTCAGGGCGGCGGCACATCCAGGTGGGCACGTTGGCCAGGATGGGCTGCTCGCCCAGGTAAAAGCGGATCATCTCGGGCACGTACGGGTACACCGACTTGTCGTCCGCAATGCCCGTACCCACGGCGTTGCAGATGGCCACGTTGCCCGCGCGGTAGGCCTGCATGAGCCCCGCGCAGCCCAGTGTGGAGGTGGGCCGGAACACCTGTGGGTCGAGGAAGTCGTCGTCCACGCGCCGGTAGATGACATGCACGCGCTGCAGGCCGCGCGTGGTGCGCATGTAGACGACGTTGTCCTTGACGACCAGGTCCTGGCCCTCGACCAGCTCCACGCCCATCTGCTGCGCGAGGAAGGCGTGCTCGAAATAGGCGCTGTTGTGCATGCCGGGCGTGAGCACCACCACGGTGGGGTCGGCGCTGCTCCAGGCCGGCGCGCTGGCACGCAGCGTGTCCAGCAGCAGGTCGGGATAGTGCGCCACGGGGGCCACCTTGTGCAGCGCAAACAGCTCGGGAAACAGCCGCATCATCATCTTGCGGTTTTCCAGCATGTATGACACGCCGGACGGCACGCGCAGGTTGTCCTCCAGCACGTAGTGGATGCCCTCGCCATCCGCGCCCGGCGCGCGCACGAGGTCGATGCCCGCGATGTGCGCGTACACGTCCTGCGGGACGTCCAGGCCCACCATCTCGGGACGGAACTGCGCATTGGCCAGGATCAGGTCGGCAGGCACGATGCCTGCGCGCAGGATGTCCTGGCCGTGGTAGATGTCGTGGATGAAGCGGTTGAGCGCCGTGACGCGCTGCACCAGGCCGCGCCGCATGCGGCGCCATTCCTGCGCGGGGATGATGCGCGGAATCAGGTCGAAGGGGATCAGCCGCTCGGTCCCGGCGCCCTCCTCGTCCTTGTCGCCATACACGGCGAAGGTGATGCCCACGCGGCGGAAGATCACCTCGGCCTGCGCGCGGCGGGCCTGCATGGCATCGGCCGGCTGCTGCGCCAGCCACTGGCCGTAATGCCGGTAGTGCGCCCGCACGTCGCTGCCCCCGAAGGGCAGCACGGTGTACATCTCGTCGAACTGCTGCATGCGGCGTGCCTCCTGCACCCAGGATAGCAAGTTGCAGGCCCGGCAACGCTACGGCTGCGGCAAAAGTGACGCCTCGGACACGCGGTGGTGCCAGTAGCGCCGCGTGGCCTCTCGTTCACAGTGCACGGCCAGCGGCGCATCGGATACCCAACGCGCCGCACCGCAGGGCGGCGACTGCACGAGCAAGACGCCGCGCTGCCGGTAGCGCGCCACCACGTCGGGCGCGGGGTGGCCGAAGCGGTTGCGGTAGCCGGCCTGCACCAGCGCGGTGCGCGGCTGCACGGCATCCAGGAATGGCGCGCTGGACGAGCTCTTGCTGCCATGGTGCGGCACCAGCAGCAGGTCTGCCGCCAGCGCTGCACCGCCATCTACCAGCGCCTGTTCCTGCGCGCGCTCGATGTCGCCCACCAGCAGGGCCACCGCACCGCCGGTCTTGTCACTGGTCCCCGCGGCTGCGATGCGCAGCACACAGCTCGTGGCATTGGACGTCGGCGCACGGGCGCCCGGCCCATCGCCCGCATCGCGCGGCGGGTGCAGCACTTCGAAAAGCACGCCGTCCCAGTTCCAGTGCTGGCCTGCCAGGCAAGGCTCGGCGGGCCGCAGGGCCTGCAGTGCATGGTCGGCCTCAATCGACCCCAGCAGGCGTGCCTGCGGCTGTTGCGCCAGCACTGCCGCGGCGCCGCCGGTGTGGTCGGTATCGCGGTGGCTCAATACCAGCAGGTCCAGCCGTTCGCCCAGCGCGCGCAGCAGGGGCACCAGCACGCGCTCGCCCGCGTCGCTGTCCTGGTGGTAGCGCGGGCCGGCGTCGTACAGCAGCGCATGGCGCGCCGTGCGCACCAGCACGGCCTGGCCCTGGCCCACGTCGGCGGCCAGCAGCTCGAACTGCCCCGGCTGCGGGCGCGCGGGCTGCCACCACAGCGCCGGCAGCAGCAGCGCAAGGCCCAGGGCACGTACGCCCCACGGCAGGCGCAGCGCCAGCAATACGCCGCCGGTCACGGCTGCCGCGCCGGCCCACAGCGGGGCCATGGGCAAAGCGACCTGCGCCCAGGGCCAGGCTGCCAGCCACTGCAGCAACACCGACAACGCCTGCACGCACCACGCCGCCGCCTGCCACAGCGGCGCCCACAGCACCCCCAGCAGCGCCAGCGGCGTGACCACCAGCGTGGTCCACGGAATCGCCACCAGATTGGCCAGCAGCCCCACCAGCGCAACCTGCCCGAACAGCAATAGCGTGAGGGGCGTGAGCGCCAGCGTCACCACCCACTGTTCACGCAGCAATGCATAAAAACGGCCTGCAACGCCCACGGGATAATCGCTAGAAGCTCCCAAATCAGTAGCAAACAGCACAGCCACGGCCACAAAGCTCAGCCAGAAGCCCGGCTGCAGCAGCGCCCACGGATCGACCGCCAGCACCACCGCGCAGGCCAGCAGCCACACCTGCGGCCAGGGCCAGCGCCGCCCCGACAGGCGCAGCAGCGCCACCGTGGCCAACATGCACACCGTGCGCTGCGCGGGCACGCCCCATCCGCTGAAGAGCGCATAGGCAGCGGCCAGCAGCACACCGCCCACCAACGCCGCCGTGGGCGCGGGCACGGCCAGGCACAGGCGTTGCGAGCGGCGCCAGGCCCGGTCCAGCAGTGCGGCCGCAAGCCAGGCAAACAGCGTGATGTGCAGCCCCGAGATGCTCATGAGGTGGGCCACGCCCGTGGCGCGGAACACATCCCAGTCCGCCCGCTCGATGGCGCGCTGGTCGCCCGTGACCAGCGCCGCCACCACCCCGGCCGCACGCTGGCGGGCTGCATCCTGCGCAGGGTCCACCAGCGTGCGCACGATGGCGTCGCGCACCCGCTGGCGCAGTTGCTCCACGGGGTGGCGCCAGGTGGCGCCCAGCCGCTCAGGCGGGCCGTGCAGCGCATCCAGCCGCGCGCTGGTACGCACGTAGCCCGTGGCCTGCACCCCTTGCTCCCACAGCCACAGCTCGTAATCGAAGCCGTGCGGATTGCGCCCGCCGTGCGGCGCCTTCAGGCGCACGGTCAGGCGCCAGCGTTCACCGGCGCGCACAGCGGGCGGAGGACTGTCCGCGCCTGCCTCATCACCCAGCCCGCCGGCATACCAGGTCAGGTCGATGAGCGGCGGCACGCGCACGGGCGCACCGTCCAGTTGCGCCGCCTCCACTTCCAGCCGCAGGCGCAACCCGGTCTCGCGCGGCTGCGGCATGGCGGCAACCACGCCCGTTACGCGCAGATCACGCCCCTCCAGCGCCGGCGCCAGAGACTGCTCCAGGAAGACCGCAGCGCGCATACCGCACAGCCCGTACATCAGCACCGCGGCCAGAATCGCCACGCCGCTGCCGTGCCAGCGGCGCGTGCCGCGCACACCAGCCCACCAGGCGAGCGCCCCGGCCGCCAGCAACGCACCAACCATCAACCCCGCATAGGACGGCCAGGGCCACAGCGCAGGCTGCTGCAGTTGCAGCGCCACGCCCAGCACCCCCGCAGCCAGCGCAACGGGCAGATGCCAGGCCCGCACCACAGGCACGCGAGCGACCGGCACGCGAGCGGACGCCGTCGCCACCCGCGCGGCGGTACTCCCTCCCTGCTGGTGCTGTGGCCCTTCGGGCGCCCACTGGTCCATGGCCGCATGCTATGCGAACGCACGCGATGGGCGCTCCGCCGGCGTGGCGATGTGCAACACTCGCCCGGTCCCACGCCGCATCGGCGGCCGTGGGCGCGTTTCCCGGGCCGTGCCGCGCCCGCCCTCGTTTTCAAGGATTGCCATGAGCGTTTACGACAAGCTGAAGGAACTCAACATCACCCTGCCCCCCGTGGCCGTGCCCGCCGCCGCCTACGTGCCCTATGTGCAGACCGGCAACCTGGTGTTCCTGAGCGGCCACATCGCCCGCAAGGACGGCAAGCCCTGGGCCGCGCAGTTCGGCCGCGACATCACCACCGAGGAAGGCAAGGCCGCCGCGCGCGCCGTGGCCGTCGACCTGCTGGGCACGCTGCATGCGGCCACCGGCGGCGACCTGAACCGCGTGCAGCGCATCGTGAAGGTGATGAGCCTGGTGAACTCCACGGGCGACTACACCGAGCAGCACCTGGTGACCAACGGCGCCAGCGAACTGCTGGGCGAAGTGTTCGGCGACAAGGGCAAGCACGCGCGCAGCGCCTTTGGGGTGGCACAGATCCCCCTGGGTGCCTGCGTGGAGATCGAGTTGATCGCCGAGCTGGCCTAGGGCCTGTTCACACTATTTTTGCCAGATGCGTTGCGATCAAAAAGGGCCAGGCGCAAGGCGCCAAACGAAGCTGGGGTGCTACCCCAGCGAGGCTTGGCAACGCCGCGAATGGCCCTTTTTGATCGCAACCCGGAGGGAACGGAGTGAAAACCGCGCCATTCGTCGTTGCCCTCCTAGCCAAGGCCCCGGCCTTGGCGTCGTCACGCGCCTAGATTGGCGCGGTTTTCACGCCATTCGCACTGGCAAAAATAGTGTGAACAGGCCCTAAGCCGCGCACCGCGTTCTTTCCCAGCCTCCCGCGTGCGCTCGTCGCGGCATGCGGGAGGTGAAGGAGCCAGCCCCGCGCGCCCGCGTGGCAAGCAAGGCGCCCCGTCAGCGCAAGGTGTGCGACCGCACGCGGATCAGAAGGACTCCCAATCGTCCTCACCACCTTGGGCCAGTGCCGCAGGCCGTGTGGCGGCGGCAGGTGCAGCAGCCGCACGCAGGGGGGCCGCCACGCGCTGCGCCGGCGCCCGTGCCGGCACTGCCGCCGCGCGGGGCGCGGCGGGGGCCTTGCCCACCGGTGCCACCGGCATGGAACGTGCCTGTGGAGCGGCCGGCACGGGGCGTGCGGCTGGCGGCACAGCAGCTACCGCGCCATCGATGCGGAATGCTGCCACCACGCGCGTGAGGTGATCGGCCTGCTCGCGCAGGCTTTGCGCCGCGGCGGCGCTCTCCTCCACCAGCGCCGCGTTCTGTTGCGTCATCTGGTCCAGTTGACCCACGGCCTGGTTCACCTGCGAGATGCCCGCGCTTTGCTCGGTGGCGGCGGCGGTGATCTCGCCCATCATGTCGGCCACGCGCTGCACCGACTGCACCACCTCTTGCATGGTGGAGCCCGCGCTGTGCACCAAGCGCGAGCCGCTTTCCACGCGGCCCACCGAGTCGCTGATCAGGTCCTTGATCTCCTTGGCGGCCGATGCCGAGCGCTGCGCCAGGTTGCGCACTTCGCCCGCCACCACGGCAAAGCCCCGGCCTTGCTCACCGGCGCGCGCGGCCTCCACGGCCGCATTCAGCGCCAGGATGTTGGTCTGGAAGGCGATCCCGTCGATGACGCCGATGATGTCGGCGATCTTGCGGCTGCTGTGCTGGATGTCGTCCATGGTGGACACCACCTCCCCCACCACGCTGCCGCCGCGGCGCGCCACGTCGCTCGCGCCGCCGGCCAGCTGGCTGGCCTGGCCCGCCGTCGCCGCGCTGTGCTGGACGGTGCTGGTGAACTCCTCCATGGCCGCGGCGGTTTGCTGCAGGTTGCTGGAGGTGGATTCGGTGCGCGCGGACAGGTCCTGGTTGCCGGTGGCGATCTGCGCGCTGGCCACGGCAATGCTGTCGGTGGTGTGGCGCACCTCCTGCACCATGCGCGCCAGCGAGTCGCGCATGCCCGCCAGCGAACGCAGCAGCTCGCCAAATTCATCGCCACGCTGCACATCCACCGCCTGCTCGCGCAGGTCGCCGTCCGCCACGCGCGCCGCGAGCGCGTTGGCCTCGGCCAGCGGGCGCTGGATGCTGCGGATCAGGAAATACGCCCCCAGCACAATGGCCGCGAGCATCATGGCTGCGGCCACGGCCGCCAGCTTCACCGTGAGCATGCGCGTGGCGGCCATCTCTGCCTGGCGCGCCTGGGCGGTCTGCTCCTGCATGCGCACGAATTCCTGCAGCGTGCCCAGGTAGGCGGTCACTGCGGGCACGTAGGACTGCTGCGCCAGGCGCACCGCCTCATCATGGCTGCCGGCGTCCTTGAGCTGGCGGGCCTGGTTGCGCAGATCGATCATGGCCTTGCGCGCCGTGGCGATGCGCCCCATCTGCTCGCGGTCGGCGGGCGTGAGGGCCATGGCTTCCAGCCCCTTTTGCAGTTCGCTGATGCGCGCCGAGGTGGCGGCAATGTCGCCCTTGAACGCCTGCTCCACCACGGCGTCGGTGCTGAGCACCAGCGCCAGCGTGCGGGCCGCATTGGTCTCGGTCAGGCCGGCCCAGCGTGTGGCCGTCTGCACGCGCTGCGTCATCTCGCGGCTCAAGGCGTCGGATTCGGCCTGCGCCCTGGCAGAGCGCACACCAGCCACGCCCACGACGGTCAGTTGGGCCAGCACGATGCAGCCCACGGCGAGCCAGAGTTTGTGGGAAATGCGCAGCGATCTCATGGGGTGGGCTCCTGGAATTCGTTATGGCGGGGTTGCGAGAATGCTACCAAACGCAACAAAGAAGCCCCGCCGCCCACGCGACATACTATCGCTATCAAAAAAATAGCTGCTCGCGCTTTCTACACCGTAACTTCAACGGCTTTTATCCGTAAAAGCTTGTACTAGCAAGCGCGACCAGCTATTGTTTTTGAATCACTCCACGCGCAGCACGTCGGACGGCTTGAAGCCCAGGTCGGCCGCCTTGCCCTTGCGCCCGCGCACGGCGCGCGCGTTGTTGAGCGAGCGGATCTCCAGCTGCTCCTCGCGCGGCTTGCCGCCACGGCCCACGCCCACGAAGCGCACGCTGCGCGTGTAGGCCGCCGCGCCGGCCAGCTGGTCCTTGGGCTCCAAGTCGATGAGCATCAGCCCGCGGCCGCCCTTTTCCATGAGCTTGAGTTCGGCGATCTCAAACGTGAGCACTCGCCCACCCACGGATGCGCAGCACACATGGGTGGCGGGCGCCAGCGGCTGGCTGCCGCTGGTGAACGCCGCATGCGAGGGGCGGCACAGGCGTTCGCCCTCACCCAGGTTCACAAAGGCCTTGCCGCCACGGTTGCGTGCGGTCATGTGCTCCACGGTGGACAGGAAACCATAGCCGCCCGAGCCCGCAAGCAGCAGCGCTGCGTTGGCCGGTCCGGCGAAGTAGTGCACCGGCTGCGTGCCGGCCTCCAGCTCGATCAGCGTGGTGATGGGCTGGCCGTCGCCACGCCCGCCCGGCAGGCTGGACACGGCCACCGAGTACACCCGCCCGTTGCTGCCGAAGACGATGAGCGTGTCCACCGTGCGGCACTCAAAGGTGCCGTACAGGCCGTCGCCCGACTTGAAGGCGAAGCTGCCCGCCTCGTGCCCGTGGCCCTGGCGCGCACGCACCCAGCCCTTTTCGGACACCACCACGGTGACGGGTTCGTCCAGCACCTTGACCTCGGCCACGGCCTTCTTTTCGGCCTGGATCAGCGTGCGGCGCGCATCGCCGAACAGCTTGGCATCTGCCTCGATCTCCTTGACCATCAGGCGGCGCAGCGAGGCGGGGTTGGCGAGGATGTCCTCCAGCTTCCCCTGCTCGTCGCGCAACTCTTTCAGCTCCTGCTCGATCTTGATGGCTTCCAGCCGCGCCAGTTGGCGCAGGCGGATTTCCAGAATGTCCTCGGCCTGGCGGTCCGACAGGTGAAAGCGCGCGATCAGCGCCGCCTTCGGCTCGTCGGCCTGGCGGATGATGGCGATCACCTCGTCGATGTTCAGCAGCACCAGCTGCCGCCCCTCCAGGATGTGGATGCGGTCCAACACCTTGTCCAGCCGGTGCTGGCTGCGCCGCGTGATGGTGGTCTGGCGGAAGTCGATCCACTCCTGCAGCATCTCGCGCAGCGACTTCTGCACGGGCCTGCCGTCCAGCCCCACCATGGTCAGGTTGATGGGCGCGGAAGTCTCCAGGCTGGTGTGCGCCAGCAGCGCGGTGATGAGATCCTGCTGCGGCACCTTGCCGGTCTTGGGTTCGATGACCAGGCGCACCGGCGCGTCCTTGCTGGACTCGTCGCGCACGCCGTCCAGCAGCGCCAGCAAGGCAGCCTTGAGCTGCGTCTGCTCCTGCGTGAGCGCCTTCTTGCCGGTCTTGACCTTGGGGTTGGTGAGTTCCTCGATCTCCTCCAGCACCTTCTGCGCGGAGACACCCGGCGGCAGCTCGGTCACCACCATCTGCCACTGGCCGCGCGCCAGGTCCTCGATCTTCCAGCGCGCGCGCACCTTGAGGCTGCCGCGGCCCGTGCGGTAGGCGTCCTGGATGTCAGCATCAGTGCTGATGATCTGGCCGCCGCCCGGGTAGTCAGGGCCGGGGACCAGCGCGAACAGTTCCTCGTCGCTCAACTGCGGCTTCTTGACCAGGGCCACGCAGGCGTCGGCCACCTCGCGCAGGTTGTGGCTGGGGATCTCGGTGGCCAGGCCCACGGCGATGCCGCTGGCGCCATTGAGCAGCGCGAATGGCAACCGCGCGGGCAGCTGGCGCGGCTCCTGCGTGCTGCCGTCGTAGTTGGGCACGAAATCCACCGTGCCCATGTCGATCTCGTCCAGCAGCAGGCCGGCGATGCGGGTCAGGCGCGCCTCGGTGTAGCGCATGGCCGCCGCGCCGTCGCCATCGCGGCTGCCGAAGTTGCCCTGGCCGTCGATCAGCGGGTAACGCTGGTTGAAGTCCTGCGCCAGGCGCACCAGTGCGTCGTAGGCCGACTGGTCGCCGTGCGGGTGAAAGCGGCCCAGCACGTCGCCCACCACGCGGGCGCTTTTGACAGGCTTGGCCGCCACGTTGCGGTTTGGCCCGCTGTAGCCCAGACCCATGCGGTCCATGGCGTAGAGGATGCGCCGCTGCACGGGCTTGAGACCGTCGCACACGTCGGGCAGCGCGCGGCCCTTGACGACCGAGAGGGCGTATTCCAAATAGGCGCGCTGGGCATAGCCGGCCAGTTCCAGGCTGTCGCCGTGGTCGGCGGGCGCGGAGAAGTCGAGAGTGGGTTGGTCGCTCATTCAGTGAAGACAGACTCGGTCGATGACTGCCGGGCCAGGCGCGTGGGCGCAGGCGTGGACATGCGCTGCGTGTCGCCGCGCTCACCGGCATCGGATAGGGAATGGGGCGTGGCGGGCAGTTCCATGCGCACGCGCCCGGGGTTCGCGCGCTGATTGCGCGTCGGTAGCGGCGGCTTGAGCAGCGCATACAGGCCCATCACGCTCTGCACGTAGTTGCGCGTCTCGCGGTAGGCGGGCACGCGGTTGCCGGCGCGCTGCACGGCGCCCTCGCCCGCGTTGTAGGCCGCCAGCGCCAAGTCCAGGCGGCCCTCGAAGAGATCCATGAGGTAGCGCAGGTAGCGCGTGCCCGCGGCCACGTTGGTGGCGGGGTCCACCAGCTTCTGCTCCACCGAGCGCCTGGCGTCGCCGCTCACGCCGAAGCGGCTGGCGGTGGCGGGCATGAGCTGCATCAGCCCCACGGCGCCGCGCGGCGAGACCGCACGGGTGTTGAAACCCGACTCGGTGGCGATCACCGCCTGCAGCAGCGCGTAGTCCACGCCATGGCGCGCCGACGCCGAGCGCAGGTGCTGGCGCACGAGCTTGTAGTCGTGCGACACCTCGAAGAAGGCCAGCAGCCGCACCCCCGAGGGACTGGCCGGCCCGGTGGAGACATCGGCCGCACCCTGACGTCCGGTGTTGGAGCCGTCGCGCTCGGAGTCGAAGTCGTTGCCGCGGAAGAACAGCGCGTAACGCTCGTCCAGCTGCTGCGCGGCGAAGTGCGTCACGCCGCGCTCGTCCACGAAGGCCCACAGGTCCGCATGCGCGGTTTGCTGCAAAAACAGGAGCGCGCAGCACATGCCAGCCGTGCGCAAAAGCCCCAAAAGGCTGTTACGCATACGGTATCCCAGGCGCGCAGTCATGGCGAGTGCCTTCGTCAGATGTCCACATCCACCAGGTCGCCGTGCAGTTCCATGAGCTCGCGGCGCGCGGCGGCCTCGCCCTTGCCCATGAGCTTGGTGATCAGGCCCTCGGTGGCGGAGAAGTCGAACGTGCCCAACTGCACCGGCAGCAGGCGGCGCGTGTCGGGGTTGAGCGTGGTCTCCCACAGCTGCTCGGCGTTCATTTCGCCCAGGCCCTTGAAGCGGCTGATCTGGCATTTCTCGCGCGGCACGCCGTCCTTGGCGCACTTGTCGAGGATGCTTTCCAGCTCGGATTCATCCAGCGCATACACCTTGGCCGCGGGCTTCTTGCCGCGCGCCGGCACGTCCACGCGGAACAGCGGTGGCCGGGCGACAAAGATATGGCCGGCCTCGATGAGCTTGGGGAAGTGGCGGAAGAACAGCGTGAGCAGCAGCACCTGGATGTGCGAGCCGTCCACGTCCGCGTCGGAGAGGATGCAGATCTTGCCGTAGCGCAGGCCGGACAGGTCAGGGGTGTCGCTCGGGCCGTGCGGGTCCACGCCGATGGCTACCGAGATGTCATGCACCTCGGTGTTGGCAAACAGGCGGTCGCGGTCGACCTCCCAGGTGTTGAGCACCTTGCCGCGCAGCGGCAGGATGGCCTGGCTTTCCTTGTCGCGGCCCATCTTGGCGCTGCCGCCGGCCGAGTCGCCCTCGACCAGGAAGACCTCGTTGTAGGCCAGGTCACGGCTTTCGCAGTCGGTGAGCTTGCCGGGCAGCACGGCCACGCCCGAGCCCTTGCGCTTTTCGACCTTCTGGCCGGCCTTTTGCCGTGTCTGCGCGGCCTTGATGGCCAGTTCGGCCAGCTTCTTGCCGTATTCCACGTGCTGGTTCAGCCACAGCTCCAGCGCCGGGCGCACGAAGCTGGACACCAGCCGCACAGCGTCGCGCGAGTTCAGCCGCTCCTTGATCTGCCCCTGGAACTGCGGGTCCAGCACCTTGGCCGCCAGCACATAGCTGGCGCGCGCAAACACGTCCTCGGGCAGTAGCTTCACGCCCTTGGGCAGGAGCGAGTGCAGCTCGATGAAGCTCTTGACCGCGTTGAACAGGCCGTCACGCAGGCCGCTTTCATGGGTGCCGCCGGCGCTGGTGGGGATCAGGTTCACGTAGCTCTCGCGCACCGGCTGGCCTTCCTCGGTGAAGGCCACACACCATGCGGCGCCCTCGCCCTCGGCAAAGCTCTCGTTGTGGCGGTCGGCGAAGCCCTCGCCCTCGAACAGCGGGATCACCGGGTCAGCGCTCAGCGTCTGCGCCAGGTAGTCGCGCAGGCCGCCCTTGTACTGCCAGGTCTGGGTGTCGCGCGTCTTTTCATTGACCAGCTGCACCGTAACGCCGGGCATGAGCACCGCCTTGCTGCGCAGCAGGTGCGTCAGCTCGCCCATCGGAAGGTTGCTGGACTCAAAGTACTTGGCGTCGGGCCAGACGCGCACGGTGGTGCCCTGCTTGCGCTCGCCCGCCTGCAGCGGGCGCACCGCCAGCGGCTCGGTCACGTCGCCGCCCGCAAACACCAGGCGCGCCACCTGGCCCTCGCGGTGGGTGGCCACCTCCAGCCGGGTGGCCAGGGCGTTGGTGACGCTTACGCCCACACCATGCAGGCCGCCCGAGAAGCTGTAGGCCCCGCCCTTGCCCTTGTCGAACTTGCCGCCCGCGTGCAGGCGGGTGAACACCAGCTCCACCACCGGTGCGTTCTCCTCGGGATGCAGGCCGAACGGAATGCCCCGGCCGTCGTCCTCCACGCTCACCGAGCCGTCGGTGTGCAAGGTCACCTTGATCTTCTTGCCAAAGCCCGCCAGTGCCTCGTCGGCCGCGTTGTCCAGCACCTCCTGGATGATGTGCAGGGGGTTGTCGGTGCGGGTGTACATGCCCGGCCGCTGCTTGACGGGCTCCAGTCCCTTGAGGACGCGGATCGAGCCTTCGGAGTAGTCGCTGGCGGAGGTGGATGCGGGTTTGACTGCCATGGCGGCGGATTGTAGTGCTGGATATAAAACCAGGATGGTGACGCTTTCTTGCCCCGCCAGCGTGCTGCACAGGGGGCGCCAAGCAGGCGAAACGGGTTTTCGCTACATTCGCCGGATGCACGACGCAACCCGAAAACTGTCCATGGCCCAGGTGCTGATCTGCGGCGCCGCCATCGTCACTCTGTCCATGGGCATCCGGCACGGCTTCGGCCTGTGGCTGCAGCCCATCACCCAGGACATGGGCTGGACACGCCAGACCTTTGCCCTGGCCATGGCCATTCAGAACCTGTCCTGGGGTCTGTTCGGCATCTTTGGCGGCATGCTGGCCGACCGCCTGGGCGCCTTCCGCGTGCTGATCGGCGGCGCAGCGCTCTACGCCATGGGCCTGGCCGGCATGGCGCTGTCTCCCACGCCGCTGCTGTTTTCGCTGACCACGGGCGTGCTGATCGGCGCTGCACAGGCGGGCACCACCTACGCCATCATCTACGGGGTGCTGGGCCGGCAGATCCCGGCCGACAAGCGCTCCTGGGCCATGGGCGTGGCCGCTGCGGCGGGCTCGTTCGGCCAGTTCCTCATGGTGCCGCTGGAGGGGCAACTGATCCTGCGCCTGGGCTGGCAAGAGGCCCTGCTGGTGCTCTCGGCCATGGTGATCCTGATCGTTCCGCTGGCCTTCGGCCTGCGCGAGCCGGGCTTTCATGGCAGCGCCCCCGTCAAACGTACCCAGTCCGTGGGCGAGGCCTTTGCCGAGGCGCTGCGCTACCGCAGCTTCCTGCTGCTCACCGCCGGCTACTTCGTGTGCGGCTTCCAGGTGGTGTTCATCGGTGTGCACATGCCCAGCTATCTGCGCGACCAGGGCCTCACGCCCCAGGTGGCCAGCTATGCGCTGGCGCTGATCGGGCTGTTCAACGTGTTCGGCACCTATATCGCGGGCTCGCTGGGCCAACGGATCCCGAAGCGCCACATCCTGGCGTTCATCTATTTCGCCCGTGCCGTGGCCATCACCATCTTCCTGCTGGTGCCGCTGTCGCCGCTGTCGGTCTACGTGTTCTCGGCCGTGATCGGCGCACTGTGGCTGTCCACGGTGCCCCCCACCAATGCCACCGTTGCGCAGATCTTCGGGGTGCAGCACCTGTCCATGCTCAGCGGCTTCGTGTTCTTCAGCCACCAGATCGGCAGCTTCCTGGGCGTGTGGCTGGGCGGCTATCTGTATGACCGCACGGGCAGCTACGACATCGTGTGGTACCTGGCGATTGTGTTGGGCATCCTCGCCGGCTTGGTGAACCTGCCCGTACGCGAGGGCGCCATCGTGCGCGCCACCCCTCAGGCGGCCTGACCATGCGCACCCTGTACAAGCGGTCGATCGTCGCAGCTGCGCTGCTCGCGGTGCTGCTGGGGGTGTTCGCGCTGTACCTGCAGCCCGACTTCATGCTGACGCTGGCGGACCAGATCTGGGCCTGCTTCTGACGATGGCCCCGCACGGCACCGCCCATGCGCCGCTGCCCGCGGCCTCGGAATGGATACAGCGCTGGTCCCACCTGGTGCCTGCGGGCGGCAGTGTGCTGGACGTGGCTTGCGGTCACGGCCGTCACATGCGCTGGTTCCATGAAAGAAAACACCCGGTAACGGGCATAGATAAAGCCCTAGAAGCTATCGAAAGCATAGCACCATGGGGCGCAACGATCGTTGCGGATATCGAGGCTGGCCCCTGGCCCCTGCCCGGGCAGCGCTTTGCCGGCGTGGTGGTCACCAATTACCTGTGGCGTCCTTTGCTGCCCACCATCGTGGACAGCGTGGCGCCCGGTGGCGTGCTGCTCTATGAGACCTTCGCCGTGGGCAACGAAACTGTCGGCCGGCCCGCGCGGGCCGAATTCCTGCTGAGGCCGGGCGAACTGCTGCAGGCCTGCCGGGACCTGCGCATCGTGGCTTACGAGGAAGGCTTTCTCGATGGGCCCGCGCGCTTCGTGCAGCGCATCGCCGCCGTGCGGCCTGCGCCGTCCATGGACGAGCCGCTGCGCGCGCCGCTGCGCGCGCCGCTGCAGGGCCCCGTCTAGTTAGAATGTCTTTTTACCGTTTTTGAACGCGGACATGACTTCTCCCAGCGCCCCCCTGACCGGCAGCATCGTCGCCCTCGTCACGCCCATGCATGACGACGGCAGTGTGGACTACCCCGCGCTGCGCAAACTCATCGACTGGCACATCGCAGAAGGCACCGACTGCATCGGCGTGGTGGGCACGACCGGCGAATCGCCCACGGTGAACGTGGAGGAGCACTGCGAAATCATTCGCGTGTCCGTGGAACAAGCCGCCAAGCGCGTACCCATCATGGCGGGCTGCGGCGCCAATTCCACGGCCGAGGCCATCGAGCTGGCCAGGTTCGCCAAGAAGGTCGGCGCCGACAGCCAGTTGCAGGTCGTGCCCTATTACAACAAGCCCACACAGGAAGGCCAGTACCGCCACTTCAAGGCGATCGCCGAGGCCGTGGGCGACCTGCCGATGGTGCTGTACAACGTGCCCGGCCGGTCGGTGGCGGACATGCAGCACGAAACGGTGTTGCGCCTCACGCAGGTGCCCGGCATCGTGGGCATCAAGGAAGCCACAGGCAACATCGAACGCGCGCAATGGCTCATCCGCGACGTGCCCAAGGGCTTTGCCGTGTATTCCGGCGATGACCCCACGGCCGTGGCGCTCATGCTGTGCGGCGGCCAGGGCAACATCAGCGTGACGGCCAACGTGGCGCCTCGCCTGATGCACGAGCTGTGCGTGGCCGCGCTGGCCGGTGACACCCGCCGCGCCATGGAGATCCAGTTCCGCCTGATGCCCGTGCACAAGCAACTGTTCGTCGAGGCCAACCCCATCCCCGTGAAGTGGGCTGTGCAGCGCATGGGCCTGTGCGGCGGCGCTCTGCGCCTGCCCATGACGCCCCTGAGCCAGGGCAACGAAGCCGTGGTCGAGGCCGCCCTGCGCGCCGCGGGGCTGCTCTAAGCTCTAATTTCACCCAGCCTGTTGCCAGCTTGCAGCGTATTTGGAACGCTCCCGGCCGAATCTGGATCAATGAGGATTTTCGCGTGAACGCTACCACCCGTTTGGGCCTGCTGGGCCTTGCCGTGACCCTGTCTGCTTGCTCCGTGCTGGAGAACGACAAGATCGATTACAAAAGCGCCACCAAGGGGGCAACGCTGGAGGTGCCTCCGGACCTGACGCAGCTCTCGCGCGACACACGCTACACGGTGCCTGGCGGCGTCGTGTCTGCTGCCGCTTTCGAAGCCGGCCAGGCGCAACAGCCCCGCGGCGCGGCGAGCGCAGCCCCGAAGTCCATTGGAGACGTACGCATCGAGCGCGACGGCAACCAACGATGGCTGGTGGTGGACCGCCCTGCCGACCAACTGTGGGACCCGGTGCGTGACTTCTGGATCGAAAACGGCTTCGTGTACGTGCTGGAACAACCCAAGCTCGGCCTGCTGGAGACCGACTGGGCCGAAAACCGCGCCAAGCTGCCGCAGGACATCATCCGCTCCACGATTGGCAAGGTCTTCGATTCGCTGTATTCCACGGGCGAACGCGACAAGTTCCGGACCCGCCTGGAGCGCAACGCCAGCGGCGGCACGGAGATCTACATCAGCCACCGCGGCATGGTGGAGGTCTACACCAACACCCAGAAGGACAACACCGTCTGGCAGCCCCGCCCGGCCGATCCGGAACTGGAAACCGAATTCCTGCGCCGGCTGATGGTCAAGCTGGGCGTGAGCGAGGAGCAATCCAAGGCCGCCGCCGCAGCGCCCGTACCCTCCGCCCCGTCCGCGCGCATGGCCACGGTGGACAACGTGCCGGTGGTGCAGCTTGATGAAGGCTTCGACCGCGCGTGGCGCCGCGTGGGCGTGTCGCTGGACCGCACCGGCTTCACCGTGGAGGACCGAGACCGCAGCCAGGGCGTGTACTTCGTACGCTACGTCGCCCCGACCGAGAAGAAGGAGCAAGGCTTCTTCAGCAAGCTGTTCAGCCGCTCGCCCGACGCGGTGCCGCCGCTGAAGTACCGCATCGTGGTGCGCAGCGAGGGCAACCGAAGCACCGTGTCTGTGCTCAACGCCGCAGGCGCGCCCGAGACCTCCGCCAATGCACAGCGCATCGTGCGCGTGCTCGCGGATGATCTGAAGTAAAAGGGGCGGCGCCGCGCCGCTTGCGCCTACACGATGCTGCGCTTTCGCAATCTGGCCAGCGGCAGCACCGGCAACGCCACGCTGGTTGAAGGGCGTAGCGGCGCGCATACCCGGCGCCTGCTCGTGGATTGCGGGCTGGGCATCCGGCAACTGCAATGGCGCCTGGAGGCTGCCGGTACGGCCCCGGCGCAGTTGGATGCCGTCTTCATCACGCATGAGCATTCCGATCATGTGGGCTGCGTGCTGAAGCTCGCCCTGCGCGAACGCATCCCCGTTTGGATGAGCGAGGGCACCTACGGCGCCCTAGGGTCACCCGACCTTGACGGCCTGTTGCATGTGGCGTGCGATGGCGTACCCGTCGATATGGGCAGCTTTTGCGCACATCCTTTCAGCGTGCCGCATGACGCACGTGAACCATTGCACTTGCGCTGCAGCGATGGCGCGACGCACATCGGCCTACTGACCGACCTGGGCCATGCGGCAGAAACGGTGGTGGAACGGCTGCAGGGTTGTCACGCGCTGCTGCTCGAAGCCAACCACGACGCCGACCTTCTGGCGTCGGGCGACTATCCCGTGTTCCTGAAACGGCGCATCGCAGGTCCGCGTGGGCACCTTCCCAACCATGTCAGCGCGGACATCCTGCACGCCGTACATCACCCGAATCTGCGACACGTGGTGGCTGCACACCTGAGCGCACACAACAACCGACCGGATCTCGCGCAATCCGCTCTGGCGCAAGCTGTGGGGTGGCATGCAAGTGACATCGTAGTGGCCGATCCGCGCGAGGGCACTCCCTGGATCGAGGCCAGCTACTGAGCCATTGCCTAAAAAAGAAAACCCCGACCTTGCGGTACGGGGTTTGCAGCAAGCCCGGCCCCTGGAGGGGCCCGGCATCAGAGTGTTCTTACTTGGCTTCGGAAGCGGCAGCGCCGGTAGCGGCGGCAGCAGCAGCATCAGCAGCCGCCTTGGCGGCATCGGAAGCTGCGTCGGTAGCGGCAGCAGCAGGTGCCTCGACAGACGCTGCGGGCGCGGGAGCAGGTGCGGGCTCAACAGCCGGTGCGGGAGCAGGAGCTTCCACAGGAGCGGGAGCAGGTGCGGGCTCTTCCTTCTTGCCGCAAGCGGCGAGAGCGGCAGCAGCGATCAAAGCAGCCAGAACGACGGAGTTCTTCATTTGGTGTCCTATCAAGCGGAACGATTGTTATCAAACAGCCCAATGCCGCCATCCACGCGGCTAGTCAGGCAGTGGCGCTACGCTTTGCGAAGCAAACGCCGGGGGGCAAAACCAGTTCGGAATTATAGAAAGATTTCGTCAATAGTAGATAACACGAATAACTGGCTACCCTTGTTACAAAGAGGGTGAATCCGTCACAGGCCAAGTACGGATGCAGGGAATCCAGGAGTGCTCTTGCGGTCTACCCACTCCTGCAGCGATTCGCGCAGGATGATGCGGCGCTCCGGCTCGGCGCCGGCGACGCCGTTGCACCGCACCGGGTCGTGCCGCTGCAGCGCCCACAGCGGCGACCACAGTGCACTGGGCACATCCTGCGGATCTGCGACGGACGCCTTGCGGCAGACAATGATGTGGTCCCAGCGCACGCGCCACTGCACAAAGCGCGCGTGCCGCCGCACGATTTCATCGAACCCCGCCGCCACCAGCACGAAGCGCCGCCCCGCCCGCGCCCAGTCCTGCAGGGAATCGGCCACGGAGCGCTCCCCCAACGGCCAATCGTGGAAGCTGGCGTCCGACAGGATGAGCTCGGGCCAACCTTCGCGCGCAGCGCATGCCAGGGCATCGCGCACCAGTTGCTGAAATGCCACCCGCCCTTCAAACCGGCCAGCGGGCAGCGATGACTGTGCGTGCGAGATGGCGTCTTCCATGGTTTGTCTCCGGCGGCGACACGTCAGGCCTGCGCGCCCGCATGGGCCCAGCCTGCCTCGCACCAGGCGGACAGCAGCTCCAATGCTTCATCGCTCGCCCGCGCGAGGTCCCGCGAGTCCAGGAGACGCTCGTCGGCCAAGCGACGCATCAGTACCGCATCGCGACCGGCCGCGCGATAGCTTTCGCCGTTGATGAACACATGCCTGTCGTCATACATCATGCGCGTGCGCCGGTCCAGCACCACGCTCTCCAGCATGCCCGCCGGAGACGGCTCGAACCACACGTTGGGCTTGGGTTCGGTCAGAGCCTCGCCCAGCGCGCACTCCAGCGCCTGAGGCTGCTGCAACGCGCGCTGCACCACCTTGCGTGCGAAGTCTTGCAACGCGGCCGGGATGGCTCCCGGGTTCGCAACAGCGGACTGCTGTGCGTCACGGTAGATGGCCCCCTCCTCGTCGGCCGCCGCCTCCGCCATGCGCTGCAGCACCTCATGCGCCAACTGGGCACCATTGGGCGAGCGAAAGCCGATGGAATAGGTCATGCATTCCCCCTCGGCAATGCCATCGTGGGCCCAGCCCGGGGGCAGGTAGAGCATGTCGCCGGGCTCGAGCACATGCTCTTCTTCGGGCTCGAAAGCCGCGAGGATCTTCAGCGGCAAGCCGGGGCGCAGCGTCTTGTCCTTTTGCCGGCCAATGCGCCAGCGCCGCCGCCCATGGGCCTGCAGCAGGAAGACGTCGTAGTTGTCGAAATGCGGCCCCACGCCTCCGCCGTCGGTGGCGTAGCTGATCATCAGGTCATCAAGCCGCGCCTCGGGCACGAAACGGAACTGCTGTAGCAGCGCGTGCACGGCATCGTTGTGCAGATCCACGCCTTGCACCAGCGCGGTCCAGCGCGGCGTGGCCAGGGACGGCAGGGAGCGGCGTGCCAACGGCCCGTGGCGCAGCACCCATTGGCCGGCCTTGTCCTGGATGAAGCGCGACTCCACACCGTCCTGCCCCGCCAACTCCAGCAGTTCGGCGCGGCTCAGCAGCGGCTTGAAGCCGGGGATGGCCTGGCGCACCAGCAGCGGCTTCTTGTGCCAGTGGCGGCGCATGAACTGCGCCGGGCTCAGGCCCCCGAGCAGGGCCAGCGGTTGTTGAACGTCCATGGAATCAAAATGGCCGCGCGCGCGGCAGGGCAGTGAACTGCGACAATTCTCCTATGGAAATTACCGAACAATGTGTGGTCGCCTTGACCTGGGTCCTGAAAGACACGCTGGGCGAGGAACTGGATGTGCTCGACGATCCCGTGGAATTCCTCGTGGGAGGCGACGACCTGCTGGGCCGCATCGACCAGGCCCTGCAGGGCCATGGCGCCGGCGCCGAACTCTCGCTGCACCTGGAGCCCGAGGAAGCTTTTGGGGACTACCAGGACAAGCTGCTCTTCCTGGAGCCCCGCCAACTGTTTCCCGCGGATATCGAAGAAGGCATGACGTTCGAGGGAACGGCTTTGCCCCAAGGCGTCAACCCCGATGCACCGCGCGACGCGCTGTACACCGTGGCGCAGATCTACCCTGAGCACGTGGTGCTGGACGGCAACCATCCGCTGGCAGGCATCGCACTGCGGCTGCAGCTCAAGGTGCACGCGGTGCGCGAAGCCACGGAGGAGGAAATCGGCCGTGGCACAGCGGGCACGGGGTTTTTCCGCATTCAGCCGCAGGCGCCGGGCAGCGACCTGATCCACTAAACCACGCACTTTTCGACACACAGCCCCAAAAAAACGGGCTCCCCTCGGGAGCCCGTTGTGTGTGCGCGGCGCCGCCATCGGCGCGTCAATCGTTTTACATGCGCGATATCTGTCCGCCATACAGCCGCACGCGGTCGCCGGTGCGCAAATCGCCTGGCGACGGCACTTCGTACACCCGCTGGCCGCCCCGGTCCAGGTTCACCGTGATGCGATAGGCCTCGTAATCACCGGTGTTATTGCGGCCTTCGATGGCATTGCCCGCCACCGCTCCACCCACTGCCCCGATGGCGGTAGCCGCCGTGCGGCCGGAGCCCGAGCCAATTTGATTGCCCAGCACGCCGCCCACGACGGCACCCAGGATCGCGCCAGCGCCGGAGGTGCGGTTGCGCGCCTGCAGTCCCTCGATGTAGGCCACGGTGCCGTATTCGGTACCTTGCTGATTGGGGTAGGTGGTGTATCCCGGCGCCGGTTGGCTGGTGTAGCCGGGCGTCGGATGGTAGTCAGAATAGCGCGGCTGTTCGGCGCAGGCGACCAGTGCGCCAGCCACCAGCGCGGAGCCGGCCAAGGCGATGAAGCGGGAATGAGGACGCATGGAAATCTCCTTGGTTCAACAATGCAAGCATGGCTACATGAAAGCGGCCACCCATTGGGAGATTGAAGCACCACAGCATCCTGCACACTGCCGGCCATGCCCGGCGGGCCTCGTAGTGAAGTGCGCACCCGCCATGTAGGCAGGTGCCGACAGCGGCGCTGGCGCTCAGTGCTTGCCCGTGGAGCCGTAGCCGCCCTCACCGCGCTCGCTGGCCGGAAACTCCTGCACCACGTTGAACTGGGCTTGCACCACCGGCACGATGACCAACTGCGCCAGGCGCTCCATGGGTTGCAGGGTGAAGGCCTGGGGGCTGCGGTTCCACGCGCTGACCATGAGTTGCCCCTGGTAGTCGCTGTCGATCAGGCCCACCAGGTTGCCCAGCACGATGCCGTGCTTGTGGCCCAGCCCCGAGCGCGGCAGGATCAGCGCGGCATAGCCCGGGTCCTGAAGGTAGATGGCGATGCCCGTGGGCACCAATTGCCAGGCGTTGGGCTCCAGCGTGAGCGGCGCGTCCAGGCACGCGCGCAGGTCCAGCCCCGCGCTGCCGGGCGTGGCATACGTTGGCAATTGATCCGCCATGCGGGGGTCGAGAATCTTGACGTCGATTTTCATGGGAGCAGAGGTTCAAAGGAATGGTCGGGCGGCGTCACGCCGGCAGCACCGCGAGCCGAGCCCGCGATCATCGCCCAACCGGTGCACCCCTACCCGCTCAAACGGCGGCAAGGCGCCGCGCGATCTCCGCCACGAGCTGATGGCCCAGCGCCTCCTTGGAAGCACGGGGCAGTTCACGATGGCCCTGCGCGTCCACCAGCAGCAGCGCATTGTCGTCCTGCCCGAACGTGGCCGGGCCGATATTGCCCACCAGCAACGGCACGTCCTTGCGCTCGCGCTTGGCGCTGGCATGCTCCAGCAGGTTCTCGCTCTCGGCGGCAAACCCCACACAGTACAGACGGCCAGCGCGCGCGCGCTCGGTGCGCGCCACCGTGGCCAGGATGTCGGGGTTCTCCACAAACTCCAGCGCCGGCACGTCGCCCGTGCCGTCCTTCTTGATCTTGTGCAGCGCAGCAGTGGCGGGACGCCAGTCCGCCACCGCGGCCGTAGCTATGAAAATAGTAGCTTCTCGCGCTTGCTCCTCAACGATTGCAAGCATGTTTTGTGCTGAACGCACGTCGATGCGCCGCACGCCCCGCGGGGTGGGCAGATGCACCGGCCCGGCGACCAATGTGACCTGTGCGCCAGCGGCACGCGCCGCGCGGGCAATCGCAAAGCCCATCTTGCCGCTGGACAGGTTGGTGATGCCGCGCACCGGGTCAATGGCCTCGAAGGTGGGGCCAGCGGTAATCAGCACGTGCTGGCCCGTAAGCAACTGGGGGGTGAAGAAGGCCTCCAGTTCCTCCAGAATCTCCGCGGCCTCCAGCATGCGGCCGTCGCCCGTCTCGCCACAGGCCTGGTCACCAAAGCCCACGCCCAGCACCGTCGCGCCGTCGCGCGCCACCTGGGCCAGGTTGCGCTGAGTGGCCGGGTGGCCCCACATCTCGCGGTTCATGGCGGGGGCCAGCAGCAACGGCACCCGATCCCGGGGCCGTGCCAGACACAGCAGGCTCAATAACTCGTCGGCCCGCCCCTGCACCAGCCGCGCGATGAAGTCCGCGCTGCACGGCGCAATGAGGATCGCGTCCGCCTCGCGGCTCAGGTTGATATGGGGCATGTTGTTCGCCTCGCGCGCGTCCCACTGCGAGGTGTAGACGCTGCGTCCCGACAGCGCCTGCATGGTCACGGGCGTGATGAACTGCGCAGCCGCCTCGGTCATCACAACCTGCACCGTGGCGCCGGCCTTCACCAGCAACCGGCACAGTTCCGCCGATTTGTAGCAGGCCACGCCGCCGCTCAAGCCCAGGACAATGTGTTTGCCAGCCAACTGTTCGTTCATGGGGGCGCAATTTAGCAGAGGGCATGGCCCCTGCCACTGCATCCCTGCAGTGGGCTGATTACAATCCCAATTTCCCACCACCATCAAAGACATGACCAAATTCGTCTTCGTCACCGGCGGTGTGGTGTCTTCCCTGGGCAAGGGAATCGCCTCAGCCTCCCTTGCCGCGATCCTCGAATCGCGGGGTCTCAAAGTCACCCTCATCAAGCTCGACCCGTACATCAACGTGGACCCGGGCACCATGTCACCGTTCCAGCATGGTGAGGTCTTCGTGACCGACGACGGCGCCGAAACCGACCTGGACCTCGGCCACTACGAGCGCTTCATCGAAACGCGCATGAAGCAGGCCAACAATTTCACCACCGGCCGCATCTACCAAAGTGTGCTGGAGAAGGAGCGCCGCGGCGACTACCTCGGCAAGACCGTGCAGGTGATCCCGCACGTGACCAACGAAATCCAGGAGTTCATCAAGCGCGGCGCGGGCATAGACACGGACGACGCCGTGGACGTGGCCATCTGCGAGGTCGGTGGCACGGTGGGTGACATCGAGTCCCTGCCCTTCCTGGAGGCCGTGCGCCAGCTGTCGCTCAAGCTGGGGCCGAACAACTCGGCTTTCGTGCACCTGACCTACCTGCCCTGGATCGCCACGGCCGGCGAGCTCAAGACCAAGCCCACGCAGCACACGGTGCAGAAGCTGCGCGAGATCGGCATCCAGCCCGACGCCCTCCTGTGCCGCGCCCAGCAGGCCGTGCCCGACGAGGAGCGCGAGAAGATCTCCCTGTTCACCAACGTGCCCGAGTGGGGCGTGATCAGCATGTGGGACGTGGACACCATCTACAAGGTGCCGCGCATGCTGCACGAGCAGGGCCTGGACGGCCTGATCTGCGACAAGCTGCGCCTGAACACACCGCCCGCCAACCTCAAGCGCTGGGACGCGCTGGTGCACGAGACCGAGCACCCGCAGGGCGAGGTGAAGATCGCCATGGTGGGCAAGTACGTGGAGCTGTCGGACGCGTACAAGTCCGTCAACGAGGCGCTCAAGCACGCCGGCATGCAAAGCCATGTGCGCGTGAAGATCGACCACCTGGACTCGGAAGACATCACCGACGCGAACGCTCGCGAGCGGCTCGGTGCCTACGACGCCATCCTCGTGCCCGGGGGCTTCGGCAGCCGCGGCGTGGAGGGCAAGATCTCCACGGCGCGCTACGCGCGCGAGCACCAGGTGCCCTACCTGGGCATCTGCCTGGGGATGCAGGTGGCCACCATCGAATACGCGCGCCACGTGGCGGGCCTGCAGGGCGCCAATTCCACCGAGTTCGACCCCGCCACGCCGCATCCGGTCATCGCCCTGATCACCGAATGGAAGGACGAGGACGGCACCATCAAGACGCGCTCCGAGAATTCCGACCTGGGCGGCACCATGCGCCTGGGCGCGCAGAGCTCGGACGTGCAGCCCGGCACCCTGGCGCACAGCATTTACGGCGACGTGGTCACCGAGCGCCACCGCCACCGCTACGAGGCCAACGTGCAGTACCTGGACCGCTTGCGCAGCGCCGGGCTGGTGATCTCGGCGCTCACGCAGCGCGAGCACCTCACCGAGATCGTCGAGCTGCCCAAGAGCGTTCACCCCTGGTACATCGGCGTGCAGTTCCACCCCGAGTTCAAGTCCACGCCCTGGAGCGGCCACCCGCTGTTCAACGCCTTCATCAAGGCGGCCGTGGAACACCAGAAGCCAGCGGCGAAAGCCTGATTGGAAGGAAAGCCCATGCAGCTGTGCGGATTCGACGTTGGCCTTCAACATCGCTTCTTCCTGATCGCAGGCACCTGCTCCATTGAAGGCCTGGAGATGTCGCTCGACGTGGCCGGCCAACTCAAGGAGGCCTGCGCGCCGCTGGGCATCCCGCTGATCTACAAGGGCTCGTTCGACAAGGCCAACCGCTCGTCCGGCACCAGCAAGCGCGGTGTCGGCCTGGATGCCGGTTTGAAGATCCTTGACGAAGTGCGCCGCCAGTTGCAGCTGCCCATCCTGACCGATGTGCACGACACCTCGCACGTGGCCGAAGTGGCCAGCGTGGTCGACGTGCTGCAGACCCCGGCCTTCCTGTGCCGCCAGACGGATTTCATCCGTGCCGTGGCGCAAAGCGGCAAGCCGGTGAACATCAAGAAGGGCCAGTTCCTTGCACCCTGGGACATGAAGAACGTCATCGACAAGGCCCGCGCCGCCGCGCGCGAGGTGGGCCTGTCGGAAGACCGCTTCCTGGCCTGCGAGCGCGGCGTGAGCTTTGGCTACAACAACCTCGTGGCCGACATGACCAGCCTGGCCGAGATGCGCAATTCCGGCGCGCCCGTGGTGTTCGACGTGACCCACTCGGTGCAGAAGCCCGGCGGCCTGGGCGCCGTGAGCGGTGGCGCGCGCGACATGGTGCCCGTGCTGGCCCGTGCCGGCGTGGCCGTCGGCGTGGCGGGCCTGTTCATGGAAACGCACCCCAAGCCCGCCGAGGCATGGTCGGACGGCCCCAACGCCGTGCCGCTCAAGCACATGCGCGCGTTGCTTGAAACACTGGTGGCGCTCGACGACGTGACCAAGAAGAACGGTTTTCTCGAAAACAACTTTGGAGCCTGACACCATGCCCAGCGGCTACATCATCGCCAACGTCCGCGTGACCAACCCCGCGCAGTACGAGGAATACAAGACGCCGCCTTCGCGGCGCACAACGCCGAGATCTGCGTGCGTGGCGGCCAGGTGGAGGTGATGGAGGGCGACTGGCAGCCCGAGCGTGTGGTGATCGCCAAGTTCCCCAGCTTCGAGGCGGCCAAGGCGTTCTACCATTCGCCCGAATACGGCAAGGCCCGTGCGGCGCCCGAGGGCGCAGCCATCATGCGGCTGGTGTGCGTCGAAGGCCTTTGATGCTACCCATTTGATAGCTGCCAGCGCTTGATGGAAAAGCGCTAGCGGCCAATTTGATTAAAAACTTCCGCAAAAGGAAACCCATGAGTGCCATCGTTGACATCGTAGGCCGCGAAGTGCTGGACAGCCGCGGCAATCCCACCGTCGAATGCGACGTGCTGCTGGAATCGGGCGTGATGGGCCGCGCGGCCGTGCCCTCGGGCGCGTCCACCGGCTCGCGCGAAGCCATCGAGCTGCGTGACGGTGACAAGGCCCGCTACCTGGGCAAGGGCGTGCTCAAGGCCGTGGAGCACATCAACACCGAGATCAGCGAGGCCGTACTGGGCCTGGACGCCTCCGAGCAGGCCTTCCTGGACAAGACCCTGATCGACCTGGACGGCACCGACAACAAGAGCCGCCTGGGCGCCAACGCCATGTTGGCCGTCTCGATGGCCGTGGCCCGCGCCGCTGCCGAAGAGTCCGGCCTGCCCCTGTACCGCTACCTCGGCGGCATGGGTGGCATGCAGCTGCCCGTGCCGATGATGAACGTCATCAACGGCGGCGCGCACGCC
Organism: Diaphorobacter sp. MNS-0; assembly: GCF_019602835.1. Taxonomy (NCBI): domain Bacteria; kingdom Pseudomonadati; phylum Pseudomonadota; class Betaproteobacteria; order Burkholderiales; family Comamonadaceae; genus Diaphorobacter; species Diaphorobacter sp. MNS-0. Next base: position 1,062,274 of record NZ_CP080761.1, on the reverse strand, counting down.
AACAACAGCCTGGACCTGCAGGAGTTCATGATCATCCCCGTGGGCGCACCGAGCTTCCGCGAGGCCGTACGCTGGGGCGCCGAGGTGTTCCACGCGCTCAAGAAGATCATCCACGACAAGGGCATGAGCACCGCCGTGGGCGACGAAGGTGGTTTTGCGCCTTCCGTGGAAAACCACGAAGCCGCCATCCAGCTGATCCTGCAGGCGATTGAAGCCGCCGGCTACACCGCGGGCGAGCAGATCGCCCTGGGCCTGGACTGCGCCGCCAGCGAGTTCTACAAGGACGGCCAGTACGTCCTGGAAGGCGAAGGCGGCCTGCGCCTGACCGCCCAGCAGTGGACCGACATGCTCGCCACCTGGTGCGACAAGTACCCCATCATCTCCATCGAAGACGGCATGGCCGAGGGCGACTGGGACGGCTGGAAGACCCTGACCGAGCGCCTGGGCCAGAACGTGCAGTTGGTAGGCGACGACCTGTTCGTGACCAACACCAAGATCCTGAAGGAAGGCATCGACAAGCGCATCGCCAATTCGATCCTCATCAAGATCAACCAGATCGGCACGTTGACCGAGACCTTCGCCGCCATCGAGATGGCCAAGCGCGCCGGCTACACCGCCGTGATCAGCCACCGCTCGGGCGAGACCGAGGACTCGACGATCGCCGACATCGCCGTGGGCACCAACGCCGGCCAGATCAAGACCGGCTCGCTCTCGCGCTCCGACCGCATCGCCAAGTACAACCAGCTGTTGCGCATCGAAGAAGACCTGGGCGACATCGCCTTCTATCCCGGCCGCGCCGCGTTCTACAACCTGCGCTAAGCCCACCCGCGCCGCTGCGCCCCGCCATGGGCACACGCATCGTTCCGCTCGCCCTGCTGCTGCTCCTCGTGGGGATCCACGCGCAGCTGTGGACCGGGCGCGGCAGTGTCGGCCATGTAGAGGACATGCGCCGGCAGATCGCCGCCCAGCAGGCGGCGAATGCGCAGGCGCGCCAGGCCAATGAGCGCCTGGCCGCCGAAGTGCAGGACCTGAAGGACGGCCTGGAGATGGTCGAGGAAAAGGCGCGCAGCGAACTGGGCATGGTCAAGCCTGGCGAGATCTACGTGCACGTCACCCCGGCCCGCAAGTGAGCCTCTCGCCCGGCCCCGTGCCCGGCGCTGCGGCGGTGCGCATCGCCATCCTGGGCGCGCACGCGCCCGCCTGCACCGCCTTACGCGACGGCATCGCTCAGCACTGTCCCGCGCTCGCAGTCGCGGCGGCCGGCCCCGATCTGCCAGCCCTGCCGGCGGACCTCACGCTGCTGTGCGCACTGGACCTTCCCGATGCACACGAGCTGCAACTGCGCGCCGCGCTGGCCCAGGCCGGCACGGCCTACCAGGTGCTGTACGGGCCGCCAGCGGCGCAACTTCGCAATGCACTAAACGCTATTGATTTAATAGCTACTCGCGCTTATCCATCAAACGTTGAGGCCGAATTGGAGTCGGAACCCAGCCATCCTCGGCTGCGCGCTTGGGGTTGCGAAGAATGCGTGGAGCCCCAGTGCGAGCATCGGCTGTTCACCGCGCTGCGCGGCCTGGGTGCAGGGGCGTGAGGCGGACGCTTCACGCTCGTTGAAGCGCGACCGCCTGCAGCGCCGCGGCGCGCAGGCTGGCTCGCGAAAGCCGCCCAGAGCGGCCGCCTGGATCACTGCATGCGCGACGGCGCGGGCGGCTGCTTGTGCGGATCGGTGAACAGCTGCGCGGCATCCACCGGGTCGAAGTGGTACTGCTGGCCGCAGTATTCGCAGCCCACCTCGATGTTGCCACGCTCCTCCAGGATGCTCTCGACCTCTTCCGTGCCCAGGCTGCGCAGCATGTTGCCCACACGCTCGCGGCTGCAGGAGCACGCGAAGCGCGGGCCGCTATCGCCCTGCTGAGGCGCGAAGCGCAGCAGTTTTTCCTCCCAGAACAGGCGGCGCAGGATGGTGTCCACGTCCAGCGTGAGCAGCTCCTCGCGCGTGAGGCTGCTCGCCAGGGTGGCGATACGGTTGTAGTCCTCGTTGCGGCCGATCTGGTCCTCGTCCTCGCGCCCATGGCCGCCGGCCAGGTTGGCCTCGCCCTTCAGGGGCATGCGCTGGATCAGCACGCCCGCGGCCACCTGGTCGTTGGCAGCCAGCACCAGGGTGGTATCGAGCTGCTCGGACTGCAGCATGTAGTGCTGCAGCACGTCGCTGAGCTTGTGCAGCTTTTCCTGGTGGTCGCCATACAGCGGCACCACACCCTGGTAGGGCTGCTGGCCTGGCAGACGGTCCTTGGGGTCCAGCGTGATGGCGCAGCGCCCGCCGCCGCCCACGTTCACCATGTCCGGCAGGCCCGCGTTCGCGGGCAGTTCGCCCGACACCGACGCGGTGGCGCGCAGGCTCAGGTCGGACTGCACCTCGGCCACGGCCAGCTTGACGGGGCCGTCACCAAAGACCTGCAGCACCAGCGCACCGTTGAACTTGATGTTCGACTGCATCAGCACGCCGGCGGCGGCCATCTCACCCAGCAGCTCGCTCACGGGCGCGGGGTATGGCCCAGTTTCGGTGTTGGCCGCGCGGCGGCGCAGCAGCTCTGTCCAGGCGTCGGTCAGGCGCACGATCATGCCGCGCACGGGCAGGCCATCAAACAAAAACTTGTGCAGTTCGGACACGCAGTATTTCCAGTCAATCAATGGCCGGGCTATTACCCCAGCTTGCGCAGACCCGCCTTGAAGCGGCGCGCGTTTTCCATGTAATGCCGCGCACTCTGGCGCAGCCCTTCGATCTGCTCCGGCGTGAGCTGGCGCACCACCTTGGCCGGACTGCCCAGGATCATCGATCCGTCGGGAAACTCCTTGCCCTCGGTGACCAGCGAGCCGGCGCCCACCAGGCAGTTGCGGCCGATCTTCGCGCCGTTGAGCACGATGGCGCCAATGCCGATCAGTGATTCATCCCCGACGGTGCAGCCATGCAGCATGACCTGGTGGCCCACGGTGACGCGCTCACCGATCACCAGCGGCTGGCCGATGTCGGCGTGCAGCACGCTCGCGTCCTGCACGTTGGTGCCCGCGCCGATGGTGATGCGCGCCGTGTCGCCACGCACCACGGTGCCGAACCATACGCTGGCGTCCTCGCCCAGCACCACGTCGCCCATCACCTGGCCACTGTCGGCCACCCAGGCCGATGCGGCCACCTGCGGCGCCACGCCGTCGAGTTCATAGATCGCCATCGCTTGTCTGTCTCCGTTGTTTGTGTAGGGGGAACCTAGAATTGTAGGGATGGAGCTTCGCCAACGTGCCCTGGAGGTCTTGCGCCTCTGCGACCCTGAAGAAAAATCGGCCGCAGCGCTGGATATGTATGCGCAAGCAGCTCGCATTTCAATAGCGACGGAAACGCGTCTCACCGCCCCGCCCGCCGACACCCTGCCCGGCCGCCCCGCGCGGCCGCAGTTGCTGCACCACACCGCCGTGGCACGCCGCTCGCCCGCCACGCCCGAGGGGCGCGCGGTGCTGATCCACGCCATCGCCCATATCGAGTTCAACGCCATCAACCTCGCGCTGGACGCCATCTGGCGCTTTGCGGGCATGCCCGAGACGTTCTACCGCGACTGGCTGCGCGTGGCGGCCGAGGAGGCGAAGCACTTTCGCCTGCTGCGTGACCACCTGCGCCGGCAACTGCACCATGACTATGGCGACTTTCCCGCGCACCAGGGCCTGTGGAGCATGTGCGAGAAGACGGCCGACGACATCGTGGCGCGCATGGCCCTGGTGCCGCGCACCCTGGAGGCGCGCGGACTGGACGCCACGCCGCTGATCCAGCACAAGCTGCGCCAGGTCGGTACACCGGACGCGCTGGCCGCCGTGGCGATCCTGGACACCATCCTGCGCGAGGAAGTGGGCCACGTGGCCATCGGCAACCACTGGTACGGCTGGCTGTGCACGCGCGCCGGACTGGACCCCGTGGCGCACTACGCCGCGCTGGTCCAGCGTTACGAAGCCCCCCGCCCGAAGCCGCCGCTGAACGAGGCGGCACGCCGCGCAGCCGGTTTCAGCGAGGCGGAGATGCGCTGGCTGCAGCACGGCTGAATCGCCTCCAGCCGCACTGCCATCCCCCAGCCATCGGGGGTTCTTCCCTACAATGCCAGCAGCGATACGCCACGCCGCTGCCGCCAGCCCTCGCGCCTGCGGCGGGCATCCGCATCGCCCGGTATCCCGCACACGCCCAGGCATTCCATGACGAACCCCACACCTCCCGCTTCTCCCTCGGCGGCCGGCGCCTCCCAGGCTGGCAGCACCGGCTCGATGATCGCCCGCCAGGCCATCATGAACGGCCAACAGGCGGTCGTCGGCTACGAACTCTTCAACCGCTCGCGCTCCACCGTCGGCCACACGGCCGCCAGCGATGTGATCCTGGTCTTCACCGCGCTGTCGCATGCGGGCACCGAAGAGCTGGTGGGCAAGATGCTGATTTTCGTGAACTGCACCCACGAAAGCCTGACGGGCGGGCACCTGGAACTGGTGAACCCCGACAAGGTGGTGCTGGAGATCCCTCCGCTGGGCCACGTGGCCGCGGCCGAGGTGCATGCGCGGCTTCCCATCCTGCAGGCGCTGCGCAGCCGCGGCTTTCACCTCGCCTTCAACCACACGGTGCTGGAGTCCACCTACGCGCCCTGGCTGCCGCTGGCCGACTACATCAAACTCGACATGTCGGTGCTTGCGCGCGACCAGCTCGCGGTGCTGATCAACTACGCGGGGCGCCATTCCCAGGCCGAACTGATCGCGGAAAAGCTCGAAACCGCGCAACAGTACGACATGGTGTCGTCCATGGGCGTGGAAATGTTCCAGGGCTACTGGTTCTCGCGTCCCACGCTGGTGGAGGCCAAACTGCTCACCCCCGGCCAGGCGAGCATCGTGCAGCTGCTCAACCTGGTGCGCAGCCAGGCCAGTACCGACGAGATCGAAGAGGTCCTCAAAAAGGATGCTGGGCTGGCCTTCAACCTGATGCGCCTGATCAACTCCGCGGGGCTGGGCATGACGCGCGAGATCACCTCCTTTCGCCAGGCGGTGCTGCTGCTGGGACTCAAGAAGCTGTTCCGCTGGGCCGCCCTGCTGCTCACGGCGGTGCGCAGCGGCGGTACGCCCCCGGCCGTGGGACAGACGGCCGTGGTGCGCGGCCGCCTCATGGAACTGCTGGCCCAGGAATTTCTGCCCGCCGAAGAAGCCGACCAGGCGTTCGTGATCGGCATCTTCTCCATGCTGGACCAGATGCTCGGCATGCCGCTGGCCTCCGCCGTGGGGCTGCTCAACCTGCCCGAAGAGCTGTCCACTGCCCTGCTACAACGCAGCAACGTGTACGGCCAGCTGCTGACACTGGCCGAAGCCTGCGAGACCAGCGACGACCACACCTTCGACCAGATCGCCCAATCGCTCCACCTGACGAACCAGCAGATCAACTGGGCCCACTTGCAAGCCCTGGCCTGGGCGGACCAGATGGCGCCCGCCTGAGCCACTGCCGCGCCGACCTCCTAGAATCCAACGAACTTCCCACGCCATCCATGTCGAGCCTTCCAGACACCGCCGCACAGCTCCCCGCCGATTCCGCCCAGCCGTCACCCGAGGCCACCGAGGCGCAGAACCAGGTCGTCATCGCACGACAGGCCATCCTGGACGAACAGCGCACCGTCTTTGGCTACGAACTGTTCGACCGGTCCACCGCCGCGGACGCGCACACCGCCGCCAGCGATGCGGCGCTGCTGTTCAACGCGCTGTCGTATGCGGGCTCCGAGGCGCTGGTGGGCAAGAAAACCGTCTTCATCAATTGCACGCACGACAGCCTGGCCGGCGGACACCTGGAGCTGATCCACCCTGAAAAAGTGGTGCTGGAAGTACCCACACTCGGCGCCCAGGCCACGGCCGAGCAGATCGAGCAGTACATCCCCACGCTGCAAGCGGTGCGCACGCGCGGCTTTCGGCTGGCCTTCAGCCAGGACGTGCTGCGGCGCGCCTACAGCAGCTGGGTGCCTCTGGCCTCGTTCATCAAGCTGGACATGCAGGCCTTCAAGCCGGAGCTCGCCGAGCCGCTCGTGAAGTTCGCCCAGGCCCACTCGCAGGCCACCCTGGTGGCCGAGAAGGTAGAAACGGCCGAACAGTACCAGCGCATGGCTTCGCTGGGCGTGAAGCTGTTCCAGGGCTACTGGTTCGCGCAGCCCTCGCTGGTCAAGGCGCAAACCATCCGACCCTCGCAGGCGACCATCATCCAGCTCATCAACCTGGTGCGCCAGCAGGCCAGCACCGGAGAGATCGAGGAGCTGCTCAAGAAGGACCCCACGCTGTCCTTCAACCTGCTGCGTTTCATCAATTCCTCGGGCTTCGGCCTGTCGTGCGAGGTGACCTCGTTCCGTCACGCGGTGATGATCCTGGGCCTGAAGAAGCTGTTCCGCTGGGCGGCACTGTTGATGACCACCTCGCGCGCCAGCGGCTCGCCGCCCGCCGTGGGCCAGACGGCCGTGGTGCGCGGCCGCCTCATGGAACTGCTGGCCGCCGAGCTGCTGCCCCCCGAGGAATGCGACAACGCCTTCGTGGTGGGGGTCTTCTCACTGCTGGATGCGATGCTGGGCGTGCCGCTGGAGCGCGCCCTGGAAACGGTGGCCCTGCCCCAGCCGGTGCTTGACGCACTGCTGCACAACAAGGGCGTGTTCGCCCCCTTCCTGGAGCTCACCAAGGCCTGCGAAAGCGGTGACGACGAGGCTTTCGCGCGCACGGCCGAAGCGCTGCACCTGTCCAACCGCCAGGTCAACTGGGCCCACCTGCAGGCACTGGCCTGGGCCGAGAGCCTGACGGCCGACGAATAAACCCGATGCCCCCTGTGCGCGGGCCGGCCGGCGCGCGCACGGGGGCAGCCGTCAGTTCAGGCGGATGTTGGCGGCGCGGATGATGCGCGCGTTGCGCTGCGACTCCGCCGCGATCTGCCGGCGAAATGCCTCGGCGCTGCCGCCCGTGGGCACGTTGTCCGAAGCCTCCAGGCGCGCCTGGATGTCGGGCAGCGCCAGCGCACGGTTGATCTCGGCATTCAAGCGCTCCAGCACCGCGGCCGGCACGCCCGCTGGCGCGAACATGCCGAACACCGAATTCAGGTTGGCCGCGGGCAGGCCCAGTTCGCCCAGCGTGGGCACGTTCGGCAGGGTGGTCAGCCGCGCGGGCGCACCCACGGCCAGCGGGTGCAGCTTGCCCGCCTTGATCTGCTGCATCACGGCCGGGCCGGCGTTGGTGGACAGCACCTCGAACTGACCCGAAAGCGCATCGTTCAGTTGTTGCCCGCCGCCCTTGTAGGGCACGTGCGTGATCTGCACGCCGCTGCCCTGCATGATGTGTTCCAGCATGATGTGGCCCAGCGACGCCAGCCCCGATGTGGCCCATCGCACCTGGCCCGGCTGCGCCTTGGCGGTCGCCAGCAGGCTGCGGAAGTCACGCTCCTTGGCGGCCTGCGTGCCCAACAACAGCACGGGCGAGTACATCACGCTGGCCACGGGCACGATGTCGCGCGTTGCGTCGTACGGCGGCGTGCCCAGGTGCGGGTTGAGCACCAGCGGGCTGATCGCCGAGAAGCCCAGCGTGTAGCCATCGGGCGCCGCCTTGGCCACCGCGTCCATGCCGATGGTGCCGCCCGCGCCGGCCTTGTTCTCCACCACCACGGCCGTGCCCAGGCGTTCGGACAGTTTGTCGCCCAACGCGCGGGCGACCACGTCGCTGACGCCGCCCGCGGGATAGGCCACGATGATGCGGATGGGCTTGGCGGGCCAAGTCTGGGCCTGCGCGCCCAGGGGCAGCGCGGCAGCCAGCGCGAGGGAGGCCAGCACGCGACGGCGCACGGAATCTGTCATTGCAACTCCAGAGTTTCAAGAAAGAGCGCGATTTTTCACCCGTTTGCCGCTGTCCGCCGGCACTCCGCGCCATGCCCCTTCAACCGCGCGGATGGTGCTGCGCATGCAACGCCTTCAGCCGCTCGCGCGCCACGTGGGTGTAGATGGTGGTGGTGGAAATGTCGGCGTGGCCCAGCAGCAGTTGCACCACGCGCAGGTCCGCACCGTGGTTCAACAGGTGCGTGGCAAAGGCATGGCGCAGCGTGTGGGGCGACAGCGGCGCGGTGATGCCTGCAGCCTGCGCGCATTTCTTGACGATGACCCAGAACATCACGCGCGACATGGCCGCGCCGCGCTGCGTGACGAACAGGTCATCCGTTTGCTGCCCGCCCAGGATGGCGCCACGCCCCTCGGCCAGGTAGCGCTGCAGCCAGCGGTGCGCCTCTTCGCCAAAGGGCACCAGCCGCTCCTTGCCGCCCTTGCCCATGACGCGCAGCACGCCTTCGGCCAGCCCCAGGTGGAAGGTTTTCAGCGTGACCAGCTCGCTCACGCGCAGGCCGCTCGCGTACATCAGCTCCAACATGGTGCGGTCGCGCAGGCCCAGCGGCGTGGCATCGTCCGGCGCATGCAGCAGGGCCTCCACCTGCGCCTGCGTCAGCGTCTTAGGCACGCGCAGCGGCTGGCGCGCGGCCTGCAGGCGCACTGTGGGATCGGCTTCGATGCGCCGCTCGCGCAATGCCCAGTGAAAGTAGCGCCGCAGCACGGTGAGGCGGCGGTTGGCCGACGTGGCGCGCGTTTGCGCGTGGCGGGCAGCGAAGTAGCCCTGCAGGTGGTGCTCGGCCGTGGCATCCAGCGCCAGCGGAGGGTTCTGCTGCGCCAGCCATTGGGCATACAGCGTGAGGTCCCGGCGGTAGGCGGCCAGCGTGTTGCGCGACAGGCCGTCCTCCAGCCACAGGGCGTCGATGAAGGGGTCTATGGCGTTCTGGCTGTCGGGCAACATGGCGAAAACCATAGCATCAAAAAAACGCCCGCGGCAGGCGGGCGTTTTTCAGAGGGCTGGGGGCGCGCTTATTCCAGCGTGAGCTTCTGCTTCTGCACCACCTGCTTGTACACGCCGAACTCGGCCTTGATCTGCTCGGCGAACTGCTCGGGCGTGTTGGCGACGATGATCGAGTCGGTGTCCTCGATGCGCTTGCGCACGGCGGCATCTTCGAGCGCCTTCTTCACGCCGCCGTTGATCTTGTCCACCACCTCCTTGGGCAGGTTCTTGGGACCCAGGATGCCGTAGTAGGCCATGCGGTTCACCGGCTCCAGGCCCACTTCCTTGAAGGTGGGCACATTGGGCAGCGCCGCCACGCGCTGCGGCGCGGACACCACGATGGGCACGAGCTTGCCGCTCTTGATGAAAGGCAACGCCGAGGGCAGGTTGTCGAAGATGATGGGCACCTGACCCGCCACGGTGTCGTTGAGTGCCGGACCCGCGCCGCGGTAGGGAATGTGCGTGACGAAGCTGTTGGTGAGGCTCTTGTACAGCTCCATCAGCAGGTGGCCGATGCCGCCTGTGCCCGAGGACGCGTACGAGTACTTGCCGGGGTTCTTCTGGATCTCCGCCAGGAAGGACTTGTAGTCCTTGGCCGGGAAGCTGGGGTGCACCGCGATGATGTTGGGCGTGGCCGCGATGTTGATGATGGGCGTGAAGTCCGTGATCGGGTTGTACGGGATCTTGGAGTTGATGGCCGGATTGGCCGCCGTGGTGGACACGGTGGCCACGCCCAGGTTGTACCCATCGGGTGCTGCGCGCGCCGTTTCCTGCGCGCCAATCACGCCGCCGCCGCCGCCCCGGTTCTCCACCACCACCGACTGGCCGAGCGCGCGCGACAGTGGGTCGGCGATCACGCGGGCGATGATGTCGGTGGTGCCGCCGGGCGCGAAGGGCACCAGCAGCTTGACGGGCTTGTTGGGGTAGCCCTGGGCGAAGGCGGTGCCCGCGGTGGCCGCCAGCGCCAAAGCCAGCAGGTTGCGACGTTGCATGCGAAATCTCCTCATCAAATTGTGTTTGGTGGAAAAAACAGGGGGTAGGCGGCGATCCTACGGTGCCATGCCGCTTTGATCACCGCGGGCGCCGCGCTGATTTGTTGGGAGTTTCCCCAATGATTCGCGCCGCCGGCCCGCAGCGCCACGGTATGCTGCGCGCCGTGAGTTACGTGCAGCTTCTTCTCCCGGATTTCTCGCTGATCCTGTTCGGCTACCTGCTGTGCCGCTACACGCCCCTCAACCGCTCCGTCTGGCAGCCGGTGGAAAGCCTGGTGTATTACCTGCTGTTCCCGGTGCTGCTGTTCCAGTCCATCGTCAAGAGCCCCATCAACGTGGGCGAGGCCACCGGCCTGGTGGTGGCCGGCGTGGGCACGGGCCTGTGCGGCGTGGTGCTGGCCTACAGCCTGCCGCACCTGCCCTGGCTGGGCAGGCACATCGACCGGCGCGACCACGCGGCGGCGGCGCAGGTGGCCTTCCGTTTCAACTCCTTCATCGTGCTGGCCCTGGCCGAGCGCCTGGCGGGTGCGCAAGGCCTGCTCATGGTGGCGGTGCTGATTGGCGTGTGCGTACCGCTGCTGAACGTGGCCGCCGTGTGGCCCATGGCGCGCGGCGGCCAGCAGGGCTTCGTGCGCGAACTGCTGCGCAACCCGCTGATCATCGCCACGGCGACGGGGCTGGCAGCCAACCTGCTGGGCTTTCGCATTCCGCCGTGGCTGGAGCCCACGGTGGGTCGCATCAGCGCCGCGTCGCTGGCGCTGGGGCTCATGGCGGCAGGCGCGGGCATGCAGTTCGGCCTGCTCACGCGCAGCAAGCTGCTGTCTGCATCGGTGCTGACCATTCGCCACCTGGCACAGCCGCTGATCGCCTGGGGGTTCGCGCATCTGCTGGGGCTGGACGCCACGCAGACCTCGGTGCTGATGGCGTTCTGCGCCGTGTCCACGGCATCCACCTGTTATGTACTCGCCGCGCGCATGGGCTACAACGGCGCGTATGTCGCGGGCTTGGTCACGCTCTCCACGGTGCTGGGGGTGGTGAGCCTGCCCTTCGCTCTGGGCTTGTTGCGTTGACGCTATTTAATTAATAGCTACTCGCGCTTGTTCTGCAAGCGTTGCAGGCCATTTTTATTCAGTTTTCCTGTGCCAGCGCCCAGGCCACATGCTCGCGCACCAGCGGGCTCGGGTCATCAGCGCGTGCGGCCAGCGCCGCGCGAACGACAGGGTCGCGGGTCGCGCGCAACGCGTTGCCCAGCGCCACGGCGATGTTGCGCAGCCAGCGCTCATGGCCGATGCGACGGATCGGGCCGCCCTCGGTCATGCGCAGGAAGGTCTCCTCGTCCCACGTAAACAGATGCACGAGCTGCTGCCCCACCAGCCCCGCGCGCACATCGAAATCGGGCAGGCTGCTGGTCTGCGCGAACTTGTTCCACGGGCAGATGAGCTGGCAGTCGTCGCAGCCATAGATGCGGTTGCCCATGAGCGGGCGCAACTCCAGCGGAATGTGCCCGGCGTGCTCGATGGTGAGGTAGGAGATGCAGCGGCGCGCATCCAGGCGGTACGGCGCGATGATGGCCTGCGTGGGGCAGACATCGATACATGCCTCGCAACTGCCACAGTGGTGCGTGACGGGCTCGGTGGGTTCAAGGGGCATATCCACATAGATCTCGCCCAGAAAGAACATCGAGCCGGCCTCGCGGCTCAGCACCAGTGTGTGCTTGCCGCGCCAGCCCTGGCCGCTGCGGCGCGCAAGCTCGGCCTCCAGCACCGGCGCCGAGTCGGTGAACACGCGGTGGCCAAAGGGCCCTACTGCCTCGGCGACACGGTCGCTGAGCTTTTGCAGCCGCGCGCGCAGCACCTTGTGGTAGTCGCGCCCCCGGGCGTAGACGGAAACCACCGCCTCGGTGGGTCGCGCCAGCCGGCCAAGTTCAATGGCCTGCCAGCCTTCGGAGGCTTCCAGCGCCATCGCGCGCGGCAGGTAGTCCATGCGCGCAGTGATCACGCTCACGGTGCCGGGCACCAGCTCCGCCGGGCGGGCACGCTTCAGGCCATGCGCCGCCATGTAATGCATCTCGCCATGGAACCCTTGGGCCAGCCATTGCATCAATCCGGGCTCGGCGGAGGACAAGTCCACGCCGGCCACCTTGATTTGGGAAAATCCCAGCTCGCGGGCCCAGCCTTGTATTTGAGGAACGAGTTGACTGCTGCACACCATCAACACCCGATTGTAGAAACGCCGCACTGCCTGTCGCTGCAATGGAAGGACGAGGAGGACACGGCACGCTTCGCCGTGCGCCTGGCCGCGCAGCCCGGCCTGCGCAATGCCTTCATCGCCCTGCATGGCGACCTGGGTGCAGGCAAGACCACGCTGGTGCGCCACCTGCTGCGCGCCCTGGGCGTGCAGGGGCGCGTCAAGAGCCCCACCTACGCCGTGGTCGAGCCGCACCAGGCACCAGGACTGAACATCTGGCACTTCGACTTCTACCGCTTCAGCGACCCGCGCGAGTGGGAAGACGCAGGCTTTCGCGACATCTTCGCCAGCCCCGGCCTGAAGCTGGCCGAGTGGCCTGGCCATGCAGGAACCCTCATCCCGCCTGCGGATATTGCTATTCACATTGAAGCGGAGGATGATTCAGCCCGGCACGTGACGCTGCGAGCCCACACGCCCCATGGCAGCGCCATACTGCAAGGACTGGACACCCCATGAGCGATGCCCGCCGCCCTTCCCCCCTTCACAGCCGCCGCACCCTGCTGCGCGCGGGTAGCCTGGTGCTGCTGCTGGGCACGCAGCAGATCGCACGCGGCGCCACCATCGTCGCGGTGCGTGTCTGGCCCGCGCCCGACTATTCACGGGTGACCATCGAATCGGACCGCGCGCTCACGGCCCGCCAGACCTTCGTGGACACGCCGCCGCGCCTGGCCGTGGACATCGAGGGTATCGACCTCAACCCCTCGCTGCGCGAACTGGTCGCCAAGGTGCGCGCAGACGACCCCAACATCGCCGGCATCCGCGTGGGCCAGAACGCGCCCGGCGTGGTGCGCCTGGTGGTGGACCTGAAGCAGGCGGCGCGGCCGCAGGTCTTCACGCTGCAGCCCGTGGCCGCGTACCAGCACCGGCTGGTGTTCGACCTGTATCCCGCGCAGCCGCCCGACCCGCTGGAGGCACTGATCGCCGAGCGGCTGCGCGATGCCACCGCGCCGCTGCCCGGCAGCGCGGGTACGGGGCGCGCCATGGCAGTCACCCCATTGACGGACCCTCTGGGTGACCTGATCGCACGGCATTCCGCACCGCAGGCCATGCCCCCTGCCCTGCCCGTGCCGGGCACGGCGGTGGCAACCGCACCCGTGGCGCCGGCAACCGCCGCCCCGGCACGCCCTGCCGCGCCCGCCACCCCGCCTACGACGGCCCGCGCGGCGTATTCCACCGACCGCCTCATCATCATCGCGCTGGACCCCGGCCACGGCGGCGAAGACCCGGGCGCCATCGGCCCGCGCGGCACGCGCGAAAAGGACGTGGTGCTGAAAGTGGCGCACCTGCTGCGTGACCGCATCAATGCCACGCAGGTGGGCGGCAACCCCATGCGCGCCTTCCTCACGCGCGACGGTGACTTCTTCGTGCCGCTGGCGGCGCGCGTGGACAAGGCGCGGCGCGTGCAGGCGGACCTGTTCGTGTCCATCCACGCCGACGCCTTCACCACCCCGTCGGCACGCGGCGCCAGCGTGTTCGCGCTGAGCCAGGGCGGCGCGTCCAGCTCGGCCGCGCGCTGGCTGGCCAACAAGGAGAACGAGGCCGACCTGATCGGCGGCGTGAACCTGGGCGCTCAGCAGGACCGCCATGTGCAGCGCGCGCTGCTGGACATGAGCACCACGGCGCAGATCAACGACAGCCTGAAGCTCGGCAGCGTGCTGCTGGGCGAGATCGGCGGCATGGCCAAGCTGCACAAGCCGCGCGTGGAGCAGGCGGGCTTTGCCGTGCTCAAGGCGCCCGACATTCCCAGCGTGCTGGTGGAGACGGCCTTCATCAGCAACCCCGAGGAAGAGTCCAAGCTGCGGTCCGCCGCGTATCAAGAGCAATTGGCCGACGCGCTGATGCGCGGCATCGTCCGATACTTCGCGAAAAACCCGCCGCTGGCGCGCAGCCGCACCGTCTGAGCAGCGCGGCCGTGCCGGCGGCCAGGAGACCGCCATGGCACTGCCCCACGCCCAGTCCTGCGAAGTCGTCAGCCTCCGGCCCCTGGGGCCGCGCCTGCACGACACGCCCACCTGCGCCCTCATCAAGGCCGGCCAGCTGGAAGTGATCCGCGTGGTGCTGCCCGCCGGTAAAGAGCAGCACCAGCACGACGCACCGGGCGAAATCACGCTGCTGTGCCTGGAGGGCGAGGTGCTTTTCCAGGCCGGCGCGCAGTCGCATACCCTGCGCGAAGGCGACTTCCTGCACCTGGTGCCGCGCATTCCGCATGTGCTGCGGGCGCTGCAGGACGCCTCGCTGCTGGTGACGATCTGTCTCGCGCCGGGTTAGGCCGAGGGCCGCCGCGTCCTACACGCGCCGGCAAGACGGGCCTACACCGGCACCGGGCCGGCGGGGTGACAGTTGAGTCACGGCCCCACACCGGGGTCTGTTGACCATAAGGAGCCACCATGCAATACCGCCACCTTCTCTCCGCCGCCGCCTGCGCAGCCGCCCTGGGCCTGGTGGGCTGCTCGTCCAATCCCACCAACGCCCAGATCGGCACCGGTGTCGGCGCCGTGGCTGGCGGCGCACTCGGTAGCGCCGTGGGCGGCACGGCCGCCACCATTGGCGGCGCCGCCGCTGGCGCGCTGATCGGCCACGAACTGGGTGAGGACCGGGACCGCGATCGCCGCCGTTGACGGCGCGCCTGAGAGCCTCACCATGCAGAACGCCACCCCTCTCGCGAGGCGGTGGCGTTTTATATGGAATATGGCCTTAACGCGCTTCTAGTAAGCGCCACCAGCTATCTATTCAATAGCAACCGCAGTTCCTTGAGCCTTGCGCCCGGCGCGCCATGCGCCAAAGATGGCAATCAGGCCGGGGATGAAGATCATGGCCCAGATGATCTTGTCCAGATGCCGCTGCACCCAGGCCATGTTTCCAAAGAAGTACCCCGCCGTGCAGATGCCCACGACCCACAGTACCGCACCACCGACGTTGTAGGCCGTGAACTTGCACCGCCCCATGGCCGCCACGCCGCCCACGAAGGGAGCGAACGTGCGGATGAAGGGCATGAAGCGCGCCAGCACGATGGTGATGCCGCCATAGCGCTCATAGAACGCATGGGCCTGGTCGAAGGCCTTCTTGTTGAACCAGCGCGAGCTTTCCCACTGGAATACCTTGGGTCCGAAATAGCGCCCGATGCTGTAGTTGCACTGGTCGCCCAGGATCGCCGCAGCCAGCAGAACCGCACAGGCCAGCGGGAAGTTCATCAACCCTGCACCGCTGAGCGCCCCCACCACGAACAGCAGCGAGTCACCCGGCAGAAAGGGCATGACCACCACGCCCGTCTCCACGAACACGATGATGAACAGCAGCGCGTACACCCAGGGGCCATAGCTGGCCACGAAGGCGGCGAGATGCTTGTCCACATGCAGGATGAAATCGATCAGGAACGCAAAGACTTCCAAAACACAAACCTCCCGTTGGCGAAGTGCGCCGTAATGTACCCGCGCCCCCAATGCCCCTGGTTGCACCACGCCACCATTGGCAATTGCTCACACTTGTTGGCAATTGGCAAACAAACCGCGGGGCACACTTCACACGGCCGCGCCATAGTGCACCCACGGCGTGCGCACCGCGCCGCACCTCATTACAAGACCATTTCCCCGAAAGGAACCGCCATGACCGTCCTCCGCCACAGCCGCCTGATCGCCACTGCCGCACTGCTCACGGGCGCCCTTGCACTGGGCGGCTGCGCCCACCGGCCCAGCAACGCACAGATCGGCACGGGCGTCGGCGCCGTGGCCGGCGGCCTGGTGGGCAGCGCGGTGTTTGGCTCCACGCTGGGTACCGTGGGCGGCGCCGCCGCCGGCGCGCTGATCGGCAACGAGGTCGGCCGCAACAACGACCGCGGCTACCGCCACCGCCACTGACCCTCACAGCACCCGCGGTCGCATCGCCACCTAAAATCCCCGCGTGACCGTACAGCCTTCCGACACCGCCCTCGCCCCCGCGCCCCGGCGCCCCATCCGCGACCTGCCCGACGAACTCATCAGCCAGATCGCGGCGGGCGAAGTGGTGGAGCGCCCCGCCTCTGCCGTGCGCGAGCTGGTGGACAACGCCCTGGATGCGGGCGCCACCCAGATCACCGTGCGCCTGCTGGCCGGCGGCGTGCGCCTGATCGCCGTGGAGGACGACGGCAGCGGCATCCCGCAGGATGAGCTGCCGGTGGCCCTGCGCCGCCACGCCACGAGCAAGATCACCAACCTGCACGACCTGGAATCGGTCGCCACCATGGGTTTTCGCGGCGAGGCACTGGCCGCCATCGCGTCGGTGTCCGAGGTGGCACTGCTGTCGCGCACCGCGCAGCAGGCCAGCGCCTTTCTGCTGGATGCGCGCAGCGGCGAGCTGCGCCCCGCGGCACGCAGCCGTGGCACGACCGTGGAGGTCAAGGAGTTGTTCTTCTCCACGCCCGCGCGGCGCAAGTTCCTCAAGACCGACGCGACCGAGCTCGCCCACTGCATCGAGGCCGTGCGCCGCCATGCGCTGGCGCGGCCCGACGTGGGCTTTGCCATCTGGCACGAAGGCAAGCTGGTGGAGCAATGGCGCGCCACCCTGACCCCCGCTGCCACAGCGGACGAGGGCAAACGCCAGCAGGCCCTGCAGCAGCGCCTGAGCGACGTGCTGGGCGAGGACTTCATCCGCGACTCCGTGCCTGTGCACCTGCGCCTGGGCGCAGTCACGGTGACGGGCCGCGCCGGGCTGCCCGACGCCGCCCGTTCGCGTGCAGACCAGCAGTTCTGCTACGTGAACGGCCGCTTCGTGCGCGACAAGGTGCTCACGCATGCCGCGCGCAGCGCCTACGAGGACGTGCTGCACGGCCACAAGCAGCCGGTATACGCGCTGTACGTACAGATCGACCCACAGCGTGTGGACGTGAACGTGCACCCGACCAAGATCGAGGTGCGCTTTCGCGACAGCCGGGAGGTGCACCAGGCCGTGCGCCACGCGGTGGAGAACGCTCTGGCGGCGCCGCGCGCGCAGGCGCTGGCGGCTGCCGCTTCAACTTCTGTAGCACCTGCCGCTCCATCCGTGGGCGATTCAGATAGAAACCCGGCTCATCCCCCCTATTGGCAAGCGCAAGCAGCTATCAAATTTGAAGAGCGCGCAGGCCACAAGGTCTCTGACCTGCAAGCTCTATGGGGCACATCCACGGCTGCGCCACCGCCCGGTATGCCGGCAACCACCGCCATGGCACCGGTCGCTCCAGGCGCGCCCACGGCGCCGTCCTTCTCGCCCGCCAGCGCGGCTCCATTGGCTGCCGTCGACATGGCGACTGCGCACGTCGAGGATGCACACACCTGGCCGCTGGGCCGCGCCGTGGCGCAAGTCCATGGCGTGTATATCCTGGCCGAAAGCGCGCAGGGCTTGGTGGTGGTGGACATGCATGCGGCGCACGAACGCATCGTGTACGAGCGGCTCAAGGCCCAGGTGGACCAAGGTGCACGCATCGCCAGCCAGCCACTGCTCATCCCCGCCACCTTTGCCGCCACCCCCGAAGAGGTGGCGACCGCCGAGGCGCATGCCGACACGTTGGCCCGGCTGGGACTGGAGGTCGTGCCGTTCTCGCCGCGCACCCTGGCCGTGCGCGCCGTGCCCACCACGCTGGCCCAGGGCAACCCCGTGGAGCTGGCGCGCAGCGTCCTGGCTGAGCTGGCCACCCATGACGCCAGCACCGTGGTGCAGCGCGCGCAGAGCGAGATCCTTGCCACCATGGCCTGCCATGGCGCCGTGCGGGCCAATCGCCGGCTGACGCTGGACGAGATGAACGCCCTGCTGCGCCAGATGGAAGTCACCGATCGCTCCGACCAGTGCAACCACGGCCGCCCCACCTGGCGCCAGCTCAGCATGAAAGAGCTGGACGCGCTGTTCCTGCGCGGGCGCTGAGCGCATCCACACACCCTCTCACGCCGCTACCACCCAGCGGCATTCCCTTCTTCCCCGACTGCCTTGCACTGCCAGCGCTGCTTTGGCGGTGCCCAGGGCGGCGCAGCCGTGCCCCTGTCAAACCGTTGCGCAATCCCGCGCAACAGGGCATTCGCCGCCGATTTCGCACAAAAAGCGCGCAAGAAAACGCACCAGCAACGCGCGACAACCCCGAAAACCTGTCCCATTGCGGGGCATCAAATCCAAAATGGTGCATAACCACATGTCGTTTTGACATAATTCGATGCTGCATTGCCGCATCGCTAAATTTCCCTTGAGCAGAAAGTCCTTATGAAGCACCAATCCGTGGGCCATTTCCTTGAACAGGTTGCACAGCGCAACCCCGGCCAGCCTGAATACCTGCAAGCCGTGACCGAGGTCATGGAAAGCCTGTGGCCGTTCATCGAAAAGAACCCGCGCTATGCCGAGCAAGGCCTGCTGGAGCGCCTGGTGGAGCCCGAGCGGGTGGTGATGTTCCGCGTGTCCTGGTTCGACGATCACGGCAATGTGCATATCAACCGCGGCTATCGCATCCAGCACAGCATGGCGATCGGCCCTTACAAGGGCGGCCTGCGCTTTCACCCCTCGGTAAACCTGTCGGTGCTGAAGTTCCTGGCCTTCGAGCAGACCTTCAAGAACGCGCTGACCACGCTGCCCATGGGCGGCGGCAAGGGTGGCTCGGACTTCGACCCCAAGGGCAAGAGCCCGGCCGAAGTCATGCGCTTTTGCCAGGCCTTCGTGACGGAGCTGTTCCGCCACGTGGGTCCCGACACCGACGTGCCCGCGGGTGATATCGGGGTGGGCGGCCGTGAGGTCGGTTTCATGGCGGGCATGTACAAGAAGCTGGCCAACAACGCCGCCAGCGTGTTCACGGGCAAGGGCCTGGCCTTCGGCGGCTCGCTGATCCGCCCCGAGGCCACCGGCTACGGCACGGTGTACTTCGCCGACGAGATGCTCAAGACCCGCGGCCGCAGCTTCGACGGCCTGCGCGTGTCCGTGTCCGGCTCGGGCAACGTGGCCCAGTACGCCGTGGAAAAGGCCATGCAACTCGGCGCCAAGGTCATCACCGTGTCGGACTCCAGCGGCACCATCATCGACGAAGACGGCTTCACCCCCGAGAAGCTGGCCATCCTGATGGACGTAAAGAACCACCATTACGGCCGCGTGAGCGACTACGCCGCCCGCACCGGTGTGAAGTTCGAAGCCGGCGTGCGTCCCTGGCATGTCAAGGTGGACGTGGCTCTGCCCTGCGCTACGCAAAACGAGCTTCATGAAGACGACGCCCGCACCCTCATCAAGAACGGCGTGCTGTGCGTGGCCGAAGGCGCCAACATGCCCTCGACCAACGAGGCAGCCAAGCTGTTCGAGCAGGCGGGCGTGCTGTACGCACCGGGCAAGGCCAGCAACGCCGGTGGCGTGGCCACCTCGGGCCTGGAAATGAGCCAGAACGCGATGCGTCTGTCGTGGACCCGCGACGAAGTGGATGCGCGCCTGCTCCAGATCATGCAGGGCATCCACGCCGCCTGCCTGCAATACGGCAAGCGCGCCGATGGCAGCGTGAGTTACATCAACGGTGCCAACGTGGCTGGCTTCGTGAAGGTGGCCGACGCCATGCTGGCGCAAGGCGTGGTCTGATACTCCTGCGCAGGCCCCGCGCCTGCGGCACACCGCGCAAGCCGGCCCCTGGGCCGGCTTTTTTTTAGCGGTTGGCCGTCAGCAACAAGCCGCCAGCTCCCATGAAGAAGCCACCTGTGGCACGGTTCAGCCGCACCACGCCGCGCTGCGTGCGAATCACGCGGCGGATCTGCCGCCCGCACGTGGCATACACCGCTGTGGCCACGAATTCCGCCATCAGGTAGATGCTGCCCAGCACCAAGAACTGCCGCGCCGCGGGCTGTGCCGGATCGATGAACTGCGGGAAGATGGCCGCAAAGAGGATGATGGCCTTGGGGTTGGTGATGCCCAGCAGGAACTCCTGTGCCATCAGGGCGCGCACCGAGGCGCGCGCGGGTGCGGGTGCCTCATCTCCCTCGACCAGCGCCGCGCCACCGAACTCCCGGCTGCGCCATGCGCGCCAGCCAATCCAAAACAAATAAACGGCGCCGGCCCATTTGACGGCCGTGAATGCGGCCTCCGAAGCCAGCAGCATGGCCCCCAATCCCACGGCCGAGACACTGAGGAAAATGGCGAATGCGGCCACCCGCCCCACGGTCGCGATCAGCGCGGCTGCGACACCGGCGCGGATGCCGTTGTTGAGCCCGCAGAAATTGTTGGGGCCGGGCGTGAGCGCAATGGCAACGGCGGCGGGGGCAAACAGCAGGGCTTCCACGACAACTCCTTGCGCCAGCGGGCGCGGGAAAAGGTGCGCCAGTTTATTCCGGCAGTACCACCCGGTGGCGCCAGGGCAGATCGCCCAACGCATCGTAATGCGCCACTACTAACACGCGCCCAGCGGTGCGGGGTGCACTTGCCTCCCGCTGCAGCGCCTGCAGCAGGTAGGCAATGGACGCCTTGTCCAGGCCGGCCAGCGGCTCATCCAGCAATGTCAGTGGGGCGCCGCTGGCCAGTGCACCGGCCATCAGCACCTTGCGCTGGCTGCCTGCGGAAAGCTGGTGCATGGCCTTGTGCAAATGCCCGGCAATGCCCCAGCCCACGACGTGGGCGTGCCAGTCCTCCTCGGACCAGCGCGCATGGACCGTGCGCAGCCCGGCGGCCCAGTCCCGCGCCGTCATCGCCTGCGGCCACGGCGCGCGCGGGTCGCGCCAAAAGACCTGTGCCCGGTATTGCGCAGGATTCTGAGTCGCGCTCGTGCCATGCAGCAGCATCCGCCCGGCCTGCGGCGCCCACTCTCCGGCCATCAGGCGCAACAGGCTGGTCTTGCCCGCCCCGTCCCCACCCTGCACCAGCACCAGGCCTGCGGGAAAATCCGCGCTCCAATGCTGGAACAAGGGCCGTTGCGCAAAGCCGAAGCAGATCCCGTCGGCCCGCAACGCGGGCGGGGATGCAATAGGCTCGGGGCACTTCAGCATGATTTCTCCTGAAGAAACAGCGCCCGCATCACAGGGCTGGGTTGTCGCATGACTTTGCATTTTCTGGATTTTGACTACAGCGAGGATGAGGAAGGCACGGCCACCTGGGATGCCGTGGCGAGCGTGCCCACGGATCGCCTGCCCGAGCTGCTAGCGGAGATTACAGCGCTGCTGGACTGGGCGCACACCGAGTTCGGCGCTCTGCGCGGCCCGGTCGAGACGGGAGGACTGTGGGACTACGACCTGCAGTGCGAGCGCGACGGGTTGCCCTTGCTGGCGCTGGGGTTCGACATCCACGAACGGCAAATTCATCCACGACCACAATCCCAGCCCCAGGCGTGGGTGACCTTGACGCTGACCCTCAGTGGTGGCCCGGCCTTTGCAGCGGCGTTCGTGGACCGCTTCGGCGCCGCGTAACCCAGCGACTCTTCCGCCCTACACTGGCGCATGGCAAGGTCCACCAACGCTCAGAAAAAACCCCAGGACATGCGCCACCTGATGAGGGAACTGGCGCCGTTCCTGCGTCCCTATCGGATACACCTCGCTGGCGCGATGGCGTTTCTGCTGCTCGCCGCCTTGGCAACGCTGGCCTTTCCCACGGCCCTGCGTCAATTGATCGATGGCGCGATTAGCGCTGCCACCCCGGGGGGAAAGGGCGTCGGCGCACCGGCCTTGCGCACGCACTTTGCAGTGCTGTTCGCGGTCGCCGTGGCACTTGGATTGGCGTCGGCCGCACGCTACTACCTCATGAGCTGGCTGGGCGAACGCGTCACGGCAGATCTGCGCAACGCCGTCTACGCACACGTGCTGCGGCAGAGCCCGGAGTTCTTTGAAACCACGCAAACGGGGGAAGTGCTGTCGCGCCTCACGGCCGACACGACACTGGTGCAGACCGTCGTGGGCTCATCGCTGTCCATGGGGCTGCGCAATGCCGTGCTGGGCGCCGGGGCGCTGGGCATGCTGATCTGGAGCACACCCTACGTGATGGCGCTCGCCTTCGGGGCCATCGTCGCCATCGTGCTGCCGTCGATGTGGATCGGACGGCGTGTTCGGCGTCTGTCACGCGCAAGCCAGGACCGCGTGGCAGATGCCAGCGCCATCGCCGCAGAGGTGTTGGGCGCCATTCCCGTGGTGCAAAGCTACACCGCAGAAGCGCGCGAGGCCGCCCGCTTCGCGGCGGCTACGGAGAGTGCGCTGCGCGCAGCCCTGCGCCGCAGCGGCGCCCGTGCAGCGCTGATGGCCTTCATCATCATTGCCAGCGCCGCGCTGTTGCTGTGGGGGTTGTATCTCGGGGCCCAGGCGGTCCTTGCAGGGACGCTGTCGGCCGGGCAACTGGGGCAGACCATTCTCTATGCGATGTTTCTCGCGGGTGCCGTAGCCGTGCTGGGCGAGGTCTATGGCGACCTGTTGCGCGCCGCGGGTGCGATGGAGCGGCTGATGGAACTGCTCGCAACACGCCCCACGCTTGCCGCACCATCCCGGCCCGCCATGCCGCGGGCCACAGACCTTTCGATCGAGTTCACGGGCGTAGGCTTCTCCTATCCCTCGCGCCCCGTGCCACCCGCGCTGCGCCACTTCGACCTGCGCCTGCTGCCAGGAGAAACCGTTGCGTTGGTAGGCAGCAGCGGCGCCGGCAAGTCCACCGTCTTTCAATTGCTGCAACGCTTCTACGACGTGAGCGAGGGCCGCATCACGTTGGGTGGCGTGGATTTGCGCGACATGGACCCGCAGGTGCTGCGAAGCCACATTGGCGTGGTTCCGCAAGACGCCGAGATTTTTTCCGCATCGGCCCTGGACAATATCCGCTATGGCGATCCGCAGGCGAGCCGGCACGCCGTGGAAGCAGCGGCACGCGCCGCATTTGCCCATGAATTCATCGACGCGCTGCCGCAGGGGTACGACACCTTTCTCGGCGAGCATGGCGTGCGCCTCTCAGGAGGCCAACGCCAGCGCATTGCCATAGCCCGCGCGCTGCTGAAGAACGCCCCCGTACTGCTCCTGGACGAGGCCACAAGCGCCCTGGACGCGCACAGCGAGCGTGCCGTGCAGCTTGCGCTGGACGCCGCGCTTCGCCAGCATTCCCGCCAACGTATTACCCTGGTCATCGCCCACCGGCTGGCCACCGTCCAGCATGCGGACCGCATCGTGGTCATGGACCATGGAAGCATCGTCGAGCAGGGGCGGCACGAGGACTTGCTGCATCAGGGCGGCGTCTATGCCCGCTTGGCAGCGCTGCAGTTCTCGCGTTGAAGGGTCAGTGGGGGCGGCGCCGACGCGCTAGAGCCAGCCAGAGCCAAAAACCCTAGTGCAGAGGCTCTTTCGCTGCCTGCGGTAACGCCAGCGGCAGCACTGCAATACCCTCATCCAGCAGCTCGGCGGTTTCCTGGGGCGTCGCTTGGCCGCGTATGCCGCGCTCTTCCGCCTCGCCGTAGTGCATGCGGCGTGCCTCGGATGCGAAACGGTCTCCCACGTCCTCGGTCTGCGCCATGACCCGGCGCGCCATGGCAAGCCATGCGGCCTGAAAGGCGGCAGATACCCCTTCTGGCGGAACGGGAGCGGGAGCCGTCGCAGGGGCTTGCCGCGATGTGGAGGCCCCGGTGCTCAGGTTCAACCGGGGAGCGCTCACCCCCTTGCGCACCTGCGAGTCTCCGCACATCGGACACTGCACCAGGCCACGTGTCTGCTGGCTGTGAAAGTCCCCCTCACTCGCAAACCAGCCTTCAAACGTGTGGTCGAGCGAACACAGCAGGTCGAGTACCTTCAAGGCCAACCCTCATCAGTCCTCGGCGGCGCTGCGGTCGCGGCGACGCATCAGGTAGCGGTAGACGAACCCCGGAAATGCCAGCGTCACGAACAACGCCCCGGTGACCGCGTAGAACTCCCAGCCCTGGGGCGCAATCTGCCCCGCCCGTTTTTCGAGCGCCAACGCCAGACCACCGACCAGGAAGTACAGCAACACCAATTCCAGCGCGCGGACGAAGAAGGGTTTGCCTTCCCGGGCGCGCGCGCCGACGACCAGCCACCGGTCATTGATGAAAGGGAGATTGGCCGCCACAAGGGCGGCCAAAATTACCAGCCAGATGGCCCCCGTCTGGGTCATGGCAGCCGCGGCGCCCGGTCAGGTGGCGAGGGCGCGCACGATGGCATCGGCGCACAGGGCCATCAGCCCACCCGGCAGCAATCCCAGGACCAGGACCAGAGCGCCATTGATGGTCAGCACCACACGCACGTCCAACGGTGCGGACACGCTGGTAGCAGTCAATGGTGCGTCGAAGTACATCACCTTCACCACGCGCAGGTAGTAAAACGCGCCGATCAACGACATCATGACGGCGAATACCGCCAAGGCGATGTGCAGTACCTGCCCGGACGCGACCAGCGCTTGCAGCACGGCCAGCTTGGCATAGAAACCGACCAGCGGCGGAATGCCGGCCATCGAGAACAGACACACGGCCATCACGCCTGCGTACAGCGGGCTGCGCTGGTTCAGACCGGCCAGGTCGGAAATTTCTTCGCTTTCAAAACCTTCGCGCGCCAACAGCAGGATCACACCGAAGGCCGCCAACGTGGTGAGCACATAGGTCACCACGTAGAACATGGCGGAGCTGTAGGCGTTCTCCACAGCGGTGGCGTCCACGTTGCCATGCACCACACCCGACATCAGGCCCAGTAGCACGAATGCCATCTGCGAGATCGTCGAGTACGCCAGCATGCGCTTGAGATTGGTCTGCATGATCGCAGCCAGGTTACCCACCAGCAGCGACCCGATGGCCAGTACCGCAAGCATCTGCTGCCAGTCGATGGCCAGCGGCAACAGGCCGTCCACCAGCAGGCGGATGGTCATGGCGAACGCGGCCAGCTTGGGTGCGCTGCCGATGAACAGCGTCACGGCCGTGGGCGCGCCCTGGTAGACGTCTGGCACCCACATATGGAACGGAACCACGCCCATCTTGAAAGCCAGCCCGGCGACCACGAACACCAGGCCGAACACCAGTACTTGGTGACGGATCTGCCCCGCGTTGATGGCCTTGAATACCTGGCCGATGTCCAGCGAACCGGTGGCGCCGTAGAGCATGGACAGGCCATACAGCAGGAAGCCGCTGGCCATGGCGCCCAGTACGAAATACTTCATCGCGGCCTCGGTGGCCGTGGTGTTGTCGCGCCGCAGGGCCACCAGGGCATAGCTGGAGAGCGTGAGCAGTTCCAGGCCCAGATAGATCAGCAGGAAGTTGTTGGCCGAGATCAGCACAAACATCCCCAGCAGAGCGAGCATGGTCAGCGTGAACAACTCACCACCACGCAGCATGTCGCGGTCCGCGGCATAGGGACGGCCATAGACGAGCAAAACCATCACGGCCACGGTCGCGAAGCACTTGAGCCAATTGCCCATGGCATCGCTGACCACCATGTTGCCCCAGGCATAGAAGGTGTTGCCACTGCTCGCGTACATGGCCTGGAGCGCGGCAACCACCGCCAGGGTGAGCATGGTGAGCACGTAGGTTCCCGTGCGGCGCGCGCTGCTGACGCCCAGATCCACCAGGGCAATCACGCAAGCCATGACCAGCAGCACGATCTCGGGATAAATCGCCAGCCAGCTGATGTTGTCAATCATCTCGTATCTCTCGGTTCAGTCTGGTCAGTTGAGCTTGGATTGCGCCACATGCTTGAGCAACTCTGCCACGGACACATCCATCACGTCCGTGAAGGGCTTGGGATAGACGCCCATGTACAGCACGGCAATCGCGAGCAACCCCAGCACAAGGAATTCCCGTCCGCCAATATCCGTCAGGCCGCGCACGTTGTCGTTCGTGACGGGGCCCAGATAGACGCGCTTGTACATCCACAGCGAATAGCTGGCGCCCAGGATCAACGCCAACGCCGCGCCAAGGCCGACCCAAAAGTCGAACTTCACGGCGGCGATGATGACCATCCATTCACCGACGAAGCCCGCCGTAGCCGGCAGCCCGCAATTGGCCATGGTGAACAGCAGCGCAAAGGCCGCGAACTTGGGCATGGTGTTGACCACGCCGCCATAGGAAGCGATCTCGCGCGAATGCACGCGGTCGTACAGCACGCCAATGCACAGGAACATGGCGCCGGACACGAAGCCGTGCGCAATCATCTGGACCAGGCCACCCGAGACACCCATGTCATTGAAGACGAAGAAGCCCAGCGTGACAAAGCCCATGTGCGCAACCGACGAGTAGGCCACGAGTTTCTTCATGTCCTTTTGCACCATGGCCACCAGCCCCACGTAGATCACAGCCACCAGCGACAGGGTGATCATCAGCCACGCCCATTCGCGCGAAGCGTCCGGCGCGATCGGCAGCGAGAAGCGCAGGAAACCATACGCGCCCAGCTTCAGCATGATGGCGGCCAGCACTGCGGAGCCGCCCGTGGGCGCTTCCACGTGCACATCGGGCAGCCAGGTATGCACCGGCCACATTGGCACCTTCACGGCAAATGCCGCGAAGAAGGCGAAGAAGAGCAGGGTCTGCGCGGTCGCCGACAGGGGCAGGTTGTGCCACGTAGCGATGTCAAAGCTGCCGCCGGACTGGTTGTACAGGTAGATGAACGCAATCAGCGTGAGCAGCGAGCCCAGCAGCGTGTACAGGAAAAACTTGAACGCCGCATAAATCTTGTTCGGCCCGCCCCAGATACCGATGATCAGGTACATGGGGATCAGCGTGGCCTCGAAGAACACGTAGAACAGCATGCCGTCCATGGCGCTGAAGACGCCGACCATCAGACCCGAAAGGATCAGGAACGCCCCCATGTACTGATTCACCCGCTCGGTGATCGATTCCCAGGAGGCAATCACGACGATGACGGTGATGAACGCCGTCAGTGGCACGAACCAGAAAGCGATGCCGTCCACACCCAGGTGGTAGTAGACGTTGAAGCGCTCGATCCACATGGACTTTTCGACAAACTGTGCAGCCGCGCTGCCGTTGTCGAAGCCGCCCATGAGCGGGAGCGTGACGGCCAAACCCAGCAGCGCGCCGATGAGCGCCAGCCAGCGGACCATGCGTGCATGCTCGTCGCGCCCCAAGGCCAGCAGGAGGGTGCCGAAAGCAATGGGCACCCAGATGGCAAGACTCAACAAACCCATTTTCTTTTTTCTCCTACTTGTTGAGCCAGACGAAATAAGTCATGAGCGCGAACACACCCAGGATCATCACCAGCGCATAGTGGTAGACATAGCCCGACTGGAGCCAGCGCACCAGGCCTGCGATACGTCCCACGAGCTTCCACGAGCCGTTCACGAGTGCTCCGTCGATCACGCCTTGGTCGCCGCCCTTCCACAGGGCAATGCCCAGGCCACGGGCACCACGTGCGATGATGTTCTCGTTGATCCAGTCGAGGTAGTACTTGTTTTCGAACAAGGTATAGATCGGCTGGAACATACGCTTGATGGCCGCGGGCAGCGCCGGGTTGACCATGTACATGTAGTACGCCATCGCGACGCCAGCCAGTGCCAGCCAGAATGGTGCCGTCTGCAGGCCGTGCAGAGCCATGGCCAACGGACCGTGGAAGATCTCCGCCAGTTCCGCCATCGCAGGGTGCTTGGCGGCGTCCACGAAGATCACGTCCTTGAAGAAATCGCCAAACAGCATCGGCTGGATGGTCATGAAGCCGATGAGCACGGAGGGAATGGCCAACAGAATCAGCGGGACGGTCACCACCCACGGGGACTCATGCGGCTCATGATGGTCATCGTGGCCATGGTGGTCGCCGTGGTGCGCATCGGGATTTTGGTCGTAGCGTTCCTTGCCGTGGAACACAAGAAAATACATACGGAAGGAGTAGAACGCCGTCACGAACACGCCGGCCAGCACGGCGAAATGGGCGAAGCCCGCAGCCGGCAGCGTGCTGGCATGCACCGCTTCGATGATGCTGTCCTTGGAATAGAAGCCTGAGAACAGCGGCGTGCCGATCAGGGCCAGAGATCCCAACAGCGAGGTAATCCAAGTGATGGGCATGTATTTGCGCACGCCTCCCATCCAGCGGATGTCCTGGTTGTGGTGCATGCCCATGATCACCGAGCCGGCGCCCAGGAACAGCAAGGCCTTGAAGAACGCATGCGTCATCAGGTGGAAGACGGCCACCGAATAGGCCGATGCGCCCAGGGCGACGGTCATGTAACCCAGCTGCGACAGCGTGGAATACGCCACCACCCGCTTGATGTCGTTCTGGATGATGCCCAAGAAACCCATGAACAGTGCGGTGATCGCGCCGATCACCAGAATGAAGTTCAGCGCGGTATCCGACAACTCAAACAGCGGCGACATGCGCGACACCATGAAAATGCCGGCCGTCACCATGGTGGCCGCGTGAATCAGCGCCGAGATCGGTGTCGGGCCTTCCATCGAGTCGGGCAGCCACACGTGCAGCGGGAACTGAGCAGACTTGCCCATCGCGCCGATGAACAGGCAGATGCAGATCACGGTGATCAGCATCCAGTCGGTGCCGGGGAAGCCAATCGCGCCCAGTTCGCCCGACTTGGCGAAGATCTCGCTGTAGTTGAAGGTGCCCGCGTAGGCAGCGATCAAGCCAATGCCAAGGATGAAGCCGAAGTCGCCGACGCGGTTGACCAGGAAGGCCTTCATGTTGGCGAAGATCGCCGACTGTTTGTTGAACCAGAAGCCGATCAGCAGGTAGGACACCAAGCCCACCGCTTCCCAGCCAAAGAACAGTTGCAAGAGGTTGTTGCTCATGACAAGCATGAGCATGGAGAACGTGAACAGCGAGATGTAGGCGAAGAAACGGTTATAGCCTTCGTCCTCCTCCATGTAGCCGATGGTGTAGATGTGCACCATCAAGGAGACGAAGGTCACCACGCACATCATCATGGCGGTGAGGCTGTCGATGAGGAAGCCCACCTCCATCTTCAGACCGCCCACCACCATCCACGTATAGATGGTCTCGTTGAAACGGGCGCCATCCACAGCCACGCTCTTGAGCGTCATCGCCGAGAGCACGAAGGCGACCAACACCCCCAGGATGGTGAGCGAATGGGAAGCACGGCGACCGAACCAGTTGCCGCCGAAGGCCGTGCCAAAGATGCCCGCAAGCACGGAGCCGACGAGCGGCGCCAGGGGCACCGCCAGCAGCGTCGAAGCAGAAAGGGTTTGACTCATTCTTGAGAACCTTGCAAGTACCGGGGCGACCCATCAACCCTTGAGGGTGTTGAGATCTTCCGCATCGATGCTGGTCTTGTTACGGAACAGCAGCACCAGGATGGCCAGGCCAATGGCGGACTCAGCAGCCGCCACCGTGAGGATGAAGAACACGAATACCTGACCGTGCATATCGCCCAGGTAATGAGAAAACGCCACGAAGTTGATGTTGACCGCGAGCAGCATCAGCTCGATCGCCATGAGCAGGACGATGAGGTTCTTACGGTTCAGGAAGATGCCAATCACCGCCAGGGCGAACAGCATGGCGCCCAGCGAGAGAAAGTGACCCAGAGTCAATGTCATTGCTTCTTCTCCTCTGCAGACTCGGGGACTGCTGGCGCAGCGGCCTGCTGCGTGACGGGCAACTGGACCATGACAAGGCGATCACGGGCACGCACGCGCACCTGCTCCGAAGGGTCAATGGCCTTGGAGTCCTTGCGCTGGCGCAAGGTCAGGGCGATGGCTGCAATCATGGCCACCAGCAGGATCACCGCAGCCACCTCAACGGGGTACAGGTACTCTGTGTAGAGCAGTTTGCCCAAGGCTTTGGTGTTCGAGTAAGGCACCACCTGCCCCGCAGCATTCACCAGCACTTCGACGGCCTTGGGCTCTTCGATGCCACGAAAACCAGTCATGAGCACAGCGGCCATCTCGAATGCCACCAGGGCACCGATGAATGCCGCCAAAGGAAAGTGCTTCCAGAAACCGCGTCGCACGGTATCGATGCGGATGTCCAGCATCATCACGACAAAGAGGAACAGCACCATCACGGCGCCCAGGTAGACGAGCACCAGCGTGATGGCGAGGAATTCCGCCTTCAGCAGAAACCACACGCCGGCGGCCTGCGAGAAGGCAAGAATCAGATGCAGCACGGCATGCACGGGGTTGCGCGCCGTGATGACCCGGAAGGCCGCGTATAGCAGCACTACCGAGAACAAGTAGAAGAAACCGGTTTTGGCGTCCATGAATCGGGTCTTTTCAAAAAGTCAGGTGCGGTGAGGCAACCCGATCAACGGTACTTGGCGTCCGCCGCCTTGGCGGCTGCGATCTCGGGCTCGTAGCGGTCGCCCACGGCCAGCAGCATGTCCTTGGTGAAGTACAGATCACCGCGCTTCTCGCCGTGGTATTCGAAGATCTGCGTCTCCACGATGGAATCCACCGGGCAGCTCTCTTCGCAAAAGCCACAAAAAATGCACTTGGTCAGGTCGATGTCATAACGGGTGGTACGGCGCGAACCGTCCTCACGCACGTCCGACTCGATGGTGATGGCCAGCGCCGGGCACACCGCTTCGCACAGCTTGCAGGCAATGCAGCGCTCTTCGCCGTTGTCGTAACGGCGCAGCGCGTGCAGGCCGCGAAAGCGCGGCGACAACGGCGTCTTCTCCTCGGGGAACTGCACAGTGACCTTGCGACGGAAGGTATAGCGACCGGTCAGGGCCATGCCCTTCGCCAGTTCCCAGAGCATGAAGCTCTTGAAGAAATCCTTGATTGAAAAGGATGCAGGAGCAGCAACAGCAGCCATGGATGTCCCCGCTTATTTCCAGATGTTCCAGGGCGACAGCAACCAGGCGCCCACGATCAACAGCCATACCAGCGTGACCGGAATAAAGATCTTCCAACCCAGACGCATGATCTGGTCATAGCGGAAGCGCGGGAACGTGGCACGAATCCAAATGAACATGGATACCACCAGGAACGTCTTGATGCCCAGCCAGATCCAGCCCGGAATGAAGCCCAGGGCTTCGATCGGCGGCAGCCAGCCGCCCAGGAACATCACCACCGCCAGGATGGAAACCAGCCACATGCTGGCGTATTCGGCCAGGAAGAAGATGGCGAAACCCATGCCTGAATACTCGACCATGTGACCGGCGACGATTTCCGCCTCACCTTCCACCACGTCAAACGGGTGGCGGTTCACTTCGGCCACGCCCGAGATCAGGTAGACCAAGAAGATGGGCAGCAGGGGCAGCCAATTCCACGACAGGAAGTTCAGGCCCATGGCCGCCATCGTGCCCTGCCCTTGGCCCAGCACGATCTCGGTCAGGTTCATGCTGCCCGACACCATGATGACGACCAGGAAGCAGAAGCCCATGGCAATTTCGTAGCTCACCATCTGTGCAGACGCACGCAGCGCGCCTAGAAAGGCGTACTTGGAGTTGGACGCCCATCCTGCAATGATCACGCCGTAGACCTCGATGGAGGTGATGGCCATGATCAGCAAGAGACCCGCATTGACGTTGGCCAGCGCTACATCGGGCCCGAAGGGAATCGCCACCCAGGCCGCCAGGGCAGGCATGATGGCCATGACCGGGCCGAGGTAGAACAAGCCCTTGGCCGCGGCCGTGGGCTGGATCAACTCCTTCGAGAGCAATTTCAGACCGTCAGCCAGAGGTTGCAGCAAACCGAAGGGACCCACGCGGTTGGGGCCCATGCGCACCTGCATGAAGCCCAGCAGCTTGCGCTCCCACAGCGTCAGGTAGGCCACGGCACCCATCAGGGGGCCCACGATGCAGACGATCTTGACCAGGATCCAGAGTACGGGCCAAGCCACCCCGGTCCACCATCCGGCGGCAACCAGATTGAGGCCGCCGTTGTAGATTGCATCGATCATGCGGCGACTCCTTCACGTGCCGCGCGCGCGTCGGCAGTCAGTTGCAGCGACGGTGCGCGGCGCACCAGGCTGTCGAGCTGATAGATGGCTGCCACGACGGGTTCAGCACACTCGCCGCCCAGCTTCGGCTCGGCCGATGTGGCGTTGCTCAGGCGCTCCGCCGGCAGCAGCGTGCACTCACCTGCGGGCTTGCCGGTCGCACGGACCAGCACATCCTGGGACGTCTCGTAGTCCATGCCTTCCAGCCCGAGCAGATTGCCCAGCACGCGCAATACCTTCCACGCGGGACGCGCCTCGCCGGCCGGTTTGACCACGGCATGGAAGCTCTGCAGGCGCCCTTCGGCGTTGACGAAACTACCCGAGGTCTCGGAGAACGGAGCGATCGGCAGCAGCACGTCGCTGAACTCGAGGTTGGTCTTGAACGGGCTCAGCGTGACGACCATGTCGGTCTGCGCCAAAGCTTGAGCCGCTGCAGCACCCAAGGCGGAGTCGTGCTCAGGCTCCACATTCAGCAGCAGGGCTGCCTTCAGGCGGCCATCCAGCATTTGTGCAGCGTTCAGCCCGCCCTCTTGGGGTTGCGCACCCACGAACTGCGCACCGACCGTATTGGCGGCCTCCGTCAGGTAACCCACCGTCGCTCCGGTCTGGGCACCGATCCACTGCGCCAGCGCCAGCAGGCTTGACGCTTGGGCATGATGGGCAGCACCATTGCCCAGCAGAATGGCTTTGCGCTCCCCCGTCAGCAATGCAGCAGCAATGGCCCGGGCTTCTTCGCTGGTGGCAGCTCCTTGCACGGGGGCAGCCACGCCCTTCTCTGCAGCGATGGCGGCTGCGACTTCCGCCAGCGCCGTGCTCCAGCCGGCCGCTGGGGCCAGCTTGGTGCGGACATTCGGAATGGCCCAATCAATTGCTACTGAATTAATAGCGTTTACCGCACACCCATGGCGCGCTGCCTGCCGAATTCGCTGTGCAAACAAGGGATGGTCCTTGCGCAGATTCGAGCCAACGACCAACACGGACTGCAGCGTGCTCAGGGATGCGATGGACGTCCCCAGCCAGCGCACACCTTCGGCCTTGCCGAACTCCGCATGGCGCAGACGGTGGTCGATGTTGTCGCTACCCAACCCGCGCACCAGCGCGCCGGCCAGGAACAACTCTTCTACTGTGCTGTGCGGGCTTACCAGCGCTCCGATGCTCTGGGCGCCGTGCTCGGTCTTGACGCACCGCAGACCGTTGGCCACATATTCCAGAGCCGTCTGCCAATCGACTTCCTTCCACTCCCCGCCCTGTTTGAGCATCGGACGTGTCAGGCGGTCGGGGGAATTCAATGCCTCATAGGAAAAACGGTCGCGGTCAGCAATCCAGCACTCGTTGACATCCTCGTTCTCGAACGGGACGACGCGCATGACCTTGTGGTTCTTGACCTGCACAATGAGATTGGCACCCGTGGAGTCGTGCGGACTCACGGATTTGCGGCGAGACAGTTCCCACGTGCGGGCGCTGTAGCGGAAGGGCTTGCTGGTCAGTGCGCCCACCGGGCACAGGTCGATCATGTTGCCCGACAGTTCCGAGTCGACCGTATCGCCGATCACGGTCGTGATCTCCGAATGCTCGCCACGGTTCACCATGCCAAGTTCCATCACGCCGGCGATTTCCTGGCCGAAACGAACACAACGCGTGCAATGGATGCAGCGGCTCATCTCTTCCATGGAGATCAGCGGGCCTACGTCCTTGTGCGCCACCACGCGCTTTTCCTCGCCATAGCGCGAGGAATCGCCGCCATAACCTACGGCCAGATCCTGCAACTGGCATTCGCCGCCCTGGTCGCAGATGGGGCAGTCCAGCGGATGATTGATGAGCAGGAACTCCATCACCGACTGCTGGGCCTTGATCGCCTTGTCGCTCTTGGTGCGCACGATCATGCCCTGCGTCACAGGCGTGGCGCATGCAGGCAGGGGTTTGGGGGCCTTCTCCACCTCCACCAGGCACATGCGGCAATTGGCGGCAATGGAAAGCTTCTTGTGGTAGCAGAAATGGGGAATGTAGGTACCCACCTTCTCGGCCGCATGCATCACCATGCAGCCTTCGGTGACTTCTACCTTCTTCCCGTCCAGTTCGATTTCAACCATATGCTGTACTCGCGTTCAGGCGCTGGCGGGGGTGGAACCCGATGGGTGGGCGTTTCGGATCAGCGCTTCAAACTCCGGACGGAAATGCTTGAGCATGGCGCGCACCGGCATGGCTGCCGCATCGCCCAGCGCGCAGATGGTCCGGCCCTGAATGTTGTCCGCGACGGAATTGAGCAGGTCCAGATCGCTCTCCCGCCCGGCTTCGTGCTGGATACGATTGATCACGCGCCACATCCAGCCCGTGCCTTCGCGGCAGGGTGTGCACTGACCGCAGGATTCATGCGCGTAGAAATACGACAGGCGCAGCAGGCTCTCCACCATGTTGCGGGAATCGTCCATCACGATCACGGCGCCCGAGCCCAGCATGGAGCCGGCCTTGGCGATGGAGTCGTAGTCCATCGTGCATTCCATGATGATGGACGCCGGCAACACGGGAGCGGAAGAACCGCCCGGAATCACCGCCTTGAGCTGGCGACCCTTGCGCACGCCACCCGCCAGTTCCAGCAGCTTGGCAAATGGCGTGCCCAGGGGCACTTCATAGTTGCCTGGACGCTCTACGTCGCCGGACACCGAGAAGATCTTGGTGCCACCGTTGTTGGGCTTGCCACACTCGAGGTATGCCTGACCGCCATTGCGGATGATCCACGGCACCGCGGCGAACGTCTCGGTGTTGTTGATCGTGGTGGGTTTACCGTACAGGCCAAAGCTGGCCGGGAATGGGGGCTTGAAACGCGGCTGGCCCTTCTTGCCTTCCAGCGATTCCAGCAACGCCGTTTCCTCGCCGCAGATATACGCCCCAAAGCCATGGTGCGCATGCAGCTGAAAGCTGAAGCTGCTGCCCAGGATGTTGTCACCCAGATAGCCCGCAGCGCGCGCCTCTTCCAACGCCGCTTCAAAGCGCTCGTAGACCTGGAAGATCTCGCCGTGGATGTAGTTGTAGCCCACAGAGATGCCCATCGCGTAGGCCGCGATGATCATGCCCTCGATCACGATGTGCGGGTTGTACATCAGGATGTCGCGATCCTTGCACGTGCCCGGCTCCCCCTCGTCGGAATTGCAGACCAAGTATTTCTGGCCAGGGAACTGACGCGGCATGAAGCTCCACTTCAGGCCAGTCGGGAAGCCCGCACCACCACGGCCGCGCAGACCGGATTCCTTCATGGTGGCGATCACCTGGTCCTGGGTCAGGCCTTCACCACCATCCTTGCCCAGCAGCTTGCGCAGGGCCTGGTAGCCTCCCCGGGCCTCGTAATCCTTGAGGCTCCAGTTGCTGCCGTTCAAGCCCGCATAGATCTGCGGATTGATATGGCGGTCATGGAAGCAGGTCTGTACGCCCGTCGCCTGAAACTGCGACAGCACTTGTGCAGCCGTGGTCATTGTTTGCCCTCCGCAGCGCGCAGGCCATCCACCATCTGGTCGAGCTTGTCGTCGTCCATGAAACTGCACATGTTGCGGTCATTGACCAGCATCACGGGCGCGTCAGCGCAGGCCCCCAGGCATTCGCATTGCTGCAAGGTGAAAAGGCCATCGGCGGTGGTTTCGCCCATGGAAATGCCCAGCTTCTTCTCAAGGTGGTGCAGCGCATCCTGCCCACGGCGCAGCTGGCACGGCAAATTGGTGCAGACGGCCAGCTTGTACTTGCCCACCGGCTGCTGGTTGTACATGTTGTAGAACGTGGTGACCTCATGCACGGCGATCTGGGGCATGCCCAGGTACTCGGCGATCACGGCCTCGCTCTCGGCGCTGACCCAGCCCTGTTCCTGCTGGACGATGGACAGGCACGCCATCACCGCAGACTGTTTCTGGTCTGCGGGGTATTTCGCCACTTCGCGGGCAAAACGTTGCTTGGTCGCTTCGGTAATCATCGGTCAATCTCTCCGAACACGATATCCATGGTGCCGATGATGGCCACGGCATCGGCCAGCATGTGGCCCCGCGCCATTTCGTCGAGTGTGGCCAGATGCGCGAACCCGGGTGCGCGGATCTTCAGGCGGTAGGGCTTGTTCGCACCGTCGCTCACCATGTAGATACCGAACTCCCCCTTGGGATGCTCAACGGCCGCGTAAGCCTCGCCGGCCGGCACGCGGAAGCCTTCCGTGAAGAGCTTGAAATGGTGGATCAGCTCTTCCATGTTGGACTTCATGGCCTCGCGCGAGGGCGGCGCGATCTTGTGGTTGTCCGTGATGACGGGGCCGGGGTTGGCCCTGAGCCAATCGACGCACTGCTTGATGATGCGATTGGACTCGCGCATCTCTTGCACGCGAACGAGATAGCGGTCATAGCTATCGCCCGTCACCCCGACCGGCACATCGAAGTCCACACGGTCATAAGCGTCATACGGCTGCTTCTTGCGCAGGTCCCATGCAATGCCCGAGCCGCGCAGCATCGGGCCGGTCATGCCCAGGTTCAACGCGCGCTCAGCCGGCACCACGCCGATACCCACCGTACGCTGCTTCCAGATCCGGTTGTCTGTCAGCAGGGTCTCATACTCGTCTACGCACTTGGGGAAGCGCTGCGTGAAATCGTCGATGAAATCCAGCAGCGAACCCTGGCGGTTACGGTTGAGCTCCTCGATAGCCTTGGCGTTCTTGATCTTGCTGACCTTGTACTGGGCCATGCTGTCCGGCAGGTCCCGGTACACGCCTCCCGGACGGAAGTAGGCCGCGTGCATGCGAGCGCCAGAAACGGCCTCGTACATGTCGAACAAGTCCTCCCGCTCACGGAAGGTATAGATGAGGATCGTGGAGCTGCCGCAGTCGTTGCCGTGCGAACCCAGCCACATCAGGTGGTTCAGCAGGCGCGTGATTTCGCCGAACATCGTTCGGATGTACTTCGCGCGCAGCGGCACCTCGATGCCCAGCATCTTCTCGATGGCCAAGCAGTAGGCCTGCTCGTTGCACATCATGGACACGTAATCGAGACGGTCCATGTAGGGCAAGGACTGGATGTAGGTCTTGTGCTCTGCCAGCTTTTCGGTGGCACGGTGCAGCAGCCCGATGTGCGGGTCGGCACGTTGTACGACCTCGCCATCCAGTTCCAGCACCAAGCGCAGCACGCCGTGTGCTGCCGGGTGCTGCGGTCCGAAGTTCAGGGAGTAGTTCTTGATTTCAGCCATGGTCGATCACCCAGCGGCATGCCGCCTCAGTGCAGGCCTCCGTACTTGTCTTCGCGGATGACGCGCGGCGTCACTTCGCGCGGCTCGATGGTCACGGGCTCATAGATCACGCGACGCTGGTCGGCGTCATAGCGCATCTCGACATAGCCGGACAAGGGGAAGTCCTTGCGGAACGGGTGGCCGATGAATCCGTAATCGGTCAGGATGCGGCGCAGATCGTTGTGCCCATCAAACACGATGCCGAACAGATCGAATGCCTCGCGCTCAAACCAGTTGGCCGAGTTCCAGATGTCGGTAACCGAGGCGACGATGGGGAAGTCGTCGTCGGAGCAGAACACCTTCACGCGCAACCGCTGGTTGAGGGAAACGGAGAGCAAATGGGAAACCACGGCGTAGCGCGGTCCTTCCGAGCCCGTGGCGCCATAGGCAGAATAGTCGACGCCGCACAGATCAATCAATTGCTCGAACTTGCAATCGGGCGCATCGCGCAGGATTTGCATGGCTTCGAGATAGCGCGCAGCGGACACCACCACGGTCACCTCATCCAGCGCCACCGAGATCTGGCGCACGCGGTCACCCAGAGCGGAGGCAACCACGTCCCGCAGGCTCTCGGGGTGAATGGCAATAGCAGTCATCTTCGTCCCTTCAGGCGCGCGCAATGGTGTGGGTGCGGCGGATCTTCTGCTGCAGCTGGATGATCCCGTAGATCAGCGCCTCGGCCGTCGGAGGACAACCCGGAACGTACACATCCACAGGGACGATGCGATCACAGCCACGCACCACCGAATAGCTGTAGTGGTAGTAGCCCCCGCCGTTGGCACAAGAGCCCATGGAGATGACCCAGCGCGGCTCGGCCATTTGGTCGTACACCTTGCGCAGAGCGGGCGCCATCTTGTTGCACAGCGTGCCGGCCACGATCATCAGGTCCGACTGTCGCGGGCTCGCCCGGAACACTTCCGCGCCAAAACGCCCCAGGTCATAACGTGCGGCGGCAGCATGCATCATCTCGACAGCGCAGCAGGCCAGTCCGAAGGTCATGGGCCAAAGGGATCCGGTCTTGGCCCAGTTCACCACGGAGTCATAACTCGTGGTGATGAAGCCTTCCTTCATCACACCTTCAATCATTGCGTCATTCCTTTGAGCGGCGGCTCATTCCCAGTTGAGGGCGCCTTTTTTCCATTCGTAGGCAAAGCCCACCACGAGGATGGCCAGGAAAACCAGCACAGCGACAAAGCCCGTCACCCCCACCTCTTGCAGAGTCACCGCCCAAGGGAAGAGGAAGGCAATTTCCAGGTCGAACAGAATGAAGAGGATGGCCACCAGATAGTAGCGCACGTCGAACTTCATACGCGCGTCTTCAAATGCCTCGAAGCCGCACTCATAGGGGGAGTTTTTCGCCGGATCCGGGCGATTGGGGCCAAGCACATAGCCCAGAAGAAGCGGCACCACACCGACACCGATGCCGACCAGAATGAACAATAGGACAGGGAGGTATTGATCGAGGTTCATCTGGCAGATGTGCTCACCGCTGAAAAACCGCCTCGCATGCCCCGCAACGCGGATCAGGGAGGCGGCTTCTTGTGATTGGTGCCGTCGGCGAGACTCGAACTCGCACAGCTTTCGCCACTACCCCCTCAAGATAGCGTGTCTACCAATTTCACCACGACGGCTGCTGTATGCATCTGGATGGCATGAGGACCGGAAATAACGGTTTTGGCTTTCCAGACAATTCGGGATTCTACCCCGGAAAAACCCTGTCACAAACGGATGAGGCGTTTTTTTGCGACGCCTCAAACGTTCACTTGGTCGGGATCTGAGCGGCGCCGGAGGCAGGCTCCACCGCCGGCGCTGGAGCTGCCGCAGAGGCATCGACCGCAGGCGCCGTCGAGGCGGGGACAGCTGCTGCGGGCGTCTCCAGAACACTACCAGTGCTCACCGGACGCTGGTTGCCAAAGTATGCCAATGCCAGGGTTGCCACGAAGAACACCGTCGCCAGGACCGCCGTGGTGCGCGAAAGGAAGTTGGCGCTGCCGCTGGCCCCAAACAAGCTGCCGGAACTGCCACTACCGAAGGCTGCCCCCATGTCCGCACCCTTACCGTGCTGGATCAGGATCAACCCAATCATCCCGAGGGCGGTCAGCATCTGCACCGCCAGAATCACGTTCACAACCAGTCCCATAATCCCATCACTCCTAATTTAATAGCTACCAGCGCTTGTCAGCTATGCGCTGCAGCGATAATTTTCAAGAAATCCGCGGCCTTGAGCGACGCACCGCCCACCAGGCCCCCATCGATATCCGGCTGCGCCAGCAGTTCGGCTGCGTTGGCAGCATTCAAGCTGCCGCCATACAGGATGAGCACGCGATCCGCGCTCTCGGTCGCGGCGGCGAGCTGAGCGCGCAGCACCGCATGCACCTGCTGCGCCTGCTCTGGTGTTGCCGTGCGGCCGGTGCCGATGGCCCAGACAGGCTCGTAGGCCACCACGATCTCGCTCACGCAGTGCCCCACGGCATGGATCACAGCCGCCAGTTGGCGCTTGACGACGGTCTCGGTCTGGCCCGCCTCGCGCTCCGCCAGGGTTTCCCCCACGCATACGATCGGCGTGACGCCGCCCGAGAGCGCCCGCTGGGCCTTGGCCGCGACCACGGCATCGGTTTCGCCATGGTATTGGCGACGCTCGGAGTGCCCCACAAGCGCGTAGCGTGCATCAAAGTCGCGCAACATTCCCACGGAGACCTCGCCGGTGAACGCGCCCCTTTCATGCTGCGACACATCCTGGGCGGCCAGAGCGATTTCGCTGCCCGCGACCAAGGCCTGCACCTGCGCCAGGTAGGGCGCCGGCACGGCCACCGCCACGCCGCAACCGGGCGCGGCGCCCAAGCCATCACGCAACGCCTGCAGCAGCGCCGCATTCGCCTGCAGGCTGCCGTTCATCTTCCAGTTGCCGGCAATGAGTTTC
This sequence comes from Diaphorobacter sp. MNS-0, assembly GCF_019602835.1. Lineage (NCBI taxonomy): Bacteria > Pseudomonadati > Pseudomonadota > Betaproteobacteria > Burkholderiales > Comamonadaceae > Diaphorobacter > Diaphorobacter sp. MNS-0. The sequence goes on along the minus strand of NZ_CP080761.1, from coordinate 1,022,210 downwards.
TTTTTCTGTGTCATGTCGTCCATGTCAAAACAATCTTGCCCACGTGCTGGTTGGACTCCATCAATGCATGCGCCTGCGCGGCCTGCGCGGCCGGGAAGGTGCTGTGGATGACCGGCTTCACCGCACCCGACGCCAGCAGCGGCCAGACATGCTCACGCAATGCCTGCGCAATGGCGCCCTTGAACGCCACGGGACGCGGCCTCAGCGTGGAGCCCGTGATGGTCAGCCGCCTGCGCAGCACCAGCCCTGCATTGAACTGCGCATCCAGCCCGCCCTGCACCGCGATGATGACCACGCGGCCGTCCTCGGCCAGGCACTCGACCTCGCGCGCCACGTAGGAGCCGGCCACCATGTCCAGCACTACGTCCACGCCGCGCCCATCGGTAAGGCGCCGCGCCTCGGCCACGAAGTCCTGTGTCTTGTAGTTGATCGCGTGGTGCGCACCCAGCGCCAGGCAGGCTGCGCACTTTTCGTCCGAACCCGCCGTGACGATGACCGTGGCGCCGCGTGCACGCGCCAACTGAATAGCCGTAACGCCAATGCCGCTACTGCCGCCCTGCACCAGCAGGACCTCTCCCGCCTGCAGGCGGGCACGGTCGAACACATTGCTCCAGACGGTAAAGAAGGTTTCCGGCAGCGAGGCCGCCTCCACGTCGCTCAAGCCCTGCGGCACCGGCAGGCATTGCGCAACAGGCGCGACGCACCACTGCGCGTAACCGCCGCCCGCAACCAAAGCGCACACCCGGTCGCCCACGCGAAGGCCCGCCTGCGCCATGGCGGCGGCATCGCCGGACTCGACAACGCCCGCCACTTCCAGCCCGGGCAGATCGGAGACGCCCGCGGGCGGCGCGTAGTTGCCCTTGCGCTGCAGCACGTCGGGGCGGTTCACCCCGCTGGCCGCCACGCGGATCAACAACTCGCCGTCTCCCGGCTGCGGCACCGGGCGCTCGGCGAGACGCAGCCCCTCAGGCGGGCCAAACGCCGCAATCTCTACGGCCTGCATCACGTCATTCATGGCAGTTTTGAATCATTTGAGCCGCTAGCGCCCGTCCATCGGGCGTTAGCAGCTCTCATTTCAATAGCAAACAGGTATTCCCAAGGAACACCCCCGGCTTACTGCTGCTGTTGCTCGGAAGCACCGCCATCACGGCGCTCACGACGCTCGCCCCGCTCCGCAGGGGCGGGACGGCCGCTGTCGCCGGCGGGGCGGTCAGCCAGCGCCTTCATGGACAGCTTGACGCGGCCCTTGTCGTCGGTCTCCAGCACCTTGACCTTCACGATCTGACCTTCCTGCAGGTAGTCGCCCACCTTTTCCACACGCTCGTGGGCGATCTGGCTGATGTGCAGCAGGCCGTCCTTGCCGGGCAGCAGGTTGATCAACGCGCCGAAGTCCAGGATCTTGGTGACAGGGCCTTCGTAGATCTTGCCCACTTCAACCTCAGCCGTGATCTCTTCGATGCGGCGCTTGGCTTCATCAGCCTTGGCAGCCTCGGTGGCTGCGATGGTGATGGTGCCGTCTTCCTCGATGTTGATCTGGCAGCCGGTCTCGTCCGTCAGGGCACGGATCGTGGCGCCGCCCTTGCCGATCACGTCGCGGATCTTCTCGGGGTTGATCTTCATCGTGTAGAGCTTGGGCGCGAAGGACGAAATCTCGGTCTTGGCTTCACCCATGGCTTCCTGCATCTTGCCCAGGATGTGCATACGTGCTTCCTTGGCCTGCGCCAGGGCGACCTGCATGATTTCCTTGGTGATGCCCTGGATCTTGATGTCCATCTGCAGGGCGGTGATGCCGTTGGTCGTACCGGCCACCTTGAAGTCCATGTCGCCCAGGTGGTCCTCATCGCCCAGGATGTCGGTCAGCACGGCGAAGCGGTTGTCTTCCTTGATCAGGCCCATGGCGATGCCGGCCACGTGCGCCTTCATGGGCACGCCGGCATCCATCAGCGACAGGCAGCCGCCGCAGACCGATGCCATGGACGAGGAGCCGTTGGATTCGGTGATCTCCGACACCACGCGGATGGTGTAGGGGAACTCGTCCTTGCTCGGCAGGCAGGCCACCAGGGCGCGCTTGGCCAGGCGGCCGTGGCCGATTTCGCGGCGCTTGGTCGAGCCCATGCGGCCCACTTCACCCGTGGCGAAGGGAGGCATGTTGTAGTGGAAGATGAAACGGTCTTCGAACTCGCCGGCCAGTGCGTCGATGCGCTGCGCATCGCGCTCGGTGCCCAGCGTGGACACCACCAGCGCCTGGGTCTCGCCACGCGTGAACAGGGCGGAGCCGTGGGTGCGCGGCAGCACGGAGTTGCGGATCTCGATGGGGCGCACGGTGCGCGTGTCGCGGCCGTCGATGCGGGGCTCGCCGGCCAGGATCTGGCTGCGCACGATCTTGGCTTCGATGTCGAACAGCAGGGCCTCGACCTTCACGGCGTCGAACTCCACGCCCTCGCCCTTCAGCGATTCCAGCACCGAGGCCGATGCCTCGCGCAAGGCCTGGGTGCGGGCCTGCTTGCTGCGGATCTGGTAAGCCGCGCGCAGCTTGTCCTCTGCCAGGGCCGCGACCTTGGCGATGAAAGTCTCATCCTTGGCAGGCGGCTGCCAGTCCCACACGGGCTTGCCAGCGTCGCGCACCAGCTCATGGATGGCGTTGATCGCCACCTTGCCCTGCTCGTGGCCGAACACCACGGCGCCCAGCATGATCTCTTCGGACAGCTGCTGCGCTTCGGACTCCACCATCAGCACAGCGGCCTCGGTGCCCGCCACCACCAGGTCCAGCTGCGAGCTCTTGCGCGCGGTCTGCCCGGGGTTCAGCACGTATTCGCCATTGACGTAGCCCACGCGTGCGGCGCCGATGGGGCCATTGAACGGAATACCGGAAACGGACAGCGCTGCGCTCACGGCGATCATGGCGGCGATGTCAGCGTCCACTTCGGGGTTGAGCGAGATGGTGTGGATGACCACATGCACCTCGTTGTAAAAGCCCTCGGGGAACAGCGGGCGGATCGGGCGATCGATCAGGCGGCTGGTCAGCGTCTCCAACTCGCTGGGCTTGGCCTCGCGCTTGAAGAAGCTGCCGGGGATCTTGCCGGCGGCGTAGGTCTTCTCGATGTAGTCCACCGTCAGCGGGAAGAAGTCCTGGCCAGGCTTGGCCTGCTTGGACCCCACCACGGTAGCGAGCACTACGGTGTCGTCAATGTTCACCAGCACGGCGCCTGAGGCCTGCCGTGCGATCTCACCCGTTTCCATGACAACGGTCTTGTCACCCCACTGGAACGACTTGGTGACCTTGTTAAAAATGCTCATAATGACTCCTTACTCTCAAAATAATAGCTGGCAACGCTGTACCAGCAAGGCTTGGAGCGCAATTCAGAACACGATGCCATTCCAGCGGCCCTGCCCTGCCCATCGGAAGGCAAGGCCCCTGGAATGACACAGCTTCGCTCTGCAGTTGCGTCTCCGAAGTAAAAAACGCCTGAGCTAGACAGAGCTAACCCAGGCGTCTCGGCATGCCGGCGCGCTTACTTGCGCAGGCCCAGCTTGGCGATCAGTGCCGTATAACGGTCGGCGTCCTTGGCCTTGAGGTAGTCCAGCAGCTTGCGACGACGGCTCACCATGCGCAGCAGACCACGGCGGCCATGATGGTCCTTGGCATGCTGCTTGAAGTGAGGAGTCAACTCGTTGATGCGGGCGGTGAGGAGTGCCACCTGGACTTCCGGGCTGCCCGTATCGTTGGCGGAACGGGCATTGGCCTTGACGACTTCGGCCTTGACGGATGATGCGATCATGTTTTTTCCTTGATAGAAGAGCCCAAGCAGGCAGTCGCATTGCTGCACCAACTGCCTATGGCTCTGGTTGTACTTGCGCCGCGACTGGAAGGGTCGACAGCGTGCGTCTTGCACCATGCAAAACCTTGAGATTATACCGCTGCGCTTTTCCCCACTTCTTCGCCGCCGCCCAACCCCTGTGCAGCAGGCTTTCGGGCATGATGCAAACCGTACTGCAAAACGTTGCAACGCCCTTTCTGAAAGACCACTATGCGCTTCATGGATACGTTTGTCCGCCGGTCTCTTTCCCTGCCAGTGGGTGTCGGCGTGGCCGCGCTCTTGTTGTCCTTTGCGTCACTTCACAGCCATGCCGCAGCCACACCCGAGAAGGCAGCCAGCGCTTCGAAGAGGTCCAAAGCCATCCGGATCAAGCACACGCAGAACCATTCCGGCGAAAGCCAGGCAGAACGCGACCGGCGCCTCTACCGGGAGTGCAAGGGCATGCCCAACGCAGGCGCCTGCCTGGGCTACACACGCAAGTGAGCAACATCGAGCGATTTCGCAAAACCGGGCGAAAACTCCGCTACAATCACGCCATCGTCACAATGCGCTGATCAACTGAGTTAGTTAATTAGCCAGTGACGATTTTTGATATAGCTTGAAAATTTCGTGCTATAATTCAAAGCTTAGCGGCTGTAGCTCAGCTGGATAGAGTACTTGGCTACGAACCAAGGGGTCGTGGGTTCGATTCCTGCCAGCCGCACCAAACGGTAAGCCCTGGAACTGCAAGGTTCCAGGGCTTTTTCGTTTTTGGCATTTGCTCCCTTTCAGGCACGATAAGCATATGAGCAAGGCATTCACCAAGGAAACCGATACCGACGACGAACCGTCCCTCCCCCCGCAGGCGCCGGTGGGGCCCGGCAAGAACTACATCACACCCCAGGGATATGCGCGCCTTCGCCGCGAGTTGCTGGACCTTATCGATGACGAGCGCCCCAAGGTGGTGGAAATTGTCCATTGGGCTGCCAGCAACGGAGACCGTTCGGAGAACGGCGACTACCTGTACGGCAAAAAAAGGCTGCGCGAGATCGACAGGCGCATCCGTTTCCTGACGAAACGGCTGGAAATCGCGGATGTCGTGGACCCATCGGTACACGCGGGCAGTGACCAAGTCTTCTTCGGCGCCACGGTCACCTACGCCGAGGAGGACGGCGTGGAGCGCACGGTGACGATTCTGGGCATTGACGAAGCCGACAACAGCCTGCAGCAGATCAGCTGGATTTCTCCCGTGGCACGCGCGCTGCTCAAAGCCCGGGAGGGAGACGAAGTGACCCTGCAGACTCCCGCCGGCTTACGTACCCTGGAAATCCTGCGCGTCGAATACCCCGTCGCGGCGCCTCGGTGACGAACCCAGGCCCTCAAGCGGGCTGGGGAAGCACGCGGAACGCTCGCAATACGGAATGCGTGCGGCGCAGATTGCGCAACACGGCCTCTACATGGTGTTGATCACGCACCGCTGCCACAAAACGCAGATCAGTGGTGTCCATCGCATCGTCCATGTCCACACGGACGATATCTGCCTCTGAGTTGGCAAATTCGGATGCGATGCGAGCCAGTACCCCCTTGCCATTGGTCACGGTCACGGTGATACCGGTCTCGAATTGGCGGGTAGGCTCATCGGACCAGTCGACGGCAATGAAGCGCTCGCCATCTTTGTGCTGCAGTTTCTTGGCTACCCCGCATTGCGCGTGATGGACCACCAGGCCCTCGCCGCGGCCCAGGTATCCCACGATGGGGTCACCCGGCACCGGGCGGCAACACGCTGCATATTGAACAGATGCATTCTCGCTGCCGTCGAGGGTGATACTCCCTTGCGAGACTGTTTCATGGGAGCTGTAGCGCTCGCGGGTCAGCAGCAATGCATCAGGCCGCTGGCCATCTTCCGATAGCAACACGACCAGGCGCTTGGCCACGATGCCGGCAATGCGCTTGCCCAGTCCCACATCGGTCATGAGTTCCGCGCGGCTGCGATTGCCCGTAAAGCGCAGCAGTTTTTCCCAAATGGGCGCTTGGGTCTGCACGTCAGGCAGTTGTTCGATGCCCTCGGCGCGCAGCGCCTGGGTCAGCAGTTTCTCGCCCAGGCCCGCCGACTCGTTCTGCGCCAGCGTCTTGAGATAGTGGCGAATCTTGGAACGCGCGCGCCCTGTGCGCACGAACCCCAGCCAAGCCGGGTTGGGCCGGGCGCCCTGGGTGGTAACGATTTCCACCACATCCCCGTTCTTGAGTTCGGTGCGCAGGGGCACCTGTTCGTTGTTGATGCGCGCCGCCGTGGTGCGGTCGCCCACGTCGCTGTGGATCGCATAGGCAAAGTCCACCGCAGTGGCTCCGCGGGGCAAGGCCATGATCTGGCTCTTGGGCGTGAAGACATAGACGGCATCTGGGAACAGGTCCACCTTGACGTGGTCCCAGAATTCGGCCGCGTCGCGCGTTTCATTCTGGATGTCGAGCAAGGACTGCAGCCATTTGGTGCCCAGGCGTTCTGCCACCGCGCCATCCGCATCTTTCGCCTTGTAGAGCCAGTGCGCCGCCACACCCGCTTCCGCCACGATGTGCATTTCCTCGGTGCGAACCTGAAACTCGATATTCAGGCCAGCAGGTCCCACCAGCGTCGTATGCAGCGACTGATAGCCATTGAGCTTGCCAATGGCGATATGGTCCTTGAACTTGCCGGGCACCGGTTTGTACATCTGGTGCAACACACCCAAGGCGGTATAGCAGTCCGTCACCGAATGCACGATGACACGGAAGCCATAGAGATCCGTCACCTGCGCAAAGCTCAGGTGCTTGGTGATCATCTTCTGGTAGATCGCAAAGAGTGTCTTCTCACGCCCCGCCAGCCGCACGTGCATGCCCAACCGCGCAAATGCGGCATCCACTTCCGTCTGCACCTTCTGCACGATGTCGCGGCGTCGGTTGCGCGACTTCGTGACCGCTTTGGACAGCGTGGCATAGCGCCATGGATGCAGGTGGCGAAAGGCGAGGTCCTGCAGTTCGCGGTAGGTCTGGTTCAGCCCCAACCGATGCGCGATGGGCGCATAGATCTCCAGCGTCTCCGACGAAATGCGGCCCCACTTGCTGCGCGGCATGTCGGAGAGCGTGCGCATATTGTGCGTGCGGTCCGCCAGCTTGATGAGGATGACGCGCACGTCGCGCGCCATGGCCAGCAGCATCTTGCGAAACGACTCGGCCTGGTTCTCCTCACGGGTATTGAACTGCAGCTTATCGAGTTTGGTGAGACCATCCACCAGTTCCGCAACAGGCGCACCAAACCGGTCGATGAGATCGGACTTGGTGATGCCGCAATCTTCCATGGCGTCGTGCAGCAAGGCTGCCATGAGGGCCTGGACATCCAACTTCCAGCTCGCGCACAGCGCCGCCACGGCAATCGGGTGCGTGATGTAGGGCTCGCCACTGCTGCGCAACTGCCCCAAGTGCGCTTCATCGGCGTAACGGTACGCCTGGCGCACCTGCTCGATGCTGGCTTCGTCAAGGTAGTCGAGTTTTTCCAGCAGCGCAGCAAAGCTCGCCGCCGCGGCGTTGGCGGCCGCAGCAGAAGAACTGTCAACCGCCACAGGGACGACCTGCGGATTGTCAACAGCTGCCTTGTTCAACACGACGTTCATGGCTTAAATGTAGCGCGCCCCGCCCGAGCGGCAAGCGCAGGCAAAAAAAAGCACCGCCACGCGGTGCTCTTTTACCGGGATCACCGGAGGCTGACGATCGCTCAGCCCGGAACCTTCTTGAGCATTTCCAGGCCGACCTTGCCAGCGGCGATTTCGCGCAGTGCCGTCACAGCTGGCTTGTTGCGGCTCTCGATCTTGGGGGCGTGGCCCTGGCTGAGCATGCGGGCACGGTAGGTGGCGGCGAGCACCAGTTGAAAACGGTTGGGAATCTGCTCGAGGCAGTCTTCCACGGTAATGCGGGCCATGGTGTTCTCCAGGGATCAGGGAATATTGAGCGACTCGAAGGTTTCGGCCCGGGCGCGGCGCTGGGCGGCGTACTTGAGACGCTGGGCATGAACGATGGTTTTCAGGTCGAAAAGCGCTCGCTCAAAAACCTCATTGATTATAACGAAGTCGAATTTGCTGGCCTGCGCCATTTCCTCTGCCGCGTTCTCCAGGCGCAGGTCGATCACGTCGGGCGCATCTTCGCCCCGGCGTTCCAGCCGGGCGCGCAACTCGTCCCAGCTGGGCGGCAGCACAAAGACCAGCACGGCGTTCGCGAAGGCCTGCTTGATCTGCAGCGCGCCCTGAAAGTCGATTTCCAAGACCACGTCCGCCCCCTGGGCCACGCGCTCCTCGATCACCTTGCGGGAGGTTCCGTAACGGCGTCCATGGACGTTCGCCCACTCGACGAAGCCGTTAGCCGCCACCATCGCGTCGAACTCCTGCTCGGAAGCGAAGAAGTACTCGCGGCCGTGCTTTTCCTGCCCGCGTGGCGCGCGGGTCGTGTGCGACACGGAGGGCTGCACATGCGAGTCCAGCTCCAGCAGGGCCTTGACCAAGCTGGATTTACCCGCCCCGCTGGGGGCAGAGACTACAAACAAATTTCCGGGATAGTCCATATGGAGTGTGCGTGAGCCGCTATCAAAACAGGATTATCACTCGATGTTCTGCACTTGCTCGCGCATCTGCTCGATCAGTACCTTCATGTCCACGCTGATGCGCGTGAGGTCCATGGCGGCCGACTTGGAGCCCAGCGTGTTGGCTTCACGGTGCAGTTCCTGGATCAGAAAGTCCAGCCGCTTGCCGACCTCGCCGCCTTTTTTGAGCAGGCGGGCAATCTCGTCCAGGTGCGACTGCAGCCGCGTGACTTCCTCCGCGACGTCGATGCGGATGGCAAAGGCCGTGGCCTCGGTCAGGGCGCGGTCCTGGGCCGCTTCGGGCACCACCGCGCCTTCGGCCAGCGACATGGCCTCCTTCCAGCGCTCCATGAAGCGCTGGCGCTGCTGCTCCACGAGCTGCGGAACCAGCGGCACCGCCTGGCGGGCCAGCTCGCGCAACTGCGCGATGCGCTCCTGCAGCATGGCGGCCAGGCGTTCGCCCTCGCGTTGGCGCGCGGCCACCAGGTCGTCCAGCGCCTGCTCGGCCGCGCGCGCTGCCGTTTCGCTCCAGTCCAGCGCAGGAGCACCGGCATTGGCGCACAAGCGCAGCGCGTCGGCCACCGACAGCGGCCTGGCGTCGGGCAGCCACGAACGCACTGCATCCTGCACCGCGCCTACCCGTTGCAAGATGCGCGGGGATGGCTCGGCGAGCGCGGCGGAGTCGTCATTGTCCACGAAAGCGCGCACCTCGACCTTGCCGCGCTTGAGGCGCTGCGTGAGCAGGGCGCGCAGCGCCGGCTCCTGGGCGCGCAGTTCATCGGACAGGCGGAAAGACAGGTCCAGAAAGCGGCTGTTGACCGCACGTATTTCCAGGCCCAGGCGCCGTACGGGCCCGTCCTTGTCGTCCCCTGCAGTAGCCACGCCGCGCTGCACGCTGGCGTATCCGGTCATGCTGTAAACTGCCATTGGACTTTTCGGTGGTTGGTTGCTTGCGATCCAGCGATTATCCGGGTTCCCCACCCGCGCCCACGACTGCCTTCGCTTCCTATGTCAAAAATCAAGCCGGCCCCCCTGCCCCCCGACACCGCCATTGGCGGCTACCGCGTGGTGCGACGGCTGTCCTCCGGTGGTTTTGGCGTGGTGTACCTCGCCATTGACGCCGAAGGCCAGCAAGTGGCCATCAAGGAATACCTCCCCGCTTCTCTGGCCACGCGTGCACCGGGCGAACTGCTGCCCAAGGTGCCGCCCGAGAAGCTCTCGCTCTACCGCCTGGGCCTCAAGAGCTTCTTCGAGGAAGGCCGTGCGCTCGCGCAGATCTCGCACGCCTCCGTGGTGAGCGTGCTCAACTTCTTCCGCGAGAACGAGACCGTCTACATGGTGATGAACTACCTGGAGGGCGCGACCCTGCAGGACTTCATCATCACCGCACGCGACCTCAAGACACAGAAGGTGTTCCGCGAGTCCACCATCCGCTCGCTGTTCGATGAGGTGCTGCGCGGCCTGCGCATCGTGCACCAGCACAAGATGCTGCACCTGGACATCAAGCCCGCCAACATCTTCATCACCGACGACAACCGCGCGGTGATGATCGACTTCGGCGCCGCGCGCGAGGTACTCTCCAAAGAGGGCAACTTCATCCGCCCGATGTACACCCCCGGCTTTGCTGCGCCCGAGATGTACCGCCGCGACTCGCAGATGGGCCCCTGGACGGACATCTACGCCGTTGGCGCCTGCATCTATGCGTGCATGCAGGGATTTCCGCCCAACGAGGCGCCGCAGCGCCAGGAGAAGGACCGCCTGTCGCTGGCGCTGAACAAGCTGCGCGGCGTGTATTCGGACAACCTGATCGAGGTGGTCGAATGGTGCATGGCGCTCGATCCGCTGTCGCGCCCGCAATCGGTGTTCGCGCTGCAAAAGGAGCTCAGCCGCGAGGGCGAGCGCCGCTATACCAAGCTGTCGGTGGCCGAGAAGATGCGCATGCAGCTCGACACCCTGGTGTCGGACACCAAGAAAAACGTGCAAAAGGTGGGCGAAGCCACCGGTCTGGGAGCGCGGCCTAAATGAAGTTCTCTGTCTTTCAGATCAGCCGCCGCGGCGGGCGCGAGAAGAACGAAGACCGCATGGGGTACTGCTACACGCGCGAGTCGGTGCTGTTCGTGCTGGCTGACGGCATGGGCGGCCACCCGGAGGGCGAGGTCGCCGCGCAGATCGCCATCCAGACCGTCTCCGCGATGTTCCAGCGCCAAGCCAAGCCCACGCTGAAGGATGTGCAGGAATTCCTCTCCACCGCACTGCTGGGCGCGCACCATCAGATCCTGCGCTATGGCACCACCAAGGACATGCTCGACACGCCGCGCACCACGCTGGTGATCGCCGTGGTGCAAGACGGGCGCGCCAGCTGGATCCACTGCGGCGATTCGCGCCTGTACCTCGTGCGCGGGGGCGAGCTGCTCATGCGCACGCGTGACCACTCCTACCTGGAGTTGCGCAACGCCGCCATCGCCGGGCTGGAGCGCGTGAACCGCAACGTGCTGTTCACCTGCCTGGGCTCTCCCACCAAGCCGCTGTACGACGTGGCCGGCCCCGTGCTGCTGGAGCAGGGTGACCGCATCCTGCTGTGCTCCGACGGCCTGTGGGGCGCGCTGGACGACGAGACCATCGCACGCCAGCTGGGCCGCCAGACCGTCTCCAACGCCGTGCCCGACCTGGTCGAGGACGCCCTGCGCAAGGCCGGGGACGGCAGCGACAACGTGACCGTGGTGGCCATGGAGTGGGAAACCCCCGACACATTCGAGTCCACCCAGGGCATTTCCACCGACAGCATCAGTGACGACGTGTTCGCCTCCACCATTCAGGCTGGCCCGCTGGAGAGCTTTGCGGACGACCTGGACGACGAGACCATCGAACGCTCGATCGCCGAAATCAACGAAGCCATCCGGCGCTCTGCCGCGCGCAAGCTGTAGGCCGCGGCCCGGGCGCACCGCCTCCTCCGCTCTCCGCCAGGAGCGCGGGGAGCCCCTTCTTTGACCTGGACCTGCCATGACCACCACCCCCTTTGCTCGCAGCGGCGGCCGCGCCCTGGACCAGCTGCGCCCCATCCGCATCACGCGCCACTACACCATGCATGCCGAGGGCGCGGTACTCATCGAGTTCGGCAACACGCGCGTCCTGTGCACCGCGTCGGTCGAGGAGAAGGTGCCGCCGCACAAGCGCGGCAGCGGCGAAGGCTGGGTGACGGCCGAGTACGGCATGCTGCCCCGCTCCACCCACACCCGCAGCGACCGCGAGGCCGCGCGCGGCAAGCAAAGCGGACGCACGCAGGAGATCCAGCGCCTCATCGGCCGCAGCCTGCGGGCAGTCTTTGATCTCAAAGCCTTGGGTGAGCGCACGATCCAGATCGACTGCGACGTGATCCAGGCCGACGGCGGCACACGCACCGCCGCGATCACGGGCGCCTGGGTGGCGGCGCAGGACGCGGTCAACACCCTGCTGGCTGCGGGCAAGATCAGCGCATCGCCGCTCACCGGGGCGGTGGCCGCCGTGTCCGTGGGCATCGTGCAGGGCCAACCGCTGCTGGACTTGGAATATGTGGAGGACGTGGCCTGCGACACCGACATGAACGTGGTGATGACCGGCGCCGGCCACTATGTGGAGGTACAAGGCACGGCCGAGGGCGCGGCCTTCTCGCGCCAGGAAATGGACCAACTGCTGGCGCTGGCCGAGAAGGGCATCGCCGAGCTGGTCGCCCTGCAACGGCAGTCGCTACGCAATTGATAGCTGTTTGCGCTTGATTGATATGCGCTAAAGACCTTTTTGACCATGAAACTCGTACTCGCCTCCAACAACCGCGGCAAGCTCGCCGAACTGCAGGCCATGCTGGCCCCGCTGGGCGTGCAGCTCATTCCCCAGGCCGAACTGGGCGTGGGCGAGGCCGAGGAGCCGTTCCACACCTTCGTCGAGAACGCACTGGCCAAGGCCCGCTTTGCCAGCGCCCACACCGGCCTGCCCGCGCTGGCGGACGACGCCGGACTGTGCGTGCAGGCCTTTGGCGGGCAGCCCGGCGTGCAGACGGCCTACTACGCCACGCAGTTCGGCTACGACAAGGGCGACGCCAACAACGTGCGCGCGCTGCTGGAGCAGATGCAGGGCATCGACGACCGCCGCGCCGCGATGGTCAGCACGCTGGTGGCCGTGCGCAGCCCGCAGGACCCCGAGCCACTGATCGCCGTGGGCCGCGTGGCCGGCGAGATTGCACGCGCGCCGCGCGGCACGGGCGGCTTCGGCTTTGACCCGGTGATGGTGCTGCCCGCCTTCGGCAAGACCTTTGCCGAGTTGCCGCCCGATGTGAAGAACGCCCACAGCCACCGCGGCCGCTCGTCGCGCCAGATGCTGGAGCTGATGCGCGAGCACTGGTTTGCCGGAACATCAGAAAGGTGAGCGGTTAGCGCTTGCCAGATAAGGGTTTCAATGTCTTTTGATACTGAAACGGTTGTCAGGCAAGCGCCAGCAGCTATGGTTTTTAGACTCGTATGACCATCCTCATCCTCCCTGCCGCGCAGTCCGGCGCGCCGCTGCGCGACGTGCAGCACTACATGCGCCCCGGCCTGCTGCAGCTGTCCAGCCTGCCGCCGCTGTCGCTGTACGTGCACCTGCCGTGGTGCCTGCGCAAATGCCCGTACTGCGACTTCAACTCGCACGAGGCGCGCGGCGGCGTAGGCGGCGAAGGCGGCGTGCCCGAAGCGCGCTACATCGACGCCCTGCTGGCCGACCTGGAGGCCGCCCTGCCGCTGATCTGGGGCCGCACGGTGCACAGCATCTTCATCGGCGGCGGAACGCCCAGCCTGTTTGCGCCCGAGTCCATCGACCGGCTGCTGGGCGACATCCGCGCGCGCCTGCGGTTGGACGCGGGCTGCGAGATCACGCTGGAGGCCAACCCCGGCACGTTCGAGAAGGAGCGCTTTCGCGCCTACCGCGGCGCGGGGGTCACGCGGCTGTCCATCGGCGTGCAAAGCTTCAACGACCGGCACCTGCAGGCGCTGGGCCGCGTGCACAACCGCGCACAGGCGCTGGCCGCGGTGGAAGAAGCCGCACAGGCCTTCGACACCTTCAACCTCGACATCATGTACGCCCTGCCCGGCCAGACGCCGGCCGAGCTGGACGAGGACATGCGCACCGCGCTCGCGCTGCAGCCGCCGCACATCTCCATCTACCACCTGACCATCGAGCCCAACACCTACTTCGCCAAATACCCCCCACCGCTGCCCGAGGACGATGCAGCCTATGCCATGCTCGACCGCATCACCGAACTGACGGGCGCGGCAGGCCTTGCACGCTACGAGGTATCGGCCTATGCACGCGAGGGCCACCAATGCGTGCACAACCGCAACTATTGGCAGTTTGGCGACTATCTGGGCATTGGCGCGGGCGCGCACAGCAAGCTCAGCTTTGCGCACCGGGTGGTGCGCCAGGTGCGCCTGCGCGATCCGCAGCTCTACATGGCCGGAGCACTCGCAGGGCGCGCCATCGCGCAAGACGACGACGTGCGCCGCGCGGACCTGCCGTTCGAGTTCATGCTCAATGCGCTAAGGCTGCAGGAGGGTTTTGCGCTGCAGGACTTCACCGCCCGTACGGGCCTGGCGATCACGGCCATAGCCGCTGGCCTGCAGCAGGCCGAGGCGCAGGGCCTGATCACGCGCGACATGGAGCGCGTGCGTCCCACGCAGCGGGGCTTTGACTTTCTGAGCGACCTGCAGGCGCTCTTCCTGGCGGACTGAGCGGGCGCCGAAAGCACACCGACGAAGCGTGCCCGGTCACAGCCGCGCACACTTCATCAGCGCCACATTCCTGCGGCTGATCAGCCGCAGCGCACGGCAATGATCTTGCCGCTGGCGTCCACCTCCAGGTTGAGGCGTTGGCCATCGAACTCCTTGGTGATCATCTGGCCCGGGCGCAGCACGCGCGCCAAGCGCGCGCCGGAGCGCACGCGCGCGTCCTCCACCACCTTGGCCGTGGCATTTTTACCCACCGCCGCCTGCGCACCCTGGGCGTTGCATTCACCGCCCACCGGGGCCGTGCTGGCGCCAATGGGCGCGGGCGCCGGGCTGCTGCCCGGTCCGATCGACGAACAACCTGCCATCATCAGTCCTACCACGGCCACGGCGCCGCCTGTCTTTAAGAAATAACGCATGCCTGTTGCCTCCTGCTCCGAAAAATGCAGCACCATACCGCAGCCGCGGTGCACGGGCCGTCACCATCGGTAACCCGGCACGGCAGCGAGGGGGCTAGCCCTCGCGGTGCTTTTGCACGCTCAAGCTGCCATCGGCTTCCAGGAAGAGGTAGCGCATGTCCTTCCTGTCGCAGTCGGCCTCGCGCAACGCCCGCTCGACGTCGTTCTCCGATACGCGATGCCGCTTGCGCACCGTGTCAAAGACATGCCCATTGCGCCCCAGCAGGATCGCCTCGCCCTCCAGCAGTTTCTCGGCCATGCGAAAGCGGGCCGTGAGTACCCCCACCAGGATGTTCAATCCGATCAGCACCAGGCAGACGATGAGACCGCCCCACAGCGACTGGTCCTTGCCCGTCATGGACGGACCCGCGGCCTCGCTGACCAGCATCACCACCAGCAGGTCGAACGGCGTGAATTGCCCGACGGTGCGCTTGCCGCTGACGCGCATGAGCGCCAGCAGCAGGCCGTAGACCATGGCGGCGCGCAGCACCAGCTCCGCGGCGGGTAAGTCCAGGTTGAACATAGCGGTCGCTCCGGTCAGTCAGCGTGCAGCCGCCCGTACCGCAGGCCGTACGGCGCACTTGAACACCTCATGCAATTGCCGCAGGGCCCCCGTCTTGCGGTGTTCCGATTCCGCGGCGGTGCAATCCGACGGCACCCACACCTTGTAGCCCAGCATGCGCGCATCGGTGGCCGTCAGCATCACGCACATGTCGGCGGCCAGGCCCACGATGATCAGCTGCTCGGTCTGCATCTTGTCCAGCAAATGCTGCAAGGGAGTCGAATGGAACGCCGAATGCTGTGGCTTGAGGATCACCAGATCCTGCGGCGCGGGCGCAAGCTGGCAGGCCATCTCGCCGCGCGCCCCCGGCAGCGCGAGGCAGGCCGTAAGAATGTCACGGAAGTCGCTGTGCCACGTGCCGTAGTTGTCGTTGGCATAGATCGCCGTGACCCCGCGCCGCGCCAGGCGTGCCTTCAGCCGCGCAATGGCGTTCGCGGCGCGTACCGCTCCCGGCAGCAGGTCTGCCGCTGTAGGGAAATTCAGCGGATTGATCACATCCACCAACAGCAGCACGTGTTTGCTGCGCGGCAGCGGCGTGCGGCGCAATGCGGCAGGGCGCGCCACGCAGCCTCCTCAAAGCATCGCGTCGCGTTGCTGCTCCGCGCGCGACGCGCCAATGGCGGTCTCCACCTGTTTGACCTCTTCCGGCGGAGGCAGCACCGCCGGCATGCCCAGGCTTGCAATCCACAGCTCGCGGCACCAGCCCTTGGTGTGGTACAGGTGGTGATCCTCGTCTTTCTCCACGCGCTCGTGGGCATCTTTCAGGGCGCGACCGACATCCCCGGTCGCCACCTCTGCCACCTTGCCCAGCAGTTCCCAGTTGGCGTGGTCCTTGGTCTCGGCATGCACCACGCATTCACAGGCGACCAACTGGGCCTGCGCAGGATTGCCGGCCTGCCGGGCCAACTCGATCGCCTTGACCAGCGAATCGCCGATGTGCTTGACCACCAGGCGCGAAGGCACCACCTCTTCGGGGTCAATTCCCAGGTTTTCGCAGGTCGTGCGTACAACGTTCTGGTGCGACAGCGTCTCGTCGAGGTAGCCCTCCCATTCCTTCTTGAGGTCTTCATTGGTCGCGCAGTCGATCGCTGCGCGGTACACCTGCTCACCACCCAGCTCGGTTTCCATCATCTGCAACAGCAGATCCTTGAGCTGGGCTTCGTCATAACGTGGCTTGGGCATGGGTCTTCTCCAGGTTGTGGGGTTGGAATGCAAGAGAAGCCCATGGTGTGAGGCGGACCGGTCCCGCGCCGTAGGCAACGGCCTATTTGCGCGTAGTGCGATTTCCGAACAACGCAGCCGCGCAGCCGACTGCCGTTGCGTTGATCGGCAGTGAAAAAACAAACCCCGCTATCAACGCGATAGCGGGGTGTGCTATTGGGGACTGGTAGTGCTTAAAGGACTGGAGCCGACAGCAAGCCGGTGCACCATGCGCGTGGCATTCACTCTCGGGCGCGGGCGCGGGCTTTGAAAAGGTGGATAGTTTCGCCGCGTGCGAGCATATCAACCAACTGGGCGATACGTCTGGCGCGCGTTTCTGCTTTCACGGCTTTCTGGATACGCCACAGTACCGCGTAACGATTGGCCGCATTGATCGTTGCAAAGAAGGCTTTGGCCTTTGCGTCAATTCCAACGCGGCCAACGGATCCTCGGGTACGGTAGACGTACGAGCGCTGTCATAAGCCCGTGCCCAGCGCCCATCGGCCTTGGCCGCTTCGATCTGGGCGTAGCCAGGCGCCTGCATGCGGCCCGCCACTATGAGTGCCTCGACCTTGTCGATGTTGACTTTCGACCAAATGCTGCGCGCGCGCCGCGGCGTGAAACGCTGGAGGTAGTGCTGATCGTCGAGAGCTTTTTTCTGACCGTCGATCCAGCCCCAACAGAGTGCGATTTCCAACGCCTGGGGGTAAGTAACGCTGGGTTCTTGAGCGCCCTTTTTCGCGATCTTGAGCCAGAGGCCGCCCGAAGCGGCATGGTTCTTCCTCAACCATGCATCGAAAGCCTTGGCGCTCTTGAACGAGGCCGGGGCAGATTCAAGTTGAATGCTGGAGCTGGCGACAGTCATCAATCAGAGTGTGCCCCAAGAGCGCCGCTTGTCGTTATGGCCAGAGAAGCTGTGAGCTGCAGGTCGTGCCGCCGCACCCGTTAGCTGCCAGGTGGCGCAATCCTCTGGCGCAGTCCAACGCCTCTCCTCTCAGCGCCGATGCGGAACCGCCCCGGACAGCGGAGCATGCGTCTTCATCAGTTCAACCATCCAATCCATGAACACCCGCAGCCGAGCGCCCATATGACGGTTGGGAGGAAACGCGATATACAGCGGCATCGGCGCAATGGACCAGTCCTCAAACAGCGGCGCCAGTTCACCCCGCGCCAGATGCGGCGCTGCCATGTACTGAGGCAACCAGAGCGCCCCCAGACCAGCAACGCCTGCCGCCAGGTAGGCATTGCCATCATCGGTGGCAATCGCGTAACGGCCCATCACGCGCACTTGTTCGTCACCGCGGTGCAATACGCAGGATAAGACGCGTCCGGTGCTTGATCCCAGAAAGCCCACGATGTGGTGCGGTGCGGCCTCCAGGTTCTTGGGGTGCAAGGGCATTCCGGCATTCGCCAAGTATGTAGGTGCCGCATACAGCCCCATGGAAAGATCGCCTACATGCCTTGCCACAAGCGAGGCGTCGCCCGGCTCACCTCCCCGCACCACGCAATCGACGTTTTCATCGATCAGATCGACCACTCGGTCACTTACACCCATGTGCAGCTGGATGTCCGGATAGCGCGCATGGAATGCAGCAAAAGCCGGAACAAGGACCATGCGTGCCAGAGGGCTGGGCACGTCCACCCGCAGGCGGCCTTGAGGCGCGCTTGAGGCGGGCGTGTCCGAATTTTTGTGTAAACGGTTCGGACTTCAGTTGACGGAGATGCGGTCTCCGAACTGAATGGTAAAGCGGGTCAGCGCAGCCTTCCAATCCCGGATGGGCATGGTCCACTTCTGGCTGATGTTGCGCAGGGCCAGGTAGAACAGCTTGCTCAGCGCCTCATCGCTGGGGAATGAGCCCCGGTTCTTGGTCAGCTTCCTCAGGCCCATGTTCACCGACTCGATGGCATTGGTGGTGTAGATGACCTTGCGGATTTCCGGCGGGTAGTCAAAGAACGGGGTCAAGCGGCTCCAGTTCCTGCGCCAGGACTGGCCGATGGGCAGGTACTCGGCATCCCATCGGGCCTCGAACTCTGCGAGCATCAGTTCGGCCTCCTCGGCGGTGGCGGCCGTGTAGATACGGCGCAGGTCGGCCGCCACTTCCTTGCGGCGCTTCCATGAGACGTAGTTCAGGCTGTGACGCACCATGTGAACGATGCACAGTTGCACCACCGCCTTGGGGAAGACTGCCTCGATGGCGTCAGGGAAGCCCTTGAGCCCATCGACGCAGGCGATGAAGATGTCCTGCACGCCCCGGTTGCGCAACTCGGTGACCACCTGCAGCCAGAACTTGGCGCCCTCGGTCTGGGCCAGCCACAGGCCCAGCACCTCCTTGTCGCCCGTCATGGTGATGCCGATGGCCAGGTACACCGCCTTGACCCGCACCGCGCCCTCGCGCACCTTCACATGGATGCAGTCCAGATAGACGATGGGATAAATCGGCTCCAGCGGTCGGGCCTGCCAGGCCTTGACCTCGTCGGCCACGGCATCTGTCACCGAGGAAATCAGGCTGGGTGAGACCTCGGTGCCGTACATCTCTTCGAGGTGGGCCTGTATCTCGCGCACCGTCATGCCACGGGCGTACAGCGAGATGATTTTGTCGTCGAAGCCGGCCCAGCGGGTCTGGTGCTTGGGGATGAGCTGAGGCTCGAAGCTGCCATGGCGGTCGCGTGGCACTTCGATGGGCAATTCGCCGAACTCGCCCTTGAGGGTCTTCTTGCTCTTGCCGTTGCGGGTGTTGCCAGCGGGGTTGGCCACCGCCTCGTTGCGTTCATGGCCCAGGTGCTCAGTCAGCTCAGCGTCCAGGGCTCGCTCGACCAGCAGCTTGGTAAGTTGCTTGAGCAGACCGTTCTCGCCGATGAGGTCTTCGGGCTTCTTGTAGTTGGCCAGCAGGCCAGACAGCAGTTCTTCGGGTACGTCGTGTTTCTTGGTGTTCATTGTGCTTACGGACAGGCCGGCTTACGCCGGCGGTGGATTGTCCGTTTACACAAAATTCTGCACACCCTCCTTGAGGCACTGATCAGACTGGTCTCCGCATCATCCAGGTCACCCAACAGACGCACGACACGCTCGTAATAGGCGGCACCTTCGGCTGTCACGTTCACTTTGCGGGTGGTGCGGTTCAAAAGCCTGACCCGTAAACGCGCTTCCAACTGCTGCACAAGCTGAGTTACCGTAGTTTTGCTCATGTGCAGCGTTTGAGCGGCCTAGGTAAAGCTGCGTGTCTCTACCACGCGAGCAAAGGCCACCATAGCGTCGAAACGATCCATAGAGGTCAGGAGATTGTCCAGATTCTGCAAACAGTCTTGATGATACTTTCCTGTTTATCCGAACAGATACAGTGCCTACAGTGGGTTCTTTTATCCAATGAAAGATGTCCCATGCCTCCACGCGACGTTGTCTTCCCGCCAGGCCGCCAAGCTCTTTACGAGAAGAACCGCTACTCACCAGCGATCCGGTCCAACGGCTTTCTATTCGTCTCGGGCCAAGTGGGCAGCCGTGCAGATGGCACGCCAGAGCCCGATCTGGAATCTCAAGTCCGCCTCGCCTTCACTCACCTGAACGCTGTGCTGGAGGCAGCCGGGTGCAGCTTTGACGACGTAGTCGACGTGACGGTGTTCGTAGTGGACCCCGAGAAGAATTTCGAGCGCATTTGGCAGATCGTGCCGGACTATTGGGGCAATGCCCCCTATCCCACGCTGACCGGTATCGGCGTAACCTGGCTTTACGGCTTCCAGTTCGAAATCAAGGTAATCGCAAAGCTTCCAAGCTAAACACTGAGTCCTTGGGGCAACGTGGGCAAGGTAACCTTCGCCTCCAACGAGCAACGGGGGGATAGCATGTCCAATTTCACAGATTACTTGTCGGCGTTCTCTGGTGCGGTGAGTGCGGCAGCCGCTTACTGGGCTTGGAAAACCGCAACCGAGGCGCACCAGTTGTCGAAGTTTGTGACTGCGAAAGCCGAACAAGACAAATTCACGCTGGAACTGGAGCGGCTCACATTGGCCGCCGCTGAAATTGAAGCCGAAGCGACAAACCTCTATTTCCTCGCTGGCACCACTCGCGTTACAGCCACGTCCCGCGCTGTGGCGCTTAGCGGCATGTCGAACAACAGGTTCCAGCTTTTTATAAAACGTCTCGATGAGGAAATAGCCGGTGCGCTTGAAGCGACGACACGCGCAGCATTCTTTAGAGAGCAATCCACGACCGGTTGCAAAGGGAACCTAGAGACGGCGCGAGACATGCGAATTCAGGCCACAGAGCTTTGCATTGCGCTTCGCGGAAAAATACGGTCCCTCGAAGTCGAGCGCACGGGCTGGGTTCACGACGCCCCCAGCAACTGACCACTGACGGAAATTGCGCCCCAACGGCTACATGGTGGCTACATGACCCGGGAAACAAAAAACCATGCTACCAAAACGATAGCAGGGTTTCCTTTATCTACTTGGTAGGGCGTGTTGGACTTGAACCAACGACCAAAGGATTATGAGCATGGTTACGGCTAATGTTGTTTTTCGCCACTCGTCGCCATCTGCGGACAACGGACGTTAACAACCTCAACAGCCCTGCGGGTCAAACGGCAAGTCTCGGTAAACCGTGACCGGCCTCGATCAACGCTCGGCTAGCAAGCGTGCGATCTATCTCTGCAAAAGGCACGGGGCTCGTAGCCACCGCGTAGCAAGATTTCCCGCATGCACAAAGACCAACCGACCCCCAGCAACCGCCTAACAGGCCGTTGAAAAAGTGCTTTTCGAACGCATCAGGGACGCTGAGTGCGAAGACACGAGCTGCCCAGACGCGTCTGCGCAGCGATTGCAACGGCCCATCTGGCCGGTTTGCAGGCCCTCCCGCCCATTTCGGGCGCACGTATCCCTGGGCTCACGCATGATGCGCGTCCCACCAGCCGCCGATGCTGCCCATTCGCACAAGGTTGTAGGTGGCAAAGCACAGCAGCGCCTGGCCCGTGAGCTTGGCCTGACCGATCAGCTTGGTCTTTGCCAGACCACCGACGGTCTTGATCCAGCCAAAGGCCTCTTCGATGCGCTTGCGCACCTTCAGGCTGGTCTTGTAGCCCTCGTGCCGTGTCACTCGCGCATCCACCGCCGAGTGTTTGTCCTTGGCCGCCACGTGGGGCGTGACTTTGAGCTTTCTGCAGCCTTTGATGAAGGCCTTGCTGTCGTAGCCCTTGTCGGCACCGACCGTGGCCCGTTTGTTCCTGTTGCCCCGACGCTCCAACATGGCCAGCGCCGCCTCGCGCTCGGCCGTGCCGCTGGCGTGGGTGATCTCGACATCCACGATCAGCCCGTTGCGGTTCTCCATGAGGATGTGCCCCATGTGGCACAGGCGGGATTTGTCGCCCTGGCTCTTCTTGAACAGCCGGGCATCGGCGTCCGTGGTGCTCTCGTGGGTGTCGTTGCAGCGCTCCTGCCCCTTGAAGTCCACCTCGGGGTTGCGCCCAGGCGGCGTGCCGCTGTCGTCGTCTTTGCGCTTGAAGCTCTTGTGCGAGGCCCAGGCGTCAATGAGCGTGCCGTCCACGCTGAAGTGCTCGTCGCTGGCGAGCTTGCCCCACTGGGCACTGAGCTTGACGCGCTCGAAGAAGGCGCGGGCGAGGTCTTCGTTGAACAGACGTTCGCGGTTGGCGCTGAAAGTGGAGTGGTCCCAGACCTTGTCTTCGATGTTCAGGCCCACGAACCAGCGGTACAGCAGGTTGTAGTTGATCGCTTCGACCAACTGGCGCTCGCTGCGGATGGAGAACAGGATCTGCAGCAGCAAGGCCTTGAGCAGCATCTCCGGTGGCACCGATGGGCGGCCACGGCGGGCGTACACCGCTTCGAACTCGCGGTTCATGGTTGCCAGCAGCGCATCAACCACCGCGCGCAACTTGCGCAGCGGGTGTGCCTGCGGCACGCGCTCTTCAAGGCTGATGTAGCTGAACATCGCCCCCTGGAAATCTTGACTGCCTCTCATCGTCCTCGTCTGGGTCGTTCACCGATGGCTTCAGATCGTAGCGGCCAACGCGGGCGTCGGCGGGGGATTTTTCAACGGCCTGCTAAATTTCACCAAGCGCGCCCTCGACCGGCTGACGCTGCCGTCCGAAGGTGTGGCCTACTTCTACGACACAGACACCAAAGGACTCGCGATCAGCGTCGGCAAGACCGGCCGGAAGAGTTTCTTGCTCTACCGACGCATCCAAGGCAGGCCAGAGCGCATCAAGATCGGGCGCTACCCGGATGTGAGCATCGAGCAAGCTCGCAAGACGGTCGCGGCGCTGAATGCAGACATCGCGCAGGACCTCAACCCTGCCGAGTCGATGCGCGAACGACGCAGCGAGATAACGCTGGCCGACTTCTTCAAGGTCTACTACGAGCGGCACTCGTCCGTCCGCAAGGTGTCCCACAAGGAGGACATCGAAAAATTCGAGCGCCACATCGACACGAACAGGTACGGCGTCAACCTTGCAAAGCTGCGGCTGTCAGACATCACGCGCGCTCAGCTGATCTCCCATCACGCAAAGATGGGCCACATCCCGACGACGGCCAACCGCGTGATTGCACTCATCAGCTCGATGTACAGCCGTGCCATCCAGTGGGGCTACTTCGACGGCAATCATCCTTGCCGGGGAATGGACAAGTACAGGGAGAAGTCCCGCTCAAGATTCGTACTCCCCGATGAGATGCCCCGCCTCATGCTGGCCATGGAGCATGAATCGAACGAGCTGGTGCGTGACTTCGTGAAACTCGCCCTGTACACGGGAGCACGCCGCAGCAACGTCATGTCGATGCAATGGCCGGATGTTCACCTTGAACGCAAGGAATGGAACATCGAGAGAACAAAGAATGGCGAGCCACAGACCGTGCTGCTGACCCCCGAGGCCATCGAGGTTCTGGAACGAAGAAAGAAGGCTGCCCAAAGCAGCGATTCTCTTTTCGTGTTCCCTGGTTCCGGCGAATGCGGTCATTTGGTGGAGCCACGAGGGGCTTGGGAGCGCATGCTGGCGCGCGGCACGGCGTTGGGTTTGGTGGAGGCATTGACGGAGAAGGCAACGGCCAAGACCTTCGACTACCAACTGGCCCTGGAAGAGGCCATCGACTTCCCGGCCCAGGCCATCGAACGCTACACGCCGTTGGCGGAGAAGCACGGACTGCACTTGCAGCACTACGAGATGCGTGACCTGCACATCCATGACCTGCGCCGCACGCTGGGCTCTTGGCTGGCCAGCAGCGGCACCAGCCTGCCCATCATCGGCAGGGTTCTGAACCACAAGACCCCGGAAGCCACCAAGGTCTACGCTCGATTGATCGTCGCCCCGGTTCGCAACGCCATGGAAGAAGCCACGGCGGCCATGCGCAAGATCGGCGAGCAGTAGAACCACGGCGCGGGACTGATTGAATTTCGCATCACTTGAATAAAAGTAATGCGGATATTAAACTACCCCCTCATGAACCAGTCTGACCACATCCTCGAACTGGCCCGGCACCGGCGCGTGCTGCGGGCAGCGGATGTGCGCGAGCATGGCTGGTCACCGCAGCTGCTGATCCGGCTACACCAGGCCGGAAAGCTGCAACGGCTGGGCCGTGGCCTGTATGGACTGCCCGATGCTGAAGTCACCGAGCACCAGACGCTGATCGAGGTCTGCCAGCGCGTGCCCAAGGCAGTGCTGTGCCTGCTGAGTGCGCTGCAATTTCATGAGATCGGCACGCAACTGCCGCATGAAGTGTGGATTGCGCTGCCCGAAGCGACACAGACCCCGGCGCTGAGCTACCCCACGCTGCGCATCACGCGCCTGCGCGGCACCGCCTACAGCAACGGTATCCAGACCGTGACCGAACACGGTGCCCCCATCCGCGTGTACAGCGCCGCCAAGACCGTGGCCGACTGCTTCAAGTTCCGCAACAAGATTGGCCTGGACGTGGCGCTGGAGGCGCTGAAAGATGCATGGCGCAGCCGCAAGGTCACCATAGCCGAACTGAGCCACTTCGCCAAGATCAACCGGGTCGACCGTGTCATGCAGCCCTATCTGGAGGCGGTGACGCAATGACCGGCAACCTATCCGCGTCGATCCTGGCCCGACTGCTGACCCTCGCCAAACAGCGCGGCGACGACTACAACCTGCTGCTGAACCGCTACGGCATGGAGCGCCTGCTGGCCCGCGTCAGCACGTCCCCGCATGCTGACCGCTTTCTGCTCAAGGGCGCCCTGCTCTTTGCGCTGTGGTACGACACCCCGCACCGCCCGACGCGGGACGCTGACTTGCTGGGCTTTGGCCCTGACGACGAGGCGAACCTGATCGCCACTTTCCGCGACATCGCCGCCATGGACCTGGGCGACGGCATCGTGTTTGACCCCGAATCCGTGAAGGCCGACGCCATTCGCGAGGACAACACCTACGGCGGCACCCGCATCACGCTGGTGGCACGCATCGGTTCCGCACGCTGCGCCCTTCAGATCGACGTGGGCTTCGGCGATGCCGTCACGCCGGGGCCACAGACGGTGGCTTACCCGACTCTGCTGGGTGACTTCCCAGCCCCCACGCTGCGGGTCTATCCGGTCTACACCGTGATCGCAGAGAAATACCAGGCCATGGTGATGCTGGGGCAAGCGAACAGCCGCATGAAGGACTTCTTCGACCTGGCGGTGATCGCACGGCGCACGGAACTGGACGGTGCCACACTGGCAGCAGCCATTGCCGCCACCTTTGCCCGACGCCAGACCGCCCTGCCCACCGGGCGGCCCTTGGCACTGACCCAGCAGTTCAGCGAAGACGCCGCAAAGCTGCGTCAGTGGCAGGCCTTCCTGAACAAGAACCGCATCGAAGCCGCGAGCCTGGGCGAGACCGTCGCACTGCTGGACGACCTGCTGTGGCCACCGACGCAGGTCGCCACCGCCAGCAGTCAGGCAACGGCCACTTGGCGCCCTGAAGCCCTGCGCTGGGTCTAAGCGCCAAGCCGTTCATGCCCTCTCGGCAAACAGCCCGGCGAAATCGTCATGCCAAAAGGGACTTTCGCGTTTCGGGAAAACATAGGCGGAGCCCCCACTGTCAGTCACGCCACCAGCAGCGGGGCGTAGTCCTCCTTTGCTGATAAACCCAACCCCAATGACATGGTCCCGGCCGTGGCTGGCCAGAAATTCACTGACCCGAACGCGAAGGGCCGTTGGTGGCTGATCGCCAGCTCCATCCTGCTGAGCAAGGTCCAACAACGATTCCGCCTCCAGCCCGTCGAGGCCCAACAGGAACATCCCGGCTCTTTGTCCAGACAGCTGCCTGTTGGCCGACCGGGACAGGGTGTCAAACGTGTAGGTCAGCAGAGAGTCGTCTTGCGCGCTCTGAAGCACTAGGACGATGGCGCCTCCACTCTTTCGACCAACGATCAGAGCCTGCCTGTTTGTCGTCCCGGTAATCGTATCGACTTGGTCTCTTGAGATCACGGGCCGCCCGTCGTCTCCAACATCTCCAAGCAGAAGGGGATCGAATTCATGAATTCGCAGATTCGCCCCATCCAACTGGCAGTTGCTGACGCCAGACAGCACATGACGAACCAATGATTCCGCCAACTTCCGACGTTCCAAGAAGTTCCCTGGCATGCGCCCATCAAGGGTCAGTACAGCCGCGACACCTACTTTCAGCCCTTTCCCAAGAGCATCCAGCTTGGGCGCCACAAGTGCGCAGAAATCCAAGGCGTCACGCTTTGGAATTTTGCGCCCTTTGTCATCGGAGATAGATTTGCACTCGATTTCAAGCCCTTGTGGTCCGAGAGCCGGGATCAAGAGATCCATCGTGCCTCCCCCGGTCACTTCGGGCCATTGAACTTCGAGACCACGTCGAAGGAAGTGAGGTTGCCCCTGAAAAGTGGAGTTCTTAACCCTTGTTGAAGATACCGACAAGGAGTTCAGAGATGAGTGACAAGCAGGTGCGTGCGCAGTACACGCGAGAGTTCAAGCAGGAGGCTGTTCGGCAGGTCCGCTCGGGTCAGGCGATTGCGGTGGTGGCCAAGGTACTGGGCATCCCCAAAGCGAGCCTGGGCAACTGGGTGCGGCTGTCAGCCAAGGGAGAATTGGACGGTGCGGGCGGTGGTGACAAGGGCATCCAAGTCTCGCCCGAGCAGATGGAGATAGCCCGGTTGCGTGCAGAGAATGCTCGCCTTCGCATGGAGCGCGACATCGCAAAAAAAGCCGCGGCGTACTTCGCGCAGGACACGCTGCGAGGTACGCCTGGATTCACCAAATGAGAAAGCTGTACCCGGTGAGTGTGTCCTGCGGGGTGCTGGAGGTCAGCGCGAGCGGGTACTTCAACTGGCTGCGCCGGCGTGAGTCTGGCCACGGTGGACCTGCCCGGCGTCACAGCGACGAAGCCCTGCTGGCGTACATGCGCGCCATCCACGCCGAGGTGAAGGGGGAATACGGCTGGCCACGCATGCACAAGGAACTGCTGGCCCGGGGCATCCGAGTGGGCAAAGACCGGGTGCGCAAGCTCATGCAGCAGCACGGCATCAGGGCCAAGACCAAACGCAAGTTCGTGGTGACCACCGATAGCCGCCACAGCCTGCCGGTGGCGCCCGACTTGGTACAGCGGCGCTTCAACCCCGAGGCGCCCAACCAGCTCTGGAGTGGCGACATCACCTACATCCAAACCGACGAGGGCTGGCTGTACCTGGCTGCGGTCATCGACCTGTTCAACCGTCAGGTGGTGGGCTGGAGCCTGCAGCCGCACATGCAGGCCAGCCTGGTCAAGGACGCGCTGGCCATGGCGTGGTGGCGCCGCAGGCCGCCTCCTGGGCTGATATTCCACAGCGACCGGGGCAGCCAGTATTGCAGCCATGAGTTCCAGGATGCCTTGAAGGGCTGGGGCATGCGTTCATCGATGAGCAGAAAGGGTAACTGTTGGGACAACGCACCGACCGAGAGCTTCTGGGGCCGGCTGAAAACAGCCAGCGTACATGGGTGCAAATTTGCTACCCGTGAGCAGGCCAGGCAGGCGGTGATGGACTGGATGGCCTTCTACAATCACCGAAGGCTGCATTCGTCGCTGGGCTACCTCAGCCCGATGCAGTACGAGCAGCGCTGGTACGAGGCACAGCGTAAAAAGGCCGCGTGAACCGTGGGTTAAGAGCTACACGAAACAGGGGCAAGGTCAAAGTGAGTCGCGGCCGTCAGCTCCAGGCGCATGCCGCGCAAGTCATCAGGGTTCTTCAGCGCACCGTGAACACGGCGCACCAGCTGGGCTCGCTGGGGGCCGGCGGAGGATTCAGCAATCGACAGTATCTGAGCGGCAAAGGCCATGCACGGATACAGCGGGCTGATGTCCATCTGGTGCACGGGCAACCGGCCATACTTCTTCGTGAGTTCGGACGCCGCCTGCAAGCCAAAAGCAAACTCATTCTCTTGGAGCAGGTGCTCCCTCAGCAGCTTGTTGCCTCGGATATCGGCCTTGAGAAGGTCAACTCGCTTCTTCCAGTGCTGCGCACCGACCAAGTCACTGAACCGCTCAAAAACTGACGGGACGTCCCCGGTATATAGCTCGACCTGAACCGCCCCGGCTTTCGAGGAGGCCGATTGGTTTAAGTTGACACTTCTGTCGAGGTGTCGCTGGCGGCGAGTTGCCTCCAGTAGTTTGCCTCAGCTTCTGCCGGAGGGATGCCCCCAATCGGCGTGAGCAGTCGGACGTGGTTGAACCAGTGCACCCATTGCAGGGTGGCCAGTTCCACGGATTCCCTGGTCTTCCAAGGTCCCCGGCGGTGAATCAACTCGGCCTTGTACAGACCGTTGATGGTCTCGGCCAGCGCGTTGTCATAGCTGTCTCCCCTGCTGCCCACCGAAGGTTGTATGCCCGCCTGGTCCAAGCGTTCGGTGTAGCGGATGCTGACGTACTGACTGCCCCTGTCGGAATGGTGCGTCAAGACATGGGCCGCTGGCTGGCGTTCGTACAGAGCCTGCTCCAGGGCATCGAGCACGAAGTCCGTCTGCATGCTGCGACTGACGCGCCAGCCCACGATGCGCCGAGCGTACACATCCACCACAAAGGCCACATACAACCAGCCTTGCCAGGTGGAGACATAGGTGAAGTCCGACACCCATAGCTCGTTGGGACGGCTGGCATGGAAGTGCCGGTTGACGTGGTCCAGCGGGCACGGGGCCGAGGTATCCGGCGTGGTGGTGCGCACCGCCCTGCCACGGCGTGCCCCTTGCAAGCCCATGGCACGCATCAGACGCTCGACCGTGCAGCGCGCCACCACGATGCCCTCGCGGTTCATCTGCAGCCAGACCTTGTCGGCTCCGTAGACCTGCCAGTTGGCGTGCCACACGCGCTGAATGTCGGCCTTCAAACCCTCGTCACGCTGGGCGCGTGCACTGCGCAGTTGCGCGTTGCGTTGCCGGGCTGCGTGGCGCCAGTAACACGACGGGGCCATCTGCAGCGCCCGGCAGATGGGCTCGACCCCGTAGTCATCACGGTGGCGGTCGATGTAGGCCTTCACGACTTGAGTCGGCGGTCGAGCTCCGCCTGCGCGAAAAACGCGCTGGCCGTCTTCAGGATGTCGTTGGCCCGGCGCAATTCTTTGACCTCACGCTCCAGTTCCTTGATGCGCTGCGCATCCGAGGTGGTGGTGCCGGGGCGCTGGCCGCTGTCGACCTCGGCCTTCTTGACCCAGTCGTTCAAGGTCTGTGGCACGCAGCCAATCTTGGGGGCAATCGATTCAATCGCTGCCCACAGCGACGGGTAGTCGGCTCGGTGCTCCTGCACCATGCGCACGGCGCGCTCGCGCACTTCCGGGGAGAACTTCGGTGACTTGTTCATAGCTCCATCTTCTCAAGTGTTGGAGCCTCCTCAAAACCCGGGGCGGTTCAGCAGCGGGCGCACCGAACAAGCCGCTCTTGCGCAAGTGGTCGAAATGCGTGGCCGGGTTCGGCACGTAGGTGATCCCCCACAGGTCCATGACCCAGCGGTATCGGTTCATCACGAACCATGGCTGCCCCGCTTTCTCCTGCGCCGCGATATAGGAGCCGAAGGTCTCGTCCTGACCTGCAATGGGCGGTTCGCACTGGTGACCACGCAGCGGGCATGTTGCCCAGCCCGGAAAAGCCGGAGGGCTGTCGCTGGTGTAGAAATGCTTGGGACTCGACTTGAAGAAGCTGGGTGACTTGATGCCCAGCTGACCGAGCTTGCGATGTTGCCTGCGGTAACGCGGCATGCGCCGCAACAGTTCCCAGGCCAGTCGCAGGTAGTCGTCGCGCGTGTAGCTGTCCAGCGGCTTGAGCGCCGGATACTGGTCCTGCTTGCGCCAGTTGGCGCCGGGTGCAAACAGCTCGTGCGACTCTTCATCACCCGCCTCGAAGCGCAGCCACTTGGGGCGGTCTGCGGGGCTTGAAGGCGTGCGGGGCATGGGTCCAATTGTCTTATGAATGGTAGGCCGTGTTGGACTTGAACCAACGACCAAAGGATTCAGGTTTGCATGAGTTTCCTCATTCCCTGGACTATCTCACCACCCTCGCCGCGAAATGCTGCGCGCGTTAGGGTGCCGGGCGCTCTTGGGGTGCTTATCGGATTGGCTCCTCACACCCTAGTCTCTGCACCTTCTCGCCTACCGGTCCTTCGACCTGCCTTCGGCGAGCTTGGCTCAGGATTGCCGGGCCATTGACTGGCTGACGGTTTCCCTGAGTTCACCCGGTTTTTCCATTGCCGCTTTCACGGCAAGGTCACCATTTCGATGAGTCCTCTGCTCTAACCAACTGAGCTAACGGCCCATTCATAAAACAACTTCAACTCTCCGCGTTTTCAGCGACCCCAAAGGCCGCCGAAAAACGCCATTTCTCCCTCAGTAGCAAGAACGTAGCAAGCGCCTACCCGCCAACTTCCTCGGTAGCAATCCGGCGAAATCGCCAGACCGCTGTAAGTGCTTGATTTCAAAGCGTTGGAATCAAGCAACCAGTCCGAAAAAAGTGACGGTTAATCGCTCTGGCCTCTTGATTATGAGTCCTCTGCTCTAACCAACTGAGCTAACGTCCCAGGGTGCACTGCCCTGCCTCGTAGGCGGCGCAGCGGCGCGTATTGTAGGGGCTACTTCCGGTGACTCAGGGCGTTGGAGACCAGCTTGGAGGTGATGTCCACGATCTGGATCATGCGGTCATAGGACATGCGCGTGGGGCCGATCACGCCCAGGGTGCCCACCACCTGACCGTCGACCTCATAGGGTGCACTCACCACGGACAGCTCTTCAAATGGCACCACCTGGCTCTCTCCACCAATGAAGATGCGCACCCCTTCTGCCCGGCTGGAAATGTCCAGCAGGCGCAGAATCTGGGTCTTTTGCTCGAACAGGTCGAACGCACGGCGCAAGTGGCTCATGTCGCTGGAAAAATCGCTCACGGACAGCAGGTTGCGCTCGCCCGAGAACACCACCTCGTCCTGCGACCCGGACATGGCCTCCGAGCCCACGCTCACCGCGGCCTGCATCAGCGCCGCGATTTCTCCGCGCAGCTTGTCCACCTCAAGCTTCAGGCGCTCGCGCACCTGCTCCATGGTGAGGCCCGCGTAGTTGGCGTTGAGGAAGTTGGCGGCCTCCACCAGTTGCGACTGGGAGTAATCGGCCTCGGTAAAGATCACGCGGTTCTGCACATCACCGTCGGGCGAGACGATGATCACCAAAAAACGCTTCTCGGACAGCCGCAGGAATTCGATGTGGCGAAACACCGAGGCGCGCCGCGGCGCCATCACCACACCCACGAACTGCGACAGGCTCGACAACAGGTGGGCGGCGTTGGCGATCACCTTCTGCGGCTGCTCGGGCATGAGCTGGACTGTCGGCAACTGCTCCTGCTGCACGGTGAGCATGGTGTCGACGAACAGGCGATAGCCCTTGGCGGTGGGCACACGGCCCGCGGAGGTGTGGGGGCTGGCAATAAGCCCCAGGTCCTCCAGGTCTGCCATCACATTGCGTATGGTGGCGGGCGACAATTCAAGCCCTGATGCCCGCGACAAGGTTCTGGAGCCGACTGGCTGCCCCTCGGCTATGTAGCGTTCCACCAAGGCCTTGAGTAACAACTTGGAGCGGTCATCAAGCATTGAATCATTTTAATGATGTAATTTCTGCATGAAGCCCATCTTCCGCCGCGTTGCAGTCATAGGCAAATACCCGGGGCCTGGCGCCGTTTCAGCGTCCGACAGCGCACGGCAGATCATCGAGAGCATTGCCCAGTTCGTCACCCAGCAGGACTGCGAGTTGACGCTGGAGGCCGAAACCGCCGCCCACACGGGCCTCACGCAATACCACACGCTGGATGTGGAGGGGATCGGCCGGCAATGCGACCTGTGCCTGGTCGTAGGCGGCGACGGCACCATGTTGGGCGTGGGCAGGCGGCTGGCCGGCTACGGCACGCCGCTGGTGGGCATCAACCAGGGGCGGCTGGGCTTCATTACCGACATTCCGCTGGAGGGCTACCAGGACGCGCTCACGCCCATCCTGCACGGAGACTACGAAGAAGACGTGCGCCCGTTGATGCAGGCTTGCGTGATGCGCGGTGGCGAGTGCGTGTTCGAGGCGCTGGCCCTCAACGACGTGGTGGTCAACCGCGGCTCCACCTCCGGCATGGTGGAGCTGCGCGTGGAGGTGGACGGCGTATTCGTTTCCAACCAGCGCGCCGACGGCCTGATCGTCGCGTCGCCCACCGGCTCCACGGCGTATGCCCTGTCTGCAGGCGGCCCGATGCTGCACCCATCGATCCCCGGCTGGGTGCTGGTGCCGATCGCGCCGCACACCCTGTCCAACCGGCCGATCGTGCTTTCCGACGCGACCGAGGTGGCCATTGAGGTGGCCGGCGGGCGCGACATCAGCGCCAACTTCGACATGCAGTCGCTCGCATCGCTGCAACATGGCGACCGCATACTGGTGCGCCGTTCCGCGCACCGGGTGTGCTTTCTGCACCCGCGCGGCTGGAGTTACTTTGCCACCCTGCGCAAGAAGCTGGGTTGGTACGAGGGAGGTTCCTGACCATGGCCCTGAGGCGGATCGCCCTGAGCGATTTCGTGATCGTGCGATCGCTCGAGCTGGACCTGCATGCCGGCTTCACCGTGCTCACCGGTGAAACCGGTGCCGGCAAGTCCATCCTGATCGACGCGTTGCAACTGGTGCTGGGCGCGCGTGCCGACTCCGGTGTGATCCGCGAAGGCGCGCAGCGCACCGACGTCTGCGCCGAATTCGACGGTGGCACCATCGCGCTGGCAGCCTGGCTGGACGAGGCGGGTTTTCCGCGCGACGACACGCTGCTGCTGCGCCGCACCGTCGATGTGCAAGGCAAGAGCCGCGCCTGGATCAACGGCATCCCCGCCACGGCAGCGCAGATGCGTGCCGTGGGCGAGCATCTGCTGGACATTCATGGGCAGCACGCCTGGCAGAGCCTGACGCGGCCCGACGCCGTGCGCGGCCTGCTGGACGCCTATGCCGGCGCGCAGGTGCAACCCTTGGCCGCGCTGTGGACGAGTTGGCGCGACGCGCAGCAGGCGCTGACCCACGCCCGCGCTGCCCAGGACACGCTGCAACAGGAACGCGAGCGCCTGCAGTGGCAGATCGGCGAAGTGGACAAGCTGGCGCCGCGCGATGGCGAATGGGAGGAACTCAATGCCGAGCATGCGCGACTGTCCAACGCCCAGTCGCTGCTGGACAACGCCCAGGCCGCCCTGAGTGTGCTGGAGGACGAAGACGCGGGCGGCGCGCTGCGGGCCCTGGCGCAGGCACAGCACCTACTGCAGGACTACGAGCATGTGGACCCGTCGTTTCGCACCATGAATGAGGTGCTGACCTCCTGCATCGCCCAGGCGGGCGATGTGGCGCACTCTCTGCAAAGCTACCTGCGCCACGCGGAGCCCGACCCGGATCGGCTGCAGCAGCTGGACGCCCGCGTATCGCAGTGGATGCAGCTCGCGCGCCGCTACAAGCGCACCCCACCCGAACTACCCGCGCTGCTGCAAGACTGGAAGGACACGCTGCACCGTTTGGACAGCGCCACTGACCTGGCCGCATTGCAGGCTGCCGAGCAAACCCATGGCGCCGCTTACCAGAAGGCCGCACGCGCCCTGTCGCAAAAGCGCGCCAAGGCTGCGCCGCTACTGGCGCAGGCCATCACCCGCGCCATGCAGGGCCTGGGCATGGCGGGCGGGCGCTTCGAGGTGCAACTGGACAAGGCCGAGCCTGGGCCGCATGGCATCGACCAGGTGGCTTTCCTGGTCAGCAGCCACCCGGGCATGACGCCGCGGCCCATCGGCAAGGTGGCGTCGGGGGGCGAGCTGTCGCGCATGGCGCTGGCGATCTCGGTCACCACCAGCGAACTGGGCGAGGCGCCCACGCTGATCTTTGACGAGGTGGACTCGGGCGTGGGC
This sequence comes from Diaphorobacter sp. MNS-0, assembly GCF_019602835.1. NCBI lineage: Bacteria > Pseudomonadati > Pseudomonadota > Betaproteobacteria > Burkholderiales > Comamonadaceae > Diaphorobacter > Diaphorobacter sp. MNS-0. The sequence continues at coordinate 988,498 of NZ_CP080761.1, read as the reverse complement.
GGCGCCGTGGCGCAGACCGTGGGCCGTCTGATGCAGCAGCTCGGGACGGCCCGGCAGGTACTGGCCGTCACCCACCTGCCCCAGGTGGCCGCGTGCGCGGACCATCACCTTGTGGTGGCCAAACACAAGCATGCCGAGGGCACCACCAGCAGCGTGGCCGCCGCCAACGAGGAGGCGCGCGTGGCCGAGATTGCGCGCATGCTGGGCGGCGAGCGTCTGTCCCCTACCACCCTGGCGCATGCACGCGAGATGCTGCAGGGCGTCGCCAAACCCACACCCTGAGCCATGGATCTGGAAGTCGTCGTCATCACCGGTATGTCCGGCTCGGGCAAGTCCGTCGCGCTGCATGCGCTCGAAGACGCGGGCTACTACTGCGTGGACAACCTGCCGCCGGAACTTTTGACCTCCTTCGTGGAGCTGGAGCACGCGCACCACGGCCACCGCGTTGCCGTGGCCATGGACGTGCGCAGCGCCACCGCCCTGCCCCTGGTGCCGCAGCAGTTGGCCGGCCTGCGCGAGCAGGGCGTGCAGGTGCGCCAACTGTTCCTGGACGCCACCAACGACGTGCTGGTGCGGCGTTTTTCAGAAACCCGGCGCCGCCACCCTCTGTCCCAGGCCGAGATGCGCGAAGGTCCGCGCCCGCTTTTGCACACCATGCGGTTGGAGCGCGAGCTACTGGCCCCGCTGCGCGAGCAGGCACACGTCATCGACACCAGCACCCTGCGGTCCGCGCAATTGCTGAGCTATGTGAAGGACCTGCTGTCGGTGCCGCCGAGTCGGCTGACCCTGGTATTCCAGTCGTTTGCGTTCAAGCGCGGCATCTCCATGGATGCCGACTATGTGTTCGACGTGCGCATGCTGCCCAATCCCCACTACGAGCCGCTCTTGCGCGCCCTCACGGGCAAGGACGCGCCGGTCATCGACTACCTGCGTCAGCAGCCCGAAGTAGCGCTGATGCTGGCGCACATTGGCGACTTCCTGGACCACTGGCTGGACGCGCTGGCCCACAACCACCGCAGCTACGTGACCGTGGCCATCGGTTGCACGGGAGGACAGCACCGCTCCGTCTACCTGGTGGAGCAGCTGGCGGCGCGCTTCGAGGGCCGCTGGAATACGCTGCGCCGCCACCGCGAGCTCGACGGCATCTAGCATGCACCGCTAGGTGACAGCTATTGTTTTAGTAGCTGCTAGCGCTTGCTATTGAACGACTTGCAATAGTTTTCTACCGGAAGTCGCCTATCTACGGGCGCTACCAGCTCTCATTTTTGACAGTCGTCCCCAAGGGAGGCGAGCAGCTTGCGCACGGGCGCGGGCAGCCCCAGCGCCGGCCATTGCGCCGGAGCGAACCACCCCGACTGCTGCTCAGCGCAATGCGCGTCCGGCTGCGGCGTTGCATCGCGCGCCAGCACCGGATGCAGGTGCAGGTCGCGGTGCGTCAGCACGTGGGTAAAGGCCGGCAGATCCCGCGCATCGCAGCTGGCGTGCAGCTGCAGCGCCTCGTCCAGCGCCGCGCGGCTGTCATAGACCGGCGGACAGTACAGCCCCGCCCAGATGCCGGTGGACGGACGCCGCTCCAGCCACAGCCGGCCAGCACCATCCTGGCGCAGCAGCAGCCACCAGGCCTGCGCGCTGCGCTTGAGCTTGCGCGTGCGCACCGGGTAGTCCTGCGGGTTGCCGTCGCGGCGCGCCGCGCAGGCCTCTTGCAAGGGGCACAGCAGGCAGTTGGGGTTGCGGGGCAGGCAGATGCCGGCACCCAGGTCCATCAGGCCCTGCGTGTAGCGCGGCATGGCATGGGACAGGTCCTGCCGTGGCAGCAGCGCCTCGGCCTGCTGCCATAGCGCGCGCTCGTTCTTCGCCTCGGCCAGGTCGGCGCCGAACCCCAGCACCCGCGTGAGCACGCGTCGCACGTTGGCATCCAGGATCGGCGCCCGTGCGCCGAAGCAGAAAGCGGCTATCGCCCCTGCCGTGGAGCGGCCGATGCCCGGCAGGGCCGCCAGCTCATCCACCGTGCGGGGGAATTCCCCGCCGTGCTGGTGCACGACGATCTGGGCGCAGCGGTGCAGGTTGCGCGCGCGGCTGTAGTAACCCAGTCCGCTCCACAGCGCCAGTACCTCGTCTTGCGCCGCAGCAGCCAGTTGGCGCACGTCGGGAAAGCGCGCCAGAAAGCGCGCGTAGTACTCCAGCACCGTGGCCACCTGGGTCTGCTGCAGCATGATCTCCGACAGCCACACGCGGTATGCATCGCGCGTGTTCTGCCAAGGCAGGTGGTTGCGCCCATGCGCTGCCTGCCAGCGCACCACCTGGGTCGCCAGCTCTGCGGACGGACCGCTCATGACGCCGCGAGCGGCTGGGGTTCGGTAAGGGGTATGTCGATGTCCACGCCCTCAGGCGCTTGCGGCTGCCGCACGAGGTCGGAGGTCAGCTCCGTCAGCCGCTGCTCCAGTTCGGCGAGGTGCTGCTCGGCCTCTTCGATCTCGGCGATGCGGTCCACCAGCCCGTTGGCGGCCTGCTGGATGCGGTTCACCGCCTCGATACGCCGCGAGAAGCTGCGCTTGCGCTCACGCAGTTGCGCGTCCAGCTGCGCCGTGGCCGTCTTGCTCCACAGCTCCAGCTCGTTGGCCGCGGACTCGAACACGGTGCGCAGGCGCAGGCCCATGGCCCGCAACAAGCGCTGCGCGAACTCCGGCTGCGCCAGGCGCAGCGTGTTGCCCATGCCCACGTATTGCAGGTGCCGCTGCTCGATGGCCACGATCTCCTGCACATAGTTACCCAATTGGGGCGCCGCAGGTACTTGCAACGAGAACCCGAACTCCGTGTTGAGCTGGCGGAAGGTGCCGCCCAGCATGGCCTGGATCTCGATGCCCGTGGACTGCGCGGCCTCCATGATGGTGCGCACCTTGGCGAAGGTGTCGCCGTATACCTTGCGCACGCCCAGCTTGAGCCCCTTGGGCTGCAGCGCCTCGGTCAACTCCACCAGTTGCGCCTTGAGCGAACGCGGCCCAAGCTGGTGGAACACCTCGCGCAGCATCTTCAGGTGCACTGCCCGCACGGCCTGGATCTTGGCCGTGCTGGCTTCAAACTCCTGCTGCTCCTGCTCGATGCGCCCGCGCATGGCGTCGATCACCGAGGCATTCTTGCCGCGCAGGCTGCGCAACTCCAGCATCTGATCATCCAGATCGCGCCGGCGGATGTTGATCACCCGCCGCGTCTCGGACTGCAGGCTTGCCACGCCGCTGGCCACCGTGGCCCGCAGGATGGCCTGGCGCCGGCCCATGATGCCCTCGGCCAGCGCTTCCTCCAGCAGCGGCAGCCCGCTGGACTCCAGCAGGATGTCGTCACAGTTGATCTTGGCCACCAGGCCCTTCTGGGCCGACACGGGCACGACATGGCTGAGCGGCACGCCCAGCAATTCGGCCGATGTCTGGCGCTGGCGCTCCAGCTGCGCTTGCACTTGCGACGGGGAACTGAGCGTGTCCCACAGCGTGTCGATCTTGTTGAGCACCACCAGCCGCGCATCGGTCGCGTCTTCAGCCGTGCCCAGGTGGTCGCGCCAGATGGTCAGGTCCGAGCGCGTCACGCCCGTGTCTGCGCCCAGGATGAACACCACGGCGTGGGCCTGCGGGATGAGGTTGATGGTGAGCTCGGGCTCCGCGCCTACGGCGTTCAGGCCCGGCGTATCCAGAATCACGAGCCCCTGCTTGAGCAGCGGATGCGGAATGTTGATGACCGCGTGCCGCCACATCGGCACCTCGACCATGCCCACAGCGTCCAGCACGGGGTTCTCGTCGGCGGCCTCATCGCTCCAGAAACCCAGCGCACGCGCCTCATCCACGGACACGCGGCGCACTTCCGATACTTTTTCAAGCGCCTGGGCGAGTTGGGCCGGGTCGTCCATGTCCAACGGCACCTTCACCCAGCGGTCTGCCTTCAGGCGCCACTCGGCCAGCCCCAGGGACTGCATGCGCGTGTCGATAGGCAGCAGGCGCAGGCTGGGGGCGGTGCCGTTTTCATAGCCCAGCTCGGTCGGACACATAGTGGTGCGCCCCGCACTGGCCGGCATGATGCGTCGGCCATAGCCGGCGAAGAAGATCGCATTGATGAGCTCGGACTTGCCGCGCGAAAACTCCGCCACAAAAGCGACAGTCACCTTGTCGCTGCGCACCTGCTCTTCCAGCCGCTGCAGACGCTCCTCCACAGCCGCGTCCATGAGGTCGTGCGAACCCATCCATTGCCCCAGGCGCTTGAGCTGCTGGGCGAAAGCACGCCTCCATGCGCCGTGCTGGTCAAACTGTTCGTTGAATGAAGGTCCCACTTTGCTCCCGGATATCAATGCAAGCGCCCGCGTGGGCGGGAGATGGCGCAATATAGCATCGCCATTGCGCCGGTCCGCCGCCACGCGGCCCGGTCAGGCGCGCTGGCAGTGCGGACAGAAATAGGTGCTGCGCTGCCCCTGGCGCAACAGACGCACGGGCGTACCGCACTGGCGACACGGCAGGCCCGCGCGGCCATAGACATTGGCCTCCAATTGGAAATGCCCGGCGCTGCCGTCGGCGCTAGAGAAATCACGCAGCGTGCTGCCGCCCCGCTCCACCGCGCGCGCCAGCACCTCGCGGATTGCGCCGTGCAGGCGCCGGGCACGCTGGGGTCCGATCGCGCAAGCGCGGGTGGTTGGCCGGATGCCCGCGAGGAACAGCACCTCGCACGCATAGATATTGCCCACGCCCACGACCACCGTGCCCGCGAGCAGGAGTTGCTTGATGGGCGTGCGTTTGGCGCGCAGCCCCGCGTGGAAGGCCTCGAAGGCGAAGTCCTCGCCCAGCGGCTCCAATCCCCACCCATCGAGCAGCTTGCGCGCACGGGGATCGGACTCACCCGCCGCCCAGACCACGGCGCCGAAGCGCCGCGGGTCGTGCAGCCGCAGCGTGCCGTGGTCCGTTATCAGTTCGAAATGATCGTGGGCGCCGCGCGCGGGCAGGTCGCGCGCAAAGCGCAAGCTGCCCGACATGCCCAGGTGAATGAGCAGCAGCCCTTCATCCAGATCCAGCAACAGGTATTTGCCGCGCCGGCGCACACCGCACACGCGCCGTCCGACCAATACTGCGGGCTCCGTGCCCAGCGGCCAGCGCAAGGGCTTGCCCACCGTAATGCCGCGGACAGTTGCGCCCTCGATCGCGCCAGCGAAGCTGCGCCGCGTGACTTCCACCTCCGGCAGCTCAGGCATCGCAATACTCGTCAAGAAGTTCAAGAGCCATGGATTATTATGGGCCGATGGTGCAATCTCTTCGTTTCAGGGCCGTCGCACTGGCATGTTGGGCTGCGGCGAGCATGCTGCCGGCCATGGCCCAGACGCCTGCCCAGTCCACCGTCCCCGCCCCCCCAGCCGAGCTGGAAGATACCGATGCGGCTTCCAGCGACGATGCAGCCGCCTTGAATGCCGAGCTGTTCTACGAATTGCTGCTGGGCGAGATGACCACCAGCCGGGGCGACCCCGGCACCGGTTATGCCCTGATGCTGGACGCTGCACGCCGCAGCGGCGACCCACAGTTGTACCGCCGCGCCACCGAGATCGCCCTGCAGTCGCGCTCGGGCGAATACGCCTTGATGGCCGCGCGAGCGTGGAAGGAGGCCCTGCCGCAGTCGCGCGATGCCAATCGCTACATGCTGCGCATCCTGGTCGCCCTCAATCGCATCGGCGATAGCGCCGAACCCTTGAAGCGGGAACTGAGCACCGCGCCGACGCGCGACAAGATATCCACCATCCGCGCGCTGCCTCAGCTCTATGGCCGTGCCAGCGACAAGGCACTGGCCGCGCAGGTGGTGCGCCAGGCCCTGCAGGCAGAACTGAACCACCCGGCCATCGGCCCCATTGCCTGGACCACCGTGGGGCGCATGGACCTGGCAGCCAGCGACAAGGCGGGCGCCCTGGAGGCGGCGAGCCAAGCCCATGCACAAGACCCCGCCGACGATGGCGCCGCCATGCTGGCGCTCGAGCTGCTCGCAGAGGGCGTCACGCAGGCGGAGCCGCTGCTCGCGGGTTACCTGGCCGGCAAGCCCCTGCCCGAAGTCCGCATGGCCTACGCACGCCTGCTGCTGGAGTCTCAGCGCCTGGCCGACGCACAGTTCCAGCTGGATGCAGTCAATCGCGAACAGGCCGACATGCCCGAAGCCTGGTTGTTGCAGGCGTCGCTACACCTGCAAGGCGGACGGCTGGAGCAGGCGGAGGAAGCACTGCGGCGTTTTACCGGCTTGCTCGAAGACCTGCCCGCCACGCCCCAACGCAAGCGCGCGCTCACCCAGGCATATCTGATGCACGCGCAAGTAGCGGAGAAGCGTGGCGACTACGCCGGGGCCGAAGGTTGGCTTTCGCGCATTGAAGATGCCGCCGAACGGCTCACGGCTCAAAGCCGCCGCGCTGCACTGCTCGCACGCCAGGGCAAATTGGAAGAGGCGCGCGCACTGATCCGCGCCGTGCCCGCAAGCACCCCGGATCAGGAACGCCTCAAGTTGCAGGCCGAAGCCCAGTTGCTGCGCGAAGCAAAACAATATGCACAGGCCTACACGGTCCTCGGCAAGGCCGTAGCGCTGGCGCCCGCGGACAACGACCTCGCCTACGACCAAGCCATGCTGGCGGAAAAGGCGGGCCGCCTCGACGACATGGAACGCCTCTTGCGCGCCATCATCGCCCGCCAACCCGACTACCACCACGCACTCAATGCCCTGGGTTTTTCCCTCGCAGAGCGGGGCGTACGGCTGGAGGAAGCCAAGGCGCTCATCGTCAAAGCGCTGGAGTTTGCACCGAACGATCCGTTCATCACCGACAGTCTTGGCTGGGTGGAATTCCGCCTGGGCAACCGCCAGGAAGCGCTGACCATCCTGAAACGCGCCTACGAAACACAACCGGACGCAGAGATAGCGGCCCACATCGGGGAAGTTCTGTGGTCTCTGGGAGAACATGATCGCGCGCGTGACATTTGGCGCGAGGGCCTGCGTATCAACAAAGACAACGACACACTCAAGGGCACGCTCGACCGGCTGGGAGTGCGTCTGTGAGCCAACCGCAACTGGCGGCTGACCCCCGCCCTCTGCGCGGCCGGCTGGTGCTCGGGATCGTCGCAGCGGCAACCCTGGTCGCCTGCGCGCAGCCGCCACGCCCTGCGGACGCCAGCCCGGACCACTGGTCCGGCCGGCTGGCCGTTCAGGTGGAAGACGATGCAGGCCAATCCTTCAGTGCCGGTTTTGAATTGAAGGGCCACCCCTCTGCGGGAGAGCTCACTCTCATCAACCCGCTGGGCAACATCATCGCGCGTGTGGAATGGACTCCGCATCGCGCCGTGCTCGTCCAGGGGCAGGAACGCAGGGAGGCTGCCTCGCTGCAGACCCTGGTACATGACCTGACCGGCAGCGACCTACCCATTTACGCGCTTTTCAGCTGGCTGAAGGGCGAATCCCTCCAGGTCGCCGGCTGGCGCACCAACCTCGATGCCCTGCAGCAGGGGCGCTTGTCGGCCACGCGCGAGCAGCCGCTGCCTCGCACTACGCTGCGCATTGTCTTGAGCCTCTGACCGCTTTCCATGCAAGCCCTGTACGACGTGCCGGCGCCGGCCAAACTGAACCTGTTTCTGCATGTCACGGGTCGCAGGCCAGATGGCTATCACCTGCTGCAGTCGGTCTTCATGTTGATCGATTGGTGCGATGTTCTGCATTTCGAGGTGGGCGGCAATGGGACCGTCACACGTGAAGACCTTACCAGTTCCCTGCCTGCGGACGATCTGGTCGTGCGCGCCGCACGTGCGCTGCAAAAGGCCACCGGTTGCCCGCAAGGGGTACATATCGGCGTCTCTAAACACATCCCCACACAAGCCGGCTTGGGTGGCGGATCTTCGGACGCGGCCAGCACACTGCTGGCGCTCAACCGCTTGTGGAAGTTGAAACTGTCTCGGCAGCAGTTGCACTCGATAGCCCTGACGCTGGGCGCCGATGTTCCGTTTTTTTTGTGCGGCGCAAGCGCTTGGGTCGAGGGAATTGGTGACATAATTCGCCCTCTTGAGTTGGAGCACCAACTTCCGCCTGCGGCTTTCGCGGTGGTCAAGCCCGAAGCGGGGCTGGATACGAGAATGATTTTTTCGCATCCCTCCCTTAAACGTGATTCGAGTTGTGCTACAATTTCAGGCTTTGCTGCAACACACTACCAATTTGGAAGTAATGACCTGCAGCCAGTCGCACAAGCCTTGTGCCCCGAGATCACGCAAGCCATCAATTGGCTTGAATCAAAAGGGTTGCGAGGACGCATGACAGGCTCTGGAAGTGCGGTGTTTGCACAAATCACACACGCTGTCGATCTGCACGATGCACCCGCTGCTTGGCATGTCAAAGTGTGTGAAAATCTAAAGTCTCATCCGCTAGCGGATTGGGTTTTGGATGAAAAGATACTGGGTGAGCTGACGCAAGACAGCTGACCTGCGTAGGGGAGTCGCCAAGTTGGTTAAGGCACCGGATTTTGATTCCGGCATGCGAGGGTTCGAGTCCTTCCTCCCCTGCCAAAGATTATTTCCCACACGGGATTTAAATTCAGACGGCTGAGTCGCTCATGCAAACCAATCCCCCCGACTTCGTGGTTTTCACGGGCAATGCCAACCCTGGATTGGCTGCCGAGATCGCTCAAAATCTTGGCACCACTCTCGGCGCCATTGATGTGGGCCGGTTCTCCGACGGCGAAGTCACCGTCGAAATCAAGCAAAACGTCCGCGCCCGCGATGTATTCGTGGTGCAGTCGACCTGCGCGCCGACCAACGAGAACCTGATGGAACTGCTGATCATGGTCGACGCGCTCAAGCGCGCCTCGGCCGAACGCATCAGCGCCGTGATTCCCTACTTTGGTTACGCTCGCCAGGACCGCCGTCCGCGTTCCACACGCGTTCCGATCTCCGCCAAGGTGGTGGCTAACATGCTGCAGGCAGTGGGCGTCGCCCGCGTGCTGACCATGGACCTGCATGCCGACCAGATCCAAGGTTTCTTCGACATTCCGGTGGACAACATCTACGCGTCGCCGGTGCTGCTGGGTGACCTGAACCAGAAGAAGTACGAGAACTTGATCGTGGTGAGCCCGGACGTGGGCGGCGTGGTGCGTGCACGCGCCCTGGCCAAGCAGCTCGGCACCGATCTGGCCATCATCGACAAGCGCCGCCCCAAGGCGAACGTGTCGGAAGTCATGCACGTGATCGGCGACATCGAAGGCCGCAACTGCGTGATCATGGACGACATGATCGACACCGCCGGCACGCTGGTGAAGGCCGCCGAAGTGCTCAAGGAACGCGGCGCCAAGAACGTTTACGCCTATTGCACGCATCCCATTTTCTCGGGCCCGGCCATCGAGCGCATCGCGCAAGGCACGGCCCTCGATGAAGTGGTGGTGACCAACACGATCCCCCTGAGCGATGCCGCCAAGGGGTGTTCCAAGATTCGCCAGCTCTCCGTGGCGCCGCTGATCGCCGAAACGATCCAGCGCATTGCCAAGGGTGAGTCGGTGATGAGCCTGTTCTCCGACCAGGCTTGATGATCGCTCCGCCGCTAGCGGAGGTGTCACAGCCCCAAGCCTCCTTCGGGAGGCTTGCTTGTTCGGAGACAGCGCGGGCCCATGCCATGGTGGCGTGCGGTCTTTATCAACAGGGCCAGGCTGGTCGCGGCCGGCCCCTTCAGGAGTTCAAACATGCAATTCGTCGCTTTTGAGCGCGCCAAGCAAGGTACGGGTGCGAGCCGCCGTCTGCGCATTTCGGGCAAGGCCCCCGGCATCGTCTATGGCGGCTCCGCCGAGCCCCAGCTGATCGAGATCGATCACAACGCCCTGTGGCACGCCCTCAAGAAGGAAGCGTTCCACTCCAGCATCCTGGACATGGAGCTGAACGGCCAAGTCACCAAGGTGCTGCTGCGTGACGTGCAGTACCACCCCTTCAAGCAGCAAGTGCTGCACGTGGACTTCCAACGCGTGGACGAGAAGACCCGCGTGCACCTGAAGGTGCCGCTGCACTTCGAAGGCGTCGAAGGCTCGCAGGCCGTAAAGGTGGAAGGTTGCACGGTGACCCCGCTGATCCATGAACTGGACGTGATGTGCATGCCCGCGCAACTGCCCGAGTTCATCAAGGTGGACCTGAGCGGCCTGACCTCCAAGTCCACCATGGGCCTGCAGTCCGTGAAGCTGCCCCACGGCGTGAAGGCCGTGGTGCGTGGTTCCAACAAGAACCCCGCCCTGGTGTCGATCAAGCTGCCCGAAGTGGTGGCCGACGCGACCGCAGCCGCAGCACCCGCAGCCGCACCCGCCAAGAAGGGCAAGAAGTAAGCACTTCTGCCGGGCCGTCGCCCTCAGGGGCGGCCTCTTGCCTCTCAACGGCCCACCTCGCGTGGGCCGTTGGCGTTTTGTGGCTCCCTGCAAGCGCACGTCGCGCCGCTTCAGGCGCGCCGGATAATCGCAACATGATCAAACTGTTTGTGGGCCTGGGCAACCCCGGCCCGGAGTACGAGGCCACACGCCACAACGCGGGGTTCTGGTGGATCGACGCGCTGGCGCGCGAACTCAAGGTCACCCTGGTCCCCGAGCGCAGCTACCACGGCCTGGTCGCGCGCGCCAGCGTTGCCGGCCACAGCGTCTGGCTGCTGCAGCCGCAGACCTTCATGAACCTCTCAGGCAAGTCGGTGGCGGCCCTTGCGCGCTTCTTCAAGATCCCGCCGGAGGAAATCCTCGTCGCACACGACGAATTGGACATTCCGCCCGGACAGGCCAAGCTCAAGCGCGGCGGCAGCCACGCAGGCCACAACGGGCTGCGCGACATCCACGCGCAACTGGGCACCAGCGACTACTGGCGGCTGCGCATCGGCATCGGCCACCCCGGCGTAAAGGCGGAGGTGGTGAACTGGGTGCTCAAGAAGCCCGCGCCCGACCAGCGCACGCTGATCGAGGACAGCATCCTGCATTCGCTCAAGGCCTACCCCGCCCTGCTGGCCGGTGACATGGACAAGGCCACGCTCCTCGTGCACACCACCAAGCCGCCCCGCCCCAAGACCGCACGCCCCGCCCAGGCGCAGGCCGCACCACAAGCGGGCGCAGATTAACTATTGTTTTGATAGCTGGTAGCGCTTACCAGATAAGCGCTAGCGGCCCAAAAGCCTCCACATTCAAGCCACTTTCGGTGGCTTCAGGCGCTGGAACTTCTGCCACAGCGTCTCGCGGCTTTCCTGGTGGGCCGGGTGGACCGGAATGCAGGCCACGGGACAGATGGCCACGCACTGGGGCTCATCGAAATGGCCCACGCATTCGGTGCACTTGGAGGGTTCGATCTCGTAATGCTCCTGGCCCAGGAAGATGGCCTCGTTGGGGCATTCTGGCTCGCACACGTCGCAGTTGATGCACTCGTCCGTGATCATCAACGCCATGGCGCAACTCCCTTGCGGCACATGGCGCAATGCGGTGACAGGCGGGCGGTGAACAGCATCCTGCAATTATCCGCCCACCCCTGTGCCCCCGTGGGGATGGCCGCCATGCGCCCGCGGTTTTTGTCCTATGCTCGGTCCACCACCGCCCCGGCCGCGCGCCGCGGCCTTCCCTCCCATGGCCCTGTTCTTCCTCCAACGCCTCGCCACTTTGATCGCCACGCTGCTGGGCGCGTCGGCCGTGGTGTTCGTGGTGCTGGAGGTCCTGCCGGGCAACGCGGCCGAAGTGCTGCTGGGGCCTGACGCCGCACCCGAGGCCGTGGCCGAGCTCGCCGCCCGGCTGGGCCTGGACCAACCCGCGCTCGTGCGTTATGGGCAGTGGCTGGGTGGACTGCTCACGGGCCAGTTGGGGGACAGCCATGCCTACAGCGCGCCCGTGGCCGACCTGATCGGCGAGCGCCTGGCGCTGACCATTCCGCTGGCCCTGCTGGCCATGCTGCTGACCACCGCGTTGGCGCTGGCCGCTGGCGTGTATGCGGCATCGCGCCACAACCGCCTGGGCGACTGGGGAGTGATGGGGCTGGCGCAACTGGGCATCGCCATTCCCAACTTCTGGTTCGCCATCCTGCTGATCCTGCTGTTTTCGGTGAAGCTGCAATGGTTCTCGGCCGGGGGCTTTCCCGGCTGGAGCGCCGAAGCCGGCGGCGGCGTGCTGCCCGCGCTGCAGGCCCTGCTGCTGCCCGCCGTGGCCCTGGCCGTGGTGCAGGCCGCCATCCTGGCGCGCATCACGCGCTCCGCCGTGCTGGACGTGCTGCGCGAAGACTTCGTGCGCACGGCGCGCGCCAAGGGGCTTTCGCAACGCGCGGCGCTGTGGGGCCATGTGCTGCGCAACGCCATGATCCCCGTGGTGACGGTGATGGGCCTGCAGTTCGCCAACCTGCTGGCCGGCACCATCGTGGTGGAGAACGTGTTCTACCTGCCCGGGCTGGGCCGGCTGATCTTCCAGTCCATCGCCAACCGCGACCTGGTGGTGGTGCGCAACTGCGTGATGCTGCTGGCGGCCATGGTGGTGGTGGTGAACTTCGTGGTGGACCTGCTGTACGCGGCCATCGACCCGCGCGTAAAGGCCCGCGGCCTATGAGCGCGCTGCCGACCTTCCCCGCGCCCAGCCCCCACACGCCGGCGTTCTGGCGCCGCGCGCTGCGCCACCCCAGCTGCGCGATCGGTGCCGTACTCACGCTGGCGCTGGTGCTCTCCGCCCTGCTCTCCTTCGTCTGGACGCCATGGCCGCCTTATGAGATGGCGATGGATGCCGCCCTGCAGCCCCCCGGCGCGCAGCACTGGCTGGGCACCGACGCCTACGGGCGCGACGTGGCCTCGCAACTGCTCGTGGGCGCGCGCGCGTCCATCGCAGTGGGCGTGATCGCCGTGGGCATCGGCCTGGCGCTGGGCGCCGCGCTGGGGCTGCTGGCAGCGGCGCGCGGCGGCTGGGTGGAGGAAGCCGTCATGCGCCTGGCGGACTTCACCTTCGCGTTCCCCGCGCTGCTGCTGGCCATCATGCTCACGGCCGTGTTCGGCCCCGGCATGGTGAACGCCATCATCGCCATCGGCATCTTCTACATACCGACCTTTGCCCGCGTCACGCGCGCATCGGCCAAGGCGGTGTGGGCGCGTGAATACATCCTGGCGGCGCGCGCCTGCGGCAAAGGCCCATGGCGCATCACCTTCGAGCATGTGCTGCCCAACATCGCTTCCGTGCTCATCGTGCAGGCCACGATCCAGTTCGCGCTGGCGATCCTCGCCGAGGCCGCGCTTTCGTACCTGGGCCTGGGCACGCAGCCCCCGCAACCGTCGTGGGGACGCATGCTGGCCGAGGCCCAGACCCTCATGTTCCAGGCGCCGCTGCTGGCCGTGTGGCCGGGCGTGGCGATTGCGCTGGCGGTGCTGGGCCTGAACCTGCTGGGCGACGGGCTGCGCGATCTGCTGGACCCCCGACTGTCCCGCCAGCGATGACACCAGCGCACGCACCTCCCTCCCCTGCGCCGTTGCTGGACGTGCAGCAACTGGCCATCACGCTGCGCACGCCCCGCGGCCCGGTGCGCGCCGTGCATGACGTGGACTTCGCCCTGCAGCCCGGCGCCACGCTGGGGCTGATCGGCGAATCGGGCTGCGGCAAGTCCCTTACCGCGCTCGCACTCATGGGCCTGCTGCCTGAAGGCGCGCGCGTGCAGGGCAGCATCCGCCTGGACGGGCAGGAACTGCTGCCGATGACCGAGCCCCAGTGGTGCCGGCTGCGCGGCGACCGCATCGGCATGGTGTTCCAGGAACCCATGACCGCGCTCAACCCCGTGCACACCATCGGGCGGCAGGTGGCCGAGCCGCTGCGCCTGCACCGCGGCCTGTCCGACCGGCAGGCGCGTGCCGAGGCCGTTGCGTTGCTGGAACGTGTGGGCATCGCACAGGCCGCGCAGCGGCTGGACGCCTACCCGCACCAGTTCTCGGGCGGGCAGCGCCAGCGCATCACCATCGCCATGGCGCTGGCCTGCGGGCCGCAGCTCCTGATTGCCGACGAGCCCACCACGGCGCTGGACGTGACGCTGCAACGCCAGATCCTGGAGTTGATCCAGGGTCTGGTGGCCGAGCGCGGCATGGCGCTGATCCTCATCTCGCACGACCTGGGCGTGATCGCGCAGAACGTGCAGCGCACGCTGGTGATGTATGGCGGCACGGTGGTCGAGGCCGGCCCCACGCGCGAAGTCTTCCGCACGCAGGCCCATCCCTACACCCGCGGCCTGTTCGCCGCACGCCCGCAGTGGGGCTCCGCACGCGTGCCCGGTGCACGCCTGCCCACGATCGCGGGCACCGTGCCCGACCTGGCCGATCTGCCGCCGGGCTGCCCGTTCGCCGGACGCTGCCCGCTCACCGTGCCCGACTGCCACGCCGCCCTGCCGCCCACCACGGCGCTGGGCCCGGGCCACATGGCGCGCTGCATACGGCTGGGGGAGAGCGCGTGAACACTATCAATTCAATAGCTGCTAGCGCTTTCCCTACAAGCGCTACAGACCATTTCGACCCGAATGCACCCCTTTTGCGCGTACGCGGCCTGCAGCGGGACTATCCGCTGCCCCGCACACGGCCGTGGGGACCGCGCGCGCAGGTGCAGGCGCTGCGGGGTGTGGACCTGGACATCACCACCGGCCGCAGCCTGGGCGTGGTGGGTGAATCGGGCTCGGGCAAGTCCACGCTGGCGCGCCTGGTGATGGCGCTGGACACGCCCAGCGCCGGCAGCGTGCACCTGCTGGGGCGCGACCTGCACCGGTTGCCCGCGCACGCGCTGCGCGCCGCACGGCGCGACTTCCAGATGGTGTTCCAGGACCCCTATGGCTCGCTGGACCCGCGCCAGACGGTGGAGCGCATCGTCACCGAGCCGCTGCAGGCCCTGGGAAGCGCCACACGCGCCGAACTGCGCGAGCAGGCCGCCGCCGTGCTGCAGCAGGTGGGCCTGCGCGCGGGCGATGCCCACAAGTACCCGCACGAATTCTCGGGCGGCCAGCGCCAGCGCATCGCCATCGCGCGCGCGCTCATCACGCGGCCGCGCCTCATCGTGGCCGACGAGCCCGTGAGCGCGCTGGACGTGTCCGTGCAGGCCCAGGTGCTGAACCTGCTGCAGGACCTGCAGGAGCGCCTGGGCGTCACCTATCTGCTCATCAGCCACGACCTGGCCGTGGTGCAGCACCTGTGCGACGAGGTGCTGGTGCTGTACGAGGGGCGCGTGGTGGAGCGCGGTGCGCCGCACACGCTGTTCAGCACGCCGCAACACCCCTACACGCAGGCGTTGGTGGCCGCGGTGCCGCGCATCACGCTCTAGCCACCCTGCGCCGCGCGCCACGCCCGGCCGCGCCCTGTAGTAAAAAGCAGAGCACAGCCCGCCGCACGCATTCCACCCCGTCCAAGGAGATCCCGCCCATGTTCACCCGCCGCACCGCCCTCGCCTCCGGCGCCCTGGCCACTGCCGCGCTGGCCACGCCGCTGCACGCGCTGGCGCAGGGCAAGAAGGACGCCGTGACCCTGGCCCTGGCCCTGGAGCCGCCGGGGCTGGACCCCACGGCCGGCGCGGCGTCCTCGATTGCCGAGGTCACGCTCTACAACATCTACGAGACGCTCACCAAGATCAACCCGGACGGCAGCGTCTCGCCGCTGCTGGCCGAGAGCTGGGAGGTCTCGCCCGACCTCAAGACCTACACCTTCCGCCTGCGCAAGGGCGTCACCTTTCACAACGGCGAGCCGCTCAATGCCGCGGCCGTGAAGTTCTCCTTCGACCGCGCGGGCGGCGACAAGAGCACCAACAAGGACAAGCGCAGCTTTGCCAACCTGAGCACGCTGGCGGTGGACGAGTACACCGTGGTGGTGCTCAACAAGGACATCGACCCCGACCTGCTGTTCGTGCTGGGCCAGGCCACGGCCATCATCGTGGAACCCAAGAGCGCCGCCACCAACGCCACCAAGCCCGTGGGCACGGGGCCCTACAAGCTCGCCGGCTGGAGCCGCGGCGCCTCCATCACGCTGGCCGCATGGCCGGGGTGGCGCCAGCCGTCCAGCATCCGCATCCGCCGCGCCACGTTCCGCTTCATTCCCGATGCGGCGGCGCAGGTGGCCGCGCTGCTGGCGGGCGACGTGGACGCCTTCCCGCGCGTCACGCCGCGCAGCATGGCGCAGTTCAAGAACAACCCGCGCTTTCAGGTGGTGGTGAGCGGCTCGCGCGCCAAGACCATCCTCGCCATCAACAACGCGCGCAAGCCCTTGAACGACGTGCGCGTGCGCCGCGCCATCGCCGCCGCGATCGACCGCAAGGCCATCATCCAGGGCGCGGCCGACGGCCTGGGTGTGCCCATCGGCAGCCACTACGTGCCCGGCGCCTTCGGCTACGTGGACACCACGGGCATCAACCCGCATGACGTGGAGAAGGCCAAGCGCCTGCTGGCCGAGGCCGGCGTGAAGACACCCCTCACCCTCACCATGACGCTGCCGCCGGCGCCCTACGCACGCCAGGGCGGCGAGCTGATTGCCTCACAGCTCGCCAAGGTGGGCATCGTTGCCAAGCTGCAGAACGTAGAGTGGGCCCAATGGCTCAGCGGCACCTACGGCAACAAGAACTACGACCTGACGCTGATCTCACACGTGGAGCCTTTCGACCTGGGCAATTTCGCCAAGCCGGACTACTACTGGGGCTACCACTCGGAAAAATTCGACCAGCTGTACGAGCAGATCAAGACCGCCACCCGCCCGGCCGACCGCGCCCGCCTTCTGGGCGACGCGCAGCGCCTGCTGGCCGAGGACGCGGTGCACGCCTTCCTGTACCAGCCGCAATGGGTCACCGTGGCCCACAAGCAATTGCGCGGTCTGTGGAAGGACATGCCGGTGTTCGTCAACGACCTGTCGGCATTGCACTGGGCATAAGGAGCTGGCGCGTGGTAGCGCCAGCCCCCTCGGCACGGCCACTTCCGCCCGGGTGGAACAGCCGTTCTCTCCACACCGCCTCCGCGATGACACAAGGATCGCCATGACGCAATTGCACGAGCTGTCCGCCAGCGAACTGCTCGCCGGCTACCGCAGCCGCCAGATCTCTCCGGTGGACGCGTTGCTCGACGTGCTCAGCCACGTCGCGCGGTGGGAGCCCCACCTGCAGGCCACCTACCTGCTGCGCCCCGAGGCTGCGCTGGCCCAGGCCCGCCAGAGCGAGGCCCGCTGGCTGCGCGGCGCCCCCTGCGGCCCGCTGGACGGCGTGCCGGTCACCCTCAAGGACAACATCGCCACGCAGGGCGATCCCACACCGCTGGGCACCGCGGCGCTCCCCCTGGTGCCCGCCGCGGCCGACGCACCGCCTGCGGCCCGTCTGCGCGAGGCGGGCGCCGTACTGCTGGCCAAGACCACCATGCCCGACTACGGCATGCTGTCCTCGGGGCTGTCGAGCTTTCATCCGCTGGCGCGCAACCCCTGGGACCTGTCCAAGGGCCCGGGCGGCTCCAGCGCCGGCGCGGGCGCGGCGGCGGCGGCGGGCTACGGGCCGCTGCACGTGGGCACGGACATCGGCGGCTCGCTGCGCCTGCCGGCCAGTTGGTGCGGCATCTTCACGCTCAAGCCCAGCCTGGGCCGCATTCCCATCGATCCGCCCTACACCGGCCGCGCGGCCGGCCCCATGACGCGCGGCGTGGAGGACGCCGCGCTGATGATGCAGGTGCTGTCGCAGCCCGACGCGCGCGACAGCATGAGCCTGCCAGCACAGCCCATCGACTGGCTGCGGCTCGCGCCCGGCACGCAGCGCCTGCGCGGCCTGCGCCTGGGGCTGCTGCTGGACGCGGGCTGCGGCCTGGCTACCGATCCCGAGGTGCGCGCCGCCGTGCAGGCCGCCGCGCAGCGCCTGGCCGACGCGGGCGCCATCGTCGAGCCCATGGAGCCGCTCCTCACGCGCGCCATGCTGGACGGCATGGACCACTTCTGGCGCATGCGCTCGCACATGGACATGCGCACGCTCACCGTCGAGCAGCGGGGCAAGGTGCTGCCCTACATCCGCGCCTGGGCGGATAGCGCCGCCACGCTCAGCGCGGCCCACGTGTACGAGGCCAGCCAGCAGTTCCACGCCACGCGCGTAGCCACGGTGCGCGCCTGCGCAGGGTACGACTACGTGCTTTCGCCCGTGGCGCCCATCACCGCCTTCGCGGCCGAGCTGCCCTCGCCCACCGACGACCCGCTGCGGCCGCTGGAGCACATTGCCTTCACCGTGCCGTTCAACATGTCGGAGCAGCCGGCCGCGTCGGTCAACTGCGGCTACAGCGCCAGCGGCCTGCCCATCGGGCTGCAGATTGCCGGACAGCGCTTTGACGACCTGGGCGTACTGCAACTGGCCCACGCCTTCGAGCAGTTGCGCGGCGCGCAGCGGCCCTGGCCCGCGCCGCCCGCGCCTTGAAGGCACAAGCCAAAATGGCCTCCAGCGCTTGATAGACAAGCGCTAGCAGCTATAAAAAGTGAAGTATCAGCGCTCGGCTGTGGCCAGCCGCACGGCCAGGCCCAGGAACACCAGGCCCGCCGCGCGGTTGAGCATGCGCTGCGCGCGCGCCGAGCGCTGCAGCAGCGCGCCGAACGCCCCGCTGAAGCATGCGATGGCCCCGAACACCAGGAACGTGGCCAGCATGAACACCACCCCCAGCACCAGGATCTGCCGCGCCATGCCGCCGCGCGCGGGGTCGGCAAACTGCGGCAGGAAGGCCAGGAAGAAGATCAGCACCTTGGGGTTGGTCAGGTTCATCACCACACCGCGCCCCACCATGCGCAGTGCACCACCGGGCACGCGGGCGCCCGGCGCCATCGCCGCGCCCGTAGCGGGCGCCTCCTCGGGCACGCTGGCCGGCGCCCGCAACGCCCCCCAGGCCAGATAGGCCAAATAGGCGGCGCCGCAGAACTTGAGCACCGTGAACGCCACGGCCGACGCGGCAAACACGGCCGCCAGTCCCAGCGCCACGGCCGTGGTGTGCCCCACCAGTCCCAGGCACAGCCCCAGCACCACGCACATGCCCGCGCGCCAGCCGCGCTGGGCCGACTGCAGCAGCACGAACAGGTTGTCGGGCCCCGGCGTGAGCGCCAGCAGCACGGAAACACCAAAGAACGCGACAAGGGTTTCGATCGAGGGCATGGGACGGTCTGAGGGTGGGACAGAGAACCGCCGGAGCGGCGGCGCACCATTCTGCACCGCGCACACGGCGGCGCGTGCGCAGGCACGACAATCGACGGTTTCGCCCGCTTTTCACGGACTTGTCTGCCATGGACCTTTTATTCGTGGTGGCCCTCGCGGCCACCGGCGCCTACATGCTCAACACCCAGCAGCAGCGCCGGCGCATCGTGCTGCTGGCGCAGCATCTGCAGCCCTACCAGATCGAACGGCTCATGGAGACACTGACCCAGGGCTACCTGCGCGCCATGGGCGAACAGGACCCCGAGCGCCGCCAGCAGGTGCTGAACCTGCTGGCCAGCAGTGAGGCACAGTTGAGCGAACAGTTTGAGCGCTTTGCGGCAGACTTCCGCCGCGTGCCCGCACCGCTGGCGCGCGCGAGCCGCCTGGCGCTGGGCCTGCCGTTTGCCACGCAGTTGCTGCCCGCCGCCACCTTCGACATGCGCGAGGCCATTGACGTGCACGCGCGCGGCATCGCCCGCGTGGCACGCAACGACGCCGGCCTGTCGCCGCGCGACAAGGCCTTCACCATGACGGCCGAGCTGCTGCTGATGCAGCACACCTGCCACTGGTTCTGCAAGTCCAAGACCGTGGCATCGGCCCGCACGCTGGCGCGCCACCAGACGCCGCACGCCCAGTTGGTGGCTGCGGTTTCGCCGGAAACGCGCGCCGCTTACCTCGCCCTGACCGGCCCAGTGCGCTGAAGCGCGGCGGCGCGGCAACTCGCGCCCCCGTCCTACCCTGCCGGCGCCGGCGCCCGGTTCCAATCAGCCAGCCCATGAATACCCTCCCCACCGACAACGATCCCGTCCAGGCCTGGATGGCGCTGGGCGTGCAAAGCGCCATCCTTGCGCGCACCATGCCCGCCGTGCGGCACGACCTGGCGGGGCCGCTGTCGGCCATGCGCATGGCGGCCACCGTGCTCAAGCGCCGGCTCGGCACGGGCGAGTTGCCGCCCGCACAGGCAGTGGAGCGGGTGGAGCAGTTCGAAGGCCACCTGACCCGCTTGGCCGACAGTGCCAAGCGCCTGCGCCATTGGGACCTGCCCGCGCAGGACAGCGCTCAGCCCCTGGCGGCCGTGGCCGCCCAGGCGGCTCAGCTGGCCCGGCCGCTGCTGGCCATGCGCGGCACCGACCTGCAAGCGCCCGGCCCGTTGCCCGAAACGCCCGTCGCGGCACACACCACCCTGTGCCTGCTGCTGGGCGCCCTCTATCACCTGGCGGAAACGGGCTCCCCGCCTCCCGCACGCATCACGGTGCAGGCCGTGCAAGGCCGCAGCGGCCTGCGGGTGCAGGCGGACGGACAGGCGGACGCCGGCCTGGCGGCATTCGCGTCCCAGCCAGTCCCGCCCCTGGATGCCGCTGCGCTGCTCTGCCTGGCGCGGCATGGCGGCGCACATGTGCAATGCGGCGCAGGCTGGGTGGAGCTGGACGCGGCACCTGCACGACCAGACGTTACGCCGTGACGATCCAGCCCTCCAGCGGGTCCATGTCGGGCGGCAGACCGTAGCGCAGGTCGCCCTGCTGCCGGCAGCGCCATGCCCATGCGGCCTGCAGCAGGCACAGCACCGCATCCAGGCGGTCGCCGCTGCCGTCGTCCAGCAGTGCCGCGCGCTGCGCGGCATCCACTGTCAGGCGCAGGCCCAGGCGGGTGTCGCCGCACTCCAGGCGGCGCAGCAGCTCCGTGCGCGCCGCGTGCCGGTCGGCCGTCTGGCGCGCACGCGCGTCGCTCTTGTAGCTGCGCCGCCCGATCAGCTCGCGCGCCAGCAGGCCGGGGTAGGCCTCCAGCGCCACGCGCCGCGGGTCCCCGGCATGCAGGCCAGGCAGGTGCACGCCGGCCTCCAGCAGCAGCGGCACGCCCGCATGCAGCATGTAAGCCACGGGTGGGTTCACCCATTTCATCGACGGGCTGGAGCCCGCGGGACGGTCCGTGGCGCGGTGGGCCAGCTTGGCGCCGGCAGGGCGCGCGGCGCAGAACGCGGCAAAGGTTTCACGCACTTGCGCGCGCGTGAGGCCGCGGTAGTGCGCGATGCTGCGCGCCCATTCGAGCGGCCAGCCGAGTCCGGTGAGCAGTTCGCGGGGCAGGCCGAAGGGCAGATCGAAGCCGCCCACCCACGCGCGCGGCGCGGCCAGCCATCGGCCGAAGGCGGCGAACGTATCCAGCGGCTGCAGGTCTTGCAGCACCACGCTGCCGCCCTGCAGCGCGCCCAGCGCCAGCACGATGGGCTTGCGCCGGCTGGGACTGCTGGAAAAATCGCACCCTACCAGCAGCATTGCAGCCAGAGCCTGTTCACACTATTTTTGCCAGTGCGAAGGGCGTGAAAACCGCGCCAATCTAGGCGCGTGACGACGCCAAGGCCGGGGCCTTGGCTAGGAGGGCAACGACGCGTGGCGCGGTTCTCACTCCGGCCCTGCGTATTCCACGCGATGGCGGACACGATTCCATGCTGATGGCGGACAGTGTTCCAGCGTGATGGCGGACAGTGTTCCACGCTGAAGGCGGACAGCATTCCAAACTGATGGCGGACACCTGCGGGGTGTTCTGAGTGACCCGAACGCGGCATACGCTGCCCGGTTTTTTGACCGGAACCAGCGATGCCCACACCCAGGGTCACCATGAGCAAACTACGACACACACTGCAACTGCTGCACCGCGGGGCCTTGAGCACCCGTCAAATCGGTGCCGCCCTCGGCATCTCCAAATCCACTGTCAGCGAGATAGCCAGCTACGCGCGCGTGGCCGGCGTGGACTGGGCACTGGCCCAGAGCCTGAACGACGACGAACTCCAGGCCCGGCTCTACAAGCCACCCGTGGCGCGCGAGTCCCGGCACCTTGAACCCGACCACGCCCACATCCACCGCGAACTGCGCCGACCTGGCGTGACGCTGCAGTTGCTTTGGGAGGAATACCAGCAACAGCACAGCGGGCAGGCGTACAAGTACAGCGCCTTCTGCGAGAAGTACAAGGCCTGGGCCCGGCGCCTGCAGCGCTCCATGCGCCAGACCCACACGGGCGGTGACAAGCTCTTTGTGGACTACGCCGGCCAGACCGTTCCCGTGGTGGATGCCGACACTGGCGAGATACGCCAGGCCCAGGTCTTCGTGGCCGTGCTGGGCGCATCGAACTACACCTACGCCTGCGCCACCGCCAGCCAGAAGGCCACCGACTGGGTGGCCAGCATCATTAGCGCGCTGGAGTTCATCGGCGGCGTGCCCCGCCTGCTGGTGCCTGACCAGCCGCGCGCCCTCATGGCCCGACCCGACCGTTACGAGCCCACCGCGCACCGCCTGCTCGAAGAGCTCTGTGCGCACTACAGCCTGGCCGTGATGCCCGCGCGCCCGGCCAAGCCACGCGACAAACCCAAGGTGGAGGTCGCTGTGCAGGTGGTCGAGCGCTGGATTCTGGCCAGGCTGCGCCACCAGACCTTCTTCAGCCTGGCCGAGCTCAACCGGGCGATTGCCGCCTTGCTGGTGGACTTGAACCAGCGCGCGTTCAAGAAGCTGCCGGGCAACCGCACTAGCGCCTTCGCCGAACTCGACCGGCCAGCCCTGCGCCCCCTGCCGCCGGTGCGCATGCCCATCGCGCGCTTCAAACCCGCCCGCGTCAACATCGATTACCACGTTGAGCTCGATGGCCACTACTACTCGGTGCCCCACGCCCTGGTGGGTGAGCCGGTGGAGTTGCGCATCACGGCCGGCACGCTCGAAGTCCTGCACGGCAGCAAACGCGTGGCCGCCCACGCCCTCAATCCCCGACGGGGTGCACACACCACCACGCCCGAGCACATGCCGGCCTCGCACCGGGCGCACCTGCAGTGGACGCCGGCCAAGCTCATCGCCTGGGGTGAGCGCGTGGGCGCGGCCACCGCCGCCGTGGTGCGCTGGCAGATGGAGCACCGCCAGCATCCCGAGCAGGGTTACCGCTCCTGTCTGGGCCTCATGCGCCTGGGCCGTGAGTACGGGGCTGACCGGCTGGAGGCCGCCTGTGCGCGGGCGCAGTCGATTCGCTCACCGTCCTACAAGAGCATCGCCTCCATCCTGGGCTGCGGCCTGGACCAGCGGCCGCTGGATGCGCCGATGGCCGCACAGGCGAACCTGCCGCTGCACGAGAACGTGCGCGGGCCGGGCTACTACCACTGAACTCCAACGTGCAAGCAAACCTAACAAGGAAGAACCATGCTCAACGAACAGACCTTGAACCAACTGCGCGCCCTGCGCCTGGACGGCATGGTGGCCGCCCTCAGCGACGCGGCCACCCACATCACGGCCAGCGAGCTGCCCTTTGAACAACGCCTGGCGCTGCTGGTGCAGCGCGAGGTGGACTGGCGTGACAGCAAGCGCCTGGAGCGCCTGTTGAAGGCGGCCCGCCTGAAGGTCTCCAGTGCCTGCCTGGAGGACATCGACTGGCGCGCCAGCCGGGGCCTGAGCCGAGAGGTCATCACCAGCCTGGCCGGCGGGGACTGGCTGCGCCATGGCCACAACGTGCTGCTCACCGGCGCCACCGGGTGCGGCAAGACGTGGCTCGCCTGCGCACTGGGGCAGCAGGCCGCGCGCCTGGGCTTCTCGGTGCTCTACACCCGCGCGCCACGGCTGCTGCAGGAGCTGCACGTGGCCCACGGCGATGGCAGCCTGGGCAAACGGCTGGCGCAACTGGCGCGGCTGGACCTGCTCATCCTGGACGACTTCGGCATCGCGCCGATTGCCGCGCACGAGCGAAACGACCTGCTGGAATTGCTGGACGACCGGGTGGGCACGCGCTCGACGCTCATCACCAGCCAGTTGCCGGTGACGGCCTGGCACGCCTGGCTGGACGAGCCCACGCTGGCCGACGCCATCCTGGACCGCATCGTGCACGGCTCGCACAAGATAGCCCTCAAGGGCGAGTCGATGCGCAAGCTCACCAAGGCCGTCTGAGCCGGCCGCGCCGACCGCCATTCCACGCTGATGGCGGACACTTCGGCTACGATTTGAGCGTCACTCAGGACACCCGCGCAACGTGTCCGCCATCGCCTGGAACGCTGTCCGCGATGGGAATGGAATCACTGTCCGCCATCAGTGGAATGCGCACCGGCCCCCTCGGGTTGCGATCAAAACGGGACATTCGCGGCGGTGCCAAGCCGCGCCGGGGTCACACCCCAGCTTCGTTTGGCGCCTTGCGCCTGGCCCCTTTTGATCGCAACGCATCTGGCAAAAACAGTGTGAACAGTCCCTAGCCCAGCGCCAGCGCCACCACGCCGGCGGCAATCAGCAGCGCCCCCGCCAGGCGCGCGGCGCGGTCGCCCTCGTCCAGCAGGTGCCCGCCGATGAGCGCCGCGAACAGCATGGAGACCTCGCGCGCCGGCGCCACGTGGGCCATGGGCGCCTCCTGCATGGCAAACAGCACCAGCACGTAGGCGATCGGGCTCACCACGGCCACCAGCAGCGCAAAGCGCCACTGCCCGGCCCACAGGCGCGCCGTCTCGGCGCGGTTGCGCAGGGCCACGGGGGCGAGCGCTGCCACGCGCACGAAGTTGCCCATGTAGGGCCTGTTCACACTATTTTTGCCAGTGCGAATGGCGTGAAAACCGCGCCAATCTAGGCGCGTGACGACGCCAAGGCCGGGGCCTTGGCTAGGAGGGCAACGACGAATGGCGCGGTTTTCACTCCGTTCCCTCCGGGTTGCGATCAAAAAGGGCCATTCGCGGCGTTGCCAAGCCTCGCTGGGGTAGCACCCCAGCTTCGTTTGGCGCCTTGCGCCTGGCCCTTTTTGATCGCAACGCATCTGGCAAAAATAGTGTGAACAGGCCCTAGTCCACCAGCACGGGCGACAGCAGCATGGCCTTGACGGCGTAGCCGTCCACCACGGTATAGCTGGCGATGAAGATGCCGGTCAGCACGCCGTAGCGCAGGCCCGCGCGCACACGCAGGCGCGCCTGGGGGTCGTGCGCCGCGCGCAACAGCCCGGGGCCGCCCGCAATCAGGAAGACGCCGCCCACCACCGCCACGATGCCCAGCACGCCCCAGGCGGACAGCCGCTCGCCCAGCAGCGTGACGGCCACCAGCGCGGTCAGCAGCGGCCCCGTGCCCCGCGCCAGGGGGTAGACCACGGTGAGGTCGGCCTTGCGGTAGCCGCGCAGCAGGATCACGTAGTACAGCACGTGCAGCACGCCGCTCAGGGCCACGATGGCCCACTCGCGCGCGCCCCACAGCGGCACGGCGTCGCGCCCAAGCCACCAGCCCAGCGGTGCCCACACCAGCATCATGAGCACCGAGGTGAAGAAGGCGAAACGCGCATCGCCGCCGGCCTTCTTGGCGGCGATGTTCCAGCCGGCGTGGATCAGGCCGGCGAGGAGGATGAGTGCGAAGGCGTTGAGCGACATGAAGGGCCCGCCGCCGCAGCGCCTCGCGGCCGGCTGCGGCGTTCAGGAGGTGGTCGGCGGCATCAGTGCGCCACGGCGGCACCGGCATGCGCCAGACGGGAGCCGCCCGGCAAGCGCCTGGACCGGCCCCACCGCCCCGCCATACTGACGGCGCCCCCGTCCCGCACGTCGCGCGGGAGTCGGGGACAGCGGCGCAAGCCGCTCAGGGGGTGGTCCACCCTCAGGCCCGGCCGATGATGCTGGCCGTGGCCATGAGTTCTTCGAGCAGCGCGAACGACACCTTGCCCGAGGCTGCATAGGGGTCGAACTCGGGCCGCTCGGAATACTTGAGCACGATGGAGTGGTTGAGCTTGGTCAGGTTGACCTGGCCCATGGTCCAGCCGCCAAAGCGGCGCTCGGTGATTTCCTCGAAGGCCAGCAATTCCACGTCCTTGTGGCGCGGGTCGCGCTGGATGTGGCCGTACAGGTCGCTGACGGCCGAGCGCCCGCCTTCGATGGCCTGCAGGAAGATGCCGCCGCCGTAGCACAGCACGCCCGTGATGCCACTGGCGGGGTTGTGCTGGCGCGACTGGGTGAGGATGGCCTCGATGGCCTCGGACGAGGTATCGACGGCGCGGCTGACGTAGAGAAGACGGACCAGCATGGGTCAGCTCCTTCGGGGAATGAGGGCCAGGAATTCGCGGCGCAGCGTGGGGTTGGTGAGGAACACCCCGCGCATCACCGAGTTGATCATCTTGCTGTCCATCTCGCGCACACCGCGCCAGGACATGCAGAAGTGGCTGGCCTCCATGACGATGGCCAGCCCGTCGGGCTGGGTCTTTTCCATGATGAGGTCGGCCAGCTGCACCACGGCCTCCTCCTGGATCTGGGGACGCCCCATGACCCAGTCCACGAGGCGCGCGTACTTGGACAGGCCGATCACGTTGGTGTGCTCGTTGGGCAGCACGCCGATCCAGATCTTGCCGATCACCGGGCAGAAGTGGTGGCTGCAGGCGCTGCGCACGGTGACGGGGCCGACGATCATCAGCTCGTTCAGGTGCTCGGCGTTGGGAAACTCGGTGATCGCCGGCGGCTGCACGTAGCGGCCCTTGAAGACCTCGTTGAGGTACATCTTGGCCACCCGGCGCGCCGTGGCCTGCGTGTTGTGGTCGCCCGCTGTGTCGATGACCATGCTGTCGAGGACGCCCTGCATCTTGGCTTCGACCTCGTCCAGCAGGCGCTCCAGCTCGCCGGGCTGGATGAACTCCGCGATGTTGTCGTTGGCATGGAAGCGCCGGCGCGCCGCGTTCAGCCGTTCGCGAATCTTGACGGAGACGGGCGTACCCTCGTCGGGCGCGGCGCCGCTCAGGGGTGCTGGGGGTTCTGAAGACATGGCGGCATGGTACCAGCGAATGCCGATCCAGGCTTTATAAGCCTTTTATGCCTCTAGCGCTTATGGGGCAAGCGCCAGCAGCTATCGAAACAATAGCAATATTTTCCCACCGGCAGGGGCGCGGCATTCAGTAGCGGTTGCCCGTCACCCACAGGGCCGCGCGCATGATGCCGAAGGCGATGCGGTCCAGCGCGCGCTCGCGCCAGGGGCGTTCGGCGTAGCGCTGCGGGTCAAGCCGGCGGCCCTCGTGGGCCATGGCGTGGCGCAGCCGCTTGCGCAGGTCCTGGGCAAAGGGGGCGTCGCGCACGATCACATTGGCCTCGCGCGCCAGCAGCAGCGACAGCGGGTCCAGGTTGGACGAGCCCACCGTGGCCCAGGCGCGGCGGCTGTCCGCGTCGATCACCGCCACCTTGGCGTGCAGGAAGCTGGGCGCGTATTCATGAATCTCCACGCCCGCCGCCAGCAGCGTGCCGTACACCGGCCGCGCTGCGTGGTATTGCATGAAGTATTCGTACCGCCCCTGCAGCAGCAGCTGTACGCGCACGCCGCGCAGCGCCGCCAGCACCAGCGCGCGGCGCAGCTTGCCACCGGGCACGAAGTAGGCGTTGGCGATGATGACCTCATGCCGCGCGCGGGCAATGGCGCGCAGGTAGGCGCGCTCGATGCGTGCACGGTTGCGCACGTTGTCGCGCAGCACCAGCTCGGCGCGCATGCCCCGCGCACGGCTCTCGGCGCGCCGCGCCGCCAGGCGTGCGGCGCTGGCGGCGCGCAGGTCGGCCAGCGCCAGCGACAGGCGGCGCTGGCGTACGTCGCGCACCGCGCGCATGCGCCACCACAGTTGCTCCATGGTCTCGCTGGCCTGCTGCACCAGGCTGCCCTCGGCGCGCACGGCAAAGTCAAAGCGCGGCGCGGTGAGCGCGCCGTGGTTGGGGTCGTGGAAGTCGTCCAGCACGTTGATGCCGCCGCAGAACAGCACGCAGCCATCCACCACGCACAGCTTGCGGTGCAGCCGGCGCCAGCGCATCGGCAGCAGCAGGCCCAGCGGGCCGAGCGGCGAATACACCTGCACGTGCACGCCGGCCTGCACCATGCGGGTGCGCCAAGGCTCGGGCAGCCGCCCCGTGCCCACGCCGTCCAGCGCCAGGTGCACGCGCACGCCGCGCCGGGCTGCGCGCATCAGCGCCTCGGCCACGTCGGCGCCCGCGCCAGTGCAGTCAAAGATGTAGGTCTCGAACTGGATATCGGACAGCGCCGCATCCATCTCGGCGATCAGCGCCGGGAACAACTCCTGCGTGCCCTGCAGCAGCTGGATCTGGTGGTCTCGGCCGGTAGCGTGCGCGCGCGTGGGGGCGACCATGGAGTCAGAGCTTGAACTCTGCGATCAGCGGCAAATGGTCCGACATGCGCCACCAGATCCGCCCACGTGGCACCTGCAGCCCCAGCGGGGTGAGGCCCCGCACGTACACATGGTCCAGCTGCACCATGGGCAGGCGGGCGGGGTAGGTGAAGGCCTGGGGCGCATCGTCGTACTCGAAGAGCCCGAAGCCCGCAAGCATGCGCTTGATCTGCAGCCCCCAGTCGTTGAAGTCGCCCGCAACGACCAGCGGGGCATCCTCGGGCACCTCGCGCGCGATGAAGCGCTGCAGCTGCGCCACCTGGCGGATGCGGCTGCCGGGCACCAGGCCCAGGTGCACCACGATGGCATGCACCCGGCGGCCCTGTATCTCCACCTCCACATGCAGCAGGCCGCGCTGCTCGAAGCGATGGTCGGAGATGTCCTCGTGCTGGTGGCCGATCACCGGCCAGCGCGTGAGCAGCGCGTTGCCGTGCTCTCCGTGGCGCGTGAAGGCATTGGTGCGGTAGATGGCTTCGTAACCTTCGGGGGCCAGGT
Organism: Diaphorobacter sp. MNS-0; assembly: GCF_019602835.1. NCBI lineage: Bacteria > Pseudomonadati > Pseudomonadota > Betaproteobacteria > Burkholderiales > Comamonadaceae > Diaphorobacter > Diaphorobacter sp. MNS-0. The sequence goes on along the minus strand of NZ_CP080761.1, from coordinate 959,733 downwards.
ACTCGGCCTGCGGCACATGGGGCCAACGCTCGAAGTAGCTGGCCTCCTTGCGGTTCATCCTGCGCACCTCCTGCAGACAGACGATGTCTGCATCGAGCTGCTCGACCGCCAGGCCCAGATTGTGGATCTCCAGCCGGCGCGCGGGGCCCAGCCCCTGCACACCCTTGTGGATGTTGTAGGTCGCTACGCGCAGGATGCCGGAATGCTCGGCAGGCAGTTCGATCGGTGTTGCGGTCATCGTCCAACGAATCGTGGCAGCCAGAGTATGGCCTCGGCATTGGAAGGCGAGTAGCAGCGGTCCGCGGCTTCGCGCCAGCCCATCCAAGCATATGCCGTGTGCTCGCGCGGATTCAAGGCCACTGGCGTCTGCGCCGGCACGCACAGGCCGAAGACACGCTCGGTATTCAGGCAGACACCCGGCGCGTAGCGGTGCCGCCATTGCGGGTAGATGGTGTAGATGTTCTCCATGCCCCAGTCGCGCAGCGCGCAGCCCGCAGCGGCGGCCTGGATGCCGGTTTCCTCCGCCGCCTCGCGCGCGGCGGTGACGGCCCAGTCCTCGCCCGCAAAATCCTTGCTGCCGGTGACCGATTGCCAGAAATCTTCGGCCGAGTCGGCACGGCGCAGCAGCAGCACGTCCAGCGCAGGCGTGTGCACCACCACCAGCACGGATTCGGGAATTTTGTACATGGTGCCGTCCCTGTGCACGCGCGCTGCGCTAGCGGCTCGGCACCGGCGGCGGCAGGGGCTTGGCTTGCAGCGCCCGCACCTGCTCCACCAGGGCGTTGTGCGTATCCAGGAAGGCGGCGGCAACCACCTTGGCTTCGTTGGTGTTGCTCCAACCCGCCCCGGATGCGCCCCCCAGCCGCCCGATCATGATGCCGCCGATGCCCAGATCGGTGGTGCGGGCTGCGCCCGTGGCGGCAGCCACCTGTTCGGTGGTTTCGTTGTCCGACAGCAGTAGCGCCGTCTGCGCCTCCTTGAACTTCACCTGCTCGGCCAGGCCGATCAGGCCGGCCAGGTCGCGCAGCACCGGAATCATGCCCATGATGCCCGCCAGGCCGCGCCCGGCATCGCTTTCGCTGAAGGTCAGGCTGGGAGTGAGCGTGTACTGCGCCTCATAGCCGCGCCCCTTGGCCACGGTCGAGTTGGGGCGCAGCACGCCGGATTCACGCAATTCGCTCTCCTGTACCGTACCACGCAGCCCCGCGCCACGGTCCATCACGCGAAAGCAGCCGCTTTGTTGCACCATGAGCTTGATCAGGGGCACGGGCGAGGTGGGCAGGTTGTAACCACCCGTGGCATAGCCGTGGGGACTCTCGGCCAGCGCCACGGTGGCCACGGGGCTGTCGCAGCGCAGCAGCTCGCGCGCGGCGTTGCGCGGGCCCTGGGGCCCGGCCGAGCCAGCGACCACCGAACCGCCTTCGCCCAGCTCGGTTTTCTTCTCGCCGCAAGCCGATCCCCCCAGCGCCACGCACAGCAGCAAACCGGTATGGGACAGCCGTCGAAACAGCATGCGCATGGTCTCCCTCCAAGAGCTTGTGGACACGTTATGGCAAACAAAAACGGCAGGCACGTGAACGCGCCTGCCGCTTAGGTGTCGGAGCCCGCGCGCTCCTCAGTGGGCTGCAGGCAGCGGGTTGCGCAGGCGGATGTGCAGTTCGCGCAGCTGCTTTTCGTCCACAGGCGAAGGGGCCTGGGTCAGCAGATCCTGGGCGCGCTGGGTCTTGGGGAAGGCGATCACGTCGCGGATGGACTCGGCTCCCGTCATCAGCGTGATCAGGCGGTCCAGGCCGAAGGCCAGGCCGCCGTGCGGAGGCGCGCCGTACTGCAACGCGTCCAGCAGGTAGCCGAACTTCGCGCGCTGGTCTTCCGGGCCGATATTGAGCGCCGCAAACACCTTGGCCTGCACATCAGCGCGGTGGATACGCACCGAGCCGCCGCCCAGCTCCCACCCGTTCAGCACCATGTCGTAGGCCTTGGCAATGCACTTGCCGGGGTCGGTGTCCATGAGGTTCTCATGGCCGTCCTTCGGCGACGTGAAGGGGTGGTGCACGGCCACCCAGCGGTCTTCTTCCTCGTCATGCTCGAACATGGGAAAGTCCACCACCCACAGCGGCGCCCAGCGGTTCTCGAACAGACCATTCTTCTTGCCGAATTCGCTGTGGCCGACCTTCAGGCGCAGTGCGCCGATGGCGTCGTTGACGATCTTTTCCTTGTCGGCGCCAAAGAACAGCAGGTCGCCGTCCTGCGCGCCCGTGCGCTGGAGCACTTCGGCCAGTGCGGCGTCATGGATGTTCTTGACGATGGGCGACTGCAGGCCGTCACGGCCCTTGGCCTTATCGTTGACCTTGATGTAAGCCAGACCCTTGGCGCCGTAGATCTTCACGAACTCGGTATAGCCGTCGATCTCGCCGCGCGACAGGCCGCCCTCTTCACGGGCGCCACCGGGCACGCGCAGGGCCACCACACGGCCGCCCTTCATGTTGGCGGCGCCGGAGAAGACCTTGAAGTCCACGTCCTTCATGACATCGGTCAGCTCGGTGAATTCGAGCTTCACGCGCAGGTCAGGCTTGTCGGAGCCGAAACGGTGCGCTGCTTCCTGGTAGGTCATGGTGGGGAATTCACCCAGGTCCACGCCCAATTGCTGCTGGAACACTTCCTTGATCATGCGCTGGAAGATGGCGCGGATCTCTTCCTCATTCAGGAACGAGGTCTCGCAGTCGATCTGCGTGAACTCGGGCTGGCGGTCGGCGCGCAGATCCTCGTCGCGGAAGCACTTGGTGATCTGGTAGTAGCGGTCGTAGCCGGCCACCATCAGCATCTGCTTGTAGAGCTGGGGCGACTGCGGCAGCGCGAAGAACTGACCGTCGTGCACGCGGCTGGGCACGAGGTAGTCGCGCGCTCCCTCGGGCGTGCTCTTGCCCAGCACGGGCGTTTCGATGTCGATGAAGCCTTCCTTGTCCAGGAAGTTACGCACCTGGATGGCCGTCTTGTAGCGCAGCATCATGTTGCGCTGCATGTACGGGCGGCGCAGGTCCATCACGCGGTGCGTGAGGCGCGTGGTTTCCGACAGGTTGTCGTCGTCCATCTGGAAGGGCGGCGTCACGGACGGGTTCAGGACGTTGAGCTCCTGGCACAGCACCTCGATCTTGCCGCTCTTGAGGCTGTCGTTGGTCGTGCCTTCGGGGCGCGCGCGCACCAAACCCTTGACCTGCACGCAGAACTCGTTGCGGACGTCCTCGGCCACCTTGAACATCTCGGGACGATCAGGGTCGCAGACCACCTGCACATAGCCTTCGCGGTCGCGCAGGTCGATGAAGATCACGCCGCCATGGTCGCGGCGACGGTTCACCCAGCCCGACAGGGTGACGGTTTGGCCCAGGAGGGCTTCGGTCACAAGACCGCAGTAGTGGGAGCGCATGGCCATGGATCAGTCTTCCTGCGTCCTCGTGGGACGCGACGATGGTTGTTCTTTCCACCCACTCGGCGCACAGGCACGGGCGGGCGACGACGGTTTTCTTATGGAGCGGGTTCCGTGGCAACGGGGTCGGGTGGCGACACCACCCCCATCGACACAATGTACTTGAGGGCCGCATCGATGCTCATGTCCAGCTCGATGCAGTCGCTCCTGCGCATGAGCACGAAGTACCCGCCCGTGGGATTGGGCGTGGTGGGCACGTAGACGCTCACATACTCGTCACGCAGGTAAGCCGCCACCTCGCCGCTGGGCGCGCCGGTGATGAAGGCCACCGTCCACACCCCCTCGCGCGGCCACTGCACCAGCACGGCGGTGCGAAAGGCGTTGCCGCTTTCAGAGAACAGCGTGTCGGAAACCTGCTTGACACTGGAGTAGATCGAACGCACCACAGGAATACGGCTGACCAGGCGGTCGCCCCACTCCACCAGCTTGCGCCCCGCGAAGTTGCTCGCCAAGGCCCCCACTACCAGCAGGATGCTGAGCGTGAGCAACACCCCGAAGCCCGGGATGTGAAAGCCCAGCAGTTTGTCCGGCTGCCAGGAGCCCGGCAGGATGGCGAGGGTCTGATCCAGGGTGCTCACGATCCAGCTCAACACCCATGCGGTGATGACGCCGGGCACGATGACCAGCAGACCCGTGAACAGCCACTTGCGCAAGGCAGCCATGCGAGTTATCCGAGGTTAGGAGTCAGAAGTGGCCGTAGCGCTTGCCGGAGCAGCGCTGGCAGCTTCTGTTTTAGGAGCGTCCGATGCCGCAGCAGGCGCACTGGCACGGCCGCTGAAATCGGTGGCATACCAGCCCGTGCCCTTGAGTTGAAAGCCCGCGGCCGTCAGCTGCTTGGAAAAAGCCGGCGCACCGCAGGACGGGCAGACGGTGAGCGGCGCGTCGGAGATTTTTTGCAGCACGTCCTTGGCATGGCCGCAGGAACCGCATCGATAGGCGTAAATAGGCATTACGAAGAAGTGCGAAGAATGTGCAAAACCTTCAATTATAGGCATGCATCCCAGGCCGCACCGCGCGCCCGTGCGTCACTCCACCCCCACCACCCGGTGGTGCGGCGCATGCGAATTGCGCACCACCTGCGGTGCAAGCGAACCGGCCACCATGCCGACCATGGCGGCCAGCAGGCCGGCGAGTTGCTGGGGGAACGCCTCATGCAGCGCGGGGGTGACCATGAACACCAGCCACACGCCAATGCCCAGCGCCACCGCGCACAGCGCGCCTTGCGTGTTGGCACGCTTCCAATACAGGCCGAATACCAGCGGCACGAACGCCCCCACCAGCGGCACTTGGTAGGCGCTGGACACCAGCTCGTAAATGGGCGTGCCTTCCATCTTGATGGAATAGGCCAGCACACCCACCGCGAACACCAGCACACTGATGCGCATGGCCAGCAGGTTCTCGCGGTCGCTGATCTTTTCAGGGCGGAACTGCCGCCAGATGTTCTCGGTGAAGGTGACGCTGGGCGCCAGCAGTGTGGCCGAGGCGCAGGACTTGATGGCCGACAGTAGCGCACCGAAGAACAGCACCTGCATGACGAGCGGCATCTTGTCCATCACCAGAGTGGGCAGCACCTTCTGCGGGTCATCCTTGAGCAGTTCGGCCGTCTCCTGCGGCATGATCAGCAGCGCGCTTGCCACGAGGAACATGGGCACGAAGGCGAAGAAGATGTAGGCCGTACCACCGATCACCGTGCCATGCGTGGCGGCACGCTCGGTATTGGCCGACATGACGCGCTGGAACACATCCTGCTGCGGGATGGAGCCCAGCATCATGGTGATGGCGGCACCGAAGAAGAAGATGATCTCGTGCCAGGTGGGTTCGGGCCAGAACTGAAACAGGTCGCGGCTGGTGGCCAGCTCGATCACCTTGCCCGCGCCCCCCGCCATGTCGCTGGCGAACCAGGCCAGCACCACCAGGCCGACCACCAGAATGATCATCTGGATGAAATCGGTCACCGCCACCGACCACATGCCACCCCACAGCGTGTAGACCAGGATGGACAGCACGCCGATGGCCATGCCCATGGGGATGCTCACCGCACCGCCGGACAGCAGGTTGAACACCAGCCCCAGCGCCGTGACCTGCGCCGACACCCAGCCCAGGTAGCTGAGCATGATGATGAGCGAGCAGATCACCTCCACTGCACGGCCGTAGCGCTCGCGGTAGTAGTCGCTGATGGTCAGCAGCGTCATGCGGTAGAGCTTGGCCGCGAAGAACAACCCCACCAGAATCAAGCACATGCCGGCGCCGAACGGGTCTTCCACCACGGCCTTGAGCCCCCCTTCGATGAACTTGGCGGGCACGCCCAGCACGATCTCGGAGCCGAACCACGTGGCGAACGTGGTGGTGATGATCATGTACATGGGCAGGTGGCGTCCGGCAATCGCGAAATCAGCCGTGTTCTTCACCCGTTGGGCAGCCCACAAGCCAATGCCGATGGTGACAAACAGGTAGGCAATCACCATGAAGAGCAACACGCTGGTACTCCTGAGGAATGAAAGAGGGAAGGAAGTTAGAAGATGCGCACGCGCACGAAGAGCTGCATGACCAGCAGCCCCAGCACGAAGCCCAGGCCGCCATAGATGATGCTTTGCAGCAGCCGGTTGGTGCGCTTCTGGGTGGCCAGCAGTTCCTGCAGATCGCCCCGGTTGTCATGGGGCCGCTGGCGCAGGAAGTCGTGGAGCAGGCGTGGCAGATCGGGCAGGATCTTGGCGTAGTGCGGCGCCTCGGCACGCAGCTCGCGCCACAGGCGTTGGGGACCCAGCTGATCGAGCATCCACTTCTCCAGGAAGGGCTTGGCCGTGCTCCACAGGTCCAGGTCGGGGTCCAACTGCCGGCCCAGCCCTTCGATGTTGAGCAAGGTTTTTTGCAGCAGCACCAGCTGCGGTTGGATCTCCACCTGGAAGCGCCGCGAGGTCTGGAACAGCCGCAGCAGCACCATGCCCAAAGAGATTTCCTTGAGCGGCCGGTCGAAATACGGCTCGCACACGGTGCGGATAGCGGCTTCCAGTTCGTTCACGCGGGTATGGGCGGGAACCCAACCGCTTTCGATGTGCAGTTCGGCCACGCGCTTGTAGTCGCGCCTGAAAAAAGCCGTGAAGTTCTGCGCAAGGTATTCCTTGTCGAACTCGGTCAGCGTCCCGACGATGCCAAAGTCCAGCGAGATGTAGCGGCCGAAGGTCTCGGGTGCCAGGCTCACCTGGATGTTGCCGGGATGCATGTCGGCATGAAAGAACCCGTCGCGGAACACCTGGGTGAAGAAGATGGTCACGCCGTCGCGGGCCAGCTTGGGAATGTCCACGCCCGCGCTGCGCAGGCGCTCCACCTGGTTGATGGGCACGCCCTTCATGCGCTCCATCACCAACACTTCGGCATGGCAGAAATCCCAGAACACCTCCGGGATGAGCACCAGATCCAGCCCCTGCATGTTGCGGCGCAGCTGCGCCGCGTTGGCCGCCTCGCGCACCAGGTCGAGTTCGTCGTGCAGGTAGTTGTCGAACTCGGCCACGACCTCGCGCGGCTTGAGGCGCTTGCCGTCGGCGGACAGGCTTTCCACCCACCCGGCCATCATGCGCATGAGCGCCAAATCCTTGTCGATCACAGGCAGCATGCCGGGGCGCAGCACCTTCACGGCGACTTCACGCGCGTGCCCTTGGCGGTCACGGATCACCGCGAAGTGCACCTGTGCGATGGACGCGCTGGCCACGGGCTGCCGGTCGAACGAGACGAACACCTCGCCGATCGGGCGGCGAAATGCGCGCTCGATGGTGGCGATCGCCACATCAGGGTCGAACGGCGGAACGCGATCCTGCAGCAGCGCCAGCTCGTCCGCAATGTCCGGCGGCATGAGGTCGCGGCGCGTGGACAGGACCTGCCCGAACTTCACGAAAATCGGACCCAGGCTCTCCAAGGCCTCGCGCAGCCGCTGGCCGCGCGGCGCGTCCAGCTTGCGGCCGAAGGTGATGACCCGCGTGACGGCGCGCAGCCACGGCTGCCGGAAGGTCGACAGCACCAGTTCGTCGAGTCCATAGCGCAGCACCACCCAGACGATGGTGATGCCGCGGGCAAAGCGGCTCATGGCGGGGAGCGGTCCGGCAACTCGCCCGCTGCGGGCGCGGGCGCTTGGCCGCCGGGCACGCGTGCGCCCACGAAGCTGCGCAACGCCTGCACGGCGCGTCCCACGACGGATGCCACGGCGCGGGCCGGGGCATCGCCGATCACGCGCGCCAGGTCTTCCTCGACATCCCAGCGCACATGGTCCACCAGCCAATTGATCTCGGCCGCGAATTGCACGTCGCCTTCGATGCGGATGGTGGGCTTGTCGCCGCGCAGCGCACTGCCGGCCAGCGACAGCGGGGAGGTCTCGGACACTTCCAGCCGGAGGTCGGCCACGGCCTCTGGGGGCGCGAGATCGAACAGCCCGGCGGGCGTCACCTGCAGCGCCATCGAGAAGATGCGCCACTGCACGCGCGCGACGCGGCCGCGCTGGCGTGCCAGACGGTCCATGGCTTCCCGCTCCTGCATCAGCACATGGTTGAGGAACAGCACCGTTCGGTGCTGCACCTCATGCACCAGCCACGCGGGCGGCAGGGGGCCAGACATGACGCGTTCGAAGAGCCCGTCCAGGAAAGAAAAAGGGGACCGTGTTGCCATAGTCCCCGATTATTCCCCGAACTGGGCGCAGCGCAGCAGGCTTTTTCGCCGTGCGCCGCCCGGTTCCAGCGGCGCCATGCTTACTGCAGCGCCTGCACGCCCGCAACCAGCCAGCCGCTGGCGCCGTTCTTGGGCTTGGTCATGTTCCAGACCTCGCGGAACGGGCTCGGGCCGGCCGAAGGCTCCTCGCGGATCATGCCGGAGAACTCCACGCTGGCCATGTAGCCGTCGCCCAGGTCCTCGATGCCCAGCAGTTGCGCCTCGAGCATGATCACATCGGTCTGATTGGGCTGCTGGTCGCCGCGGTGCGATTCGCGCTCGTTGAGCTGCGTGCGAATCTCGTCAACCATGCTGTCGGTCATCATGGAGCGCAGCGTGGCGACGTCCGAGCGATCCCATGCGGCCTGCAGCGTGGTGAAGTTGCGCTTGGCGGCCGACAGGAAGCCTTCGGTGTCGAAGCCGGCCGGCACGCCCCAGTTCTGCGAACCCGACAGCGCCGAGCCGATGATCCCGCCGGTAGCGGCAGCGGCCGGCGCCTGGAAGGCCATCCCGCCGCGCTCCCACGGGCGGGCGGACGCGTCGTTACCCACCTTGTCCGGGCTGTACTGGCGCGGCATGCGCGCATCTGCGGCGGGCGCGGAACCCGCGCCCTGGAAGGCGAAGGGCGAGGCGTTCACCGGTGCGCCCGCGGATTTGCGCGCACGCATGACCATGCCGACCACCACCATGACCACCAGTGCCAGCAGGGCGATCAGCAGGAACTGGCCGAACTCTGCGCCCAGGCCCAGCGAGCTGGCCAGCCAGGCCAGGCCCAGGCCCGCGGCCAGGCCGCCCAGCATGGCGCCCCAGGGCTTCCTGGGGGCGGCTGCGGCGGTATTGGGCGCCGCGGCGGGCTTGGCCGCAGTGGTGCCTGCCGCATTCTGCGTGGGTGCGGCAGGAGCGGCGGGGGGCGTCGCAGCGTCGCGCTGGGTCACGTTGCTGGACTGCTTGCCGATGGATTTGCCACCCCCGAGACGGCGCGCATCCGCATCCAGATGCACGACCGCCAACATGGCGACCAAGACCACTGACCACAGTTTCATCATGGCTTCTCCGAAATATCGATAGTTTTCAATGAACTCTTTCAGCACTTGATTCCAACATGCAACGCGACGATGCCGCCGGTCATGTTGTGATAGTCCACATGCCCAAAGCCACTTTGCTGCATGAGGGATTTGAGCTCTTCCTGGCCCGGGTGCATGCGGATGGACTCGGCCAGGTAGCGGTAGCTCGAATCGTCGCCCGCCACCAGCTTGCCCAGCCGCGGCAACACCTGGAACGAATACCAGTCATAGGCCTTTTCCAGCGGCTTGGCCACGCGGGAAAACTCCAGCACCAGCAGCCGGCCGCGCGGCTTGAGCACGCGGCACATCTCGCGCAGCGCAGCGTCCTTGTGCGTCATGTTGCGCAGGCCGAAGGCCACGCTCACCAGGTCGAAGTGGTTGTCAGGAAACGGCAGGTGCTCGGCATCGCACACCGTCGTGGGCAGCACCACGCCTTCGTTGATCAGCCGGTCGCGTCCCACGCGCAGCATGGCCTCATTGATGTCGGTATGCACGACGCGGCCCGTGGCGCCCACTTTCTTGGAAAAGGCCAGCGACAGGTCGCCCGTGCCGCCCGCGATGTCCAGCACCTGGTCGCCCTCGCGCAGGTTGGCCACCATGACGGTGTAGGCCTTCCAGGCGCGGTGCAACCCGGCCGACATCAGGTCGTTCATCAGGTCGTACTTGGGCGCGACAGAATCGAACACGCCGCGCACGTGGCGCGCCTTGTCCTCTTCCTGAACCGACTGGAATCCGAAATGCGTGGTACTCATACCACGATGCTAAGCGCCCACTGACCATGCGTACAGCGGCAACCCCGCATGCGCCTAGGTCATCTGTCGCTATTTAGGCTAAAGCGTGGCGCGGCGCGGCCACGCGGGCGGGCCGTGCTGCGCCTCAATGCCCGCCGCAGCCGTGGCCGCCGGCCTTGGGCGCCATGGGTGCATCACGGTCCACGCCGGCGGCGGCCAGCCGCTCGGCATAGTCTGCCCACAGCGCCTGCTCGTCACGGCCCAGTTCGTACAGGTAGTCCCACGAGAAGATGCCGCTGTCGTGCCCGTCGGAGAAGGTGGGCTGCACAGCGTAGTTGCCTACGGGCTCCAGCCGCGTCAACGTGACGTCGCGTTTTCCGGTCTGCAGCACCTGCTGGCCCGGCCCATGGCCCTGCACTTCGGCCGAGGGGGAATACACGCGCATCAGCTCGAACGGGATGCGAAAGTGTGCGCCGTCGGAAAACGTCACCTCCAGCACGCGCGACTGCTCGTGCACCGTGATGGATTGGGGCATGGGCGCGCCCGCCGTCAGACCTGCCATGGATTTCACCTGCGCAATGAAAAGGAATGAACACCGGCGGCGGAGACCGCGCACCGCCGCCCTGCCGCTATTGTCCGCCGCCGGAGCCAAGGCGGCGCGATGCGAGCCAAATCAGCCCCCAGCGCCCAAGGGGAAAGCGCTGGCAGCTATCAATTGATGAGCATCACTGCTCACCCAGGTCGGCCCAGCGCTCCAGGCGCTCGCGCATCAGCGCGTGCAGGGCGGGCAAGCGCTCGGCCACCAGCGTCTCGCGCGCGGTGTCGCACTCGCGCTGCGGGTGCGCCCAGACGGGTGCGGGGAAGTGGCTGTCCCACTCGTAGCGCGCGATCACGTGCCAGTGCAGGTGCGGCACCACGTTGCCCAGGCTGGCCAGGTTGATCTTGGCCGGCGCCAGTTGCTCGCGCAGCGCCTGCTCCACCAGCGTCACGGCCTCCATGCAGTGCTGGCGGTCGGCGGGGGAGAGGTCCGAGAATTCCGCCACATGGTCCACCCAGATCACGCGGTAGAAGGCCGGAAAGCCGGCCTCCTGCGCATGGATCACGCGCAGCTTGGCGCCGCGCCAGACCAACGCACCCGCGTCGGAGTCACACAGGGGGCACGCGCCAGCGCCACCCGTGGTAGGCGCGGACATGCCGGGCATGGCGGACTGGCTCATACCAGCACCCGCTCGATGCCGCCGGCGTTGGCGCGTTGCACGTACTCGGGCAGCCAGTTCTCGCCCAGGATCTGCTTGGCCATCTCGATGACGATGTAATCGGCTTCCAGCAGGCCGGTGGACAGGTCGTCCTGGTAGCGCGAGATGCCCTGCAGGCAGCTGGGGCAGCTGGTCAGGATCTTGATGTTGTCCTGCGCGCCCACCGCGCCGCTGGAACGCAAGGCCGCCTCGCCCTTGCGGATTTCCTCGGTCTTGCGAAAGCGCACCTGGGTGGAAACATCGGGGCGCGTCACGCCCAGCGTGCCCGACTCGCCGCAGCAGCGGTCGCTCTTGAGCACCTTGTCGCCCACCAGGGCGCGCACGGTCTTCATCGAGTCGCCCTGCTTCATCGGGTTGTGGCAGGGCTCGTGGTACAGGTAGCCGCCCTGCCCCGCGGGCAGGGTGATGCCCTTTTCCAGCAGGTATTCGTGGATGTCGATGATGCGGCTGCCGGGGAAGATCTTGTCGAACTGGTAGCCCTGCAGCTGGTCGTAGCAGGTGCCGCACGAAACCACCACGGTCTTGATGTCCAGGTAGTTCAGCGTGGTGGCCACGCGGTGGAACAGCACCCGGTTGTCGGTGATCATCTTCTCGGCCTTGTCGAACTGGCCGCTGCCGCGCTGCGGATAGCCGCAGCACAGGTAGCCCGGCGGCAGCACGGTCTGCACGCCGGCGTGCCAGAGCATGGCCTGCGTGGCCAGCCCCACCTGGCTGAACAGGCGCTCGGAGCCGCAGCCGGGGAAGTAGAACACCGCCTCCGTGTCGGCCGAGGTGGCCGCCGGGTTGCGGATGATGGGCACGTAGTCCTTGTCCTCGATGTCCAGCAGCGCGCGCGCCGTCTTGGTGGGCAGGCCACCGGGCAGCTTCTTGTTCACGAAGTGGATCACCTGCTCCTTGACCGGCGCCGTGCCCACGGTGGCGGGCGGGTGCGCGGTCTGCTTGCGGCTCACGCTGCGCAGCACGTCCACGGCCATACGCTGGGCCTTGAAGCCTACGTTGACCATGCCCGCGCGCAGCAGCTTGATGGTGTCGGGGTTGGTGGCGTTGAGCATCGCCATGGCCATCTTGTTGCCGGGGCGGAAGCTTTTCTTGCCCATCTTGCGCAGCAGGTTGCGCATGTTCATGGTCACGTCGCCGAAGTCGATCTTGACCGGGCACGGCGAGTAGCACTTGTGGCACACGGTGCAGTGGTCGGCCACGTCCTCGAATTCCTGCCAGTGGCGGATGGACACGCCGCGGCGCGTCTGCTCTTCGTACAGGAACGCCTCGGCCAGCAGCGAGGTGGCCAGGATCTTGTTGCGCGGGCTGTACAGCAGGTTGGCACGCGGCACGTGCGTGGAGCACACGGGCTTGCACTTGCCGCAGCGCAGGCAGTCCTTCACGCTGGCAACGATGTCGCCGATGTCGCTCTGCTGCATGATCAGCGACTCGTGCCCCATCAGCCCGAAGCTGGGCGTGTAGGCGTTGGTCAGGTCCGCGAACATCAGCGAGGTGCGCGAGCCTTTATGCGCCAAATGGGCCTGCAGTGCTTGCCCGTCCTGCGCGAGCAGCTCCTGATTGCGTAGCAGCTTGCCGCGGTTGAAGCGGCCTTGCGGGTCCACCTTGCGCTTGTACTCGGCGAACGGCGCCAGTTCCTCGTCGGTCAAAAACTCCAGCTTGGTGATGCCGATGCCGTGCTCGCCCGAGATCACGCCACCCAGGCTGCGCGCCAGCACCATGATGCGCGCCACCGCCTCGTGCGCGGTCTGCAGCATGGCGTAGTTGTCGCTGTGCACGGGGATGTTGGTGTGCACGTTGCCGTCGCCGGCGTGCATGTGCAGCGCCACCCACACCCGGCCCTTGAGCACGCGCTTTTGCACGTCGCCCAGCGCCTGCATGAGAGGCTCGAAGTCGCTGCCGGTGAAGATGTTGCGCAGCGGATCGCGGATCTGCGTCTTCCAGCTGGCCCGCAGGCGGTGGTCCTGCAGCTGAGGGAACAGTTCTTCCACGCGCTGCAGCCAGTCCTGCCAGAGCGCGCGCGTCTCGCGCACCAGGGCCAGGGCCAGGGCCAGCTTTTCCTCCAGCAGCTCGGGCGAAGGCAGCTCGCCGCCCGCCTCGGGCTTGCCCAGCGGCAGGTTGCCGCGCGCGAGAAACTCCTCCAGCGCGTCGGCCAGCTCGATCTTGTTGCGCAGGCTGAGTTCGATGTTGATGCGCTCGATGCCGTCGGTGTACTCGGCCATGCGCGGCAGCGGGATCACCACGTCTTCGTTGATCTTGAAGGCGTTGGTGTGGCGGCTGATGGCGGCCGTCTTCTTGCGGTCGGCCCAGAACTTCTTGCGGGCCTCGGCGCTCACCGCCGTGAAGCCCTCGCCGCTGCGGCTGTTGGCGATGCGCACCACCTCGGCGGTGGCGCGGGCCACGGCATCAGGGTCGTCGCCCACGATGTCGCCCACCAGCAGCATCTTGGGCAGGCCGCCGCGCTTGGACTTGGTGGTGTAGCCCACGGCGCGCAGGTAGCGGTCGTCCAGGTGCTCCAGGCCCGCCAGCAGCACGCCGCTGCGCTTTTGCTCGGCGAACATGAAGTCCTTGATCTCCACGATGCTGGGCACGGCGTCCTTGGCGTTGCCAAAGAACTCCAGGCACACGGTGCGCGTGTGCTCGGGCATACGGTGCACGATCCAGCGCGCGCTGGTGATCAGGCCGTCGGTGCCTTCCTTTTGCACACCGGGCAGGCCGCTGAGGAACTTGTCCGTCACGTCCTTGCCCAGGCCCTCCTTGCGGAAGGTGTTGCCCGGGATGTCCAGGCGCTCGGTGCGGATCGGCGTCTTGCCGTCGGCCTGGAAGTACTGCAGTTCGAAGCTGGCGACGTCGGCGTCGTGGATCTTGCCCAGGTTGTGCCCCACGCGGGTGACCTCCAGCCACTGCCCTTCAGGCGTCACCATGCGCCAGCTGGCCAGGTTGTCCAGCGCCGTGCCCCACAGCACGGCCTTCTTGCCGCCCGCGTTCATGGCGATGTTGCCGCCGACGCACGAAGCCTCGGCGCTGGTCGGATCCACGGCGAACACGAAACCGGCGGCCTCGGCCGCGTCGGCCACGCGCTGGGTGACCACGCCGGCCTCGGTCCAGATGGTGGCCACCTCGGCGTCCAGGCCCGGCAGGCGGCGCATCTGCACCTCGGTCATGGCCTCGAGCTTTTCGGTGTTGATGACGGCGCTGCGCCAGGTAAGCGGGATCGCGCCCCCCGTGTAGCCGGTGCCGCCCCCACGCGGGATGATGGTCAGTTCCAGCTCGATGCAGGCCTTGACCAGCGCGGCCATCTCGGCCTCGGTGTCGGGCGTGAGCACCACGAACGGGTATTCCACGCGCCAGTCGGTCGCATCGGTCACGTGCGATACGCGCGACAGGCCGTCGAACTTGATGTTGTCCTTGGCGGTGTGGCGGCCCAGGCGGCGCGCCACCTTCTTGCGCAGGTCGCTGGCCTCGACCAGCGTGGCGTCGAACTCGTCGATGGCGCGGCGCGCTGCGTCCACCAGCACGCCCACGCGGCGGTCGCGCTCGGCGTCTTCCTGCGGCAGGCGGCGCTTTTCGATCTCGGCCATGCGGTGCTGCAGCGCATCCACCAGCAGCTTGCGCCGGGCGGGGTTGTGCAGCAGGTCATCTTGCAGGTAGGGGTTGCGCTGCACGGCCCAGATGTCGCCCAGCACCTCATACAGCATGCGGGCGGATCGGCCCGTGCGGCGCTCGCGGCGCAACTGGTCCAGCACATCCCAGGCGGAGGCGCCCAGCAGGCGGATCACGATTTCCCGGTCGGAAAACGAGGTGTAGTTGTACGGAATTTCGCGCAAACGGGCAGGCTCGGCGCCTTGCGTCTGCAGGGCGGCCAGCGCAATCGGAACATTCATGGGATCAACCTGGGTTGGGCGTGCAGGGCGCCCTCGTGCCTCGGGGTCGGGATTTTAAGCCAGTGCCCGTTACCGCACTGTCCTGCCCGTAGAGCCCCGCCACTGGCGCGGGGCGGCCAAGGACGGGCAAGAGCCAAATCAGGCTCCAACGCCCGTCCATTCAGCGCAAGCAGCTATTAAAATAATAGCTATTTAATACAGCACGCGGCTGCGGATGGTGCCGGGCACCTGGGCCAGCTTCTCCAGCGCCAGGTCGGACGAGCGCGCGTCGAGGTCGATCACCACATAGCCGATCTTCTCGTTGGTCTGCAGGTACTGCGCCGCGATGTTGATGTGGTTGTCCGACAGGATGCTGTTGATCTGCGAGAGCACGCCCGGCACGTTGTGGTGCACGTGCAGCAGGCGGTGCTTGCCGGCATGCTCGGGCAGCGCCACCTCGGGGAAGTTGACCGACGAGGTGCTGGTGCCGTTGTCGCTGTACCTGACGAGCTTTTCCGCCACCTCCAAGCCGATGTTGGCCTGCGCCTCCATGGTGGAGCCGCCGATGTGGGGCGTGAGGAGGGCGTTGTCCAGCCCGCGCAGCGGCGAGACGAACTCGTCCTTGTTGCTCTTGGGCTCCACGGGGAACACGTCCACGGCCGCGCCCAGCAAGTTGCCACCCTTCAGCGCCTGGGCCAGGGGGTCGATCTCCACCACCGTGCCGCGCGAGGCGTTGATGAGGATGCCGCCCGGCTTCATGGCCGCGATCTCGGCGGCGCCAATCATCCACTGGGTGGAAGGCAGCTCAGGCACGTGCAGGGTCACGATGTCGGCCTGGCCCAGCAGCTCGTGCAGCGAACCGACCTGGCGCGCATTGCCCAGCGGCAGCTTGTGCACCACGTCGTGGAAGATCACGTGCATGCCCAGCGCCTCGGCCAGCACCGACAGCTGGGTGCCGATGGAGCCGTAGCCCACGATGCCCAGCGTCTTGCCGCGGATCTCGTAGGCGTTCGTGGCGCTCTTGAGCCAGCCGCCGCGGTGGGCCGCGGCGTTCTTCTCGGGCACGCCGCGCAGCAGCAGGATGGCCTCGGCCAGCACCAGCTCGGCCACCGAGCGGGTGTTGGAATACGGCGCATTGAACACGGCGATGCCGCGCTCGCGCGCAGCGTTCAGGTCTACCTGGTTGGTGCCGATGCAAAAGCACCCCACGGCCACGAGCTTGTGCGCATGCGCGAACACGTCCGCCGTGAGCTGCGTGCGCGAGCGGATGCCAATGAAGTGCACGTCGGCGATCTTGCGGCGCAGCTCCTCGCCCTCCAGCGCCCCGGCCAGCACCTCGACCTGCGTATACCCCGCGGACCGCAACACTTCCACCGCGGAGGGATGGATGCCCTCCAGCAACAGGAACTTGATCTTGCTTTTATCCAGGGAAGTCTTGGCCATGGCGTGCAAATTGAGAGGAGATGAAAACACCCAGGCGGCGCGCGCCGCTGGACAGGAGAGGGGATCATTGTGCAATGCACAAATCCCTGTCGGCATCCATGCGATTGCCCGCGGCGGCCCATGCATGCCCCCAGCGCGGCTGGATGTTTGTCACAACACCGTCATGCCAGTGACACAATTCGTCACCCAAGCGCCGCGGGGTTTACCCCGTTGCTGCGCTTTTTGCAGTGTGCGAGAACGACACATTCCTGTCACGGAACGCGACCACCATCGCCGCTTTCCTGCCTATCGTCTATCAACGAGGAGTATTCATGCAGATCAAACACTTGGCGCTGGCCGCCGCAGTGGCCGCCACCAGCCTGGCCGCACAAGCTCAAACAGAGATCCAGTGGTGGCACTCCATGACGGCTGTCAACAACGAGTGGGTCAATGACCTGGCCAAGCAGTTCAACGAGAGCCAGAAGGAGTACAAGGTCATCCCTACCTTCAAGGGGTCGTATGACGAAAGCATGACGGCCGCGATCGCCGCGTTCCGCTCGGGCAACGCGCCACACGTCCTGCAGGTGTTCGAGGTGGGTACGGCCACGATGATGGCCAGCAAGGGCGCCACCGTACCCGTGGGCAAGGTGATGAAGGACGCGGGCGCTGCCTTCGACCCCAGCGCCTACATCCCCGCCGTGGCTGCGTACTACACCGACCCCAACGGCCAGATGCTGAGCTTTCCGTTCAACAGCTCCACAACCATCTTTTATTACAACAAGGACGCCTTCAAGAAGGCCGGCCTGAACCCCGACAAGGCTCCCGCCACCTGGCCCGAAGTGTTCGAGGCTGCCAAGAAGCTCAAGGCCAGCGGCCACAGCTGCCCCATGACGCTGGCCTGGATGGGCTGGACGCAGCTCGAATCGTTCTCCGCCTAGCACAACGTGGAGTTCGCCACCGAGAAGAACGGCCTGTCGCCCAACGGCTACAAGGCCCGCATGAAGATCAATTCGCCGCTGCACGTGCGCCACATCGACAACCTGTCGCAGGCCGCCAAGGCGGGCGAGTTCGTCTACAAGGGCCGCGGCTCGGCGGCCCAGGCATCGTT
This sequence comes from Diaphorobacter sp. MNS-0, assembly GCF_019602835.1. Classification (NCBI taxonomy): domain Bacteria; kingdom Pseudomonadati; phylum Pseudomonadota; class Betaproteobacteria; order Burkholderiales; family Comamonadaceae; genus Diaphorobacter; species Diaphorobacter sp. MNS-0. The sequence continues at coordinate 942,119 of NZ_CP080761.1, read as the reverse complement.
CACCTCGGGTGAGTGCGCCATGATCCAGACGTCGTCGGGCTTCTACGGCGACGTGGCCAAGAACGCCAAGTTCGCCTACGGCCTGGCGCCCCTGCCCTACTACCCCGACGTGAAGGGTGCACCGCAGAACACCGTGATCGGCGGCGCATCGCTGTGGGTCATGGCCGGCAAGAAGCCCGCCGAATACAAGGGCGTGGCCAAGTTCTTCGAGTTCCTGTCCGACACCAAGGTGCAGGCCGCCAGCCACCAGCGCACGGGCTACCTGCCCATCACCATGGGCGCGTATGAGCTGACCGACAAGTCCGGTTTCTACGCCAAGCACCCCGGCACCGACACGGCCGTGAACCAGATGGTGCGCAAGGTGACCGACAACTCGCGCGGCATCCGCCTGGGCAACTACGTGCAGATCCGCACCATCGAGGACGAAGAACTCGAACAGGTGTGGGCCGGCAAGAAGACGGCCAAGGAAGCCCTAGACTCCATCGTGAGCCGCGGCAACGAACTGCTGGCGCGCTTCGAGCGCTCTTACAAGAAGTAAGCCCTGTCATCCGTGACGGGCGAGGCGTTCCCATGAACGCCCCTTCGGTCAGCGGCCCCTGCCTGGGGGCCGCTTTTCCTTTTCCCGCTGGTGCAGCCTTGCGCCAGCGGTTTTCTCGTTTGTGAACGTCATGGAAAAACGCGTACTTTTCCGCTCGGCGTGGCTGCCCTGGGTGTTGATCGCCCCGCAGTTGCTCATCATCGGCATCTTCTTCTTCCTGCCCGCGGGCCAGGCCATCCTGCAGTCCTTCCAGATGGAAGACGCGTTTGGCATGAGCACCGAGTGGGTGGGGCTGGACAATTTCAAGCAGCTTTTCGACGATCCGTCCTATCTGGAATCCTTCCAGCGCACGGCGCTGTTCTCGGTGCTGGTGGCGGGCATCGGCATCGTGGTGTCGCTGGCGCTGGCCATCTTCGCGGACCGCATCGTGCGCTTTGCCATGGTCTACAAGACCCTGCTCATCGTGCCCTATGCCGTGGCCCCGGTGATCGCGGGCGTGCTGTGGGTGTTCCTGTTCTCGCCCTCCATCGGCGTGGTGACCTACTACCTGGGTGAGCTGGGCTACGGCTGGAACCACATGATGAACGACAACCAGGCGATGACGCTGATCGTCATCGCCTCGGTGTGGAAGCAGATCTCCTACAACTTCCTGTTCTTCCTGGCGGGCCTGCAGTCGATTCCGAAGGCGCTGATCGAGGCGGCCTCCATCGACGGCGCGGGTGCATGGCGGCGCTTCTGGAACATCCAGCTGCCGCTCTTGTCGCCCACCACGTTCTTCCTGCTGGTGATCAACATCGTGTACGCCTTCTTTGACACCTTCGGCATCATCGACGCGGCCACGCAGGGCGGGCCGGGGCAGTCCACGTCCATCCTCGTCTACAAGGTGTACCAGGACGGTTTCAAGGCGCTGGACCTCGGCGGCTCGGCGGCGCAGTCCGTGATCCTGATGCTGATCGTCATCGCGCTCACCGTGGTGCAGTTCCGCTACGTCGAGAAGAAAGTGCAGTACTGACCATGATCGACCGTAACCCCTGGCTCAATTTCATTTCGCACGCCGTGCTGGTCCTCGGCGTGGCCATCGTGGCCTTCCCGCTGTACCTGGCGCTGGTGGCCTCCACCCACACGGCGGATGCCATCGTGCAGTCGCCCATGCCGCTGCTGCCGGGCAGCCACCTGTGGGAGAACTACCAGGCCGCGCTGTTCGGCTCGGGCAAGCTGGGCTTCAACACCAACGTGGTGCACATGATGTGGGTGAGCTTCGTGGTGGCCATGGTCATCACCGTGGGCAAGATCGCCATCTCGCTGCTGTCGGCGTTCGCCATCGTGTACTTCCGCTTCCCGTTCAAGATGCTGTGCTTCTGGGCCATCTTCGTGACGCTGATGCTGCCGGTGGAAGTGCGCATCCTGCCCACCTACAAGGTGGTGGCAGACCTGGGCCTGCTCAACAGCTACGCCGGCCTCACGCTGCCGCTGATCGCCTCGGCCACCGCCACGTTCCTGTTCCGCCAGTTCTTCCTGACGGTGCCCGACGAGCTGGTGGAGGCCGCGCGCATCGACGGCGCCGGGCCCATGCGCTTTTTCAAGGACGTGCTGGTGCCGCTGTCACGCACCTCGATCGCTGCGCTGTTCGTGATCCAGTTCATCTACGGCTGGAACCAGTACCTGTGGCCGCTGCTGATGACCACCTCCGAAGACATGTACCCGGTGGTGATCGGCATCAAGCGCATGCTGGCCGGCGGCGAGGCCGCCGTGGACTGGAACATCGTGATGGCCACCGCCATCGTCGCCATGCTGCCGCCCACGGCCGTGGTGATCCTGATGCAGAAGTGGTTCGTCAAGGGCCTGGTCGACACCGAGAAATAAACATCCAAACCGGCTGTAGCGCCCACCCTTCAAGCGCAAACAGCTATTGATTAAATAGCACATATGGCATCCCTTACCCTCACCAACGTCGTCAAGCACTACGGCAGCGGCAAGCAGATCGTGCCCGTGATCCACGGCGTCAACGCCGAGATCCGGGACGGCGAGTTCATCGTCATCGTCGGCCCCTCGGGCTGCGGCAAATCCACCCTGCTGCGCATGGTGGCCGGCCTGGAGGAAATCACCGGCGGCACCATCGCCATCGGCGAGCGCGTGGTCAACAACCTGGAGCCCGCCAGGCGCGACATCGCCATGGTGTTTCAGAACTACGCCCTGTACCCGCACATGAGCGTGTTCGACAACATGGCCTACGGCCTGAAGATCGCCAAGGTGGCCAAGGACGAGATCAAGGCGCGCGTGGACAAGGCCGCCAAGATCCTCGAACTGGGCCACCTGCTGGAGCGCAAGCCGCGCCAGCTCTCGGGCGGCCAGCGCCAGCGCGTGGCCATGGGCCGCGCCATCGTGCGCCAGCCCCAGGTGTTCCTGTTCGACGAGCCGCTGTCCAACCTGGACGCCAAGCTGCGCGCGCAGACCCGTATCGAAATCCAGAAGCTGCACCGCGAACTGGGCATCACCAGCCTGTTCGTGACCCATGACCAGGTGGAGGCCATGACGCTCGCGCAGCGCATGATCGTCATGAACGCCGGCAACATGGAGCAGTTCGGCACGCCCGAGGAGGTCTACCACACACCGGCCTCCACCTTCGTGGCCAGCTTCATCGGCTCGCCGCCGATGAACCTGCTCAACCACGCGCCGGGCGCCCAGCCCGGCACCACGCTGGGCATCCGCCCCGAGCACCTGGACATCACCGCCGACGGCGGCTGGGCCGTGCAGGTAGAGACGGTGGAGCTGCTGGGCGCCGAGCGCCTGGTGTATGGCCGCGTGGGCGACGAACAGCTCATCGTGCGCATCGAGGAAGGCGCCCCCGCGCCACAGCCGGGCGACACCATCCACGTCACGCCGCGCGCCCACCGCCTGCACACCTTCGATGCCGGCACCGGCAAGCGCCTGTAGCACCCGACCGCCTGGAGCACCGCGCATGACGACACCTTCCGCCTGGCCCTACCCCCGCTGGATCGCCCACCGCGGCGCCGGCAAGCTGGCGCCCGAGAACACGCTGGCCGCCTTCCGCCTGGGCGCGCAGCATGGCTACCGCATGTTCGAGTGCGACGCCAAGCTGAGCAGCGACGGCGTGGCCTTCCTGCTGCACGACGCCACGCTGGAGCGCACCACCAACGGCCACGGCACCGCAGGCGATCAGCCCTGGGGCACGCTGGCCCAGCTGGACGCCGGTGCCTGGCATTCGCGCACGTACGCGGGCGAGCCGCTGCCCACGCTGGAGCACCTGGCGCGCTGGTGCATCGCCAACGGCCACTTCCTCAACATCGAGATCAAGCCCACGCCCGGCACCGAAGCCGAAACCGGCCGCGCCGTGGCCGCGCTGGCGGCACGCCTGTGGCACGGCCAGAGCGTGCCACCGCTGCTCACCTCGTTCAAACCGCAGGCGCTGGCCGGCGCGCGCGAGACCGCGCCGCATCTGCCCCGCGGCCTGCTGCTGGACCAACTGCATGACGGCTGGCTGGACACTGCGCGCCAGTGGGGCTGCGTGGCCGTGGTCTGCAACCATGCGCTGTGGAGCGCCGCCACCGTGGCCGAGGTACACCTGGCCGGCATGCGCGCCCTGAGCTACACCGTGAACGACGACTGGGCCGCCCAGCGGCTGCTGGCGCTGCACACCGACGGCATCATCACCGACCGCGTGGACCTGTTCAGCCCCGCCGGGGCCTGACGCGGCGCCACCCGTCCACGCCGGCGGGCCGTGCCGGGCACGCCACTCGCGCTGCCGTCTGGCAAGGCCGGGGCCGCTCGACAGCGGACAATGCGCGCATGCATCGCCTTTCCCGCACCGGCGTGCGCCCGCTGCGCCGCCGTCTCCCCCCGCAGAGCGCACGCCACCTTTGGCAGTGGTTGGTACTGGCCTGCTGCCTGTGGCTGGGCGGCACGCCCGCCCTTGCCCAGACCCGGCCCGCTGCGGCCACCGCCTCCGACGCGGCCAGCGCGGTGGACACGCTAGGTGAGGACAACGCCCCCCTGCCCTCGGTGGATGAACTGCGCAAGCAGCTCGACGCCATTCCCGCAAAGCTCGGCGAGGAGGACGACGGCCGCAAGCTGCTGACCGAGCTGGCCGCCATCGGCACCGCGGCCGAGCGCGTGGTCGCCCAGCGCACCAGCGACCTGGCGGACCTGGACCGCCGCCTGGAAGGCCTGGGCCCCACGCCCGAAAAGGGCGCACCGGCGGATGCGCCCGACGTGGCCGAGCAGCGCACCGCGCTGAACAAGCAGCGCGGCGTGATCGATGCGGAACTCAAGCTCGCCCGCCTGGTGGCCGTGGATGCCGAGCAGCGCAGCGCGGAGATCGGGCGCCAGCGGCGCGCGCTGTTCCAGGCGGCCCTCACGACGCGCGTCGATTCGCCACTGGCCCCCGCCTTCTGGCGCAGCCTGCGCTACGCCGCGCCCGGCGACAGTGCGCGGCTGCAGGCGCTGGGCGCCAACCTGCGCCGCGCCGTGCAGGCCACGCTGGACTCGCCGCGCCGCGGCACCTTCCTGGGTTACCTGGCCCTGGCCGTCGCCCTGGCCGTGGGGGGCACCTGGCTGGCGGAGCGTGTGCTGGTGCGCGCGCTGCCCGCGCGGCTGCCAGCCACCCGGCTGCGGCGCACGCTGCTGGCGGCGGCGGCGGTGGTGGCGAACGTGCTGATCGTCAGCGCTGCGCTGCAACTCGCGTGGAGCGGCGTCAAGCTCGGCGGCGTGCTGGACGAGGACGTGCGCGCCGTGCAGCAGGCCAGCCTGCGTGCCGCGGCCTACGCCACCTTCGTTATCACGCTGGGGCACGCGCTGCTGTCGCGCCGGCGCAGCTCCTGGCGGCTGCTGCCCATCTCCGACGCGCTCGCCCGCCGGCTCAGCCCCTTCCCGTGGTGGATCGCGGCACTGTCGGCGCTGGGCGGACTGGTCACGCAGGTCAACGCCATCGTGGGCGCCAGCCTGGCGGCCGAAGTGCTGGTGCACGCCGTGTCCGCGGTGTTGCTGTCGGTGACGGTGGCCGTCGCGCTGGGCCGGCTGCGGGCAACGCCCCAGGCAGCGGATGCGGCCGATGGCGCCACCGACGCGGCGCCCGCGGAGAAGGCGGGCCGCCCCCTCTGGGTGGGGCTGATCCTGGCCAGCGCGGGCCTTGCCGCGGCCGCGGCCGCGCTGGCCGTGGTGCTGGGCTTCGTGGCGCTGGGCGGCACGCTGGCGCGGCAGATGGTGTGGTCGGGCGTGGTGTTTGCCACCACCTATCTGCTGATGCAGTTGGTGGACGACCTGTGCGACGCGTTGCTCTCCTCCCACGGCGGCCTGGGCGCGCGCATCCACGCCGCGCTGGCCATCGACGCCCAGTTGCTGGACCAGGCCGCGGTGCTGCTGGCCGGCGTGCTGCGTGTGGCGCTGTTCTTCTACATGGCGATCGCGCTGATGGCGCCGCTGGGCACCAACCCGGACGAGCTGTTCCGCCGCGGCAGCAAGCTGGACCACAGCCTGCAGATCGGCGACTTCACGCTGGCGCCCCAGGCACTGCTCACGGCGCTGGCGGTGATCTGTGCGGGCTTCCTGGCGATACGCATCGTCAAGCGCTGGCTCAGCGACCGCTACTTCCCCCACACATCGCTGGAGCCGGGCATGCGCAGCTCCATCGTCACGCTGCTGGGCTACGTGGGCGGCGTGGTGGTGATCGCCGTGGCGCTGGCGGGCCTGGGGATCAGCGTGGAGCGCATCGCCTGGGTGGCGAGCGCGCTGTCGGTGGGCATCGGCTTCGGCCTGCAGGCCATCGTGCAGAACTTCATCTCGGGCCTGATCCTGCTGGCCGAACGGCCGGTGAAGGTGGGCGACTGGGTGGTGCTGGGCGACACCGAGGGCGACGTGCGCCGCGTGAACGTGCGCGCCACCGAGATCCAGCTGGGCGACCGCTCCACGGTGATCGTGCCCAACTCGGAATTCATCACCAAGACCGTGCGCAACATGACGCTGGGCAGCGCCCAGGGCCGGGTGCTGCTGCGCCTGCCCGCACCGCTGGACACCGACGCGCGGCGCATGCGCGAGCTGATCCTGCAGGCCTTTCATGCGCACGAGGACATCCTGGAGAGCCCCGCGCCATCGGTGACGCTGGAAGGCATCCAGAGCGGCACGCTCACCTTCCTGGCGATCGGCTACGTGAGCAGCCCGCGCAACGCGGGAGGCGTGCGCAGCGACGTGCTGTTCGCCATTTTGGAGGCGCTGCGCGACGCGGGCCTATCGCTGTCGCCTCCAGCCACCACCTCGGTGGCGCAGGCGCCGCGCGACGCCGCCCAGGAGGCGCCGCCGCTGTCGGAGCGCGTCTGAACGGCGCCTGATTCGCTCCTGTTTCAATAGCTGTTAGCGCTTATCAGACAAGCGCTACAGGCCAATTTTGCTTCAAACCGACAGCTGCGACCGCACATAGCCCGCCACCACTCCCAGCAACTGGTCCAGGTGCTGCTGCAGCGGTGCAAAGCCGGCGTTGGGCGCACGCGTGTCCTCGTCCATGTACACCGGGCGGCGGATCTCAATCTGCAGGCTGTGGCGCCCCAGGTGCGGCTGGCCGATGCGGCCGATCAGCTCCACACCCTTGTAGGGCTCGTTCAGCGCCACGCTGTAGCCAAAGCCGCGCAGCTGCTCGGCGATCAGGTGCACGAACTCGGGCGCGCAGGTGGTGCCGTCGCGGTCGCCCAGCACGAAATCGGCCAGCGGCGGCGCGTCCGTGCGGCCCAGGCGCCGGTACACGTCATTGGGCATCGAATGCAAATTCAGGTGCCACACGCGGCCAAAGCGCTGCACGCTCGCGTCGATCGCCTGCTGCAGCTGCGCATGGTAGGGGCGCCAGTAGCCCTCGATGCGCCGCTGCACCTCGGCCACCGTGCGCGCACGCGCATACAGCGGCGTGGCCACGCCGTCCTTGCTGATCTGCTGCCAGACCAGGCCCAGGCCCTGGCGCGTCTTGGGGCCGGGAGCGAGCGGCACGGGCCACGCGCCGTCGATCTGCGCGGGGTCCAGGTCCGTGTCGGCCCGGTTCACGTCGATGTAGGTGCGCGGGAAGGTCGCGGCGATCAGCGTGGCACCGTGCGCGGGCGCGGTATGCCAGAGGCGGTGCACGTGCGTGTCCTCGCCGCGACGCAGCAGCGCCAGCGGCACGGCGTGGCCGAAATCGTCGGGGTAGGCCGTGCCGCTGTGGGGCGAGTCGCACACCAGCGGCAGCGGCTGCCCCGTGGGTTGCCAGACCTCGACCGGGGTGTCCGGCCGAGGGCTCAGGTCGTCATGCAACGCTGTCAAAGGCGCACCATCAGTCCAGCTTGATGTTGGCGCGCTTGGCCACGGCCGTGTAGCGCGCGATGGCGGCGTCGATCTGCTTGGCAAACTGCTCGGGCGTGTTGGCCATGGATTCGCCGGAGATGCTCTTTTGCTTCTCCAGGTAGTCGGGCTGGGCCATGGCCTTGTGCGCGGCGGCGTTCAGCTTGGCGATGATCTCCTTGGGCGTGCCCGCGGGCGCCACCAGGCCGAACCACCCGCCGTCACCCATGCCGGCGTAGCCCAGCTCGGTGTAGGTGGGCACGTCGGGCAGCACGGGGCTGCGCTTCAAGGCCAGCACGGCCAGCGGGCGCAGCTTGCCCGACTGGATGTTGGCCAGCGTGGAGGGCAGGTTGTCCGTCATCGCGTTGACCTGGCCCGCCAGCGCATCGGTCGCGGCCTGGCCCGCGCCCTTGTAGGGGATGTGCAGCAGGTCGATGCCCGCCAGGTTCATGAAGTTCTCGATGTTGGCATGGCCCAGCGAGCCCGTGCCTGGCGAGGCAAAGGTGTACTTGCCGGGGTTGGCCTTGGCCAGCGCCACGAACTCCTGCATGGTCTTGGCGGGCACGCTGGGGTGCACCACGAAGACGCTGGGCACGCTCATCACGTTGGTGATGGGGGCGAAGTCCTTCACCGCGTCATACGGCAGCTTGGCGTAGATGGCGGGGTTGGCGCCGTGGGTGCTCACCGTGGCCATGCCGATGGTGTAGCCGTCCGGTGCCGCCTTGGCGATGGCGTCGGCGCCGATGGAGCCGCCGGCTCCGCCCTTGTTGTCCACCACCACGGCCTTGCCCAGGATGGGGCCCATCTTGTCGGCCAGCAGGCGGGCCACCATGTCGGTGGAGCCGCCGGGCGCGAACGGCACGATCAGCTTGATGGGGCGGTTGGGGTAGTCGCCCGCCTGGGCGTGCGCCAGGGGTGCGAAGGCCGCAGCGGCGGCGCAGGCAGCCAGGGTGGACAGCAGGGTGCGGCGCAGTGCCATGGAGATCTCCTCGGTATTTGAATGAATGGGGGCAGGCCCATTCTTGAGCGCCCCCGCGTTGACGAAAAGCGACAAAATGGCGGCAATCCATTACCAACGCTCATCCATCAGCCATCCATGCGCATCCACTCGCCGTCGCTGCCCGAACTGCACGCCTTTGCCGTCGCGGCGCGGCTGGGCAGCTTCTCGCAGGCGGCCGATGAACTCAGCGTGACCCAGGGCGCCATCAGCCGCGCCATCGCCCGGCTGGAGGAGCACCTGGGCGTGGCGCTGTTCGCGCGCGAGGGCCGGCGCAGCGTGCTCACGCGCGCGGGGGCCGACTACCTGCAGGCCGTGGGCCCGTCGATCGCCACCATCGAATCCGCCACGCTGGCCGTGCGCACGCGGCGCAACCCGCGCCAGTTGCGCCTGTCGGTGGCGCCCACGCTGTTCAGCCACTGGCTGATCCCGCGTCTGCCCGATTTCCACGCGCGCCACCCCGGCATCGCACTGTCGTTCGCACCCTACCGGCGCGACGACCCTCTGAGCGCACCTGAGATCGATGCCTGGATCCGTGTGGGCCGCGCCGACTGGCCTGCGGGCATCGCGGCCGACTACCTGGTGGGGCGCGAGCTGGTACCCATCTGCCGCCCGGCCGATCTGCAGGGGCCCCAGGCCATCCGCGCACCGGCCGACCTGCTCGCGCGGCCGCTGCTGTTCCACACGAACTACCCGGACAACTGGGCGCACTGGTTCGCCGGTGTGGGCTGTGTCCACGGGCCGCTCACGCCGGCGGCGGACTTCGAGTTGGTGTCGCTGCTGGTGCAGGCGGTGATCGCCGGCCTGGGCGTGGCGGTGGTGCAGCGCGCGCTGGTGGAGCCGGAGCTGGCCGCCGGGCGCATCGCCATCGCCATCGACCACCCCGTGCTGCTGGACCGCGGCTACCACCTGTGCATTCCGACGGGGCGCGCGCCCAATCCGGCCCTGGACGACCTGCGCGGCTGGCTGCTGGCGCAGGCGTGCGGACAGGGCGGGAGTTGAATCAGCCGCGCCAGGCGCGCAGCAGCAACCACTGGCTGGTGGCGCAGGCCGCCGCCAAGCCGGCGTAGGTGGCCATGCGGCCGTCGCGCCCCAGCAGCACCAACCCCGCCACGAGGACGCAACACCCCACTGCAAAGTTGATAGCTATTGGCGCAATCCAGCCGTGCGCTCTGGCCAGTTTTCGCATAAAGACGTGGCTGCATGCCACCAGCAGCACGGCGACCGCCAGCGCCGGTGCGGTGAAGTTCAGTAGATGGTTGAGGGCGAGCAGCAGGTCCATGGAGTCATGATGCAGATCAAGCCATTGGCGCGGTGGCCTGCCTGAGTGCGCGGCGGATTTTATAATCCCACCCCATGGCAGTCTGGGCCCTCGGCATCAACCACCACACCGCTCCGCTCGATCTGCGGGGCCGGTTCGCGTTCGCCCTGGACCAGATCGCACCCACGCTGCACGGGCTGCGCGATTCGCTGTCCAGCGCCTCGGGCCGCCACCCGGGCGTGGAGACAGCCATCATCTCCACCTGCAACCGCACCGAGATCTACTGCGCAGCCGAGGCCCCGGCGCTGGACCACACGCTGGACTGGCTGGCCCACAGCGGCGGCGTGAGCCCCGCGCTGCTGCGTTCGCACTCCTACAGCCTGGAAAACGGCCTCGTCGCCCGCCACGCCTTCCGCGTGGCCAGCGGGCTTGATTCCATGGTGCTGGGCGAGGCCCAGATCCTCGGCCAGATGAAGGACGCCGTGCGCGCCGCTGAAGGCGCAGGAGCGCTCGGCACCACGCTCAACCAGCTCTTTCAGCGCAGCTTTGCCGTGGCCAAGGAGGTGCGTACCAGCACCGACATCGGCGCACACAGCATCAGCATGGCCGCCGCGGCCGTGCGGCTGGCCGGCCAGTTGTTCGAAGACCTGACGAAGATCCGCGTGCTGTTCGTGGGCGCGGGCGAGATGATCGAGCTGTGCACCACGCACTTCGCGGCCAAGACGCCCCAGCAGATCACGATCGCCAACCGCACGCTGGAGCGCGGAGAAAAGCTCGCCACGCGCTTTGGCGGCGAGGTCATGCGCCTGGCCGACCTGCCCGACCACCTGCACGAGTTCGACGCGGTCATCAGCTGCACCGCGAGCACGCTGCCCATCATTGGCCTGGGCGCCGTGGAGCGCGCGCTGAAAAAGCGCCGCCACCGCCCCATCTTCATGGTGGACCTGGCCGTGCCGCGCGACATCGAGCCCGAGGTCAAGCAGCTCGAAGACGTGTACCTGTACACCGTGGACGACCTGGCCAGCGTGGTGCAGACGGCACAGGCGCATCGCCAGGCCGCCGTGGCGCAGGCCGAGGCCATCATCGACGCGGGCGTGCAGAGCTTCGTGCACTGGATGGAGCTGCGCAGCCCCGCCACGCAGAACGGCGGCGTGGTGCCGCTGATCCAGCAACTCAACTCCCAGGCTGACGAATGGCGCGCCCTGGAAATCGCCCGCGCCAAGAAGCGCTTGGCCAAGGGCGAGGACATCGAGACCGTGCTTGAGGCGCTGTCGCGCGGCCTCACGCAAAAGATGCTGCACGGCACCATGGCCGAGCTGCGCGCGGGCGATGCCGAAGCGCGCGCCCAGACCGCACAGGCCGTCTCGCGCCTGTTCCTGCGCTCGCACAGCAAAAACGGGCTGTAGCGGCGCTCGCTCGCGCACCCCTGATTTCATAAGCCCCATCGGCCTACCGCGCTTACCAGACAAGCGCAAGCAGCTACCAGACTGGTAGCAAAACCCTTCTTTCACACCCCTTGATGAAACCCTTTCTCCGCAGCCAGCTGGAACGCTACGCGCAACGCCTGCAGGAACTCGACTTCCTGCTCTCGCGCGAAGACATCATGGCGGACATGCAGCAGTACCGCAGCATCTCGCGCGAGCACGCCGAGGTCACCCAGGTCGCGGGCCGCTACGCCCGCTACCAGCAGCGCGAGGCCGACCTGGCCGGCGCGCGGGAGATGCTGGAAGACCCCGACATGGCCGAGATGGCGCAGGAGGAAATCCACGCCGCAGAGACCGAACTCGTGCAGTTGGAGGACGAGCTGCAGCGCCTGCTGCTGCCCAAAGACCCCGACGACGAGCGCAACGCCTTCATCGAAATCCGCGCCGGCACGGGCGGCGACGAATCCGCCCTGTTCGCGGGCGACCTGGCGCGCATGTACACGCGCTACGCCGCCACCGTGGGCTGGAAGGTCGAGGTCATGAGCGCCAACGAGAGCGAGATCGGCGGCTACAAGGAAGTGGTGCTGCGCATCGAGGGCCAGCCCGGGACGGGCCCCTCCGGTAGCGGTGTGTACGGCGCACTCAAGTTCGAATCCGGAGGCCACCGCGTGCAGCGCGTGCCCGCCACCGAGACCCAAGGCCGCATCCACACCAGCGCCTGCACCGTAGCGGTGATGCCCGAGCCCGACGAGCACCAGGCCATCACGCTGAACCCGGCGGACCTGCGCATCGACACCTTCCGCGCCAGCGGCGCGGGCGGCCAGCACATCAACAAGACCGACTCCGCCGTGCGCGTGGTGCACCTTCCCACCGGCATCGTGGCCGAGTGCCAGGACGGGCGCAGCCAGCACAGCAACAAGGCCAAGGCGCTGCAGGTGCTGCAGGCGCGCATCCAGGAAAAGGAACGCAGCGAGCGCGCCGCCAAGGAGGCCGCGCTGCGCAAGGGCCTGATCGGCAGCGGCGACCGCAGCGACCGCATCCGCACCTACAACTTTCCGCAGGGGCGCCTCACCGACCACCGCATCAACCTCACGCTGTACAAGCTGCTGGCCATCATGGAGGGCGACTTGGGCGAGGTGCTGCAGGCCCTGCAGCATGCGCGCGAGGCCGAGCTGCTGGCCGAACTGGGTTTGGAGTGATTTTGGCCTCTAGCGCCCACGCAGCAAGCGCCAACAGCTATCCATAGAGAAGCACCCATGCCTTCACCCACGCTGGCCCAGGCGTTGACCCAGGCCCAAGCCGCAGGGCTGGGGCGCATCGACGCGCAGATGCTGCTGCTGCATGTGCTGGGGCGTGCGCCGGCCGACCGCGCCTGGCTGCTGGCGCACGACGGCGACACGCTGCCCGCGGCGGCCATGGAACAGTACGCCGCGCTGTGCGCGCGCCGGGCCAAGGGAGAACCCGTGGCCTACCTCCTTGGGCGCAAAGAGTTCTGGGGCCTGCCGCTGTCCGTAGACGCGCGCGTGCTGGACCCGCGCCCGGACACCGAGACACTGGTGGCGTGGGCGCTGGAGGTGCTGGCCACCCGCGCCGCGCCGCGCGTGGCCGATCTGGGCACGGGCAGCGGGGCCATCGCCCTGGCCCTGCAGCATGAGCGCCCCGATGCCCAGGTGCTGGCCGTGGACGCCAGCGCCGGCGCGCTGGCCGTCGCCCGCGCCAATGCCGGGCAGTTGGGCCTGCCCGTGCGCTTCATCCAGGGCAACTGGCTGCATGGGGTGGATGGTCCGTTCGATGCCATCGTCAGCAACCCGCCCTACATCCCCGCGCAGGACCCGCACCTGGCCGCGCTCACCCATGAGCCGCTGTCCGCGCTGGCCAGCGGCGCCGACGGCCTGGAGGACATCCGCACCATCGTGGCGCAGGCGCCTGCGCGGCTGGCGCCCGGCGGCTGGCTGCTGCTGGAGCATGGGTGGGACCAGGCCGAGGCCGTGCAAGCACTGCTGCGCGACACAGGCTTTGACCAGGTGCAAAGCCGCCACGATCTGGCCGGCATAGCCCGATGCTCCGGCGGGTCAATGCCCGGCGGCGCCCCGCAGTGAAATAATCCCCCCATCGCCGCCCTGCCCCAGGGCGCCCCCCTTCAGGAGAACCCCATGAGCGACGTCCAGCAATGCATCGACCAACTGGTCAAGACCAACGACATTCTGCTGTTCATGAAAGGCAACGCCAGCTTTCCGATGTGCGGCTTCTCGGGCCGCGCCGTGCAGATCCTCAAGGCCTGCGGTGTGGACCCCAAGAACATCGCCACCGTGAACGTGCTGGACGACCAGGAAATCCGCCAGGGCATCAAGGACTACAGCCACTGGCCCACCATCCCCCAGCTCTACGTGAAGGGTGAGTTCATCGGTGGCTCGGACATCATGATGGAGATGTACGAATCCGGCGAACTGCAGCAGGTGCTGGGCACCGGCGACGCCGCCTGAAGCGCCGCGTCCTGCCGCCAATGGACCAACCGCCCACACCGGGCGGTTTTTTTATGTCCGCCGGCGCGCGCAGCGCCCCGCCACGCGGGCCCGCTACACTTGGCGGCACCTGGCCCCGTGCCTGCGTGCTTGGCACACCCCGCTGCACGACAGGCGCGCGGCATTGCATCCTCGCTCCATGCCTTTGTCCGAAAGCCTGATCGTCATCACCGCCCTCATCGGGGCCAGTGCCTTCTTCTCGCTGGCCGAGATTTCCCTTGCGGCATCGCGCCGCCTGCGGCTGCGCCAGCTGGCCGACGAGGGAGACCACCGCGCCGACCGCGTGCTGCGGCTGCAGGAAAACCCGGGCGACTATTTCACCGCCGTACAGATCGGCCAGAACGCCGTGGCCGTGCTGGGCGGCATCGTGGGCGAAGGCACCTTGAGCCCGCACTTCTCCGGCTTCTTCGGTATGTGGCTGGGCGCCTCGCATGCGCAGACGGCGGGTTTCCTGCTGTCATTCACCGTCATCACGTCGCTGTTCATCCTGTTTGCCGACCTGTTCCCCAAACGCATGGGCATGGCGGAGCCCGAGCGCCTGGCGCTGCGCGTGGTGGCGCCCATGCAGGCCACCATGGCGCTGTTGCGGCCCGTGGTATGGCTGTACAGCCGCTGCGCGGACCTGCTGTTCCGCGTGCTGGGCATGAACGCGCTGCGCGACGACCGCGTCACCTCCGATGACATCCTGGCCATGATGGAAGCCGGCGCGCGCGCCGGCGTGCTGGCCGCGCGCGAGCAGCAGGTGATCGAGAACGTGTTCGAGCTGGACACGCGCAGCGTGGCGAGCAGCATGTCGCCGCGCGACCGCGTGGCTTATTTCCTGCGCGACGATCCCGACACGGTGATCCGCGCACGCATTGCGGCCGAGCCGTTTTCCACCTACCCCGTGTGCGAAGGCGACATCGACCACGTGGTCGGCTACGTGGACGCCAAGGACCTGTTCCAGCGCGTGCTGAACAACCAGCCCATCTCGCTGGCCGACGAAGGCCTGGTACGCAAGGTGCTCATCGTGCCGGACCGGCTGTCGCTGGCCGAAGTGCTGGAGCAGTTCCGCCAGGTGCATGAGGACTTCGCCGTCATCGTCAACGAATACAGCCTGGTCGTGGGCGTGGTCACACTCAACGATGTGATGAGCACGGTGATGGGTGACCTGGTGGGCCCGGCGGATGAGGAGCAGATCGTGCGCCGCGACGAGAATTCCTGGCTCATCGACGGCACCACGCCCGTGTCCGACGTGCTGCACGCCCTGGGCCTGGACGAGCTGCCGCACGCCGATGAGTACGAGACCCTGGCGGGCTTTCTGATGGTGATGCTGCGCCGGGTGCCGCGCCGCACCGACAGCGTGGCCTTCGGGGGCTACAAGTTCGAAGTGCTGGACGTGGACAGCTATCGCATCGACCAGGTGATGGTGTCAAGGCTGGAAGGCGCGTCCAAACCAGTGCTGCCCGTTGAATAAGGGGCGGTGCTGCTGACAAGGGCAGCACCTGCCGGCGTGTGTGGCCATCCGCAAGACGGGTATGGCCCGCTGGCCGACGGCAGATCAGGCGTCCGAAGTACGCTCCTGGAAGAACCAGTTGCGCTGCGCTGCGAACACGGCGCTCGGATACGGCGCCTTGCCCCGGCTGCCGTTGTAGCGGCCCAGCGCCATGTACAGGTCGCCCCGCTCGCGGTCGAGGTAGTGGCGCAGGATCACGCAGCCAAAGCGCAGGTTGGTCTGCATGTGGAACAGCTTGCCCGGGTCGCCGTCACCGATCACGCGGGTCCAGAATGGCATCACCTGCATATAGCCGCGCGCGCCCACTGGAGAGACGGCGAACTTGCGGAACGCGCTCTCCACCTGGATCAGGCCCATGACCAGCGACACATCCAGCCCCGAGCGCTTGGACTCGTACCACACCGTCTGCAGGAAGTCGCGGCGCACTTCCCATTCGGGCTTGCGCCGGCGCAGGCGGTCGCTCATGGTGCCAAGCCAGCGCAGATACAGCAGGCGGGCCTCGGTGGAGGCAAACAGCGGCTCGGGCGGTGCCAGGTCTGCCACGGCGGAGCTGAGCGCGGTGCGCACGGAATCGATCAACGGCTCCTCCAGCTGGCTCCCCGCATGCGCAGGTGCAGCCACGCCCAGCCATGCAGCCGGCCCCGCCGCCAGCGAAGCCAGGCAGGCGCGGCGCGACAGCCGGCCCTGCCGTTCGTCGCTCATTGGACCACCTCCCGCCGCGTTCATGCTGCCAGCCGTTCCTTCACATGCGCCAGGATGTCCGCCACGCCCACTTTGGTGGCAGATGCATCGCGGCGGTGCTGGTATTCGACCTGCCCTTCCTTGAGGCTCTTGTCGCCAATGGTCACGCGATGGGGCACGCCGATCAATTCCCAATCGGCAAACATGGCGCCCGGGCGCTCGCCGCGGTCGTCCAGGATCACGTCCACACCGGCGGCTAGCAGGTCGGCGTACAGCGACTCGGCCTGTGCCTTGACGGCTTCGCTGCGGTCCATGCCCACGGGGCAGATGACCACGGTGAACGGGGCGATGGCGTCGGGCCAGATGATGCCGCGCTCGTCATGGTTCTGCTCAATGGCCGCTGCCGGCAGGCGCGTGACGCCAATGCCGTAGCAGCCCATCTCGAAGAAGGCGGGCTTGCCGTCTTCGCCGAGGAAGGTGGCATTCATGGCTTTGGAATACTTGGTGCCGAGGTAGAACACGTGGCCGACTTCGATGCCGCGCTCGATGGCAAGTTCCCCCTGGCCGTCCGGCGACAGGTCGCCAGCCACCACATTGCGCAGGTCGGCCACCATGTCGGGCTCCGGCAGGTCGCGGCCCCAGTTCACGCCGGTGATGTGGTGACCTTCCTGGTTGGCTCCGCAGATCCAGTCGGCCATCACGGCCACGTCGCGGTCCACCACCAGCTTCACCGGCTTCTGCAGGTTCAGCGGGCCCAGGTAGCCCGGCTTGCAGCCAAAGTGGTCCGCGATCTCGGCCACGGTGGCAAAGCGGAAACCCGCGTCCAGGCCCGGCACCTTGGCCACCTTGATCTCGTTCATGTCGTGGTCGCCGCGCAGCAGCAGCAGCCAGACCTGGCTGCGGATGATCTCGCCCGCCGCATCGGTTTCGTCCGTGGCCAGCACCAGCGATTTCACCGTAGTGCTCAGCGGCACGCTCAGCAGTTCGGCCACGTCCGCGCAGGTGCTCTTGCCAGGCGTGGGTGTCACCGTCAGCGGCTGCTTGGCCGCGGGACGCGCGCCCGCGGGGGCCAGCGCTTCGGCCTTTTCCATGTTGGCCGCGTAATCGCTGGCGGGGCAGTAGACGATCGCGTCCTCACCCGTGGCGGCGATCACCTGGAACTCTTCGCTCAAGTCGCCACCGATGGCGCCCGAATCCGCCGCCACGGCGCGGTAGCGCAGGCCAAAGCGGTCGAAGATGCGGCGATAGGCCTGCGCCATCACCTGGTAGCTCGCCTTGGCGCCGGCCTGGTCCCGGTCGAAGCTGTAGGCGTCCTTCATGATGAATTCGCGCCCGCGCATCAGTCCGAAGCGCGGGCGGCGTTCATCGCGGAACTTGGTCTGGATCTGGTAGAGGTTCTTGGGCAGCTGCTTGTAGCTGCGCAGTTCCTGGCGTGCGATGTCAGTGACCACTTCCTCGCTGGTGGGCTGGATCACGAAGTCACGCCCATGGCGGTCGTGGATACGCAGCAACTCGGGGCCCATCTTGTCGAAGCGCCCGGTCTCCTGCCACAGCTCGGCGGGCTGCACCACGGGCATGGTGCATTCCACGGCACCTGCGCGGTTCATCTCCTCGCGCACGATGGCTTCCACCTTGCGGATCACGCGCAGGCCCATGGGCATGTAGTTGTAAATCCCGGCACCCAACTTCTTGATGAGGCCTGCGCGCATCATGAGTTGGTGACTGACAACCTCGGCGTCGGCAGGCGCCTCTTTCAAGGTGGAAATGAAAAATTGGGAAGCTTTCATCGAACGGGCTTGACAACTGGGGCGGGTGCGCTTGCCGCACGCGAGGTAGCGTGCATAATGACCGCAGTTTTAAAAATTTGGGGTTAGATTATGCTCGACCGGGACGGATTCCGCCCAAATGTCGGCATCATCCTGCTCAACCAGAGAAACCAGGTATTCTGGGGCAAGCGCATACGCACCCATAGCTGGCAGTTCCCTCAAGGCGGCATCGACCGCGGAGAAACCCCCGAGCAGGCCATGTTCAGGGAACTGCACGAAGAGGTAGGACTGCTGCCGCCCCAGGTGCGTGTGATTGCCCGTACCCGGGACTGGTTGCGCTACGAGGTGCCAGACCGGTTCATCCGCCGCGATGCACGCGGACACTACAAGGGTCAGAAACAGATCTGGTACCTGCTGCAATTGCTGGGGCACGACTGGGACCTGAACCTGCGCGCCACCAACCATCCAGAGTTCGATGCCTGGCGCTGGAACGACTACTGGGTTCCGCTGGACGTGGTGGTCGAGTTCAAGCGAGGCGTATATGAGATGGCGCTGACTGAACTGGCGCGTTTTCTGCCGCGCCACGAACAGCGCAACCGCTATTTGCGCAGCGGCATGCGTACGCGCGAGCACGAGAGCAGCGGCCAAGCCTCGCTGCCTCGTACCAGTTCACTGTTGGTCAAGCCCGGGATGGAACTGCCTCCGGGCGCTAGCTTCGACCCTGACCCGCAAAACAGCGTGCCAGCGCCGTTGGAGGCGCTGCCTACCCTGCCCGCCCCCAAGAAACCACTGGACGCCTAGCGTGTGTAAGAAGGCACGCGTCCGCAAGACGCACCCTTCTTAAGCGTCATCGCGCGCCGAGCACCACCATGTTGTCGCGGTGAACCATCTCCGGTTCGGCCGCGTACCCCAGCAGGCGCTCAAACTCTGCGGAAGGCTTGCGGCACAGCAGGCGCGCCTCGGCGCTCGCATAGTTGGCGAGACCGCGGGCGATCTCTGTGCCGCCGGCGTCGCGCACCGCGATCACATCGCCGCGCACGAAGTCGCCCTCCACCGCCACCATGCCGATCGGCAGCAGGCTCTTGCCCTCTTCGCGCAGCTTGGCCGCCGCGCCGGCATCCACCGTCACGGAGCCGCGCAGTTGCAGGTGGTCCACCATCCACTGCTTGCGCGCCTGGTTCTTCTGCGTCTGCGCCACGAGCAACGTGCCGATCGATTCGCCCCGGGCCAGCCGCAGCAGCACGTCCGGCTCCCGCCCCCATGCGATGACGGTGGAAGCACCCGAGCCCGCCGCACGTTTGGCCGCGAGGATCTTGGTGATCATCCCGCCCTTGCCGATGCTGGAGCCCGCGCCGCCGGCCATTGCCTCCAGCGCCGCATCGCCAGCCTGTGCCTCGTGGACGAACTGCGCCTGCGGGTCGCGCCGCGGATCGGCGGTGTACAGCCCCTTCTGGTCGGTCAGGATCACCAGCGCGTCGGCTTCGACGAGGTTGGCGACGAGGGCCCCCAGAGTGTCGTTGTCACCGAACTTGATCTCGTCGGTGACTACGGTGTCGTTCTCATTGATCACCGGCACCACGCCCAGGCGCAGCAGCGTCAGCAGGGTGGAGCGGGCATTCAGGTAACGCTCGCGGTCCGCCAAGTCGGCATGGGTCAGCAGCACCTGCGCACTGCCCATGGATTGCTCGCGCAGCTTGGTCTCGTACATCTGCGCCAGCCCCATCTGTCCCACGGCGGCAGCGGCCTGCAGTTCGTGGATCTCGCCGGGGCGGCTGCTCCAGCCCAGGCGCTTCATGCCTTCGGCGATCGCTCCGCTGGAGACCATGATAACCTCGCGCGGCTCGCCCCCCTGCCCCCGCACCAGCGCTGCCAGTTGCCGGCACCACTCCCCAATGGCCACCTCGTCCAGCCCCCGTCCCTCATTCGTGACGAGACTGGACCCTACCTTGACCACGATGCGACGCGCGTCGCGCAATACACTGGACACCATTTTTATAAGAAATTAGGCCCTAGCGCTTGTCAGGTAAGCGCCAACAGCTATAAATTAAATAGCAATCCTCGCATCACCCACGCGGTGGCTCACCTGCGAAGCGCGGGTCCACCTCAGCCGGCGCATTCTGCGCCAGCTGCTGGGCGTGCACATGCTGGAAAATGGACTGCACCAGGGGCTCGCAGCCTTCGCGCGTCAGCGCGGAGATTTCGAACACGGGGCCCTTCCATTTGAAGCGCTTCACGAAATCCTTCACCCGCGCAGCGCGCTCTTCGGATGGCACCATGTCCAGCTTGTTGAGGACCAGCCAGCGGGGCTTTTCATACAGTCCGGCATCGTATTTCTTCAGTTCGCCCACGATGGCCTTGGCCTGGGCCACCGGGTCCACCGCTTCGTCGAAGGGTGCCAGGTCCACCACGTGCAGCAGCAGCCGCGTGCGCTGCAGGTGGCGCAGGAACTGGTGGCCCAGGCCCGCGCCCTCGGATGCGCCCTCGATCAGGCCGGGGATGTCGGCCACCACGAAGCTCTGCTCCGGCCCCACGCGCACCACGCCCAGGTTGGGGTGCAGCGTGGTGAACGGATAGTCGGCGATTTTCGGGCGCGCGTTGGAGACCGCGGCGATGAAGGTGGATTTGCCGGCATTGGGCATGCCCAGCAGCCCCACGTCCGCCAGCACCTTGAGCTCCAGCTTCAGGCTCTTGCGCTCCCCGGGCCAGCCCGGCGTCTTCTGGCGCGGCGCGCGGTTGATGGCGCTCTTGAAGCGCAGGTTGCCGAAGCCGCCGTCCCCGCCCTTGGCGATCGTGACCACCTCGCCCGGCGTGAGCAGCTCGTACAGCAGCTCGCCGGTATCCGCGTCGCTGATGATGGTGCCCACGGGCATCTTGAGCGTGATGTCGGCGCCTGCCGCGCCGAACATGTCGGAGCCCATGCCGTGCTCGCCACGCTTGGCCTCGTGCCGGCGTGAATAGCGGAAGTCGACCAGGGTGTTGAGATTGGGGTCGGCCACGGCGAACACGTGGCCGCCACGCCCGCCGTCGCCGCCGTTGGGCCCCCCGAACTCCTTGTACTTCTCGTGCCTGAACGAGACACAGCCGTTGCCGCCGTCACCTGCGGCAACGTCGATAAAGGCTTCGTCGACGAACTTCATGGGTATCCAGTTTACAAAAAGCGCACCTGGGCGCTGGAGGGTGCGCAAAAGGGTGCCATCACGCATGCGCGCGGCTGCGCCAGGCGCTGAAAACAACAAAGCCCCGACGGGTCGGGGCTTTGTTGTCGCTTCAGCGGCGAAGGGCCTTAAGCAGGCGTCACGCTGACCGTATGCTTGGACAACGCGCCCTTCGTGCCGAAGGAAACATGGCCATCCACCAGGGCGAACAGCGTGTGGTCCTTGCCCACGCCGACGTTCACGCCGGGGTGGATGCGCGTGCCGCGCTGGCGCACGATGATGGAGCCGGCGCTGATCAGCTCACCACCGTAAGCCTTCACGCCCAGCATCTTGGGCTTGGAATCGCGCCCGTTTCGCGTAGAGCCGCCGCCTTTTTTCTGTGCCATGAGATCAGCTCCCTGATTTAAGCGGCGATCGCCTGGATCTGCAGCTCGGTGAACTGCTGGCGATGGCCTTGACGTTTCTGATAGTGCTTGCGACGGCGCAGCTTGAAGATGCGCACCTTGTCGTGCTTGCCGTGGGCCACGACCGTAGCCTTCACCGTTGCGCCGGACACCAGGGGCGTGCCGACCTTGAGTTCAGCGCCGTTGCCGACTGCCAGAACCTGGTCGATCACGATCTCCTGGCCTACTTCCGCAGCAATCTGTTCTACCTTGATTTTTTCGCCAGCGGCAACGCGATACTGCTTGCCGCCGGTTTTTATGACCGCGTACATGTAAACCTCGAATCTGAAATTGGAGTTCTGCGGACGGATTTCCACAGAACCGAAGATTCTATCACAAGCACCCGAAACCGATCCAGGCAACGCGACACAGCGCCCCAGGGGTCCCCAGGCCCCCTGGGGCGCTTCCTATAATTGCCGCTTCACTTCACCACCACCGATCACCTTGGCCGCCAACTCCCCCAGCACCGCCGCCACCCTCGCCCTGATTGCCGACGACATGCGGGAGGTGGACAAGGTCATTGCAGCGCGGCTGCAATCGTCCGTCCCGCTTGTGGGCAGCGTGGCCCAGTACATCATCTCGGCGGGCGGCAAGCGCCTGCGCCCGGCGCTGCTGCTGCTGACCTGCGGCGCGCTCGAATACAAGGGGGAGCAGCGATTCAACCTCGCGGCGGTAGTGGAATTCATCCACACGGCCACCCTGCTGCACGACGACGTGGTGGACGAATCCACCCTGCGCCGCGGCCGGCCCACCGCCAACGAGACCTTCGGCAACCCGGCGAGCGTGCTGGTGGGCGACTTCCTGCACACACGCTCCTTCCAGATGATGGTGGAGGCAGGCAGCATGCGCATCCTGCAAGTGCTGGCCGACGCGACCAACGTGATCGCCGAGGGGGAAGTCCAACAGCTCATGAACACCCATGACGCGTCCCTGGACGAGGCCGGATACCTCCACGTCATCCGCTCCAAGACCGCCAAGCTGTTCGAGGCCAGCGCCCGGCTCGCCGCCATCCTGGCCGGCAGCACGCCCGACATCGAACAGGCCTGCGCCGACTACGGCCAGGCGCTGGGCACGGCCTTCCAGGTCATCGACGACGTGCTGGACTACGACGGCGACGCGCAGGAGATGGGCAAGAACCTCGGCGACGATCTGCGCGAGGGCAAGGTCACGCTCCCCCTCATCATCGCCATGCAGCGCGGCAGCCAGGCGCAGCGCGAGTTGCTGCGCAACGTCATCGAAACAGGCAGCGCCGACGAACTCCAGCCCGTCATCGCCATCATCCGCGAGACAGGCGCCCTGACCGCCACCCGCGACGCGGCCGCCGCTCAGGCCCGGCTGGCGATGGATGCCGCCGCCAAGCTTCCCGCCAATCCATACACCAAAGGTTTGCTACAATTAGCGGCTCAGCTACTTGAACGCCGGACTTGAATTCCGGGCGGTTCGGGGACGCGATCGGGGTGTAGCTTAGCCTGGTAGAGCGCTACGTTCGGGACGTAGAGGCCGGAGGTTCGAATCCTCTCACCCCGACCAGGAAACCACAGAAAAAGCCCATGTGAATCAATCACTTGGGCTTTTTGCTTTGAATCGTCATTCATGCCGATTGAGAGTAAATTTGTCCCATCGTTGTCCCAAATTTGTCCCAATGCTCTCCATGCTTGCGACACCGACGGGCGTTCTCGACGTGAAAGATACTTGACGACCACGCGGGTGTGCCCTTACCGTACTGTCATTCATAGTCATTGACAGCAGCATCTACGTGAAGCTCTACCGCAAGCAGCCTCCCGCGATCGAGATCGCCGCATTTTGGGTGATTGCGGTGTCCTGTGCGGTTGGTCTGCTGGGCCATTGCGCTGTTTTTTCGGCCGAGCATATTCAAGCGCTATCTTGGCTCGGCCCAATCGCTGGCAAGTTGATGATGCTTGCATTGGTCTGCGCGCTGCTAATCTTGGCAGGGGCGCCTTTCTATGCGTTTCCTTGGCTCACGCTACGAATTGTCTTGCAGGGTGAGCGGCATCTCCCGTCGCCGCCTTCGCACAATCTGATCGATTTCAAGCCGAGCACCGACACGCCTCCTCCTCGGCCTCACCTTCACTGACCCCAGGTGCCGCGCGCATAGCGCGTGGCGTTCGGCGGCCACGCCGCTGACGACCAGTGAAGAGTGATAAATGTTCGAAGCATCTCATGCAGCTGCAGAAGGCCAGCTGCCCAAAATACTTTTCGTCGAGCAGCTGTCAGCGCTGCTCGGAAAGACAACAAACACGATCCGTACATGCGCGACCAATCGCAAGTACGCTCATTTGATCCCAAGGCCATTCAAGTTGCCGCACAGCCGACGGCTCTGCTGGTACGAGCATGAAGTTTTGGAATGGATTGAGTCCAATCGTCCAGCACTCCCCCCTCCAACCAAAAGGTCACGAGGGCGGCCAACCAAGATTGAGCAACTTTCGCGAGCGCGCTGGGAGCAGCGAAACGCACCGATCCGAAATCGTGCAGGGGGTCAAAAGTGAAGGCCCACACATCGCACGACAAACTGCTTGCGAGCAGCGAACTGATCCGTGCCACCCCACCCGTTGGCGATGACCTAGCCTTCCACTATTCGCTGTTGTGCTCGCTTGGATTTCCTCGACGCCACGTCCCAAGTCGCGAATTTCTGCGACAAGCCGGGGAAGGATGGCTGCACGTGCAGGCAGGAGTCCTTGACGTAGGCGATGGCCCGGTTCTACAGCCTGTACCTTACGGAAGCATGCCGCGTCTTGCGCTCATCTGGATTTCTACTATCGCTAGACGCTCCAACTCCCGCGAAATATTCCTCGGCCGTAGCGCAGCTGAATTTTTGGGAATGCTCGGCTTCGACCAGCAAGGGCGCCGGTACTGCACACTGCGACAGCAGCTGCACGCGCTGGCTGCTTGCAGGATACAGCTGGGCTTTCGTGGACGCACAATCAACGAATCGGTGATCAAACGCATCGATGCTTGGCTCCCGTCTGCCCACAACCAACGCGCGACATGGCCGGGCACTCTCGTGCTCGAAACCGAGTTCTTTGACGAGCTTGTGCAGCATTCAGTCCCCTTGGATGCGCGCGCATTGCACGTCCTGCGCGGATCAGCGTTGGCGATTGATGTGTATGCCTGGTTGGCACATCGTCTTTACCGGCTCAACCATCGGCCACTGTGGCTGCCGTGGCATACGCTCAAAGACCAGTTCGGTCACGAATACGTCGGTAAGCATGGCCTCGGGGACTTCTGCACCAGCTTCAAGACTGCCCTGGACAAGGTGTTGATGGTTTATCCCACTGCAAGGGCCTGCATTCAACGCGGTGGCATCGAACTGCGCCAGTCACCACCACCCGTCCCCACCAGGACCTGGCTGCCGATGAAAGCTACTTCACCAATCACAAAGGAAGCGGCATGAACGATCTGCTCAAAAAACTGCAGGAATTGGAAAAACGCTGCCGAGCGATCCTGGATGCCATGTTCTCACGAGATGCGCGGGAGCCCCGAAGTGCCTCGCCCAAAACCGAGATGGAGTATGAGCGACAAGCTCAGCAGCTCCTTCGGCGTGCCCGACACGTCGAAGGCGGCCTGTTCTATGTGGTTCAGTCAACAACTAGTGTTGCGACATTTCGAAAGCGCCTGGCGGCTCTACAGCATTTCCTTTGCACGCAGCAGCAACAGCTGACGCAGCAGTTGAATGCGCCGGTGGTAAAAGCGGCAGAAATCTTGCACATAAGGCTGCTTTTGCAACTGAAGAACCTGCAAACGCTGCAACGCTTGCGACAGGAAGGCATGACAGGCCAACGCGCCAAACGTCGCAGCAAACGCCAGGCCCTGGCTGGACTGCCGACCAACTGGCGCACCACCCTGTGCAAGCAAGCAGCAGGCGGTCGGTATCTGTTTCCCCTCATCCTGCTGAGCTTGACGGGATGCCGTCCGAGTGAGCTGGTGAATGGCATTCACGTTTGGCGTACCAAGGAGGCAGCCAGTGGCAGATCGCTGATCCATTTCAGCATTGCGGGAGCAAAAGTCAAAGCCTCGCAGGGCCAGCCGGTTCGGACAATCACCTACGACGCGAAAGACCCTCACCCCTTCATCGTTGTCGTCAACGGACTGCTGGATGCTCAGCCAGAGCCACAGGTTTTCGCTCAGATCAGCAGCGCTGTCAATTTGACTGTGGAGATACGCCGTCTGGCCCGTAGTCTGTGGCCCAAACACAAGCAGCCGATTACGGCCTACTGCTTCCGCCACCAATTTGCCGCAGACATGAAGGCCAATGGTGACGACGAGGCTACAAGCCGCAGCTTGGGACACATCAGCGCCGAAACCCGGCGTGCGTACGGCACTGCTGGTCAAGCCAGCAAAGGAGAGCGCGTTCGTCCTGCGCGCATTGACTCACAGCGCCCAGTGAAACCACGTCGTCGAGGGCCATGCACAAAGCGGCGTGGCGACCTGGCACCGTAAGACCTGACTACCCGCCTGGGCGGCGCGTCGCGCCGCAGACGAAGGATCGTCGCTTATCGGGGTAATTTCCACGAAAATTCCCTCGATTTTCGGTACTATTACCTCAATTCATCGTATCCAAATGCTTCTGCATGCACTCGCTCTCGCCCGAATACATCGCCAAGCTGCGCTTCAATGCACGGCAACTGGCGATGCTGCGCACCCTGGGTGAGCAGCGAGGCAGGCAACCGCTCCATATAGCTCAGTTGCCCGAGGTCTTGAATGACGTGCGTCGCGTGGCCATCGCCGACTCCATCGAATCGTCCACCCGACTCAATGGTGTCACTGTGGCCGGGCACCGACTCAAGTCCCTCGCACTGGAAAAGGTGACGCCGCAGAATCGTGCAGAGCAAGAAATAGCGGGCTATCGCGATGCCCTGAAATTGATATGTGACGGCGGTGATCGGATGCCTCTTTCAGAGAGTATCGTCCTCCAACTCCATGCCACTTTGCACCGCTACATGCGACAGCCAGGCGGGCAGTGGAGGACTGCCGACAGCGACATCATCGAGGGCCTCTCCGGCTACAGTTTTCACCCGGTCGCTGCACACCTCACGCCCGTGACAATGGAAAGCTTGGTAGCACGCTACCGTACGGCGCTCGATCAGCAACTGGCCGACCCGTTGGTACTGGTCCCACTGGTCATCTTCGACTTCCTCTGTATCCATCCATTCCCGGACAACAACTGCCGCATGGCCAGGCTACTGAGCTTGCAGTTGCTTTGCCACTTCGACTATGCCGTGGGCCGCTTCATCAGCCTGGAACGCATTTTCGAGAACTCTAAAGAGGACTACTGCACAGCGGTAGGGGCCAGTTTGCAAGGCTGGCATGAGGGTATCCACAACATTACCCCCTGGTTCGATTACTTCTGGGGAACATTAGCGCGCGCCTACGAGGAATTCGAGGATCGGATAGGCACTATCGAACGAGGGCGCGGCGCCAAAGGCGACCGAGTGCGCACAGAGATCCTGAAACACCGATTGCCTTTTTCCATCTCGGAGATCGAGAAGGCTTGTCCCGGCGTAAGCCGCGACATGGTGCGTTTGACTTTGCGCACCATGAAAGCCGAGGGACTGATAGAGCCGACAGGCAAAGGCAGAAATGCCAAGTGGCAGCACACGCAGAACAGGTAAGAAAGGGTTGCACCGTGGATGACGTTTTTCAGTTTCGCAATCAATTAGTCGAGCGCTACAGCAACTTCTCACGCAGCTTTGTCCGCATTGCCGCTCCCGACATTCAACGAGAAGTCGAGAGCCAGTACCAAGATGGCCGCTACTGGCCAGAGCCTCTCGTACAGATCAACCCCAACTACCAACGCAAAGGCACGGTGCAAACGCTGGCAACCGAGGGCGTGCTTCATCCCGTTTGCGCCGACGTATTCCAGGCTGGCAAGCCGGAGGGAAACCCGCAACCCCTGCACCTCTATGCCCATCAGTTGCAGGCACTCGCCAAAGGCCAGTCAGGGCAAAGCTATGTCGTGACCACCGGGACCGGCTCCGGCAAATCGCTGTCATTCTTCATTCCGATCATCGACCGAATCATCAAGGCCAAGGCAGAAGGCGGTAAACAACGCACCCGAGCCATCGTCATCTACCCGATGAACGCCTTGGCCAACAGCCAGCTGGAAGAGCTGGACAAATTCCTGCACGGCTATGCCCCCGATCAGCGGCCCTTCACCGTCGCCCGCTACACCGGGCAAGAAAGCAACCCTGAGCGCGATGCCATAGCCGACAACCCGCCGGACATTCTGCTCACCAACTTCATGATGCTGGAGTACATACTCACCCGCTTTGACGATGTGGATCGCAAGGTGGTGGACCATTGCGAAGGGCTGGAGTTTCTGGTGCTCGACGAGCTCCACACCTACCGAGGCCGCCAGGGGGCGGATGTGGCCTTGCTCGTACGCCGCCTGCGTGAGCGGCTCAAGGCCGACAAGCTGGTGTGCATTGGCACCTCAGCCACCATGTCCAGCGCAGGCACCGAGGCGGATCGCAATCGCACCGTCGCAGAAGTTGCCTCCAAACTCTTTGGCGCATGCATCAGCGAGCATGACGTGATTGGGGAGACCCTTGAGCGCGTCACCGACCCGCTCAAGGACGTTTCAGCCATCGCAGCCGAACTGCCTGCCGCCATCGCACGAGAAACCCACCAATGGCCTGACTTCCAAACCTTCCAGCGCGACCCTCTGGCCATCTGGGTGGAACTCAACCTGGGCATCGAGCTACCCGACGACGAACCACCGCGCCGCGCCAAGCCAAAAACCATCCAGACCGCCAGCGAAGATTTGGCACGAGATGCCCAATGCTCTGTCTCTCAGGCCCGCATGGCCCTGCAGCGTTTTCTGGTGGCCGCGCATGACGTTCGCACACCCCAAGGTCGTCCGCCTTTCGCCTTCAAGCTACACCAGTTCATCAGCGGCCCCGGCAAGGTGCTCACCACGCTGGAGCCGACGGGCCAGCGCCACATCACCCTGGATGCGCAGCGCTTTGCCCCAGGGCGTCAGGCCGAGGGCGTGCACCTCTACCCCGCCCACTTTTGCCGAGACTGTGGGCAGGAGTACCTGCCAATTTGGCAGTCTGGGCAGCATCCCACCATCTACTTGCCGCGAGAAATCGACGACGTCAGTGCCGACGACAGTGAGGATGCCAGCTACGGTTTTCTGTGCCCAGTCAACCCAAAGCAGCCATACACCGGGCAGCTTGAAGACCTGCCTGAGACTTGGCTGGATCTGAGTCGCAATGAGCCCAAGATCAAACCCGCTTACAAAAAGGCGATCCCTTACCATGTGGCCGTTGATCCCCAGGGGCACGAAGGTGCCGGAGAAGCCTTCTGGTTTATCCCCGGCAAATTCCGCTTTTGCTTGAGTTGCGGCACGGTGCATGAGGCACACGGCAAAGACGCCAACCGTCTGTCCAGCCTCTCTGGAGAGGGTCGATCATCGGCCACAACGATGATCGCGCTCAGTGCCCTGCAGCAGCTCTTTGCACTACCCAATCCCGCACATGGCCAACCCGATCCCCGCAAGTTGCTGGGTTTCACGGATAACAGACAGGATGCCGCCCTGCAAGCCGGTCACTTCAACGACTTCATTTTTCTACTCACTCTGCGTGCGGGCCTCATCGGCGCATTGCAGGACAACTCTGGCGTACTCGATGAAGAACAATTGGCCGAAGCCGTTTTCAAGGCGCTAGGCTTTGGCCAAGTCGATCAGGGCACGCTGGTCGAATACCTCCGATCACCCAAGCTCATGGGACCGGCACGACAGCAGGCGCAGCGCACACTACGCTTCATCATCGCCTATCGATTGCTGCGCGACCTGCGCCGTGGCTGGCGCTACAACAACCCGAATCTTGACCAGTTGGGGCTGTTGTCCATTCGCTATCGTGGCCTGGACGAATTCTGCGCAGACACTGGTGCATTCGCAAAAAACAAAGTGCTTGCCAAGCTCAAACCGGCTGACCGTGCCCGCTTGTGCAACCTGCTTTTTGACCACCTGCGCAGCCACCTGTGCCTCGAAACCCGTTATCTCGATCCCGTCGAGCACGACAAAGCCCGTACCAGCGGCCACACCTACCTCACCGAACGCTGGGCATTTGCTCCTGATGAAAAACTGGAAACGGGCCGCTATCTCATCCTTGGCAAGCGCCCTGAATACAAAGGTAAACCGCGTGCTGACTTGGTCACCGGAGGCCCTCGCTCACGCCTTCTGCGCCTCGTCAAAACATCCAGCCTTTGGCAAGACTCGGTCTTCGCCACCGAAACCAAACACTGGAAAGATACCGAGTGGGTAGAACTGGTCCAAGACTTGCTGCACGCTGCGAGTAACTGCTATGTGCAAAAGTACGCCATCGATACGGACCTCGCCGGCTGGCGCCTCAACGCCGCCGCATTGGATTGGTGCCTGACGGCAGAACAGCCCCAGGACGAAAACAGCCGGATCAACACGTTCTTCCGTGAGCTCTACCTCAGCATCGCTGACCTGCTGCGCTTGCCATCGCACCCCCTGTTCGAGTTCGAAGCACAGGAACATACCGCGCAAGTGGATGCGCCGCGCAGACAACTACTGGAACAGCGCTTTCGCTACACCGACAAAGACCGCAACGACTGGGCACAAAACCCAGCACACGAAGCACCGCTGGAGCGCCTGCCCGTAATGTTCTGCTCGCCCACCATGGAACTGGGCGTGGACATTTCCGCGCTCAACACCGTGTACCTGCGCAACATGCCGCCCACCCCCGCCAACTACGCGCAGCGCAGCGGGCGTGCCGGGCGCTCAGGCCAGCAAGCCCTGGTGGTGACCTATTGCGCGGCACTCAGCCCGCACGACCAATGGTTCTTCCACCACGCCAACGACATGGTGCATGGCGTGGTGCGTGCGCCGACCCTGGACTTGGCCAATCGCGACCTCGTGGAAAGCCACCTGCAGGCGGTCTGGCTGGCCAGCACCCAGATGAAGTTGGACCCCAGCATTGCCCCCATGCTCGATCTCGATCAGGAAGGCAAACCACTGAAGCCGGCGTACCTGGACGCCTTCACGACTCCCGACGTGCGGGCCCGTGCACTGTCCAGCGCCCACGGCGTGATTGAACAACTACAGGCAGAACTCAACGACAGCCACTGGTATACACCCGAGTACGTGCAACAGGTCATTGACCGCGCTCCCCAGCAATTCTCGGGAGCCCTGGAGCGCTGGCGCGTGCTATTTGACGCGACCCGCCAACAAATGGACATGGCCGACCACATCGTCAAAAGCCATACCGCCTCGCACGCCGAGCGCCAAAACGCCCAACGCCGCTATGGCGATGCTGCGCGCCAATATGCGGTGCTGCTTAAGTCAGGCAATGGCCAGAACACCGACTTCTACACCTACCGCTACCTCGCCAGCCAGGGTTTCCTGCCCGGCTACAACTTCCCCCGCCTGCCCCTCATGGCCTGGATTCCCGCGCGCGGCGGGCAAACCACCAGTGGCAAGGACGACGAAGGCAGCATGGTCAGCCGCCCGCGCTTTTTGGCACTGTCCGAATTCGGACCACGCAGCCTCATCTACCACCAGGGCCGCATGTACCGCGTGGTGCGCGCCAAGCTCAACGTCGGCAATGCCGACCACATCTCAGGCAACAGCCAGCTCTCCACCATCACATCCCTGGTCTGCAGCCAATGCGGCTACGGCCACCTGGGAGAGCCGGGTGGCAGCCAACCCTTGGTCAACCGTTGCGAAAACTGCGACGCCCTGCTGACCGAAACCGACTGGGTGCGCGATCTCTATCGCATCGAAACCGTGGAAACCGTGCCGGTCGAGCGCATCTCCATCAACGACGAAGAGCGCCAGCGCCAAGGCTTCGAGCTGCAAACCACCTACCGCTTCCTGCCCGGGCCCGATGGACAGATTCAAAAACAGAAAGCCGATGTGCTGCAGGCAGAGCAGATCCTCGCCGAACTCACCTACGCGCCCGCCGCACGCATCTGGCGCATCAACCGGGGTTGGCGCCGCCGCAAAGACAAGGAACAACTGGGCTTCTACATCAACCCCATCACCGGCACCTGGAGCAAGCAGGACGCCCCCGATGCGAGCGACGACACAAGCAACGACGACGCACTCTTGGACAAAGTGCCCAACCAGCGCATCGTGCCCTTCGTGGAAGACCATCGCAATTTGTTGATCCTTGCCCCGGTGCATGCACTCCCGCTGGAGGCCATGGCCACGCTACAAGCCGCCCTCAAGCGCGGCATCGAGATGTCCTTCCAGATCGAAGAGTCCGAGCTGGTGGCCGAGCCCTTGCCCAAGCAGGCGGAGCGCCGCGCATTGCTGTTCTACGAAGCCGCCGAAGGCGGTGCGGGCGTACTCACCCGCCTGGCCAATGACCCCGCCAGCCTTGCTCAAGTGGCCAGCAACGCCCTGCAACTCATCCATTACCGCCCCCCTGCCGACGGCACCTGGCGACTGGAAGACTTGCCCTCCCAAGAAGCCACCGACGCCCTGGGCAACCACATTTGCGAAGCAGGCTGCTACCAATGCCTGCTGTCGTATTTCAACCAGCCAGACCACGAACACATCAACCGCCGCAACCCCGAGGCGCTCGCTCTGTTGGTGGCACTGGCCAACGCCCAGGTGAAGCCCCGCCTCCTTGAAGATGGTGAGCAGGCGGCCGCCAATGGCACCCAGGCAGCCATAGCTGGCGACTCACTGGAATCACGCTGGTTAGCAGCCCTGAACCAGGCGGGCCTCGCCCCACCCGATGCACTGAATCTTCCCGTCAACCAGGGCACAGCCACCGCCGCAGCCCAGTACAAGGCAGCCCGCGCACTGGTTTTTCTCACTCCGGTCGATGCAGGTATCACAGCAACCTTGCAGGACAAAGGCTGGCAGGTGCTGGACTTTTCCGAGCCCGAGCATTGGGCCGCGCGCTTTGCTGAACACCATGCCGTGTTTGGCGCCACCTGCTGACGTACCTCCATCACGCATTCCATGACCACACTTGCCCACGACTTCCTGCCTGGCAACCTGGTTCGCGCCCGAGGCCGCGAATGGGTTGTGCAGACCGAATCGCGCCGCGACTGGCTGCGCCTGCGGCCCCTCGGAGGTGTGGAGGACGAGACCATCGCCCTCATACCAGAACTCGAACTGCTGCCCGTAGAGCACGCTACCTTCGAAGCACCCGATCCCGCACGCGCCGGCAACCATGCCGCCGCCCTCCTGCTGCGCGATGCCCTGCGCCTGACCCTGCGCGCCGGTGCGGGCCCCTTCCGTTCATTCGGCAACATCGCCGTAGAGCCGCGCGGCTACCAGTTGGTGCCTCTGCTGATGGCGCTGCGCCTGTCCACCGTGCGCCTTCTGATCGCCGACGACGTGGGCATTGGCAAAACCATCGAGGCCGGCCTCATTGCCCGTGAATTGATGGACCGAGGCGAAGTCACCCGCCTGGCCGTGCTTTGCCCGCCGCACCTGGTGGAGCAATGGCAATCCGAGTTGGAAGAACGCTTCAACCTGCACGCCGTGGCCCTCACCGCCGCCTCGGCCGCGCGGGTGGAGCGCGAACTGCCCCACGGCGTACCCCTGTTCGACCACCACCCCGTCGTGGTGGTGAGCCTGGACTACATCAAGAGCGAGCGTCACCGCGAGCAATTCATCGCCACCGCGCCCGAATGCATCATCGTGGACGAAGCCCACACCTGCGCCAGCAGCGGCGCGGGCAAGCAACTGCGCTTCGAGCTGTTGCAACGCTTGGCCAGCAACGCGCACCGCCACCTCATCCTGCTCACCGCCACGCCCCACTCGGGCGATGAAGCAGCGTTCTACAACCTGCTGTCCCTGCTGGACACACGCTTTGCGGCCCTGCAAGGCCGCATGTCCGCCAGCGACTCGCTACGCCAGGAACTGGCCCGCCACTTCGTACAGCGCCGCCGCAAGGACATTGCCGAATGGCAGGCCGAAACAGAAGACGGTCGCGGCTTCGCCCGGCGCATGAAAACCGAGCTGACCTACCAACTCAGCGGCGACTGGGGCAACTTCTTCGACGCCGTGCAGGACTACTGCCGCGAACTCGCAGAAACCGCCGAACGCCAAGGCACCGCAGGCGGCACCAGCCTGATGTGGTACGCCACCCTGGCCCTGCTGCGCTGCGTGGCCTCGTCCCCGGCGGCGGCCGTCAAGGCACTCACCACCCGACTGGAAGGCAGCGAGACCGCAGAAGACCTGTTGACCGACGAACGCCTGCACGATGGTGAAGCCGACGACCTCTCCAGCAGCGACCTGGAACCCCCCGCACAGGTACAAGACGCATCCCGCCTGCAAGCGCTGATTGCCTCGGCCCAACGCCTCTCGGGCCAGAAGGGCGACCCCAAGCTCACCGCACTCATCCAGCACGTAGACCAGTTGCTCAAGGACGGATACCACCCCGTCGTGTTCTGCCGCTACATCGCCACGGCGCACTACGTGGCCGAACACCTCAAAACCGCATTTCCTCAGGCCACCATCGACGCCATCACCGGCGAGCTCACACCCGAAGAGCGCCGCGAGCGAGTCGAAGACATGGCCGAAGCCGACAGCCGCATCCTGGTGGCCACCGATTGCCTTTCTGAAGGCATCAACCTCCAGCACCTTTTCACCGCCGTCGTCCACTACGACCTGGCCTGGAACCCCACGCGCCACGAACAGCGCGAAGGCCGGGTGGATCGCTTCGGCCAGCAGGCCCCCGAGGTGCGCTGCACCATGCTCTACGGCCAGGACAACCCCATCGACGGCTTCGTGCTCAAAGTCATCCTGCGCAAGGGCGAGGCTATCCAGAAAGAGCTGGGCGTGATGGTGCCCCTGCCCGAAGACGACGCCCGCATCAACCAGGCCCTGGTCAAGGCCGCATTGATGCGCCGCGAACACCGGGCTCAAGCCCCCATGCGGCAAGAATCCTTCGACTTTGGCGAACCCGAGCGCCTGCTCGCCCCCCTGCAGGCTCAATGGCAAGACGCCCTCGAAAAAGCCAAAGCCAACCGCACCGTCTTCGCGCAGCGCCGCATCCGCCCCAACGAAGTACTGCCCGAATGGCACAAACAGCAGCAGGCCCTGGGCACCCTGGCAGACGTGCAGCGCTTTCTGCAAAGCGCCTGCGTGCGCCTGGGCGCGCCGCTGGAGGGCACACGCCGCCCCCACCAGATGCGCCTGCTGCCCCAGCACATGCCCGAAGCCTTGCGCCTGCGCCTGTCCGACGAAGGGCTGGCCGCGCCTCAACTGATTGACTGGAGCGAACTGCACCGCAGCCACCCCCTCGTCGGCCTCTTCGCTCAGCACCTGCTGGAAGACGCCCTGGGCGCGGCGCACCCCCTGGCTGCCCGCTGCGCCGCCACACTCACCAACGACGTGGACGTGGCCACCACGCTGTACCTACTGCGTCTGCGCCACCAGCTCAGCTACGTGCGCCGGCGCGAGCCCTTCCAGATGATGGCCGAGGAAACCGTGGCCCTGGCCGTGCGCGGCCGCACCCAGCCCGAATGGCTGGTGAATGACCAGGCCACCCGCCTGCTCGAATGCACGCCCAGCGGCAACCTGCCCCCGGACGCCGTGCAGCGCGAAGTACGCCAGGCCATCGCCTTCCTGGCCGCGCACCCCGAGCAATTGCAGGCACTGGCCCAACGGCGCGCCGACAACTTGCTGGCCGACCACCATCGCGTGCGCGAGGCCGCGCGCGACGTGGGCCAATACAGCGTCAGCCCCTGCCTGCCTGTGGACGTGATGGGCGTGTACGTGCTGCTGCCGGATGCGTTGTGATGAACGCCCCCAGCGCCATGGAAACCGAAACCAGGGAGTTCAAAAAATCCCTGGCGGAACTCAAACAGGGCCTGGTCTCGCTGGCCGCCATGCTCAACAAGCACGGCCAGGCCGAGCTGTGGTTCGGCATCGCGCCCAATGGCAAGGCCGTGGGCCTGGACGTGAACGAGAAAACCCTGCGCGACGTCTCTCAAGCCATTGCCGCGCACATCGAACCGGCCATCTACCCGCACATCAGCCGCCAGGTGGTGGACGGCAAGCCCTGCCTGAAAGTCGAGACCGAAGGCTGGCAGTCACCGTATTTCGCTTACGGACGCGCTTACATCCGCGTGGCCGATGAAGACAAGAAACTCAGCGCCAGCGAACTCCAAAGCCTCATCCTGGAACGCAACCGCGACGCGCTGCGCTGGGAAAACGAACCCAGCGGCCTGACGCTGGAACAACTGGCACCCGAAAAAATCAGCCACTTCCTCACCTTGGCCAACCTGCCAGAAAGCGCCCCAGCCAGCGCCCTGGAAAAACTCGATCTGTTACGCCAAGGCACACCCGTCAACGCAGCCAAGCTGTTCTTTGCCCGCGCCCCCGTCCAATTGCGCTGCGCCGTATTTGCCACCCACACCAGCTCCACCATCATCGATCGTCATGATTTCGACGGCGACATCCTCGAACTGATCGAGGAGGCCGAGAAGTACATCCTGAAAAACATCCACATCGGCATGAGGCTGGAAGGCTTGCGCCGCGTGGACGTACCCGAAATCTCCCTCAAGGCCATCCGCGAATCGCTGGTCAATGCCTTCTGCCACCGCGACTGGCGCGACCCGGATTTCGTGCAGGTCGCCGTGTTCAAGGATCGGCTGGAAATCCGCAGCCCTGGCAGCCTCTACGGCAACCTGACCTTTGACGAAATACGCCAGGGCAACGTCTCCCGCCGCCGCAACCCGAAAATCGCCGAACTGCTGCGCCGCATTCATCTGGTGGAAGCCTGGGGCCGGGGGGTGCCGCTGATTCTGGAAAACGCACCGGATGCCAGCTTCATCGAAATCGGCGGCCTGTTCATCACCCGCTTCAAGCGACCATCGGCGCTGGAGGCCGTGGCGCAAGCCGACGCAAAGAAGACTCACCCAAACACTGGGACAGAAACACCGGCCACCACCCCAAAGACTGGCCTAAAGACTGGACCAAAAACCAGCCCAAAGACTGGCCTGGAACACTCGGACAACGCCAAAGAAACACCAAGAAAACACCAGCAAACCCTGCTTCAACTCCTGCGGCAGCGCCCTACGGCCAGCGTGCCTGAGCTGATGCAGACCACTGGTCTGAGCACCAACGGCGTCAAGTACCACCTGAACCAGCTCAAGCGCACCGGCAAGCTGCGCCGCCATGGCCCCACCAAGGGCGGCCATTGGGAAGTCATCGACGAGGCCACCGAATAAGCATGAAACGCATCCGCCACCACCGGCAGCAAGCCACGCTCAACCTGCCTACCCTGCAGCTTGAAGGCAGCCTCTTCCT
Source organism: Diaphorobacter sp. MNS-0 (assembly GCF_019602835.1). Lineage (NCBI taxonomy): Bacteria > Pseudomonadati > Pseudomonadota > Betaproteobacteria > Burkholderiales > Comamonadaceae > Diaphorobacter > Diaphorobacter sp. MNS-0. The sequence goes on along the minus strand of NZ_CP080761.1, from coordinate 905,255 downwards.
GCCCGACCAGCTCGAAAAAGCCGCCCAGGGCCGCGCGCAAGACCAAGCAGACACCGACTACGGCATCCCCAAAGGCGTCAAGCTCAAGGACGAATACAGCCGCGCCTTCCAGATCGCCTGCGCCCAGTGGCAGCACTTTGCCGCCCAAAGCGAGCGCGCCGACGTGGACGACCACGCGCTCACCCAAAGCTATGTGGCCGAACTGCTGCGCGATGCCCTGGGCTACGCCGCCGCGCAGTCCACGGCCACGGTGCAGGCCGGGGCCTTCGCCTACCCCGTCAGCTTCATGGCCGGGCCAGCCACCGCCAGCGTGCCCGTGCTGGTGGCCCCCCACTCCCTCGCGCTGGACGAAGCCGACCCGCGCTTTGCCGTGGCTGGCAGCGGCAGCCGTAAAAAGTCGGCCTTCCAGGCCATGCAGGAGCTGCTCAACGCCAGCCCTGACCACACCTGGGGCATTGTCAGCAACGGCCGCCAACTGCGCCTGCTGCGCGACGCCGCCAGCCTCACCCGCCCCGCCTACCTCGAATGCGACCTGGCCGACCTGCTGGGCGGCCAGCGTTATGCCGAGTTCGCCAACATCTGGCGCCTGTTGCACGCCAGCCGCGCGCCGCACACCGGCGGCGCGTGCATTTGGGAGCGCTGGCGCGAAGCTGGCAAGGCCGAGGGCACCCGCGTGCGCGACGGCCTGCGCCACGGCGTGGAACAGGCCCTGCTCACCTTCGGCGAAGGCTTCTTGCAGCACCCCGCCAACGACGCGCTGCGCGCCGCACTGCACGAAGGGCAGCTCAGCCAGGACGCCTACTTCCAGCAACTGCTGCGCCTCATCTACCGCCTCATCTTCGTCTTCACCGTCGAAGAACGCGGTGTGCTGCACCCGCAGGACGACAGTGCCGATGCCCTGGCCGCCCGCAAAGCCTACGCCGAAGGCTATGCCCTGGCCCGCCTGCGCCAGCTCTGCCTCAAGCGCCGCGCCCGCAACCGCTTCGACGACCACTGGCAGGCCATTCGCATCGTCTGGCGCGGCCTGGCCCAGGGCGAGCCCCGCCTGGCCCTGCCCGCGCTGGGCGGCCTGTTCGTGCCCAGCCAGTGCCCGCACCTGGACGCGGCCAGCCTGCACAACACCCACCTGCTGGCCGCCTTGCAGCACCTGCGCTGGGCCGTCACCACCCAGGGCAAAGCCAGCAGCCTCACCCCCATCGACTACCGCAACATGGGGCCGGAAGAGCTGGGCAGCGTGTACGAAAGCCTGCTCGAACTCGTGCCCACCATCGACCTGCCCGCGCGCCGCTTCGGCTTCGTCGGCCTGACTGAAGAAGGCAGCACCGCCGGCAACGCGCGCAAGCTCACCGGCAGCTACTACACCCCCGACAGCCTGGTGCAGCAGCTCATCCACAGCGCGCTCGACCCAGTGATCGCGCAGCGCCTGGCCGCCAACCCCGCCCAGCCGGTGGAAGCGCTGCTCTCCATCCGCGTCATCGACCCCGCCTGCGGCAGCGGCCACTTTCTGCTGGCCGCCGCGCGCCGCCTGGCTGAAAAGCTGGCCCAACTGCGCGCGCCCGAGGGCGCCGTGACGCCCCAGGCCTACCGCCACGCCCTGCGCGAAGTGGTGGGCCGCTGCATCTTTGGCGTGGACCGCAACCCCATGGCCATCGAACTGGCCCGCACCGCGCTGTGGCTGGAAGGCTTTGAAGAAGGCCGCCCCCTGGGCTTTCTGGACCACCACCTGCAATGCGGCGACGCCCTGCTGGGCCTGACCAACCTGGAGGCCCTCAAACAAGGCATTGCCAAGGACGCCTTCAAACCCCTGAGCGGCGACGACAAAGAGGTGTGCAAACAGCTTGCCAAACGCAACAGCGCAGGCCTCAAGCAACTGGCCAAAGACGTGCAAAGCGGCCAGCACCTGCTGGCCTTTGCCGCCGATACCGGCCTGCAAGCCCTGCAGGCGCTCGAAGCCCTGGGCGCCGACACTGCTGAAGACGTGGCCGCGCAAGAACGTGCGTACTATCAAATTTGTGAGCAGCTAGCACACAGCCCGCTTGCGCTGGCGGCCGATTTGGCTATCAGTGCCTACCTGCTACCCAAAACGCCAGACACCGCTGCACAGGTGCCCACCAGCGAAACCCTGCACACCGCCCTGACGGCCCCGCAGCTTCTGGCCGACCCTGGCGCAGACCAATCCGCCACCGTAGCCGCCGCCCGGGCTGCTTGCCAGCAGGCCCGTGTGTTGCACTGGCCGCTGGCCTTTCCGCAGGTCTATGCCGCAGGCGGTTTTGACTGCGTGCTAGGCAACCCGCCGTGGGAGCGCATCAAGCTGCAAGAAGAAGAATTCTTTGCCACACGCCACCCCGCCGTGGCCGCCGCGCAAAACAAGGCCGAGCGCACCCGCTACATCAACGCACTCAGCCAAGGCCAGTTGGCGCATCTGCTGGCCAGCGCAGGCACCGGCACGCCCCTGCCCGAAGGCGGTAGCGCCGCTGAAAAGCGCCTGTACGCCGAATTCATCGCCGCCCGCCGCGTGGCCGAAGCCACCAGCGTCTTCATGCACGTGGATGGCAGCGATGGCGGGCGCTACCCGCTGACCGGCGTGGGCGACGTCAACACCTACGCCCTGTTTGCCGAAACCATCCTGCAAATCACCGCACCCACGGGCCGGGCAGGGTTCATCGTCCCCACGGGCATTGCTACCGACGACAGCACCAAGGCCTACTTTGGCCACATCACGCAAAGCGGACGCCTGGTCAGTCTGTACGACATTGAAAACCGTGATGCCCTGTTTGCCTCCGTACACCGCAGCTTCAAGTTTTGCCTGCTTACGTTGGGCCAGGCCGAGGCGGCAGAGTTTGTCTGCTACGCCGGCCAAGTCGTCCAACTGGCCGACCCGCGCCGCCGCTTCACCCTCACGCCCGACGAATTCCGCCTTATCAACCCCAACACGCTCACCTGCCCGGTGTTCCGCAGCAGCGCCGACGCCGCGCTTACCAAGAAGCTCTACAACGCCGCCCCCGTGCTCATCCGCGAAGCCGTGTGGGCCGGTGAAGGCAAGCAGGCCAAGCTGGTGGAACCCGAGGCCAACCCTTGGGGGATTTCGTTCTCGACCATGTTCCACATGTCGAACGACAGCGGCCTTTTCCTGAACGCCCCCGCCGAGGGCCGCCTGCCCCTGTACGAAGCCAAGCTCATCCGCCAGTTTGACCACCGCTGGGCCACCTACACCCCCGATGGCGACAGCCGCGACCTGCTGCTTGGCGAAAAGCAAGACCCCGCCACCACCGTCACCCCGCGCTACTGGGTGCAGGCGCGCGAAGTCTGGCTGCGCGTGGCCCGCCTGCCCCAGGGCCTGCACAAAGCCCTGAAAGACGGCAACCCAGACGCCACTGTGCTGTGCGCCACCCAACTGCTGTTCGGCTGGTGGCTGCAGGAGGCCCGCCGCCGCGACCCCGCCGTGGGCACCTACACCGCTTGGCAGGCCTTTGTGCGCCAGCACCCCTACGCCAGCGAAGTGGCACCTGTCAGCCTGGGCCTGTGCGGCAACAACCCGGCCAGCATCCAGCCCTTGAACGACAACTATCTGCCCGCCGAGGGCGCGGTGGAGGTCTTCATGTCCAACGAGCGCCACGGCACTGCCTGGTACGCCGTGGATGCGCAGGCCGAGCAAACCGTGCTCGACTTCACTGCCGACCACCGCCACCTTCCCGCACCCAGCGGCCCCTTGCACGACCGCGACGCCGTGCTGGCCCTGGCCGAGCGCTGGTTGCAAGCGGCTTGCCCGCAGTGGTTGATGGGGTGGCGAGACATTTGCCGAGCGACTGACGAGCGCACGGTGATTGCGTCGGTAGTGCCGCTGGCTGGGGTGGGGCACACCATGCCGCTGTTTTTCACGTCGCAGACGGCCGCACACAACGCCGCCTTGCTGGGCAATCTGGGGGCTTTGGTGCTGGACTTCTGCGCACGGGTCAAAGTGGGCGGCACCCACTTGACCTATGGGTATCTCAAGCAGTTTCCCGTGCTACCTCCTGACCGCTACACCGAAGCCGATCTGGCCTATATCGTCCCGCGCGTACTTGAACTGACCTACACCGCGCACGACCTGGCGGGCTGGGCCAAAGACCTGGGCTACAACGGACCACCTTTTGCCTTCAACCCCGAGCGCCGTGCCGCCCTGCGCGCTGAACTCGACACCTACTACGCCCGCCTTTACGGCCTTACCCACGACGAGCAGCGCTACATCCTCGACCCTGCTGCTGTCATGGGCGAGGACTACCCCAGCGAAACCTTCCGTGCGCTCAAGAACAAGGAGCTGCGCGAATACGGCGAGTACCGCACACAACGGCTGGTGTTGGAGGCGTGGAAGGCGCTGGAAGCACAACTCCCAGTGACCATTCCAGCACCCCGGCCGGCGCGGCGCACCACGCCGCTTCCCATCTATGCGCAAGGCGGCACACCGGCTTCCGAAGCCGAGGATTGGCTGGCGGGCGTGGTGTGCGATGTACTCCTGCAAGCCGGCCAGTGCGATGACAACCGCCTGCGGCGCATCGTCTTGGCCCCGTTACCTAAAAGCACTCCTTTCATCGAGGCGCTGCCCTCTTGGCTGGCACCCGTGAACACGGAGCGCTGGGCGCATATCCGTGGCTGGCTGCACGGCCTGCTGGGCGTTCCCGTGACGGCACCACTGTCCATCCGCAATCCGGAGGCGCTGGCCAACGTGATCGGCGATCACCGCACCCAATCACTGGCTGCCGCATTGATCCAGGCCCACGATCAACAGGAGGCGGCGCTGAAAGAAGTACTGGCCGGTGCTGCATCGGTCGTGCAGTCCAACGAATTACGCAAACAAGGGTAATCCGATGAGCGACGTCAGCATCTCCGCACCCAACCCCGTCCTCCAGCCCCGTTTGTGGGTGGAAACGCTGTGGCTGCTGGATTCGCTCACGGCCACCCAACCCCTGCGCGAAATCCCCTTGCAACGCGGGCTAAACCTGATCGTGTCGCCGCCGGGTACGGGCAGCTCTGGGCACGGCGTGGGCAAAACCGCGTTCTGTCAGTTGCTGCGCTTTGCGCTGGATGATCCGCTCTGGTCCGATGGCTCCACCTTGCGCGACGAACTGCTGCACAGCCGTGAGTTGAAAGAGGGCGCCGTCGCCGCGCGCGTGCACGTGGGTGGTGAAACCTGGACAGTGCTGAAGCCCTGGCTGCACCAGAAGCAATACCGTGCATCGCGCACGGCGGACTGGAAGCAACTGGCAGCCAACGAGGCTGAGAATGAATTCGCCGCCTACCAGGCCGCGCTGCGGCGGCATCTGGTGGAGATACTGCCCGTGCAAAAGCTGCCGGGGTCCGAGCAGCCCATCGAATGGCATCAGATTCTGGCCTGGTGCTCGCGCGACCAGAACGCCCGATATCACAGTTACTACCAGTGGCGTGCGGACGGCTCAGGCTTCAGTTGGCCGGCCAAATCACCTGCCGCGCTGATGCAGATCGTGCTGGGCCTGCTGCCTGATGGCACCACTTTGCGCGAGCTGGACGGCACGGCCAAAGCGCTGGAGAAGCACAAAGCGGATTTGCAAGCGCTGCGCGAGGAGCCCGCCCGCTTGCTGAAACACGTGCGCCGCCAACTGGCCCGCCACCTGAACGTCTCCACCAAAACACCGTTCCGGCAAGATGGCTTGCTTGAACACCCCAACCTGATCGGTTTTGCCAAGCAACGGCATGAGGCCTATCAACAGGAACTGGTGGCCATCAATGCCGAACGGCAAGAGCTGGCAGCACAGCGCCAAGCATGGATGGAAAAGCGTGCGCCGCTGAAAGCGGGCATCGATCTTCTGACCAACCGAATCCAGCAAAACGAAGCACTTGCCGCTGGTGATATGCAGGCGGTCAAGCGGCTGCAAAACGAAGCCTCGTCGTTGCAGCAGTTGCTGCCCACGCGCTGCGATGCAGGAAGCCGCTTGCTCAAGGAATGCGATCACGTGATGGAACGAATCGAGCAGACGCAGATTGACCGAAGGCAGCGCATTACACAGCACCAGCGCTCCAAAGAAACGCTTGAAAACGAACTGCTGCCCCTGCGCCGCCGACTGGCCGAGCTGGAGGCCGAAACGGCTCCCATGAATGAGCAACTGACAGCCATTGATCAGCAGGATGCCGCGCTGACGACAAGGCATGCACAGTCCCTGTCCGCCGACCAGCTTCTCAGCGATGCCATAGAGGACTATGAACTGTATGAAGACATTGCCACAGGCAAGTCAACCTCACCGGAGATCGGGAAGCTGGAGCGTCAACTGGAATCGACCCAGCGCCGCCATGGTCAGCTTCAAATCCAGCTCGTCAAAGAGCGCGATGCAGTGGCGGGGCGCCGCCAGGTCATCAGTGCCACGATGCAGTCTGTCGCCAAGTCACTACCCTCATTTCACTGGGGCGTGCTCAGCGATGACGACAAGTACCGCAACCGCCCGTTCCAGATGGGGCCCAGGCACTCGACGACCTTCAAGGTGCTCGAAATTCTGGCCGGAGACATTGCTTGCCTGATGGACAGCACCTCTCCTGAAAGCTTTCATCCAGGCTTTCTTCTGCATGACTCGCCCCGAGAGGCGGAGATGAGCGAATCCATGCTGTGGGCACTGCTGGGCCACGTGGCGTCGAGCGAAAGCGATGCATTTCAGTACATCGTCACCACCTCAACAGAGCCAGCAGAAGCGTTCAAGCGCTTTGAGCGTCTCAAACTTTCTTCGGACAGTGAAGATGGCCTTCTGCTACGTCGCCGCGTGGGTGCGGAGCAGAGGCCATTAGCGTGAAGAATGAGGGCATGGACAGATTCACACAGATATTGATGACGTGCGATAAATAGAAATCCGGAGAATTGCCTCAATGCTTACCCACCTGCACATCAAAAATTTCAAGGCTTGGAAAGATACCGGGCCTATTCGCTTGGCTCCGCTCACCGTGCTCTTTGGCGCCAATAGCGCGGGTAAGAGCAGCCTAGGCCACCTGCTGCTGGCATTGCAGCAAACTGCACGCTCCACCGATCGCAAGCGCGCGCTGCATCTGGGTGACACCTCATCGCTGATCGATCTGGGCACGTTCACCGATTGCCTCCATGGGCACGATTTGACGCAATCACTTTCCTTTGAACTGGGTTGGACTCTGCCCAAAGCAATGGATGTACGTGACCCGCTGCAAACCGAAGCCCGCTATCAGGGCAATCACATGCGACTGGATGTGGCACTCGCCGCCAACAAGGCACAGCAACCGGAAGTTCAGACGTTGCGATATGGCTTATTTACAGGTGAGAAAGAGGTGCTTGATGTTGTGCTTGAGCGCGACGAGAAGCGCAAGCTCCATCTGACATCTGAGCTCTACGGCTTCAAGATGGCCGATGGACGCAAGTGGCCGTTGGAAGAGCCCGAGAAGTTTTACCGTCTCTCGGACACCAGCATGGCTCGATACAAGAACGCAGGCTTTCTGGCGGACTTCGCCCTGGCCACCGAAAGCATGCTGGAGCGTATCTCCTACCTGGGGCCCCTGCGCAGTCATCCTCAGCGTATTTACCAATGGTCGGGCGATACACCTGCCAGCGTCGGGCAGATGGGCGAGTACACCATCGCTGCCATTCTGGCGGCGCAAGGCGAAGGCCGACGGCTCAATCGGCAGGTCGGGCACCACACCAAGGGTTTTGCCGAGTTCATTGCTGCGTGGCTCAAAGACTTGGGTGTCATTCACGACTTTGCGGTGCGCCCCGTGGCCGCAGGGCGTAAGGAATACGAAGTGCTGGTGAAAACACACGCCAAGGCACCAGAAGTCAAGATTACCGATGTTGGCTTCGGAATTTCTCAGGTGCTGCCGGCGTTGGTGCAAGCGTTTTACTGCCCACCGCATTCCACCATATGGATGGAACAACCCGAGATTCATCTGCACCCGCAAGTTCAGGCCGAGTTGGCCGATGTCTTCATTTCCGCGACTCAGGCCCGCGAGGGCGGGAGGCCTCGTGACGTGCAGTTGATTGTGGAGAGCCACTCCGAGCATTTCTTGAACCGCTTGCAGCGCCGGGTTGCAGAGGGCGTTGTCAAGCCTGAAGACGTGGCGGTGTACTTTTGCCGTCGCGCGGATTCAGCCACGGAGTTGGAGCCATTGAAGCTCAACATGTTTGGTGAAATCGAGAACTGGCCACCGAATTTTTTCGGTGACGAGATGGCCGACATTGCGGGGCGTACCTTAGCGGCCATGAGGCGGAAAAAGGAGATCAACCAACAAGGTGGTGCGCTGTGAAGGCAGTGATTGATACCAATGTGCTACTGGTCGCTAACGGTCAGCATGCGGATGTTTCGGAGGATTGTGTGATCGCATGTGTGACTCGCCTGCAGTCAATCCAACAATCAGGCGTTGTGGTCATTGATGATGGCTACCGGCTTGTGGGTGAGTACCACCACAAAACCAGCCTGACACCTCCAAAGGGTGTCGGAGACAAGTTCCTGAAATGGATCCTGCAACACACCGGAACGTCAAGGGTAGAGCAAGTCAATCTAAACGAAACCGTTCCAGACTGTTTCATCGAATTCCCCGATCCAGCGCTCGAACCACTATTCGACGCGCCAGATCGCAAATTTGCTGCTGTGGCCCATGCCCACCCGGACAAACCCAAGATCTTGCAAGCGGCAGATTGCAAATGGCTGGACTGGTGGCCAGCGCTCCGCGCCAAAGGTGTCGAAGTCGATTTCCTATGCCCAGCTGATGCCTGCTCGTTCTACAACAAGAAATTTCCGAAATACCCCGCCCCCCAGCTGCCGGATTGAACGCCATGGGTAAGGATTTCTTCCGTTTCCCCTCCACCCCGCACCTCGCCTGGCTGGCCAAGGACGGCATGCCACGTGACGACAAGGTGTTGTCGCCCGCCGAAGCGCAGGCGCTGCTGTCTGGCAACGTAGTGGTGGAAGAAAAGCTTGACGGTGCGAACCTGGGTCTTTCTCTGTCGCCAGATAGCGCACTACGCGCCCAAAATCGTGGCCAGTATCTGAGCGATCCCCATACGGGGCAGTTCGCGCGCCTGCCCGCTTGGCTGACGCAACATGAACCCGGCTTGCGTACCGTACTCCGCCCGGAGTTAATGCTGTTTGGCGAATGGTGTGCCGCTCGCCATTCACTGGGCTACGACGCGCTGCCCGACTGGTTCTTGCTGTTCGATGTATATGACCGCAGCATTGGACGTTTCTGGAGCACTTCCCGGCGCAACGCGCTGGCCGCAGAGGCCGGGCTGTCCACGGTGCCGCTGGTATCGAGTGGCCTCACCACCCTGGCAGCGCTGAAGCAGTTGCTAGTGGATACGCCTAGCCGCTATCGCGCCGGGCTGCCGCTGGAAGGCGTGGTGGTGCGGCGCGAATCGGGCGAGTGGTGCGAAGCACGTGCCAAGCTGGTGCGACCCGATTTCACCCAGGCCATCGACACCCATTGGCGCAAGCGCACCATCGACTGGAACCGGGTGGATTGGACTCGCGTAGAGACGCATTGACATGGTGTTGTCCATTTCTAAGTGCGATTTCCCCACCGTTGATGTCAGCAGCGACCAACCCTCTCCTGAACTGGCCGGGGCGTCGTTTCGAGGCGTATCGGATCAAATCGGATGAATTCGGATGTCCCATTCAATATCACAGCGTCGCCCATGAACCCGCTGCAACGTGCGCTCGTTGAAAAAACCGGCCACGACCATGGTTTTGAGCATGTGCTGGCCAGTGACTTGGAAGGCGTGACGCTGGCCTCGGCACTGCATGCGGCACGCGCGTCGGTCTCGGTGCTACCCGAGGGCGGCTACCTGCTGCGACTGCAAGCAACCACCCCAGCGTTGTTGCCCGAGATGCTGCGCTCGTTTGCCCAGGTGCTGCGTGCTGACGGTTTTGCGGCCAGCAGTGAAGCTGCGCTGGCCGCGCTTCTGGGCCGCAGCGCCAGTTTGGCACGGGCCTTGCCCAGCCAAGCGGCACAGGACTTTGAGGCTGCCGTGTCCAGCCAGTTGGCCCAGTTGCCTGCTGGGCTGGGCGGCACCGAGGTGGAGCGCTTGGTACGTCAGCGGGTCGGCCAGCAAAAGTTCCGCGAGGCTATGCTGGACTACTGGGGCGGCACCTGCGCTGTAACCGGCGTGACCCTGTCCGAAGTTTTGCGAGCGAGCCACGCCAAGCCCTGGGCAGAGTGTGCAAACGATGCCGAGCGGTTGGACGTGTTCAACGGTTTCTTGCTGGTCGCCAATCTGGACGCGCTGTTCGACCGTTTTTTAATTAGCTTTGACAACACGGGGCGGTTGTTGGTGTCTTCCGCCCTGCACGTTGATGATCAGCATCGCTTGGGGTTGCAACCGGGCATGAAACTGCGCTGGCTCGGTGAAGCCCATCGGGGCTATCTGGCTTGGCATCGAAAGCAGTGGGAAGAAGGGACCGGGTACTGGCGATAGGCAAAGACCGGGCAATCAACCATCGCAGCCCCATTGCAGCCCTTGGCAGCATGCATCCGGCACCGTAGCAGCACACATCCGACGCTTGGCAGCACGAAGTTGGCTCGCTGATGGCCCGCCCATGGCACACACGGGGGTCAAGTAACAATCTTCGCCAGTTGCCTTCTTGGCACCATGGCGGCACGCAATGAGCACCCGCATGGCTCCATGACAACACGTATGACCGCATCTGCGGCACCAATGTATCCGTCCGGCCACCCCATATTGACCGTCGCCGGCGGTCATGACTGAGACTCAGATCGTGGCGCTCTGCCACCGATGCGGCAACAGTTCCCCGATGCGGCTGTCCTTGTGTGTGGGCAGTCGGGTCATCACATCCTTGAGGTAAGCGTGTGGGTCGTGGCCATTGAGCTTGGCCGACTGGATCAGGCTCATCACGGCAGCCGCACGCTGTCCCGCCCGCAGCGACCCGGCGAATAACCAGTTCTTACGACCGAGCGCGACCGGTCGCATCTGGTTCTCGATCCAGTTGTTGTCGATCGGCAGTTGGCCGTTGTCCAGCAAGCGCGTGAGCGGCTGCCAGCGCCGCAGGCTGTAGTCGATGGCCCGTGCCGTGGCTGAACCGTAAGCGCACGGTCATCCCACCCTTGAGGGCGGCGGCGTAAGCGGCAACGATGGTGTCCACCAAACCAGATAGGTGGACACCATGACCGAAGCCCAGAACAAGACCCGTCGGCGCCACAGCGCCGAGCTCAAGCAGCAGATCCTGGCCGAGTGCGCCCAGCCCGGTGCATCGGTGGCCAGCGTGGCGCTCTCGCACGGCATCAACGCCAACGTCGTGCACAAATGGCGCCGACTGGCCCATGCCCCCAGCACAGATATGCAAGTTCCCACCTTCGTGCCGGTGACGCTGCCTGCGCCCAGCTGTGCGCCGGCCCCAGACATCCGCATCGAGTTGCGCCGTGGCGCTACCAGCATCTCGCTGACCTGGCCGGTCTGCGCGGCCGAGCACTGCGCGGCCTGGATGCGGGACCTGCTCAAGTGATCCGCATCGACGCCCTGTGGCTGGCTACCGAGCCGCTGGACATGCGTGCCGGCACAGACACCGCGCTGGCCCGTGTGGTGGCCGTCTTCGGTGCTGCGCGTCCGCATCACGCCTACCTGTTTGCCAACCGGAGAGCCAGCCGCATGAAGGTGTTGGTGCACGACGGCATTGGGGTGTGGCTGGCGGCGCGGCGCCTGAACAGCGGCAAGTTCGTCTGGCCGCGTGACGGTGCGTTGACCACCACGCTCAGCCGCTCGCAGTTCGACGCTCTGGTGCTCGGGTTGCCTTGGCAGCGCCTGGGCGATGGTGGCCTCATCACCGTGCTCTGAATCTGATCGCTGACATGCGGCCTGCCAATCGGTGCATGTGCCAATGGCGTGGCGTTACCGGCGCTGGCACAGTCATGCCCATGGTCGTAGAGCCGCAATCCCTGGATAGTCTGAGTCCCGAGCAATTGCGCTCGGCGCTGCTGTCCATGCTGCAAGCCGCTGCTGCCAAGGACCAGGAGCTTGCCTTCAAGCAGACCCTCATCGACAAGCTCACGCACGAGAACGCGCTCTTGAAGCGCATGAAGTTCGCCGCCCAATCAGAGCGCTTCAGCCCTGAGCAGAAGAGCCTGCTCGACGACGAGATCGAAGCGGACCTGGCGGCCGTGGCCAGCGAGATCGACGCGCTGGCGCAGACGCAAGCACCGGCCACCCCCGAGAAGAGACAGGCCAAGCGGATGCCCTTGCCGGCGCACCTGCCACGCCGCGAGATCCGCCACGAACCCACGTCCACCACGTGCGCGTGTGGCTGCCAGATGAAACGCGTGGGCGAGGACGTGGCCGAGAAGCTGGACTATGTGCCCGGCGTCTTCAGTGTCGAGCGCCACATCCGCGGCAAGTGGGCCTGCGCCCGGTGCGAGACCATTCAACAAGCGCCGGTCGAGGCGCACGTCATCGACAAAGGTATCCCCACCACCGGCCTGCTGGCCCAGGTGCTGGTGGGCAAGTACGCCGATCACCTGCCGCTGTACCGGCAGGAGGCGATCTTCGGCCGCGCTGGCCTGGCCATCCCTCGCTCGACCCTGGCGCAGTGGGTGGGCACCTGCGGGGTGCGGCTGCAGCCGCTGGTCGATGCCCTGAAGACCGAGATCCTCAGCCACCGGGTGCTACACGCCGATGAGACGCCGGTGGCCATGCTCAAGCCCGGCGATGGCAAGACGCACCGCGCCTACCTCTGGGCCTATGCGCCGGGGGCCTTCGAGAGCATCAAGGCTGTGGTCTACGACTTCTGCGAATCCCGCTCGGGCGAACACGCCCGGCGCTTCCTGGGCCACGGCACCGACAAGGCCTGGAAGGGCTGCCTGACCTGCGACGACTTCAGCGGCTACAAGGCCTTGATCGCCAGCGGCGTGACCGAGGTGGGCTGTCTGGCCCATGCCCGGCGCAAGTTCTTCGACCTGCACGCGGCCAACCAGAGCCAGATCGCCGAGTTCGCCCTGCAGCAGTTCGCCCGGGTCTATGAGATCGAGCGGGACGTCAAAGAGCTGGACACCGAGCAACGGCAAGCCGTTCGGCAGCAGCAGACCCGGCCGATCCTGGACGCTCTTAACGAGTGGATGACGCTGCAACGGCGCCAGGTGCCCGACGGATCAGCAACCGCCAAGGCGCTGGACTACAGCCTGCGGCGCTGGGATGCGCTGACCCGATTCGTGGATGACGGACAACTGCCGGTCGACAACAACTGGATCGAGAACCAGATCCGGCCCATTGCCATCGGTCGTAACAACTGGCTGTTTGCCGGCAGCCTGCGTGCGGGCCAGCGAGCGGCCGCCGTCATGAGCCTGATCCAGTCGGCCCGTATGAACGGGCACGACCCGTATGCCTACCTCAAGGACGTGCTCACGCGACTGCCCACGCACAAGGCCAGCCGCATCGTCGAGCTCCTGCCACACCGCTGGAAACCCGCCGACGCCTGATCACCGGCCTCGGTAGGCCTGGGTTTGCCGGACGCTTACGCTGAACCCTCGGGTACCTTACTGCGGTGCTCGCTCAGCCAGGCGTGCAATTTGTCCACGATCGGGCGGCTGTGCTGCTGGCGCATTCGCAGCCGCTCGGTGCCATCGACATTGCTCGCCTGCCTCTCCACCTCGTAGAGCTGCCCGATCTGCACCAGCGCCTGCTCGGCGATCTGGCTCTTGTTGGCTGCGTGCAGCTCAAAGAACTTGCGCCGGGCGTGCGCCCAGCAAGCCGCTTCGGTGATGTGCTCGCCCATGAGCTGCTTGTAGCCCGCAAAGTCATCGACCAGCAGCGTGCCGCGCCAGCCGTTGAGAAATTCACCGGCGTGCTTGCCCGCGCGGCTTTCGCAGAAGTCGTAGACCACGGCCTTGAGGTCTTCGTGCCGCCCCGGGGTGTAGGCCCACAGGTAGGCGCGGTGCGTCTTGCCATCGCGCTCGCTGCCGCGCTTGAGCATCTGCACCGGGGTCTCATCGGCGTGCACGATGCTGTGTGCGAGCACCTCCTGACGCAGCGCATCGACCAGCGGCTGCAGTTGCACGCCGCAGCTGCCCACCCACTGCGCCAGGGTCGAGCGTGCCAGCGGCACCCCAGCACGGGCATAGATGCTCTCCTGGCGGTACAGGGGCAGGTGGTCCGCGTACTTGGCCACCAGCACCTGGGCCAGCAAGCCGGTGGTGGCCAGGCCCTTGTCGATGATGTGCGCCTCGACCGGCTGCTGCTTGAGCGTCTGGCAGCACGCGCACACCCATTTGCCGCGCACATGGCGGTGCACCATGAACACGCCGGGCGTGTAGTCGAGCTTCTCGGCCACGTCCTCGCCCATGCGGCGCATGGCCTGGCCGCAGCACTCAGTCACCTCGGGCTCGTGTGTGAATTCCTGGCGCAGCAGTTGTGCCGGCAATGGCAGGCGCTTGGGTTGCTGGCGTGGGCTGCGCTCTTCAGCCGAGCGCAGCTGCTCGATCTCCTCATCCACCGCCTGCAGGTCTTCTTCGAGCGCGTCTTCCAGCAGACTGCGCTGATCGGCGTTCAATGCCTCGGTCTTGGCGGCGAACTTCAGCCGCTTGAGGATGGCCATCTCGTAGCTGAGCTTGTCCAGCAGCGTCTGCTTGTGTTTGAGCTCGCTCATGAGGTGCTGCAGCATCTGGCGCATTTGCGCCTCGTCCATGCTCTGCAGATCCACCGGTTCGTTCATGGCCGTCATCATCCCTGATGGGTGGGCAGCCGCCTACTGGCATATCCACGAATTGAACGCCGCCCCAGGGGCGACCAACATCACAGCACCGTGATCACAGCGTCTTCTCCCAGGCGCTGCCAGGGCAAGCCCGTGACCAGGGCTTGCAGTTGTTCGACGCTGAGTGTGAGCCGAGGACCCAGGCGCTCATCGCCCCAGGCAAACTTGCCCTGGTTCAGGCGCCTTGCGGCCAGCCAGACGCCAAAGCCATCGTGCACCAGTACCTTCAGGCGGTTGGCCCGTGCGTTGGCAAAGAGATAAGCGTGGTGCGGGCGGGCCGCGCCAAAGACTTGCACCACTCTGGCCAGGGCCGTCTCGGGGCCGGCGCGCATGTCCAGCGGTTGCGTGGACATCCAGACCGCATCGACCCGGATCACCGCAACACCTCGCGCAAGAGCGCCCCGCACTGGCCCAGTGGGCACTGCAGGCTGACCACCAGTTCGCCGCGTTGCAGGCGCACATGGACTGGCGCAGACGGCAGCGGTAAAGGCGCGGATGGCGGTAATGCAGCCAGCGCCTGCTCCTCATGGGTGCTGTCCGCCATTGCCGTCAGCGGCAGCGAGATGAAGCCGGGCTCAGCATCCGAACAAACGCCCGGTTGAGCGCGCACAGGGCCCGCCTCCCGAATCCATCGGTGCACCATGTTCGCGTGCAGCCCGTGCGACAAGGCCACACCACCGACACTGGCACCGGGCTGCGCGCACGCAGCCACCAACTGTGCCTTGAACGCTTTGCTGTATTCACGCCGGCGCGGCCGGCCTTCGCTTGAAACCTGTTCCATCGTCTCCACGATCCTCCAATCGTGGGCACGATGCCCGCTTCTCACGGCGCGTTCAATATGGGGTCACCGGACGGATACGCACCAATCGCATAGGCGGCACCTCCATGGAGCCAATGCGGTACGCTGGCTACACGCTGGCGGCTCCATCGTGACGTCTTCGCAGCACGCTCATTGGACGCAGCTAACCC
Organism: Diaphorobacter sp. MNS-0; assembly: GCF_019602835.1. Taxonomy (NCBI): domain Bacteria; kingdom Pseudomonadati; phylum Pseudomonadota; class Betaproteobacteria; order Burkholderiales; family Comamonadaceae; genus Diaphorobacter; species Diaphorobacter sp. MNS-0. The sequence goes on along the minus strand of NZ_CP080761.1, from coordinate 889,578 downwards.
AAAGAGCCCCTGTCCCCAGTGCAAAAAACCCATTCTTTGTGCTATGGCATGCAGCACAAAGAATGGGGCCGCTGGGTCAGATTTTGGAAGAAATCAGACACGGCGGCATCCTGGGGACAAAGCCACCCACTCCTGCGTCCAAACCAACGCCTCCATTTGCGGCCATTTGCCGCGTTGCCGCCACTCGCGGTCTTGGTGCCTAAAGCGACGGTGTTTCCTTGGTGCCGGCCATCCGCCTCAGCAGTTTCGACCTTGTAGGCGCAGGGCAAGTCATGCGCTCCTTTACCGCCGGCGCCCTGCACGTGCGTGGTCAAACGTCCCCGGCCGAATGCAGCTGCCGTTCATATCGGTCACCCCGCAAAACCCCACGCCAAAGGCCGCAAACCCCAGCCGCGCCCGATCACGGCTGTAGTCCAGACAGTCATGGTGGTGGCCGTGGAACGCCTTGCCCACACGCAGGCTGCGCGCCAATTCGTCAATGGCCTCAAATCCATGCGGATGGGCGCTGGGTGCCTCGTGTATCACCAGAATGTCGGCGTGCTGTGAAACCAGGCGAAAGTAATCCTCCGGGAAGATGGAGCTGCGGTGCTTGCGCGGCAGCCCATCGCGCCAGCGATTGCCACTGCCGCAGCGCGCAGTGAACTCCTTGGAGCTCTCGTACAGCCAGTCCACCGGCGGCGTCCATACCTGCCCTCGGAACACACCGCCCAGCCCGGCAATGCGCACACCATCGACCAGGGCAACGCGCCCATGCAAGTTCCTGTCTGCCAAGGCCGATCCAAACAGGTGGTCGTATTCGGCATCGGAATCCGTGTCGTGGTTTCCATGGATGAACCAGACTTCGGTCATTCCCAGGATGGAGTCCAACTCGGCATCCAACGGGCGCTGTGCCTGCAAGTCGCCCAGGAAGACGATGGCTGCCGGGCGATCTCTGGAGACGATCTCCAGCACATGCCGGAAGTGGCCGTGGGTGTCGCCAAAGAAGTAAATCATTGCGCTCCCCTTGGCGGGACAACGTCCACGTTGACCAGCACTTCTCGCCGGGTCAATCCCCGAGGCAGAGCCTGGCCCACGTGCAGCAGCAGAGCGGCGATTTCATCCTGGCGCGCCATCTTCTGTGCGGGCGACCATTGGCTGGCATAGCCCATCTTGAGCAGCAGCGCCCACTCCTCACACAGGGCGTCTGCCTGCCTTTGGCTCATCGGCTGGGCATCGTTGGCTGTCATGTTGATCTCCGGCCAGGGATTGTTGTCACAAGCACGAGCTTGCATGGAGCGGCAATTTCATGGATAGTTAGTTTAACTAGTGTTGTTAATTAAACAAGCATGGCACGTCCACGAACCGGCAGGCGGTCGTCCGCCGAATACCAACGTCGCTACCGCGAGCGCAAGAAGGCCCAGGGTGCCATGGCGCAAACCAACTGGATGCTGGACGTGCGCCTGACGGATGCGATCCGGCACGAGGCCAAAGCTCGGGGCCTGCGCGAATCTGAACTCGCCACGGAAATCCTGGGCGAGTGGTACGAGGCCCGGTTTGGCGGCCGATTACCACCGGCGCAGGCCGTTCCGCCCCAAGACACCGCTGCGCCTCCCCCACCACCGACGCCCATAAACGCCACGGTCGAACTGTTGCTGGGCAAGCTGGAGGAGCTGGGTTTCGTCATTCCGCTGCAGGGCATGGCTACGCAGTGCCTGCATGGGGACGAACGCAATGGCCTGTGGGCCACGGTCTCCCTCAACGGGCTGGATGCCATCGAGTTCGGCCTGGTCGAGCGCACCGACAGCGTGGCGCAGAACATCCTGCATTGCGTAGTGGACACGGTGACACGCCATGCCTGGCTGACCAGTGACGTCTATGGCGAGCTGAACCAGGACAGGGACATCGGCACCAAGATCAACACAAAAGGCCTACAGGCGCTCGACGATGCATTTATGCAACTACGCGAGTTCATCATGGCCAAGCGCAAGCCACTGCACTATGAAGAAACGCTGGCCGCTCTGCCGGGCTATCTGGACCAGGAGCCGTCACGCTCGCTGCTGGCTCTGGCATTTCAGCGGGTGGGTCTGGAGCTGGTGCATGTGCCCTCTACCGATCTGGTGATTTCTGCGGCAGAGCCGCCGCAGAACATTGCGCTGCATGACCTGGAAGCACTGGCGCAGTACGTGCGGCAGGAGTTTTTGTGCATGGGGCGAACGATCTACACCGTCCCCCTCTGGGATGGCGGAGAACTCATCGCCTACGCACCCGAGGCCCGCGCCACCGTGTATGCAGGACTACGGATGCTCCCCTGATGCAGAGAAAGGACAGCCATGAACACCACCGAGGCCGCTGATCTGGCTGCCGAGCTGCGCAAAGCAGCGCAAGACCTGCTGCTGTGTGTCAACGCCATCGTGGGGCAGGAGCAATCCCTGGCCACTGATTTGCTGAGGCATTTTCCGGGACGATTGGAGTTGTTGGCCTTGCGTATCGCGCCACGCCCACAGGCCGATATGCCACCTGATTGGCCACAGTGGAATGCATCCGGTGAAGACCATTTTCAGGCCCTGCTGGAGCGCCAGCGGTGGCGGTTGCAATGTCGTTCGGAAAGGCGCGCTCTGTGAATCGGAATCTTCGCACCCTGCGCCACTGGATTGCTTGCGGCCTGGCCTTGTCTGGCGTTGGCCTCGCGTGTGCACAAATGCCCGTGCCGCTGCTCGATACCGCTGCCGCACCAGCCACAGTGCAGCAGCTCGAAGCCTTGCTTCAATGCAAGGCCGGAACGGTGTTGACGACCGATGAAGTGGAATCCAAGCTCCGCGCCATCGGCCTCATCAAAGGGGCGGATGGCTTCTTGATGCCTTCACAGAAAGGCCCTCTGCCATCGCTGTTCGGAGACGAGGTGGTGGCAGCGCTGGTCACAGCCGCTGACGGTGAAAACAGGGCAACCGTCTATCTGAAACGCCTGGCAGGCAAGCAGCTGGCCAAGCGGCTGGGCGTCAGCCAGATCGACGAACAGGCGGACACTAACGAGCCGTCGTACTTCAAGCAAACCAGCAAAAAGACGACCTTGCTGGTCGGCGCGGCATCTGAGGTTTTTGTGGGCATCGACGGCGTCAGGTACCAATCGGCGGTGGCTTGTCAGCAGGTCAGATGAACATCAACACGCACATATTGGATGCATAGACACTTCGGATTCCTCGCTCATTGGCTTAGTTTGCTAAAACGCAGATCAGGATCGACAGCCAGGGTCTTTCTGGATACCGAATTCACCGGGCTCGACTGGCGCTATCCACGTCGCCTGATTTCGATCGGACTGGTGGCCAGCGAGGAGAGTCTGGGCGAATGGTATGCAGAGGTCGATGGCTGGTCAGTGGAGGATGGCCCTGCCCGAAGTCTTGCGCGCGAGCCACGCCAAACCCTGGGCAGAGTGCGCCAACGATGCCGAGCGGCTGGACGTGTTCAACGGCTTCTTGCTGGTCGCCAATCTGGATGCGCTGTTCGACCGTTTTTTGATCAACTTTGACGACACGGGTCGGTTGGACGGCTTTCAAGAAGCCACCGTGAAACTGGCGCTGCAGCTCCGGCAAATGGGCAGATCTTTCCGCGAATACCTCAAGGGCCTGGTGTTGTAACACTGCGGCACCCTGCCGCGACACAGTCTGTCGCGGCTCACCAGACAATCCCCTCATTCAGCCCAAACAGGCTCTTGCGCGTGCCCCAAAAAGCGCAAGCAGCTATCAAGAGAGGAGTATTCATGCCCACAGGCGCGTTGCCCGACCCGCTATACCACCTGGCACGCCAGCACTTGCTATTCTCGGGTGACACCCGCATTTCCTCCCCGGCGGCCACCCAAACTCCCCCACTGATGGCCACCTCAAACTCCCCCACCTGAGTTGATCGGGGACAGGGGGTAAACGCCGGCGCCGCTGGCACCTGTTGGCAGGACAGTAGTTCTGGTCTTCCCCGAGGGGAGGCCAAGGAGTGAATGTCTTGAAACCCAACCAACGGGCCACCGTCTACACGCTGCTCGAGCGTGGCAGCACCCAGCGCGAGATCGCGCGCATCACCGGAATCGACCGCAAGACCGTCAGGAGTTACCAACGTCGCCGGCAGGCCGAGCAGTCAAATTCCCCCGGGGTGGCCACCGGCCCTGATGCCATGGCCGCTCACGTGGCCGCGCAAATTCCCCCACCCTGGCCACCGGCTCCCACGTCAGTGGCCGCCTCCCTATGCGAGCCGTACCGCGACTTCATCGAGGCCCAACTGCGTCTCAAGCGCAACGCCACGGCCATCTACCAGGACCTGGTCGATGTCCACGGCTTTGCCGGCCAGTACAACTCGGTCAAACGCTTCGTGGCCCGGCTGCGTCACAAGGAGCCCGAACAATTCGACCGCCTGTCCTTCCTGCCCGCAGAGGAGATGCAGGTGGACTACGGTGAGGGTGCACCCACCCGGGTGCCGGGCAGCAACCGGTACCGCAAACCGCGCCTGTTCGTGGCCACGCTGCGCTACTCGCGGGCCAGCTTTCGGCACGTGGTCTGGAAGTCCAGCCAGCAGGTCTGGGCCGAGCTGCACGAGCGCGCGTTTCGCCACTTCGGTGGCTGCCCGCAGTACGTGGTGCTGGACAACCTCAAAGAGGGCGTCATCAAACCCGACCTGTATGAGCCCGAACTCAACCCGGTCTATGCCGCCACCCTGGCGCACTACGGCGTGGTGGCCGACCCGGCCCGGGTGCGTGACCCCAACCGCAAGGGTACGGTAGAGCACGCCATCGGCCACACCCAGGCCACGGCCTTGAAGGGCCGGCGCTTTGAGTCCATCGAAGAGCAGAACACCTTCCTGGCGCAATGGGAGAAGAATTGGGCAGCCAAGCGCATCCACGGCACCGAGCGGCGCCAGGTGCAGGCCATGTTCGCGGAAGAACGCCCCCACCTCAAAGCTTTGCCACTGCTGGGCATGCAGTATTTCGAAGAGGTCCAGCGCACGGTGTGCGACGACAGCTGTGTGCGGGTGGAGCACAGCAGCTACGCCGCGCGCCCGGCGGTCATCGGATCGAAGGTGCGGGTGCGCATCTTCGCCCAGCGCATCCAGATCTTTGATCTGCAAACCGGCACCTTGCTGCGCAGTCACCCCAAGGCTGAACGCCCCGGCACCGTGGTGCTGCCCCAGGATGAGCGGGTGTTCAACCCCTCGCGTGAGACCCGCCTGATCCTGCGCCAGGCCGGCCAGATTGGCGAACACGCCGCCCGGCTGTGCCAGTTGCTCTTTGCCATCGAGGGCCGGGTGGGCCAGCGCAAGCTCTGGGGCATCGTCGGCCTGGTGCGCCGATATCCGGCGCATTGTGTCAACGCCGCTTGCGCCCAGGCTCTGGAGCAGGGCATCTACAGCTTCAAGCGCGTCCAGGCATTGACAGAGGCGCTCTTTGCCGATGCGCTTGAAGCCATCGAGACCCAGGCCGGTGGCGAGCATGTAACGCCCACCACGGCGACCCTGACCCAGCAGCACGAGCTGATCCGCGATGCCGATGAATACGGTGACCTGTTTGCCCACGCTGCGGCCACCGCCGCAGTTGGGAGCCAGCCATGAACATGGTCGAGATCGAGCGCGCGCTGCGCCAGCTGCGCCTGTCGGGTATTGCCGAGACCCTGTCGACCCGCGTGATGCAGGCCCAGGTCGCCCAGGAGCCATTTCTGCAGACCTTCGCCGCCATGCTTCAGGATGAGCTCGACCGGCGCCGATCGCGCCTGACAGAGCGCCGCTACAAGCGCTCGGGTCTGGACGAGAAGGTCAGCCTGGCCGACTTCGACTGGCGTTTCAACCCCAAGCTGCCCCGCGCGGCCTGCTTTGAGCTGCACACCCTGAAGTTCATCGCCGAGGGTTCCAACGCGCTCATCGTCGGTAAACCCGGCACCGGCAAGTCTCACATTGCCAAGGCCATCGCCTACCAGGCCACGCTGGGCGGCCACGATGTGCGTTACCTCGAGGCCGACGCCGAATTCGCCCGCTACGCGCTGGCAAGTGCCACCGAGCGCATCGGCCTGCTCAAGGAGTGGGTGGAGCCTGACCTGATCATCTTGGACGATCTGTTCCTGGCCAGGCGTATCAGCGAGCACGCCGCCGAGGTCCTGCAGGCCATCGTGCATCAGCGCTACAAGCTGCGCCGCGCCATCGTGGTGACCTCCAACCGCGTGGTGCAGGACTGGGGTCGCTATCTGGGCGACGCCACAATGGCGACCACCATCCTGGACCGCCTCATGCACCGCTGCACGATGCTGGAATTCGAGGGCAAGAGCTACCGGCTCAAAGAGGCCGCCGCACGCATCGCCATCGGCACTGAGTCGTCATAATCCAACCGGTCTTGCCTGGGGAATTTGGGGTGGCCACAGGTGGGGGAATTTGGACTGGCCATCGGGGCATTTCCTCTTTACAGCGACGGCTGCGCATAGGATACGAACACGCCCGTGCCCTACGTGAGGCTCTGCGAGGCGACGCATTGGACTACCACGCAGACACCGACACCTGGCATATCCATCCCAACGCCGACCGACAGACCGACTATCTGTTGGCCGACAAACTCCAACGCGCCGCACACTTGCTGCAAGGCTCCAGCGCGCTGATGATCGCTACCGGCGAGGGCATGGCTGCCGACAGCGGCCTGCCAGACTTGCGCGACGCAGCCACCTTTTCGCACACCTGGCCAGCGCTTGCCAGACAGGGGCTCGGCTTTGAAAAAATGACCTCGCCTCAAGCCTTCGATGAACACCCCGCCACGGCGTGGGGCATGTATGGCCAGCGGCTGAACCTGTGTCGCACCACAGAGCCCCACGCCGGATACACCCTGCTGCGCCAGTGGGGTCAGCGCATGCCGCACGGCTGCTTCGTGTTCACCAGCAACGCCGACGGGCACTTTCACAAAGCCGGTTTCCCGGCCGCCCGCATCTACGAATGCCTCGGCTCTATCCACCGGCTGCAATGCACAACGGCCTGCGGTGCCCACCCATGGCAGACCGGCCGCCTGCACCCACAGGTGGACAGCGCCACCTTGGAGTGGCAAGGCGATTTGCCTCACTGCCCCCGCTGCGGCGCTCTGGCACGGCCCAACCTGTTGATGATCGATGACGGGCAATGGAACCCCATCCGCAGCACCCAGCAACGGATGCTGCTGGACATGTGGCTCGACAGCACCCCCTCCCCGCTGGTGTTGGAGATAGGTGCCAGCCGTGCCGTTGCCACCGTACGCAACTTCACCCGGCGCATGCAGCGGCGCGGCAGCCCTCTGATTCGCATCAACCTGCACGAGGCGAACATCCACAACCCCGGCGACATCGAGCTGGCGCTGGAGGCCAAGGAGGCACTGGAAGCGATTGCGACGCACCTTCCTCAGGGCGGCTGAGCATGCCCCCAGACATTTTTCTGCAAAGCGTTCGGGCATTCACTCGGGCAGAACCGCCACCGATTCCTGCACCGGCCGTCACCACGATTCGATACGCTGCTGGATCAGCATCACATCCGTCCAAATTTTTCCAATGCCCAAGAGCGCGCCCCAGTCGTAGCCCAGAACATGATCGCAAAGGTCATGGAAAAGCCAGCAGTGGTATTCACCCTGCAAGGGGAGGCCATCCCATTGCGGGTATTCGTTCCAGTTGCGCCGGGGGTTGCCTTCGTCCAGGCAAGTCACCCACGAAAAGCGACACATTTTGTCGCAGCCACGCCGGATGATGCAGCCATACAAGGAGTTGAACCATGCCCCAACTGTTCCACACCATCGACCACATCGCCCGCACCTAACAGCGTAGCGTGCTGATGCTCTCGTTCCACGACCGCGCACTCAAGGAGCGCCATCCGCCAGCTAATCATCAGCTGGCTGAACGCCAAGGGCATTGCCTGGCAGCCCTGCGCGCCTTTCATGTCAAGCGGGGTGATGATGTGCGGCTACATGGGGGATATTTACCTTGACATTCCTTACGACAAGGATTTACCGCTATACCAAGAGTTGGAAGCATATTTGCAATACTCGGACGACCGCATGCGCTTCGACAATGTGATGTTCCGCTACATACCTCTGGAACTGGCAATGGAAAACGCCGAGCAGGATGAACCAGGCTTCCTTGACAATATGTGAAAGAAAGAAAAATGAGAAACCCCGAACGAATTCCTGCAATCCTTCATACGCTCCGAGAATTTTGGGAGAAACATCCTGACTGGCGGCTTGGCCAACTACTGGTCAACATCGCAAAACCCTCTGAGCCATGCCCTCAGATTTTCTACCTTGAGGATGACGTCTTCTTGGAGCGGCTCCAAGAAATGTCAAAATCTGATGACAGCAAATCCAAACTTTGAGACATGGGCCACATCCTATTCGGGCTGCGACGGCGGGGACATTGGCAATCCTGAACGGCGCGCCATATGGCTATGCGGCATCGAGTGGGGCGGTGCCTGCACCGCCGAGCAACTCCAGAACGAAATGCGGCGCGGCGAGCCCTGTCCGCCCAGAGGCTATGGCGATGCCTCGGAAAACCTGACTTACATTTTCAACCGGCAAGCCATGAAGATACTCGCTGCCATTCATGGCCGCCCCGTGTCTGAATACCGCGATTTTTGCCAACAGGCCAAACCATTTACCCAAGGTTCATCGGGTTACTTCAAGATTAATCTCTACCCCATCGCCTTTAAGGACACGAACCAGGCCCGGTGGCATTCCAATTTTGCAGAAGCGACCGGCTTGGAGAACAAATCCGACTATCTCGATTGGTGCAGAAAGCACCGTTTCCCACGCATGCGCCAGTGGGCTGCAACGGCACGGCCCAAGCTTATCCTGTGCCTTGGCAAGAGCTACCGAGATGACTTTCAAAAGGCGTTCCATGACAAAAACTCAACTTTCACTCACGAACCACCCATCGACGGTCGCGACCTGTGGTGGGGCGTCAATGCCGAGAGCACCCTGGTCGCTGTCATTCCTTTCATGGTCAACCGCTATGGGCTGACCCGCAACGACAGCATCCAAAAATTCGGCTACCGGATTGCACAACTGATGCAGCAGCATGGCTGCCGACAGGCGCAAATACCTGAACTCAATACATCAACGATCCTATGACCCCAGCACTTGACGCGCTTCTGTGCCAGCGGTACCCGCAGCTATTCCAGCACCGTCACGCCGAGCCGCAGACCTGCGCCATGAGCTGGGGCCTGCAATGCGGTGATGGCTGGTTCGACCTGATCGACATCCTGTGTGAAAGCCTGCAACAGGAAACCGAGCACGGCGACGCACCACAAGCGGTCGCCATGCAGGTCAAGCAAAAATGGGGACGGCTGCGCTTTTCCGTGGAATCCGCCTCCGAACGCCAGCAAGCCATGATCGACCTGGCCGAAGCGCTGTCCGCACGCCTGTGCGAGCAGTGCGGCAAGCCCGGCAAGATGCAATCCATCAAAGGTTTCCGCACTGTGCGCTGCGAAGAACATGCGTCGACTCAACCATGACGGGCGGGAGCTCACCCACTCGAGGGACCAATTGCAATCGTTCCCATGTATGAGCGTGATGGCCGACTGCTCCACGTTAGTCTTGAGGACGTTCCCCAGCCGGAGCTGTATCAGTTTTGGACGGCGCTGCGCGATCGCAGCGCAGTAGATGATGAGCCCATCACCACACCAGCCACACAATCTGCCATGCGCGTGCTGTCCAAATCCAAGCTATTGGCTTTTCGCCAATGCCCCAAGCGCCTGTGGCTCGAAATCCACCAGCCTGAGCGGCGCAAGGACTCCGGCGCCGCCTGGCCAGCTACGCCACGGGCCACCAGGTGGGGGACATTGCACGGCGGCTGTACAACCCGTTCGAGCAGGGTCAGTTAATCGACCCGCAGGCCGAAGGCTTCGATGCAGCTTTTGCCCGCACCCAGGTACTGCTGCGGTCCGCACAGCCAATCTTCGAGGCAGGTTTTCGTGCCGAGGGCGCACTGGCCTTTGCCGATGTGCTGCTGCCCACCGCCAAGGGCTGGCGCATGGTGGAGGTCAAGTCCAGCGCGAGCGTGAAGGACTACCACCGCGACGATGCCGCCGCGCAGTCCTTCCTGGCCCGTGCCAGTGGAGTGCCGCTCCAATCCATCGCTGTCGCACACATCGACAGCGGCTGGAGCTACCCTGGCGGCGGCGACTACCGGGGCCTGCTGATGGAGGTGGATGTGACTGCTGATGCATTGGGCCGCGACCATGAAGTGCGCAGCTGGATCGCCAGCGCACAGGCCGTAATGGCCCTCGAGAAAGCCCCACCCATCGCCACCGGCGGCCAGTGCCATGCGCGCCCTATGAGTGCGGCTTCATCACTCACTGCCAAAGCCAGGAGCCATCGGCGGAACACCCCATCCACTGGCTGCCGCGCCCCAGCAACACGCTCAAGACATACGTCGCGGAGCACGGCATCCGCGAACTGCGCGACGTGCCGGACGATCTGCTCAACCCCACGCAGCAGCGCGTGAAGGCTGCTACCTTGTCGAGCCAGGCGTATTTCGACCGTTGCGCTGCCGCGCAGGCACTGGCGGCACACAGACTGCCGGGTTATTTCATCGACTTCGAGACCATCCAGTTCGCTGTGCCGATCTGGGAAGGCACCCGGCCCTACCAGCAAATTCCCTTCCAGTTTAGCGTCCATCGCCTGGGGCGCACGGGACGGGCCACGCACCATGCGTTCCTCGACCTCTCTGGCGGCAACCCCGGACGTGCTTTTGCCCAAGCCCTCATCACCGCCTGCGGCGAATGCGGCCCTGTGTTCGTCTACAACGCCGCGTTCGAAACCACCCGCATCCGCGAACTGGCCGACCGCTACCCAAGCCTGGCCCCTGCGCTGCACGCCATCAACGACCGCGTGGTCGATCTGCTGCCCGTGGCACGCCAGCACTACTACCATCCCAGCCAGCAGGGCAGCTGGAGCATCAAGGCCGTTCTGCCAGCCCTATGCCCTGATCTGGGTTACGACCAACTCGATGGCGTGCAGGACGGCGGTATGGCCCAGCAGGCCTATCTAGAGGCCATCGCCTCCACCACCAGCGCGGGGCGCAAGGCCGAGCTGGAACGCCAGTTGCTCGCCTACTGCTGCCTCGACACCTGGGCCATGGTGCGCCTGTGGGCAGTCTTCACCAACACCCCCTTGAAAGGCTGACGCACTCCATGGCCAAGCGACCCGACACCCTGGACACCGCACTGCTCATGGTGGAGCTACTTCGCCGCATACCGCGCGGGCGCAAGATCACCACGGCAGAGCTGCACCAGCAGCTGCAGAGCGCGGGTTTTGAGCGCGATCTGCGTACCATCCAGCGCCAAGTGGAAACTCTGAGCGAGCATTTCGACATCGAGCGCGACGACCGCAGCAAACCCTACGGTTACCGCTGGCGCGAGTGCGCTCAGGGCCTAGCCGTGCCCCAACTGACCCCCCAGGAGTCGCTGCTGCTGCAACTGGCCGAAGAACACCTCAAACATCTGCTGCCAGCGCGGCTGATGCAGTCCATGGACGGCTTTTTCAGCCAGGCCCGGCGCAACCTGGGTGACAGCCACAACCAGCGCAGCGACACAGCGGCTCTGGAGCGTGAATGGCCACGCAAGGTGCGGGTTGTGGCCACAAGCCAGCCGCTGCTGCCGCCGGCCATCGCCCCTGGCGTGCTGGAAGCCGTGAGCGATGCGCTGTACGCCAACCGCTGGCTGCATATCGACTATCAAAACGCTGCAGGCAAGCGCCGCCAGGCAAAGGTCATGCCCCTGGGCCTGGCCCAACAAGGCCCGCGCCTGTATTTGGTGTGCCGCTACGAGGGTTTTGCCAACGAGCGCAGCCTTGCACTTCACCGCATTAACCAGGCCGAGGCATCCACTCTGGCTTTCGAGCGCCCTGCGGAATTTGATCTACAGAAGTACGACGAGGATGGGCGATTCGGCTTTGGCGAGGGGCAGAGGGTGCAGCTCACGTTCTGCATTGATAACGACGCCGGTTTCCATCTGCGGGAAACACCGCTGTCAAAAGACCAGCAGGTGCATGACCAGGAGGATGGCTGGATGAAAATTACCGCGACGGTGGTGGACAGTGCGATGCTGGACTGGTGGCTGCGCGGGTTTGGGCAAGCATTACGCGACGTGCAGAAAACGCCATTGACGACCAAGGAACAATGACCCGATGAGCTACAAACTCGAATACCGAACCATCTGCTTTGGTGTTGATTCAGCAAGCCGCCTGCCCACCCAGGGCATAGAGGGAACCTTCTTCATCCCCTCCTACCAACGCGGCTATCGCTGGACTGCGGACGAAGTCACCAAGCTGCTGGACGACATCTGGGAGAGCGCAGGCCAGCGCTACAGCCTGCAGCCTATCGTCGTGAAAAGCCTGGGCACCGGCGCATGGGAGCTGATCGACGGCCAGCAGCGCCTGACAACCCTGTGGCTGCTGCTGCGCTTCATGAACAAAGGTGAGCCCCGCTACCACCTGGAATACCAGACCAGGGCTGGCAGCCAGGCGTACCTGAGAGAACTTGATGCCGCGCAAGCTGAGGAAAACATCGACTACTTCCACATGCACCAGGCCTATGCAACGATTGCTGGCTGGTTCGCAAACAAGATGGGGCTGCAGTACCAACAATTTCTGGTCGATGAGATGTTCCGTTTTCTCTCGACCTCCGTGCGCATCATCTGGTACGAAGTTCCAGAAAACGAAGAGCCCATCCCACTGTTCACCCGCTTGAACCAGGGCCGCATTCCGTTGACCGATGCGGAGCTGCTCAAGGCGGTCCTGCTGTCGAAAGTGCAGGAAAAGCACCCTGGCCGCGAGACCGAGATCGCCGCGCAGTGGGACGGGATTGAGCGTGATTTGCAACGGCCGGATGTCTGGGCCTTCGTCACAGGCCAGGCAGCTGCACAGGGCCGCGTCACCCTGCAGCACGGCACGCGCATCGACCTGTTGTTCGATACCCTGGCAAAGAAGCCCGCCACGGGCGCGCCGGCGTATCACACCTTTGACCAATTGCGCCCTCAGGCCGAGGGCGATTCACTGGCCTTCTGGGCGAAAGTGGAAGCACTGCACGCGCAAATCCTGGGTTGGTTCGAAGAGCCGCTCTGGCACAACAAAATCGGTTTCCTGGTGACCTGTGGATTGTCCCTGCAGGCCATTTTCGACCTGGCCCAGGGGCAAGGCAAGAAGGCCTTCGACAATGCCCTTACCTCACGCATCAAGGCCACACTGAATACCCGCGCCGACGATCTCGACGGCACCCTGCACTACGAGAACAGCAGCCATAAAGTCACATTGCAGCGTCTGCTGCTATTGTTCAACATCGAGGTCCGCCGTGACCGCTTTCCATTCAAGGAGCACGTCGGCGCCACATGGTCCCTGGAGCATATCCATGCGCAGAACGCCCAGGACTTGATCCGCGCAGAGCAATGGGAGACGTGGCTTGCAGAGCATCGCCAGGCCTTGAGCGACATCCGGGCAACAGGCAACATGGCCGCTATTGACCCGTTGCTGGCCGACATCAACGCAGCTACTCCGCACCTGCATACCAAGCAGTTTGGTCTGGAAGAATTCAAGGCGCTGGCAGGGAGGGTTCTCGTGGAACTCAATGACGGCGTGGAAGAAGAGGCGGACCACAGCATTGCCAACCTGGCATTGCTATCCCTCGGCGCCAACGCCGCGCTGAGCAATGCAGTTTTTGAAGTCAAACGCAGCAAAGTGCTGGCGATGGACAGGCGCGGCGACTACATCCCGGCCGCCACGCGCAACGTGTTCCTGAAGTACTACGCGCCTGCAGACCGGCTGCAACCTCATTTCTGGGGAGACGCCGACAAAGACGCCTATCTCCGAGAAATCAAGAAAAAACTGGCCGCATACCTGCAATGACCGATACCCCCATGACCACACCGCCAGCACAAGGCGACGGCACCCTTACCAGTCTGGCACAACTGTTTTCCCGGCCCATCAATGGCACGCAAGTGCAAGCCATCGAGATCCCACTGTTCCAGCGCGACTACGCCCAAGGCCGCAAGAACGAGCAGGCACGCCAAGTGCGCGAACGCTTTATTGCCGACCTGTGTGCCGCGCTGGACAGCGATGGCAAGAGCCTTCACCTCGACTTCGTCTTTGGCGACGTAGTGAACAAGGAGGACGGCGGCAAGCAAATACCTACGCTGTACCCGCTGGACGGCCAGCAGCGCCTGACGACCCTCTTTCTGCTGCACTGCTATCTGGCCTGGCACCAGCCACAGAGCAGCGCAAGCGCGCAGCCGTGGCACGCATTTCAATACGCCACGCGCCCCGGCGCGCGGGCGTTCTGCCAGTTCCTGACCCAATGCAGGCCCCGCATGGATGCTCAGCCGGTTTCAGCATGGCTGTGCGACCAGGCCAACTACCTGCCCACCTGGAAGCACGACCCCACCATCCAGGGCATGCTGGTGGTGCTGGATGCTCTGCACCGGCACTACCAAGATCAACCCAGCGAACTCCTGCATGCCGCCTGGCTACGGCTGACCGACCCTGTAAACCCGGCGATCCGCTTCCTGCTGCTGCCCGTGGCCGCGCAAAAGCTCGACAACACGTTGTACGTGAAGATGAATTCACGCGGCAGGCCCTTGACCGGGTTCGAGAACTTCAAGGCCGACCTGGAAGCCCTGCTGCACAAGAACCCGGCACTGCTGGAAGCGGACGGCGCAGCCGTGAAGGCGTTCTCGCACAAGATCGACACAGACTGGGCCGACCTGTTCTGGCCCTACCGGGGCGACAACCACCTGATCGACGAAGAATGCGTGCGCTACCTGCGCTTTCTCTTCGAGGTGCGGGCGTGGAAACAAGGCCTGTCCGTGCAGACGAGCCTGGGCGACCTCAGCGCCCTTTCAGTTCTTTCGAAAGCTCTGCTGGGCAACCAGGCGTCAGCAGCCCACGACAACCTCGATTGGATTGCACGCGCACTCGATGTCTGGCTCACCGTGCAATCCGCTGGGTTGTCTGGCCCCCAAGCCATTGCCCCGCTGTTTACCAGCCTTTTTACCCGAGATACCGAGAGCATCGCTTCAACGCCCCTGCGCATCTTCAACTTCCGCGACTTCGGGGACGCCCCGGTGGGCGTGAACATGTTCCATGCCTGCTGCCGCCTGTATGGCACGCGCCCCTGGTCGCTGGCGCACACCGTGCTGCTGTATGGCGTGCTGCACGGCCTGATGCAGGGCACGCCGCTGGCAGACATGCACCACCGGTTGCGCATTCTGCGTAACCTGATCGAAGCCTCGCGCAGCGAAATCCGCGCCGACTCCACCCGCAACAATATGCCCGCTTTGCTCGCGGAGGTGGAAACCATCATGGCGGGCGGGCCGCTACATGCCGTGGAAACCTTCAATCAGGTTCAGGTTCGCAACGAGCAGGCCAAGCAAGCCCTGGTAGGGGCCCACCCCACGCTGCACGAATCCGTGTGCCAGCTCGAAGACCATGAACTGCTGCGCGGGGGATTGACAGTGTTCGACCTCAGCCCCGCACAGGATCCTCGCGCCTTTGCCAGCCGCGCAAGGCAGTTTTTCACGTTGTTCAAGCACCCTTACCACCAGGTCAGCGCCGCCCTTCTGGCCAAGGGCCATACAGGCAGAAGCCGCCAGCGCAGCTCGGGCCATCGCCTGACCTATATCGGAGCCCCGCGGCAGCGGCAGGCAGGGCTGTGGGAAAACCACTGGCGTATTCGCTACAACGAAGCCATCCACCCCAGCGCCGCTGCCCTGCAAGGCCTGCTGGACGACCTGGCCTTCGGACAAACACCGCAAGCCGTCATCGACACGTTCGTGCAAGCCCCTTCCACGCCAAAAGACTGGCGCTACTACATCGCCAAATACGAGGTAATGCGCGGTGCGAGCCTGGATTTCGCTGGCAACTACGTTCTGGGGCCCGGCCCAGGCTACGCCATCTGTATGCCCTTGAGCGACTCCTGCGACAACCGCAGCAACCACCATGACGCCTATTTGCTGGCTCTGGCCAACGAAGCGGGACTGCCCACATCAGACATTGGCAACCACGGTTGGCCGCGTTGCTTTCCAGGCCACGAAACCAATGAACGCCATCTAATACTACGACGCAGCGGGCTCAAGATCCGCTGTGTGGAAAACGGCTGGGCACTGAGCGATATCCCCAGCGAACCGGCACTGCGCAACGCCTTCGATACCGTGGCAAGCAAGTACGCCATTCAGGATGGCTTATTTGCCGTGCCGCAAACCCAGGGCATAGACATTGAAGACCGCATCATCATAGGCGCGCAGTTACTGCATGAGTTGATCGAAGCCGGACTTTGAGACTTGGCTTGCGCCCGAGAATACCCACCGACATGGCAAGCGCTACCAGCAAAAATTAAAGGAATGCTATAGGAACACCCTATAGGTATAGAGAAGGGGTAATCTAACGAACCGACAAGGGGCGATCTAACGAACCCCGCCCCAGCACGCAATCAGGGGCGATGTATCGAACCATCAAGGGGCGATGTAACGAGGACAACCCGAGCAGAACACAGCCTTGTCCACAGCCCAAGCAGCCGATCTACCCCAGCTTTTTCGCCAGGTCTTCGGCACGGGGATGGTAGTAACGCTTGAGCATGCGCAAATCCTTGTGACCTGTCACGGCAGACAACTCCAAGACGTTGCTCAGCTTTTCCGACAAACGAGACGCGGCTTCGTGGCGAGTGTCATGGAAATGGACATCCTCCAGAAAGCCGCGAACAGGCCGCTTTCCGGCTGCTCGGCAATCTTCCTTGTACTGCTGCTGGGCGCGTTCCAAAGCACGCTTGAATCCTTTGCGCAAAGCCATGGCCGTCGTGGGAAACACCGGCCCTTCAAGGACATCGCCTACACCAGCCAAAGTTTGCAGCTCCTGCAGGATAGCCACCGCCTTGCGTGACAAAGGCACCATGCGCGAATCGCCATTCTTGGTGTCTGGCAAAAAAGCTGTCTGCCGAGCCAGATTCACACACTCCCAGCGCAAGGCCAACAGCTCCCCCCGGCGCATCGCCGTCTCCACGGCTAATTCGACCAGGGGTTGCAACCATGGGTTGCGCGCCCCCTTGCTGAACGTGCCATCGGCCAGGTGCTCACCGCCCGTCAAGGCTGCGAGCAAATACACCATCTCCTCATCCGTAAAGCGCCTGTCCCTGGCTTTGGCCTTCTCCGGGCGGCGCACCAGGGGTACGGGGTTCTCGATATGGATGCCCCACTCACGCCGCGCGTGGTTGATTGCCGCCGACAGAACGTCGATTTCGCGGTTGACCGTCGCCCCACTGACCTGCTTGAGGCGACGGTCACGCCAAGCAGCGACAATCGAGCTGTTCAAAGCCGAAATCTTGATCTGGGTTAGAGCGGCATCCTTGAGCAAGACCTTGATCTTGGTGGACTCGATCACGGCTGACTTTTTCTGCGGCGTGACTTCCTGCTGGTACCGCAAGAGGATGTCGGCCAATGTGTTGCGTTCGGCCTCCCGACGGTCGATGAAGCCGGTTGTCTCCAGCTCTCGCTCCATCGCGCGAACCCAGCGTTCGGCATCCTCCTTGTAGGAGAAGGTTCTTGACTGAGCAGGGAAGCCACGGCGCCTGACCTTGGCTTGCCACTGCAGTTCTCCGCGTTTTGTGATCGTACCCACCGGCCCGTGTCCCCGAAGTGTCCCAAATAATGGATTTCATCATACAACCCATTGATTTCATTGGCAACGCAAAGGCGTTCGGGACGTAGAGGCCGGAGGTTCGAATCCTCTCACCCCGACCAGTTATTTTCATGCCCAAGCCCTGCATCGCGGGGCTTTTTTGCATCTGGACGCCGCCCGGAATGCCAAGGAACCGCAGATCTTTAATGCGGTTGCCCTCGCAGAGCCCATGCTGCCCTTAAGCCGCCGGCTGGGCAAATGTCACTCACACAACGCTTGCGCCATTAAGCCTGTACACACCTTGGGCGATCGGCGATGATTGAAGAGTTTCCCTTCCTTCCATAAGAATCCGCTAGTTACATGGCTGCTATCGACACACAGAAAGAAGCTCAACCCATTGCCCTACCCGGACTGGCGCGCGCGTTGATGTCTGTGGGCAAATTGGACCAAAAAGCGGCGGAAGAGATTTACAAAAAGTCACAAAATAGCCGCAGTAGCTTTATTGCAGAGCTCACGGAATCGAAAATCATCACGCCAAGTGATCTGGCCCATACGGTATCCACCGTATTCGGTGCTCCCTTGCTAGATGTCGATGCGATCGACCGGCAGCGCATCCCCAAAGACCTGTTGGACGTCAAACTTTGCCAGTCCTACAAAGTCATCGCTCTCAGTAAGCGCAATAACCGGCTCATCGTCGCCACCGCGGATCCGACATTTCAAGAGGCCGCAGAAAAGATCAAGTTCACCACACAAATGGGGGTGGACTGGATCATCGCGGAATATGACAAGCTGCTCCGCTTGATTGAGGCGAGCACGAAGAGCGGTACAGAAACGCTCGACGGCATTAACAGCAGTAATGATTTTGAGTTCGGCGATATTCCCGTTGATGAAGCTCCGGACGAGGACGCTGACAATCCCGCGGAAGTCGAGGATGCTCCCGTTGTCAAATTTCTGCACAAGATGCTGCTGGATGCTTTCAATATGCGTGCATCCGATTTGCATTTTGAGCCCTACGAGCACCATTACCGTGTCCGCTTCCGCATAGATGGCGAATTGCGCGAAATCGCATCGCCGCCAATTGCCATCAAGGAGAAGCTGGCCTCGCGCATCAAGGTGATCTCCCGCCTGGATATTTCGGAAAAACGCGTGCCCCAGGATGGCCGCATGAAGCTCAAGGTTGGGCCGGACCGGGTTATCGATTTCCGCGTCAGCACCCTGCCTACGCTCTTTGGCGAGAAGATCGTGATCCGTATTCTCGATCCGAGCAGCGCCAAGCTGGGTATTGACGCACTGGGATATGAGCCCGAGGAAAAGGAGCGTTTGCTGCAGGCCATCAACCGCCCTTATGGAATGATCCTGGTGACCGGACCCACGGGCTCCGGGAAGACCGTGTCGCTCTACACATGTCTCAATTTGTTGAACAAGCCCGGCGTCAATATTGCGACCGCTGAGGATCCCTCGGAAATCAACCTCCCGGGTGTGAACCAAGTCAACGTCAACGAAAAAGCCGGCCTCACGTTTGCCGTCGCGCTCAAGTCATTCCTTCGCCAAGATCCGGACATCATCATGGTGGGTGAAATCCGGGATCTGGAAACGGCAGACATTTCGATCAAAGCCGCGCAGACGGGTCACTTGGTGCTGTCCACCCTGCACACCAATGACGCCCCCACGACATTGACGCGCATGCGCAATATGGGTATCGCGCCCTTCAATATCGCATCCAGCGTGATTCTTATTACGGCGCAGCGACTGGCGCGTCGCTTGTGCCCCAATTGCAAGGCGCCCGTGGACATTCCACATGAGACGCTGCTGGAGGCCGGCTACCGGGACGAGGAGATCGACGGCTCATGGGTCACCTACCGACCGGTGGGCTGCTCCGCCTGCAATAACGGATACAAGGGGCGCGTGGGCATTTACCAGGTCATGCCGGTGTCCGAAGAAATCCAGCGCATCATCCTGCGCGATGGAAGCGCACTGGAAATCGCCGAACAGGCACGCCTGGAAGGCGTCCGTTCTCTGCGTGAATCCGGGCTTCACAAGGCAAAAATGGGATTGACCTCCTTGGAAGAGGTCTTGGCTGTCACCAACGAATAAACAATCGAGAGAGAAAACAATGGCGACCGTTGCATCGAGGGGCATCAAGGACTTTGTCTTCGAGTGGGAGGGCAAGGATCGTAGCGGCAAGATCGTACGCGGCGAAGTACGCGCCGCGGGAGAGAATCAGGTCAAGGCGACGCTGCGGCGGCAGGGCGTTCTGCCAACGAAGATCAAGAAGCGCCGGATGAGCGCGGGCAAAAAGATCAAGCCCAAAGACATCGCGCTGTTCACGCGCCAGATGGCCACGATGATGAAGGCCGGCGTTCCACTGCTTCAGGCATTTGATATCGTGGGCCGGGGTAATACCAATCCCAGTGTGACCAAGCTGCTCAACGATATCCGCGGCGATGTGGAGACAGGAACGTCCCTGAATGCCGCGTTCCGTAAATATCCGATGTACTTCGACAGCCTCTACTGCAACCTCGTAGAGGCCGGCGAAGCCGCCGGTATTCTGGAAGCGTTGCTCGACCGGCTGGCCCTGTACATGGAGAAGACCGAGGCCATCAAATCCAAGATCCGGTCGGCGCTGATGTATCCGATCTCAGTGATCATCGTTGCGTTTGTCGTGGTGACGATCATCATGATTTTCGTGATTCCCGCGTTCAAAGAGGTTTTCACCTCGTTCGGAGCCGACCTGCCCGCCCCTACCCTGTTCGTGATGGCCATCAGCGAATTCTTCGTGGCTTACTGGTGGCTGATATTCGGCGTCATCGGCGGGGGGTTCTACTTCTTCATGCAGGCCTGGAAGCGCAGCGAAAAAATGCAGCGTTTCATGGACCGTTTCCTGCTGAAAATGCCCATCTTCGGTGCATTGATCGACAAGTCCTGTGTTGCCCGTTGGACCCGCACCCTGTCGACCATGTTCGCTGCCGGTGTGCCATTGGTGGAGGCACTGGACTCGGTGGGCGGTGCATCGGGCAACTCGGTCTACGCCATCGCGACGGAGAAGATTCAGCAGGAAGTCTCCACAGGTACCAGCCTGACGGCCGCCATGGGGAATGCCAACGTATTCCCCTCCATGGTGCTGCAGATGTGTGCGATCGGCGAGGAATCCGGCTCCATCGACCACATGCTGGGCAAAGCCGCCGATTTTTACGAAGCCGAAGTGGATGAAATGGTGGCCGGCCTGTCCAGCCTGATGGAGCCCATCATCATCGTGTTCCTGGGCACGCTGATCGGTGGCATCGTGGTGTCCATGTACCTTCCGATCTTCAAGCTCGGGCAAGTGGTTTGATGTCAGGCTCGCTAGCAGTGGACGCCGTGCTGGTGGGCGTCCTGGGGATGCTGATCGGAAGCTTTCTCAACGTCGTGATCCACCGCCTTCCGCGCATGATGGAACGGCAATGGGCCGCAGAATGCCGGCAGTACGGGCAGGATGTAGGGCTGCTTTCCTCGGCGGCGCTTCCTGAGGCCGACAACGAGCCCCTCAGCCTGTCCAAGCCGCGTTCACGCTGCCCCTCCTGCGGCCACGCGATCCGCTGGTACGAAAACATTCCGGTCCTGAGCTATTTAGCCCTGCGAGGCCGGTGCGCGGGTTGCAGCACGCGCATCAGCCCCCGGTATCCGCTGGTGGAGCTGGCGACGGGTGCCTTGTTCTATGCATGCGCGCTCCGCTGGGGCTGGAGCCTCTCGACCGCCGCCTGGTGCGGTTTCTCGGCCGCGCTGGTCACGCTGGCATGCATCGACTGGGACACCACGCTTCTACCCGACGACATCACGTTGCCGTTGCTGTGGGCGGGCCTGCTTGCGGCCGTCTTGCGCTGGATTGAAGTGCAGCCCGTGGATGCCGTCATCGGCGCCGCGGCGGGCTACCTGTCCCTCTGGTCCGTGTACTGGGGGTTCAAGCTGGCCACAGGCAAGGAAGGCATGGGCTATGGCGACTTCAAACTGTTTGCCGCGCTGGGCGCCTGGTTTGGCTGGCAGGCGCTCGTGCCGATCATTCTGCTGGCCTCGGTCATCGGCGCCATCGTCGGTATCGCCATGAAGCTGGCCAGCACCCTGCGCGAAGGCAAGTACGTCCCCTTCGGCCCGTTCCTGGTGGGAGGAGGCATGGCCGCCATGCTGTGGGGCCCCGGGCGCATCATGCAGGCCGTCTTTTCCGTGCTGGGGCTCTAAGGTGGGCTCTGGGCAGGCCGGTCCCCGCTCGGTGAAACTGGGCGTGACGGGCGGCATCGGCAGCGGCAAAAGCACGGTGGCCGGCATGTTGCGACAGAACGGCGCGGCACTGATCGACGCCGATGCCATCGCCCGCTCGGTGACCGAGGCGGAAGGCGCCGCCATCGCGGCCCTGCGCGACGAGTTCGGCCCCGACTACATCACCGACGGCGCGCTGGACCGGGCACGCATGCGCACCCTCGTTTTCAGCGATCCCACGGCGAAGCAGCGACTGGAAGCCATCGTTCACCCCTTCGTGGGACGCGAGATCGCACACGCTGCGGCACAGGCGCACCGCGCGGGCCACGCACTCATCGTGTTCGACATTCCGCTGCTGACGGAGTCGCCCCGTTGGGCCCGGCAGCTGGACGCTGTCCTGGTCGTAGATTGCCGGGAGGAGACGCAGATCCAGCGTGTGCAGATGCGCAGCGGTCTGACCGCCGATGCCGTGCGCGCCATCATGGCCACACAGAGCCCACGCGCCACGCGCCGCGCGGCCGCCGACCTGGTGATCTACAACGACGGGTTGGCGCTGTCAGATTTGCAAACAAAGGCACGCGAGATCGCCGTATTCTTCGGGCTATGATGTGTTCGCACCGGCGTGGTGTGCAATGGTCTGCCGCAGCGCAGCGCTCGCACCCCGCCCCACACCGTGCGCACTCAGGAACCCCGTAGCGTGATCCTTTACGAATACCCTTTCAACGAACGCCTGAGAACCTATCTGCGGCTTGAGCAGCTGTTTCGCCGGCTGGGCGAGCTCATCGCGCGCCCGCATCCCCTGGACCATCACTATGCCCTCGTGACCATGTTCGAGGTCATGGACGTGGCGGCCCGGGCCGACCTCAAAGCCGACGTGCTCAAGGATCTGGAAAAGCACAAGCACCAGCTGGATGCCTATCGCGGCAACCCCTCCATCTCCGAGGAAGCCCTGGACGGCGTGATCGCCCAGCTCGACCAGTGCTTTGCCGCACTCAACGCGCAAAACGGCAAGGCCGGCCAGGCGTTGACCGAGAACGATTGGCTCATGAGCATTCGCAGCCGCGTGGGCATCCCCGGGGGCACCTGCGGCTTTGATCTGCCCGCCTACTACGCGTGGCAGCACCGTCCGCCCCAGGACCGCCAGCACGACCTGCACCACTGGGCCGCCACGCTGGGGCCGTTGGCAGAGTCCGTCTACGTGTTGCTGCGCCTGCTGCGTGATTCGGGGCTGCCGCAGAAAGTGGCGGCCGAGCGCGGGCAGTTCCAGCAGAACCTGCCCCAGGGCCGCACCTTCCAGCTGCTGCGCTTGGCAATCGACCCTGCACTGCAACTCATCCCGGAGATCAGCGGCAACCGCCTCATCGTTTCGGTGCGGCTGATGCGCCAGGAAGAAGGCGGCCGCCTGGTTCCCAGCACCGAGGACGCGGCATTTGAACTGACTCTGTGCGCCTGACACGACATGACCGGCACACCCTCCCGCTCCGACACACCTGCGCCCCAAGGCAAGCGAGTGCCTTGCCCGACCTGCGGCGGCCCGAGCCTGTACAGCCCGGCCAACCGCTTCCGCCCGTTTTGCAGTGAACGCTGCAAGCAGATCGATCTGGGGGCCTGGGCAGCCGAAGATTTCCGCATGCCGGCCGAGGCGCCGCCGGAGGATGCGGAGTTCGGCGATCCCAAGCGCCAGCCGTGATATTTGAAGAAAAGGCTGCTAGCGCTTATCCAGCAAGCGCAAGCAGCTATGTATTTTGAAGCAACGTCTCACGCCAGCAGCGAAGCGTCGAACACCTCGCCACGCTCCTCGGCCAGCCACTGCAGCACGGGGTAGGCGCCCGGCAGCACCGGCTTGACCTGCAGCGGCCAGTGCTGCCAGGCCATGGTCTGGCCCTCGCGCATTTCGAACGCACCGCTCCATTCGCGCACCTTGCACCAGTGCAGGCGCACGAGGGCATGCGGGTAGTCATGCTCGGTCACCTTCCAGGCCTCCACCGGGCCGATGGTCACGCCCAGTTCCTCGATGAGTTCGCGGCGCAGCGCCTGCTCCACGGATTCCCCGGCTTCGATCTTGCCGCCCGGGAACTCCCAGTAGCCCGCATAGGGCTTGCCCGGGGGGCGGGTGGACAGCAGCATCGCCCCGTCCTCCCGCAGCAGAATGCCCACGGCGACCTCGGTGTGCTTGCGCTGTGGCGTGCTGGTCGATTCGCTCATGCGCCCTCGCCCTCCCGCCCTGCGAAATCCCGGGCAAATTGATAGGCCACGCGGCCGCTGCGTGAGCCGCGCTCCAGCGCCCACACCAGCGCCTGCGGGCGCGCGGCCTCGATAGCCTGGGCGGGTACGCCCAGCGCAGCCAGCCACTGCGCCACGATGGCCAGGTACTCGTCCTGGCTGAACGGGTAGAAGCTCACCCACAGGCCGAAGCGCTCGGACAGGGAGATTTTTTCCTCCACCGCCTCGCCCGGATGGACCTCGCCATCGTCGGTGTGGGTGTAGCCCAGGTTCTCCTTCATGTATTCAGGGAGCAGGTGGCGCCGGTTGCTGGTGGCATACACCAGCACATTGGGCGTGGCCGCGGCGACCGAGCCGTCCAGGATCGACTTAAGGGCCTTGTACCCGGCCTCTCCATCCTCAAAGCTCAGGTCATCGCAGTAAACGATGAACTTCTCGGGCCGGCCGGAGACCACGTCCACAATGTCGGGCAGATCCGTCAGGTCCGCCTTGTCCACCTCGATCAGACGCAGGCCCTGGGGTGCATAGCTGTTCAGGCATGCCTTGATGAGCGAGGACTTGCCCGTGCCGCGCGCACCGGTCAGCAGCACGTTGTTGGCGGGCTTGCCTTCGACGAACTGCTGGGTGTTGCGCTGGATCTTTTCCTTCTGCGCATCGATCTCCTTGAGATCGGACAGCTGCATGGCGGCCACATGGCGCACCGGCTCCAGCACACCATGGCCGCCGCTGCGTTTGCGGTAACGCCAGGCGATGGAGGCCGCCCAGTCCGGCGCCGACAATGGCTGCGGCAAGACCGCCTCGATACGGGAGATGAGCTGCTCCGCACGCGCGATCAGCTGGTCGAATTTATCAGTCATTTTCGGCTCTAGCGCTTATCTAACAAGCGCTGACAGCTATCAAAAGGGAAGCATTCAAGAGCGGTAATCCGCGTTGATGGTCACGTAGTCGTGGCTCAGGTCGCAGGTCCACACCGTGTCCACCGCCGTACCGCGGCCCAGCACCACGCGCACGGTGATCTCGCTTTGCTTCATCACGCGCTGGCCGTCTTCCTCGCGGTAGGCCGGATTGCGCCCGCCCTGCACGGCCACATGCACGTCGTCCAGGAACAGGTCGATCTTGGTCTGGTCCAAGTCCGCAATGCCTGCGTAGCCCACGGCCGCCAGGATGCGGCCCAGGTTCGGGTCGCTGGCAAAGAAGGCCGTCTTGACCAGCGGCGAATGCGCGATGGCATAGGCCACCTGCCGGCACTCTTCGCCTGTCTGGCCGCCCTCTACGCGCACCGTGATGAACTTGGTCGCACCCTCTCCATCGCGCACGATGGCCTGTGCCAGCTTTTGCGCCACTTCCAGCAACGCGGCCTTGAGCGCACGGCCCTCGGCGCTGTCGAGCGAGGTGATGGGCGCGTGCCGCGCCTTGTGCGTGGCCATCAGCACGAACGAGTCGTTGGTGCTGGTGTCGCCGTCGATGGTCACGCGGTTGAAGGACTGGTCCGCCAGCTCGCGCACGAGCGGGCGCAGCAACTCGGGCGCGATGCAGGCATCCGTGGCCAGGAAGCCCAACATGGTCGCCATGTTGGGGCGGATCATGCCCGCGCCCTTGGAGATGCCGGTAATGGTCACTGTTGCACCGCCCAACTGCACCTGCGTGCTGAACGCCTTGGGCAGCGTGTCGGTGGTCATGATGCCTTCGGCCGCGCGCGCCCAGTGGCCGGGCTGTGCATCGGCCAGCGCGGCGGGCAGCGCGGCTGCAATGCGCTCGTGCGGCAGCGGCTCCATGATGACGCCGGTGGAAAACGGCAGCACCTGGCTGGCCGCCAGACCCAGGTGGCCGGCTAGTGCCTCGCAGGTGGCGCGCGCACGCGCGAGGCCGTCCGCGCCCGTACCGGCGTTGGCGTTGCCCGTGTTCACCACCATGGCGCGAATCGCCTGGCCGCCGTCCAGGTGCTCACGGCACACCTGTACCGGCGCGGCGCAGAAACGGTTCTGCGTGAACACGCCCGCGACGGTGGTGCCTTCGTCCAGCAGGAACACGGTCAGGTCTTTGCGCTGCGCCTTGCGCACACCGGCTTCGGTCACGCCGATGCGCACGCCGGCCACGGGGTGCAAATCCGATGCAAGAGGAGCGGAGAGATTCACGGGCATGCGTCGTATTCCTTCAGAAAGAGACGTCGGGGAAACAGGAGAAAAGGCACTGCCAAAGTGCGAACACGGGCCGCAGCCCGTGTTCTTCATTGTGCCGGCATCACGCCAGCTTGCCGTGGCACTGCTTGTACTTTTTACCGCTGCCGCAGGGGCAGGGGTCGTTGCGGCCCACGCGCACGCCGGCGGCGGCAGGCTGCGCGGCGGTGGCGGCATCGGCCACCGTCTCCACTTCGCCGGTCTCGGTGGGCGAGCTGTAGGTAACGTTGCTGATGCCCTCACCCCGGTCTTCCATGGCCTGCGTGGCCTCGTCCAGTTGGGCGCTGGATTGCACCTGCACGGTCATCATGAGGCGCGTGACTTCGTTCTTGACCTGGTCGATCAGCTGGCGGAAGAGCTCGAACGCCTCGCGCTTGTATTCCTGCTTGGGCTGCTTCTGCGCATAGCCGCGCAGGTGGATGCCCTGGCGCAAATAATCCAGCGCGGAGAGGTGATCGCGCCAGTTGGTGTCGAAGCTCTGCAGCAGCACCATGCGCTCGAACTGCGTGAAGTTCTCCGCGCCCACCTGCCCCACCTTGGCCTGGAAGGCCTCTCGGGCGGCCTGCTGCACCTTCTCCAGAATCTCTTCGTCGGTGATGGCGTCCGAGCCTTCCACCTCTTTCTGCAGCGCCAACGACACTTGCCAGTCGTTGGCCAGCGCCTTTTCCAGGCCTGCGAGGTCCCACTGTTCTTCCACGGACTCGGCAGGCACGTACTGGCGCACCACGTCGGCCAGGCAATCGTCGCGCATGGCGTCGATCAACACGCCCAGGTCGGGGGCGTCCAGGATTTCATTGCGCTGCTGGTAGATCACCTTGCGCTGGTCGTTGGCGACGTCGTCGTACTCCAGCAGCTGTTTGCGGATGTCGAAGTTGCGCGCCTCAACCTTGCGCTGCGCCGACTCGATGCTGCGCGTGACAATACCCGCCTCGATCGCTTCGCCGTCGGGCATCTTCAACCGGTCCATGATGGCCTTGACGCGGTCGCCCGCGAAGATGCGCATCAATTGGTCATCCAGACTTAGATAGAAGCGCGAAGAGCCCGGATCGCCCTGACGGCCCGAGCGGCCGCGCAGCTGGTTGTCGATACGGCGGGATTCATGGCGCTCGGTCGCGATGATGCGCAGGCCGCCGAGTGCCGTCACCTTCTCGTGGTCGAGCTTCCACTGCGCGCGCAGTTCCTGCACACGCGCGGCTCGCTCGGCTTCTGACAGCGACTCATCGGCCTCCAGCGCGGCGATCGCCTTTTCCACGTTGCCGCCCAGAACGATGTCGGTACCGCGGCCCGCCATATTGGTGGCGATGGTGATCATGCCGGGGCGTCCCGCCTGGGCCACGATATCGGCCTCGCGCGCGTGCTGCTTGGCGTTGAGTACCTGGTGCGGCAGGCCTGCCTTGTTCAGCAACTCGGCGATGATTTCCGAGTTCTCGATGGAAGTAGTACCCACCAGCACCGGCTGGCCACGCTCGTGGCATTCGCGGATGTCGGCAATCGCAGCCTCGTACTTCTCACGCGTCGTCTTGTACACGCGGTCGAGCTGGTCGTCGCGCTTGCTGGGCCGGTTGGGCGGGATCACCACGGTTTCCAGACCGTATATTTCCTGGAACTCATAGGCCTCGGTATCGGCCGTACCGGTCATGCCCGAGAGCTTGTTATAGAGGCGGAAGTAGTTCTGGAAGGTGATGGAGGCCAGCGTCTGGTTCTCGGCCTGGATGTTCACGCCTTCCTTGGCTTCGACGGCCTGGTGCAGGCCTTCGCTCCAGCGGCGGCCGGCCATCAGGCGGCCCGTGAACTCGTCCACGATCACGATCTCGCCGTTCTGCACGACGTAGTGCTGGTCGCGGTGATAGAGATGGTTGGCGCGCAGCGCCGCGTACAAGTGATGCACCAGCGTGATGTTGGCCGGATCGTAGAGCGACGCCCCTTCCGGAATCAGCCCCTGGCTGGCCAGGATGCGCTCTGCATTCTCGTGGCCCTGCTCCGTCAGGAACACCTGGTGCGTCTTTTCGTCGAGGGTGAAATCCCCCGGTTTGGTCACGCCCTCGCCCGTACGCGGGTCGGCCTCACCCTCCTGGCGCACCAGCAGGGGCACCACCTTGTTCATGGCCACATACAGCGCCGTGTGGTCCTCTGCCTGGCCGCTGATGATCAGGGGGGTACGCGCCTCATCGATCAGGATGGAGTCCACCTCATCGACGATGGCGTAGTTGAGGCCGCGCTGCACGCGCTCGCGCGCGTCGTACACCATGTTGTCGCGCAGGTAGTCGAACCCGTACTCGTTGTTCGTTCCGTAGGTGATGTCCGCCTGGTAGGCGGCCTGCTTTTCTTCGCGGGGCATTTGAGGCAGGTTGATACCCACCGTGAGGCCCAGGAAGTTGTACAGCCGCCCCATCCACTGCGCGTCACGGCCCGCAAGATAGTCGTTCACTGTCACCACGTGCACGCCCTGGCCCGACAGGGCGTTCAGGTAAACGGGCAGCGTCGCCGTCAGCGTCTTGCCCTCGCCCGTGCGCATCTCGGCGATCTTGCCGTAATGCAGCGCCATGCCACCCACCAGCTGAACGTCGAAGTGGCGCATTTTCATGATGCGCTTGGAACCCTCGCGCACCACGGCAAAGGCTTCGGGTAGCAGAGCGTCCAACGATTCGCCCTGTGCAATGCGATCCTTGAATTCCTGCGTCTTGCCCCGCAGCGCCTCGTCACTCAGCTTCTCATAGTCGGGCTCCATCGCATTGATGCGAGCAACCGTCTTGCGATACTGCTTGAGCAGGCGGTCATTGCGACTGCCGAATATTTTGGTGAGGAAGTTGGTGGCCATGCGAACACGACCGCACTACACGCCAACGAGCGGCAGAGCGACCGGAATCCCTGTGATGATGTGAATCCAGATGGAGACCCCCGTCCACCATTGCAAGTACCTGCAATCCGAGGTGGCGGGCCTGATCGAAAGATTCTACCTGTGCGCCAGGTGCCCAATGGCAGCGCGCCCCGTGAGGGCGTGTGGCATCGGTGCGGGCTCTCCCGCGAAGAGGAATTTCTGCGGATCCTGCGGCACGCCTTGCACCCACACTTCGAAATGCAAATGCGGCCCCGTGGAGCGGCCCGTACTTCCCACTTCCGCGATTTTCTGTCCCCGGCGCACGATGTCTCCCGCCTTCACCAGGGTTTTGGAGGCGTGGGCGTAGCGGGTGACGAGTTGGCTTCCGTGGTCTATCTCCACCATGTTGCCATAGGCGGGGTGGTACTCCTGGGCGATCACCACGCCGCCGGCCGCGGCCACGATGGGCGTGCCGGTTCCGGCCGAGAAGTCCAGCCCGGTATGCAACGCGGACTGGCCGGTAAAAGGATCAATGCGCCAGCCGAACGGCGAACCAACAGCCGTGTCGCGCACGGGAACCTGGGTCGGGATCAAGTGCTTGCGGATGTGCTGGTCAAAGAGGCGTGACTCTGCCACCGTCATCAAATCCGTCCGCCGGCCGGTGATGGCGACCAGGTCGTCCAAGGCCGCATTCAGTTCGTCGAGCCCCAGCGGGCGCCCAGCCACCAGCATGCCTCCACGGCCCGGCAGGCTCTGCACCTCGGACCCAGGCAGACCGGCCAGGCCTCGAACACGCTCACCCAGCGATTCCAGTTGGAGCACACGGGCTTGCATGTCTCCCAGCTTGCGCGCCATCGCATCGATGTTGGCGCGCATGAACCGCTCGCGCTGGGCTTGCTCATCCTGCACAGCCAGTCGTGCCATGGAGCCCACTACGGGCCAGCCCTCGCGCACGCCATGCATCAGCACCCAGTGTTATGCCATCACGGCCATGAACAGCAGTGCCATGAAAATCCCAGCTAGAGCGCAGATCAGTTGCACACCGCTGAGGTGTATGGCGCGGCTTCGCGCGAGCCACGCATCCGTAATAATCACCTGCACGTTTTTCCCTCGTCGCTGGTTGGACCAGTCTCTGTATGAATCGTCGTCACCACGCCATCTCACTCCAGCAAGCCTCGCAGGAGTCGCCGACGTTGGCGAAGCTGACCGCGCTCACCCAGGAGTCCAGTGCCCGGCTGAAAGCCATCGAGGGCTTGATACCCCCGATGCTGCGCCCCGCCATTCAGGCAGGGCCGATTGAAGGCGCTTGTTGGTGCCTGCTGGTCCGCAGCAATGCCGCCGCCGCAAAAGTCCGGCAATTGCTGCCCGCATTCGAGGCACATCTGCGCAGTCGGGGATGGGAGGTTAACTCCATACGCCTGAAAGTTCAAACCTGAGCACTCAGGCGAAAGACGCCAGCTGCGCCGCAGGCATGGCGTCGCAAAAGAAAAGGCCGCACGCAAAAGAAAAGCCGCATGTCCCTGCGAACATGCGGCCTGTGCAATGGTGCCGATTGTCGGATTCGAACTGACGACCTACCGCTTACAAGGCGGGTGCTCTACCAACTGAGCTAAATCGGCGAATTCCAGATTCTAGCGTTCAAAACGCACGGCTCAAATTGATGCACCTTGAAAGATGTCTCATTTGATGCGTTTGAGCGAAGGACGCCCTGCCCCCCCTGTGGGCGGAGGCGGTCGCGGCGCCTCCTCGTGCGCATCGCTCACAGAGCCGTCAACCGATTGCAACTGAACAGGTCCACGCTCGGAAACCGTGGAGGCCGGGACACCCGGTCCAGCGCCCGAGTCCTCGGCTGACACTACAGTAGCGGCCGGCGGCACGGACACTTCTTCTTCCAAGGGGAAGGCCATGCCCTGTCCGTTTTCACGGGCATAGATGGCGACGACCCGGCGCACCGGGACCATGATGTCGTGCGGCCTGCCGCCGAAGCGTGCCTTGAACTCGATGAAATCGTTGCCCAGTTGCAGCCCGCTCGTCGCGTCGTAGCTTGCGTTCAGGACAATCTCGCCGTTGTTGACGTACTCACGCGGTACCTGAACGGATTCGTTCACACGCACCACCAGATAGGGCGTGAAGCCGTTGTCCGTGCACCACTCATACAGAGCACGAATGAGATAGGGGCGCGTGGAGGGAAATTCCTGGGGCTTCATCGTACGCAAGCAAAAGAAAAAGGCGCAGCAGCTTACTTGCGCATGACTTTCTCGGAAGGCGTCAGCGCCTCGATATATGCCGGGCGGGAGAAAATGCGCTCGGCATATTTGAGCAATGGTGCAGCGTTCTTGCTCAACTCGATACCGTAATAGTCCAGGCGCCACAACAAGGGTGCAATGGCCACATCAAGCATGGAAAAACCCTCGCCCAACATGTATTTGTTCTTCAAGAACACCGGAGCGAGCTGCGTCAGCCGGTCGCGGATGTGCGTGCGCGCCTTCTCCAATGCCTTTTCATTTCCCTTCGTGGCGCGCGACTCCAGCGCGTTCACGTGAACGAACAATTCCTTCTCGAAGTTCAGCAGGAACAGGCGCACGCGCGCGCGGTCCACCGGATCACCCGGCATCAGTTGCGGGTGGGGGAAGCGCTCATCAATGTACTCGTTGATGATGTTGGACTCGTACAGGATCAAGTCGCGCTCGACCAGGATGGGAACCTGGCCATAGGGATTCATCACGCTGATGTCTTCGGGCTTGTTGTACAGGTCCACATCGCGGATCTCGAAATCCATGCCTTTTTCGAAGAGGACGAAACGGCAGCGATGGGAAAAGGGGCAGGTCGTACCCGAATAAAGCACCATCATGGTGAGCAGCTCCTAAAAATCAAAAGAGTGGGTGCCAGGGCACCCACTCTGTACATGCTCGGCAGCGCAGAAATGCGCGGCAAAGAACCTAGCGTTTACTTAACGTCTTTCCAGAAGGCGGCGTTGAGCCTCCATGCGATGAGCGTGAACACGCCAAGGAAGATCAACACCCATACGCCAATGCGAACACGTGTATTTTGCGCTGGCTCGCCCATCCACTGCAGATAATTCACGAGATCACCTACAGCTTGGTCGTATTGCAACGGCGTCATGCTGCCTGCAGTAACCTGCTCCCAGCCCTTGAGCACATGCTCGGTCTTGCCGTGGCTTTCACGCTCTTCGAAGATCGGGCGGCGCTCGCCTTGCAGTTGCCACAAGGCATGGGGCATGCCCACATTGGGGAACGCCAGATTATTCCAGCCCGTGGCCTTGGTGTCGTCCCGATAGAAGGTGCGCAGGAAGGTGTAGAGATAGTCGGCGCCCGTTCCGCCAGCGCCTGCACGCGAACGTGCAATCACCGTGAGATCGGGCGGGTTGGCGCCGAACCATACCTTGGCCTGCTTGGGATCGATGGCGGACTTCATGGTCTCGCCCACCTTATCGGTCGTGAACAGCAGGTTGTCCTTGATCTGCTGGTCCGTGAGACCGATGTCCTTCAAGCGATTGAAACGCATGAAGGCAGCCGAGTGGCAGTTGAGGCAATAGTTGACGAAGAGCTTAGCACCGTTCTGCAAGGACGCCGTGTCGCTGGTGTTGACAGGCGCCTTGTCCCAGGCCATGCCACCACCGGCGGCATGCGCCCCAGCCACCAGACCCAGAGCTGCAACCAACGTGAGGATGAGTTTTTTCATTGTTGTCGTCTCCAGCTCAGTGCGCAGCAAAAGTCACGCGGTCCGGCACGGGCTTGGGTGTACCCAAGCGGCTCCACCAGGGCATGAGCAGGAAGAAACCAAAGTAGAACAGCGTACCCACTTGCGAAACCCGCTCGCCGATGGGCGATGGCGGTTGCACGCCCAGGTAGGCCAGGATGACGAACACAACCACGAATACTGCGTACAGGTACTTGTGCCAGGTCGGGCGATAGCGGATCGAGCGTGCAGGGCTCTGGTCCAGCCAGGGCAGGAAGAACAGGATGATCACGGCACCACCCATCACCACCACGCCCCAGAACTTGGCATCAATAGCCAGCATGAGGGCGATGGCCACGGCGGCTGCCAGCGCTACGCCACCCTTGATGAGCGCAGGCAAACGGGCCTTGAATACACCGAAGCCCGCACCCAGCACCACACATGCGATCAACACGTACATCATCTCGGTGGTGATGGCGCGCAGCATGGAATAGAAGGGCGTGAAGTACCACACCGGGGCGATGTGGGCAGGCGTCTGCAGCGGATCGGCCGGGATGAAGTTGTTGTACTCCAGGAAGTAGCCACCCAGTTCGGGAGCGAAGAACACCACCGCTGAGAAGATGAACAGGAACACGCACACGCCCAGGATGTCGTG
Organism: Diaphorobacter sp. MNS-0; assembly: GCF_019602835.1. Taxonomy (NCBI): domain Bacteria; kingdom Pseudomonadati; phylum Pseudomonadota; class Betaproteobacteria; order Burkholderiales; family Comamonadaceae; genus Diaphorobacter; species Diaphorobacter sp. MNS-0. The sequence continues at coordinate 856,174 of NZ_CP080761.1, read as the reverse complement.
CACCGTGTAGTAAGGGTGGAAAGGTACGCCGTCCAGCGGGTGGCCATGCTCATCCACGGGCTTGCCGGGGCCCTTGATTTCGATGCCATCAGGGTTGTTGGAGCCCACGTCATGCAGCGCCAGCAAGTGCGCCACCACCAGGCCCAGCAGCACCAGCGGCACGGCGATCACGTGGAAGCTGAAGAAGCGGTTCAGCGTCGCATCGCCCACCACATAGTCGCCACGGATCAGCAGCGCCAGATCGGGGCCGATGAAGGGAATGGCGGAGAACAGGTTCACGATCACCTGTGCGCCCCAATAGGACATCTGGCCCCAGGGCAGCAGATAGCCCATGAACGCCTCGGCCATCAGCGCCAGGAAGATGGCGCAGCCGAAGATCCACACCAGTTCGCGCGGCTTGCGATAGGAGCCGTACAGCAGGCCGCGGAACATGTGCAGGTACACGACCACGAAGAAGGCCGACGCACCGGTCGAGTGCATGTAGCGGATCAGCCAGCCCCACGGCACATCGCGCATGATGTACTCGACAGACTCGAACGCCTTGGCAGCGTCGGGCTTGTAGTGCATCACGAGGAAGATGCCGGTGACGATCTGGATCACCAGTACCAGCAGCGCCAGCGAGCCGAAGATGTACCAGAAGTTGAAGTTCTTCGGAGCGTAGTACTCCGACATGTGCACCTTGTAGGCATCGAAAGCCGTGGGGAAACGGTTTTCCAGCCAGTTGGTGACCTTCACGCCCGCGGACGCGTTGGGCGAGACTTCCTTGAATTCGCGATAAGCAGCCATTTGTCAGTGCCTCCCTCAGGCCTTCTTGTCTTCACCGATCAGGAGCTTGGTCTCCGACAGGTACATGTGCGGCGGCACTTCGAGATTGTCAGGCGCAGGCTTGTTCTTGAACACACGGCCCGCCATGTCGAATGTGGAGCCATGGCAAGGGCACAGGAAACCACCCTTCCAGTCGTCAGGCAGGGAAGGCTGCGGGCCCGACGCGAACTTCTCCGTGGGAGAGCAGCCAAGGTGGGAGCAGATACCCACGGCCACGAGCACCTCGGGTTTGATGGAGCGCCATTCGTTGCGCGCATATTCCGGCGTGAGCTCCGCAGGGTTGCGCGCCGACTTGGGATCGGCAAGCTGCGCATCCAGCTTGGGCAGCTCGGCAAGCTGCTCGGGCGTGCGCTTGACAATCCAAACAGGCTTTCCACGCCATTCCACGGTGATTTTTTCGCCGGGCTTGAGACCCGAGATATCCACCTCGACGGCAGCACCTGCTGCCTTGGCCTTTTCAGACGGTTGGAAAGTGCTCACAAAAGGAACGGCAGTCGCCACGCCGCCCACCGCACCAGCGCAGCCGGACGCAATCAGCCACGTCCGCTTGCTGGAGTCGATCGGAGTTTCACTCATGGGGATCCTCGGTATGCTTCGCTAAGGGGTCAACCGCAAATTGTAGCGGAGTGAAAATGGTTATTCCAACGCTGCTGCTGGACTTAAGCTAGGCAATAGTTCAGTGTTTTCATCTATATCAAAGGAGAAACGAAATGGGCATTGCCAAAGAGTTTCGGGAGTTTGCCGTTAAGGGCAACGTCATTGACCTCGCGGTCGGCGTGATCATCGGTGGTGCCTTCGGCAAGATCGTCGACTCCGTCGTCAGCGACCTCATCATGCCGGTCGTGGGCTTGGTGTTCGGCAAGCTGGACTTCTCCAACCTGTTCATCGTGCTGGGCAGCGTGCCGGAGGGCACGCCCTATACGCTGGAGGCGATTCGCAAAGCGGGCGTGCCGGTACTGGCTTACGGCAATTTCATCACCGTCGCGGTCAATTTCGTGATCCTCGCGTTCATCATCTTCGTGATGGTCAAACAGATCAACCGGCTCAAGCGTGAGACACCCGTCGAGCCGCCCGCCCCGCCCGCCACTCCCGAGGACATCCAGCTGCTGCGCGAGATCCGCGACAGCCTCAAGCGCTGACAGCACGCCAGAGGGCGCGTAAAAAGGCCCACCGCCCTTCCCGGGGCGGCGGGCCTTTGCATTTCAGGGAGACGTTCAGGGCCGCGCCAACTGCCGCGCCATGCGCACGGCTTCGATCAGGCTCTCCGCATCCGCCGTCCCCTGCCCCGCGATGTCGAAGGCCGTGCCGTGGTCGGGGCTGGTGCGCACGAGCGGCAACCCGAGCGTGACGTTCACCCCCTTGTCCACGCCCAAGTACTTCACCGGGATCAGGCCCTGGTCGTGGTACATGGCCAGCACCACGTCAAACTCGCCGGCGCGCTGCGGCGTGGAGCGGGCGCGCATGAAAATGGTGTCGGGTGCAAACGGGCCGTGGGCATCGATCCCCTCACTGCGCGCCTGCGTCACGGCCGGCGCGATGATTTCGAGCTCCTCGCGGCCGAACAAGCCCCCCTCGCCCGCATGCGGATTGAGCCCCGCCACGCCAATGCGCGGAGCGCGCCCCAGGCTGCGCGAGAGCGCGGCATGGGTGATCCGCAGCGTCTGCAGCACGCTGTCCTGCGTCACCGCGGCGATGGCATCGCGCAGCGCGACGTGGATGCTGACGAGCACGGTGCGCAGCTCGTCATTCGCGAGCATCATGCGCACGGGCATCTGCTGCAAGGACACGCCCGCATGGACCGCCGCCTCGGCTTGCAGCAGTTCCGTGTGACCGGGATGGTGCACGCCCGCGGCCGCGAGCGCCTCCTTGTGCAAAGGCGCCGTCACCAGCGCCGCAACCTCGCCACGCAATGCAGCACGCGCAGCCCACACCACGCAGGCCGCCGCGGCTCGCCCGGCTTCGGCGCTCACCCGCCCCCAGGGCGCAGGGGCCACGCCCTCCAATTCCGGCAGTTGCCATACGGGCAGGCAGCGCGGCGGAATGTCGGCCAGGTCGACCGGCGCACGGTACGCATCCAGGCGCGCCACGGGCAAACTGGGCTGGCCCGGCCGCATGATGCACGACGCCGCGCGGCGCATGGTCGGCAGGTCTCCCACCACGAAGCAGCCGCGCAGCACCTGTGGCGCATCGCGAAACGCCTTGGCCACGATTTCCGGACCGATGCCTGCGGGATCCCCCTGGGTGATGGCAAGCGCGGGAAGTGCATTCATGAATAAGCCTATAGATCAAATAGGGCCCTAGCGCTCTACCATAAAGCGCAAGCAGCTATATTTTTAATAGCAAAAACTCAAGCAGGATTGTCGATATCGATGAAACGGTGCTCCAACCCCAACCGCTGCGCGACATGGGCCGCGAGCGCCGGCGCACCGTAGCGTTCGGTGGCATGGTGGCCGGCTGCGATGAAGGCCACGCCCGTCTCGCGCGCGAGGTGGGTCTGCTGTTCGGAGATCTCGCCGGTGATGAAGGCATCCGCCCCCGCGGCGATGGCGGACTCGAAGAACCCTTGCGCGCCGCCCGTGCACCACGCCACGCGGCGGATGTGGCGTACCTGCTCCGGCACCACCACCGTGGCCGCACGGCCCAGCGCCGCTTGCACGTGCGCGGCCAGCGCACCCACATCTGCGAAATCCGCCGGCGCGGCAAAGCCCAGGTCCTGCTCGCCAAAACGCTGGTCGGGCTCCCAGCCCAGCACGCGCCCCAGTTGTGCGTTGTTGCCCCACTGCGCATGCGCGTCCAGTGGCAAGTGGTAGGCAAACAGATTGATGTCGTGTGCCAGCAGGCGCTGCAGGCGCTGCTTCATCCAGCCGGTCACGCGGCCGTCCATGCCCCGCCAGAACAAGCCGTGGTGCACGAAGATGGCGTCGGCCCGCGCGGCAATGGCGGCATCGATCAGCGCGCGGCTGGCCGTGACTCCGCTGACGATGCGCGCGATCTCGCGCCTGCCTTCCACCTGCAGCCCATTGGGCCCGTAATCCTTGAAGCGTTCGGGCTGCAGTTCGGCATCAAAGGCCGCCAGCAGCGCTTCCCGGTCGGTATGCGAAGGATGAGACATGCGGCAATTGTCCGCGATGTGCCCCTGCGCTGACCCACATCAAACGTGTTTACCCATGCTTCACACTGCTTAAAAAATCCCGCGCAAACGCGCTCCTAGACTGCCTGGCAAACCACTATGACAACCAACAGGGAACTGGGATGAAACGCATCACGTGGGCCTTCTGGGCCTTCTTGCTCGGCCTCACCGCGCTGTGGCTGATGGCCGACACGCTATGGCCCGCGCAGCCGGGCTACTTCGCGCTGCGCACCGTCTGGGTGCAATACAGCGGCGTGCTGGTGATGGGCGCGATGTCGCTCGCCATGCTGCTGGCCGTGCGCCCCGTGTGGCTGGAGCGGCATTTGGACGGGCTGGACAAGATGTACCGTCTGCACAAGTGGCTGGGCATCGCCGCGCTCGCCTGCCGAGAACCTGGGCCTTGCCGAGGCCACGCTGCGCGATTGGCGCGGCCTCGCCGAAGGCGTGGGCGAGTGGGCGTTCTACGCAGCGGTGCTGCTCATCGTGCTGGCGCTGGTCAAGCGCTTTCCGTACCGGCTGTTCGCCAAGACGCACCAGTTGCTGGCCGTGGCTTACCTGGCGCTGGTCTTCCACACCGTGGTGCTGGTGCAGTGGAGCTACTGGTCGCAGCCGATCGGCTGGCTGCTGACCCTGCTGGTGGCCGCCGGCACGGTATCAGCCGTGCTGGTACTGACCCGCCGCGTGGGCGGGCGCCGCACCGTTCAGGGTCGCATCGTTTCATTGCAGCCGTATCCCGCGCTGCGCGTGCTGGAAACGCGCATCCGTCTCGACGGCCTCTGGCCGGGGCACCGCGCGGGGCAATTCGCCTTCGTCACCTCCGACCCCAAGGAAGGCGCGCACCCCTACACCATCGCATCGGCGTGGATGCCACAAGACCCGTGCGTCACTTTCATCACCAAGGCCCTCGGCGACCACACCAGCCGCCTGCCCGACCGCCTGCGCGTGGGCGACCACGTGACGGTGGAGGGGCCGTACGGCTGCTTCACATTCGACGACGCGCGTCCACGCCAGATCTGGATCGGCGCCGGCATCGGCATTACGCCGTTCATCGCACGCATGAAACAACTCGCACACGGGGGCTCCCACTCCGCCCGGCCCATCGACCTGTTCCACACCACCGCCGACCACGACCCGGTGGCGCTGGACAAGCTGCGTGTCGATGCGCAGGCCGCCGGCGTGCGCCTGCACCTCTTCGTGGATGCACAGGACGGGCGCCTGGACGGCGAGCGTCTGCGAGCGCTGGTGCCCGAATGGCGAAACGCCAGCGTCTGGTTCTGCGGCCCGATACCATTCGCCTCTGCCCTGCGGGCAGACCTGGCCGCGCACGGCCTGCCCACGCAGGCCTTCCACCAGGAACTGTTCCAGATGCGCTGATGCGACGCGAGGCAGGCCCCTCGCAACGCCAGGCCCGCAACTACATCCGTGGTGATTCGCTCCGCGCCGTCCCACGCCCCGAAACCGGGGCACACGCCTACAATTTGCGCTCGCCTTCCAACCGCATCACGCCCCATGAAACGCCTCTGGCTCCTGCTCTCCCAATCCGTCACCGTGCTGCTGGCTGCGTACTTCGTGGTGGCCACCCTGCAGCCCGACTGGCTGCAGCGCGGCGCCACACGCAGCGGCGCTGGCATTTCGCTCATCGAGGCGCCCTCCTCCACGTCCGCCCAGCCCGCGGCGGGCAGCTTCAGTGGGGCGGCGCGCAGGGCGGCGCCAGCGGTGGTCAGCATCAACACCAGCAAAGCCGTGCGCCACCCGCGCAGCAACGACCCGTGGTTCCAGTTCTTCTTTGGCGACCAAGGCACCCAGGCGCAAACCGGCCTGGGCAGCGGCGTGATCATCAGCCCCGACGGCTACATCCTCACCAACAACCACGTGGTGGAGGGCGCCGACGAGATCGAGGTGACGCTCACCGACAGCCGGCGCGCGCGCGCCACCGTGATCGGGACCGACCCTGAAACCGACCTGGCCGTGCTGAAGGTGGATCTCGACAAGCTGCCCGTCATCGTGCTGGGCGATTCCGACCAGCTCGCCGTGGGCGATCAGGTGCTGGCCATCGGCAACCCCTTTGGCGTGGGCCAGACGGTCACCAGCGGCATCGTGTCGGCCCTGGGCCGCAGCCAACTGGGCATCAACACCTTCGAGAACTTCATTCAGACCGACGCGGCCATCAACCCCGGCAACTCCGGCGGCGCGCTGGTGGACGTGAATGGCAACCTGATGGGCATCAACACCGCCATCTACTCCCGCTCAGGCGGCAGCATGGGCATCGGCTTTGCCATTCCCGTGTCGACGGCCAAGCTGGTGCTGGACGGTATCGTGCGCGACGGGCAGGTCACGCGCGGCTGGATCGGCGTGGAGCCCAACGAACTGTCCCCCGAACTGGCCCAGACCTTTGGCGTCAAGGCCACGGAGGGCGTGATCATCACCGGCGTGCTGCAGGGCGGTCCCGCGGCAGTGGCGGGGGTGCGGCCGGGCGACGTGATCCTGAGCGTGGAGGACAAAGCCACCAACAACGTGTCGCAACTGCTCACGGCGGTGGCGTCCCTCAAGCCCGGCTCCGCGGCCAGCTTTGCGCTGCAGCGCGGCGACGCGCGGCTGGAAGTATCGGTGGTGCCGGGCACGCGGCCCCGCGTGCAGCAGCGCCGCTGAACGGCATTGCTATCAAAAAAATAGCTTCCCGCGCTTGTCTACAAAGCGCGGGAAGCTATTTTTGTTTCCGCTCCTGAACGGTGCACCACCGGGCGCCGGCGCCCCCCGCAGCGCGGCGGTGGCTCAGCGCACGCTCACGGCGCGGATTCCTGCGGATCCTCGGGCGCCTTGGTATGGCGGATGAACAGCTGCGCCGCCCAGATCCCCAACTCGTAGAGCAGGCACATGGGAATCGCCAGCGCCAGTTGCGACACCACGTCCGGCGGCGTGACGATGGCGGCGATCACGAACGCGACCACGATGAAGTAGCCGCGGAAGCTCTTGAGCTTTTCCACGCTCACGACGTTCAGGCGCGCCAGCACCACCACGGCGATCGGCACCTCGAAGGCCAGGCCGAAGGCGAGGAACATGGTCATCACGAAGCCCAGGTAGGCCTCGATGTCCGGCGCGGCGGTGATGCTCTTGGGTGCAAAACCCTGGATGAAGCTGAACACCTGCCCAAACACGAAGAAGTAGCAGAACGCCACGCCGATGAAGAACAGCACCGTGCTGGAAACCACCAGCGGCAGCACCAGGCGCTTCTCGTGCGAATACAGCCCCGGTGCCACGAAGGCCCACACCTGCCACAGCACGAAGGGCAGCGCCACGAGGAATGCCGACATCAGCAGGATCTTGAGCGGCACCATGAAGGGCGAGATCACCGAGGTGGCGATCATGGTCGCCCCCTGCGGCAAGTGGGCCACCAGGGGCGCGGCCAGGAAGTCGTACAGCTGGCCGGGGCCGGGGTAGAAGAACAGGGCGGCCGCGACGACCCCCACCGCGATCATGGCCTTCACGAGGCGGTCGCGCAGCTCCATCAGGTGCTGCACGAAAGGCTGCTCGGTACCGGCGAGCTCGTCTTCTTGGTTCGGTGTTTCGGACATGGTGGGAGTGAGGGCGGGATCATGGCCCGCGCGGGCTGCGCGGGGCGCAGCCCATCAGGGGATCAATGGAATTTCTGGGGGCGGAACCGTGCCACGCGCGCCGCGCCTGACTGCACCCGCGTGCGCACGCCCGCGCGCGCCTTGTACCACTGGGGCATGGCACCGCGCTTGAGGCGCCAGTTCTTGGCTGGGTGCTTGTACGCCGGGACCACGGTGGACAGGCCTTGGTCCACCCCGTAGGTGCTGCCGGAAGCAGAGGCGTCGCCCAGGCTGTGCTCCATGTCCTTCTGGAAATCGCTGGCGCTGGTGTGGATGGTCTGCTCCACGTCGCGCGCCGCGTTCTCCACGGTGTCTTTCATCTTGCGCAGTTCGTCCAGCTCCATGGAGCGGTTGACCTCCGCCTTGACGTCGGCCACGTAACGCTGCGCCTTGCCCAGCAAGGTGCCCACCGTGCGCGCGACGCGCGGCAGCTTCTCGGGGCCGATGACGATGAGGGCCACGGCGCCAATCAGCGCCATCTTGGACAGGCCAATGTCGATCATGAGGAACGCTCAGGCAGGAAAGGCGTGGGCGTTCAGCTCTTGTGCTTGGCTTCGACGTCGATCGTGGTCTTGTCGGCAGCCGCGCTGTTGTTGGTCACCTGGCCCGCGGGCGCGCTGGTGGTGGCCGAGTCATCGGTGCTGGCGCCATCCTTCATGCCGTCCTTGAAACCCTTGACCGCGCCGCCCAGGTCGGAGCCGATGTTCTTGAGCTTCTTGGTGCCGAACACCATCACGACGATCAGCAGCACGATGAGCCAGTGCCAAATGGAAAACGAACCCATGAAAATCTCCTAACGAATACGGCCCATTCTAGACGGCGGATATGTCGGGCCCCTCATATCCCTAGCAACTTCACGGCGGCTGCAGGCGCGCCGACTTACCCCTTGAGCCAGGGACGGGGACCGCCGATCACGTGCATGTGCAGGTGGTGGATCTCCTGGCCGCCCTCGGAACCGGTATTTACCACGATGCGGAATCCTCCGTCCGGATAAGGGTTGCAGCCCTGCTCCTGCGCCAGCTTGGGCGCCAGCGTCATCATGTGCCCCAGCAGGTCCGCGTGCTCGGGCGTGACCGCCGCCATGGAGTGCAGATGGACCTTGGGCACCACGAGAAAATGCACCGGCGCCCAGGGGTGGATGTCGTGGAAGGCAAACACCCGCTCGTCCTCGTACACCTTCTTCGAGGGGATCTGGCCGGCGATGATCTTGCAGAAGAGGCAGTTCGGGTCGTGCTGCATGGCGGAGGGCGAAAAGGCGGTCAACAGGCAGTGGAAAGGTTACGCATTGTCGGCGATGTTGACCGTGGTGCGCACGCCCACGTCCGCCCGGTGGGCCTGCAGCCAGTCCTGGCCGGCCGCCCTGCCCAGGTCGAACAAGCGGCGCACGAAGGCCAGGTCCGCCCGCAGCTTGCTGGCGGCTCCGAACGGCTCGAGCACCGCGCCACCATCGATGCGGTGCATGCGCACGCTCTTGTAGCGGCGCGCGTCCAGCTTGCCTTCGGCCAGCAGCCGGCGCACGAACTCGATGGCGCGCAGCTCGGACAGCAGGGCGGCGTTGAAGGTGACTTCGTTCATGCGCTCCATGATCTCGCTGGCACTGTCGGGCACGCCTTGGTGCTCGATGGGGTTGATCTGCACCAGCAGCACATCGGCGCAGTCGGTCTTGTAGATCAGCGGGTGCAGCGCGGGATTGCCGGAATAGCCACCGTCCCAGTAATGCTCGCCGTCAATCTCCACCGCCTTGAACAGCAGCGGCAGGCAGGCCGAAGCCATGACGGCATCGGCGCTGAGCCGCTTGCCGGTGAAAATCTCCCCGCGCCCGGTGCGCACATTGGTCGCGCACACGAACACCTGCGGCACAGTGGTGGACTGCGGCACACGCGCAGAAGCCAGGGCCTCGAAGTCCACCTCGCGCTCCAGCACCCTCCGCAGGGGGTTGATGTCCAGCGGATTGGTCTGGTAGGGCGACAGCCAGTGGGACATCATGCCCAGCAGCGGCCCGGCACCGGGCAAGGGGATGCCCCAGGTCAGGCTGCCGAGTGTGCCCACGCCTTCCCACAGCCGCGCCAGCGTGGCGCGCGCCAGTTCGCAGCCGGCGCGGTGCGCCTCCAGCGGGTCTTTGTGTTCCCGCGCGGCCTGGGCGAATCCGTGGGCCAGCGCAACGGCATTCATGGCACCGGCGCTGGTGCCGCTCACGCCGTCGATGAGGAACTGGCCGTCTTCGAGCAACGCATCCAGCACGCCCCAGGTCAGCGCGCCATGCGAGCCGCCGCCCTGCAGCGCGAGGTTGAGCCGCTGCGGCGCGCCCTGCTCAGGCATCGATGGCCTGCCCCTTGTTCATGGCCACCATGCCGCGCACGATGCGGTAGAGGAACCAGATGGAGATCAGGCCCCAGGCGACCCAACCCGGGAAAAAGAAAACCAGCCACAGCGGCGCAGTGACCGCGTACAGCACGCCGGCCCAGATCACGGTGCGCACGCGCCAGGAGAAATGGCTGGCCTGCCAGGTACCCGCGGCATCGCTTTTCTTCACCAGGTCGATCACCAGCGCGACGATGAGCAGCGCGGCGCTAGGCTGCGCGCCCGGCAGCACCGCCGCCACGGCCACGATCAGGTGCAGGATGTAGCTGACCCATCCGACCGTCTTGAGGGATTCGGCCCGCTCGCTGGGCTCCACGTCGACGATATCGTTGTTCATCACGCACCTCCTTCTTCGCTGCTGCGGGCTGCGGCCTTGCGCAGGGCCTTTTCCTCGATGCCGCTAATGCCCTCGCGGCGCTCCAGCTCGGCAATCACGTCGGCGGGGGCAAGCCCGTAATGCGCCAGCGCGATCATCGAGTGGAACCACAGGTCGGCCACCTCGTACACCAGCTTGGCCTTGTCAGCGCCATGGTCCAAGTCCTTGGCCGCCATGACCACCTCGGTCGCCTCCTCGCCCACCTTCTTGAGGAAGGCGTCAGGCCCCTTGTGCAGCAGCCGCGCGACGTAGCTCTTGTCAGGGTCGCCGCCGTTGGCGGGCTTGCGGCTCTCGATGACGCCGGCCAGCCGCGCAAGCGCGTCCTGCGACAGAGGGGCATGGGTATCGGTGCGGGTCATGGCTTCTTATTTGTAGATGGATTCGGGGTCTTTCAAGACCGGATCGACAGCCTGCCACGCGCCATTGTGGAGGGCGTTGAAGAAGCAGCTGTGACGACCCGTGTGGCAGGCAATGCCGGGCTCGTGGCCCAGCTGCGTCACCTTCAGCAGCACCACGTCGCTGTCGCAGTCCAGGCGAATGTCGTGCACCTGCTGCACATGGCCCGACTCCTCGCCCTTGAACCACAGCTTGCCGCGCGAGCGGCTGTAGTACACGGCGCGGCCCAGCTCGGCGGTCTTGGCCAGCGCCTCGCGGTTCATCCAGGCGAACATCAGCACGTCGCCCGTGGCGGCCTCCTGCGCAATCACGGGCACCAGGCCCTGCGCATCCCATTTCACTTGATCAAGCCAGTTCATGGTGTCCATTGTCGGTCATCGGCAGCTACAACGCCCATGTTCGCTACTTTTTTTATAGCTTACAGCGCTTGCTGGAAGCGCGCTACAGGCCTTTTTGGCATCCATTCGCGGCGTCAGAGCCGCACGGGGATGCCGCGCTCGCGCATGCGCTCCTTGGCCTGGCGCACGGTGAACTCGCCGTAGTGGAAGATGCTGGCCGCCAGCACCGCATCCGCGCCGCCCTGCTGCACGCCATCGGCCAGATGGTCCAGGTTGCCCACGCCGCCCGAGGCGATCACGGGCACGCCCACGGCGTCGCTCACCGCACGGGTGAGTTGCAGATCAAACCCGCTCTTGGTGCCGTCGCGGTCCATGCTGGTCAGCAGGATCTCGCCCGCACCGCGGCGCGCCATCTCCACGGCCCACTGCACGGCGTCCAGGCCGGTGTTCTTGCGCCCGCCGTGGCTGTACACATCCCAGCCCTCGCCGCGCTCGGCCACTTCCGCGCCCTGGCGGCGCTTGGCATCGATGGCCACGACGATGCACTGCGCGCCGTACTTGGCCGAGGCCTGGCTGATGACGTCGGGGTTGGCGATCGCGGCGGAGTTGAAGCTGGTCTTGTCCGCACCCGCATTGAGCAGGCGGCGCACGTCTTCCACGGTGCGCACACCGCCGCCTACGGTCAGGGGGATGAAAACCTCGCTGGCCACGGCCTCGATGATGGGCAGGATCAGGTCGCGCTCGTCGCTGGTGGCGGTGATGTCCAGGAAGGTGAGCTCGTCGGCGCCCTGCGCGTTGTAGCGCGCGGCGATCTCCACCGGATCGCCCGCGTCGCGCAGCTCGACAAAGTTGACACCCTTGACGACACGGCCACCGGTCACGTCAAGGCAGGGAATGATGCGTTTGGCAAGCATGGGAATCGTTCTACGGCTGGGGCGCGCAAGATACCACGGCTCACGCCGGCTGCAGCGTGCGCGCCACGCCGTCCTGCCAGCGCCAGGCATCCTGGCACATGGCCTGCACGTCGCGCGTGGCGCGCCAGCCCAGCAGCCGCTCGGCCAGGCCCGGGTCGGCCCAGCATGCCGCCACGTCGCCCGGGCGGCGCTCGGCGAGCCTGTAGGGCACGGGGCGGCCACTGGCCTGCTCGAAGCCGCGCACCATCTCCAGCACCGACACGGGCCGGCCCGTGCCCAGGTTCACCGTCAGCAGGCCCGGGTGCTCGCGTAGGTAGCGCAGCGCCGCCACGTGGCCCTCGGCCAGGTCGCAGACATGGATATAGTCGCGCAGCCCCGTGCCGTCGGGCGTGGGGTAGTCGCTGCCCCAGACGTTCAGGAACTCGCGCTGGCCGGAGGCCACCTGCGCCACATAGGGCATGAGGTTGTTGGGCACGCCCTGCGGGTCCTCGCCGATCAGGCCACTCTCGTGCGCGCCCACGGGGTTGAAGTAGCGCAGCCGCGCAATGCGCCACTGGCCGGGCTCGCTCGCGTCCACGTCGGCCAGCACCTGCTCCATCATCAGCTTGCTCCAGCCGTAGGGGTTGGTGGCCGAGAGCGGGCAGTCCTCGCGTATCGGCAAGGAGGCCGGGTCGCCATACACCGTGGCGGACGACGAGAACACCAGCTGGCGCACGCCCGCCTGCCGCATGGCCTGCAGCAGCGTGACCGTGCCCGCGACGTTGTTGTCGTAGTACGCCAGGGGCTCGCGCACCGATTCGCCCACCGCCTTGAGCGCGGCGAAGTGGATCACCGCCGTGAATTCGTGGCGTGCAAACAACTGCTGCAGCAGCGCCGCGTCGCGCACGTCGCCCCGCACGCATTCGGGCTCGCGCCCCGTGATGCGCCCGATGCGCTCCAGCACCGAGGGGCGGCTGTTGCCAAAGTTGTCCAATACCAGGAACGGCTCGTTCGCCTGAGCCAGCGCCACACACATGTGCGAGCCGATGTAGCCCGCGCCTCCGGTCACCAAGATCACAGATCCCTCCTATATGCGTACAAGTCTGGTCGGGATTGTGGCAAACGCAGTGTTAACAAACGTGACAATCCGATGGATTGGGAAATCAATCGATACGATTCTGCACCCAATACAATTCGAATTTTGGGTACGCAAGCCCTCCAAAACCCTATTGGCAGCCCCTTCCGGTCCCATGGCCTTCCGCTTCCTTTTGCAGTTGTTGCAGTTGTGCACGCGCCTGGCATGGGGGCTGGCCTTGCTGCCGCTGGCCTGGAGCGCCCAGGCCGCCACGCCCGCGGTGGCGCTGTACTACGGCCATGAAATCCCCCTGGGCGAGTTCCGCGCCTTCGATCTGTTGGTGGTGGACCCCGACCACGAGGCGGCGCGCCAGGCCCGCGCGCTGGAGCCCGCCACCAAGGTGTAGCCTATGTCTCGGTGACCGAAGTGCAGCCCTCGCGCGGCTACCACGCGGACATCCCGGCGGACTGGAAACTGGCGCGCAACCAGGACTGGCAGTCGGAGGTCATCGACCAGAGCGTGGCGGCATGGCCCGATTTCTTCGCCAGCCGCGTCGTCGCCCCCCTGTGGGAGCGGGGCTTTCGGGGGTTCTTCCTCGACACGCTGGACTCCTACCGCCTGGCGGGCACGTTCGACGAGCAGGCCCAGCAGCAGGGGCTTGTGCGGGTGATCGAGACACTGCACCAGCGCTTCCCCGGCATCCGGCTCATCCTCAACCGGGGTTTCGACATCCTGCCGCAGGTGCGGGGCATGGTCGAGATGGTGGCCGCCGAATCGCTCTACCAGCGCTGGAATGCCAAGACCCGGCGCTACGAGGAAGTGCCCAACCAGGACCGGCAATGGCTCATGGACCAGCTGCGCACCGTCCGGCAGCGCGACGGCCTGCCCGTGCTGGTGATCGACTACGTCTCGCCGCACGACCGGGCGCTCACGCGCGCCACAGCCCAAAGGATCCTGCAGGATGGCTTCATCCCCTGGGTCACCGACGCGCAGTTGGCGACCATCGGCATGGGCAGCATCGAGCCGGTGCCGCGGCGCGTGCTGGTGCTCTACAACGGCGGCGAATCGCCCGCGCTCAACTACGCCAACGCCCACCGCTTCCTGCAGATGCCGCTCAACCACATGGGCTACGTGACGGACTACGTGGACGTGCGCGACAGCCTGCCCGGCCTGGTGGCGCGCGACCGCTATGCCGGCGTGGTGAGCTGGTTCTCCGGCTACGTGCCTGCGGCGAAACGCGCCGGCCTGAGCCAATGGCTGCAGGCGCGCATCCACGAAGGCATGCCGCTGGCGGTGGTGGGCGACTGGGGCATGGCGCCCGACCGCGTCCTCACGCGTAGCCTGGGGCTGGCGCTCGACAGGGCCGAGCCCCAGGGCGCATTGCGCCAGGTGCAGCTCGCCCCCATGATGGGGCTGGAGAACCCGCTCCCCCTGCCCTCCCGGCAGACCGAACTGGTGCAGCTGGCGCCCGACATGGCGCGCCAGGCCCAGCCCCTGGTGGAGCTGCGCGACGCCCGCGGCCGCACCTTCGTTGGCGGCGCCATCACCCCCTGGGGCGGCTTCATTCTCGACCCCAACGTGCTGTTCGAGATCCCCGGAACGGAGGACGCGCGCTGGCTGGTCGATCCCTTCGCCTTCCTGCAGCAGGCCCTGCGCCTGCCCGCCATTCCGGTGCCCGACACGACCACGGAGAACGGCCGCCGCCTGTTGCTGGCCCATGTGGACGGCGACGGCTTTCCCTCGCTGGCGGAGTTCCCCGGCAGCCCGCTGGCCGCCCAGGTGCTGCTCAAGGAGATATTCGAGAAGTACCGCATCCCCCAGACCATGTCCGTCATCGAAGCCGAGGTGGCCCCCGACGGCCTGTACCCCGGCCTGAGCCCGCGCATGGAGGAAGTGGCGCGCAAGATGTTCCGCCTGCCCCACATCGAGGTCGGCAGCCATACCTATAGCCACCCCTTCCTGTGGGACGCGAACGTGCAGCACGGTCTTTTCAAGGAGAACCCGGAGGCGGCGCAGTCCCTGGTGGTTCCCGGCTACACCATGGACCTGGAGCGCGAGATCGTGGGCTCAAGCCACTACATCAACGAGCGCCTGGCGCCCAGCGGCAAGCCCGTCAAGGTCCTGCAATGGACGGGCGACACGGCGCCCAGCGCCCGTGCGCTGGAGATCACCCACCGCGCCGGGCTGCTGAACATCAACGGCGGCAACACCTCCATCAGCCGCGCCAACCCCTCGCTCACGGCCGTGGGGGCGCTGGGCATCCGCAAGGGCGGGTTCTTGCAGGTCTACGCCCCCATCACCAACGAGAACATCTACACCAACCTGTGGACGGGGCCGTACTACGGTTTCGAGCGCGCCATAGAGACCTTCGAGATGACGGACAGCCCCCGGCGCATCAAGCCCGTGGGCATCTACTACCACACCTACTCGGCCAGCAAGCCCGCCGCGCTCAAGGCGCTGAAGAAAGTCTACGACTGGGCCCTCGCGCAGCCCCTGCACCCCGTACACGCCTCCGAGTTCGTCACCAAGGTGCAGGACTTCTACGACTACGCCATGGCCCGCGATGGCGAGGGCTGGCGCCTGCGCAGCAGCAATGGCGCCCTGCGCACCGTGCGGCTGCCCCCGGCGCTGGGGCTGCCCCGGCTAGGCGCCAGCCAGGCCGTGGCGGGCTGGCGCCGGGGCGGCGAAGGCCTGTACGTGCACCTGAGCGGACCGTCCGCCTTCCTGCAAACGGACGGCCGCGAGGCCGCCACCCCCTACCTGCACGACGCCAACGCCCGCCTGGTCGACTGGCAGGCCGAGGGCGATGGCCGGCGCGTGCAATTCACGCTCCAGGGCCATGTGCCGCTGGAGTTTGCCCTGGCCAACACCCAGGCCTGCCAGGTGCGCGCCGGCCAGCGCACCCTCACCGCCCTGCGCCCTGCCGCACAGGACCGCACCGCAGTGCAACAGTTCAAGCTGCCCGATGCCGCCGCCCAGATCCAGATCCTCTGCCCAGAGCGTTGAGCGGCCCATCCTTGCGCCCAACTGGCTCGTCGCGCTGCTCACCGCCATGGCGTGCGGCGCGCTGTGGCTGCTATACCCGCGCCAGGACCTGGAGCAGCGCCTGGCGACGAGCGGCGAGACCGAGCTGTCCACCGCCTACCTGAACAACCTGCTGCGCAGCGACCCCGACAACCCGCGCCTGCGCCTGCTGCTCGCGCAGCGCCAGATCGCCCATGGCGACACCGCCAGCGCGCGCACGACGCTGCAGCCCGCCCTGGACTCGGCCGACCCCGCATTGCGCAAGGAAGCGCTGTGGGCGCAATGGGACCTGCTCCACTCCGAGTACCGGCATGTCCCGGACCGCGAGCCTGACAGGCGGCTCGCGCTGCTCGATGGGCTGCGGCGGCACATACGCCAGCTGGCGCAGGAAGGCTGGCCCCAGGAGCGGCAGGATAGGCTGGCAGCCTTGGCCAGTCAGTTCGGCGAGCAGGAGATCGCCCTGGCACTCAGTCGCCGGGAAGCCCCGCAGGACCCGCGCGAGGCCGCCCTGTACTACGAGCGCGAAGCCAGGGAAGCGCTGGCGCGCGGCGACTACGAGGGCTGCGCGCAGCTCTACCTGTCCGCGCGCGACAGCACCCCCGACCCAGCCCAGGCCAAGGCGTACTACGGCGCGGCCATTGCCGCACTGCGGTCGGGCAACCAGACCGCGGCCGCCCTGGAGCTGGCCGAGCGCGAGCTGGGCCCCCTGGCCGACGACCCGCAGACCCTGTTCATGCTCACGCAGCTGGCACGCGCCGCAGGCCGCCCCGACGTGGCCGAGCACTACGTGCGCCGCCTGCTGCGCATGGCGCTCGAACGGCAGGCCACCCAATGGGCCAGCGCCGAGCAGGACTTCGCGCTGCGGCCCGTCGCCTGGCGCCCGCAGCCGCCTGCCGCGCTGGCGGGGCCGGTGTTCGACGATGGCGCCGACCTGCTCGTGCATCCGGCCCTGCGCCTCGCGCAGCAGGTGGCGGACAAGGCCTCCGCCCGGCCTTCGCCCGCCCTGCCCTTCGACGACAAGACCTACACCCTGGGCTACGAGGTGTTCCTGGAAAACCGCAAGCTCGAGGACGCCTGGACCATCGCCAACGCCGCGGTGCGCCAGAACCCCGCCGACATGCGATGGCGCGAGCGCCTGGCACAGGTGTCTGAGTGGACGCAGCGCCCCGGCATCGCGCTGGAGAACTGGCTCGTCCTGGCGCGCCAGACGAACCAGGACGCCGCCTGGCAGGCCGTGTTGCGGCTGGCGCCGGGCCAGTTCGACGATGCAGCGCTGGTGCAGGCGCTGCGCCACCAGCTGCGCAGCCGCTCCGGCGACCCACGCCTGATGCGCGCCCTGGTCGATGCGCAGGAACGCCTGGGTGAACCCCAGCCCGCCATCGACTACCTGCGCCAGCACGCGCAGGACCCCGAGGCGCTGGAGCTGCTGGCGCAGCTGGCCGAACGCGCAGGCCAGCCCGATCTGGCCCTGCAGACCTGGCGGCAACTGCTGGCCGACCCTGCACAGATCACCCCCGAGCGCGCCATGCATGCCGCCGTGCTGGCCCTGCAGCACCGCCAGCCCGAACTGGGCCTGCAATGGCTGCAGGCCGTGCAGGACCACCCTCCTGCGTCCGCTGAAGCGGCCGCCGAGCTGTGGCGCTTCACGGGCGACCTGGCCAGGAGCCGGGCGCGCGACCAGCTCGCCATTGCCGCCTACCGCAAACTGGTGGACGCGCAACATGCCGACGTCGCGGACTACGACGCACTCATCGGCCTGCTGCAGCAGGACCAGCCCCTGGAGGCCGCCAAGGTGGCACTGCTGGCCTGGCAGCAGCACGATGAGCCGCGCCACCTGATCGAGGCCCTGACCCTGTACTCCAGCCGCAACCAGTGGAACGAATTCGCGCACGCCCTGGATCAGCTCGACCCCACCCCCGACGCCGCGCGCCATTCCCTGGCCCGAATGCGCCGCTCGGGGCAATTCCTGCGCCTGGTGGGCGGCTACCACCACAACGCCGGGCGGTTCGCAGAGGCGCGGCAGTACTACGAAGAGGGGCTGGCCATCGATCCGGCGTCCTCCGACATGCGCCAGGCACTGCTGTGGCTGCTCATCGACAGCAACGACGCGGCCTCGATCCGCCGGCTGCTGGCCGCGCACGAACAGGCCTGGAGCGCGGACGAGGACCTGCATGAGGCGCTGGCGGCCGCCTACCAGGCCTTGTCGCTGCCCCAGGTGGCGCTGCACCGCTACCTCAGCCCCCATGTGGCCGAACGCGAAGGCGACTTCCTCTGGCTCATGAACTACGCCGATGCCCTGGAGCAGAACCAGGAGGCGGATCGCGCCTGGCGCCTGCGCCGCCACCTGCTGTCGCAACAATGGCAGGAGGGGCGGAACGGCCGGCGCCTGACTCCCGCGCAGGCGCGCCAGCGCTGGCTCACCGAGGAAGGGCTGGAGGCCACGCAGCGCGTCGCCCGCGCGCGCCTGATCCTGCTGCAAAGGCCCGGCGACCCTGCACAGGAGGTGCTGCGCGAGCTACTGCGCCTGGATCGCGATGCCCAGGGCGGCTACTCCAACGCCGCGGCCGAAACCGCCATAGGTTGGCTGCAGGACGCCGGCGAATACACGGCCGAACGCGGCTTCCTGTGGCACCAGTACGCGCGCAGCCGCAGCCTGCGCACCAATCGCCCGCTGTGGGCCGAGATCACCGTGGCCCTGGCCGAGGACGACAAGGCCGCCGCGGGCCAGCTGCTGCAGGAATTCGACGAGCGCCTGCCGCGCTACGACCGCGTCAATACCGCTGCCGCGGTGGGCGACATCCGCCTGGCGCAGAGCGCCGCCTTCGAGACGCAGGAAAGCCAGCCCGACGACAACCCGCTGCACCTGCAGCTCACGGACAACCTGCTGGCCTTCAGCGACCACGCCGGCATGCTCTCGCGGCACAGCGACCTGGGCGCCATCGACGAAGATCAGGCCGAGGCCCGGCTGCACCTGGCCATCAGCCCGCGCCTGTCGCTGGACCTGGACGCGAGCCGCATCCAGCGCCGCGTCACGGCGCCCGACCAGCTGCGCGACGCACCCGGCGAGGACATCGCGGGCGCGCTGCTGCGCTGGGGCCATGCCGACGGCGAGACCCGGCTGCGCGTGGCCAGCCGCCGGGGGTACGCGGACACCACGCCCCTGTCCATCGAGCACGAGCAGCGCCTGGACAACCGCCTGTCCCTGCGCGGCGAACTGGGCTGGCACCTGCCCAGCGAGGAAAGCCTGGCGCTGCGCCTGGGCGGCATGAAGACGCGCGTGGCCGCTCACCTGCGCTACCAGGCCACGCGCCAGGACAGCCTGCTGCTGTCGCAGTGGAGCGAGCAGTACCGCCTGCAGACGGGCGCCGAGGTGGGCCGCGGGCGCCACACCGCGATCGAATACTCGCACGCCTACCGCCAGGACGCGCCCACGTGGGAATGGGGCGCCTTCTGGTCCACCCACCGCTTCGAGCGCCGCCACCCCTTCTTCCTGGGCCAGCAGGGCCAGGACTTCCTGCAGCGCTTCGCGCCCGCGGGCGTCACGAGCCTGGGCCTGGACTACTTCCTGCCCGAGAGCTTCCAGTTCTACGGCGTGCGGCTGTCCACCAACATGCGCTTCGAGCAGGACCACACGCGCGCGCTGCGGCCCTTCGCGAGCGTAAGCCTCACCCGGCACAGCCTGCTGGGCGCGGGCTACGACCTGCGCCTGGGGCTGGCCGGCAGCGTGCTGGGCCCGGACCATTTGCGCCTGAGCTTCGGCCTGGGCAAGTCAGGCGTGCAGTCCCTGGGACTCACGCGCGTGCTGGAACTGTCGTACCGGCTTCATTTTTAAGACCATCGAGGAGAACCCTTCATGCTCCACCGCCGCCCCTCTCGTGCACGCCAGCTGGGACTGCTGCTGGCCACGGGCGCGATCGCCCTTCTCAGCGCCTGCTCCACCCTGGACCAGAGCCACCCGCCGCAGCTGGCCCGCCAGGCGAGCTGGGTGGTGCTGCCCTTCGCCAACCACACCGAGACCCCGCTGGCGGGCCAGCGCGCCGAGGCCATCGCCCAGGCGCTGCTGAGCGCGCAGGGCGTGGGCCAGGTGCGCCGCACTCCCGCCACCACGCAGCAGGAAGCGCTGTTCGGCGCCGGCGACGCGCAGCGCTCCGAAGACGCGCTGGCCTGGGCGCGCGAGCAGAAGATCCGCTACGCCCTCGCGGGCAGCGTGGAGGAGTGGCGCTACAAGGTGGGCGTGGACGGTGAGCCCGCCGCAGGCGTCACCCTGCAGATTCTGGACGTGGCCACGGGCGACACCCTGTGGAGCGGCTCGGGCGGCCAGAGCGGCTGGAGCCGCGAGGCGCTGTCGGCGGTGGCGCAGAAGCTGATCCGCAAGCTGTTGCAATCCGGCCTGGCCGGCAGCCGCTGAACGCCGCATGCCAACACCCTCCGACAGCCCCGGCGCACGCCGCCAGACGGCCGGTGAAAACGCCCGTCCACGGGCGCTCCCAGGCACGGGCCTGCCCAGGCATCTGCTGGGCAGGCTGGCCATCGCGGCCACCCATCCCGCCGTCACCGTGGGCGAGACCCTGCTGCTGCCCCTGCTGGCCGTCGCACTGGGCCTGGCCTGGGCGCCACAGGACCCGCTGCAGATCCAGGCCACATTCCCATGGCCCTGGCTGGCGCCCGTGGTGCTGGCCCTGCGCTACGGCCCCATGGCGGGCCTGGGCGGCGCCAGCGTGCTGCTGGCCTGCTGGCTGGGGCTCAACGCGGGGCACTGGGGCAACTTCCCCCAGCTGTACTTCCTGGGGGGCTTGATCCTGGTGATGCTGGTGGGCGAGTTCTCCAGCCTCTGGCAGGCGCGCACGCGCCGCGCCGAGACCCTGCAGCTGTACCTGGACCAGCGCCTGGAGCACCTGGTGCGCCAGCATTACCTGCTGCGCCTGTCGCACGACCGCCTGGAGCAGGAACTCATCGCCCGCCCCATGTCCATGCGCGACGCGCTCGCGGCGCTGCGCCACGCCGGGAGCGAGGACGGCGGCGACGCCCTCGCCCCGCAGGCGCTGCTGCGGCTGCTGTCGCAGTACTGTCAGCTGGAGTGCGCGGCCATGCACGCGGTGTCCGACGGGCACGCCGCCGCCCGGCCCAGCGCCAGCATAGGCGCCTACGACGGACTGCACGCCGACGACCCGCTGGTGCGCCAGGCCCTGCAAACGGGCCAGCTGTGCCACGTGAGCCAGGCCGTGACGGCGCAGCAGGACACGCGCTACCTGGTCGCTGCGCCGCTGCTCGATCTGGCGGGCGACATGTACGGCCTGCTGGTGGTACAGGACATGCCCTTCTTCGCCCTGCAGGAGGAAAGCCTGCAGACCATACAGCTGCTGCTGGGCTACTACACCGACGGCCTGTCCATGAGCCAGCTGGCCCAGCCCATCGTGCAGCAGTTCCCGGACTGCCCGCCGCTCTTCGCCTTCGAGCTCCAGCGCCTGGCCCACATCCACAGAAGCACCCAGGTGCCCAGCATCGTCGTGGCCCTGGAGCTCCAGCAACGCGCGCTGGAGCAGGACCTGCCCCCGCAGATCGAGCGCCTCAAGCGCGAGCTCGACGAGGTCTGGCGGATCGAGGCGCCCGGACGCCAGGTGCTGGCCGTGCTCATGCCGCTGGGCAACGCCACCACGGCCGAGGGCTACATCCACCGCCTGGAGGGCTGGATGCAGCACAAGAGCCAGCAATCGCTGGCCCAGGCCGGCATCTTCCCGCACGTGGTGCAGCCCGACAGCGCGCAGCCCGTGCGCACCGTGCAGCGCCTGCACGCCATCGCCCATGCTTAACCTCAAGCTAGGCCTGTCGGCACTGGGGCTGGAGGTCAGCGCCTGGAGCGGCGCATGGCTGCTGGCCGAGCGCTCGGACGCGGCCCTGGCCAGCTATCTGCTGTTGCACGCCGCGGCCAGCGTGCTGCTGTCGCTGTCGCTGCTGCCGCTGCTGCCGCCGCGCCTGTCCAAGCCGCGCTGGGCCACCCTGCTGCTCATGACGGCCTGCAGCTACGCCGTGCCCGTGGCGGGGTTCCTGGGCGTGATAGCGGCCTTCGTCATCCTGCGCCTGTACCGCCGCAGGTCGCTCCCGGAAGACTTCGATGCGGTGCAGCTGCCCGAATTCGACCAGCACCAGCGCCGGCAGAGCCAGTTCCGCCACGCCGGCCTGCACTCGTTCCTGACCAACGCCCAGGTGCCGGTACAGGCGCGCATGCGCGCCATGGCCGCGCTGCAATACGCCTCGGGGCGCACGGCCTCGCCGCTCCTGCGCAGCGTGCTCGGCGACGCGAGCGAAGACCTGCGCCTACTGGCCTACGGCATGCTCGACAACCTGGAGAAACGCATCAACCGCGCCATCGACAGCGAGCTCGACGCCCTGCAGGCCGCGCTCCCGGACAGCAGCCAGCAGCTGCAAAGCGCGCACCGCCTGTCCGACCTGTACTGGGAGCTGGTGTACCAGGCGC
This sequence comes from Diaphorobacter sp. MNS-0, assembly GCF_019602835.1. NCBI lineage: Bacteria > Pseudomonadati > Pseudomonadota > Betaproteobacteria > Burkholderiales > Comamonadaceae > Diaphorobacter > Diaphorobacter sp. MNS-0. Next base: position 833,670 of record NZ_CP080761.1, on the reverse strand, counting down.
TGGTGCAGGGCGACCTACACGCGCACGCCATCCAGGAATCCCTGCGCTACTGCCAGTTGGTGCTGCAGCGGCAGGAAGGCAACGCCGCCATGCACCTGCGCCGCGGGCGCCTGCTGCATGCGCTGGGCCGCACCCAGGAAGCGGAACACGCCTACGACAAAGCCCGCGCCCTGGGCCTGCCCGCGACCCGGGTGCTGCCCTACCTGGCGCAGCTGGCCTTCGAGCGGCGCGACCACGCGCAGGCGCAGGCGCTGATGCGCGAGCTCAGGCAATGGGGAGCGCTGCCGCGCCTGCGCCCCGTAATCGACTACTGGAGCCAGCGGCCATGAACCACCCCAAGGCACAGTCGGCCGACATCGCCCTGATGCTGGAGGGCACGTTCCCCTACGTGAGCGGCGGAGTGTCGAGCTGGATCAACCAGATCATCCGCGCCTACCCCGAGTACCGCTTCGCCATCGTCTTCCTGGGCAGCCGGCGCGAGGACTACGGCGGCTTCAAGTACCCGCTGCCCGACAACGTGGTGCATTTCGAGGAGCATTTCCTGCACGAGCAGGCCCACTGGCACCCGCAGCCGGCCGCGCGCAGGGGCGACGCGCAGGGCCAGGCGCTGGTGCAGCGCCTGCTGGACGCCTTCGACCAGGGCCCGGCGGCTCCCCGAGCCATGGAGGCATTCCGCGAAGTGGCGCAGCAGATGATGCCCGGCGGGTCCGTGCAGCTCGGGGATTTCCTCTACAGCAAGCGCGCCTGGGACATCATCTGCGGCATCTACCGCGCACATTGCGCCGACCCCTCGTTCGTCGATTTCTTCTGGACCGTGCGCCTCATGCTGCAGCCGCTGTGGCTGCTGGCGCGCGTGGCGCGGCAGCTGATCCCCGTGCGCGCGGTGCACTGCGCCTCCACCGGCTACGCGGGCTTCCTGGGCGCGCTGCTGGCGCAGACGCGCGGGGTGCCGCTCATCCTGTCGGAGCACGGCATCTACACCAAGGAACGCAAGATCGACCTGTTCAAGAGCGAGTGGATACGCGACAACCGCAACATCTTCCAGCGCGACCCGACCGAGCTGTCGTACTTCCGCCAGATGTGGATCCACTTCTTCGAGTGGCTGGGGCGCTACTGCTACGCGCATGCCGATCCCATCCTGGCCCTGTACGAGGCCAACCGGCTGCGCCAGGTGCAGGACGGCGCCGCGCCCGAGCGCACCGCCAACATCCCCAACGGCATAAAGCTCGAACGCTTCGCCCCGCTGCGCGCGCAGCGGCCGCTTGAGCCGCCGCCGGTGCTGTGCCTGATAGGGCGCGTGGTGCCCATCAAGGACATCAAGACCTTCATCCGCGCCATGCGCCGCGTGGTCAACCAGCGCCCCGACGCCCAGGGCTGGATCGCCGGCCCCGCCGAGGAAGACCCGGCCTATGCCGAGGAATGCAGTAACCTGGTGCGCAGCCTGGGCCTGCAGGAGCATGTGCGCTTCCTCGGCATGCAGCGCGTGGAGGACCTGATGCCGCGCATCGGCCTGGTGGTGCTGTCCTCCATCAGCGAAGCCCTGCCCCTGGTGCTGCTCGAAGGCTACGCGGCCGGCGTGCCTGCCGTTTCCACCGACGTGGGCTCGTGCCGCCAGCTCCTCGAAGGGCTCGACGAGGAAGACCGCGCGCTCGGGCCTTCTGGCGCGGTGGTGCCGATCGCCGAGCCGCAGCAGTTGGCCGATGCCGCCCTGCAGCTGCTGGGTGACACCGCCGCCTGGCAGGCCGCCAGCCGCGCGGCCATCGCCCGCGTGGAGCGCTACTACACCGACACCCTGATGTTCGACCGCTACCGCCAGGTCTACGAACGCGCCCTGGCACGCACCCCGGGAGCAGCCTGATGGCCGGCATTGGATTCGAACTGCGCCACATGCTGCGCAAGAACACCCTGCTGAGCCTGGTGCAGGCCTACGCCTACGCGGGCGTGATCGGCTCGGGGCCCTGGGTGCTGTCCATCGTCGGCATCCTGCTCGTCGGCATCTTCAGCGCCAGCGTGGTCGTGCCGGCCACCCTGGTGACGCAGTTCCAGACCTCGGTCACCTACCTGGTGGCCAGCAGTCTGATCTACACCAGCCTGGTGCAGCTCGCGTTCACCCGCTTCATCTCCGACCGCCTGTTCGAGAAGCACAAGCACCTGGTCATGCCCAACCTGCACGGCCTGATGATGATCGTGCTGCTGGGGGCGGGTGTCCTGGCCACGCTGGCGCTGTTCATCGTGCTGCCGGGACTGGGCCTGGCATACCGGATGCTCATGCTGGCGGGCTTCATGCTGATGAGCGGCGTATGGGTGCTCACGGTGCTGCTGTCGGGCATGAAGCGCTACAAGGCCATCGTCGGCCTGTTCGGCCTGGCCTACGGGCTGATCGTGGCCAGCGCCCTGCTGCTGCGCCCCTGGGGCCTGGAGGGGCTGCTGGGCGCCTTCGTGCTCGGCCACTTCGTGCTGCCGGCGGGCATGTGGCTGCTGGTGGTCAAGGAGTTCCATCCCGCGCGGCGGCTGATCTCCTTCGACTTCCTGCACCCCGACAAGCTCTACCCGTCGCTGATGGCGGTAGGCCTCCTCTACAACCTGGGCATCTGGGCGGACAAGTTCATGTTCTGGTTCTTCCCGCCCACCTCGCAGCCCATCATCGGCCACCTGCGCGCCTCGCTGATCTACGACCTGCCGGTGTTCCTGTCCTACCTGTCCATCATCCCCGGCATGGCGGTGTTCCTGGTGCGCATAGAGACCGACTTCGTCGAGTACTACGACAAGTTCTACGACGCGGTGCGCGGCGGCGGCTCGCTCGAATACATAGAGGCCATGCGCGACGAGATGGTCTACGCCATCCAGCAGGGCCTGGGCGAGATCGCCAAGATCCAGACCCTGGCCGTGCTCGTGACCTTCGTGGCCGGCCCCTGGCTGCTCGACACCCTGGGCATCTCGCGCCTGTACCTGCCGCTGCTGCACGTGCAGGTGGTCGGCGCCGGCCTGCAGGTGGGCCTGATGGCCGTGCTCAACGTGTTCTTCTACCTGGACCAGCGGCGCACCGTGCTGCTGCTGTGCGCCATGTTCGTGCTGCTCAACGTGGCGCTCACGGGCCTGACCCTGGCGTTCGGCGCCGCCCTGTATGGCTACGGCTTCGCCCTGGCCACCCTGCTGACCCTGGCCGCGGGCCTGCTGCTGCTGTCGCGGCGCCTGCATCGGCTGGAGTACCAGACTTTCATGCTGCAATAGAACGATTCGGGAACCGGCGCCGTGGGCACAATCGCCGCTGCCAGTCCCGCAAGCACTCCCCAAAACGCCATGCATCTCCGTTCGCGCCCCTCCCATCCCCTTGCAGCATCCCTGCTGACCCTGGCCGCGGCCTTGACCGGCTGCGGCGGCGGATCGGGCCAGGGGAGCGACTCCGGCTCTTCGCCCGCCGCATCCAGCGCCGAGGTGGCCTTCACCGCCCCTGCCGAAGCCGACAACGTGCACACCGTCAACACTCCCGTGCAACTGCAGCTGAGCGTCAAGATCGCCGGCGCGGCGGCACCCGACGGCACGGCCATCACCCTGAGCGGCCCGGCCGGCGCCAGCTTCGCGCCCGTGCAGCCACAGACCCGCGGCGGGGTGGCCACCTCCAGCCTGACCGCCGCGCAGGCCGGCGAGATGCAGCTGCAGGCCCTCGCGGCGGCAACGCAGGACAAGGCCGGCGCCGCCACGCGCACGCTGTACATCCGCCCGCAGCCCCAGCCGCTGGAGCTGCTGGTCCCGGCCTACTTCAGCGCGGGCCCGGGTTCGGATTGGGAAAAGCTGGCCAGCGGCGCGCAGAGTTATCCGGCGGTGCCCATCACGGCCATCCTGAACCCGAGCAATGGCGTCTTCACCAAGGAAGACCCCCTGTTCACGGCGGCCATCACCGCCTTCCGGCAAAACGGCGGAAAGGTGCTGGGCTACGTCTACACCCGCTATGGCACGGGAGCGCGCTCGGTCGCCGACATCCAGCGCAACATCGACAACTACCGCAAGATCTACGGCGCGCAGGTCGATGGCTTCTTTCTCGACGAGATGGACGCGACCAGCAAGCAGCTGGGCTTCTACCGCGAGATCTACCGGTACATCAAGGGCCTGGACTCCCGGTTGCGCGTGGTGGGCAACCCCGGCACCTACCCGGTCGCCGATTCCGCCAGCGTGGTCGATGCCCTGGTGAGCTTCGAGGGCCAGGCCGTCGACTACCGCAACGTCAACCCCCAGCCCGCAAACAAGTGGGTCTACAACCTGGCCAACGGCGCGCAGGCGGCGCTGGTGCATGACGCGGCGAATTGCGGCGCCATGCAGGAGGTGCTGCGGTCCGCCAACACGCCTCAGCGCAACACCGGCCTGGTCTACGCCACGGACCGGCACTATGACTACCCCACGAACACGGGCAACCCCTGGGCCACGCTTCCGGCCTATTGGGAGCAGATGCTGGGCACGGCGGACGCCATCAACAAGGGCCGCGCCCTGCCCGGCTGCTGAGCTTTCCTACGCGCCGGCCAGCTCGTCGGCGCGCGCCTGGGCCGCGGCGAAGTCCAGGTCGCCCGAGTAGATGGCGCGCCCGCAGATGACGCCTTCCACGCCTTCGTTTTCGACTTCGCAGAGCTTCTCGATGTCCGCGATGCCGGCCAGGCCGCCCGAGGCGATCACTGGGATGGTGAGGGCCTGGGCCAGCTTCACCGTCGCCTCGATATTGATGCCCGAGAGCATGCCGTCGCGGCCGATGTCGGTGTAGATGATGGATTCCACGCCCCAGTCCTGGAACTTGCGCGCCAGATCGACCACCTCGTGGCCGGTGAGCTTGCTCCAGCCGTCGGTGGCCACCTTGCCGTCCTTGGCGTCCAGGCCCACGATGATGTGGCCGCCAAACGCGCTGCACGCATCCTTGAGAAAGCCGGGGTTCTTCACCGCGGCCGTGCCGATAATGACGTACCGCAGCCCGGCGTCGATGTAGCGCTCGATGGTGTCCAGGTCGCGGATGCCGCCGCCCAGCTGCACCGGAATGTCGGCGCCCACCTCGGCCAGGATGGCCTTGATGGCTGCCTTGTTCTTGGGCTGGCCGGCAAACGCACCGTTCAGGTCCACCAGGTGCAGGCGGCGCGCGCCCGCATCCGCCCACTTGCGGGCCATGGCGGCGGGATCTTCGCCAAAGGTGGTCGATTGGTCCATGTCACCTTGCTTGAGGCGTACGCAGTGGCCGTCCTTGAGGTCGATGGCGGGGATGAGCAGCATGATGGTGAGCGGGGAATGGGGCGGGCCGCACAAGGCCCGGCCCTGCCGGGTTGAAGAATCAGGGCTTCCAGTGCAAGAAGTTGCGGTACAGCGCCAGGCCGTGCTCGGCGCTTTTCTCCGGGTGGAACTGGGTAGCAAAAATATTATCGCGTGCGATGGCCGCAGCAAAGGGGCCGCCGTAGTCAGCCTCGCCGGCGCAGTGCAGCGGGTTGGCCGGGCGCGCGTAGAAGCTGTGCACAAAGTAGAAGTAGCTGTCGTCGGGCACCCCTGCCCATACCGGGTGCGCCACGCCGCCGTGGCGCGCCTGGCGCACGCGGTTCCAGCCCATCTGGGGGACCTTGTAGCGGCTACCGTCGGGCTGGGTGCGCCCGGCCAGGTCGAACTTGAGCACCTCGCCCGGGATCAGGCCCAGCCCGGGGGTGTCGCCCTCGGCGCTGTGGTCCAGCAGCATCTGCATGCCCACACATACGCCAAACAGCGGCTTGGACGCGGCAGCCTCCAGCACGGATTCGAGCAGGCCCGACTCCCGCAACTCGCGCATGCAGTCCGGCATGGCGCCCTGGCCGGGCAACACCACACGGTCGGCCGCGCGCACCTCATCGGGGTGCGCGGTGACCATTACCCGGAAACCGCTGCCCTGCGCCGCGACCTGCACGGCCTGCGAGACGGAGCGCAGGTTGCCCATGCCGTAGTCCACGACCGCGACGGTTTTTGCTTCACTATTCATAGCTGCTTGCGCTTGATGGATAAGCGTTACAGGCCAATTTGGCTTGAATTTTACAGGGAACCCTTGGTGGAGGGGATCACGCCTGCGGCGCGCGGGTCGCGCTCCAGCGCGGCGCGCAGCGCGCGCGCGAAGGCCTTGAACACCGTCTCGCACTGGTGGTGGGCGTTGATGCCCTTCAGGTTGTCGATGTGCAGCGTCACGCCCGCATGGTTCACGAAGCCCTGGAAGAATTCGTAGGTGAGCTGCGTGTCGAAACCGCCAATGCTCCCGGCGGTGAACGGAATGTGCAGGTGCAGCCCCGGGCGGCCCGAGAAATCCACCACCACGCGTGACAGGGCTTCATCGAGCGGCACGTAGGCATGGCCGTAGCGGCGGATGCCCTTCTTGTCGCCCACGGCCCGCGCGAAAGCCTGGCCCAGCGTGATGCCCACATCTTCCACCGTGTGGTGGCCGTCGATGTGCAGGTCGCCGTCGCAGTCGATCTGCAGGTCGATCAGCCCATGGCGCGCGATCTGGTCGAGCATGTGGTCGAAGAAGCCGATGCCGGTGTGCAGGCTGGCCACGCCGGTGCCGTCGAGATTCACGCGCACGGTGATGCGCGTCTCGGCCGTCGTGCGGCTGACCTCGGCCGTGCGGTCGGGGCAGAGTTCTGCGGAAGAAGGAACGAGTGCGGAGGAAGTCATAGGGATGCCTGGAGCGCTGTGAGCATCTGGGCGTTGTCGGCACTGCTGCCCACCGTCAGACGCAGGCAGCCTGCCAGCAATGGATGCATTGTAGAAACGTTCTTGACGAGCACCTTGCGGGCCTTCATGCCCTCATAGGCGCGGGCGGCATCGGGCACACGCACCAGCACCATGTTGGCCTGGCTGTCCCACACGCGCTCAATGCCGGGCATGGCGCGCAGCGCGGCCAGCAGCTCGGTGCGCGCGGCACGCAGCTCGTCGGCCTGGGCGGCGAACACGTCGGCATGTTCCAGCGCGAACAGGGCGGCCTCGGTGTTCAGCACACTCACGTTGTACGGCGGGCGCACCTTGTCGACCTCGGCCACCAGCGTGGCGGGGCCGATCATGTAGCCCAGGCGCACGCCGGCCAGGCCGAACTTGGAGAGCGTGCGCATCAGCAGCACATGGCCGTTGCGCTCGGGCTGCGCGCGCATGCGCTCGATCCAGCTGCGGCTGGCAAAGGGCTGGTAGGCCTCGTCCATGACCACGATGCCGCCCTGCGCGCCGGCAGCGTCGATGATGCGCTGCACCACGGCCTCGTCCCACAGCGTGGCCGTGGGGTTGTTGGGATAGGCCAGGAAGGTGATGGCCGGGCGGTGCTGGGCGATCGCGGCCAGCATCGCGGCCTCGTCCAGCTCGAAGTCCGCCGTCAACGGCACGCCCACGAAGCCCAAGCCCTGCAGCTGCGCGCTCATCGCATACATCACGAAGCCCGGCACGGGCGCCAGCACGGTCGCCTGCGCACGCGCGCAGGCCAGCGCCACGAGGGAAATGAGCTCGTCGGAACCATTGCCCAGCAGCACGGCCGAGCCTGCCGGCGCCCCGGCGTAGGCTGCCAGCGCAGCCTTCAGGTCGTTCTGGCGCGTACCGGGGTAGCGGTTGAGCGCGAGTTGCCCCAGGCGCTGCCCCAGCGCGGCCTGCAGCGCGGGCGGCAGGCCGAAGGGGTTCTCCATCGCGTCCATCTTCAGGTAGCCGGTGGCATCGGCCACGACGTAGGCCTGCATGGCGCGCACGTCGTCGCGGATGCGCGCCAGCGCGGGCAGTTCGGCAGAAGGGGTTGTCATGCGTTCATCACTCCATTCGATCGGGCGGCGCCGCCACATCAGGGGACAGCCAACGCGCAATGCAGCGGATGCAGCACCTCTACGCCGCCATACTGCGCGCCCTGCGGCAGACTCAGCGACAGCAGGCTCGCGCAGCCGCTGTGCTGCGCGGAGGCCAGCGCCAGGCAGTCGCCCCAGGCCAGTTGGTGCCGCGCCTCCAGCGCCCAGGCGGTCTCCAGCGTGGCAGCATCGATCTGCCAGGGCGTCCAGCTGTGGTAGCGGCGGATGGCCGCGCGTGCATCGCCGTGCGGCATGGGCGCGCTGGCGGCGCGCGTCACGGTGTCGTAAAACTCGGCCAGCACCTGGCTGCTGACGCGCCCCAGGCGCTCGCGCCACAGCAAGTCCAGACAGGCCAGCACCGGGGCTTGCAGGGCGGCTTCGGCGCCGTCCTCGGCGGCGACCAGCACGGCCGTGTCCACAAACACGGGTTGCTCCAGGCTGCGCTGCAGTGGCTGTGGCGCCTCACCTACGTGGGCAGGACTGCGCTCGAAACCGTGGATACGCCGCGCTGCGGCGCCCGCGCGCCAGGTGCGCTCGTCCGTGCGCCAGGCGAGGTAGGCACGCTCATAGGCGTCCTCGCGGCGCTGCATCTCGCCTAGAAAGTCCCCCACCATGCGCGACACGCTGGTGCCGCGCCGCGCCGCCTCGATCCGGGCCCATTCGAGCACCGGATCGTCCACGGTGATGGTGACGTTCTTCATGCGTTCATCGTACACGAATTTCGTGTCACACGAAATTCGTGTTTGTTGAGTTCGCTGTGTTTTTCGCTTTTAAGGCTTGTTCATTCAGCGCCACGCGCTCTCATTTTTGAAAAGACAAAGCCACCTCGCAAGGTGGCTTGGTAGGCGTACAGGCTGTCGGAGCGGTCAGAACTTGAGCCGCATCTCCGCCGCCCGTGCATGCCCCTGCAGCCCCTCGCCATGCGCCAGCACGCTGGCGATACGGCCCAGGCTCTGCGCACCCTGCTCGCTCACCTCGATGATGCTGCTGCGCTTTTGGAAGTCGTACACGCCCAGCGGCGACGAGAAGCGTGCCGTGCCGCTGGTGGGCAGCACATGGTTGGGCCCGGCGCAATAGTCGCCCAGCGATTCGCTGGTGTAGGCGCCCAGAAAGATCGCGCCCGCGTGGCGCAGCAGCGGCTCCCAGCGGTGCGGCTCGCGGCTGCTCACCTCCAGGTGCTCGGGAGCGATACGGTTGCTGATCTCACACGCCTCTTCCATGCTGCGCGTGTGGATGAGCGCGCCGCGCCCGGTGAGGCTCTTGGCGATGATCTCGGCGCGCGGCATCTGGGGCAGCAGACGGTCGATGGCGGACTGGACCTGGTCGATGTAGGCCGCATCGGGGCACAGCAGGATGGACTGGGCCAGCTCGTCGTGCTCGGCCTGCGAGAAGAGGTCCATCGCCACCCATTCCGCCGGCGTGCTGCCGTCGGCCAGCACCAGAATCTCGCTGGGGCCGGCAATCATGTCGATGCCCACGGTGCCGAACACATGCTTCTTGGCGCTGGCCACGTAGGCGTTGCCGGGGCCGGTGATCTTGTCCACCTTGGGAATAGTCTGCGTGCCATAGGCCAGCGCCGCCACGGCCTGCGCGCCGCCGATGGTGAAGGCGCGCGTGACGCCCGCCACATGCGCCGCGGCCAGCACCAGCGGGTTTTTGGTGCCCTGTGGCGTGGGCACGACCATGATGATGTCCTGCACGCCCGCCACGTGCGCGGGAATGGCGTTCATGAGCACGCTGCTCGGGTACGCGGCCTTGCCGCCCGGCACGTAGATGCCCACGCGGTCCAGCGGCGTGACTTTCTGGCCCAGCAGGGTGCCGTCGTCGTCGCGGTAGCTCCAGCTTTCGCCATTGGCCTTTTTCTGCGCCTCGTGGTAGCGGCGCACGCGGGCGGCGGCGGCCGTCAGCGCATCGCGCTGCGCCGCGGGCAGGCCGTCGAAGGCGGCTTGCAGTTCGCTGGCCTTGAGCTCCAGCGACGGCAAGCCCTGCGCATGCAGGCCGTCGAAGCGCTGCGTGTACTCCAGCACTGCGGCGTCGCCGCGCTCGCGCACGTCGGCCAGGATGCCCGCCACGCGCTGCTCGATGGCCGCATCCGTGTCCGCCGACCAGTGCAGGCGTGCGGAAAACTCCACCTCGAAAGTGTCGTCAGCGGTGGACAGGCGGACGGGAGCAGCTACGAATTGCATAGTGGACCTACTCAGAATGTACGAAAGGAATCGGCGCGCCGTTGCGGAAGCCGAGGGGTGCCCGGCCACGATGTTCTCACCATAACTCGGGCCACGGCGCGCGGTTGCAACGCCGGGCGATGGACGCGGAACCAAAGCGGCGCAGACGCAGCCCTGCGCACCCCTCAGCCCTGCGGCACGGCGGAGGCGAATGCGTCGATGATGCGGCGCAGCGGCGCCTGCTTCAGCTTCAGCGCGGCCTGGTTCACCACCAGGTGCGAACTGATGTCCATGATCTGCTCGACCTCCACCAGGTTGTTGGCCTTGAGCGTGTTGCCAGTGGAGACCAAGTCCACGATGGCATCGGCCAGGCCGGTGAGCGGCGCCAGTTCCATGCTGCCGTAGAGCTTGATGAGGTCCACGTGCACGCCCTTGCTGGCGAAGAAATCGCGCGCGATGCTGGTGTATTTGGTGGCCACCTTCAGGCGCGAGCCCTGGGTGACGGCCTCGCGGTAGTCGAAATCGGCGCGCACGGCCACGCTCACGCGGCACTTGGCAATCTTCAGATCCAGCGGACGGAACAGCCCCTGGCCGCCGTGCTCGATGAGCGAGTCCTTGCCGGCCACACCCAGATCGGCGCCGCCGTATTGCACGTAGGTCGGCACGTCGGTGGCACGCACCAGCACCACGCGCACCTCGGGGCGGCTGGTGGGCAGGATGAGCTTGCGCGACTTCTCCGGGTCTTCCAGCACCTCGATGCCGGCAGCGGCCAGCAGAGGCAGGGTTTCTTCGAAGATGCGGCCCTTGGACAGGGCGAGTGTGATCTGCTGCGTCATTGAATTCTCTCGATGTCGGCCCCCAGGCCGCGCAGTTTGGCTTCCATGCAGTCGTAGCCGCGGTCCAGATGGTAGATGCGGTCCACCAGCGTTTCCCCGTCGGCCACCAGCCCTGCGATCACCAGGCTGGCCGAGGCGCGCAGGTCGGTGGCCATGACGGTGGCGCCCGATAGCCGCGCGCCCGCAGGCGCCGCGCCGCCCAGCCCCTCGATCACCGCTACGCGGCCATCCGTGGTCTGGATTTTCGCGCCAAGGCGCAGCAGTTCGTTGACGTGCATGAAACGGTTCTCGAAGATCGTCTCGGCCACCGTGGCGGTGCCCTGGGCCACCACGTTCAGCGCCATGAACTGCGCCTGCATGTCGGTGGGAAAGCCCGGGTACTCAGTGGTGCGAAAGCCCTGCGCCTTGAGCTGCGCCGCGCCAGGGCTGCGCACGCGGATGCCACCCTCTTCCGGCGCCACCTGCACGCCCGCGTCGCGCAGTTTGTCGATCACGGCGTCCAGGTGGTCGGCACGCCCGTGGCGCAGCAGCGCATCGCCGCCCGTGGCGGCCACGGCGCACAGGAAGGTGCCGGCCTCGATGCGGTCGGCCACGACGGCGTGCTCGCAGCCGTGCAGCCGCTCGACACCCTGGATGCGAATGCGGCTGGTGCCATGGCCCTCGATACGCGCGCCCATCTTGATGAGCATCTCGGCCAGGTCCGCCACCTCGGGTTCCTGCGCGGCGTTCTCCAGCACGGTCTCCCCCTCAGCCAGCGTGGCGGCCATGAGCAGATTCTCGGTGCCGGTCACCGTGACCATGTCGGTGGTGATGCGCGCCCCCTTGAGTCGCGTGCACCCCTGCGGCAGCCTGGCGATCATGTAGCCGTGCTCGACCACGATCTGCGCGCCCATGGCCTGCAGCCCCTTGATGTGCTGGTCCACCGGACGCGATCCGATGGCGCAGCCGCCCGGCAGCGACACCGTGGCCTCGCCGAAACGCGCCAGCAGCGGCCCCAGCGCCAGTACCGAGGCGCGCATGGTCTTGACCAGATCGTAGGGCGCCTCGGGCGTGGACAGGCCGCCCGCGTCCAGGCGCACTATGCCGGCCGCATCGGCCACGGAACAGTCGGGGTTAGCGATGCGGTCCACCTGCACGCCCATGTTCCGGATGAGCCGCAGCATGGTGGCTACGTCCTGCAGGCGCGGCACGTTGTGCAGGGTGACCGGGTCGGTCGTGAGCAGCGCGGCGCACAGCTCGGGCAGCGCGGCGTTCTTGGCGCCGGAAATCGGCACCTCGCCCACCAGGGGGCGGCCACCGCGAATCAGGAGTTTGTCCATGGGTTTGCCGGTTGCTGCATTCAGTGCCAAAAATGGCTCTAGCGCTTATCTATCAAGCGGTAGCAGCTATTAAAAGAATAGTGCGCGACTTCTTTGGGGGAACGCCGCGCGACGGTGTATGCGCCCATCCACCGGCGAGGACCGGGGCATGACGCCCATGCCGCCCCCGCGCCGGGGCACGGTCCCGGCCGCACGGCCATCTTGCGAAGGACGGGGCCGTATCAGTCGCCCGCCTGGGCCTGCGCCCACTCGGCGGGGGTGAAGGTCTTCATGGACAACGCATGCACCTCGTCCGACTGCATGCGTGCGCCCAGTGTGGCGTAGACACGCTGGTGGCGCTGGATGGGGCGCTTGCCCTCGAACTCGGACGACACGATGGTGGCGTACCAGTGGCGGCCGTCGCCCTCCAGCGTGATGTGGTCGCAGGCCATGCCCGCGCTGATGATGTCCTTGAGTTGGTCTGCAGTCATGTCAGTTCCTGATTTTGTAGCCCGTGCGCAGCAGGTGCAGCGCCAACAAGCTGACCAGCGCCCATGCCAGGCTGACGACGCCCAGGCTGAGCCAGGGGGAGACGTCGCTCACGCCGAAGAAGCCGTAGCGGAAGCCGTCGATCATGTAGAAGAACGGGTTCAGGTGGCTTGCGCCCTGCCAGAACGGCGGCAGCGATTGCACCGAATAGAACACGCCCGACAGGAAGGTCATGGGCACGATGATGAAGTTCTGGAATGCCGCCATCTGGTCGAACTTGTCGGCCCACAGTCCCGCGATGACCCCCAGCGTGGCCAGCAGCGCCGCGCCCAGCAGCGCGAACGCAAGAATCCACAGCGGCGCGGCGAACTGCGGCGTGGCGAACGCCAGCGTGACGATGAACACACCCAGGCCCACCACCAGGCCGCGCACCATGGACGAGCCCACGTAGGCCGCGAACCAGGCACGGTGCGACAGCGGCGTGAGCAGCACGAACACCAGACTGCCCATGATCTTGCTCTGGATCAGGCTGGACGAGCTGTTGGCAAAGGCGTTCTGCAGCACGCTCATCATCACCAGGCCGGGCACCAGGAAGGCGGTGTAGCTCAGCCGGTCATAGACCTTGACATGGTCTTCGAGCACATGGCCGAAGATCAGCAGGTACAGCACCGCCGTGAGCACCGGCGCCGCCACGGTCTGGAAGCCCACCTTCCAAAAGCGCAGCACTTCCTTGTAGAACAGGGTCTGCCAGCCGATCATGCGTGCTCCTCCTGCTCGGCCGCCATGACATTGAGGAACACATCCTCCAGGTCGGCCTTGCGGATCTCCACATCCTCCACGCGCACGCCGGCGGCGCGCAGCCGGGCCAGCAACTGCTCGATCTCCTGCGCGTCCTGCGCGGGCAACTGGGCCACGCGGCCGGTCACGCGCGCCAGCGCTGCCAGGTCGGCCGGCAGCGTATCGTCGGTCTTGAACCGCAGGACGTTGGTGGAGGCCGCCTGCAGCAGCTCGGACGTGCGCGCCAAGGCCACGACGCGCCCGCGCTTGAGCATGGCCAGCCGCGTGCACAGCGCCTCGGCCTCTTCAAGGTAATGGGTGGTCAGCAGCACCGTGTGGCCCTGCTTGTTGAGGCGCGCCACAAACTGCCACAGCGTCTGGCGCAGCTCCACGTCCACGCCGGCCGTAGGCTCGTCCAGCACGATGATGGGCGGTTTGTGCACCAGCGCCTGGGCCACGAGCACGCGGCGCTTCATGCCGCCCGAGAGCTGGCGCATATTGGCCGTGGCCTTGTCGGCCAGCCCCAGGTTCTCCAGCAGCTCATCGATCCAGGCGTCGTTGTTTTTCACACCGAAGTAGCCGGACTGGATGCGCAGCGTCTCGCGCACGTTGAAGAACGGGTCGAACACCAGTTCCTGCGGCACCACGCCCAGCAGCCTGCGCGCGTCGGCAAACTGGGTTTGCACGTCATGGCCCAGCACGCTGACGCGGCCGCTGGTGGCGCGCGCCAGCCCGGCGAGGATGCTGATCAGCGTGGTCTTGCCGGCGCCGTTGGGGCCCAGCAGGCCGAAGAACTCGCCCTCCTCGATGTCCAGACTGACATCCTGCAGCGCCTGGAAAGGCCCTCGGGGAGTGGAAAAGCTCTTGGAAATGGATTGGAAGGAGACGGCGGGCATGGAAGAGCGGCATTCTAAAGGGGGGCTCTTGCGCGCGTGTCCGCAGGGGTTTGGCCGGCAGGCAACCCGCAGGTGCGGGCAGCCCCGCAGGCCGCCGCTACAGGGCGGGCAGCAGTTCCTGCACCCCGTACAGCCCCGCCAGGCTGGACAGCGCCGGCGGCAGGGCCTTGACCACGAAACCGCGGTTCTCGAACACCGCTGCGCGGCGGCACTCCAGCAGCACCGCGAGTGCGGAGGAGTCGAAGGCCGTCAGCGCACCGGCATCCACCACCACCAGCGATTCGTCCTGGGCCTTGAGCCCTTGCAGCAGCATGCGCAGGGTGGCGCCAGCGTGGCGGTGGGTGAGTTCAGCGGGCAGCACCAGCATGCACAGGCCTTTCGGTTCTTTCTGTTCTGGTTACTTGGCGCTGGAGGCGGCGTTGGCCTTGTTGCGCGCCACCAGCGCCTCGATCAGGCCATCCACGCCCTTGGCGTTGATCTCCTGCGCGAACTGGCTGCGGTAGGTTTCCACCAGCCACACACCCATAACGTTGAGGTTGTAGATTTTCCAGCCCGCACCCTCGCCCGGCGTCTTCTCCAGGCGGTAGTCCAGTTGTATCGGGTCGCCCCGGCCGCGGATTTCGGTGCGCACGAGCACGTCCTTGTCTTCGGCGGCTGCGCGCAGCGGCTTCACAACGATGCTCTGGTCCGTGACCTGGCTGAGCGCGCCCGCGTAAGTGCGCACCAGCAGTGTCTTGAACTCGTCCTGCAGGCGCGCCTGCTGCTCCGGCGTGGCCTTGCGCCAGCCCGGCCCGACGGACGCTGCCGTCATGCGGCGGAAGTTCACGTGGGGCAGGATGGTCTTGTCCACCAGCGCCATGATGCGGTCCACGTCGCCGGCCTTAATGGATTTGTCTTTGCGCAGCGTCTCCAGCACATCGACCGAGAGGCGCTTGACGAGGGCATCCGGCGCCTCGTCGGCCGCCAGCGCGGCCTGGGGCACGGCCACCCACGTGGCCACCGCCATCGCGGCGGCGGCATGGATCAGGGTACGGCGGTTCATCATAGTGAGGCTCCTTGCGTGCAGCGCCACGCCGTGCGCTGCCATGTCTGGTTTCGTTGGGTAGATTGTGGAGGGCGCCCCGCGCTGCACATGCGTCGCCACCGTGCAGGGATGCAAGCAACTGCAACCGCGCCTGTCAGCCAGGGGCCCGAGTGCTTGTCAGGCCGGCCTTTGCGGGTTTTCAGTACTCGTCGTCAGGCAGCTTGCCCCCGTTTTCCTCATAGGCGCCCTCGTCGCGTGCGCCTGACACGCCACTACGCACCTTGAGGTACACGTCGCGCGTGAAGCTGTAGGGGTCCAGGGCCGCCGTATCCAGCACCGAGCCCGCGCGCAGCAAGCTAGCGCGCTTATCGACAAGGCGCAGGCCGTACAGGGAATTGCGGACCTCCACCGGGTCGAGCTGGCCCAGCGGGTTGCCCCAACTGTCTACCGGCAAAGCGGCCGTGTCGCGCACGGTGGACGGCCCCAGCAGCGGCAGCACGAGATACGGCCCCGTGGGCACGCCCCAGCGGCCCAGCGTCAGGCCAAAGTCCTGCTTGTGCCGCTCGATGCCTGCCTCGCTGGCAATGTCCAGTACGCCGCCCAGCCCGAAGAAGGTGTTGGTGGTGAAGCGCACGAGGCTCTCGTAAGCCTCCAGCCCGCGGAACTGCAGCAGGTTGTTGACGAACGACCAGGCATCGCCCAGGTTGCCAAAGAAGTTGCTCACGCCCGTACGCACCGGCTGCGGCGTCACGTCGCGGTAAACGGTGGCGACGGGTTTGAGCACCGCCTTGTCCACACTGTCGTTGAACGAATGCACGCCGCGGTTGAAGGGTTCGAACGGATCTGCGGGGTTGGCGTTGGGGCCCGTGGCGCAGCCGCTCATGAGGGCCGCGCCGAGCAACAGCGCCGCCCAGCGGGCAGTCCAGCCCGTGAAGCGAGGTTGATTTGTCATTTCTTGGTACCTCCATTGGACGAAGCACCTTCTTCGGCCTTGCCATACAGGAACTGGCCGATCAGGTTTTCCAGCACTACCGCGGATTGGGTGGCGGTCACCATGTCGCCCTCGGCCAGGTTGTTCTCGTCGGCACCCGGCTCGATGCCGATGTACTGGTCGCCCAACAGGCCGCTGGTCAGGATCTTGAGCGAACTGTCCTTGGGGAACACATAGCGCTTTTCCAGCTCCAGTGTCACGCGCGCCTGGTAGGTCGTGACGTCGAAGCCAATGGACTGCACGCGCCCCACCACCACGCCGGCGCTGCGCACCGCGGCCTTGGGCTTGAGCCCGCCGATGTTGTCGAAACGCGCCGTCACGGTATAGCCCGAGCGGAAGTTCAGGTTCAACAGGTTGGCCGACTGCAGGGCCAGGAAGACCAGCGCCGCGCCGCCCAGCAGGACGAACAGCCCCACCCAGAAATCGTTTTTGGAATGCTGCATGGTGAATTTCCTCAAGACAGACGCATGGTCGCCGTCAGATACTGAACATCAAGGCGGTGAGGACGAAGTCCAGCCCCAGCACGGACAGCGACGCCATCACCACCGTGCGCGTGGTAGCGCGCGAGACGCCTTCCGGCGTCGGCTTGGCCACGAAGCCCTGCAGCACCGCGATGAAGGTGACGGCCACGCCGAACGCGAGGCTCTTGACGATGCCGTTGCCCACGTCCTTCCAGACGTCGACACCGCTTTGCATCTGGCCCCAGAACGCCCCGCCGTCCACGCCGATGAGCACCACGCCGACCAGCCAGCCACCGATCACACCCACCGCGTTGAACACCAGTGCCAGCAGCGGCATGGCGATCACGCCGCCCCAAAAGCGCGGCGCCAGGATGCGGCGCACCGGGTCCACGGCCATCATTTCCATGGCCGACAGCTGTTCGCCGGCGCGCATCAAACCGATCTCGGCCGTGAGCGACGTGCCCGCGCGTCCGGCAAACAGCAGCGCCGTGACCACCGGCCCCAGCTCGCGCACCAGGCCCAACGTGACCACCAGGCCCAGTGAGTTGGCCGAGCCATAGAGCTGCAGCACGTTGTAGCCCTGCAGCGCAAGCACGAAGCCCACAAACAGGCCCGACATGGCGATGATGGACAGCGAATAGTTGCCCAGGAAGTGCACCTGGTCACGCACCAGGCCAGGGCGGCGCATCACATCGCCGAACAGCCCCAGCAGCCGCGCGAACAGGCGCGCGCCCATGCCCACATCGGCCAGCTTCGTGCGCACGGCGTAGCCTACGTGCGTGGGACGCCACCAGCTCATGGGGTACCTCCGCTGGCGTGGGCGTCCACGCTGGGCGAGCGCAAGGGGCCGAAATCGTCGGCCACGCTGGGGCCGGGGTAGTGAAACGGCACCGGCCCGGTAGGCAGCGCGTGCACGAACTGGTGCACCAGCGGATCCGTGCTGGCGCGCACCTCTTCGGGCGTGCCCTGGGCGGCCACCGTGCCGGGTCCCAGGATGATGACGTGGTCCGCCAGGCGGAAGGTCTCTTCCAGATCGTGCGAGACGACGATGGTGGTCAGCCCCATGGCATCGTTGAGTTGGCGAATGAGTTGCGCAGCAGTACCCAGCGAGATCGGGTCAAGCCCGGCGAACGGCTCGTCGTACATGATGAGCTCGGGGTCCAGGGCAATGGCCCGTGCCAGGGCAACCCGCCGCGCCATGCCGCCGGAGATCTGGCTGGGCATCAAGTCCCGCGCTCCCCGCAAGCCCACGGCATGCAGCTTCATGAGCACGATGTCGCGGATCAGGTCCTCGGGCAGATCGGTGTGCTCGCGCAGCGGAAAGGCCACGTTCTCGTACACGCTCATGTCGGTGAACAATGCGCCGAACTGGAACAGCATGCCCATGCGTCGGCGCGCGGCATACAACTGCGCGGTATCCATGCGCCCTACGTCCTGGCCGCCCACCAGCACCTCGCCCTGCTGGGCGCGCTGCTGGCCGCCAATGAGGCGCAGCACCGTCGTCTTGCCCCCGCCCGAAGCACCCATCAGCGCCGTGACCTTGCCACGCGGCACGGCCAGCGACAGGTCGCGCAGGATCACCCGCTCGCCGTACCCGAAGGTGACGTTGCGCAGTTCCACGAGGGCGTCGCCCGGCGATGAGGGTGGGGAGGACATGGTGTATGCAGATACGCCCAGCTCTACGACAGAGCGCGAGGCTAACCCGGCATCATAGGGGAAACCCCTCTGCTCGGCTGCGCCTCTCATTAAAACCTGTGGTTTGCATATGACGTTTGGCTATACTTGTCGGTTCTTAAGAAATGTCCCGCCCGACCCTCCGGGCGGATTGCTTGTCAGCGTTGCTGCATGGGCGTCATCGACGCACAACGGAACGAAGGCGCGGCAATGTGCCTGCGACATTCCCTTTTCTTCCGTTGCGCGTCTGCCTCCCGGCAGCGTGCTGGTCGGTACCCGGCGGACGGCGTCCGACCGCGGCGCCGTTTCCTGCCACCCCCGCAGAAAGAGAAAAGGCTCCAGATAATGAAGAATCTCCAGTCCGTCGTTCCCATCCCGGCTCCTGTCCCCCAGCGCCAGGCCACGGGCCTGCACCTGATCGGCGACCTGTATGGCTGTCTCTGCGACAGCCGCCTGATGTTGGACGCCGCGCACCTGGAATCGTTCTGCAAGGAGCGCGTGGCCGCCGCCGGGCTGACCACCGTGGGCAGCCTGTTCCACAGCTTTGGCGAAGGCGGCGGCGTCACCGGCGTGGTGGTGTTGGCCGAGTCGCACCTGTCCATCCACACCTGGCCCGAGGCGGGCTACGTCACGCTGGACGTGTACGTGTGCAACTACACCGAGAACAACCGCCCCAAGGCGCAGAAGCTCTTCGACGACCTGCAGGCCGCCTTCAACCCGGCCGATCCGCACCTGCACCGCGTCGACCGCGCCTGATGAGCGGCGCCCCCACCGCGCAGGCCACGCGCTACGTGGCCGAGCGCCTGAACGCCGACTTCGGCTTTTACCTCAGCGACCGCCGCCTACTGGCCGAACGCCAGTCGGCCTGGCAGCACATCGAGGTCTTCGACAACCCGCAGTTCGGCCGCGTGATGCGCATCGACGGCTGCTTCATGACCAGCGAGCGCGACGAATTCTTCTACCACGAGCCGATGGTGCACCTGCCGGCCATCGCCCACCCCGGCGTGCGCCGTGCGCTGGTCGTGGGCGGGGGGGACGGCGGCGCCGCCGAGGAGCTGCTGAAGCTGCCCGGCATCGAGCAGGTGGTGCTGGCCGAGCTGGATGGCGAGGTGATTGCCATGGCCCGCGATTGGCTGGGCCAGATCCACCGTGGCGCCTTTGACGACCCGCGCCTGGAGGTGCGCCTGGGCGACGCGCGCGCCTTCATCGGCCAGACCGAGGAGCGCTTCGACCAGATCGTCCTGGACCTGACCGACCCCTTCGGCCCTGCCGTGGAGCTGTACACCATGGAGTTCTACGCCGCCTGCCGCCGCGCGCTGAACCCCGGCGGCGTGCTGTCGCTGCACCTGGGCTCGCCCGTGCACCTGCCCGAGAGCCTGGGGCGCATCGCCGCCTCGGTGCGCGCGGTGTTTCCCATCTTCCGCCCCTATCTGCAGTACGTGCCGCTGTACGGCACGTTGTGGTGCATGGGCATGGCATCGGACAGCACCGACCCCGCCCGGCTCAGCGCCGACGAGGTGGACGCACGCATCGCCGCGCGCGGCCTGGGCGATCTGCAGCTGTACAACGGGGCCGTGCACCATGCGCTACTGGCACAGCCGAACTTCGTGCGTGCGCTGCTGGATCGGCCTGCGCTGCCGCTGCACAGCGGGGATATGCTGGAAGAAGTGCGGGACCCAGCAGAGTTGCCGGAGGTGGTGGTGTCCGCTGCCGCGTAATGTCTAGCCCAATCGCCGTCCAGCGCTTGCTGGGCGAGCGCTGGCAGCTATCTTTTTTAAGCCCCTGCGCAGGATTGGATGTCGCTGGCCGAGGCCGTCCCCGCCTGCGACACAGAATCCCATTAGCTACCAAAAGCATAGCTCACAGCGCTTATTCCATCGCCGCTAGAGCCCAATTCGGCGCTAGACCTTCAAAGCATGTGCTGCAAGAACGCCCGCGCCCGCTCATGCCCGGGATCGGCAAAGAACTCCCCGGCCGGACGCGCCGCGATGAGTTCACCCTGGTCCATGAAGGCCACGGTATTCGCCACCTCGCGCGCAAAACCCATCTCGTGCGTGACGACCAGCATGGTCATGCGCTCCTCGGCCAGCTCGCGCATGGTGCGCAGCACCTCGCCCGTGAGTTCGGGGTCCAGCGCCGAGGTGGGCTCGTCGAACAGCATGATGTCGGGCTCCATGCACAGCGCACGCGCGATCGCCACGCGTTGCTTCTGGCCGCCCGACAGGCGCGAGGGATAGTTGTCCCGCTTCTGCGCCAGGCCCACCTTGTCCAGCAGCGCCTCGGCGCGGGCGATGGCCGCGTCGCGCGCCAGGCCCTGCACCACCATGGGCGCCTCGATCAGGTTCTCCAGCACCGTGAGGTGCGGGAACAGGTTGAAATGCTGGAACACCATGCCGGTCTTGGCGCCGATGCGGCGCACTTCGGCATCGGGCGCGTAGGCGCAGCGCCCCTGCGCGTCGGTCGTGGCCAGGGTTTCGCCTTCGATGGCGATGTGGCCGCTGTCGATGGTTTCCAGGTGGTTCAGGCAGCGCAGAAAGGTGCTCTTGCCGGAGCCCGAGGGACCGATCACCGCCACCACCTCGCCACGGTGCACCGACAGCGACACGCCCCGCAACACCTGCACATGGCCGAAGGCCTTGCGCACGTCGCGCGCCTCGATCATCTGCGTGGCGTCACTGGTCAAACTTGGCATAGCGTTTCTCCAGGCGCTGGAAGCCCCAGGTGAGCACCAGGGTCATGACGAGATAGAAGGCGGCGGCGACGATGAAGGGCGTGGTCGTGAAGTCGCGCTGCACGATGCCGCGCGCGGCGCGCAGCAGATCGTTCAGCGCCAGCACGTAGATGAGGGACGTGTCCTTGACCAGGGTGATGGTCTCATTGCTCATGGGCGGCAGGATGCTGCGCACCATCTGCGGCAGCACGATGCGGCGCATGGTCTGGCCGTAGCCCATGCCCAGCACCTTGGCTGCCTCGTACTGGCCACGGTCCACCGACTGGATGCCGGCGCGGAAGATCTCGGCGAAATAGGCCGCGTAGTTCAGTGCGAAGGCCGCCACGGCGGCGGGGAAGTCCGGCAGGCGCACGCCGATCACCGGCACGAAGGGCAGCGCGAAGTAGATGAACAGCATCTGCAGCATGAGCGGCGTGCCGCGCATGAGCCAGATGTAGCCGTTCACCGCGCCCGACAGGGCCTTCCAGCGCGACAGCCGCATGAGCGCCAGCGCCAGGCCCAGCGGCACGGCCAGCACCAGCGTGATGAAGAACAGCTTCAGGGTGACGGTGGCGCCCTGCGCCAGCGGCCCCAGGAGGGAGAGTAGGTAGTCCATGGGGTCACGAGAATTCAGTGCCTTGCACAGCACGCAACCGTCGAAACTGGCGCGCCCCAGGCCAGCGGACGCCGCGCAAGGGCCGCCCCGCCGCGCTGGCGTCGTCCCCCTTCCCGAATTGCGCAGCAATTCGAGAGAAGGGGGAAGGAGCGAAGCGACACAGGGGGTTGTTCGCTATTACTTGATGATGTTCTTGCCGAACCACTGCTCGGCAATCTTGGCGGCGCTGCCGTCCTGCTTCATGTCGGCCAGCGCCTTGTCCAGCTTGCCGTGCAGTTCGGTGTCGTCCTTGCGCACGCCCACGCCGTACTCTTCGGTGCCGAAGTTGTCGTCCAGCACGGCGTACTGGTCAGGCTTCTTGGCCACGTAGTAGCGGCCCACCACCTCGTCCACCACCACGGCTTCCAGGCGGCCGGTGGTCAGGTCCATCAGGGCGGTCACGTTGTCGCCGAAGGTCTTGAGTTCCTTGAACGACTTGAAGACAGCCTCTTCCTTCTTGATGGCGTCCACGGCGCTGGAGCCTTCCTGCGCACCGACGACCTTGCCGGCCAGATCGGCCTTGGCCTTGATGGCGGAGCCTGCGGGCACCACGATGATCTGGTGGTTCTCCATGTAGGGCGCGCTGAACAGGATGTTCTGCTTGCGCTCCTCGGTGATGGTCAGGCCGTTCCACAGCGCATCCACGCGCTTGCCGGACAACTCGGCTTCCTTGGCGCTCCAGTCGATGGGCTTGAACTCCACCTCCACGCCCAGGCGCTTGGCGGCTTCCTTGGCCATGTCGATGTCAAAGCCCACCAGCTCGTTCTTCTCGTCGCGGAAGCCCATGGGCGGGAAGTTGTCGTCCAGGCCCACGACGATCTTCGTGACGGCGGCCGGGGTGGGTGCAGGCGCGGCTGCGGGGGCGGCGGGTTCCTGCTTGGAGCAACCCACCAGCACGGCGCCCAGGGTCAGCAGGGCAACGGCGGCAAACTTCTTCATGGTGTAGCGATTCTTGAAAAGAACAGTCGGAACGAACAACCGGCCCGGGCACGCCGCTCGACCAGGAAGGTCGCGCAGCAAGCCCATGACCGGGCAAACCCTGAATTGTCCCACCGATGCGGAGACTGCGCCCACTCGCAGCGCTGGAACGGGGGATTTGATGCCAATAACTGCCGCAGCGCCCGTCCAGCAAGCGCGAGCAGCTATCAAAAAATAAGCACAACGGCGCCCAGGGCGCCGTTGTGCGGGTAGACGGGTAAGCAGACTGCGGCTGCGACCGCCTTCTGTAATTGGCCGATACCGAGGGATTCCCGCCTCAGCGCGGCAGACTGCTTTCCCCCATCAGGAATTCATCCACCGCACGCGCGGCCTGGCGGCCTTCGCGGATGGCCCAGACCACCAGCGACTGGCCGCGGCGCATGTCGCCGGCGGCGAAGACCTTGGGCGCGCTGGTCGCATAGCCGCCGGTGAAGTCCGTCGTGGCCTGGGCATTGCCCCGCGCATCCTTGTCCACCCCGAAGGCGTCCAGCACGGCAGCCACCGGGCTCACGAAACCCATGGCCAGCAGCACCAGGTCGGCCTGGTATTCCTTCTCGGTGCCGGGGACCTCGATGAACTTGCCATCCTTGAACTCCACCTGCACGGTCTTGAGGCCCGTGACCTTCTTGCCGTCGCCGATGAACTCCTTGGTGGCGATGGCGAACGCGCGCTCGCAGCCCTCCTCGTGGCTGGAGCTGGTACGCAGCTTGTACGGCCAATAGGGCCACACCAGGGGCTTGTTCTCTTGGCTTGGCGGCATGGGCATCAGCTCGAACTGCGTGACGCTGGCCGCGCCATGGCGATTGCTGGTGCCCACACAGTCGCTGCCCGTGTCGCCGCCGCCGATGACGATGACGTGCTTGCCGTCCGCGCGGATCTGGCCCTTGAGCTTGTCGCCCGCGTTGACCTTGTTCTGCTGCGGCAGGAACTCCATCGCGAAGTGAATGCCGTCCAGTTCGCGCCCCGGCACGGGCAGGTCGCGCGACTGCTCGGCGCCACCCGTCAGCAGCACGGCGTCGAAGTCCTTGCGCAGCTGCTCGGGCGTGATGGTTTCCTTGGACCAGTTGGTGACCTTGCTGCCTTTGCCCAGACCGTCCTTGGCCGCGCCGATGAAGACGCCGGTACGGATCGTCACGCCCTCGGCCACCAGTTGCTCCACGCGGCGGTCGATGTGCGCCTTGTCCAGCTTGAAGTCGGGGATGCCGTAGCGCAGCAGGCCGCCCACGCGGTCGTTCTTCTCGAACAGCGTGACGTCATGCCCGGCGCGCGCCAGTTGCTGCGCGGCCGCCAGGCCCGCCGGGCCGGCGCCCACCACGGCCACTTTCTTGCCCGTCTTGCGGGCAGCCGGCTGCGGCTGCACCCAGCCGTGCTCCCAGGCGCGGTCGATGATGGCGTGCTCGATGCTCTTGATGCCCACCGCGTCGTCGTTGATGTTCAGCGTGCAGGCGGCCTCGCAGGGTGCGGGGCAGATGCGGCCGGTGAACTCGGGGAAGTTGTTGGTGCTGTGCAGCACCGCGATCGCGCTCTTCCAGTCCTGGTGGTAAACGAGGTCGTTGAAGTCCGGGATGATGTTGTTCACCGGGCAGCCGTTGTGGCAGAACGGCGTGCCGCAATCCATGCAGCGGGCGCTCTGCAGCTTGGCCTGGGCGTCATCAAGGCCGATGACGAATTCCTTGTAGTGCTTGAGGCGCTCGCCAACGGGCTTGTAGCCCTCCTCGATGCGCTCGTATTCCATGAAACCTGTGGTCTTGCCCATGATCGTGGTGTCCTGTCTTTGTGCATGCTGCCGCAGCGGGGCCCCAGGCCCCGCCCGCGCGAGTTACTTGGCGGCTACCGCTTCCGTTTTAGGAGCTGCTACCGCAGGTGTAGCCTGCTCTTCCAGCACTTTTCTTTCATAGATTTCCGACAGGGCACGCTTGTACTCGGTCGGGAAGACCTTGACGAATTTGCTGCGCGACGCGGCCCAGTTGTCCAGGATCTCGCGGGCGCGCTTGCTGCCCGTCCAGCGGCTGTGGTCCTCCAGCAGCTTCTTGAGCAGGGCCTCGTCCGTCTGGTCGCGGTGCCAGATGCCGCGGCCCATGTGGACCGCCTGCTCCTCGCCCGGAAGGATGCGCTCCAGCGTCACCATGGAGAGGTTGCAACGCGAGTCGAACTTGCCGTCCTCGTCGTAGACGTAGGCAATGCCGCCGCTCATGCCCGCCGCGAAGTTGCGGCCCGTCTTGCCCAGCACCACCACGGTGCCGCCGGTCATGTACTCGCAGCCGTGGTCGCCCACGCCCTCGACCACCGCCGTGGCGCCCGACAGGCGCACCGCGAAGCGCTCGCCCGCCACGCCGGCGAAGAACGCCTCGCCGCTGGTGGCGCCGAACATCACGGTGTTGCCGACGATGGTGTTGCCCACGGCCTCACCGCGGAACTCATGGCTGGGGCGCACGATCACGCGGCCGCCCGACAGGCCCTTGCCGGTGTAGTCGTTGGCCTCGCCCGTCAGGTTCAGCGTGACGCCCTTGCACAGGAATGCGCCGAAGGACTGGCCGCCCGTGCCCTCGAAGTGGATGCGCACGGTGTCGTCCGGCAGCCCTTCGGGATGCACCTTGGTCACCGCGCCCGACAGCATGGCGCCCACCGAGCGGTTGACGTTCTTGGCCACCTCCATGATGCGCACGCTCTCGCCGCGCTCGATGGCGGGGCGGCAGCGCTCGATGAGCTTCACATCCAGCGCCTTGTCCAGCTTGTGGTCCTGCGTTTCCACGTGGTAGCGCGGCACATCGGCAGGCACTTGCGGCTGGGCGAACAGGCGCGAGAAGTCGAGACCCTGTGCCTTCCAGTGCGCGATGCCCTTGCGGGTGTCGAGCAGGTCCGTGCGGCCGATCAGCTCGTCGAACTTGCGGACGCCCAGCTGCGCCATGATCTGGCGCACTTCCTCGGCGACGAAGAAGAAGTAGTTCACCACGTGCTCGGGCTTGCCGGTGAACTTCTTGCGCAGCACCGGGTCCTGCGTGGCCACGCCCACGGGGCAGGTGTTGAGGTGGCACTTGCGCATCATGACGCAGCCTTCGACCACCAGCGGCGCCGTGGCGAAGCCGAACTCGTCGGCACCCAGCAGCGCGCCGATGACGACATCGCGGCCCGTCTTCATCTGGCCGTCGGCCTGCACGCGGATACGGCCGCGCAGACGGTTGAGCACAAGGGTCTGCTGGGTTTCGGCCAGGCCGATTTCCCAGGGCGAGCCCGCATGCTTGATGGACGACCAGGGCGAGGCGCCCGTGCCGCCGTCATGGCCTGCGATCACGACGTGGTCGCTCTTGCACTTGGCCACGCCCGCGGCGATCGTGCCCACACCCACTTCGGACACCAGCTTGACGGAGATGTCGGCATGCGGCGCGACGTTCTTCAAATCGTGGATGAGCTGGGCCAGGTCCTCGATCGAATAGATGTCGTGGTGCGGCGGCGGGCTGATGAGGCCCACGCCCGGCACGCTGTGGCGCAGTTGGCCGATGTAGTCAGATACCTTGCCGCCGGGCAGCTGGCCGCCCTCGCCAGGCTTGGCGCCCTGGGCCATCTTGATCTGGATCTGGTCGGACGAGGCCAGGTACTCCGCCGTCACGCCGAAGCGGCCCGATGCCACCTGCTTGATCTTGGAGCGCAGCGAGTCGCCATTGAGCAGCGGGATGTCGGCCTGCACCTTGTCGCTGCCGATGATGGACGACAGCGTCTCGCCCTGCTGGATCGGAATGCCCTTGAGCTCGTTGCGGTAGCGCTTGGGGTCCTCGCCGCCCTCGCCAGTGTTGCTCTTGCCGCCAATGCGGTTCATGGCAACGGCCAGCGTGGCATGCGCCTCCGTGGAGATGGAGCCCAGCGACATGGCACCGGTGGCGAAGCGCTTGACGATGTCCTTGGCGGGTTCGACCTCTTCCACCGGGATCGCCTTGGCCGGATCGAACTTGAACTCGAACAGGCCGCGCAACGTCATGTGGCGCTTGGCCTGGTCATTGATGATCTGCGCGTATTCCTTGTACGTGCTGAAGTTGTTCGCACGCGTGGAGTGCTGCAGCTTGGCGATGGCGTCGGGCGTCCACATGTGCTCCTCGCCGCGCGCACGCCAGGCATATTCGCCGCCGGCGTCCAGCATGGTCTCCAGCACCGGGTCGTCGCTGAACGCGGCCAGGTGGGTGCGGATGGCTTCCTCGGCGATCTCGAACACGCCGATGCCTTCCACGCGGCTGGCCGTGCCCGTGAAGTACTTCTGCACTGTGTCGCTGTTCAGGCCGACGGCTTCGAACAGCTGCGCGCCGCAGTAGCTCATGTAGGTGGACACGCCCATCTTGGACATGATCTTGGACAGACCTTTGCCCACCGCCTTGACGTAGTTGTAGATGGCCTTGTCGGCAGACAGATCGCCGCTGAGCTCCTGGTGCATGTCCACCAGCGTCTCCAGCGCCAGGTAGGGGTGCACCGCCTCGGCGCCGTAACCGGCGAGCACCGCGAAGTGGTGCACTTCGCGCGCCGTGCCGGTCTCCACCACCAGGCCGGCCGTGGTGCGCAGGCCCTCGCGCACCAGGTGCTGGTGGATGGCCGACAGCGCCAGCAGCGCAGGGATCGCCACCTGCGTAGCGCTCAGGTTGCGGTCGCTGATGATGAGGATGTTGGCGCCGCCCTTGATCTCATCGACGGCCTGCGCGCACAGCGAGGCCAGCTTGGCCTCCACGCCCTGCTTGCCCCAGGCCAGCGGGTAGGTGATGTCGATGGTGGCGCTCTTGAACTTGCCGTGCGTGTGCTGCTCGATCTGGCGCAGCTTGGCCATGCCCTCGAAGTCGAGGATGGGCTGGTGCAGCTCCAGGCGCATCGGCGGGTTCACCTGGTTGATGTCCAGCAGATTGGGCTTGGGGCCCACGAAGGACACCAGGCTCATCACGATGGCCTCGCGGATCGGGTCGATCGGCGGGTTGGTCACCTGCGCGAACATCTGGCGGAAGTAGTTGTACAGCGGCTTGTTCTTGTCCGACAGCACGGCGAGCGGGCTGTCGTTGCCCATGGAGCCCACGCCCTCCTCGCCGTTCTTGGCCATGGGCGCCAGCAGGAACTTGATGTCCTCCTGCGTGAAACCAAACGCCTGCTGGCGGTCCAGCAGCGGCAGCGCGGACGCGGCCGGATGCACGGCCGATTCGCCCACCTTCACGTCATCGAGCTTGATGCGCAGATTCTCGATCCACTGCTTGTAGGGCTTGGTGTTGACGATGTTGGCCTTGAGCTCGTCGTCCTCGATCAGGCGGCCCTGCTCCAGGTCGATCAGCAACATCTTGCCCGGCTGCAGGCGCCATTTGCGCACGATCTTGCCGTCCGGCACGGGCAGCACGCCGGCTTCGGAGGCCAGGATCACCAGATCGTCGTCGGTCACCACGTAACGCGAGGGGCGCAGGCCGTTGCGGTCCAGCGTGGCGCCGATCTGGCGGCCATCGGTGAACACGATGGAGGCCGGGCCATCCCAGGGCTCCAGCATGGCGGCGTGGTACTCATAGAACGCGCGGCGGCGCTCGTCCATGGATTCGTGCTGCTCCCAGGGCTCCGGGATCATCATCATCACGGCCTGGCTGATGGGGTAGCCGGCCATGGTCAGCAGTTCCAGGCAGTTGTCGAAGGTGGCGGTGTCGGACTGGCCGGCAAAGCTGATGGGGTACAGCTTCTTCAGGTCTTCGCCCAGCACGGGCGAGGCCATCACGCCTTCGCGTGCCAGCATCCAGTTGTAGTTGCCGCGCACGGTGTTGATCTCCCCGTTGTGCGCCACATAGCGGTAGGGGTGGGCCAGCGGCCACTCGGGGAAGGTGTTGGTCGAGAAGCGCTGGTGCACCAGGCCGATGGCGGAGACGCAGCGCTCGTCCGCCAGGTCGAGGTAGTACACGCCCACCTGGTCGGCCAGCAGCAGGCCCTTGTAGACCACGGTGCGGCTGCTCATGCTAGGCACGTAATATTCTTTGCTGTGCTTGAGCTTCAGGCCCTGGATGGCGGCGCTGGCCGTCTTGCGGATCACGTAGAGCTTGCGCTCCAGCGCATCCTGCACGATCACGTCCGAACCGCGACCGATGAAGACCTGGCGCAGGATGGGCTCCTTCTCGCGCACGGTGGGCGACATCGGCATGTCCAGATTCACCGGCACGTCGCGCCAGCCCAGCAGCACCTGGCCCTCGGCCTTGATGGCGCGCTCCATCTCCTGCTCGCAGGCCAAGCGGCTGGCATGCTCTTTGGGCAGGAAGATCATGCCCACGCCGTATTCACCGGCGGGGGGCAACTCCACGCCCTGACGCGCCATTTCCTCGCGGTAGAGCTGGTCGGGAATCTGGATCAGGATGCCCGCGCCGTCGCCCATGAGCTTGTCGGCCCCCACGGCGCCGCGGTGGTCCAGGTTCTCCAGAATCTTGAGCGCGCCGGTCACGATGTCGTGCCGCTTCACGCCCTTGATATGGGCCACGAAGCCCAGGCCACAGGCGTCGTGTTCATTGCTGGATGCATACAGGCCGTGCTGTTGCAGATGCTGGATTTCGGCAGCCTTGGTCATGGCGCGCTTCCTCAAAGATTCGCAGGGAACGCAAGCGTAGTGCAACGCAACATGGCCACGCAAGCATTTTAATTGGGGTCAGATACCAAAAAGTTGACGCACTTTATTGGTGCATTTTTATTAGGGACATATCAAGTTCAGGAGCAGAAAACCCAGTCATTACAAAGGAAGTGCAGGCCAATTACGGTTTGGGTGGAACCACGGAAGCGGGACGCCCCGCGCGTGCTCGGGTGAGCCGACGGGGGGTCAGCTGTTGCAGAGCCTGCACAAACCCGTCATCCCCCAGGGCCCAACCGTTCAGGCCCGACTGCGTCAGTGCCGCCTGTTCGCTGGCGGAAATCCCCGCCTGCACGAGTGCGGCATAGGCCGCTTCGCGGGCAAAGGGGGTGTTGCCCAAGGCCCAGTAGAGGGCATGCGGCGTGATGAGACGATCACTGCGCAGGCCGATGTAGTGGCCGTGGCTGGACCACCGGAAGTCCGCCGCCGCTACGCACAGGCCCGCGCGCACGGGGTTGAGATCCAGATATGCCATGCAGGGCAGCAGATAGCGCTCGGCCTGCAATACGGCGCTGCGGTAGCGCCCTTCCCATAGCGTGCCCGAACGCCCATGGCGCTGGTTGAAGCGCCGCACATAGCTGCGCCCCACGGCTTGCATCATCAGAGGCAGCGATTTGCCCTCCTGCGGC
Source organism: Diaphorobacter sp. MNS-0 (assembly GCF_019602835.1). Classification (NCBI taxonomy): domain Bacteria; kingdom Pseudomonadati; phylum Pseudomonadota; class Betaproteobacteria; order Burkholderiales; family Comamonadaceae; genus Diaphorobacter; species Diaphorobacter sp. MNS-0. Next base: position 803,678 of record NZ_CP080761.1, on the reverse strand, counting down.
GTGGCCAGCAGGTGGAAATGGTTGTCCATGAGCACATAGGCGTGCACCGCCACCTGCTGCTGCCGCGCATGCTCGACCAGCAACGACCACATGAGCTCCCGGTCCGCGGCATCCAGGAAAATCGGCTGGCGGTTGTTGCCGCGCTGGATGATGTGGTGCGGGTAGCCAGCGAGGGCGAGGCGGGGAAGGCGGGCCATGAAACCGTCTTGGGACCGTTCAATTGCTCTTAAATCTATAGCTTCTAGCGCTTCATTGGCGGGCGCTCGAGGCTTAGATGGCTCATATCGCCACCGACCCGGCGCCATCCAGGCCGAAGCGCGACCCCAGGGCTTGCGCCAACCCGAACTCTTCGAGTATGGCCGCCAGCCGCTCACGCGCGCTGCGCTTCTTTTGGCCGGTGTAGCGCGCCAGGATCAGCTCGTTCTTCATGCTGTGCTCCCAGCCCACCAACTCCGTCACCGTGACCTGGTAGCCGCTGGCTTCCAGATGCAGGCACCGCAACACATTGGTGATCTGGCTGCCCATCTCGCGCGTGTGGATCGGGTGGCGCCACAACTCGGCCAGCGGCGTGCGCGACAGGCTCAGCGCCTTGGTGCCGCGCAGGCAGGCCGCCACCTCGGCTTGGCAACAAGGCACCAGCACCATGGCACGCGCCTGCTTGCGCAGGCCGAAGGCAATCGCATCATCAGTCGCCGTGTCGCAGGCATGCAGCGCAGTCACGATGTCAAAGCGCTCGGGCAGCTCTGCCGCGCCCGCAGCATCCGCCACCGCCATGTCCAGGAAGTGCATGCGTGCGAACCCCAAGCGCTGCGCCAATTCACGTGAACGCTGCACCAATTCCGCGCGCCACTCGATACCGTAAATCTCGCCACGTCCGAGCTGCTTGAAGAACAGGTCGTAGAGAATGAAACCCAGGTAGGACTTGCCCGCGCCATGGTCGGCCAGCAGTGGCGCGTGGCCATCGGCGGACAGCTCGGCGAGCAGTGGCTCGATGAACTGGTAGAGGTGATAGACCTGCTTGAGCTTGCGGCGCGAGTCCTGGTTGAGCCGTCCCTCGCGCGTGAGGATGTGCAGTTCCTTGAGCAACTCCACGGATTGGCCTGGCCGCAGTTCGGCCAGCACCGCAGCGTCGGCGGCGCCCGTCTGCTGCGTGCCCGACTTGGCACGCGCACTGCGGTGCGGTTGCCCGGTGGTGGTGGAGCGGCTCATACTTGCGGAGCACCCTTCGCAGCCGCGCCCTCTGGCCAGTGGGGCCCCACGTCCAGATCGGCCCATCCGGCCGCGCCCAGGCGCTCCAGCAGTTCAATGTTGCGCTCGAAGATCTCTTGCGCCTCGGGAAACACTTCCACCGCGCGGTCGATGCTTTCCTCGCGCAGCAAATGCAGCGTGGGATAAGGCGCGCGGTTGGTGCAGTTGGTCACATCGTCAGCGAGGGTGCCCTCGAACTGGAAGTGCGGGTGGAACGACGCAACCTGCAGGATGCCCGCCAGGTCCATGGATTCGACGAGCTCGTCGGCCAACTCCAGGAAGTCGTTGAAATCCAGAAAGTCCGGCATGGCCAGCGGCGCGATGAGCAGCGTGGTGTCCCGCTTTTCGGGAGAGGCTTCGGCCAGCGCCTCCAACTCGGCAGCCAGGTCTTGCAACAGTTCACGCGCATCCGTGGCATGGCTCACCACGTAGTGGATCTGGTCCTTCACATGCACGCTTTTGGCGAACGGGCACAGGTTGAGTCCGATGACGGCACGCTCGAGCCAGCGCACCATGTCCGCCACCACCACGTTGTCATCGCAGGCGGCTGCATCCTCGCGGGGCTGGTCGGGCATAGGGCTGGTGGTCATGGCAGGCGTGGTCTGAAGAGGGCTCGCATTGTATGTCTCTGCCCTGCCGCACAGGCGGACCGGGGCTGGCGCGTCAGGCCAGCAAGCGCTGACCGGTCAAGCGTTCGTGCTCTCGGGCGGCGAACCGGTCCGTCATACCTGCGATGAAATCCGCCACCGTGCGCGCACGGCGTGCATCGTCGCCATCCAACGCCCAGCCGGCCTGCGCAGGTGGCATTTGCCGCGGGTCCGCCTGGTAGATGGCGAACAGGTCGCGCACCACCTGACGGGCACGGTCCGTGGTCTGCATGACCTGGGGATGGCGGTACAGCGACTGGAACAGAAACCGCTTGAGCACCTGCGACTGCGCGCGCATGGCCTGCGAGAAGCCGACCAGGGCCGGCAGCCGGCGCACCGCTTCCACATCAGCGGGCGCATGTTCTGCCAGCGCTGCGCGCGTGGCATCGATCACGTCGTACACCTGCTCGCTGAGCATGCGACGGATGGCCTCGCTCAGTAAACGGCGCCGCCCTTCGGACTGCGCGAGATGCGGGTAGTCGTTCTGCGCTTGTGCGCGGTAGCGGTCGAACAGCGGTACGTCGCGCAACTGCTCCAGCGTAATCAGGCCCGAGCGCACACCATCATCGATGTCATGGGCGTTGTAGGCAATCTCATCGGCCAGGTTGCACAGCTGCGCCTCCAGGCTCGGCTGCTGGCCGAGGAGGAAACGCCGCCCCACACCGCCGGGTTCGCGCGCCTCCAATTGCTCGGCGTTGCGCCGCGAGCAGTGCTTGAGGATGCCCTCGCGCGTCTCGTAGGTCAGGTTGATGCCATCGTAGGCGGGGTAGCGGTCTTCCAGCGTGTCCACCACACGCAGGCTCTGCAGGTTGTGCTCGAAGCCTCCATGGTCCGCCATGCACTCGTTGAGCGCGTCCTGCCCTGCATGGCCGAAGGGCGTATGTCCCAGGTCGTGCGCCAGGCAAATGGCCTCGACAAGGTCCTCGTTCAGCCTCAGCGACCGCGCGATGGAGCGCCCCAACTGCGCAACCTCCAGTGAATGCGTGAGCCGCGTACGGAACAGATCGCCCTCATGGTTGAGGAATACCTGGGTCTTGTAGACCAGCCGCCGGAACGCGGTGGAATGCACGATGCGGTCGCGGTCCCGCTGGTATTCCGTACGCGTAGGCGCCGGCGCCTCGGGATGGCGCCTGCCTTGAGTGCACGCCGAATGACAGGCATACGACGCCAAATGCGTCTCAAGCACCAAACAGCCCCATAACGCCCACCAGAAAAGCGCAATCAGCTACTATTTTTATAGTAAACATTAGGATGCGCAGCACTGGTCGATGACTTCGCGCACCAGCGCATCCGGCGCGGCGCGCATGATGGCTTTGCCGGGTCCGTCGATCAGCACGAAGCGGATCTCACCGCCTTCTGCCTTCTTGTCCACGCGCATGAGTTCCAGATAGCGCCCCGCATTGTCCTGCGCGTCAAGCACCGGCCCCCGTGTGGGCAGACCGGCGCGCTCGATCAGGCGCGTCAGGCGTTCAACGAAAGAGCCGTCCACCAAACCCAGCCGCTGCGATAGATGCGCGGCCATCACCATGCCTGCGGCAACCCCTTCGCCATGCAGCCACACGCCGTAGCCCATGCCCGCCTCGATGGCATGGCCAAAGGTATGGCCGAAATTCAAAATGGCACGCAGCCCGGCTTCGCGTTCATCCGCGCCTACCACCGCCGCCTTGATCTCGCAGCTGCGCTTGACCACATGGGCCAGCGCGCCGCGCTCCCGCGCGACGAGCGCGTCCATGTGGGCCTCGAGCCAGGCAAACAACTCCATGTCTGCGATTGGCCCGTACTTGATCACTTCAGCCAGCCCGGCAGACAGCTCGCGCGCGGGCAACGTGTCCAGCGTGGCCAGGTCGCACACCACCATCCGCGGCTGGTAGAACGCGCCGACCATGTTCTTGCCCAACGGGTGGTTGATGGCGGTCTTGCCGCCCACACTGGAATCCACCTGCGCGAGCAGCGTCGTCGGCACCTGCACGAACGGCACACCGCGCATGTAGCACGCGGCGGCAAAGCCCGTCATGTCGCCGATCACGCCACCGCCCAAGGCGAACAGCACCACCTTGCGGTCGCAGGCGTGGCCGAGCAGTTCGTCGAAGATGCGCTGCAGGGTCTGCCAGTTCTTGTGCTCCTCGCCATCGGGCAGCACTACCGTGTGTACGGCCGGATAGCGCTTGGCCAGCGCAGCCGCCAGCGCGGGGCCGTAGAGGGGCTGCACCGTGTCATTGGAGACGATCAGGGCCGCCGTGCCCTCAGGCAACGCCGCGTGATCGGCCAGCCCGGCGAACAGCGCGGCGCCGATGTCGATGGCGTAGCTGCGGTCGCCCAGATCGATGCGGACATGCTGTGTGGCGGTGGATGGATTCATCGAACTGATTTTCCGATTGGCAAAAAAATCCCCAGACGCGCTGGGGAGGGCTTGTGAAGCCACAGATTGGCCCCTGGGCGGCCCGGAGTGAGCATAGTACTCCGGGCACTGGGGCCAAGCGGTCAAGGGCAAGTCACTTTCACCGATACCTGACGCGTCACGCTTGTGACGCCCTTCGTTGCTGTGACGAAGAAGGGGTAAGTGCCCTCATCACCCGGATCACGCGGCGTAGCAGTGTGATCACATTGAGCGGTCCTGCCAGAGACGTAGCCGGTAGAGCCCGTGGTGCCGTGCTGGAGCCAGTCTGGCAAACCAGCGAACGACCATGTCACTCCAGAGACAGAAGCGGTAAAGGCATACGCGAAGGTTTCCCCACTGCCAACCTCACCCAGAGGGCAGACCTGATCCAAATTGCAATTGGCAATCGCGAAGTCCTCCGGCTTCACGGCTCCGACCAGTTTCAGCTTGATCGTGCCCGAGGCCGAGAGCTTGTTCTTGTCCCTGACCGTCACCGTTGCCCGGTATTCGCGCTCGACATCATCCGGGGTGCCGCTGAGCAGGCCCGTCGCCGCATCGACGCTCAGCCCCTTCGGCAGGCCGGTGGCCGACCATGTGAGGGGCGGCAGGCCACCCGTAGCCGTCAAGAGATGGGTATAGGGGATGGTATTGGTCACATCGCCCAAGTCTTCGTCGGTAACTGCCGGCGCGGCGGTGAGTGTTTCCAGCACCGGTATCACGTCGATGATGGAAATCGGATCCTGGATGCCGTTGCCGACGTTGTTGTCAGAGCGATCCGCCGTGAACTCCAGGAAGATGGGGCCCGTGTCCGTGCCGCTGAGCAGCGAGAACTGTGCCAAGCCGCCGATTGATGGCAACTGCAGCACGCCGCCGCTCAGGCTGCCCGCCACCAGACGCGCGCCAACGGCCGCATCGGTTCCGGGGAGGATGCGCACCTGCACGTTCGCGCCGGAACTGCTGGACACCGGCTGGATGGCGTCATCGTGCACCTGGGCCTGCACGGCAATGGTGCTGGGGAGGTTGCGAGTATCTATATTCCCCTTCGTTCCCATGAATTGCTGGGGGGTAATCATGCGCAGGCTCGCGGGCTTGCCGGTGGTGCCTCCGACAGCGATTTCCACAGCGGCGGAATGCACCTTTTTATCCCGAGGGTCTGTCACCGTGCAGACAATGCGCGCAGTACCCGCCTGATTGCTGGCATGGAAGTGGAAGGAATTGCCACCCGAATTGGAACCCAGCGTGATGCTGCGGTAAGCCAGGGGGACTGTTATCTCTCCGCCATTTCCGTCATCCACGTCTTCTTCGTGTGCCGGATCACCGTCGAGGTAATACAAAGACCCGGAATCGAGCCCGCCCGCCATGTTGCAGGCGAAGATATCTTCACCGCCCGGAATAGGCCGCCCCCCCTCCTTGCCCTCTACATACAGCGTCGTGGAGAAAGGTGCATACACACCCTGCCCGACCCCGTAGTTACTGACATTGAGGGGCAGTTGTGTTTTTTCAGCACGCAATGTGATGCTGTATGGCGAATGAGATTCACCTCCACTGCCGCCGCCGCCGCCGCATGCAGAAAGAACGCCAGCCATAGCTGCCGATACCATCATCGTTCTAGATATCTTCATGATTTTTCCACCTTCAAACATTCAACGCACAGGCCCGCGATCGGTAATGACCTTGGGCGTAATGAAAACAAGCATTTCCCGCTTCATGGACTCCTTGGTGCGGCTCTTGAACAAGTTTCCGAGTACCGGCACATCACCCAGCATCGGTATTTTGTTTTCTTGATTGGTTTCCTCTATCTCAAAGATGCCGCCAATTACCACAGTCCCGCCATTTTCCACAAGCACCTGAGTCTTGATGTGCTTCGTATCAATGGCTACGCCCTGCTCGGTAATCTCGCCACGGCTGTCCTTGTTGACGTCAAGGTCGAGGATGATATTGCCTTCTGGTGTGATCTGAGGCGTGACTTCGAGCTTGAGCACTGCTTTCTTGAAAGCGATCGTCGTGGCGCCATTCGGTGCCGTGACCGAATAGGGATATTCCGTACCCTGCTCGATCAGCGCCTTGGTCTGGTCGGCGGTGATGAGGCGCGGACTGGAAACGATCTTGCCTTGGCCATCGGCCTCCATCGCGGACAACTCCAGCGAAAGGAAACGATTCGCAGCCGAGTTGAAAATGGACAAGGCGAATGTGCCAGACCCCGCCACGTTCGACAGTTGCGCGGGCAGGTTCACAAAGCTGCCATCCGTCAAACTGCCACCGACCAGGCCCGAATTGGTAGCGTTGCCATAGTTGGTGCCCCATGCCAGGCGGTTTCCACCACCGATGCTGTAGCCGCCGTCGCCACCACGCTGAGCGCGCAAATCTCCGCCGCCCAGGCGCACCCCCAATGCACGGCCAAACGTGTCGCGTGCCTCGACGATACGCGCCTCAATCATGACTTGCCGCACCGGCACATCCAACGTCAGCAGCAGTTGGCGCACCTCTTCCAGTTTGGCAGGAGTGTCTGTCACGAAAAGCTGGTTGGTCCGTGGTTCGGAGATGGCGCTGCCACGTTCAGAGAGAAAGCGCGTGGAATGCCCGCTGCCACCAGATGACCCCCCGCCAGTAGCAGTGGAAAGTTGCACCACCATGTCTGCAGCCTTGGCATAGTTCAACTGGTAAGCTTGGGTACGCAGAGGCTCAAGTTTCTGAATCGCCAGCGCCGCCTCGTAATCTTTCTTGGTGCGTTCGTCGATTTCATCCTTGGGCGCGATCCACAGGACTGTCCCAGACTTTCGCATGCCCAACCCCTTGGCATCCATGATGATCTGCAGGGCTTGGTCCCACGGCACATCTTTGAGCCGCAGCGTCAAGGCGCCGGTCACTGTATCCGAGGTGACGATATTGAAGTTCGTGAAATCAGCAATGACCTGCAGCAGGGAGCGCACTTCAATATTTTGGAAGTTCAGCGACAGCTTCTCGCCCGAATAATTCGGCCCCTGGGTGAGTTTGCTGAGATCAACCTTTTTCGGGCGCACTTCAACCACGAATTGATTGTCGCTCTGGTAAGCACTGTGCTCCCACTCGCCCACCGGTTCGATCGACATGCGCACACGCTCACCATGTTGGGTTGCGGTGATCATTTGTATGGGAGTGCCAAAGTCGGAGACATCCAGACGACGGCGCAATCCTTCAGGCAGAGATGAGCGTAGAAACTCCACCACCAATCCCTTGCCTTGCTGTTGCAGGTCCACGCCTACCTGATTGCTACCCAAACCCACCACGACGCGACCAGAACCATCGGCTCCACGGCGAAAATCCAGATCCCTCAGGGGTAAAACGTCAGACGTCTGGCTTTCGGCGAAGACCGTAGGGGTCGCGCTCGGCACCATAGCGCCCCCCGTGACAGGCTCCAGCAGAACCACCACTGTCTTGCCCTGTATTTCGGCCCGGTAAGGAGCCGGCTGCTTGAGGTTGAGCACCACGCGCGAGCGCTCCCCCGCCTGGACGATATTGGCCGACTTGATGTTGCCTTGGTTGACATCGATCAACGAGCGGCCTGTGGCATTGACCACGCCAGGAAAATCAAGAGCGATGCGGGCAGGACTCTGAATGGAAAATCCTGTCGGGACTTCGTTGGGTGTTTCCGAGAGTTCAATGCGCAGCACCTCCGCACCACCCTGCAAGAATCCGGAAATAGATTCGATCGCTCCCTTGGCATGCGCAACCGACGTACTCAGCAAAGCAAGAAGTACAGCGCCTGCAGCCCACAGACGCTGACGTAAGCGAGTATTCCTTTGAATCATTTCTTCACCTCTGTGCCCTCTTGCAGGTCAAGTGTAGTCATGCGCTCCACCCAGTCGCCTGAGGGATCCTGGACAATTTCCCGCAGTCGCATATTTGTTTCTGTAATACCTACGATTTTCCCGTAGTTCTGCCCAAGGTAGTTGCCAACACGCACCTGGTACAAAAGCTTGTCCACACTCAACAGGGCAGTGGGTGTGCCGGTCTTGTTCAAGCTGCCAACCATTTTTACGGCATCGAGTGGATAGGCTTCGAGAGGCTCCTTGCGCCGCGCCATTTCTGGCGCGATCAAGGAAGCGTTGGCCACCCCCTGAGACGATTCACGCCGAAGTGCCTGCGTCAGCTTCATCGGATTGAAAGGATCTACCCCATTCTCCGCCGTGTAGTCCTGAGGAAAGAACTGTTTGGGCTCGGTCAGCGGCGTCACCCGCGGCTTGGTAGTGGCGCGCAACTCCGACATCCATTGGCGCAATTCATCCTCACCGCTGGGCCCACACCCTCCCAGAACGATCACGCCCGCGGCAATGAGCCATCTATGTAGACGCATCATTTCTTGCCCTTCCCTGCGGCAGCAGCTTTTTGCGCCTGGATTTCTTCCTGGTCCAGGTAGCGGAAAGTGCGCGCGGTCGCCTCCATGGTCAAGTTGCCCGCGGCGTCCTTTTGCGGAGGCGCAATTGCTACGTTATTCAACGTCACGATGCGGGACAGGTTGGCGACGTCCGAAGCAAAAGCGCCTATATCGTGGAATTTACCTACCACCCGAATAGAAATTGGCAATTCCGCATAGTAGTCTTTAACGACCACTTGTCCCGGCCGGAACAATTCGAATTGCAGGCTACGGCCCAGGCCAGCCTGATTGATATCGGAGAGCAAAGCAGACATTTCTGCTTTGCTGGGCAATTGCTTCTCCAGCTGAATCACATATTGCTGGATTTGCTCGCGCTGCTTCTTGAGCGCGTCCAGGCTGACGGCCTTGATCAGCTTCTGCTGATAATCATTGCGCAGCGTTTGCTCCGTGTTCTGCTCCGCCACCAGCTCATCCTCGAATTCGGACAGCTTGAAGAACCACAGAAAGGTAGCTACGCCCGCAGCGATCAGCACGCACAACAGAGTACGGGGCAAAATCGGCCACAGGGATGGGTCCTTAGGGTCCAGATTCTGGAATTGGCGCTGCAGATTACTCTGCAGCTTCGCGAAATCGACTTTCGGCGCCTTGTCTTTAGTTCTGGCCATGGCTTACTTCCCCGCAGCCGCGCTGGCGGCATCCATCGCCTTTTGCGCCTCGGCACTGCGTACCAGCCGGAAACGCAGGTTGAACGACGCCACCCGGCGCTGATCCTTCGGCGTCAGCGCAACATTGGCCGCAACGATCTCGACCAGTTCCGGCTTCGAAAACCAGGGCGTGTTGCTGGCGAGATTTCTCAGCATCTCGGAAACGCGCTCGTTCGACTGTGCCATGCCCTGCATGGTGACGACCTGATCGGTCTGCTTGAGGCTGGTGATGTATACGCCGTCCGGCAATTGCATGACCAACTCGTTGAGCATGTGGACGGGCAAATTTCTGTCGGACTGCAGGTCCTCCACCGCCTTCTGGCGTGCGCGCAATGCCGCGATCTCTTCCTCGATGGTCGCGATTTCCTTGATCTGGCCTTCCAGGACTCGGATTTCACCGCGCAGGAAGTTATTCCGCGCCTGCTGGTTGTCGATCATCATCTGGTACCACCAGTAGATGGCCCCGGCGATGGCCAAGCCCACGAGGGCCGAAGCCACCATGACCGCCTGAAATGTTTCCCGCCGGCGCTTGCGCGCGGCCTCCCGGTGCGGGAGCAGGTTGATGAGAATCACTGCAGGAACCTCCGCATCGCCAGGCCGCACGACGTCAGGTAGGACGGCGCCTCGCGCACCATCTTCTTGAGCCGTACCGCGCCGCCGATTTCCATTCCTTCGAAAGGATTGATGGCGCTGCAGGCGGAGCCCGTGTGCTGGGTCACCGCCTCTGTCAGCCCAGGCAGGGGAGCCGAGCCGCCCGCCAGCATGATGTGGTCCACCCGGTTGTAGGGCGTGCTGGAGAAGAAGAACTGCAGGGCGCGGGCTACTTCTTGCGCCATGCTGTCCACGAAGGGACGCAGCACGGCCGATTGGTAGTCTTCCGGGAGATCGCCGTTGCGCTTCTTGCTTTCCGCTTCTTCCTGGGAAAAACCGTACTGGCGGACGATGAGCTGCGTCAGCTGCGCGCCGCCAAAGGCCTGGTCACGGTCATAGAGGACATCGTCGTTGCGCAGGACCTGCATGCTGGTGGTCAGAGCCCCGACCTCGAACAGCGCCACCACGGCATCCACGCCGCTGTTGGGCAAGGCTTCTATGAGACGGCCGGCCGCCAGGCGGGCCGCATGCGACTCGACATCTACGACGATGGGCTTGAGCCCGGCCGCCTCTGCCAAACCCTGGCGGTCCTGGACCTTTTCCTTACGCGAGGCGGCAATGAGCACCTCCACATCGCCCGGGGCGTTCTTGCTGGGGCCGATCACGCAAAAATCCAGGCTCACTTCGTCCAGAGAGAATGGGATGTACTGGTTGGCCTCGGACTCGACCTGCACCTCAAGCTCCTGCTCGGTCATGCCTCCGGGCAGAGTGATCCGCTTCGTGATGACGGCAGACGACGGCAGCGCCAGGGCCACGTTCTTGGTCTTCGTGCCACTCTTCTTCACGACCCGGCGCAGCGCCTCAGCCACTTCGTCGAACTTCTCGATGTTGCCATCTGTGATCCAGCCCCGTTCCAGCGGCTCGATCGCGCACCGTTCCAGCACCAGCGTGCCCGCCTTATCACGCCCCAACTCGACAAGCTTGACGCTGGAAGAACTGATGTCCACACCCAGCAATGGGGCAGACTGACGACTGAACAACGACCCCATTGAGATCAAGGTGCCCCTCCGCTACTTATATCTATATGACGCAACAAAACTTAACAGGCCGTTGAAAAAGTGCTTTTCGAACGCATCAGGGACGCTGAGTGCGAAGACACGAGCTGCCCAGACGCGTCTGCGCAGCGATTGCAACGGCCCATCTGGCCGGTTTGCAGGCCCTCCCGCCCATTTCGGGCGCACGTATCCCTGGGCTCACGCATGATGCGCGTCCCACCAGCCGCCGATGCTGCCCATTCGCACAAGGTTGTAGGTGGCAAAGCACAGCAGCGCCTGGCCCGTGAGCTTGGCCTGACCGATCAGCTTGGTCTTTGCCAGACCACCGACGGTCTTGATCCAGCCAAAGGCCTCTTCGATGCGCTTGCGCACCTTCAGGCTGGTCTTGTAGCCCTCGTGCCGTGTCACTCGCGCATCCACCGCCGAGTGTTTGTCCTTGGCCGCCACGTGGGGCGTGACTTTGAGCTTTCTGCAGCCTTTGATGAAGGCCTTGCTGTCGTAGCCCTTGTCGGCACCGACCGTGGCCCGTTTGTTCCTGTTGCCCCGACGCTCCAACATGGCCAGCGCCGCCTCGCGCTCGGCCGTGCCGCTGGCGTGGGTGATCTCGACATCCACGATCAGCCCGTTGCGGTTCTCCATGAGGATGTGCCCCATGTGGCACAGGCGGGATTTGTCGCCCTGGCTCTTCTTGAACAGCCGGGCATCGGCGTCCGTGGTGCTCTCGTGGGTGTCGTTGCAGCGCTCCTGCCCCTTGAAGTCCACCTCGGGGTTGCGCCCAGGCGGCGTGCCGCTGTCGTCGTCTTTGCGCTTGAAGCTCTTGTGCGAGGCCCAGGCGTCAATGAGCGTGCCGTCCACGCTGAAGTGCTCGTCGCTGGCGAGCTTGCCCCACTGGGCACTGAGCTTGACGCGCTCGAAGAAGGCGCGGGCGAGGTCTTCGTTGAACAGACGTTCGCGGTTGGCGCTGAAAGTGGAGTGGTCCCAGACCTTGTCTTCGATGTTCAGGCCCACGAACCAGCGGTACAGCAGGTTGTAGTTGATCGCTTCGACCAACTGGCGCTCGCTGCGGATGGAGAACAGGATCTGCAGCAGCAAGGCCTTGAGCAGCATCTCCGGTGGCACCGATGGGCGGCCACGGCGGGCGTACACCGCTTCGAACTCGCGGTTCATGGTTGCCAGCAGCGCATCAACCACCGCGCGCAACTTGCGCAGCGGGTGTGCCTGCGGCACGCGCTCTTCAAGGCTGATGTAGCTGAACATCGCCCCCTGGAAATCTTGACTGCCTCTCATCGTCCTCGTCTGGGTCGTTCACCGATGGCTTCAGATCGTAGCGGCCAACGCGGGCGTCGGCGGGGGATTTTTCAACGGCCTGTTAACACTTCACATGAATGCTATCAGTAAGGTTCTTCACCAGCCAAGAGTTTTACCTTTCTCACACAAAAGCGGCGTTGTCAAAAGCAGACGATTTTCAGGTGCTATCGCTGAATCGTCGGTCCTATTTTTCGCGCGGTGACCAAGGCAAGGCGTCCCAGCCAAGCCGAAACGCCAAGATTTTTATAATGACGGGTTGCCTCGTATCGAGACCCTATGCCACAGCCTCCCGACAGAACATCTTCCCCGCCCACATCCTCAATGCCACGCGCCGTGCGCTGGCTTCTGCTGGGGTTCACGTGGATCCTTGGCCTGGGCGTCGCCGCAACGTTGACCGGTGCTCTCGCCATCGGACTGGGCCTTGCGGTGGCATATCCCAATCTGCCTGATGTGTCCGATCTGGCGGACTACCGCCCTAAGCTACCCCTGCGGGTGTACTCCGCAGAAGGCGCATTGCTGGGAGAGTTCGGTGAGGAGCGGCGCAACTTGACGCCCATCCAGGACATCCCCCCTGTGATGACCAATGCAGTGTTGGCGATCGAAGACGCACGCTTCTTCCAGCACGGTGGCGTGGACTACAAAGGGGTGTTGCGCGCTGCGCTGGCCAATCTAGGACGCGTAAAAAGCCAGGGTGCTTCCACTATTACCATGCAAGTGGCGCGAAATGTTTATCTTTCCTCCGAAAAAACATTTACCAGAAAAATTTACGAAATATTGCTCACATTTAAGCTCGAGCATCTGTTAACAAAGAACCAGATTCTCGAGATCTACATGAACCAGATTTATCTGGGAAATCGCGCCTATGGATTTGCAGCAGCCGCAGAAACTTATTTTGGCAAGCCGCTGAAGTCCATATCCATTGCCGAAGCAGCCATGCTTGCTGGCCTTCCGAAGGCCCCGTCCGCTTACAACCCCATCTCTAACCCCAAGCGCGCAAGGATCCGGCAGCTGTACATCATTGATCGCATGCTGGAAAACGGCTTCATCACTGCCGAGGAAGCCACTGCTGCAAAGCAAGAAGATCTCAAGCTGCGCTCGTCGACGGACTCGACCCGCATCCATGCGGAGTACGTGGCCGAGATGGCGCGTCAACTCATCTACGCGCAGTACGGCCCCGAGGCATACACGCGCGGATTGAATGTGTACACCACGCTGAATGCCGGCGAGCAGGAGACAGCCTACACCGCGTTGCGCAAGGGCATCATGGACTACGAGCGCCGACAGCATTACCGCGGGCCTGAGCGGTTTGTCAGCCTACCCTCCGCGTCTGAGGAGACCGAAGACGCCATCGACGACGCTCTGGCCAACCACCCGGATAACGGCAATGTGCTCGCCGCGGTCGTGCTGGAGGTCAACGCCAAGAGGATTCTGGCGGCCCGCGCCGATGGCGAACAGATCCAGATCACGGGCGAAGGCCTCAAGCCCGCGCAGTCCGGACTCAGCGAGAAAGCCCCGCCCAACATCAAACTGCGCCGGGGCGCGGTCATCAGGGTCGTACAAACACCCAAGAAGACTTGGGAAATCACCCAGCTTCCTGAGGTGGAAGGTGCTTTCGTGGCCATCGATCCGCGTTCCGGTGCCATCCGTGCCCTGGTGGGCGGCTTTGACTTCGACAAGAACAAGTTCAACCATGTCACCCAGGCCTGGCGCCAGCCAGGTTCGGCATTCAAGCCGTTCATCTACTCCGCCGCTCTGGAAAAGGGCTTCACACCTGCCACGGTGATCAACGATGCTCCCCTGTTCTTCAGTGCGGGCGTGACAGGCGGGCAACCCTGGGAGCCCAAGAACTACGATGGCAAGTACGACGGTCCCATGACCATGCGCGCAGGGCTTGCCCGCTCCAAGAACGTCGTTTCCATTCGCATCCTGCAGGCTGTGGGCCCCAAGAACGGGCAGGACTGGGTGACCCGTTTCGGATTCGAAGCCGACAAGCATCCCCCCTATCTGACGATGGCGCTGGGCGCAGGCTCTGTCACCCCGATGCAGCTTGCTTCGGCCTACGCGGTGTTTGCCAACGGCGGCTACCGCATCAACCCCTATCTCATCACCCGTGTCACGGACCACAAGGGACGCATCCTGTCGGATTTCCAACCTCCCGCCGTCACAGACAACCCCCGCGCCATTGAGCCACGCAACGCGTTCATCATGAACAGCATGCTTCAGGAAGTCGCGCGCTCCGGCACGGCGGCACGTGCACAGGCCACGCTCAAACGCCCCGATATCTATGGCAAGACAGGAACGACCAATGACGCAGTCGATGCGTGGTTTGCGGGCTTCCAGCCCACGCTGGCGGCTGTGACGTGGATCGGTTACGACACGCCGCGCAACCTCGGAAGCCGTGAGACCGGTGGCGGACTCAGTCTGCCGGTCTGGATCAGCTTCATGGAAAAAGCGCTTAAGGGCGTCCCTGTGGCAGAGCCCACCGTACCCGCAGGCGTCGTGAACGTGAGTGGCGAATGGTTCTACGAAGAATATGCACGCAACGCGGGCGTCGCCAGCCTGGGTATGGAGAGCGCCACCCCCACCGACGGTGCGCCGGCTCCGGGAACACCGCCTCCACCCGAAGAGCGCAACCGCATCCTCGACCTATTCCGTAATTAATGAAGAGGCGGGCCTGTGCGCCCGCGCAATCATTTGCGCAGCCCTTCGCTTGTGGATCGAGCCGCGCTGTCGCCGCTAATCGGTGAACTGGAGCGCTTGCCCCGCTTGCAAAGTGGCGTTGTGGCTGAGCGCTGCAAAGAACTCACCGGCACCCTTGGTATCCATCCACGACGTCCCGTCATGGCGGAAGTGATATCCGCCGGATTGCGCCGCCATCCATATCTCGTGCAGCGGCTTTTGAAGGTTGATCACGATCTGGCTGCGGTTGCGGAAAGTGATGGTCACCATGCCCCCCGTACGCTGGCCATCCAGATCGGCGTCAGTAGTGTCGTTGATACGGTCGCAGCTTTGTTCCACCGCCAGCAGCAGCTTTTCTGCACGGTCCATGAATTCGAGGTCGGTCATTACAATTTGCGTATGTTCAGAGCTCGTCAAATTCTAGTCAGGACGATTGTCCTTGCTGTGAGCACGGCAGCCTTCGCGGCCTGTGGCCAACGGGGTCCGCTTTACCTGCCCACGGACCCGGCTGCCGCGCAGCGCGCCACACTCCCTGAAACCCTCAACCCCGCCGCCTCGCGGGCTCCCGCCTCGTCGCCAGCCGATTCCGCTTCCACCACCCGTCCATGACCCATCCCGTTCTGCCCGGCCACCCCCACTTGCACTACCACGACCAAGCGCTTCAGTTGGAGGGCCTTCGCCTTGCCGACCTGGCCCGGGAGTTCGGCACGCCCCTCTACGTCTATTCCCAGGCAGCCATGATGGACGCCCTGGGGGCCTACCAGCGCGGGTTCGCTGGGCGCAAGGTGCAGATCTGCTATGCCATGAAAGCGAACTCGTCGCTCGCTGTCCTGCAGCTTTTCGCACGCCATGGCTGCGGCTTCGACATCGTTTCTGCCGGCGAACTGCAACGCGTGATTGCAGCCGGCGGCGACCCGGCGAAGGTGATCTTTTCCGGCGTAGGCAAGACGCGCGCAGAAATGCGCCAGGCGCTGGAGGTCGGCATTGGCTGCTTCAACGTGGAGAGCGAGGCAGAACTCGACGTGCTGAGCGAAGTGGCCCAATCCATGGGATTGCGCGCACCGATCAGCATTCGTGTCAATCCCAACGTGGACGCCAAGACCCACCCCTACATTTCCACGGGCCTCAAGGGCAACAAGTTCGGTATCGCCCATGAACGCACGGTTGCCACCTACCAGCGCGCAGCCGCCCTGCCCGGCTTGCGCGTGGTGGGCATCGATTGCCACATCGGCTCCCAGATCACGGAAGAGAGCCCGTATCTGGACGCCATGGATCGCATGCTGGACCTCGTGCAAGCCATCGAGGCCGCAGGCATCGCGATCCACCACATCGATTTTGGCGGTGGTCTGGGCATCGATTACAACGGCGACACGCCACCACGGGCCGACGCGCTGTGGGCCAAGCTGTTGGCCAAGCTGGACGCGCGCGGCTACGGTGACCGCCAATTGATGATCGAGCCCGGTCGCTCCTTGGTGGGCAACGCCGGTGTTTGCCTGACGGAGGTGCTCTACCTCAAGCCCGGCGAGCAAAAGAACTTCTGCATCGTCGATGCGGCCATGAACGATTTGCCGCGGCCGGCGATGTACCAGGCCTACCACGCCATCGTGCCCCTGCAGGCGGCCACCCCGACGGCCGTGTCGCACGTGTATGACGTCGTCGGCCCGATCTGCGAAAGCGGGGACTGGATCGGCCGTGACCGCAACCTGGCGGTCGTAGCGGGCGATATGCTGGCGGTGCTGTCCGCCGGGGCGTACTGCAGTTCCATGGGGAGCACCTACAACACCCGCCCCCGACCCGCCGAGGTGCTGGTGGACGGAGCGCAAGCCCACCTCATCCGCACGCGCGAAAGCGTGAACGACATCTTCCGCAGCGAAAAGCTGGTACCGCAGGGCAACCCTTGATAACTATCAAGGAATAACCATTTCGCCCTGAGTACTATTGCACTTTCATTGCGGAGTCACGTGCATGCCTCAGGAACCTCTTGAACTCTACCGGGACAAGAACCACGCTTGTCTGATGTTCTCGGACCTTGTCGAGGAGGATGGGCAGGCGGTTCAGGCCAACCAGTTCCTGATCGTGGACGACGACACGGGCGCCATCATCGACCCGGGCGGCAATCTGGCGTTCAACGAGTTGTTCATGGGCATGTCCAAGCACTTTCCGCCCCACAAGCTGTCCTACCTGATTGCGTCGCACGCCGACCCCGACATCATCGCCTCGCTGGACCGCTGGTTGAGCAGCACCAAGGCGACGCTGGTCATCTCACGCATCTGGGAGCGCTTCGCACCGCACTTCACCAAGCTCGGCAAAACCGAGAACCGCATCATCGGGGTGCCCGACAGCGGCGGCCGCCTGCCGCTGGGCCGGCACGAACTGGTGCTGCTGCCGGCGCATTTCATGCATTCCGAAGGCAACTTCCACTTCTACGACCCGGTCAGCCGCATCCTGTTCACGGGCGACCTGGGCGTGTCCATGACCTCGGGCGCCGACGCACGCGTGCCGGTGACCCATCTGGCACCGCACATTCCACGCATGGAAGGCTTTCACCGCCGCTACATGGTCTCCAACAAGATCCTGCGCCTGTGGACGCGCATGGCGCGGCAACTCGACATCGCCATGGTGGTTCCGCAGCACGGCGCGCCCATCATGGGCAAGCCGGCCATCGACGACTTCTTCCAATGGCTCGACAGCCTGATGTGCGGCATCGACCTGTTTGACGACCGCGCCTACCAGATCCCCACGGGTCACATCGATCCTGTCACCCGCCAGGTGCGCCCTGCGCTGCAGGCCGTGCGCGCCTGAAGGTTTGATAGAAAATCGGCTCTAGCGCTTACCCAGAAAGCGCTATCAGCTATCTAATTAATAGCAATCAGACGGCACGGCGGCGCCGGCGCAACCAAGGCCGAGCGAGCAGCAACGCCGCCAGGATGGCGGCATAGACCGCCACCTCGGCAAAGTCGTTCTTGCCCGACCGCATCCAGAAAAAGTGCAGGATCGCCGGCCCCGCGGCCAGGTACACGCCGCGGTGCAGTTGCTGCCAGCGCCGCCCGCCCATCCAGCGCATGGCCCGGTTGAACGACGTGGCCGCCAGCGCCAGGAGCACCGCAAAGCAGCCCATGCCCACCAGGATGAAGGGGCGCTTGAGCACGTCACGAAGGATTTCCGGCACATCCAGCCCCATGTCGAACCAGCTGTAGCACAGCAAGTGGAGTGCCGCGTAGGCGAAGGTGTACAGCCCCAGCAGGCGCCGAAAGCGTGCCAGCGGCGGCTGGGCCAGCGCCAGCCTCAGGGGTGTGACTGCCAGGGTGAGGCACAGCATGCGCAGCGTCCAGTCGCCCGTGGAGCGGATCAGGGCTTCGGCAGGGTTGGCGCCCAGGCGATCGGCGACCGCCCCATACACCAGCCAGGCCAGTGGTAGCAGGCACAGCACAAACAGCACCGGCTTGGCTGCCGGGTGCAACAACACGCGCGCACCCCAGCCGCGACCCGCCAGCGCGGGAGTACTACCCGAAAGGCGTGCATGCGCCATCAGTAGAACTTGCGCAGATCCATGCCCGCGTAGAGCTGTCCCACCTGGGCCTCGTAGCCATTGAACAGCAGGGTCTTGCGCTTCTTGGCGAACAGTCCGCCCTCGCCGATACGCCGTTCGGTGGCCTGGCTCCAGCGCGGGTGGTCCACATCCGGATTCACGTTGGAATAGAAGCCGTACTCCTGCCGTGCAGCCTTGTTCCACGCGGTACCAGGCTCCTTCTCGACGAAGCGGATCTTGACGATGCTCTTGGCGCTCTTGAAGCCGTACTTCCACGGCACGACGATGCGCACCGGTGCGCCATTCTGATTGGGCAGCACCTCGCCATACATGCCGAAGGCGAGCAGCGTGAGCGGATGCATGGCCTCGTCCAAGCGCAGGCCTTCGGTGTAAGGCCAGTCCAGCACACGCGAGCCCACGTAAGGCATGGTGGCTTTGTCCGCCAGCGTGACGAACTCGACGTACTTCGCACTGCCCTGCGGCTCCACCCGCTTGATCAACTCTGCCAACGAGTACCCCACCCAGGGGATCACCATGGACCAGCCCTCGACGCAGCGCAGGCGGTAGATACGCTCCTCCTGCGCGCTGAGCTTAAGCAGCTCGTCGATATCGAAGCGCCGTGGCTTGTTGACCAAGCCTTCCACTTCCACGGTCCAGGGGTGGGTTTTCAGGGTATGGGCATTGCGCGCGGGGTCGCTCTTGTCCGTGCCGAATTCGTAGAAATTGTTGTACGTGGTGGCGTCCTGGTACTCGGTGACCTTCTCCATGGTCACCGCGCCCGGCACGGCGGACGGCGCACCCGGCAGGGGTGCGAGCCGCCCCGGGCGGCGGACTTGGTCAGCGAGGGCGACACGCCCTGCCCAGCCGGCCATCGCCGCGCCACCCGCACCCGCTGCCAGCAGGCGGAGCATGGCGCGTCGCTGCTCATAGACGGCGCGCGGCGTGATCTCGCCGGCGCAAGGGTGGATATAACCGTTGTCTCGGGTAGGAATCAACATGGGGGTCCTTCTGGCAGCCGCATCTGCCACAGTCTGCATGGGACACAGACTGCCCGCAGGGCCCGCAGGTTCCCCCCTTGGACGCCGAGGGTTACAAGGTTCCGTAGCTGTGCAGCCCGCTCAGGAACATGTTCACGCCCAGAAAGGCGAAGGTGGTCACCGCCAGGCCCACCAGCGCCCACCACGCCGACATGGTGCCGCGCAAACCCTTCATCAGCCGCATGTGCAGCCATGCCGCGTAGTTGAGCCACACGATCAGCGCCCAGGTTTCCTTGGGGTCCCAGCTCCAGTAACCGCCCCAGGCCTCCGCGGCCCACAGCGCTCCCAGGACCGTGGCGATGGTAAAGAACGCAAAGCCCACGGCGATGGACTTGTACATCACATCGTCCAGGATCTCGAAGGACGGCAACCGCTCGGCAATGCGCCGGCGCGCCAGCAAGATGCCCGCCACGATCAGCGCAGAAACACCGAAATACACCATCCAGTAGCCACCGCCGTTGTCGGCCGCGCCCTGGCGAAAGACGATGGGCTCAAAGCACAGCACCACGCCCAACAGCCACAGCGGTGCCAGTTTCCACCAGCGCGTTTCGCTCGCCTGCTGTTTGATCAGGTAGGCAAAGGCCACCATGGCCGACAGCGCGAAGGTGCCGTAGCCGATGAAGTTGGCCGGCACATGCAGCTTCATCCACCAGCTCTTGAGCGCGGGCACCAGCGGCTGGATCTCATGCGCCTCGCGCACGACCGTGTACCACAGCAGAAAGCCCACGGCGGCGCTCACCACCAGCATCACGAAGCCGCCGAGCGCGCAGGTTTCGTACTGCTCCTCGTAGTACAGGTAGAACACGGCCGTCATCCAGCAGAACATGACGAACACCTCGTAGAGGTTGCTCACCGGGATGTGGCCGATATCCGGGCCGATCTGGTAGCTTTCGTACCAGCGCACCATGGTGCCAATCAATGCCAGCGCCACGGCCACCCACGCAATGCGCGAGCCGATGCGCATCATCGTCTGCCCTTGACCGCGCGAGAGCATGCCCACCCAATAGAACGCGGTGCTCATGAAGAACAGCATGCTCATCCACAGGATGGCCGACTGGCTCGACAGAAAGTACTTGAGTCCGAAGACCGTGTCCGCGCGCGCCAGGTCGCCCGCGCCATTGTTCTGGTACAGCCCGATGGCCAGCAGCGAGCACGCGGCCACCATCAGCATCAGTGTGCTCAGCGGGCGCCAGAACCAGCCCAGCCAGATCACGCTGGGAATGGAGCCCAGCAAAATGGCCTTCTCATACACATCCATGTACGCCGCATAGCGCTGCAGCGCGAAAACGCCCCCCGCGACCACCAACAACGCAAACAGCCAGTCCCACCAGCTGCGGCGTGCGAAATACCCTTCGCTCAACGTGAGCGTGGTCGTGGCTGTATTCATGAGGCACCTCCGTGCGGGGATGTTCCGATCAATTGGGTGGTGAGCTGCGCGAATTCACGATCCGCGTCCAGCGTCTTGCGGTTGGTGGACAGCGCCATCGTCGCGCGAGCGCCAGTCTCCTGGGGTGCCAGCCATACCCATACGCGGCGTTCACGCACGTAGAGCATGGCAAACACTCCGATGATCAGCAGCGCGCAGCCCAGGTACACCACGTTCTTGCCCGGCGCGCGCGCCACCTGGAACACGCTGGCCTGCACCTGCTTGAAGTCACGCAGCTCGAACGCCAGGGGCACCGGATAGGCCTGTGCATCGCTCAGGCTCAACACCGCCTGCGTCATGAACGCCTGCGTTGCGCCATTCTGTGGCAAGGGGGCCAGGCCTGCACGTTCGCGGGTGATCTGCGCCAGTTCGAACAAGGCGCCGTTGAGGATGCGCACCAGCACCTCGCTGGCGCGGTTGCGCTCGTCTTCGGGCACATTGGCCTCCATGAAGTCCGAGATCGCCTGCAGCCCGCCGCGCGGCCGGCCGCCCGCCGCAGCAGGCTCGTCGATCGCACCGGCGAACAGCGCGAGCGCGCGCCCCGCCGACTGCGCGAGTTGCTCGGCCAGCTCGGGGCGCGCCCCATCCACGGCCGCTGCCGCGTAGCGACGCACCGCCAGCTCGCGCATCTGCGGATCGGCCAGTGCCAGGCGCATGCGCAAGAAGCCGTCCATGCCACCCTCGGCATCCACCGGCACGCGCAGGTAGCGGAAGGGCTCCGCGGGGGTCTCACGCACACCCAGCAAATACATGGGCTGACCGTCGCCCGTGTCCACGGGCAGCATGAAATTGTGGAACTCCCGCGCCTGGCCCGCGGCATCGCGCAGCTTGTAGGTGATGCTGGGGCCTACGTTGCGCAGTTCGCGCTTGCTCACGGTCTTGTTGCCGGCACCCAGGCGCGATTCGATCGATTCGCGCAGATCCACCTTGCGCACGTCGGCGCCCGAACCGCTGGCGCCGGTATCGCCGAAGTTCTCCACATTGAGTACCCGCAGCCCCGTGAACTCCAGCGTCATGCCTTCGCCCGAGCCCGAGTGCGTGAGGCGCGTGGAGCCGCCGATCACGCCTTGCACATCGAAGGGCTCCGCGCCCGGCGCCATGGGACGCGCACGCAGGTGCACTTCGGAGCCGCCATCGTCAAAGCTGGATTGGTAGATTTCGATGCCCCGGTAGCTCACGGGATGGTTGACCTCCACGCGCGCCGGCGTGGCCTCGCCCGTGGCGCGGTCGTGGATCACGATCTCGCTGGCGAACAGCTTGGGCATACCGGTGGAGTAATGCTCCACGATGAACTTCTTGAGCTCGACGGCAAACGGCAGTTCCTGCAGCAGTACGCCGTCGGACTGGCTCAGGATGGCGGTGCCGGACTGCGTGCCCTCGGCCACCACAAGATTGCCGCGGAACGTGGGATTGCGCTCGGACAGCCGGTGTTCGGGCTTGACCTCGGAGATCAGGCCAGAGCCCGCATAGGGCGTCTTGCCACCAAACCACATCTGTGCCCGCACGACGAGATCGCCGTCCAGCAGGCCGCCCAGGCACACCAGCACGATGGCGCTGTGCGCGGCGATGTAGCCCAGCTTGTTGGCGGCACCGGTCTTGGCGGCCACCATCCAGCCGTCACCTGCCGGGGTCTGGCGCTGCTGCAGGCGCACCTTCCAGCCTTTGGCAACCAGTTGCTGGCCCACGCGGCGCGCGGCCGCCTCGGGCGTTTCGGCCGCCAGCTCCGCGCTGGCCTTGTGGTGGAACGCCTGCAGGCTCTTCTCGCGGATGTCTTCCTTGTAGGTGCGCAGGTCGGCCAGATACTTGGGCGCATGCCGGGCAATGCACAGCGAGGTGCTGACCACCAGAAAGCCCAGGATCACGAGGAACCACCAGGCGCTGTAGACCGCGTTCAGCTTGAGCGCCAGGAACACCTCCGCCCAGAACGGACCGAACTGGTTCACATAGTTGACGGCCGGCTCGTGCTGCTTGAGCACCGTGCCGATCACCGAGGCAATGCAGATCACGGTCAGCAACGCGATCGCGAAGCGCATGGACGCCAGCAGCTCGGTCATCGACCGCATGGCGTGCGTCCGGGGGGCGCTGCTAGGACCGAAAGTGGTGTCAGACATGAAAGACGCGAAGGCCGGGAGGAATCCACCTACGCCAGTCAACCCTGCGTGCGTAGGCCCATGAGAAAGGGCGGGCCATCCGTTCAGATGAGCCCGCCCGTCTTGGGTGCGATTATCGGCGGTAGGTTCCAAAGGCGCATCGGAGCACCCCTGGAAATTTGACGTGAATCAACGCAAACCGGCAATGTAGTCAGCCACGGCCTTGATCTCGCGGTCGTTGAGCTTGGCGGCCACGTCGCGCATCTGCACGTTGTTGCCACGCTTGCCGTCGCGGAAGTCCACCAGTTGCTTGACCGTGTAGTCGGCATGCTGGCCCGACAGGCGCGGGTACTGGGCAGGAATGCCGGAACCGTTGGGGCTGTGGCAACCGGCGCAGGCGGCAATGTTGCGCTCCTGGATGCCGCCGCGGTAGATGCGTTCGCCCATGGCGACCAGATCCTTGTCCTTGGCAAAGCCTTCCTTGGCTTGCTTGGAGGCCAGCCACCACGACACGTTGCGCATGTCGTCCTCGGAGAGGATGGCGGCCATGCCTTGCATGATGGGGTCAGCGCGCTTGCCGGCCTTGAACTCCTGCAACTGCTTGACCAGGTATTCCGGGTGCTGCTGCGCCAGCTTGGGGTTGGCTGCGATGGTGGAATTGCCGTCGGCGGCGTGGCAGGCGGCGCACACGGCGGCGTAGCTGGCCTCGCCCTTCACGAGATCAGGCTTCGCTGCCTTTTGCGGCGCCGGGGTTTCGCCTGCGGCAAGGGCCGAGGCAGCGGGGACTGCCAGTGCGGCAGCCATCAGCAGGGAGGCGAGCAACTTCATATCGGGGGATCTTGTGTTATGAGCGCAAAACCCCGCGATTCTACAATGCCCCCTGTTTCGCCCTATCCCTTGGAAAACCCATATATGCCGACCACATCACATGCGCCAGTTGCTGGCTCCCTCCCGCCAGCGCCGGACGCCAAGGTCGCCATGGGGTGGATGCACACCGCGCGCTTCCTGACGACGGCCGCGCAGTTGCACCATTTGCCCGCCATCGAGGTGCCCGAGATCGCCTTCGTGGGCCGCTCCAACGCAGGCAAATCCACCTGCATCAACACCCTCACCCAGCAGCGCCAACTGGCGTTTGCATCCAAGAAGCCCGGACGCACCCAGCACATCAACCTGTTCGCGCTGGGCAAGCAGGGCGCGACGGACGCGGTGCTGGCCGATCTGCCGGGCTACGGCTACGCGGCCGTGTCGCGCTCGGACAAGCTGCGCTGGCAGCAGGTGATGCTGAGCTACCTGGTGAGCCGCGAAAGTCTCACCGCCATCGTGCTGCTGTGCGACCCGCGCCTGGGCCTGACCGAGCTGGACGAGGCGCTGCTGAACGCCGTGCGGCCGCGCGTGGAGGCAGGGCTCAAGTTCCTGGTGCTGCTCACCAAGGCCGACAAGCTCACGCGCGCCGAGCAGGCCAAGGCACTGTCCATCACGCGACTGCAGGCCGGCGGCGGTGAGGTCAGGATGTTCTCCGCGCTCAAGAAGCAGGGCGTGGACGAAGTGGCGCAACTGCTGTGGCAGTGGGCCCACCCCGTCCAAAAAGAGGATGCGGCCGTGGAAGCCCTGCCGCCATTTGAAGACCAAAACTGACGCCAGCGCCCGTCCATCAAGCGCTGGCAGCTATGAAAGGCGTAGCGTATGGCGGAGACGATCACCCACACACTGCCGCACGGCATCACGCTGCACTGCCGCGTGGCCGGCATGCCGGGGCGCCCGGTGCTGCTGTTCCTGCACGGCTTTCCCGAAGGCGCGTTTATCTGGGATGCGCTGCTGGGCCATTTCGCCGATCCGGCACACGGCGGCTACCGCTGCGTGGCGCCCTGGCTGCGCGGCTATGCACCCTCCAGCGCGCCGGCTGCAATAGAGGCCTACCGCCCCAAACATCTGGTGCAGGACATCGCCGCGCTGATCGCCCAGGAAGCCGGTGCCGGCACGCCGCTGGCGGCGCTGGTGGCACACGACTGGGGCGGGGCCGTGGCCTGGAACCTGGCCAACCAGCATCCCGGACTGCTCAAGCGCCTGATGGTCATCAACGCGCCTCACCCTGGCGCCTTCTTGCGCGAGTTGCAGGGCAGTGCCGCGCAGCAGGAGGCCAGTGCGTACATGCACTTCCTGTGCCGCCACGATGCCGAGTCGCTGCTGGCCGAGAACGATTTCGCGCGCCTGTTCGGCTTCTTTCGCCGCGCCGATGGCAGCGCGCCCGGCTGGCTCACCCCTGCACTGCGCGCGCACTACCGCGCGCAGTGGGCTGCGGGGCTTGCCGGGCCTTGCAACTACTACCGTGCCAGTCCGCTGCGGCCGCCGCGCCCCGCGTCTGCCCGGGACGACGGAACGCCGGACATCCGCTCCCTCACGCTGCCCGCCGACATGCTGCAGGTGTCCGTACCCACGCAAGTGCTGTGGGGCATGGATGACCCCGCGTTGCTGCCCGGTCTGCTGCAGGGGCTCCAAGCCTGGGTGCCACGCCTGCAGGTGCAGCAGGTGCCGGGCGCCACGCACTGGGTGGTGCACGAGCAGCCGGGGCTGGTGCGCGACAACCTGGCGGATCTTCTTCGCCAGGCACTATGATTTTCGTAGCTGCTAGCGCCTACCAGATAAGCGCCAGAGCCATTTTTACTGATACACCGAATCCTGCCCCTCCGGGCGGGTCTTGAAGCGCTTGTGCACCCAGTAGTACTGCGCGGGCATGGTGCGGATGGCGGCTTCCAGCTCGCGGTTCATGCGCGCCGTGTCGGCCACATGGTCCTCGGTGGGAAAGTGGTCCCAGGCGGGGGTCAGCTCGGCCACGTAGCCCTCGGGCGTCATGCGGCTGTACAGCGCCACCACCTTGGCGCGCCCCAGGCGCGCAAAGCGCGACAGTGACGGGATGGTGGCCGCGTCCGGCATGGCGAAGAAGGGCACGAACACCGAGTCGTTCCTGCCGTAGTCCATGTCGGGCAGCAGGTACAGCAGCCCGCCCTTGCGCAGGCACGAGATGATGGGTTTCACGCCGTCGGCGCGGTTGAGCATGCGCACGTTGCCAAAGCGCTGGCGGCCCGCCATGAACCATGCGTCCAACACCGGGTCGGGGTTGGTGGCGAAGATCGAGGTGAACTCGCGCCGTGTGTTCAGCGGCAAGGCGAGGCCGCCTGCGTCCATGCTGTAGAAGTGCGGCGCGAAGACGATGGTTGGCGTGTCGCCTTCCAGCTCGTGCAGCGCGCCCACCAGCTTCACGCGACTGCGCACCAGCGCCTCGGAGCCCGACCACAACCAGCCGCGGTCCAGGAAGGTCTGGCAGAACACCACGAAGGACTCGCGCGCCCACGCGCGGCGCTGCGACTCGGGCACCTCCGGGAAGCACAAGGCCAGGTTGCGCAGCGCCACCCTGCGCCGCGGCACGGCCAGCACGAACAGCACCCGGCCGATGAACCGCCCCAGCGCACGCAGCGCCGGCAGCGGCAGGCGACCCAGCAAATTCAGCAGCGCGATGCCCGCGCGCGCCATCATGCGCGGCCCTCCGGCGGTGCATCGGCCCCGGCAGAGGTATGCATCTCCGCGCGGGGCTGCTTGTAGCGGGCGTAGCCCCACAGGTATTGGTCGGGGCTTTGGCGGATGAGGTATTCCATGGCTTGGTTGAGCTGCAGCACGGCCGCGTCGAGTGTAGGCGCCAGCGGCTGGGGCAAATCCTCCAGGTGCAGCACATAGCCGCGTCCGCGTGGCAGGCGCTCACACCGCGCCAGGATCACCGCCGCACCGGTCTGCTGCACCAGGCGCGCAGCCAGCGTCATGGTGTAGGCCGGGCGGCCGAAGAACGGCGACCACACCCCCAGCCCCTGCGGCGGCACCTGGTCAGGCAGCAGGCCCACCGCCTCGCCGCGCCGCAGCGCCTTGATCATCTGGCGCACGCCCTGCAACGTGGTGGGCACGGCCTGGATGCCGGGGCGGTTGCGCGCGGTCTGCATCACCTCGGCCAGCCAGCGCTGGCGCGCGGGCCGGTACAGGATGGTGATGGGGCCGTGCTCCGGCGACCAGCGCCGCGCCGCCGCCTGCACCGACAACTCGAAACAGCCAATGTGCGGCGTGAGGAACACGATGCCGAGGCCTTGGCCCCAGGCCCGTTGCACGCATTCAGCCCCGCGTATCTCGCAGGCCGGCGGCTCGGGCCACAGCCACAGACGCGGCGCCTCGGCCACCATGCGCCCCGCGTGCGCTATGGCCGCACGCACGTCACGCAAGGCATAACCCGCGCGCGCGGCGTTGTCGATGAAGCGGCGGCGGTAGGTGGGCGATGCGCAAAACGCCACCCAGCCAAGCGCCGCGCCAATGACATGCAGCAACCACAAGGGCAGCGCGGAAACGAGCCGAAAGAGGGATGACATTACAATGACGGTCGTCGCCGAGTTAAATGAGCAACTTGCAGGGCGACGTTAAACACAACTGCTAAAGCGTTCGCCGAGGCTCCATGAGGCTCTGGGCAACGCCCAAATGCTGACAACACGGAGTTTATTCAAATGGCGAACGATTTCCTCTTCACGTCCGAATCGGTCTCTGAGGGCCACCCCGACAAGGTGGCGGACCAGATCTCCGACGCCATCCTGGACGCGATCTTCACGCAAGACCCCCGCAGCCGCGTGGCAGCCGAGACGCTGACCAACACCGGCCTGGTGGTGCTGGCCGGCGAGATCACCACCAACGCACACGTGGACTACATCCAGGTGGCGCGCGACACCATCCAGCGCATCGGCTACGACAACACCGAGTACGGCATCGACTACAAGGGCTGCGCAGTGCTCGTGGCCTACGACAAGCAGTCCAACGACATCGCCCAGGGCGTGGACCACGCCAGCGACGACCACCTGAACACCGGCGCCGGTGACCAGGGCTTGATGTTCGGCTACGCCTGCGACGAGACGCCCGAGCTGATGCCCGCGCCCATCTACTACGCGCACCGCCTGGTCGAGCGCCAGGCCCAGTTGCGCAAGGACGGCCGCCTGCCCTTCCTGCGCCCGGACGCCAAGAGCCAAGTCACGATGCGCTACGTGGACGGCAAGCCCCACAGCATCGACACCGTGGTGCTCTCCACCCAGCACAGCCCCGACCAGAGCGAGACGGCGACCAAAATGAAGGCCAGCTTCACCGAGGCCATCATCGAGGAGATCATCAAGCCGGTGCTGCCCAAGGAATGGCTGCAGGACACCAAGTACCTCATCAACCCCACGGGCCGCTTCGTCATCGGCGGGCCGCAGGGCGACTGCGGCCTGACGGGCCGCAAGATCATCGTGGACACCTACGGCGGCGCCTGCCCGCACGGCGGCGGCGCATTCAGCGGCAAGGATCCAACGAAGGTGGACCGCAGCGCCGCCTACGCTGCGCGCTACGTGGCCAAGAACATCGTGGCCGCCGGCCTGGCGCGCCAGTGCCAGATCCAGGTGGCTTATGCCATCGGCGTGGCGCGCCCGATGAACATCACCGTGTACACCGAGGGCACCGGCGTGATCCCCGACGACCAGATCGCCCAGCTGGTGCAGGAGCACTTCGACCTGCGCCCCAAGGGCATCATCCAGATGCTGGACCTGCTGCGCCCCATCTACGCGAAGACCGCCGCCTACGGCCACTTTGGCCGCGAGGAACCCGAGTTCACCTGGGAGAGGACGGACAAGGCTGCCGCGCTGCGTGCAGCGGCCGGGCTGTAAGGCACGGCGACCCCCACCAGCGGGTGCGGCAGCCTTGCGGCACAAAGCCCAGGCGCTGCGCGCAGCGGCGGGGCTTTGAACCCCACGTCTGCGTCCAGGCAATCACTGAGCTTGGGGGCGGAGTTCATATCGCGCCGCGTTGCGAACGCAGACCAGTACGCCGCCGCGCGGCGCCAAGCGGCCGGCTTGTAAGCCTGTGCAGGCGCGGGTATCAACGCCGCGCGCGCTGCTGGCTGCTGGAGGTGCGCCGGCCGCGGTGGCGCAGGAACTGGGCTTTGAGGACCAGCGCCACTTCCATAACGCGTTCCGCGAAGGCGTGGCTACTGCGCCGGGAGATTCTCGGCGCTAAGGGCGGCGGCCTGCTGCAGGGCCGCAGCGATGCCCTGCTGGGCAAGGCCGCGCATGTATGCCCTTGCAGACACCATTTTTTCCAATACACCCCCTGCCCGCGCGTCCAGGCTGCCTAAGAATGCGCTGTTCACGCCAGCCTGTTCCTGCTGCTGGCGGGCACGCCGCGTGTGCTGCAGCGGCTGTACAGCGCCTGGACGGTTGCCATCATGCTGAAAGGGAACTGCTAATGGCCGCTACAGAACGCACGGGCGCCGTGCTGCTGCCGATCGCCGGCGGCGTGGCGCTGCATGCGCTGCGATAACCGGCAGCACTGTCAACACCCTCCTACACGCTGCCGTTTCGGCAGATGACGGAGTGCCTGCGCCAGCGCCCCTACTCTGATGCCCAGCCGCCGCACCCGCCGGCGGCCCATCCCAAGGAGGCCTATCCCATGCTCAAGTACGCGATCATCTTCGCCATCATTTCGCTCATTGCCGGCGCGCTCGGGTTCACCGGCGTGGCCGCTGGCTCGGCCGCCATCGCCAAGGTGCTGTTCGTGGTGTTCCTGGTATTGGCCGTGCTGTTCGTGGTGCTCGCGCTGCTGGGTATCGGGGCCGCGCGCAAAGCCATCAAATAGCGGTGCCGGCCGGATGCGGCCCCGCAGTTGCCTACACTGCAGGCCCTGCACGCTCGCATCCGCGCCATGACCCGCACCGTTCACCTGCTCGCCATCGATCCCCAGAACGACTTCTGCGATCTGCCCGCCGCGTGGCACTCGCGCGATCCCCATAGCGGCGCGGTAACCACCCCGGCGCTGCCCGTTCCCGGCGCGCATGCGGACATGCAGCGCCTGGCAGCGTTCATCCGCGCGCAGGGGGCAGGTATCGACCACATCACTGTCACCCTCGACTCGCACCAGCGGTACGACGTGGCGCACCCTGCCTACTGGCAGCGCAGCGACGGGGGCGCGGTGGCGCCCTTCACCGCCATCACCGCTGCGCAGGTCCGCGCGGGTGCGTTTGCGCCGCGTGACCCTGCGGCGCTGGCGCGCACACTGGACTACCTGGACACGTTGGAAACCCAGGGCCGTTACACCCTCATGGTCTGGCCCGTGCATTGCGAAATCGGCAGCTGGGGCCATGGCGTGCATACCGACGTGCTGGCCGCGTGCAGCGACTGGCAGGCGCATCGCGTGCGCGCCGTGCAGTCCGTCTTCAAGGGCATGAGCCCCTGGACCGAGCACTACAGCGCCGTGCAGGCCGAAGTACCCGACGCGGCCGACCCGCACACCACCCTGAACACCCAGCTGCTGGACCAATTGGCCAGCGCAGACCTGCTGCTCATCGCAGGCGAGGCCAGCAGCCACTGCGTGCGCGCCACTACCGAGCACATCATCCAGCACCTGGCCCGCCTGCACCCCGGGTGGAGCCCGCGGCGTTTGGTGCTGCTCACCGATTGCATGAGCCCCGTGGCCGGCTTCGAGGCGCAGCATGAGGCCTTCCTGGAAGCGATGCACGCCCAGGGTGCACGGCTGGCGACTTCAAGCGAAATTTGCCTCTAGCGCTTATCCATCAAGCGCGAGCAGCTCACTTTTTTGAGAACACACGAATCGCCGCATGTACGACACCGCCATCCTCATCGGCCGCTTCGAGCCCGTCCACACCGGCCATCTCGCCCTGCTGCGCGAAGCGCTGGTGCAGGCGCGGCAGGTCATCGTCATCGTCGGCTCGGCCTTCCAGGCGCGCACACCCAAGAACCCGTTCACCTGGCACGAACGCGAAGCCATGCTGCGCGGTGCTCTGCCCGAGGGCGACCGCACGCGCCTCACCGTGCTGCCGGTGCGCGACTACTACAACGAGGCGGTGTGGGTGGAGGCTGTGCGCAACGCGGTGGCGCGCCACAGCCCGCCGCAGGCGCGCGTAGGACTGGTAGGCCATTTCAAGGACGCCACGAGCAGCTACCTCAGCGCCTTTCCGGGCTGGGAATTGATACGCATGGAGCGCCAGGGCCGCATCGACGCGACCGCCATCCGCGACGCCTACTTCGGCGCCACACCCGCCACCGTGGCCCATGCGCTGCAGCCGCTGGCGCCCATGCTGCCGCCCGCCACGCAAGCGCTGTTGGAGCAATTCGCCCACACGCCGCACTTCGCCACACTGCAGCAGGAATGGCAGATGCTGCGCGGTTACCGCGCCGCCTGGGCAACGGCGCCCTACCCGCCCGTGTTCGTGACCGTGGACGCGGTACTGCGCTGCCAGGACCACGTGCTACTCATCCGCCGCGCCCACGCACCAGGGCGTGGCCTGCTGGCGGTGCCCGGCGGCTTCATCGAACAACGCGAGACGCTGTGGCAGTCCTGCCTGCGTGAACTGGCAGAGGAAACGAATTGCGCCCTGCCCGAGGCCACACTGCGCGCGGCGCTGCGCAGCGTGACGGTGTTCGACCACCCCGACCGCAGCCAACGCGGCCGCACCATCACCCACGCGCACTACTTCGACCTGCAGGACGCTCCGCTGCCCCCGGTGCAGGCGGCTGACGACGCGGCGCATGCCGAGTGGGTGGCCATCGACCGGCTCGCGGGCATGGAAGAAGCGTTCTTTGAAGACCACTTTCACATGCTGGACCACTTCTTGCGCCTCACAGTCCACTGAGGCGGACGGAGAAGTGCGGCTGCCCTCCGCAGTCCAGCACCTTGATCGCAGGCCCTGCCGACACTGCGGCCTTGAAACTGTCACGAATGCCTCTATCATTAGCACTCGAAACAGATGAGTGCTAACAACACCGCTGTGTCAGTTCCCTGCGCCCGCGTTGAGGGCGCGTTGTTTGATGTCGCAATCCTTTTTGTTATCAGGAGAGATGCAATGAATCTTCGCCCCCTGCACGATCGCGTGATCGTCAAACGTATCGAAAGCGAAACCACGACCGCCTCGGGCATCGTGATCCCCGACAACGCTGCGGAAAAGCCCGATCAAGGCGAAGTGCTGGCCGTTGGCCCTGGCAAGAAGAACGACAAGGGCGAGCTGATCGCCCTGAACGTGAAGGTCGGCGACCGCGTGCTGTTCGGCAAATACAGCGGCCAGACCGTGAAGGTCAATGGCGACGAGCTGCTGGTGATGAAGGAAGACGACCTGTTCGCGGTCGTCGAGAAGTAATCCCTTCTGGTCAACTCATTTTTCATAGCTGCCTGCGCTTGATAGACCAGCGTTGGCAGCCCATTTGATTCAAATTTGTAGGAGCCAAAAATGGCAGCAAAAGACGTAGTGTTCGGCGGCGAAGCCCGCGCTCGCATGGTTGAAGGCGTGAACATCCTGGCCAACGCGGTCAAGGTGACCCTGGGCCCCAAGGGCCGCAACGTGGTGCTGGAGCGCTCGTTCGGCGCCCCCACGGTGACCAAGGACGGCGTGTCCGTGGCCAAGGAAATCGAACTGAAAGACAAGCTGCAGAACATGGGCGCGCAGCTCGTGAAGGAAGTGGCTTCCAAGACCAACGACATCGCTGGTGACGGCACCACCACCGCTACCGTGCTGGCCCAAGCCATCGTGCGCGAAGGCTCCAAGTACGTGGCCGCCGGCCTGAACCCCATGGACCTCAAGCGCGGCATCGACAAGGCCGTGGCGGCCCTGGTGGAAGAGCTGAAGAAGGCCTCCAAGGCCACGACCACCTCCAAGGAAATCGCCCAGGTGGGTTCGATCTCCGCCAACTCCGACGAGTCCGTGGGCAAGATCATTGCTGACGCCATGGACAAGGTGGGCAAGGAAGGCGTGATCACCGTGGAAGACGGCAAGTCGCTGGAAAACGAGCTGGACGTCGTGGAAGGCATGCAGTTCGACCGCGGCTACCTGTCGCCCTACTTCATCAACAACCCCGAGAAGCAGTCCGCGATCCTGGACAACCCCTTCGTGCTGCTGTTCGACAAGAAGATCAGCAACATCCGTGACCTGCTGCCTACCCTGGAGCAAGTTGCCAAGGCTGGCCGTCCTCTGCTGATCATTGCTGAAGATGTCGAAGGCGAAGCCCTGGCAACTTTGGTGGTGAACACCATCCGCGGCATCCTGAAGGTCGTGGCCGTGAAGGCGCCTGGCTTCGGCGACCGCCGCAAGGCCATGCTGGAAGACATCGCCATCCTGACGGGCGGCAAGGTGATCGCCGAGGAAGTGGGCCTGACGCTGGAGAAGGTGACGCTGGCCGACCTGGGCCAGGCCAAGCGCATCGAAGTGGGCAAGGAAAACACCACCATCATCGACGGCGCTGGCGCCGCTGCGGACATCGAAGCCCGCGTGAAGCAGATCCGCATCCAGATCGAGGAAGCCACCAGCGACTACGACCGTGAGAAGCTGCAAGAGCGCGTGGCCAAGCTGGCCGGCGGCGTTGCCGTGATCAAGGTGGGTGCCGCCACCGAGGTCGAAATGAAGGAAAAGAAGGCCCGCGTGGAAGACGCCCTGCACGCCACCCGCGCTGCCGTGGAAGAAGGCATTGTGGCCGGTGGCGGCGTGGCCCTGCTGCGCGCCAAGCAAGCCGTGGGCGACAAGGTCAAGGGTGACAACGTCGACCAGGATGCCGGTATCAAGCTGGTGCTCAAGGCTGTGGAAGCTCCGCTGCGCGAAATCGTGGCCAACGCTGGTGGCGAGCCCTCGGTGGTGGTGAACGAAGTGCTCAACGGCAAGGGCAACTACGGCTTCAACGCCGCCAACGACACGTACGGCGACATGCTGGAAATGGGTATCCTGGACCCCACGAAGGTGACCCGCACGGCCCTGCAGAACGCCGCTTCCGTGGCCTCTCTGCTGCTGACGACCGAAGCCATGGTGGCCGAGGCGCCGAAGGACGAGTCCGCAGCCCCCGCCATGCCCGGCGGCATGGGTGACATGGGCATGTAATTGCCTGGGCCCCGCCTGCGCCCTGATGGCGCAGGCAGCACCCAACCCGCAAGCAGTGCTTGCGGGTTTTTTTTCGCCTGCGTGTGTGGCGGGTGACCTTCCGCGGCGCACCGCGCGCGGATCTGGCCTGCCGTCCCCCAATACCCCTACGCAAAAGCAAGCTTTGCGCTCCTCGCATAATTGTATTTATATGTAAATATTAGTAATTCATTGCTAGCGGTTCACTCTGGCCGTACCGCCATCGCACGGCCCTGCGCAGGAGCCTCCGCCATGCACACGACCCCTCGCCGTCTCTTTCCCTGCCTCCTCTCCCGCGACCCCTACCGGCGTGTGCGCGTCGGCATGGCGCTGCTCGCGCTGCTGCTGATGAGCTCCAGCGCCCTGGTGATGCTGTTGCTGCACCACCCCAGCGCAAACCACCACCTGGACGCTGTGCGGTGGTGGGCGGCGCTTTCGGTGGGGGGGCTCGCAGTCATCACGCTGCTGATCCGCACCGGCTGGTCCGAGCGGTTGCGCGATCCGTCTCTGACCCTGGTGCAAATGGCGTGGACCATCACCAGCGGCGCCGTGGCCTACGTGCTGGCAGGAGAAGGCCGAGGCGTGGTGCCCTCCGTGCTGGCCATGATCCTGTTCTTCGGTGCGCTGGGCCTGCCGCCGCGCCAGGTCGTGGGCATCGGGCTCTACGCGATGGCGGCGTTCTCGGTGGCTGTGGTCGTCTCGCCGCGTTTCTACGGAACGACTTTTGACGTCATGGATGGCGCCTACGCAGCCATGATCCTGATCGTGCTGGCCGGGTGCATGGTGGTGAACCTGCGCGTGCAGCAGATGCGCCAGCGCCTGGACCGGCAACGTGAGGCGCTGGCCGAAGCCCTCGCGGAAAACCGGGCGCTGGCCATGCGCGACGAGCTCACGGGCCTGTACAACCGCCGCGCCATGGTCGAGCTGATCCAGCTGGAGTGCCGGCGGCGCCGTCGCGGGCAGGGCACGTTGCTGTTCGCCATGATCGATGTGGACCATTTCAAGCGCGTCAACGACCACCACGGCCACGCCATGGGTGACCATGTGCTGCGGGTGTTCGCCGACGCCCTGCGCGCCAATGTGCGCGAAACCGATGTGCTGGCGCGCTGGGGCGGCGACGAGTTCCTGCTGCTGCTCAGCGACATCGAACCACGCAGCGCCCAGACCCTGCTGGAGCGCACGCGCGAAGCCATCGCTGCCCTGCCCGTGCCCAACGCACCGCCGGGCCTGCGCCTGAGCATGTCCGCCGGCCTGGCGCTGCACCTGCCCCATTCGTCACCCCAGGAAACGCTGGAGCGTGCCGACCAGGCGCTCTACGCCGCCAAGGACCAGGGCCGCAACCGGGTCGCCCTGGCTCCAGAACTCCAGCCGGCGCCTCTAGATGATGCGCCGGCCATGCCCCAGGCAGCGCGCGCCTGAGCCCCGTCAGAGCAGGAAGCGCACCCCGTTTCAGGCCGCCAGACGGCGCAACAGCCCCGCGCTGGACGGGTCCAGCCCCTGCACATCACCCGTGGCCAGACGCGGCTCCAGGTCCTTGGCGATGCCTTTGCCCAGTTCCACACCCCACTGATCGAAGCTGTTGATGCCCCAGAGCGCCCCGCTGGTGAACACCCGGTGCTCGTACAGCGCGATCAGCGCGCCCAGCGACGCCGGGTCCAGACGCTCCAGCAGCAGAAATGTGCTCGGCCGGTTGCCGCTGAAGCGCCGGTGGCCGTCGGCCTCTTCGGGCCGTCCCATCATCAGCGCCCGTGCCTGGGCCAAAGCGTTGGCCACCAGACGCGGGTGCTGGTCCGGCAAATCACGCCCCGGCTCGCGCAGCGCGATGAACTCCACGGGCACGGTGTCGGGCCCCTGGTGGATCATCTGAAAGAACGCATGCTGACCATTGGTGCCCGGCTCGCCCCAAACCACGGGAGAAGTGGCATAGGGCAGCGGCTGGCCGTGCGCATCCACCCCCTTGCCGTTGCTCTCCATCTCCAATTGCTGCAGGTACGCCGGCAGGCGGCGCAGGCCATGGCTATAAGGTGCCATGCTGCGGCTGGAGAAGCCGTGGAAATTGCGGTACCACAGGTCCAGCAGCGCCAGCCGCACGGGCAGGTTGGATTCCAACGGCGCGGTGCGGAAATGCTCGTCCATCGCATGTGCACCCGCCAGCAGTGCGCGAAAGTGCGGCGCGCCCACGGCAATGGCAATCGGCAGCCCGATGGCGGACCACAGCGAATAGCGTCCGCCCACCCAGTCCCAGAAGCCCAGCGTGGTGGTGATGCCGAACTGCGCCGCCGCTTCCAGGTTGGTCGTCAGTGCATAGAAATGGCGCGCCAGCGGCAGCCGCGCCCGCGCGTCCTCGCTGCCGCCCTGGTCCAGGAACCATGCCCGCGCCGCCTGTGCGTTGGACATGGTCTCGGCGGTGGTGAAGGTCTTCGACGCAATGAGGAACAGCGTGCTTTCGGGCCGCAGCTGGCGCAACAGGCTGCCCAGCTCCATGCCGTCGACGTTGGAGATGAAGTGCAGGCGCTTGCCCGGGTGGCGCAGGTCGTCCAGTGCCTTGACCACCATCGCCGGCCCCAGGTCCGAGCCGCCGATGCCGATGTTCACGATGTCGGTGATGCCATCGTCAGCGCGCACGCGCTCGGCGAGGGCCAGCATGTCCTCCAGCGTGGCGTGCACGTCGTGCAAGGCAGAGGCAATTTCAGGCGCTACTGTATCGATAGCTACTCGCGCT
Source organism: Diaphorobacter sp. MNS-0 (assembly GCF_019602835.1). NCBI lineage: Bacteria > Pseudomonadati > Pseudomonadota > Betaproteobacteria > Burkholderiales > Comamonadaceae > Diaphorobacter > Diaphorobacter sp. MNS-0. The sequence goes on along the minus strand of NZ_CP080761.1, from coordinate 766,969 downwards.
TGACCTGCATGCCCTGGAGCCGGTTTTCGCAACAACCAATGCATCACCGCGCGCTGCTCGGTGTTGTTGATCGGTCGGCCCTCGAACATCGCATCGCGGTAGGCCACCACGCCGCATTCACGCGCCAGCTGCAGCAGCAGCGCTTCGGTGGGCGCGTCGATCAGGTTCTTGGACAGGTCCGCAAACACATGCGGAGCGTCCTGGCTGAAGCGCTCGAAACGCTGCGCATCCTGCGCAAATGCGGCGCGCAGGTCGAAGCTGCGGCCGGCGCTTTCGTAATGGGCACGCAGGCGCCGCCACGCGGTCGTGTGGTCGCAGCGGGTGCGGGGATCGTCAAAATTCATGCAGCGGCTTGCATCAGTTGTTCCAGCTTGGCCGCGTCCGCCGCAAATGCGCGGATGCCTTCAGCCAGCTTCTCGGTGGCCATGGCGTCGGCATTGAGCGCATAGCGAAAGCCCGCCTCGTCGTACTGCACGGGTTGCAGCGCAACGCGGCGTGCCGCGTCGGGGTCGAGCACGCGTGCCACCGGAGCATTGCTGGCGGCCAGCTGGGCCAGCAGTTCGGGGGCAATGGTCAGCAGGTCGCAGCCCGCCAGCGCGACGATCTGCCCGGTGTTGCGAAAACTCGCACCCATGACCTCGGTGCCGATGCCGAAGTGTTTGTAATGGTTGTAGATGGCGCGCACGGACTGCACGCCCGGGTCATTGGCGCCGGCCATGGCGGCCTCGTCCCAGTTGGCGCCGGCCTGCTTCTTGTACCAGTCGTAAATGCGCCCGACGAAGGGCGAAATGAGCTGCACCTTCGCCTGACCACAGGCCACCGCCTGTGCAAACGAAAACAGCAGCGTAAGGTTGGTGTGGATGCCGCGCTGCTCCAGTTGGCGCGCGGCCTGGATGCCCTCCCACGTGGCGGCGATCTTGATGAGCACGCGGTCGATGTGCAGCCCTTCGGCCTGGTACAGCTCCACGATGCGCTCCGCACGCGCCACGGTCGCTGCGGTATCGAACGACAGGCGTGCATCCACCTCGGTGGACACGCGCCCAGGGATGATCGACAGGATCTCGCAACCGAAACGCACGATCAGGCGGTCCATCAGCTCGTCGATGGCGCGGCCATGCCAGCGCGTCACGCAGTCCTTGAGCAGCGGCGCGTACTCGGGCTTTTGCACGGCCTTGAGGATCAGCGAAGGGTTGGTGGTGGCGTCCTGCGGCTGGAACTGGGCCAGCTGCTTGAAATCGCCGGTGTCGGCCACCACGGTGGTGTACTGCTTGAGCGCGTCGAGTTGGTTCATGGCGTGTTGTCCAGGGAGAAAGGCGCGGGGAGCCCAGCCCCGGCGCGTAACCGGCAAGTGTATGCGCGGCCACGGCCCGTCCCGTATCGGTCAATGCCGACCATGAAACTCGATAACATCGTGCACTGGATACGGACCACATGCGGGCACCGTTTTCCCATCGATCAACCCTCTACACATCACCGCAGCTGGCTCATGAGCTTTGATCTGGTCCTCTTCGGCGGCACGGGCGACCTCGCCTGGCGCAAGCTGCTGCCTGCCTTGTTCCAGGCTTTTCGCCACGGGTCGCTGCCGCCGCAGGGGCGCATCATCGGCGTGGCGCGCGACGCGCTGAGCGACGATGACTACCGCGCGCTGATTGCCCGGCGCTTTGCCGATGTGGAGGGAGAAAAGCGCCCCAGCGACGAAGAATTCGAACGCTTTGCCGCGGTGTTGCAGTACCAGCGCATGGATCTGTCCCAGCCAGAGGATTACGCCCTGCTGGCGCGGCGCCTGCGCGAGCGCCACGCCGACACGGTGGTGATGTACCTGGCCACCGCGCCCGCGCTGTTCACCACCGTCTGCGAGCAGCTCGGCGCTGCCGGCCTGGCGACGCCCGCCACCCGCGTGGTGCTGGAAAAGCCCCTGGGGCACGATTTGGCTTCCAACCGTGCCATCAACGCCGCGGTGCGCAGCGTGTTCGACGAACGGCAGATCTTCCGCATCGACCACTACCTGGGCAAGCCCTCGGTGCAGAACCTGCTGGCGCTGCGCTTTGGCAACGCGCTGTTCGAACCCCTGTGGCGGCGCGAGACCGTCGCCAGCATCGAGATCACCATGGCCGAGCAGCTGGGCGTGGAGCAGCGTGGCGCCTTCTACGACCAGACCGGCGCGCTGCGCGACATGGTGCAGAACCACGCGCTGCAGCTGCTGTGCGCGATCGCCATGGAGCCGCCCATCAACGCCCATGCCGATGCCATCCGCGATGAGAAGCTCAAGGTGCTGCGTTCGCTGAGTACGTGGACACCCGCCACGCTGCTGCAGGACGTGGTGCGCGGCCAGTATTCCACCGGCACCACGGCCTGCGAGGGCGTGCGCGCCTATGCCGACGAGGACGGCGTGGCGCCCGGCAGCACCACCGAAACCTTCGTCGCCCTGCGCACCGAGATCGCCAATTGGCGCTGGGCGGGCGTGCCGTTCTACATCCGCACCGGCAAGCGCCTGGCCGCGCGCGAGGCACACATCGCCATCAACTTCCGCCCCACGCCCCACGCCATCTACCGCACGCCGCTGGGCGCGGCCAACCGCCTGGTGATCCACCTGCAGCCGCGCGACGGCTTGGCGCTGCACCTGTTTGCCGCGGGGCAGGAAAAGCGCGGCATGCGCATTTCCGAAGCCCAGGCGCTGGCGCCCGTGCAGCTGGACCTGGACTTCGACCAGCGCTTTGGCAGCCAGCGCGTGGGCGCGTACGAGCGGCTGCTGCTGGACGTGATCGCCGGGCGCCTGAATCTGTTCGTGCGCGCCGACGAACAGGAAGCCGCCTGGCATTGGGTGGAACCCATCATGCAGGCCTGGGCCGAGCAGAACGCCCGTGGCGAAGGCCCGCGCCCGTATGCCGCTGGCAGCTGGGGCCCCAGCGCCGCCAGCGCGCTGGTGGCCCGCGAAGGACACACCTGGATGGAAGAATGCTAGACCGCATCACCGCTTCCCTGCCCTCGCTCGCCCCCGCCGAGCAGCGCGTGGCCCAACTCGTGCTGGACGACCCGCGCGCCTTTGCCCACCTGCCGGTGCGCGAGCTGGCCGCGCGCGCGCGCGTCAGCAAGCCGACAGTGGTGCGCTTTTGCCGCAGCATGGGCTATGACGGCCTGGCGGACTTCAAGCTCAAGCTGGCCGGCAGTGTGAGCGAGGGCGTGCCCTTCATCCACCGCAGCGTGGACGCCGACGACAAGACCAACGACGTGCTGGTGAAGGTGGTGGACAACGCCGTGGCCGCCTTCCTGCAGTACCGCAGCGCCGCCAGTACCAATGCGCTGGAGCGTGCGGCCGAGGCCATCGCCAGCACCTGGCAGACGGGGCGGCGCATTGAGTTCTACGGCGCGGGCAACTCCGGCATCGTGGCGCAGGACGCGCAGCACAAGTTCTTTCGCCTAGGCATCACCAGCATCTCCACCAGCGACGGCCACATGCAGGTGATGAGCGCCACGTTGCTGGGCCCGGGCGACTGCGCGGTGATCATCAGCAACTCGGGCCGCACGCGCGACCTGATGGACGCAGCCGACATCGCGCGCAAGAACGGCGCAACCACCATTGCCATCACCGCCAGCGGCTCGCCGCTGGCACACACCTGCCGCATCCACCTGGCGGCCGACCACCCCGAGGGCTACGACCGCTACAGCCCCATGGTCTCGCGCCTGTTGCACCTGCTCATCATCGACGTGGTCGCCACCTGCGTGGCGCTGCGCATCGGCGAGCCGCTGCAGCCGGTGCTGCAGCAGATGAAGAACAACCTGCGGGCCAAGCGGTATACCTGAGGGCACCCCCCTGAGCGGCTGCGCCGCTTCCCCCTCTCTCTACGCGCTGCGCGCTACGGGAGAGGGACACCGCCAGCGCCCGGGCCAAGCCCGCTGCGCGGCGGTTGCTGGGATGGGGCGCGCCAGTTCCATGCCGTGCGCCCTATGGCGAAGCACAAAAACAATAGCTGCTACCGCCTGCCCTGCTTGGACTTCAGAAACAAAAGCATCTGAAATCAAGCATTGGCAAGCGGTAGCAGCTCTCTTTTTCAGAGCGCCGCTTCAGCGCCCGTAGGTGGCGGTGAAGCTCGCCTTGGCCAGGGTGTGGGCGTTGACCATGAAGCCGGCGAGCGCGGCGGGGGCGTCGTCGGGCACATCGATGCGCTCCACCGACAGCGCATGCACCGTGAAGATGTAGCGGTGCGGCTTGTCGCCAGGCGGCGGGCACATGCCGCCCCAGGCGTACTGCCCGTAGTCGTTGCGGATCTGGCGCGCGCCAGCCGGCAGGTGGGCGCCGCCCTTGGCGCCGGCGTTGGCGGGCAGCTCACTCACCGAAGCCGGCAGATCGATCACATACCAGTGCCAGAAGCCCGAGCCCGTGGGCGCGTCGGGGTCGTACACGTTCACGGCAAAGCCCTTCGTGCCCTCGGGCGCGCCGCTCCAGCGCAGCACGGGCGACTGGTTCCGACCGCTGCAGCCAAAGCCGTCGAACTCGAAGCTCTGTGCAATGGTGCTGCCGTCGGCGATGTCGGGACTGGTGAGGGTGAAGGCGGTCATGCGCGGTACTCCTGGGGTTCGTTGACGGGAAAGCGTCAGTATGCCCGCGCATTCCCGCCGTTCACTTCACGGGTCCCGTCACTGCCCCGCGAAGCTCTTGGTGCTGTAGAGCTCGTGCGGCAGCCGGTTCAGCACGGGCAGGCCGGTGGCGGCGTCGCGCGGCTGCTTGTCGATGTAGCTGAAGAAGACATCGGCATCCAGCACGCCGATGTCCAGGCGCCGCGCCGCGGGCACGGCCGCCAGCGTCTTGTAGCCGTCGCCGCCCGTGGCGTTGAAGCTCAACACGAAGAGCCTGTAGGTCTTGGCCGGATCGATCGGCCCCCAGGTGCCGGTGGCGGCGTTGCGCACTTCGAGACCGGAGGCGCGCTGGCCGAAGGCGGCCGAGGCGTTCACGTCGAAGCGCAGGCCGCCGGTATAGGGATAGGGCCCGGTCGATCCGCCCGCCTTGAACACGGCCTCCAGGCCGTCTTCGAGCATGGATTTGACCTCTGCACCGGTCACGTCCAGACGGAACAGCATGTTGCCGAAGGGCAGCACCTGGATCACCTGCGCTGCTGTCACCGTGCCGTCCAGCGCAATGCGCACACCGCCGCCGCTTTGCAGCGAGATGTCGGCGCCGCCGTACTTGGCATTGCCCTCGTCCACGTAGGCCTGCGCCACCAGCTGCTGGATGTCGCCACCGCGCAGATGCACGCTGCCTTCGGCGTTGCATGTGGGGCTGGAGCCGCCCGAGCCGGGATTGCCCGGCACGCGGCGGAAGCACAACTCCTTCGGCACCACCGCCACGTTGGTCTTGTTGAAGACGGCCACGCGGTCCTTGAACGGCTGCAGCGCCGTGGTGGCGGCGGCGGCTGGCTGCGTCACGCGCAGAAAGCCCTTGGCCGCCACGTCGGCATCGATGGCCTTCTTTTCGGCATCGGTCGGGGGCAATTTGTTGATGGTGAAGTCGCTACCGATCAGCACATGCGGCGTGCCGCTGCACTGCGTGACCTCGCCCTTGCCGTCAAAACGCACCTTCAGCTCGCCCACCACCTGCGCGTATTCCCAGGCCTGCACCACGCAGACGTTCTTGCCGTCCTTGTCGGTCACGCGCGTGGGATAGGCGCCACTGGGCGTGCCCACGCCCGTGGTCTTGAGCGCGTCGGGGCCCAGCAGCGTGTGCGAATCGCCGCCCACGATCACGTCCACGCCGCTGAGCTTGGCGGCGATTTCCTTGTCGTAGCCATAGCCCACGTGGCTCATGACGATGATCTTGTTGATGCTCTGGGCACGCAGCTTGTCGATCTCACGCTGCGCCGCCGTGACTTCGTCCTCGAACGTGGTGTCCGCGTCGGGGCTGGACGAGGCCTTGGTCTTGCCCGCAATCGTCAGGCCGACGATGCCGATCTTCTGGCCGCTGCGCTCCACCACGGTGGAAGGCTGCACGTAACCGGGTGCCTTGGTGGCGTTGAGCGCCGAGCCGGCACCGAACTTCACGTTGGCGCTGAGCACCGCCGTCTTGCAGGACCCCTTCTTGAGCAGGTCCAGGAATCCCTTGAGGCCCGCGTCACCCTTGTCGAACTCGTGGTTGCCCAGCGTGAAGGCGTCGAAGCACACGGTGTTCATCAGCGCGGCATCGGCCTCGCCGTCCGCGCCTGCGCGGTTGAAGTACAGCGTGCCGGTGAGCGCGTCGCCCGCATGCAGCTTGAGCACGTTGGCGCCCGCGGCCTTGGCCAGGCTGTCGAAGGCCGCGGTGACGCGCGCAAAGCCACCGGCTTCGACGGCCACGTCCACAGGCGCGGCGCCGCCCGTGGACAGCTTCAGCGTCTTGGACTTGGCGTCCAGCGTGGAGTGGTGGTCGTTGATGTGCAGGACGGTCAGCTCCAGCGGCTGGGCCTCGTCGTCATCGTTGCCACCGCATGCCGCCAGCACGCCACACGCCGCCAGCGCCACCGCGCCCATCCGCACCCGCCGCCCGTAGGGCTTGTTGGCCCATTGCATCCACGAACCCATGTTCTCGCTCCCTGTTGAATCGTTACAGAGTGGAGATGGTGGGAAGCAAGGATGACAGCGCCGTGAAAGCCCCACACGCGCGCCCGTAGAACAGGGCGCGCGCAGCCTCTTTGCTCACATAAAAAGAGCATTTACCGCTTGCTGCACAAGCGTTAGGGCCGTTTTTCTATCGAACCCTCATACCGCCAACTCCACCAACGGGATGCGTTTTTCCTGCACGCCGTGGCAGGCCACGCGCGTGCCGCCGTCATCAATGAGCTGGGGGCGCTCGGTGCGGCAGCGGTCGTTGGCGTAGGGGCAGCGTGGGTTGAACGCGCAGCCCGGCGGCGGGTTGAGCGGGTTGGGCACCTCCCCTTGCACGGGCGTGCGCGCGCGGCCGGTGTCGTGCATCTTGGGGATGGCGTCCAGCAACATGCGCGTGTAAGGGTGGCGCGGGTTCTCGAACAGCACCTTCTTGTCGGCCAGCTCCACCAGCCGGCCCAGGTACATCACGCCCACCTGGTCGCTCACGTGGCGCACCACGGCCAGGTTGTGGCTGATGAACAGGTAGGTGAGCTGCCGCTGGCGCTGCAGGTCCTTCATGATGTTGAGCACCTGCGCCTGCACGGACACGTCCAGCGCGCTGGTGGGTTCGTCGCACACCAGGAACTCGGGCTCGGTGGCCAGGGCACGCGCAATCGAGATGCGCTGGCGCTGCCCGCCCGAGAACTGGTGCGGGTACTTGGCCATGTCCAGCGGCGACAGGCCCACGGACTGCAGCAGTTCGCCCACGCGCTTCTTGAGCTGTGCAGCGTCGGTGATGAGACCATGCTCGCGCAGGGGCTCGCCGATGATGTCCTCCACCAGCCATCGGGGGTTCAGGCTGGCATAGGGGTCCTGGAAGATCATCTGGATGCGCCGGCGCATGGCGCGCGCATCCTTGCCCTTGAAAGCGGCGTGCGCGTCCTGCCCGTCGAAGGTGAGGCCGCCGCGCGTGGGCTCGTACAGCCCCACCAGCAGGCGCGCCACGGTGCTCTTGCCGCAGCCGGACTCGCCCACCAGGGCCAGCGTCTTGCCGCGCTCGATCGTGAATCCCACGCCGTCCACCGCATGCAGCAGCGCGCGCGGCTTGCGCTCGATGACGCGGTTGAGCCAGGGCGCGGAGACGTCGAACGTCTTGGCGAGGTCATGCGCCTGCACCAGCGGTGCGGTGGTGGTCGTCGTGGAGCTCATGCGGCCACCTCGCTCGTCACGTCGTGCAGCCAGCATGCGGCCTGCGTAGCGCCGGCGGGCATGAGGTCGGGGCGCGCCTGGCGGCAGCGGTCGAAGGCGCGCGGGCAGCGCGGGTTGAAGGCGCAGCCCTCGGGAATGGCGTTCAGGCGGGGCATGGCTCCGTCGATCTGGTTGAGGCGCTCGCGGTCCTGCTCCATGTCGGGAATGGACGCCATGAGGCCGGCGGTGTAGGGGTGGGCGGGCTGGTTGATGACCTCGTGCACGGGGCCGATTTCGGCCACGCGGCCGGCGTACATCACGGCCACGCGGTCGCAGGTCTCGGCGATCACGCCCATGTCGTGGGTGATCAGCATCACGGCCGCGCCGCGCGTCTTGCAGATGCTCTTGAGCAACTGGATGATCTGCGCCTGGATGGACACGTCCAGCGCCGTGGTGGGCTCGTCCGCCACGATGAGCTGCGGCTCGGCCGCCAGCGCCAGGGCAATCACCACGCGCTGGCGCATGCCGCCCGAGAACTGGTGCGGGTAGTGGTCGATGCGCTGCTCGGCCGCGGGAATGCCGGTGTCCTTGAGCAGGTCGATGGCCCGCTGGCGCGCCTGCGCGGCGCTCATGGGCAGGTGGGTGAGGATGGTCTCCACCAGTTGCTGGCCCACGGTGTACAGCGGGTTGAGCGAAGTCAGCGGGTCCTGGAAGATCGCGCCGATCTTGCGCCCGCGGATGTGGCGCATCTGCTCGTGCGGCAGGTTGTCGATGCGCTGGCCCTGCAGCACGATCTGGCCCGAGGCCACGCGCCCCGGCGGCTCCAGCAGACCGATGATGGACGCGCCCGTGAGCGACTTGCCCGCGCCGGACTCGCCCACCACACCCAGGATTTCGCCCGGCGCGATGGAGAACGACACGTTGTCCAGCGCGCGCAGCGTGCCGCGGCGGCCAGGGAATTCGACGACGAGGTTGTGGACTTCGAGAAGTGACATATCAGTTATCCAGTGCGGTGCGCGCCGCCCGCATCGCATGAAACGGGCGCCCCCATAACGAGGGCAGCCGAGCAAGGGTCCGGGCCGGCCGCGCCGCAGCGAGGGCTGCGCCCCCCTGCCCGCATGGCGCAGCCATGCGAGAGCGGGGAGAAGGCGCAAAGCGACTCAGGAGGTGTTCCATTTCAGCGCAGGCGCGGGTTGAGTGCATCGCGCAGCCAGTCGCCCAGCAGGTTCACGGACAGCGCGATCAGCACCAGCATCACGCCGGGGAAGACAGTGATCCACCACTCGCCGGAGAACAGGTAGTCGTTGCCGATGCGGATCAGCGTGCCCAGCGAGGGCGAAGTAGGCGGCGCGCCCACTCCCAGGAAGGACAGCGTGGCTTCGGTAATGATGGCCGTGGCCACCTGGATGGTGGCCAGCACCATGACCGGCCCCAGCACATTGGGCAGCACATGCTTGCGCATGATGCGCAGCGGCGACACGCCGGTGACGCGCGCGGCCTGCACGTATTCCTTGTTGCGCTCCACCAGCGTGGAGCCGCGCACGGTGCGCGCGTACTGCACCCAGCCCGTGAGCGAGATCGACAGGATCAGCACGCCGAAGGCCAGCGAATCGGGCGCGTTGGGGAACACCGCACGCCCCACGCCGGCAATCAGCAGCGCGATCAGGATGGCGGGAAACGACAGCATCACGTCGCACAGGCGCATGAGCACGCCATCCACCCATCCGCCGCGAAAGCCCGCCACCAACCCCAGCGCCACGCCCACGACGACCGACAGCGCCACGGAGGCCAGGCCCACCACCAGCGAGATGCGCGCGCCGTAGATCAGCGCCGAAAGGATGTCGCGGCCCTGGTCATCGGTGCCCAGGGCGTACTTCCAGGTGCCTTCGGCCTGCCACACGGGCGGCAAGCGCGCGTCCGACAGCTCCAGCGTGCTCAGGTCGAACGGGTTGTGTGGCGCCACCCAGCCGGCAAAGATGGAGCAGAACACGCACACGGCGGCAATCAGCGCCGCGATGATGGCCACGGGCGAGGTGCGAAAGCTGTGGGCCACGTCGCTGTCGTACCAGCGCAAGAGCGTTTGTTTCATGAGCGAAGGGTCAGGCAAAAAAGGGGAAGGCGGCAAGGTCGTACGGTCAGGGGCCCACGCCCATCCACTTGAAAGGCATGGTGTTGTCGGCCATCTGCACCAGGCGGATCTTCTTGGACACGCCCCAGGCCAGGGCCTGCTGGTGCAGCGGGATGTAGGCAATGTCGGCGGCCTGCAGCAGCAAAGCCTCGCGCAGCAGCACATCGCGCCGGGTCTTGTCGGTCTGCGTCTGGACCTGCAGCAGCAGCGCGTCCAGCCGCGGGTTGCAATAGCCCCCCAGGTTGAAGTGGCCCGCGCCTTCGCCGCGCGGGCAGGCCGCCAGCGCGTTCAGCGCACCGTGTGCGTCGTAGGTGGAGGGCGTCCAGCCCATCAGGTAGAAGCCCGCGTCGCGTCGCAGGATGCGCGGGTAGTACTGCGCCTTGGGCTCCGCGCGCACCGTCACGCGCACCTGCAGGGTCGCCAGCTGTGCAGCGATGGCGGTGCACAGCGCCGCGTCGTTCACATAGCGGTCGCTGGGGCAGTCCAGCGTGAGCGCGAAGCCCTCGCCATAGCCGGCCTGCGCCATGAGCGCGCGCGCGGCCGCCACGTCGTGCGGCAGCCGCTTGACGTCGGACTGAAAGCCATTGACGCCCGGTCCCACGATGAGCGCGGCGGGCGTGGCGGCGCCGCGCATCACGTTCTTGATGAGCGCATCAATGTCGATGGCCTGGTAGAAAGCCTGGCGCACGCGCCGGTCCTTGAAGGGGTTGGCGCCGCGCACGCTGGCGTACGGCAGCTCGTCGCTGTGCTGGTCCATGCCCAGGAACAGCGTGCGCAACTCGGGCCCCGTGACCACGCGCACCAGTCCGGCGGCGCTCACGCGCTCGATGTCCTGCACGGGCACGGGCTCCATCACGTCCACGCGGCCGGCCAGCAGCGCGGCCACGCGCGCCTCGTTGTCCGGAATGGGCAGGAAGACGATCTGGCGTGCGTTGCTCTCGATGGTGCCCCAGTAGCGCGTGTTGCGCTCGAACACGGTGCGCTGCTGCGGGCGACGCTCGGCCAGGCGGAACGGCCCCGTGCCATTGGCGCGCAGCGCGGCGGCCTGCCCCGCGGCCCCGCGCGCGTCGCCTACCTGCGCGAGACCCTGCGCCTCGCTCCAGCGCTGGTTCATCAGGTAGACGTGCGACAGCAGGGCCGGCAGCAGCGGCGTGGGCTCGCGGGTTTCGATCTCGATGGTGTGCGCGTCCAGCTTGCGCACCTCGCGCACGCCGCTCAGGTAACTGCGCATGTCCGAGCCGTCGGACTGCGCGCGCCGCAGCGAAAACACCGCATCGTCGGCCGTGAAAAGCGCACCGTCGTGAAAGGACACGCCGCGGCGCAACTCGAAGCGCCACACGGTGGGGGTGGTCGCACGCCAGGCCAGCGCCAGCGCAGGCACCAGGCTCAGATCCTTGTTGCGTCCCACCAGAGGCTCGTACACATTGCCGGTCAGGCTGAGCTGCAGCGATTCATTGAGCGCATGTGGGTCCATCGACAGCGCATCGCCCTGGTTGGCCACACGGATGGTTTGCGCATTAGCTACCAAAAATATAGCTGCCAGCGCTTGCAGTACAAGCGCCAGCGCCATATTTCGCATCAAGACCGTGCTCCGCATCATGCTGCTGTACCGTGCGGTCTCACTGCGCTTGCCCCAGGGGCATGGCCTGCTCGACCAGGCCGGCATGCAGGGCCGCGCCCAGGGGCAGCACGTCGTCATTGAAGTCGTAGCGGCTGTTGTGCAAGGTGCTGTTGCCAGCGCCCATGCCCTGCCCCAGGCGCAGGTAGGCGCCGGGCCGGGCCTGCAGCATGAAGGAAAAGTCCTCCGCGCCCATGCTCGGCTCCAGGTCGCGGTCCACGTTTTCTTCGCCCACCAGCGACGCAGCCACGTCGCCTGCGAAGCGCGCATCGCTCTCGGTGTTGATGGTGGCAGGGTAGATGCGCTCGTAGCGAACGGTGGCGGTAGCGCCAAAGCCCAGCGCGATGGCGTTGCACAGCTCCTTGATGCGGCGCTCCACCATCTCCTGCACGGCGGGGTCGAACGTGCGCACCGTACCCACCAGCGTGGCCGTGCCCGGCAGCACGCTGAACGCGCCCAGGTCGCCCGCCTGCACCGCGCACAGGCTGATGACTGCACTCTCCAGCGGCCGCACGTTGCGCGAGACGATCCCCTGCACGGCGGTGACGATGTGCGCGGCCACCAGCACCACGTCCACCGTCTGGTACGCATGCGCACCGTGGCCGCCGCGCCCAGTCACTTCGATCGTGACGCGGTCGGCCGCAGCCATCATGGCGCCGCTGTTGATACCCACGGTGCCGGGCCGCATGGCCGGCCAGTTGTGCATGGCGTACACCGACTGCACGGGAAAGCGCTCGAAGAGCCCGTCCTCGATCATCACGCGCGCACCGCCCAGGCCTTCCTCGCCGGGCTGGAAGATCAGCACCGCCGTGCCGTCGAAATGGCGCGTGGCCGCCAGGTAGCGCGCTGCACCCACGAGCATGGCCGTGTGCCCATCATGGCCGCAGCCATGCATCAGGCCGCTCTTGCAGGACTTCCAGGCGAAATCGTTGTGCTCGGCCATGGGCAGCGCGTCCATGTCGGCCCGCAGACCGATCATGCTGCCGCTGCTGCGGCCCTGGCCGTGGATGATGCCCACCACGCCGGTACGGCCGATGCCTTCGTGCACCTCGTCCACGCCAGCGTGCCGCAGCGCCTCGCGCACACGGGCGCTGGTGTAGACCTCTTCAAAGCCCAGCTCGGGGTGGGCATGCAGGTCGCGGCGGAATGCGGTGAGCTCCGGGTGGTACTGCGCGATGTGCGCGAAAGCGCGTCCGCCTGCCTTCAAGCGCTGCTGCACGGCCTGCATGTCAGTGCCCTCCCGCCTTGCCGCCCACGCGCAGGCGCGGGTCCACGGCGAAGTACAGCAGGTCCACCACCAGGTTGATGACCACGAAGATCAGCGCGATCAGGCAGAGGTAAGCGGCCATCACGGGAATGTCGGCAAAGGTCACGGCCTGGATGAACAGCAGGCCCATGCCGGGCCACTGGAACACCGTCTCGGTGATGATGGCAAACGCAATCAGGCCGCCCAGTTGCAGGCCGGTGATGGTCATCACCGGCACCAGCGTGTTCTTGAGCGCATGGCCAAAGTGGATGGCGCGGTCGGTCAGGCCACGCGCACGGGCGAACTTGATGTAGTCGGTGCGCAGCACTTCCAGCATCTCGGCGCGCACCAGGCGCATGATCAGCGTGAGCTGGAAGATGGCGAGCGTGATGGCCGGCAGCGTGATGTGGTGCCAACCCTTGGCCGTGAGCAAACCCGTGCTCCACCAGCCCAGTTGCGTGACATCACCGCGCCCAAAGCTCGGGAACCACCCGAGCGTGACCGAGAACACCAGGATCAGCAGGATGCCGATCAGGAATGTGGGCAGCGACACGCCCAGCAACGACAGCGTCATGAACACCTGGCTGGTGACGGTGCCGCGCTTGAGCGCCGCATACACCCCCATGGGCATGCCCACCGCGAGGGCGATGAAGGCGGCCACCAGCGCCAGCTCCAGCGTGGCCGGGAAGCGCTCGGCGATCAGCCGCGAGACCTTGGCCCCCTGGCGCAGGGAGAGCCCGAATTCGCCCTGCGCCGCATTCACCAGGAAGTGCCAGAACTGCACGATGAATGGCTGGTCCAACCCCAGGGCAGCACGCATCTCGGTGATCTGCTCGGGCGTGGCGTCCTGCCCCAGTAGGAAAACCACGGGGTCGCCCACGAACTGGAACAGCATGAACGAGATGAAGGCCACGGCGACCATGACGATCACGGCCTGGATAAGTCGGCGCAGTATGAAGGCAAGCATTCTCGGGCTATTGCAAGATGTCGGGCCATGCTAGCAGGCATCGGGGCGCAGCCAAGGCTCGTCCCCGCAGCGGCCGGGTGCTTAGCCTGGCCGTGGTTCGCCTGCGCGGGGGCTTTCCGCACGCAGGCGATACTTTATGGCACGGCCGCTCACTGGACCTTGACGGTGCGCATGTCGATGCGGTTGTCGGCGCGATGCACCAGCTCCACATTCTTCTTCATGGCCCAGGGGATGACCTGGTCGTACAGCGGCAGATGCGAGACCGTGTCGTTGGAGAGCTGCAGCGCCTCGGTCAGCATGCGCGCGCGCACCGGAGCGTCCGTCTCGGCCTTAATGCGGTCCACCAGGTAGTCCATGCGCTCATTGCGGTAGCGGCCCACGTTGTAGTTGCCATCGCCACCAGTGCCCACGCTGCGCACCAGCGATTGCAGGCTGTACAGCGCGTCAAAAGTCGGCACGCCCCAACCCAGCATGTAGATGCTGGCTTCGCTGCGCTGGATCATGGGGAAGTAGGTCACCAGCGGCAGCGTACGCAGCTTGGCTTTCACACCGATGCGCGCCCACATGGCGGTGACCGCCTGGCAGATGGCCTCGTCGTTGATGTAGCGGTTGTTGGGGCAGGCGAAGTCCACCTCGAAGCCGTCGGCATAGCCGGCCTCGGCCAGCAGCTTCTTCGCGGCCTCGACGTCGTAGGGCATGCGCTTGCCCACGGCCTCCGACCAGCCTGCGACCTGCGGCGCCACCAGGGTACCGGTCGGCTTGCCCAGGCCGCGCAGGATGTTGCGCGTGAGGGCATTGGCGTCGATGGACTGGTACAGCGCCTTGCGCACGCGCAGGTCCTTCAAGGGGTTCTTGCCTTTGATGTTGGAGCCCACGAGTTCATCCCGGAACTGGTCCATGCCCAGGAAGATGGTACGGTTCTCCAGCCCGTCCACCACCTTGATGGTGCCCGACGAGCGCAGGCGGGGCAGATCCTGCGGCGAGGGGTCCAGCACCAGGTCCACCTCACCCGACAGAAGGGCGGCAATGCGCGTGGCGGCCGACTTGATGGGGGTGTAGACGATCTCGGTCACATTGCCTTCCATCTGGCCCCACCAGTTCGGATTGCGCTTGAAGACCATCTTCACGTCGGGCTGCCATGTCTCCAGCGTGTAGGGGCCCGTGCCCATGGCGTTGCGATGGGCGAAGTTCTCATCGGTGCCCTTGATGTCCTTCGGCTCCACCGATCGGTTCTTCTCGGCCCAGGCCTTGCTCATCATGCGCAACTCGGTCATCTGCCGCAGCAGCACGGGGTTGGGCGACTTGAGGAAGATGTCGATGGTCTGCGCATCCACCTTCACCACCTTGTCGATGCCTTGCACATACGGCGTGTAGTTCGATGTCTTGGACATGGCGCGCTGCAGCGAGTACACGGCGTCATCGGCGGTGAAGGCGGAACCATCGTGGAACTTCACGCCCTGGCGCAGCGTGAAACGCACTTGTGTGGGGCTGACCTCGCGCCACGCCGTCGCCAGCATGGGCTCGACCTCGAAGGTACGGCTGTTGTAGTACACCAGGCTCTCGTACACATACGAATGGATGGCGTTTTGCAGCGCATTGTTTTGGGAGTGGATATCCCAGGTGGCGATTTCGCCCTGGCTGGCCCACTTGAAGGTCTTGGCATGCGCCGCTGGAGCCACGGCTGCCACGCAGGCCGCCGCAAGAGAAAGGATCAAGGCATTGATTCGCATGGGAATCCTCTTTTATAGAAAGGAGCGACTATGGCAGCGTGGCCGTGGCCACTGGCAAAGGGAAATCCCTGAAATGGTGCATCGCAGATGCGCCGCCATTCATCCGCAGTGCTGATGCAAAACCAATGCCCGGACTGCGTATCTACGCTCGGCGGGGCAAGAACCGTACTTCGGGAAAAAAACAACCTCCCGAAGGAGGTTGTTTGAAATCGGGGCGGGCCCACAAGGACCCTTCCCCTCCCCACTCAATGTGCCTTAGAAGCGATGGCGGACACCCACGGTGATGCCGGTACGGCTGCGTGCGCCGCTCGCCGCATCCAGCGCGAGCGCGCTGCCGCCGCTGATGCTGGTGTGGTCCACGCCGAAGTAGGCATCGGTGCGCTTGCTGAAGGCATAGTCCGCCACGGCCACGTAGAAGTTGGCGTTGCCGTTGGAAGCACCCGTGGCCGAGCCCGACTGCTTACCGCGGAAGTAGTGCGCGCCCAGGTTGAGCTGAGGCGTCAACTGATAGCCCACGCCCACCTTGAACAGCTGGCGCTTGTTGGCGTCGCCCGGCAGGAAGCCGCCATTGGTCTGGCCGGCCCAGAATTGCCCCAGGATCGCTCCGTCTACGAGGTTACGGAAACCCTGGATCGGGTTGGTCACCGTAGCGTATTTCGCCTTGTTCAGGCCATAGCCCGTGTTGAAGTACCACGGACCCGTGCGGTACGAACCGCCCAGAGTCCAGGCGTCTACGTCGGTGCCGCCTGGCAGCGTCGTGCGCATGTAGCCGCCGCCGACGGCAAACCCGCTCGCGGAGTAGCGCAGGTAGCCGCCAGCCGTCTTCCAGGCGCCACCACCCAGGGTGCCTGCAACGTAGGCAGGCACTTGCGCCGCCGAGGCAGGCAGGCCAGCTTCCAATGCCTTGGTGTCGTTGTTCTCGTCAAACGAATATTGCAGCGAGCCTACGAAGCTGCGGTCCGGCGTTGCGAAGGTGTACTTCAGCATGTTGCTGGTACGCGCGCCCATGGCCATTCCCAACTCAGGCTTGTAGGCTTCCATGTAGGGGGAGTACGGGAACGAAGCGTAGGTGCTGGTCACCACGTCGAACAGGACGTTCCACTGACGTCCGGCAGTCAGGCGGCCATAAGGGCCTTGCAGACCCAGATAGGACAGTTGGAAGAAGGGGGTGGAAACACTGCCGTCATCGGCATTGAGACGGTTTTCCAGCACCACCAGGGCCTTGGACCCGCCACCCAGGTCCTCCTCCACATTGATACCCCAGCGGCTTTGCGACATGCCGCCACCGATCATCTTCGTCAGGCCATCCTTGCCGGCACCTTCGTTGTTGGTGTGGCGCACGGCGGCATCCACGATACCCCACAGCTCCACCTTGCTGGTACCGGCGGACTGGGCCATTGCCACGCCCGCGCCGCACAGCGCCAGGGCAGCCACAATTTTCTTTTGCATACGACAGACTCCTCTTGGATTGATAACCGGCTCACGATTCGCAGCCACGCCTTGATGAACTCGCTCACTGGACGTGCGCCACTCGCTTCACAACACTCGACTTCTCCTCCACCAGGGGCCCTGCGGCCAAATCGTGTTCTTGGCAGGAAGCGAGGAGGCTTCATTGTTGAAAACCCGCCGGGCAGGGGCAAGAGTCCATCGCTTTACAGCCACAGGGGTTAACCCGAAAAATCGTCGCACAAGAGACACCAAACCGCAGACGAAAAAAAACCGCTGCCCGAAGGCAGCGGTTTTGTCTTCTTTATCCAAGCTGGCCTCACGCCAGCCCGAGATTAGAAGGAGTGGCGAATACCCAGTTGCACGCCAGTCTGGTTCTCGCCAGCGCCGGGGCCGTCAACTGTCAGACCCTTGGTGGGCAGAGCCAGGTTGGAAGCGTCCTTGTTCTTCAGGTAAGCCACGGTGCCGTACAGAGCCGTACGCTTGGACAGGTTGTGGACATAACCCAGGCTGATCTGGTGAGCCTTGGAGTCGATGGCCTTCTGGTCGTACAGAGCGTACTGCAGCTTGACTTCGCCAGCGCCCACGGGAGCGGAAGCACCCAGAGCGTAGGCGTTGACCTTGCGGTCGGAAGCGCCGGGCACGTCATCCTTGGTCTGCTGGATGATGGCGTTCAGCTTCACAACGTTCAGGTTGTAAGAACCAGCCACAGTCAGAGCGTTGCGGTCCACGCCGGCAGCCAGGTTGCGCTGGTCGTACGACACAGCCACGCCCAGGGGGCCGTTTTCGTAGGCAACGTAGCCACCGACGTAGCGGCCGGCCTTGCCAGAGGTTTGCTCGTCAAAGCCATAGCCCAGGCCAGCGGTGAAGCCGCTGAAGTTGGGGGTGTAGTAGCTGATCATGTTGCTCGAACGGATGCCGTTGGCATCGCCGCTCGTGCCGTACCAGTTGCTCCAGCCCATGAATTGGCCGATACCGGCCTGGCCGAACAGGTCGTAGGAGATGAACTTGGAGTAGCCAGGGGTCAGGTCACGGCCCAGGCGCACTTCACCGAAACCACCAGCCAGGCTGACCGTGGAACGGCGCTTGAAGTCGAAACCTTTGCTATTGCCGTCGTCGCCGAAGATTTCGCCTTCCAGCCAGAAGCCAGCCTTCAGACCGCCACCCAGGTCTTCCACGCCGCGGAAGCCCAGACGGCTCGTTGCGTTGCCGCTGGTGCTCAGACCATACACGCTGTCGCCAGCGGCGTTAGCGTTGTCCACGTAGCCGAAAGCGGTGTCAACGATACCGAACAGCGTCACGGAGGATTGGGCCATTGCGGCGCCGGAAGCAGCCAGCACTGCCAGTGCAATCAGGGATTTTTTCATTGCGAGTTACTCCAAGGTTAAACAGAGGGCCCCGGATCGTAGAGGACTTGGATGTGCGGCTCACGCACAGCCCCGCCGGTTCCCCGGGCCAACCTCCTGGTGGGGAAGTTGGCCCTATTGCAACAGAGCCCGCCAGGTTTCGCAAAGGAAATCCCTCAGAATCGGGCCAAAAGCGGGTTTTCGTTGCTGTACCGCAACATGGCCAAAACGGCAGCAAAACCGTCTTATTGTTGCTCCGAGTAAGCACTTACCGTACGGTTTTTTGCGTTACCTGCGCCATTACGTGCGCGTAAACAACGTTTTTGTTACCCATGGACACACTCCTCGTTGCCGCAGATAGTGCCCTGCGAACCTTGTTCGCTCGTCCGAGAGCGGGAGAACCCTCACCGGCACGCTCCCTGCCTGCGGTGGACCTCTCCGTCGAGCAAAGGCGTCTCTCCAGCGCGTTGATGCGCGTCAACCATGTCGGGGAGGTGTGTGCCCAGGGCTTATACATGGCGCAGTCGTGCGTAACCCGCGACCCCCAGCTGCGCAGCGATCTCCTGGCCGCGGCGCGCGAGGAGACCGACCACCTGGCCTGGACCCGCGAGCGGCTCGACGCCCTGGGGAGCCGGCCCAGTCTCCTCAACCCCTTGTGGTTCGCTGGCGCCTTCGCCATCGGCCTGGTGGCGGCCCGGGTCAGCGACCAGGCCAGTCTGGGTTTCGTGGTGGAGACGGAGCGGCAGGTATCCGCCCATCTGCAAGGGCACCTGCGCCGCCTGCCGGAGGCGGACCTGCCCTCGCGCGCCATCGTCGACCGCATGCAGCGGGATGAGGAACGCCACGCGGCCCAGGCGCAGGCGGCGGGCGCACTTCCTCTACCGCCCCCGGCGCGTTGGCTGATGAAAGCCGCCGCCAAGGTCATGACGACGACTGCACATCACATCTAGTACGTCCCGCCGCGCCTCAGGCCTCGACGATCTCAAAGCCCGTCGTGATCAGCGCGGTCTTGCCCAGCATGATGCTGGCCGAGCAGTATTTCTCATGGCTCATGGCGATGGCACGCTCCACGGCCGCCGGCGGAATGCCGCGCCCGGTCACCGTGAACTGCATGTGAATCTTGGTGAACACCTTGGGATCGACCTGCGCCCGCTCGGAGGTGAGCTTCACGCTACAGCCGCGCACATCGTGCCGGCCGCGCTTGAGGATCAGCACCACGTCGTAGGCCGTGCAGCCGCCCGTGCCGGCCAGCACGGTCTCCATGGGACGCGGGGCCAGGTTCTGGCCGCCGTTCTCGGGACGGTCGGCGTCGGGCGCCCCGTCCATGGCCAGCACATGGCCGCTGCCGGTCTCCGCAACAAAGCCCATGCCGGAGCGCGTGCCGGCGTTGCCGGTCCAGCTGACGGTGCATTCCATGTTGTTTTTCTCCAAAAAATCAGGGTGAATCTGTAGCAAATGATGAACGCAGGTGCGATTTTGCTGCAACGCAACAACCGCAGCGCTACAATGCGCCCATGCGTTACCCGCTTCGCACTGTTCGCACAGCGGGGTTCGCACCGATTGTCTCCTCCATCTCCTCAAAGGATGGATTCAGCCCCAGGCTTTACCGCTTGGGGCTTTTTTTTGCCCTGCGTGAGCCGTCCCTAACCCTGCGGGCGCGCCGTCCTATGATGTGCGCCCGGCTGAGCGCGCCCTGGACGCCCCGTCCACACCGCAGCGCCGCCCGCCGGTTTGCACCATGACCCAGCCTCTCACCCCGTTCGATTACCTGACAAAGATCCTCACCGCGCGTGTCTATGACGTGGCGGTGGAGTCCGACCTGCAGCCCGCCCGCGCCCTGTCGCGGCGGCTGCACAACAAGGTGCTGCTCAAGCGCGAGGACCAGCAGCCCGTCTTCAGCTTCAAGCTGCGCGGCGCCTACAACAAGATGGCGCAGCTCTCGCCCGAGCAGCTGGCGCGCGGCGTGATCTGCGCCTCGGCCGGCAACCACGCGCAGGGCGTGGCGATGAGCGCCAGCAAGCTGGGCACGCGCGCCGTGATCGTGATGCCCACCACCACGCCGCAGCTCAAGATCGACGCGGTGAAGACGCTGGGCGGCGAAGTGGTGCTGAGCGGCGAGAGCTATTCCGACGCCTACGAGCACGCCGCGCAGCTGCAAAAGGAAGAAGGCCTGACCTTCGTGCACCCCTTCGACGACCCGGACGTGATCGCCGGCCAGGGCACGATCGCCATGGAGATCCTGCGGCAGGTGCAGCAGCTGGGCGGCAAGCTGGATGCCGTGTTCGTCGCCATCGGCGGGGGGGGGCTGATCGCTGGCGTGTCCAACTACATCAAGGCCGTGTGCCCTGGCATCAAGGTCATCGGCGTGCAGATGAACGACTCGGACGCCATGGCGCAATCGGTCAAGGCGCATCAGCGCGTCACGCTGCCGGACGTGGGCCTGTTCTCCGACGGCACGGCCGTGAAACTGGTGGGCGAGGAAACCTTCCGCGTCGCGCAGAACCTGGTGGACGACTACGTGATCGTCGACACCGATGCCGTCTGCGCCGCGATCAAGGACATCTTCGTGGACACACGCAGCATCGTGGAGCCCGCGGGCGCCCTGGCCGTGGCCGCCATCAAGCAGTACGTGGCCAAGCACAAGACCAAGGGCGAAACCTACGCCGCCATCCTGTGCGGCGCCAACATGAACTTCGACCGGCTGCGCTTCGTGGCCGAGCGCGCCGAGGTGGGCGAGGAACGCGAAGCCCTGTTCGCCGTCACCATCCCCGAGGAGCGCGGCAGCTTCAAGCGCTTTTGCGAGGTGGTGGGGGCCCTGCCCGGCGGACCGCGCAACGTGACCGAGTTCAACTACCGCATCAGCCACGAGCGGCGCGCCCATGTGTTCGTGGGCCTGTCCACCACGGGCCACGGCGAGTCCGAGAAGATCGCGCGCAACTTCCACAAGCATGGATTCGAGGCGCTGGACCTCACGCACGACGAGCTGGCCAAGGAGCACCTGCGCCACCTCGTCGGCGGCCATTCGGCGCTGGCGCGCGACGAGCGGCTGATGCGCTTCACCTTCCCCGAGCGCCCCGGCGCGCTGTTCAAGTTCCTGAGCCTGATGCAGCCCACCTGGAACATCTCGCTGTTCCACTACCGCAACCAGGGCGCGGACTATGGGCGCATCCTCGTGGGCATGCAGGTGCCGGCCGACGACGCAGCGCAGTTCGATGCCTTCCTGCAGACGCTGGGCTACCCCTATGTCGAGGAAACGCAGAACCCGGCCTACCGCCTGTTCCTGCAGGCCAACGGTGCATGATGCAAGCCATTTTGGCCTCTAGCGCCCGCCCATCAAGCGCTAGCAGCTATTGATTTAATAGTGTTCATGCAGGCTCTGCGCCACTATCTGCTGGCCGTGCAGTTCTTCACGCGCATCCCCGTCACGGGCCGGCTGGCCACGTGGGTGGGCTACAGCCCTGCGATGCTGCGCGCCAGCAGCGCACATTTCCCCGGTGTGGGCTGGCTGGTGGCCGCCGTGGCGATGGGCAGCTATGCGGCACTGTGGCTGGGGCTGGGCGGCGCGGGCTTTGCACCGCTGGCGGCGGCGGTGGGCTGCACCATCGCCACGGTGCTGGTGACCGGGGGCTTCCACGAGGACGGCCTGGCCGACGTGGCCGACGGACTGGGCGGCGCCTACCAGCCCGAGCGCGCGCTGGAGATCATGAAGGATTCCCGCATCGGCGCCTTCGGGGCCATGGCGCTGGTGCTGGCGCTGCTGGCCAAGGTGGCCCTGCTGGCGCAGCTCGGCCACCTCGGCTTGTCCAGCGCGCTGGCGGCATTGGCCGGGGCGCATGTGCTGTCGCGCCTGTGGCCGCTCGTCATCGTGCGCGCGCTGCCGCATGTGGGCGACACGGCCACGTCCAAGAGCAAGCCGCTGGCGGACCAGATCTCCGTACGCGCGCTGGCGGCCGCGGCCTTGTGGTGTTTTCCGGCGCTAGCGCTTGTATATCAAGCGCTGGGCGCTTCGGTATTGATAGCAAGCCTGCTGGCCAGCGCCGCCGGTGCGGCCTGGATGCTGTGGCGCTTTGCGCGTCGACTGCAGGGCTTTACCGGCGACTGCCTAGGCGCCACGCAGCAGGTGGGCGAGATCGGCTTCTATCTGGGCGCGGCCATCGCGCTGGCGCAACGGGCGGCATGAGCGCGCCGCGCCTGTGGCTGGTGCGCCATGCGCGCCCCGAGGTGGCGCCCGGCTTGTGCTACGGCCGCCTGGACGTTGCCGCCAACGTGCGCCATAGCCGCGAGAGCGCACGCCTGCTGGCGCAGGCGCTGCCACCCCGTCTGGCCGCCCTGCACCACTCTCCGCTACAAAGATGCGAGCTGCTTGCGCAGGACCTGCTTGCCCTGCGGGCCGATTTGGCTTCAAAGGCTGAGCCCCGCATCACCGAGATGGACTTCGGCCAGTGGGAGGGCCGCGCGTGGAACGACATCGCCCGTGCGGACATCGACGCCTGGACCACGCGCTTCGGCCACCATGCGCCCGGCGGCGGCGAGCCCCTGGCGGCCATGCTCACGCGCGTGTCCGCCGCGCTGGACGAGGCCACGGCCCAGGCGCACGCCGGCGGTGGCGATGTGGTCTGGATCACGCATGCCGGGGTGGCCCGCTGCGTGCACTGGCTGCTGACGCACGGCGCCGCACGCATGCCGCTGTCCCATGAATGGCCGCAATCGGCTCCGGGCTACGGCGCCTGGACCACGGTACTTCTGCCACTGAAGGGCCGACCGCAGGCAGCACCGGCGCGCGGTTAGGTTATGGGCGCTCCCGTCGGATATGCAGGCCCCGCCGGCGCGGGATCCCCGCCGGGTCAGGGCCGCTTGCGCGGCATCTCCAGCGCCAGCGTCGTGGCGCCGTCCATCGACGCCCCCAGCCGCGCGGCGCCCTTGCCCAGGGACTGCAGCACCAGCCCCGGCTCCACATTCGCGCCCACGCGGTAGGGCTTAGCCGGCTTGCCGTCCACCGCGATCAGCGCGGCGCCGCCGCCGCTGGCCGTGCCGGCCAGCACGCCCATGAGCACGAAGCGGCTGGCTGCAGAGGGTGCCGCCTCGTTGGCCGCCAGCACCGGGCTGGCCCCGAGCAGGCGCGCGAGCGCCTGCGTGTCGGTCACCACCGGCTCGGGCGCCGCGGCAGCCGGTGCCGTGCCGGCCGGGCTTGCGGACAGCTTCAACCCCCAATAGACAGCGGTCGCGCCCGCCAGCGCCCAGAGCAGCAGCGTGGCCAGGCGCGGGGCCCAGCGGCCGTATGTGTTTGTCACCATTGCACGATTATGATTGACCGGATATGTCCATTCCGAGTCGCCGCTTCGAGATGCAGCCCAGCCCCTCCTCCCTCGCGCACCGCGCCCGCCGTCGCCTGTCCGCGGGCTTCACCCTGATCGAGCTCATGGTGGTGCTGGTCATCATCGGCGTGCTGGCCGCGCTGATCGTGCCCAACGTGCTGGACCGCGCCGACGACGCCCGCAGCACGGCCGCGCGCACCGACGTCACCAACATCATGCAGGCGCTCAAGCTCTATCGCCTGGACAACCAGCGCTATCCCACAGCCGAACAGGGCCTGCAGGCGCTGATCGCCAAACCGGTCGCCGGCCCGGTGCCGAACAACTGGCGCCCCTACCTGGAGAAGCTGCCCAACGACCCCTGGGGCCGCCCTTACCAGTACCTGAGCCCGGGCATCAAGGGTGAGGTGGACGTGATGTCCTTCGGCGCCGATGGCCAGTCCGGCGGCGAGGGCAAGGATGCCGACATCGGCAGCTGGCAGTAAGCCGCAGGGCCCGGCGCCGGCGCCATCCCACGCATGACACGGGTACACGCCAGCCCAGCGGACGCCGCGCAGGGGCCTCGGCCTGCCGCGCCACTACGCCGCGCCGGCTTCTCCCCCCGTCCCTTGCGCAGCAGGCGAGACAGGCAAAGCTGCGCAGCCGTCGCCCAGCGGGGTTTTACGATCCTTGAATTGCTGGTGGTCATTTCCATCATCGCCCTGGCGACCGCCGGCGTGGGCCTGGCACTGCGCGACAGCGGCGCCACCCAACTGCAGCGCGAAGGCGAGCGGCTGGCAGCGCTGCTGGAGTCGGCGCGCGCGCAATCGCGCGCCTCCGGCGCGGCGGTGCGCTGGCGTGCCGATGCCCAGGGCTTTCGCTTCGAGGGCGTGCCGCCCGACACATTGCCCAACCGCTGGCTGGACAGCGCCACCGGCGTGCAGGGCCCTGCGGAACTGTGGCTGGGGCCGGAACCCCTCATCGGCCCGCAACAAGTGGTGATCGTGAGCGGCGCGCACCCCGACCGCGCGGTGCGCGTGGCCACCGACGGGCTGCGCCCGTTTGCCGTGCAGGCGCTGCCATGAGCCACCGCGCGCGAACGGGCACGGGGGCGCGGCGCCGGCGCGGCGCGGCGCGCGGCTTCACGCTGGTGGAGGTGCTGGTGGCACTGGGCATCGTCGCCATCGCCCTCATGGCAGGGCTGCAGGCCACCTCCGCCCTCACGCGCAACGCCACGCGCCAGACCGACGTGGTGCTGGCCCACCTGTGCGCCGAGAACGAACTGAGCCGGGTGCGCCTGTCGTCGCAGATGCCGTCCATCGGCGACACGCGCGTGGCCTGCGAACAGGCGGGTCGGCGCTACGACGTGGCGGTGACGGTTTCGCCCACGCCCAATCCACAGTTCCGCCGTGTGGACGCGCAGGTCTTCGAGGCCGCGCTGCCCGTGCTGCGGCTGTCCACCATCGTGGGGCGGTATTGAGATGCCCCCCCTGAGTCGCTTCGCGCCTACTCCCCCGGGGGGGACGACGCCCGTGGCCTGGCAAAGCCAGTTCCATGGCGTCCGCCCGCGCGGCCTGCGCCGCGGCCTTCCGGCAGATCAAGCGCGGCACCGGGTTCGCGCAGAGTCCCCCATGCAAGCAGCGCGCGGCTTCACGCTGGTGGAGCTGCTCGTGGCCATCGCGGTAATGGCGCTGCTCGCCATCGCCAGCTGGCGCGGGCTGGATGGCATGGCGCGCTCGCAGCAGCTCACGCGCGAGCGCACCGACGAGCTGCTGGTGCTGCAGACCGTGCTGGCCCAGTGGGCGGCCGACCTGGATGCCCTGCAGGCCATCGACCATACCGAACCCATCGCCTGGGACGGCCAGGTGCTGCGCCTCACGCGGCGCGGCACGCGCCAGCCCGACGAGGGGGCGCTGGTCGTCGCCTGGGCGCGGCGCAGCGTGGACGGCACCACCCGCTGGCTGCGCTGGCAATCTCCCCCGGTGCGCACCCGCGCGGAATGGAATGCCGCCTGGCAGCGCGCAGCCCAGTGGGCGCGCACACCCGGCGAGGCCGAGCGCCGGCAGGAAACCGTGCTGATGCCGCTGGCCAATTGGCAGCTGTACTACTACCGCAGCGGCGCCTGGGCCAATGCGCTGTCCACCGATACCAGCGCCAGCGCACCGCGCACGGTCGGCGGGCTGAGCAGCGCCGCCGCCAGCATCCCCGAGGGGGTGCGCCTGCAGCTCACGCTGCCGCCGGGTGGCGCACTCTCGGGCGTGGTCACGCGGGACTGGGCCAATCCGCTGCTGGGTGGAGGCAAGTCGTGACCGATTCCTGCCCGCTATCCGCCGCCCTGCCCGCCGCCTCCAACACACGCGACTGGCGCGCACCGGGCGAGGGCCGCCGTGTCAGGGTCGTCCCGACGCACTGGTGGCGCCGCCCCGCCCGCGTAACAGGAGCGGCGGGTGGACGCAAAGCCCCTCGGGGTGTTTCTCATCAAGCCGGCGCCGCGCTGCTGGCCGCCATGCTCACCGTGACGCTGGTCGCCACGTTCGCGGCCGCGGCCATGTGGCAGCAGTGGCGCGCCATCGAAGTCGAAACCGCCGAGCGCGCACGTATCCAGTCGGCGTGGATCCTGATCGGTGCGCTGGACTGGTCCCGCCTGATCCTGCGCGAAGACTCCATTGCCCGCAGCGGCGACGGCACCGACAACCTCTCCGAACCCTGGTCGGTGCCGCTGGAAGAAGCGCGCCTGTCCACGTTCCTCGCGGCCGACCGCAACGTGGCCCAGGTGGAAGACGCCAGCACCGACACCACTAACGCCTTCCTGTCGGGCCAGATCACCGACCTGCAGGCCCTGCTGAACCTGCGCAACCTGGCCAACGAGGGGCAGGTGGACGCCACGGCGCTGCGGCAATTCCAGCGGCTCTTCGAATACCTCGGACTGCCGCGCGCACAGCTGGACATGCTGGCGCGGCAGATGCTGCGCGCCGAGGCCAAGGACAGTGACACCGCGAGCGCCGCGCCGCTGCTGCCGCAAAGCGTGGCGCAACTGGGGTGGTGGGGCCTGCCGCAGCGCAGCGTGGATGCGCTCGCGCCCTACGTCACGCTGCTGCCCGTGCGCACCAAGGTCAACCTCAACACCGCCAGCGCCGTGGTACTGTGGGCCAGCGCCGACGGGCTGGACATGGCCGAGGCGCAGCGCCTGGTGCAGGCACGCAACTCCAGCCACTTCCGCAGCGAGGCCGACGCCGCCAAGCTGCTGGGCAACTCCAGCCGCATCTCGGCCACGGTGCATACGGTGTCGTCCAGCTACTTCGAAGTGCGCGGGCGACTGCGCCTGGACATGGCCGTGGTCGAAGAGCGCTCGCTGGTCTACAAACAGCGCGGGGACGTGCGCACGCTGTGGCGCGAACGTGGCGGCCTCGTGCGCACGACGGCTCCCGGCACTGCGGCCACTGGTGCGCGGTGACCGGCCGCCTTGGCACGAAGCGTCACATCACGCCCCTAAAATGGTCTGTTAACCCATTCATGAGCACCCTCGTCCTAACCCTGCCCCTGGGAACGCCGGGGCCCGCCGCCGAATACAGCTACACGCTCACGGCCGACGGCCACACCGCCACCCGCCACGCCAGCACCACCGCCGCCTTGCTGCCCGACCCGGGCCGCGCCGGCGAGATCGTGGCCGTGGTGCCTGCGCGCGCGCTGTCATGGCAGCAGGTAACGCTGCCGCAGGGCGCAACGGCCCAGGCCGGCCGGCTGCGCGCGGTCCTGGAAGGACTGCTCGAAGAACACCTGCTCGACGACCCCGCGCAACTGCACTTCGCGCTGCAACCCGGCGCCCAGCCGGGCAGCCCTGCCTGGGTGGCCGTGTGCGACCGCGCCTGGCTGCGCGGCGCCCTGCAGGCGCTGGAAGCCGCGGGGCGGCCGGTGGACCGCGTGGTGCCCGAGTTCGCTCCCGGCCCCACCGCCAGCGGGCAAGAGGAATGCGACGTGCTCGGCACTCCCGAGGACGCCCAACTGGTACTGACCGGCCACGGGCCGCAACAGGCCGTGGCCGTGCTGCCGCTGGCCGCGGCCGCCGCGCTGGCGGCCCGCCCCGCCGATGATGCGCCGCCCGCCGTGCGCGCCGAACCCGCCGTGGCCGCCCTGGCCGAGCGGCTGCTGAACCGCCCAGTGCAGCTGCACACCGCCAGCCAGCGCGCGCTGGTGGCCGCGCGTGGCGACTGGGACTTGGCGCAGTTCGACCTGGCCAGCACCGGCCACACGCGCGCGCTGCGCAAGCTGGGCAGCGGCGCCAGCGCCTTTGCGCGCGCACCCCAATGGCGGGCCGCGCGCTGGGCACTGGCCGTGGCCGTGGTGGTGCAGGTCGTGGGGCTCAATCTCTGGGCGTGGCAGGACCGCCAGGCGCTGGCGGCCAAACAGGCCGGCGTGCGCAACGCGCTGACCCAGACCTTCCCGCACGTCAAGGTCGTCGTGGATGCACCGGTGCAGATGGAGCGCGAACTGGCGCAGCTGCGCCAGGCCACCGGCAGCGTGTCGCGGCGCGACCTGGAGCCGCTCATGGCCGCCGCAGGTGCCGCGCTGCCCCCGCCGCGCGTGCCCACGCAGATCGAATATGCCAATGGCGAGCTGCGCCTGCGGGGCCTGGAGCTGGCACCCGAGGAACTCACCGCCATGAACCAGCGCCTGGCCGCGGAAAGCCTGAGCGCGCAGCCGCGCGATGGCGCCCTGCTGGTGCGCGCCGAGGACCGCCCATGAACGCCCGCACCGCTTCGAACTCGCCCGCGCCGGTTCCCCCTGCGCTGGCCGCGCTGCGCGCCCACTGGGGCCGCATGGCGCCGCGCGAACAGTCCCTGGTGCTGGCCGCCGCGGCCGTGGTGGGGCTGGCCCTGCTGTGGTGGGTGCTGCTGGCGCCCGCACTGCAGCAGTTGCGCGGTTCGGGCGCGCGCCACGCAGCCGTGGACGCGCAACTGCAGCGCATGCAGGCCTTGCAGGCCGAAGCGCTGCAGCTCAAGGACGCGCCCCGCCCACCCGGCGGCGAGGCCCTGCGCACGCTGCAGACCACGCTGGCGCAGCAATTGGGCGCAGCCGCGCAGATGAACGTCGCGGGCGACCGCGCCACCGTCACCCTCAAGGGCGCCCCCGCCGAGGCCCTTGCCCAGTGGCTGAACCAGGCGCGCAGCACCGCGCGCGCCGTGCCGCTGGAAGCCCGCCTGGTGCAAAGCGCCGCGCCCGCCAACGCCGCCGCGGCCGCCGTCCGCTGGGACGGCACGCTGGTGCTGGCGCTGCCCCCGCAATAGTCCACGCCCCCTGCCCGTGCCACGCTCCCTGCGCCCGACCCCTTCGCTGACACTGCCGCGCGCGCCCTGGCGCTGGGCCGTGGCCGGCGTGTGCCTGGGCGCGCTGCCCGCGCTGGTGCTATGGGCCCCGGCGCGCTGGCTGGCCACAGGCGTGCAGCAGGCCAGCGGCGGGCAACTGCAGCTGCAGCAGGCACGCGGCACCGTCTGGAACGGCTCGGCCCGCCTGGTACTGACCGGTGGCGCCGACAGCCAGGACCAGGCCGCCCTGCCCGGCCGGCTGCAGTGGCAGCTGCGCCCCGCGTGGAACGGGCTCAGCGCCCGCCTGACGGCCGACTGCTGCATTCCCGCCACCGCGCCGCTGCAGGTGCAGGTGGCGCTGGGCCTGGGTGCCGTGCGCGCCCAGGTGGCCGATGGCCAGAGCCAGTGGCCGGCTGCGGCGCTCGCGGGCCTGGGCACCCCCTGGAACACCGTGCAGCCGCAGGGCCGCCTGCAGCTGCGCACCCAGGCGTTCGCGCTGCAATGGGCCGCAGGGCGCCTGCAGATGCAGGGCCAGGTGCAGCTGGATGCGCTGGGCCTGTCCTCGCGCCTGTCCACGCTGCGGCCCATGGGCAGCTACCGGCTGCAGGTGCAGGGCGGCGGCGCGCCCACGCTGCAGCTGTCCACCCTGGAGGGCGCGCTGCTGCTGTCGGGCAACGGCCAGTGGGTGGGCAAACGCCTGCGCTTCACGGGCGAGGCCAGCGCCGCGCCCGGGCGGGAGGCGGCCCTGGCGAATCTTCTGAATATCATCGGGCGGCGCAGTGGCGCGCGCTCCATCATCACCGTGGGTTGACCCTATGACCAACTTGCCCCGCCACCCCCTGCGGTTCACTCTTCATTTGATAGCTGCTAGCGCTTTGCTGACGGGCGTTAGCAGCCAAATTCATGCACAAACCTCCGGGCAGCGCGCCGGCAGTGTGCGGCCCAGCGAGCCGGTGACGCTGAACTTTGCCAACGCCGACATCGAGGCCGTGGCGCGCACCATGGCCACCATCACCGGCAAGAACGTGGTGGTGGACCCGCGCGTGAAGGGCCAGATCACGCTGGTGACCGAGAACGCGGTGCAGCCCAACGCGGCCTTCCAGCAGTTCCTGGCCGCGCTGCGGCTGCAGGGCTTCACGGTGGTGGAGTCGGCGGGCCTGTACAAGGTCGTGCCCGAGGCCGATGCCAAGCTGCAGACCGGCAACGTGAGCGTGTCCCAGGGCGGCGCGGGCGGCACGCCCGCGGGCGGGCAGATCGTCACGCAGATCTTCAAGCTCAACTTCGAGAACGCGGCCAACCTGGTGCCGGTGCTGCGCCCGCTGATCAGCCCCAACAACACCATCAACGTGAACCCCGGCAACAACGCGCTGGTGATCACCGACTACGCCGACAACCTGCAGCGCCTGGCGCGCATCGTGGCGGCCATGGACGTCTCCAACGCCAGCGACGTGGAGGTGATCCCGCTGCAGCACGCCATCGCCACCGACCTGGCGCCGCTGGTGTCGCGCCTGATCGAGGGCGGCAGCGCCACTGCCACAGGCACTGCGCAGGGCGTGGCCCAGGGGCAGACCGACAATTCGTTCAAGACCACGCTGCTGGCCGAGCCGCGCAGCAATGCGCTGATCGTGCGCGCGGCCAACCCGGCGCGCGTGGCGCTGGTGCGCTCACTGGTGGCCAAGCTGGACCAGCCGGCCGCGCCGGGCAGCTCCGCTGCCAGCGGCAACATCCACGTGGTGTACCTGAAGAACGCCGACGCCGTGAAGCTGGCCACCACCCTGCGCGCAGCGCTGGGCAGCGCGGGGGGCAGCGGCACCAGCAGCGGCGGCGGCATGGGAGCCGGCAACCTGTCGGGTGGCCTCACGCGGACCGGCGCATCGGGCCTGGGCCAGACCAGCGGCCTGGGCAACAGCACCAATGCCAGCGGCAATGCCGGGGGCCTGGGCAGTTCGGGCCTGGGAACGGGCCAGGGCAGCAGTGGCAGCAGCGATGCCAACCAGCCGTCCACCGGCGGCATCATCCAGGCCGACCCGACGACCAACTCGCTCATCATCAGCGCGCCGGAGCCGCTGTACCGCCAGATCCGCGCCGTGATCGACAAGCTGGATGGTCGCCGCGCGCAGGTACTCATCGAGAGCCTGATCGTGGAGGTGAGCGCCAACAAGGTGGCCGAGTTCGGCATCCAGTGGCAAGGCGTGCTGGGCAATTACGGCAGCACGCTGGGCGTGCTGGGCAACAACTCCAGCGTGGCCGGACGCAACATCCTGGATCTGGCGCTGGCGGCGGCCACCGGCAACGTGACCTCCATCGCCAATGCCAAGCCGGCCGCCGGCATGAACCTGGCCGTCGCACCGCGCATCAACGGCAAGTACTACCTGGGGGCGCTGGCCAACTTCCTGGAAAACACGGGCGACGCCAACGTGCTGTCCACCCCCAACCTGCTCACGCTGGACAACGAGGAGGCGCAGATCATCATCGGCAACAACGTGCCGTTCGTGACGGGCTCCTACGCCAACACCGGCGGCAGCGGCGGCGCGGTCAACCCGTTCACCACCGTGGAGCGCAAGGACGTGGGCCTGATGCTGCGCGTGCGCCCGCAGATCAACGAGAACGGCACCGTCAAGCTCACGATGTACCAGGAGGTCTCCAAGGTTGCGGAGAGCACGCTGTCCAATGCCAACGGCCCCTCCACGAGCAAGCGCTCCATCGAGTCCACGGTGCTGGTGGACGACGGCAGCGTGATCGTGATCGGCGGCCTGCTGGAAGACAGCTATGCGCTGGGCCAGGACAAGGTGCCCGTGATGGGCGACCTGCCCGTGGTGGGCGGGCTGTTCCGCAACGAAAAGCGCACGCGCCAGAAGACCAACCTGATGGTCTTCCTGCGCCCCATGGTGATCCGCGACAGCGCCACCAGCGACGCACTGATGGTGGACCGCTACGAGGCCATCCGCGCGCTGCAGCAAAGCACGCAGCCCGCGCCCAGCACGATGATGAGCGGTGTGTCCGAGGCGCCGGTGCTGCCGCCCCTGCCCGCCCCCGCCTCGTCCGCCTCTCCCGCCGCGCCCGTGCAGCCCGCGGCCGCACCTGCGCCGCTGGCGCCGCTCGCACCCCAGCCGCCCGCGCGCACCGCCACGCCGCCCAGCATGGGCCAGTCGCCCTACAGCCCGCAGTAAGGGGCCCGCCGCATGCGCCACCCCCTGCCCTACGCATTTGCGCGCAGCAGCCAGCTGCTGCTGGAAGACGACGGCCAGCAGCTCGTGCTGTGGCACGGCCCGCAGCCGGACGCCGGCGCGCTGTCCGAAGTGCTGCGCAAGCATGCCGTGCACCAGTTCATGCCGCTGGACGCACCCACGCTGGCGCAGCGCATCAGCGCGGCGTATTCGCAAAGCGAATCCAGCGCGGCCACGGTGGTGAGCGAGGTGGAGGAAGGCGCCGACCTCTCGCGCATGATGCAGGAGCTGCCCGCGGTGGAAGACCTGCTGGAGTCCGCGGGCGACGCGCCCATCATCCGCATGCTCAACGCCTTGCTCACGCAGGCCGTGCGCGACGGTGCGAGCGACATCCACATCGAGCCCTACGAGCGCCACTCCAGCGTGCGCTTTCGCGTGGACGGCACGCTGCGCGAGGTGGTGCAGCCCAACCGCGCGCTGCACGCCGCGCTGATCAGCCGCCTGAAGATCATGGCGGACCTGGACATCTCCGAAAAGCGCCTGCCGCAGGACGGGCGCATCAGCCTGCGCCTGGGCACCCGCGCCGTCGACGTGCGCGTATCCACGCTGCCCAACGCCCATGGCGAGCGCGCCGTGCTGCGCCTCTTGGACAAGAGCGAGAGCAAGCTGAACCTGGAGGCCGTGGGCATGCAGGGCGAGGTGCTGGCGCGGCTCGCGCACCTGATCCAGCAGCCGCACGGCATCATCCTCGTGACCGGCCCCACGGGCTCGGGCAAGACCACCACGCTGTACGCGGCGCTGGCGCGGCTGGACGCCGCGCGCAGCAACATCATGACGGTGGAAGACCCCATCGAGTACGAGCTGCCCGGTGTGGGCCAGACGCAGGTCAATGCCAAGATCGACCTGACGTTTGCCAAGGCCCTGCGCGCCATCCTGCGCCAGGACCCCGATGTGATCATGATCGGCGAGATCCGCGACTTCGAGACCGCGCAGATCGCCATCCAGGCCTCGCTCACCGGCCACCTGGTGCTCGCCACGCTGCACACCAACGACGCGGCCAGCGCCATCACGCGCCTGACCGACATGGGCGTGGAGCCGTTCCTGCTGTCGTCCTCGCTGCTGGGCGTGCTGGCCCAACGGCTGGTGCGCAAATATTGCGGCGAGTGCCACGGTGCAGGCTGCGAGCACTGCGGCCATACCGGCTACGCGGGGCGCACCGGCGTGTTCGAACTGCTGGTGGTGGACGACGCCATCCGCGCACAGATCCACAACCAGGCCCCGGAGGCCGAGGTGCGCACCCAGGCCCTGGCCGGCGGCATGACGCTGATGCGCGACGATGGCGAGCGGCTGATCCACGCCGGCATCACCAGCCGCGAAGAAGTGCTGCGTGTGACGCGCGACTGAGCGGACAGGCCGCAGCGGCGCCTTTCAAAAACAGGAGCGCGGCGCGCTTGCCAAGACTGGGTTTTCAATACAAATTGCATTGAAAACCATTACAGACAAGCGCTAGTAGCTCCTATATAAATAGCGCATTTCAGCGTTCACCTGCGGCCATCGGCTGGGGGGAACGCTTCCCGTGGTCCAGCCCGCGCTGCAGCTCCTTGAGCAGCAGCACCACCTGGCGCGACGCATGCTGGCAGCTCTTGAACGCCTGCTCGGCCCGCAATTGATCGCCCTGCGCCAGATGCGTCAGCAGCACGGCCGCCTGGTGGTGAAAGTACTGGTGGCGGCGCATCAGCATGTCGAAAGCAGGAAAGTGCCCCAGCGCCACGCGCCCGCTGCCGTGCAGCCAGCGGCCCAGCTCGGAACAGGTGTCGTCCACCACCGTTTCGGGGCGCAGCTGTTCGTCGCGCGCGCCCGCCAGCGCTTGGGCCAGCCAGGGCAACCAGCGCTCGTGCATGACGATGGCAGCCTCGATGTCGAACGCCGCCAGGAGCCGCGAAGCCTCTTCGTCGTACAGCACCAGCGCGCTGGCCTCGCTCGCAGGCAGCGAAGTCCAGTCCTCAGGCGCGGCCAGGCCGTCGGCACGCGGCTGAAACAAACGGCTGAAGAACCCCATAGACACTCCCCGCACGCCCCGTGCATCACTTCCTGGCAGCGTCGCACAGGACGCCAAAAGTGACAATATGTTTCGTGTGTTGATTTAAAACAAATTCAGTATATCAATAGCAAAACGCTATGCACCATGCGGGGACCACTGCAACCCCCATACCCGCGGCGCAGCACGGATTTCACCCGCTGCCCACAATCGGTGCCATGACCACACATTCCCTACCTTTACTTTCCATGCTTGATCTCGTGGCCGTGCGCGAGGGCGGCACCGTGGCCCAGGCACTGCAGGTCGCCGTGCAGACGGCGCAGCATGCGGAGGCGCTGGGCTTCAAGCGCTACTGGCTGGCCGAGCACCACAACATGCCGGGCATCGCCAGCTCCGCCACGGCCGTGCTGGTCGGCCACGTGGCCGGGGCCACGCGGTCCATCCGCGTGGGCTCGGGCGGCATCATGCTGCCCAACCACGCGCCGCTGGTGGTGGCCGAGGCCTTCGGCACGCTGGCCGAGCTCTACCCCGGCCGCATCGACCTGGGGTTGGGCCGCGCACCCGGCACCGACGGCGCCACCATGCGCGCCCTGCGCCGCGACCGCGTGGAGACCGAGGCCGACTTCCCCCGCGACGTGGCCGAGCTGCAGCAGCTCTTGGCGCCCGCGCAGCCGGGCCAGCGCATCACCGCCGTGCCGGGCGCCGGCACGCAGGTGCCCCTCTGGCTGCTGGGCTCCAGCCTGTTCTCGGCGCAGCTGGCGGCGCAGATGGGCCTGCCCTACGCCTTCGCCTCGCACTTTGCGCCGCGCATGCTGCACGCGGCCATCGACATCTACCGCCGGCTGTTCCGCCCCTCGCCGGCCTGCGCCAAGCCCTACGTGGTGATCGGCGTACCCGTCATCGCCGCACCCACCGATGACGAGGCGCAGTACCTCGCCAGCAGCACCTACCAGCGCGTGCTGGGCATCCTCACCGGCCAGCGCGGACTGCTGCAGCCGCCCGTAGAGGGTTATCTGCAGAGCCTCGCGCCGCAGGAGCGCGCCGCCGTGGCCGACTTCCTCGCGGTCGGCGTGGTCGGTGGCCCGCAGACCGTGCGCGAGGGCCTGCAGGCGCTGGTGGCCGCCACGCAGGCCGACGAATTCATGCTGGTGAGCGACGTGTACGACCCGGCGCTGCGCCTGCGCTCGCTGGACATCACCGCCCAGGCGCACGCGGCACTGTCACCCGCAGCGGCTACCATGGCGGGCTGAACGGGTCGACTGCGGCCCGCCCAGTTTGCCCCTGCTCGCCCACCGCCGCTGACTTTCCCGCATGCCCGCCTATTCCTTCGAAGCCCTGGACGCCCAAGGCCATGTGCGCCGCGGCACCCTGGAGGCCGACAGCCCCAAGGCCGCCCGCAGCCTGCTGCGCGCCCAGGCCCTGGTGCCCCTGGATGTGGAGGTGCTGGCCGCTGGCACCGCCCCCGGAACACCCCCCACGCTGGCGCAGCGGCTGTTCACGCGGCCGGTGTTCAACGCCACGGGGCTGGGCGTGTGGACGCGCCAGCTCGCCGGGCTGGTGGGCTCGGGCCTGCCGCTGGAGCGTGCGCTGACCGCGCTCGCCGAAGAGGCGGACGACGAGCGCCAGCGCCACCTGCTGGCCGCGCTGCGCGCCGAGGTCAACGCCGGCTCCACCTTCGCACGCGCGCTGGCGCAGCACCCGCGCGAGTTCTCCGACATCTACTGCGCCGTGATCGGCGCGGGCGAGTCCAGCGGCGGCCTGGCCGAAGTGCTGGACAGCCTGGCGGACGATCTGGAGCAGCGCCAGGCCTTGCGCGCCAAGCTCATCGGCGCCGCGCTGTACCCGGCCATCGTCACCGTGATCGCGATCGTCATCGTGCTGTTCCTGGTGGGCTACGTGGTACCGCAGGTGGCCAGCGTATTCGCGGGCACTAAGCGCGCCCTGCCCTTCCTCACGGTGGCCATGCTGGCCTTGAGCGACGTGGTGCGCAACTACGGCTGGGCGTTGCTGGGCGGGCTGGTCCTGCTGGCGTTCGGCGCCCGCGCCGCGCTGGCCCAGCCGCGGCTGCGCGAGAAATTCGACGCCGCCTGGTTGCGCCTGCCGCTCGTCGGCAAGCTGGCGCGCGGCTACAACGCGGCGCGTTTCGCCGGCACATTGGCCATGCTGGCAGGCGCGGGCGTGCCCATTCTCAAGGCGCTGCAGGCCGCGGCCGAGACGCTGAACAACCGCGCCCTGCGCGCGGACGCACTCGACGCGCTGGTGCTGGTGCGCGAGGGCGCGCCGCTGGCCTCGGCACTGGCGCAGAAAAAGCGGTTCCCCGGCCTGGTGGCCATGTTCGCGCGGCTGGGCGAACAGACGGGCCAGTTGCCCACCATGCTGCAGCGCGCCGCCACGCAATTGGGCACCGAGGTGCAGCGCCGCGCCATGCAACTGGCCACGGTGCTGGAGCCGCTGCTCATCGTGGCCATGGGCGGCATCGTGATGTTGATCGTGCTGGCGGTGCTCATGCCGATCATCCAGCTCAACCAGTTCGTCAAATGAGTGCCACTCTGCAGGACAAGCTCGTCGTCGCGATCTCCTCGCGCGCGCTGTTCGACTTCGAGGAAGAGAACCGCCTGTTCGAGGCCGGCGACGAGCAAGCCTACATGCGCCGCCAGCTGGAGCTGGTGCATGAGCCCGCGCGCCCCGGCATTGCCTTCCCTCTGGTGAGAAAGCTGCTGGCGTTCAACACGCCCGATGCCGCGCGCGTCGAGGTGGTCATGCTGTCGCGCAACGACCCTGCCAGCGGCATGCGCGTGTTCGCCTCGGCCAAGGCGGCGGGCATGCGCATCGAGCGCGGCGTGTTCACGCGCGGGCGCAACCCGTTTTCCTATCTGCGGCCGTTGGGCGCGCACCTCTTCCTTTCAGCCAACGAGACGGATGTGCGCGAGGCGCTGTCCATCGGCTTTCCCGCCGCGCGGGTGATGATCGACTCCACGCCCGCCGGGGACCGCTATCCGCGCGAAGTGCGCATCGCCTTCGACGGCGACGCGGTGCTGTTCTCCGACGAGGCCGAGCGCGTGTACCAGCAGGGCGGCCTGCCGGCCTTCCTGCAGCACGAGGTGTCCCATGCCGCCACGCCGCTGGCCGAAGGGCCGTTCAAGCCGCTGCTGGCCGCGCTGCACCGGCTGCAGCAGCAGGCGGACGCCTCGCAGATGCGCATCCGCACCGCGCTGGTCACCGCGCGCAGCGCGCCGGCGCACGAGCGCGCGATCCGCACGCTGCTCGACTGGGGCATCACCGTGGACGAGGCCATGTTCCTCGGCGGGCTGGAAAAAGGCCCCTTCCTGCGCGAGTTCGAGCCCGACTTCTTCTTCGATGACCAGACAGGCCACGTGGCGTCCGCCGCACGCCATGTTCCGGCGGGGCATGTCAGCAGCGGCATCGCCAACACGGCGGCCGCGCTACAGAGTGATACAGCCCGCCCCCCGCGGCGTTGAACCTGTCGCGGCGCGCCGGCTCTACATCTTGAATGTTGCCTTCACGCTCCTTCCGCCCCTTTACACGCCTGCTGACGGCCCCGGCAGCCTGCGCGTGGCTCATGGCCTGCGCGCTGGCGGCTCCGCTGGCCGCTCAGGCGCAGGGCGTGGCCCATGCCAACGCGCCCCGGCACAGCGCCAGTGCGCCCCTGACCAAGGGCGAGATCAAGGCGATCCGCCAGTTCGAGATGCTGGATTTCAACGGCGACGGCAAGCTCAGCCGTGCTGAAGTGGCCATCGTGCCCAAGGTGGCTGCGGCGTTCGATGATGCGGACACCAACCGCGACAACTACGTGACGCTGGACGAGGTGCGCGCCTTCGCCATCAAGTACCGCGCCGAGCGGGACGGCGCCCGCGCGGCGGCGCGCTGAGAACGCCGGCGGACCCAAAAATACCAGTCCAATTGGCCTCCAGCGCTTTACCAATAAGCGCTAACAGCTACGTATCTGATAGCAACCGCCGGAGCAAAACTCACAAACCGCCCGTGCGCTTGACCTTGGGATCGGAGTACGTGAGCGACTGACGGTCCTGCACCTGTTGGGCCAGTCGCTCCTGGAGGGTGTTCTTGTTGATGTCTTGCGCCAGCTCCACCGCACTGCCGCTGGCACGCCACATCGACTGGATGAATTCCAGCAGTTGCTTGTAGATGGGCTCCTTGGGCGGCTCCTCGGGCTCCTTCGGGGCTTCCTTCTTGGCCTCGGCCAGGGTCCAGTCGCGGTTGTTTTCGTCGGGCGCCGAGGGCTTGGTGGGCTCGCGCAGGCTGGCCCCCTCGCCCAGGCGGTCCGTGGACTCGACAGGATTGGCAGCGTTCACGGGCCGCACCGCCACGGCCCCCGAGGCGCCCGTGGAATACAAGTCCGCGCCCGTGGTACGCCACTGGGCGGGCGATCGATCTACAGGTGGCAGTTGCATGGTATGGGTCCCCTCGTGAATGCGGCTGGCGGCAGTCGCAACTACCACCTCGTCGTACATTCATTACGGCAAACAAAAGGGGAAATTGAGGTTTTATTAGCCTTTTGTCACAAATTCATGCGACCACCATGTCTGATTGACGTGGGCTATGACAGGGAAAAACGGGCACAGGCCGCGCCAGGCAAGCGCTAGACGCTATAAAAAACGCTCCAACAACTTGCGCGATGCACGGTCGAGCGCCGTGACATCCGGCACATGGAACTGCAGCCCGTCGCTGGCCGCGATGAGCAGCTTGGTGCGCCCCTCCAGCCGGCGGATGTCTTCCTCGCCCTTGAGCACCAACTGCGTGGCTCCGCGGTCGGTGTCCACCTCCCAGGTACTGGGGGTGGAAAAGCTCGACACGGAGCGGATGCGCGTGATGGTGGGCACAAACTCACGTGCGGCCAATTCCTCCTCGACCAGCGCACGCATGGCAGGAGCCAGTTGTTCCAGGCGGGACACCCAGGCCAGTTCATGGCCGTCCGGACCGACCAGCGACAGGCCTTCGCCGGGAGCGGCAATGGGAAAGGCGCGCACGGGCGTCACGCCCACATGCGCGGTGCCGTCGGCCGCGCGCAGCACCAGCCGGCCATGGGGATTACGGTGCAGGTCCCAGCCTGTCGCGAGTGCCGAAGCGGTGGAGAGGGATGTGTGAAGGGTCATCGCGTGTCTTTCTCGCTCAGGTGTTGCCCGCGGGGTGAGCGGAGTGCTCGCGCACTTCGATGCGCACGCCCGCAGCCTGGGCGTCTTCCTCGGCACGGCGCGCCTGCGCCTCGTACAGGCGCCAGTAGGCACCCTGCTTTTCCATCAGTTCGTCGTGCGGCCCCACTTCGACGACCTCGCCCCGGTCCATGACCACCAGACGGTCGGCCTTGCGCAGGGTGGACAGCCGGTGGGCGATGGCGATGGTCGTGCGGCCCTGCACCAGGTTGTCCAGCGCCTTCTGGATTTCCTTTTCGGTTTCGGTGTCCACGGCGGAGGTCGCCTCGTCCAGGATCAGGATGCGCGGGTCGATGAGCAGCGCGCGCGCAATGGAGATGCGCTGGCGCTCGCCGCCCGACAGGCCCTGGCCGCGCTCGCCCACCAGGCTGTCGTAGCCATGCGGCAGGCGCAGGATGAACTCGTGCGCATGCGCGGCGCGCGCGGCGGCGACGATCTCCTCGCGCGTGGCGTCGGGCTTGCCGTAAGCAATGTTCTCGGCAATGGTGCCGAAGAACAGGAAAGGCTCCTGCAGCACCAGGCCGATGTGGCGGCGAAAATCCGCCACCGCCATGCGGCGTATGTCCACATCGTCCACCAGGATGGCGCCGTCGCTCACGTCGTAGAAGCGGCTGATGAGGTTGACCAAGGTGCTCTTGCCGGAGCCGCTGTGGCCCACCAGGCCGATCATCTCGCCGGGGCGGATGGTGAGCGACAGGTTCTTGATGACCGTGCGGCTGCCGTAGCGAAAGCCCACGTCGCGCATCTCGATGGCGCCCTGCACGCGGTCCACCTTCACCGGGTTGACGGGGTCGGGCACGTTGCTCACATGGTCCAGGATGTCGAAGATGCGCTTGGCGCCGGCTGCCGCCTTTTGCGTGACGGAAACGATGCGGCTCATCGAATCCAGCCGTATGTAGAAGCGCCCGATGTAGGCGATGAAGGCCGCCAGCACGCCCACGGTGATCTGGTTGCGCGCCACCAGCCAGATGCCGAAGCCCCAGACCACCAGCAGCCCCACCTCCGTCATCAGCGAGACGGTGGGCGAGAACAGGCTCCAGGTCTTGTTGAGCTTGTCGTTCACCTCCAGGTTGTGCTGGTTGGCGGCACGGAAGCGGTCCGCCTCGCGCTTTTCCTGGGCGAAGGCCTTCACCACGCGGATGCCGGGGATGGTGTCGGCCAGCACGTTGGTCACCTCAGACCACACGCG
Source organism: Diaphorobacter sp. MNS-0 (assembly GCF_019602835.1). Classification (NCBI taxonomy): domain Bacteria; kingdom Pseudomonadati; phylum Pseudomonadota; class Betaproteobacteria; order Burkholderiales; family Comamonadaceae; genus Diaphorobacter; species Diaphorobacter sp. MNS-0. The sequence continues at coordinate 726,571 of NZ_CP080761.1, read as the reverse complement.
GTCGATCTTCTCGAAGCCGGTGCGCAGCTTGTCGCGCACGGTGTGGATCAGCCAGGCGATGAAGGGCAGCGGCACCAGCGTGACCAGCGCCAGCCACGGGTTGATGGAGAACAGGATCGCCGCCGTCATCACGATCATCAGCACGTCGGTGGCGAAATCCAGCGCGTTGAGCGACAGAAAGACGTTGATGCGGTCCGTTTCGGAGCCGATGCGCGCCATGAGGTCGCCGGTCCGCTTGCTGCCGAAGTAGTCGAGCGACAGGCGCATCAGGTGTTCGTAGGTGGTGGTGCGCAGGTCGGCGCCGATACGCTCGGACACCAGGGCCAGGATGTAAGTGCGCGCCCACCCCAGTGCCCAGGCCAGCAGCGCCGCCAACAGCAACCCCCCCAGGTAGAGCAGCACCATGCCGGTGGGGATCTGCTGGCCGCTCTGGTAGGGAATGAGGATGTCGTCCATGAGCGGGATGGTCATGTACGGCGGCACCAGCGAGGCGGCGGTGGAGGCCAGCGTGAGCGCGAAGCCCGCGGCCAGCTGCTTTTTGTAAGGCCGGGCGAAACGCCACAGGCGCAACAGCACCCAGGTGGAGGTCTGCGGCGCCTGCTGGCGCGCACAGGCCGTGCACTCGTCGCTGTCGGGCGGCAGCGGCGTGCCGCACACGGCGCAGCGCGGCACGTCTTGCGCTTCGGGCGCGATGGCGCCTTGCAAGCTGTCCAGGCGCCGCACCTGGGCGTCCAGCCGCTGCTGCAGGTGCAGCGCCTGGGGATGGCGCCCCAGCGTGAAGCGCCACAGCGCCAGGCGCCGGTCGGTATCGTGCAGCTCCACCGTGCCCACGCCGCCATGGTCCAGCAGCCGCAGCGCCATGCCGGGCGCCAGCGGCCATTCCTGCGCCGGCGCGTCACCGGCGCGCGCCAACAGGCGCCGCTCGGTCAGCACCAGCAGGCCGGGGGCAAAGCGCAGGTCGGGCGTCAGGTCAACCTCGAAGGCGGCCTGCACGTTTTCGTCAGGAGCGAGCAGTGCCCGCATCTCGGCCCCCCAGGGGCCAGACAAGACACCCGAGGCGTCCACAGAATGGTGATGTTGCATTTGGTTTTGTATGTCCACCCCCGCACGGACGGGGCGTTGGCGGGCCAGTCCGCGCCCATGGGGGGCATTGTCGGCCACCGGGCCCCAGGCCCTTGCGCCGCCGCGGTATCCCCTCGTAACGCACATCATCAGCCCGCGGCTGACACCCGCCAGTGCTGAGCTGCGCCAGTATCGGCGCACAATCTCAGCCCATGGGCATCGCCACACTCGCCTGAACCGGGCGGGTATCCGAATCTTCCACGCTGCACTTCATGGCCAAATTCAACGATATCCAACTCCTGCGCACCACCTATCTGCGCGGCCCCAGTGTCTGGACCTACCGCCCGGTCCTCGAAGTCTGGCTGGACCTGGGGGAGCTGGAAGACTACCCCTCTAACAAGATTCCCGGCCTCAACGAGCGCCTGACCACCTGGCTGCCGGATCTGGTGGAGCACCACTGCGGCGTGGGTGAGCGCGGCGGCTTCCTGCTGCGCCTGAAGGAAGGCACCTGGATGGGGCACGTGCTGGAGCACGTGGTCATCGAGCTGCTCAACCTCTCGGGCATGCCGGCCGAGTTCGGCCAGACGCGCGAGATCTCCCGGCGCGGCGTGTACCGCATGGTGTTCCGCTGCCCCGAAGAGGCCGTGGCCCGCGTGGCGCTGGAGCATGGCCACCGTCTGCTGATGGCGGCCATCAATGACGAGGCATTCGACCTCAAGGCCGCCATCCACGCCATCAAGACCGCCATCAACGACCGCTACCTGGGCCCCAGCACCGGCTGCATCGTGGACGCCGCCAGCGCCCGGCGCATTCCGCACATCCGCCTGAACGACGGCAACCTGGTGCAACTGGGCTACGGCGCCGCGCAGCGCCGCATCTGGACCGCCGAGAGCGACCAGACCAGCGCCATCGCCGAGGGCATCGCCCAGGACAAGGATTTCACCAAGCGGCTGCTCGCCTCCTGCGGCGTGCCCGTGCCGGAGGGCCAGATCGTCCGTAACGCCGATGAGGCCTGGGAAGTGGCGCAGGAGATCGGCCTCCCCGTTACGGTGAAGCCCTCGGACGGCAACCACGCGCGCGGCGTGACGCTGGAGCTCTCGCGCGAGGCCGATATCAAGGCCGCCTTCGCGCTGGCCGAGCCCGAGGGCTCGGATGTCATCGTCGAGAAGTTCATCGACGGCGTGGAGCACCGCCTGCTGGTGGTCGGCGGCAAGGTGGTCGCCGCCACCAAGGGCGAGCCGGTGAGCGTGCACGGCAACGGCCACGCCACGCTGCGCGAGCTGGTGGCCGTGCTCAACCAGGACCCGCGCCGCGGCCCCGAGCAGGAATACCCGCTGGACTGGATCGACCTGGACAAAGGTGCCGTGCAGCTGGAGCTCCGGCGCCAGGGCGTCACGCCCGACGCCGTAGTCCCCAAGGGCCAGAGCGTGCTGCTGCAGCGCAACGGCAACATGGCCATCGACTGCACCGACGACGTGCACCCCGACGTGGCCTACTATGCCCAGCTGGCCGCAAAAATCGTCGGCCTGGACATTGCGGGCATGGACATGATCCTGAAAGACGTGTCCAAGCCCATGAAGGAACAAGGCGGCGCCATCCTCGAGGTGAATGCCGGCCCCGGCCTGCTGATGCACCTCAAGCCCACCAGCGGCGCGCCGCGCCCCGTCGGCCAGGCCATCGTCGAGCACCTGTTCCCCGCCACTGCCGACGAGGGCACGGGCGCCGGGCGCATCCCCATCGTGGGCATTGCCGGCACGCGCCACAACGCCTTCACCGCGCGCTTTGTGGGCTGGCTGCTGCAGCTGTCGGGCAAGCTGACGGGCGTGGCCAGCAGCGAGGGCATGTTCCTGAACAACCGCCGAACGCAAAAGACCAACACCGCCGACTGGGCCGGCGCGCACCGCCTGCTGACCAACCCGCTGGCGCAGGCCGCGGTCATCCAGACCACGGCCCGCTCCATTCTGGAAGAAGGCCTGGCCTACGACCGCTGCCTGGTCGGCGTGGTGACCGACATGGACGGCTTTGAAACCCTGGCCGACCACGACGTGCTGGAGCAGGCCCAGATGACGCGCGTGCTGCGCACCCAGATCGACGTGGTGCTGGACGAAGGCGCGGGCGTGCTCAACGCCGACATCGAGCAGGTGGCCGACCTTGCGCGCCTGTGCGACGGCGAGGTGCTGCTGTATTCGCTGAGCGCCGACAACCCGGTGATTGCCGAGCACCGCGCCCAGAACAACAACGGTCGCGACGGCCGCGCGGTGTTCGTGCGCGGCGAGCAGGTGGTGCTGGCCACGGGCGCCAGCGAGCGCGTGCTGGGCACGCTGGCCGCACTGAGCCTGCCCGGCGGCCACCGCCCCGACACGGCGGCGCTGCTGGCCGCAGTGGCTGCGGCGTGGTCCATGGACATCGGGCCGGACCTGATTGCCGCGGGCATCAAGACCTTCGACTACGCCGGATAAGCGCCGCATTTGCTATTGAATGCATAGCTACTAGCGCTTATCCCATAAAGGCTGAACGCCAATTTGAATCAAACCCGGGCTGAAAGAACACACCATGCAGATCACCCGCATCCGCGCCCTGCGCGGCCCCAACCTCTGGAGCCGCAACACCGCCATTGAGGCCGTAGTGCACTGCGAGCCGCACGAGTGCGACCACGCCAACCTCTCCGGTTTTGAAGACCGCCTGCGCGCGCGCTTCCCCCAGATCGGCGCACTGCAGCCCCAGGGCGCCGGGCAGCGCCTGTCGCTGGCCCATGTGCTGGAGGCCGCAGCCCTGTCGCTGCAGGCCCAGGCTGGCTGCCCCGTCACCTTCAGCCGCACCCAGGCCACGCTGGAGCCCGGCACCAGCCAGGTGGTCGTCGAATACACCGAAGAAGCCGTGGGCCGGCTGGCCGTGGAGCGCGCCGGCGCGCTGATCGAAGCGGCGCTGGCCGACACGCCGTTTGACGCCGACGCCACCATCGCCGAGCTGCGCGAGCTGGACGAGGACGAGCGCATCGGCCCGTCCACCGGCGCCATCGTCGATGCGGCCGTGGCGCGGGGCATACCGTTTCGGCGCCTGACCAGCGGCTCGCTGGTGCAGCTGGGCTGGGGCTCCAAGGCGCGCCGCATCCAGGCCGCCGAGCTGGACACCACCAGCGCCGTGGCCGAATCTATCGCCCAGGACAAAGACCTGACCAAGCGCCTGCTGCACGCCGCCGGCGTGCCCGTGCCGCTGGGGCGCCCGGTGGCCGACGTGGAGGACGCCTGGGTGGTGGCCCAGGAAGTGGGCCTGCCCGTGGTCGTGAAGCCCCAGGACGGCAACCAGGGCAAGGGCGTGGTGGTCAACATCACCACCCGCGAGGGGCTGGAGGCCGCCTACAAGACCGCCCGCGAATTCGGCGACGAGATCATGGTCGAACGCTTCCTGCCCGGCCACGACTTCCGCCTGCTGGTGGTGGGCCACCAGCTCGTGGCCGCCGCGCGCCGCGAGCCGCCCCAGGTGCTGGGCGACGGCCAGCACACCATTCGCGAGCTGGTGGACATCGTCAACCAGGACCCGCGCCGCGGCTCGGGCCACGGCACGGCGCTGACCAAGATCCGCCTGGACGACATCGCCATCGCGCGCATCGCCTCCGAAGGCCTCACGCCCGAATCCGTGCCCGTGCAGGGCCAGCGCGTGGTGCTGCGCAACAACGCCAACCTGTCCACCGGCGGCAGCGCCACCGACGTGACCGACGACGTGCACCCCGACATCGCCGCGCGCGCCGTGGAGGCCGCGCAGACCATCGGCCTGCACATCTGCGGCGTGGACGTGGTCTGCGAGACCATGCTCAAGCCCCTGGAGGAGCAAAACGGCGGCATCGTCGAAGTCAACGCCGCGCCCGGCCTGCGCATGCACCTGGCGCCGTCGTTCGGCAAGCCGCGCAACGTGGGCGTGCCCATGGTCGATGAGCTGTTCGCCCCCGGCCAGGACGGGCGCATTCCGCTGGTGGCCGTGACTGGCACCAACGGCAAGACCACCACCACGCGCCTGATTGGCCAGCTGTTTGCCGCACACGGCCTGCGCGTGGGCATGACCAACACCGACGGCGTGTACGTCAACGGCCGCCAGATCGACAGCGGCGACTGCTCGGGCCCCAAGAGCGCGCGCAACGTGCTGTTTCACCCCGAGGTGGACGCGGCTGTGCTGGAATGCGCGCGCGGCGGCATCCTGCGTGAAGGCCTGGGCTTTGACCGCGCCCAGGTGGCCGTGGTGACCAACGTGGGCGCGGGCGACCACCTGGGGCTGAACTTCATCAGCACCGTGGAAGACGTGGCGGTGCTCAAGCGCGTGATCGTGCAAAACGTCGCCTCCGACGGCTGGGGCGTGCTCAACGCCGCCGACCCGCACGTGGCCGCCATGGCCAGCGTATGCCCGGGCAAGGTGATCTTCTTCGCCGCCGACCGCCACCACCCCGTCATGGCCACGCACCGCGCCCAGGGCAACCGAGTGGTCTACGTGGATGGGGACTCCATCGTGGCGGCCGAGGGCTCGTGGCGCGAGACCATCTCCTTGCGCGAGATCCCGATCACGCGCGGCGGCACCATCGGCTTCCAGGTCGAGAACGTCATGGCCGCGATCGGCGCGGCCTGGGGCGTGGGCCTGCCCTGGCAGACCATCCGCCGCGGCCTGGCCGGCTTCATGAACGACAGCGACAACGCGCCCGGCCGCTTCAACGTGATGGACTACCGCGGCGCCACCGTGATCGCCGACTATGGCCACAACCCCGACGCCATGCGCGCGCTGGTGCAGGCCGTGCAGGCCATGCCGGCCCGGCAGCGCAGCGTGGTGATCAGCGGTGCGGGCGACCGGCGCGACCAGGACATCGTCGAGCAGACCCAGATCCTGGGCCAGTCCTTTGACGACGTGGTGCTGTACCAGGACGCCTGCCAGCGCGGCCGTGCCGACGGCGAGGTGCTGGCGCTGCTGCGCCAGGGCCTGCAGGGCGCGCCGCGCACGCGCTACGTGACCGAGATCCACGGCGAGTTCCTCGCCATCGACCATGCGCTGGAGCGCCTGCAACCGGGCGACCTGTGCCTGGTGCTGGTGGACCAGGTGGAGGAAGCCCTGGCCCACTTGGCGCAGCGCTGCAGCGAAGCCTCGGCGGTTGCGCCATGAATGCGCGCGGCGGCCTGCGCGCGGGCATGGCAAGCCTGGCCCTGCTGGCATGCGCCCTGGGCTTGGCTGCCGGGCCGGCCGCGGCCCAGGCCGAGAAGATCGGCACCGTGGACACCGCCTTCCAGTGGATCGGCCGCGACCACGACATCATCGTGGAGGCCTATGACGACCCCGCCGTGCAGGGCGTGACCTGCTATGTGTCGCGTGCGCGCACCGGCGGCATCAAAGGCACGCTGGGCCTGGCCGAGGACCGCGCCGAGGCCTCCATCGCCTGCCGCCAGGTCGGGCCCATCACCTTCATGCAGCCGCTCAAGGCGCAGCAGGAAGTGTTCAGCGAACGCATGTCCATCCTGTTCAAGCGCCTGCGCGTGGTGCGCATGGTGGACGCCAAGCGCAACACGCTGGTGTACCTGACCTACTCCGAGAAGCTCATCGACGGCTCGCCGCAAAACAGCGTGACGGCCGTGCCCGTGGACCGGGGCACGCCGATCCCGCTGCGCTGACAGGTTTCAAGCCAAAACAGGCTGCAGCGCTTGATGGGCAAGCGCTACCAGCTATCAATAAAAGAGCATCAAGCCTGCTGCGCGATCTGCCGCAGCGCCTGCTCGAACACCTCGACCGGCTGGCCGCCCTGGATCAAATGGCGGTCGTTGATGATCACCGCCGGCACCGAATGGATGCCGTGACCCTGGTAGAAGGCCTCGCGCTCGCGCACCGCCTCGGCATATTCCTGGGACGCCAGCACGGCGCGGGCGCGCGCCTCGTCCAGCCCCAACTGCGCCACCAGCCGCAACAGCACGCCGTGGTCGCCAGGGTTCTCGCCCTGCGTGAAATACGCGGTGAACAGCGCATGCTTGAGCGCGCCTTGCTGCTCCGGCGTGCCCTCTTCCTCCAGCCAGTGCAGCAGGCGGTGCGCATCGAAAGTGTTGTAGATGCGGCCGCGCCGGTCCATGTTGAAGGTAAAGCCCAACTGCGCGCCGCGCGCGGCGATGGCCTCGCGGTTTTGCTGTGATTGCTCCGGCGTGGCGCCGTACTTTTGCTGCAGGTGTTCGCCGATGTCCTGGCCCTCGGGGCCCATCTGCGGGTTCAGCTCGAAGGGCTGAAAGTGCAGATCCAGCGCCACCTCGCCGTCGAGCCGCTTCGCGGCCTGCTCCAGCGCGTGCAGGCCGATGGCGCACCAGGGGCAGGACACGTCGGAGACGAAGTCGATCTTGAGGGAGACGGGTTGGTTCATGGCAAGGGCTCCAGCCGGGGCAAAGCGCCCATGGTAGGGGCGACGCAATGTCCGCGCCGACCCCGGGTTTGTTACGCCCCGCTCCCCGCCCCTTCGGCCTGCAGCCATGCGCGCAGCTCGGTCTTGAGCACCTTGCCATAGCTGTTCTTGGGCAGTGCGGGCACCCAGCGGTAGGCCTTGGGGCGCTTGAAGCGCGCGATGTGGTCCAGGCACAAAGCGTCAAGTTCCGGATTCAGCGCGGCATCGTCCACGGCGCCGCCCTCGCCCGCCACCAGGAAGGCCACCACCACCTCGCCCCAGTCGGCGTCGTGCTGGCCCACCACGGCCACCTCGCTCACGCGCGGGTGCAGCAGCAGCACCTCCTCCACCTCCCGCGGGTAGATGTTGGAGCCACCCGAGATGATCACGTCCTTGCTGCGGTCGCGCAGGGTCAGAAACCCGTGCGCGTCCAGGCTGCCGACATCGCCCGTGTGCAGCCAGCCGCCGCGCAGCGTCTGCGCAGACGCCTCGGGATTGCGCCAGTAGCCGGCCATCACGGTGTCGCCACGCACCACCACTTCGCCCAGTTCGCCCGTGGGCACGGGTCGGTCCTCGTCATCCACCACCCGCACTTGTACGCACGCATGCGCCACGCCGACCGAGGCGATGCGCTCGGCCCGGCGCGGGTGCGCCGTGTCGGCCAGGTGCTCGCGCGCCAGCGCGGTGATGGTCATGGGGCTTTCGCCCTGGCCATAGATCTGCACGAACTTCTGCCCCATGGTGTCGATGGCGCGACGCAGGTCGTCCACATACATGGGACCGCCGCCGTAGACGATGGTTTTGAAGCCGTCCACATTGGCGCCCGTGCGGCGCACGTGCTCCACCAGCCGGTGCACCATGGTGGGCGCGGCAAACAGCGACAGGCGGCCCACGTCCGCGGCCAATTGCACCAGCTCGGCCGGGTCGAACCCGCCGGACGCGGGCACCACGTGGCGCGCGCCGCGCAGCATGTGGGCGTAGTTGTACAAGCCCGCACCATGCGACATGGGCGCGGCATAGACCATGGCGTCGCCGGGCTGCACGTCGTCCACGTCGGTGAAGTAGGCCATGGTCATGGCCAGCAGGTTGCGGTGCGTCTGCATCACCCCCTTGGGCCGCCCGGTGGTGCCCGAGGTGTAGAACAGCGAGGCCACGTCGTCGGGAGCGCGCTCCTGCAGCGCCAGCGGCGCGCCCTGCGCCGCCTGCTCCCAGGCGGATGCCCCCAACACCTGCACCGCCGCGGCGTCGGCGCCCGCAGCCAGCGCCGCATCGTGCAGCGCCGCAGACACGCACACCACGCGCGCGCCGCTGTCGGCAAGCACGTAGGCCAGCTCGCGCGCATGCAGCTTGTAGTTGACGGGCACCGAGATGCCGCCGCACCAGTGGATGGCGTGCAGCGCCTCCAGGTACTGGGGACCATTGGCCGAGAAGATGGCCACGCATTCGCCCGGCTGCACGCCGCAATGCGCGCGCAGGTGTGCGGCCAGCGCGGCCACGCGCGCGGCAAGGGTACGGTAGTCGTGCAGCAGGCATGTGCCGGCCAGCAGCGCGGGCCGCTCGCCATGCACCAGCGCGCTGCGCTGCAACAGGTGGGCAATGTTCATGGGGTTGTCGCGTTGTCTCCTGGGGCGACTATAGGCAAGCGCCGGCAGCGCGCACAGTCGCAGAAATACACAAGGGAAATCCCTGGCGGGGATGAGCGCCGATCAACCGATTGCTCCTCTATCAGTAGCACGTTGCGCTGGATGGTTAAGCGCTGGAGGCCGTTTTGGCTCACACTACGGGCATGCCATCTGCGCCCTCCGACGACCTATTTGCCGACGACCCCGCGGAGCCGTCCACGCTGGCGCTGGGCATGCAGGCCGTGCTGCTGCGCGGCTTCGCGCTGGCACAGGCACCCCAGTTGCTGGAAGAAGTGCGACAGGTGGTGCGCCAAGCGCCGTGGCGCCACATGCAGACCCCTGGAGGCAAGGCGATGTCGGTAGCCACCACAGGCTGTGGGCCGTTGTCGTGGGTGAGCGACCGGCGCGGTTACCGCTACGCTGCGCTGGACCCGCTGACCGGCAAGCCCTGGCCCGCCCTGCCCGCGGACTTCGCGCAGCTGGCACATGCCGCAGCGCAGGAGGCCGGCTTTGCCGCTTTCGTGCCCGACGCCTGCCTGATCAACCGCTACGCCCCCGGCACGCGCCTGTCGCTGCACCAAGACCGCGACGAGCAGGACCTGGCAGCGCCCATCGTGTCCATCTCGCTGGGTCTGCCCGCCACCTTCTTGTGGGGTGGCGCCACACGTGGCGAGCGCGCCTTGCGCGTGCCGCTGCGCCATGGCGACACGGTGGTCTGGGGCGGGGTGGACCGACTGCGCTTTCACGGCGTGCTGCCGGTGGCGCCGGGCCAGCACCCGGCAACGGGCGAATGCCGCATCAACCTCACGCTGCGCAAGGCCACCTGATACTACATGTTTGATAGCTGCTTGCGCTTACTGGGCGGATCTTGTAGCCATTTTTAACGATAATTTCGCAGAACGGCACATTGTCTTACACCGGCGTAAGACGTTCCCCGCACAATGCCCCTTTGCCCTGCGGCAGAGCCCGCATCCCAAGGACCTCACTTGCGCATCCTCTACGTCGAAGACAACTGCGAACTGCGAGACACCATCGGCCTGCTGATGGAGGGAGAAGGCCGCACCGTCGTCACCTGCGCCAGGGCCGAGGAGGCCTTGCAGCGCGATGCGGCCCAGCCGCACGACGTGGTGGTTTCCGACGTGAGCCTGCCCGGCATGAGCGGGCTGGATCTGTGCCGCCACCTGCTGGCAAGCAACCCCCAGCGCTGGGTGGTGCTGTGCTCGGGCTATCCGCTGGAGCACGGGGTGGGCACGCTGGGCCCGCATGTGCGGTCCCTGCTCAAGCCGTTCGAGCTGGAAGAGCTGGAGGAGTTGCTGGACGTGATCGCCAGCCACCTGCAAAGCGCCAGCCCCGCCTGAGGCGGCACCTGCCGGGCCGCTGAAGGCCCGGCATCCCCCCGCCCCCGTCCTGTCAAGCCGCCACCGCGCGCCGCGGCAGCGTCACCGTGAAGCAGGTGCGCCCCGCCTGCGAGGCGGCATCGATCGTCCCGCCATGGGCCTGCACGATCTGGTGCACGATGAACAACCCCAGCCCCAATCCCTGGTGTTGACCGGCCCGGTTGCGCCGGCCCGTAAATGGCGCGAACAGCCGGGGCAGCAGTTCGGCGTCAATCCCGCCGCCGTTGCTCACGCGCAGCACCACGGTATCGGCGGCGGCGCCGTCCAGTGACAACTCCACCGGCTGGTCGGGCGTGCCGTGGTGCATGGCGTTGCCCAGCAGGTTCGCCAGCATCTGGCCCAGGCGCTCTTCGTCCCACTCGCCGCGCAGATCCCCTTGCTGCTCAAGCCGCAGGTGGCGCTCGGGGTGGCCGGCGCGGACTTCCTGCACCACGCGCTGCGCCTGCTGCCCCAGGTCCATGGGTGCAGGCTCGATGGCCAGCCTGCCATGCTGGCGGGCGCGCGTCACATCCAACAGGTCCTCGATCATGCGGCCCATGCGTCGCCCGGCCTGCTGCACGTTGCACGCCAGAGCCTGCACCTTGGCGGGCTCGGGAGCGCGCTGCAGCGCACTGGCCACGGCCATGATGGCGCTGAGCGGGCTGCGCAGATCGTGGCTGAGCACGGCCATGAACATCTCGTTGATGTACAACGCCTCGGTGCGCTCCTGCAGCTCGCGTGCCAGCGCATGCCGCTGGCGCTGCAGGTCGAAGAACACCCGGGCCTTGTTGACCAGCATGTGGGGGTCGACGGGTTTGTAGAGGAAGTCCACCGCACCTTTTTCGTAGCCGCGGAACTGCCAGCCCTGGTCCCGCGAGCCGGCGGTGATGAAGATCAGCGGGATGTGCCGCGTGCGCTCGCTGCCGCGGATCAACTCCGCCAGTTCGAAACCGTTCATCTCGGGCATTTGCACGTCCAGCAGCGCCAGCGCCACGTCGTTGTGGGCCAGCAGCAGTTCCAGCGCCTGGGCGCCGGAGCCGGCCATGAGGATCTCTACGTCCTCATCCTTCAACAGCGCCTGCAATGCGACAAGGTTTTCAGGAACGTCATCCACGATCAGGCATTTCACGCACGCGCCGGTTCGATGACTCGCGGCCTGTGCAGCCGGTGGGGCAAAAATCACGAAAGTCCCTCCTTATGCAAGGTGGTCAACAGCGCGGCGATGCGTGCCGGGGGCAGCACCTGATCGGGCTGGATCAGGGCCAGCGCCGCCTGCGGCATGGCCATGGACGAAGCGCTGTCGGGCGACTGCACCACCGTGGCGCCGCCAGCGGCCTGCACTGCGCGCAAGCCCCGCGCTCCGTCACTGTTCGCGCCCGACAGGAGCACGGCCATGAGCCGCGGCCCATATTCATCGGCGGCGGATTCGAACAACACGTCGATCGACGGGCGCGAAAAATTCAGCGGTGCATCCACGGACAGGGACAGCCTCGGCCCCGAATCCACCAGCAAATGATAGTCAGGCGGCGCGAAATACACCGTGCCCGGCTCCACGGGCTCCTTGTCCTGGGCCTCGCGTACCGGCAGGGCGCAGCGCTGGCGGAAGATGTTGCACAGCAGGCTGGGCCGCTCGCGCGGCAGGTGCAGCACGACCAGCAGGGCCGCATGGAAACCCGCAGGCAGCGCGGGCAGCACCACACCCAGCGCTTCGATGCTGCCGGCCGACCCGCCAATGGCGATGGCGATGGCGTCCAGGCGCACGCGTGGCAAAGCCGCCTGCCTCATGCGTCACCTCTCTTCTGAAAGATGCGCTCGGGCGCCACGAAGTCTTCGAATGCCGGCGCGTGCGAGGAAAAGCGCAGGGATTCCTTGGCCCCCAGGCCCAGGAATCCACGCCGGCACAGGGCCTCGCGGAACAGGCCCAGGGCGCGGTCCTGCAGCGTACGGTCGAAGTAGATCAGCACGTTGCGGCAGGAGATGAGGTGCACCTCGGCAAATACACTGTCGGTCGCCAGACTGTGGTCGGAGAAAACGATATGCCGGCGCAGGCTCTTGTCGAACACCACGCGGCCGTAGGCGGCGCTGTAGTGGTCGGACAGCGAGGAACGCCCGCCCGAGCGCGCATGGTTTTCGGTGAAGCCGGGCACGCGCTCAATGTCGTACACGCCCGCCTCGGCACGCTGCAGTGCCGTGCTGTTGATGTCGGTGGCGTAAATCAACGAGCGTTCCAGCAACCCCTCTTCACGCAGCAGGATGGCGAGCGAATACGCCTCCTCTCCTGTGCTGCAGCCCGCGACCCAGATCTTGAGCGAGGGGTAGGTGCGCAACAGCGGCACCACCTTTTCGCGCAGCGCGCGAAAGTACTCCGGGTCGCGGAACACATCGCTGACCTGCACGGTGAGGTAGTCCAGCAGCGCAGGAAACACCGCGCGCTCGTGCAGCAGCCGATGCTGCAGTTGGGACAGCGTCTCGCAATCAAACCGCGTGAGCGCGGCCTGGAGCCGGCGCTTGAGCGACGACTGCGCATACCCGCGGAAGTCGTAGTGGTAGCGCAGGTAAATGGCCTCGATCAGCAGCTGCTGCTCGATCTCTGCGGTCTTGCGTTGGTGCGGCAAGTGTTGGCTCCGATATCGTGTGTCTCCGCGCGCTGGCGCACGCTCACTTGGGCATCCACACCCTCACCAGCGACAGGAGTTTCTCCACGTCCAGCGGCTTGGCGATGTAATCGTTGGCGCCGGCGGCCAGGCATTTTTCCTGGTCGTCCTTCATGGCCTTGGCGGTCAGCGCGATGATCGGCAGACGACGCCACTCGGGGCGCCGGCGGATTTCCGCCATGGCGGCGAAGCCGTCCATCTCGGGCATCATGATGTCCATCAGCACCAGGTCCACGGTGTTCTCGCCGGCGGCGTTGGAACGCTCCAGCGCCTCCAGCGCCTCGCGTCCGTTGCGCGCGATCTCCACGCGCGCCCCCGTGGGCTCCAGCACGCTGGACAGCGCGAACACGTTGCGCACGTCGTCCTCCACCACCAAAATGGTGCGCCCTTCAAAAGTGGACTCACGGTCGCGCGCCAGCTGCAGCATGCGGCGCCGGTCGTCCGGCAAGGTGGATTCCACCTGGTGCAGGAACAGCGTGACCTCGTCCAGCAGGCGCTCGGGCGAGCGCGCGTCCTTGATGATGATGGACTTGGAGAAGCGTCGCAGTTGCTGTTCCTCGTCGCGCGACAAGTTGCGCCCGGTATAGACGATGACGGGCGGAAAGGACACCTCTTCCTGCTCGGCCATCTGCTGCAGCAGCTCGTACCCGTTCAGGTCGGGCAGGTGCAGGTCCATCACCACGCAGTCGAACGTGCTGCCCTTGAGCAGGTCCAATGCCTGCCGCGCGGTGGCGGCGCCCACGATCTCCACGCCGTCGGTTGCCAGCAGATGGTGCACGCTCTCGCGCTGGCGCGCGTCGTCTTCCACCACCAGCACGCGGCGCATGCTCTGGGTGAACTTGGCCTGCATGTGGCGTAGCGCCTGCTCCAGCTCCTCGCGCTTGACGGGCTTGAGCGCATAGCCGATGGCGCCGCGCTCCATGGCCTCCTGCATGTAGTCGGCCACCGAGACCACGTGCACGGGAATATGGCGCGTGGCCGGGTTGCGCTTGAGCTGGTCCAACACGCCCAGGCCGGAGAAATCCGGCAGGTTCATGTCCAGCACCACCGCGCTGGGGCCGTATTCCAGCGCCGCCGCCAGGCCGTCGCTGCCCGTCGAGGCGATGACGCACTGAAAACCCATCTCATGCGCGAGGTCGCAAAGGATGCGCGCAAACCGCGGGTCGTCCTCGATGACCAGGATGGTGTAACGCCCCTGTTCCAACTGCTCCCGGTCATCCGGCAGGACGTGCACGGGGGCGCATGGTTTTGCCGCCGGGGCCTCTGGCTGGCTCGCATGCGGTGGTTCGGCAGCGCGTGTGGCAAGCGCCGGCGCCACTGGCAGCTTTGCAGGACGCTCGCCCGGATCGCCGACAAGGGGCGCCGTGACGGGCAGGGTCAGCGTGAAGACGCTGCCTTCGCCCGGCGCACTCTGCACCGCGATGCTGCCGCCGAGCAACTGCGCCAGATCCCGGGAGATCGACAGGCCCAAGCCCGTGCCGCCGTATTTGCGATGGGTACTGCCATCGGCCTGGTGGAAGGCATCGAAGATGCGCTCTTGCAGGTCGGGCGCGATGCCGATGCCCGTATCCCGCACAGCAAAGCACAGCGTGTCGTTGTCTCCTGCAAAGACGCGCATGGTCACTTCGCCGCGCGCGGTGAACTTGAGCGCATTGGAAAGCAGGTTTTTGAGAATCTGCGCCAGGCGCTGCGCGTCGGAGGTTATGAATGCCGGCACGCCCGGCTCCACCACCGCGTTGAATTGCAGGCCTTTGTCCTGCGCCTGGGCCCGCAGCGGCTCCATCACGCCCGCCACCACTTTGGCCACCGTCACCGGGCCAATCTCGACAGAGGTCTGCCCCGCCTCGATCTTTGCCAGATCGAGGATGTCGTTGATGAGGTTCAGCAGATCGGTGCCAGCGTTGTGGATGGTCTGCGCGTAGCGGACCTGTTCCGCCGTCAGGTTCTGCTGCTTGTTGTCGGCCAGCAGCTTGGCCAGGATCAGGCTGGAATTCAACGGCGTGCGCAATTCATGGCTCATGTTGGCCAAAAACTCGCTCTTGTACTGACTGGCCTGCGCCAAATCGCGCGCCTTGGCCTCCAGGGCGTCCTGTGCAGTCAGCAGGCGCTGCTTCTGGTACTGCAGCTGCTCGGTCTGCGCTTCCAGTTGGGCGTTGCTGTGCTCCAACTCCGCCTGCTGCGCCTGCATCAGGTTTTGGGACTCCTGCAGCATGCGGCTTTGCTGCTCCAGTTCCTCATTGTTGACGCGCAGCTCTTCCTGCTGTGCCTGCAACTCCTCCGCCTGGCGCTGCGTCTCGTCCAGCAGACTCTCCAGGCGCGAGCGATCCAATGCGCCCCGAACGGCCTGGGCCAACTGCTCCCCGGCGCGCACAAGGAAGTCAACTTCGTGCGGAGCAACCGCGCGGAACCACCCCATTTCGACGACCGCGAGCGCTACGCCATTGAGCACGATGGGCATCATCACCAATTCGGCGGGCGTGGCCTGGCCCGTGCCGGAGGTCACGGGCAGATACCCGCTGGGCACGTGGCGCACATGCTGAAGAGTGCGGCTCTGCAACGCCTGGCCCAGCAGGCCCTCTCCCGCCCGCACGGCCCCAGGGCCGGTGTCGGGCGCCAGCGCATAGCCGCCCATGCGCTCGAAGATGCCGTGGCCTTGCGTCACGTAGATGGCCCCTACCCTGGCATCCAACTCCGTCGCCAGATAGCCGATGACAGCACCCGCCATGTCATGGATGCGCTGCTCACCTTGCAGCCGCGTGCCCAGCCCTACAAGGTTGCCTTTGATCCAGTTCTCGACCTCGCGGCTGCGGTACTCCGCCATGGTCATCACCGCAGACGCACAGGTCAGCAGCAACAGCACGGCGGCACTGCCCCACGTCAGGTAGGCCGAGATGGCAAACGCTCCTTCCCACACCTCCCGCTGGGCCTGCAGTTGCTGCTGTTCGGTGTTGAGCATCTCGCGCACCAGCGTGCGGGTGGTTTCCATGGTGGCCTGGCCGTCGCCGCGCATGGCCTCCAGGGCCTCTTCGCGCCGGCCCTCGCGCTGTAGCGCAACGATGTGCGCAAGTTCGGTCATGCGCTTCGTGGCCAACCCCTGCAATTGGTCGAAGCGCTGCTGCTCCAAGAGACTCCCGCGCGTCATCCCGCGCAGCTTTTCCAGGGCCACCGGCACGGCGGCCTGGGCTACGGTGAACAAGCCCAGCGTCTGCTCCTGCCCTGACAGCAGGTAGCCCCGCTTGGCGGATTCAGCGTCCTTCAAATGCGACCAGACCATCTGGATCTGCGTGATCCGTTCGACCGTCGCGTTGAGATTGTCCACGGCTTTCGCGCGCTCGTCGTTGGACCGGTAGGTGACCACGGCGATCAACAGGGCGGCAAATGCCGCCAAAGCAAATCCCACCATCAGGCGGACGGGCATGCCCCCTCGGATGGCCGCACGGGGCCGAGCATCGGAACTGGAGACAGTCATGTGTGACGTGGAGTAAACATTGCCGCGCGATGACAGGAGCAACGGGTCCCTTGCTCCTGTAGGGCAACGTCTTCACCGCAGCGTATCCCTCTAGCGATCTTATGTCGCACCTGCCGGCAGGGCCAATCCACCACTGGTCAGCAAGGGTTAGGTAATCGTCCTAAACTCCCATCCTTTCCCGCGTTACGCGCGCCCGGGGAGCAGATCCCCGCAGCGGCAAGCGCCGGCTTCCCACCCCTTCCCTCGGTGATCCGCCGCACTGTGCGTTCTACAGCGCGCTTACGGCCCTTCATTTCACTGCCGCAGGTGGCAACGCGCCAGCGCAGCAAAAGACGGGCAATACCTCGTCTATCGCGCCGGACGGCCGGCGCGTTCCGCAGCCTGTGCTCTCACAGGCCCCCAGGCAAGGGCATGCCCATGCTGGCTCTTGCCGTTGATCTCAAAGGAGTTCCGTGTCCAATAAAGAGCAGTTGATTGAAATGCAAGGCAAGGTAGACGAAGTGCTGCCGGATTCCCGTTTTCGCGTGGTCCTCGAGAACGGACACACCCTCATCGCCTATTCGGGCGGAAAGATGCGCAAGCACCGCATTCGAGTGCTTGCGGGCGACACCGTGTCTCTGGAGATGTCCCCCTACGACCTTACCAAGGGCCGTATCACCTTCCGCCACCTGGAGCCGCGTGCCGGCGGCGCACC
Source organism: Diaphorobacter sp. MNS-0 (assembly GCF_019602835.1). Classification (NCBI taxonomy): domain Bacteria; kingdom Pseudomonadati; phylum Pseudomonadota; class Betaproteobacteria; order Burkholderiales; family Comamonadaceae; genus Diaphorobacter; species Diaphorobacter sp. MNS-0. Next base: position 709,303 of record NZ_CP080761.1, on the reverse strand, counting down.
GCGCCGCCCCTCGCCCCATCGCCGCTAGGCCCCGGCTGATTCGGCCAGCGTGGCAATATCGATGACGAAGCGGTATTGCACGTCGCCCTTCAACATGCGTTCATAGGCGGTATTGATCTCATCGGCGCGGATCAACTCGATATCCGCCACGATGCCATGCTCCGCGCAGAAATCGAGCATCTCCTGGGTCTCGGGAATGCCGCCGATCAAGGAGCCAGCCAGCGTGCGCCGCTTCATGATGAGGTTGAACACGTTGGGCGACGGATGGGGCGACGCTGGCGCACCCACCAGCGTCATCGCACCGTCGCGCCGCAGCAGGCGCAGGAAGGCATCCAGGTCGTGCGGCGCCGCCACCGTGTTGAGGATGAAGTCGAGACTGTTGGCATGCGCTGCCACCTCCTGCGGATGACGGGAAACCACCACTTCGTGCGCACCTAACGAGAGCGCCGCAGCGCGCTTGGATTCAGAGGTGGTGAATGCCACCACATGCGCCCCCATTGCGTGCGCCAGCTTGATGCCCATGTGGCCCAGCCCGCCGATGCCGACCACACCCACGCGATGCCCCGGACCCACCTTCCAATGGCGCAATGGCGAGTAGGTGGTAATGCCCGCGCACAGCAGCGGAGCAACCGCGGCCAACTGCCCTTGCGGATGGCGCACCCGCAGCACATAGCGCTCATGTACGACGATCTGTTGCGAGTATCCGCCCAGCGTGTGGCCCGGCGCGTCCTCGGTCGGGCCGTTGTAGGTGCCGACCATGTGGCCGCAATAGTTCTCCAGCCCTTCGTCGCAATCCTGGCAATGCCGGCAGCTGTCGACAATGCAGCCCACGCCGACCAGGTCGCCCGCCTGGAACGCCGACACCTGCGCGCCCACGGCCACTACGCGCCCGACGATTTCATGCCCCGGCACGCACGGATACAGCGTGCCCGCCCATTCCGAACGCACCTGGTGCAAATCGGAATGGCACACACCGCAATAGGCAATGCCAATCTGCACGTCGTGCGCGCCCGGCGCGCGCCGTGCGATCTCCAGGGGCTGCAATGGGCGGTCGCTCGCGTGGGCGCCGTAGGCTTTGACGGTCATGGGGTTCTCCTGTGAATGGCTCACGCCCCTGTTGTACAGGTTCGGTCCGATGCGTTTCGGAACAGAATCTTATCGGCACTTCCGGCCTGAGGCAGGGCGTTGCTGGAGTAGAACCGCGTCAACGGCCCCTCAGCCTGGCCATGCCCCCGACCAAGGAGTTGACATGAAGGACACGATGACACCCCCACACCGTGCGGTGGTGAAACGGCTGCTTGCCCACCTCCGCACCGGCCCGGTGGCGTGAAACCGTGACGTCTATGCCAGCCTACTCGGGGTCGGCATCCCACAGCGCTCGCGTCCATATAGGTCGCCGCTGGACATGCCATGCGTCGTCGTTTGGGCCCGCTGACGATGCAACAAGCCACCACCCAGGCGCTGAAGGCGCCGTTGCCAGGAGCAGACATGAAAACAGCACAACGTGATGTCCTTGTCCAGACGCTGAAAAAGCGGTTCGAGAGCCACATGCACCGGCACCCCACCGTCGCCTGGGCCGATGTCCATGCACGCTTGAATGCCAACAAACTGAAGGCGCTGCAGGACATGGAGGCAACGGGCGGCGAGCCCGACATCGTCGGCAGTGCCACCGCGGACGGAACCTACCTTTTCTGCGATTGCACGGCCGAGAGCCCGAGCGGGCGCAGGAGCCTGTGCTACGACGCACAGGCCCTGCATGCCCGCAAGCTGCACAAGCCGCAGAACAGCGCCATCGAAGCGGCCGCGGCCATGGGCGTCACCCTGCTGACAGAGGCGCAGTACCGCGCACTACAGGAGGTAGAGGATTTCGACCAGAAGACTTCGAGTTGGATTTGGACCCCTGCATCAGGCCCTCCGGAGCATTTCGCCCTTCAGAAGCTCGACGAAGGCGCGCGCCGCAGGTGCAATGGCTGTGCCGGGCGGATACACGGCATAGACGCCTCCTTTGGGCAATGTCCATTCCGGGAGCAGCCGAACCAGCGTTCCACTGCGGATGTCACTCTCCAAATGAAGCAAACTGCCAACCGAAACGCCTGCGCCATTGAGCAGCAAGGCGCGCAAGGCAACAGCGGAATCGGTGCGCAGCTTGGGCGCCATGCGCACCGTGATGTCCTTTGTCCCGTTGGTGAATGACCATGTGAGGGGCGCCGGCAGCAAGGTCAGCGCGATCCACCGGTGATGCGCCAGGTCCTCGGGAGCCTCCGGACGCGGACAGCGGGCCAGGTACTCGGGTGACGCCAGGGCCGCCTGCCCAAATTCCCCCAGTTTCGCAACCCGCGCGCTTGAATTGCGCAACCACCCCACACGGATGCTCACGTCGATGCCCTCGCCAACGAGGTCTTGCACCTTGTCACTGACCACAAGTTCCAAACTGACCTCGGGATGGCGGACAGCGAACTCCGCCACCACCGGCGACATGACCTGAACGGCATATTCAACAGGCGCACTGACACGCAAGCGGCCACGCAGACCCGATCCACGCGATCCGGCGTGTTGCAGCACTTGCTCAAGCCCCTGCATGAGAGGCGCGCTTTCTTCGAACAACCGTTGCCCCGCATCGGTGAGCGTAACCGTGCGCGTCGTACGGTGGAACAGGGCCGAGCCCAGCACGTTCTCCAGACGGCGAATCTGAAGACTCACCTGCGGACGCGCAATGTGCAGACGTTCGGCGGCAGCCGTGAAGCTGCGCGCATCGGCGACGGCCAGGAAAGCGCGCAACAGGTTGAGATCGCCCACGGGGGATGGCATGATTGGTTCGAATTAGATACCAGTATTGTCCTTTTTGTCCTCTTTTTCTGACGATGCGGCAAGAGGATCATTGACCCCGCACCCCGAATCCGCGGGTCAAAGAAAGGAACATTCCATGCGTATCGCACTGATCGGCGCCACTGGCTTTATCGGCTCCGCCATCCGCCAAGAGGCGCTCTCGCGCGGTCATCACGTGACCGCCATCGTGTCCAACCCCGCAAGACTCCCCGCCGCGCAGGGCCTTGAGGTTCAGGGCGCAGATGCCCTGGACTCTCAGCAATTGCGAGCGGTTCTCCGTGGGCACGACGTGGTGATCAGCGCATTCAGTGGCCATGCCAACTCCGACGTATATGGCTATTACCTCAAAGGAATGCACTCCATCATCGATGCAGCGCGTGCCACGGGCGTCCGCCTGCTGGTCGTCGGCGGGGCGGGCAGTCTGGAGGTCGAGCCCGGCGTGCAATTGCTCGACACACTGTCGTTCCCTGAACAATGGAAAGCGACGGCCGAGGGTGCCCGAGCAGCCCTGAAACTGCTGCGCGAAACACCCGATGTGGATTGGACGGTGCTGAGCCCCCCCGCCCATGATCCACCCGGGAACCCGCACCGGACAGTACCGGACCGCGAACGATGCCGTGATCATGTGCGATAGCGGGCCCAGCGACATCTCGCTGGAGGACTATGCGGTCGCCATGGTGGATGAAGCAGAGTCCGCGAAACACCGCGGCCGGCGCTTCACCGTGGCGAACTGAGAACGAACCGAAAGCCCCGTGCCGGTTCGCGCCCGACCCGGGGCGATCCCCTGCCCCGACTTTCGCTGTACCAATGAACCACCGATGCCGGCGATAGGCATCGTTGGAATACCGCAACCGGGCGGCGGCAACCACCATGCCGCCGGTGTGCTTGGCCTTACTCCACCGTGACGCTCTTGGCCAGGTTACGGGGCTTGTCCACATCCGTTCCGCGCGCGCAGGCCGTGTGGTAGGCCAGCAGTTGCAGCGGCACCACGTGCAGCAGCGGCGACAGGGCGCCGTAGTGCTCTGGCATGCGGATGACGTGCAGACCTTCGCTGCTGTCGATATGGGTATCGGCATCGGCCAACACGTAGAGCACGCCGCCACGGGCGCGCACTTCTTCCATGTTGCTCTTGAGTTTCTCCAGCAGCGCGTCGTTGGGCGCCACGGTCACCACCGGCATGCTGCTGGTGACGAGAGCCAGCGGGCCGTGCTTGAGTTCACCCGCAGGGTACGCCTCGGCGTGGATGTAGCTGATCTCCTTGAGCTTGAGGGCACCCTCCAGTGCAATGGGGTAGTGCAGTCCGCGGCCCAGGAACAGGGCGTTCTCCTTCTTCGCGAAGTCCTCGGACCAGCTGATGATCTGCGGCTCCAGCGCCAGCACGGCCTGCAGCGCGGCGGGCAGGTGGCGCATGGCTTTCAGGTAGTTGCCCTCGGCCTCCTCGGTCAGGCGCCCGCGCGACTGCGCCAGCGCCAGGGTCAACAGGAACAGTCCCGCCAGCTGCGCGGTGAAGGCTTTGGTCGACGCCACGCCAATCTCCACGCCGGCGCGGGTGACGTAGGCCAGCTCGCACTCGCGCACCATGGCGCTGGTGGCCACGTTGCAGATGGTGAGCGTGTGGCGCATGCCCAGGCTCTGCGCATGGCGCAGTGCGGCCAGGGTGTCGGCGGTTTCGCCGGATTGGCTGATGGTCACCACCAGCGTGCGCGGGTTGGGCACGCTGGTGCGGTAGCGGTATTCGCTGGCCACTTCCACCTGGGTGGGAATGCCCGCGATGCCCTCCAGCCAGTACTTGGCGGTGCAGCCGCTGTAGTAGCTGGTCCCGCAGGCGAGGATGAGCACGGAGTCGATCTCCTTGAACACACGCCAGGCTGCCGCGCCCGGCTGTCCGGGCTGACCCACGCCGTCGAACAGCTCGGGCACGATGCCCTGCAGGCCGTGCAACGTGTCGGCAATGGCGCGCGGCTGCTCGAAAATTTCCTTTTGCATGTAGTGGCGATAGGGCCCCAGCTCCACCGCACCACTGTGTGCGTGCACGGTGCGCACGGGGCGGCTGCCGGCGTCCAGCGGCTGGCCATCGGCCGTGGTGATCCAGTAACGGCCCAACTGCAGGTCCACCAGGTCGCCCTCTTCCAGGTACACGATCTGGTCGGTCACACCAGCCAGGGCCATGGCATCACTGGCCAGGAAGTGCTCACCCTCACCGACACCCAGCACCAGGGGCGAGCCCGCGCGCGCGCCCACCACGCGGTGCGGCTCGTCCTTGTGGATCACGGCGATGGCGAATGCGCCGTGCAGCCGCGCAGTCGCGGCGCGCACGGCCTGGAACAGGTCGCCGTCGTACAGGCTGTCCACCAGATGCGCGATGACCTCGGTATCGGTCTGGCTGGAGAACACGTAGCCGCGCGCCTGCAACTCGGCGCGCAACTCCTCGTGGTTCTCGATGATGCCGTTGTGCACCAGCGCGACGCGGCCGGGGCGCTCTGCCTGCGCCGGCGCGGCACCGGGTCCGTGGCTGAAGTGGGGATGGGCGTTGTGCACGGCGGGGGCGCCGTGCGTGGCCCAGCGGGTGTGGGCGATGCCCGTGGCGCCTTGGAGGTGTTCATGGTTCACCTGCGCCAGCAATTCGGCCACGCGGGCAGTGCTGCGCGCACGGTGCAGGCCACCCGCGGGCATTTCGCCCAGGCTCGCCTCGTGCACGGCGACGCCGCAGGAGTCATAGCCGCGGTACTCCAGCCGCTGCAGGCCTTGCACCAGGATGGGAACGATATTGCGGGTGGATACCGCGCCGACGATGCCGCACATAACTACTGCTCCAATGAAAGAATGGGCGAGATGCTAGGCGGCCTATCCAGAAATTTTTGATCTGATTTTCATAACATATGAACAAAAATTTCTTCCGTAATAATCTAAGAAATATTTCTTCATAAAACACACTCTTATGGAATCTGACTTCTCGCTGGATGCCGTGGATTTGCAATTGCTGGACCTGCTGCAGCGCGACGCCTCCCTCAGCAACCAAGCTCTGGCAGAACAGGTGCATGTCTCCCCACCCACCTGCCTGCGCCGCGTGCGGCGGCTGCACACCCTGGGCCTGATCGAGCGGCAGGTGGCGCTGTTGCAGCCCGACCGCCTGGCCGCGCTGCAGGGCCACGGGCTGGCTGCGATCGTCGAGGTTGCACTGGACCGCCAGGGTGCCGAGCACCTGGACGCGTTCGAGGCCCGCGCCGTCGCCGAAGACGAGGTCCAGCAATGCTGGCGTGTCTCGCCGGGGCCGGACTTCGTGCTCATCGTGCACACGCGCGACATGCCGGGCTACCTGGCCCTGTCGCAGCGGCTATTCACGCAGGACGCCAATGTGCGCAACGTGAAGGCGTTCTTCTCGGTCCACCGTGCAAAATTTGAAACAAAAGTACCTCTAGCGCTCATCTAGCAAGCGCCAACAGCTATTTAATTTATAGCAATCCTGCACGACCCCTTGACCTTCCGGGACATCGACTCCACTCTGTGAACCTCAAGGCCGCGCCCACTGCGGGCCGGCCATGCATGGAGGGACGCATGGAGTTCAAGGACTACTACCAGATCCTCGGCGTGGCACGCGACGCCACTGCCGCCGACATCAAGAAGGCCTACCGCAAGCTCGCGCGCCGGTACCACCCCGACGTGAGCAAGGAGGCCGATGCCGCGGCCCGCATGGCCGAGGTGAATGAGGCCAATACCGTGTTATCGGACCCGGAGAAGCGCGCCGCCTACGACGCGCTGGGCCGCGAGGCACCGCACCGCGCGGGGCAGGACTTCCGCCCGCCGCCGAACTGGGACGCAGGGTTCGAATTCACCGGCACGCCCGGCGCCGAGGGCATGGACGCGGCGCAGTTCAGCGACTTTTTCGAGCAGCTCTTCGGCCGCGCCGCCCGCGCCCAGCGCAGCCGGCACGCGGGCCCGTCGGCCCATGATGGAAGCGGCAGAACCTCACCACAGCGCGGGCGCGACCACCACGCCAGCATCGAGCTGGACCTGCGCGATGCCTACCTGGGCGCCGAGCGCACGCTGACGCTGCGCGGCGCGCGGCTGGACGACAGCGGCCACCTGGTCAATGAAGAACGCCAGCTGCAGGTGAACATTCCCAAGGGGGTGCGGGAGGGCCAACTCATCCGCCTGGGCGGCCAGGGCGGCCCGGGCCTGGGCGGCGCGCCCGCGGGCGACCTGTTCCTGGAGGTGCATTTCAAGCCCGACGCACGCTGGCGCGCCGAAGACCGCGACGTGTACCAGTCCGTCACCCTCGCGCCCTGGGAGGCCGAACTGGGCGGCCCCGTCGAGGTGCAGACACCCGGCGGCGCCACCGTGGAAGTGACCGTGCCGCCGCGCTGGAAACCCGGCCGCAAGCTGCGCCTGAAGGAGCGCGGCATTCCCGCCGCCACGCCCGGCGACCTGTACCTGGAACTGCACGTGGCCCTGCCCCCCGCCACCAACGAGGCCCAGCAGCAGGCCTACCGCGCGTTCGCGCAGGCCTTCCCGCAATTCCAGCCCCGCAAGCCCTCTACGCAAGGAGCCTGAGCATGCCCACGCCCCCATTTGTTGATCATGCCCTGGCCGAGCTGCTGGACGAGCAGCCCCGCCTCACGCTGGAAGACCTGGCGCGCACCTGCTGCATGGGCCCCGACTGGGTTGTGGAGCGCCTGGAGGCCGGCTTGCTGCAAGGGGAGCAGGCAGGCGGGCACTGGCGGTTCAGCAGCGCGAGCGTGGTGCGCGCGCGGCGGCTGGCACGCCTGGAATCCACTTTTGACGCCGACCCCGAGCTGGCCGCACTGACGGCAGACCTGATCGAGGAAGTGACCGCGCTGCGCCAGCGCCTGCGCGAGCTGCAGACGCGCCTGGGCCTGCCTGCGGCGATGCCTTGAGCGCGGCGGCGGGAAGTGCGGCAAGCGCAGGCCGCTACCGCGCCGCAGCCGGCCACTCCAGCGCCACCGTGCAGCCCGCACCGGGCGCCGCGGTGGCCTGGATGCGGGCGCCATGGCGCTGCGCGATCGCCTGGCACAGCGCGAGACCCGCGCCCACGCCCTCGAATTCGGCTTCGCGGTGCATGCGCTGGAACACGCCAAAGAGCTGCTGCGCGCGCGTGCCATCAAAGCCCACCCCGTTGTCCCGCACGGTGATGCGCACACTGCCCTGGGCCGCAGGTTCAGCCTGCACCTGCACATGGGGCTGCGCCACGCCGCGCGAGAACTTCACCGCATTGCCCAGCAGTTGCACCAGCAACTGGGCCAGCAGCTCGGCATCGGCCTGCACGACGGGCAGATCCGGCGCAATGTTCCATGCCGCGCCTTCGGCCGCCGCACCCAAAGCCTGCCGAGCCTCCTGCACAGCCGCGGTCAGCGCAACGGCCCGGGGCCGCAGCGCAGCGCTGCGTGCGCGGGCGATGGCCTGCAGCCCGTCGATCATCTGCGCCATGCGGCGCGCGGACTGCTCCATCGTGGCCAGGAAACCCAGCGCCTCGTCCACCTGCGGCGGCTGCTCCTGTAGTACCTCGCGCACCAGCGCGCCATAAGAGGTGACGTGGCGCAGCGGCGCGCGCAGGTCGTGCGACACACCCCGTAGAAAGTCCTCCTGCGCCGCCGCCATATCGCTGATCTGCTGGCGCGCCTGGGCCAGTTCGCTGCGCAGTTGCGCCAGCGTGTCCGCCGGTGGAATGCCCTCGCCGGTCATGGCCTCAACCCTTGGCCTGTTTGGCGGGGCGCTTCCAGTTCGCGATGCTCACCTGCCGGCCACGCGCCACGCTCAACACCCCCGGTGGCGTGTCCTTGGTGATGGTGGAGCCGCCACCCACCGTGCCGCCCGCCCCAATGGTGACGGGCGCCACCAGCACGCAGTTGCTGCCGATGTGCACGTCGGCCTCGATCACCGTGCGGTGCTTGTTGGCACCGTCGTAATTGGCGGTGATGCTGCCGGCGCCGTAGTTCACGCGCTCGCCCACGCTGGCGTCGCCCAGGTAGGCCAGGTGGTTGGCCTTGGCGCCGTCGGCCAGCGTGCTGTTCTTCACCTCCACGAAGTTGCCAATGTGCACCTCGCGCCCCAATTGCGCGCCGGGGCGCAAGCGCGCGAAGGGACCAATCAGTGCGCCTTCGCCCACATGGGCGCCGGCCTTCTCGCCATCGATGTGGGTAAAGGGGTGGACCACCGCGCCCGCGGCGATGGTGGCGTTGCTGATGTGGCAGTAGGCGCCGATGCGCGCGCCCTCGCCCAGTTCCACGCGGCCGGTGAAGATGCAACCCACGTCGATCTCCACATCCTGCGCACAGAGGATTTCGCCGCGCGCGCCGCTGCGCGCATCGTCGCGCAGGTCAAAGCGCGCGGGGTCGGCCAGGCGAACGCCCTGCTCCATGAGTGCCGCGGCCTGGGCGCGCTGGTGCGCGCGCTCCAGCTCGGCCAGTTGCGCGGGGCTGTTCACGCCCGCCACCTGCAGCGCATCGCCAATGCAGTGGGCCGCCACGGGCACGCCGTCCGCCACAGCCATGGACACGATGTCGGTCAGGTAGTACTCGCCCTGCGCGTTGTCGTTGGTCAGACGCGCCAGCCAGCCCGCCAGGCGCTGCGCGGGCACGGCCATGATGCCGCTGTAGACCTCGTCGATGGCGCGCTCGGCATCGTTCGCATCCTTGTGCTCCACGATGCGCTGCACCGTTCCGCCCTCGCCGCGCACGATGCGGCCGTACCCTGTGGGATCGGGCAGGCGCACGGTGAGCAGCGCAAGGCGCTCGCCCGCCCCGGCCTCGACCAGCGCGCGCAGCGTCGCGGCCTGGGTCAACGGCACGTCGCCCGACAGCACCACCACCGTGCCATCGCCCGCCAGCGCGGGCGTGGCCTGCTGCACCGCGTGGCCCGTGCCCAGCTGCGGCTCCTGGCGCACGAACTTCAAGTCAAAAGTGCCCTCATGGCCCGCCAATCCTGCGCAAGCAGCTTCTACTTCTGTAGCGCCATGGCCCGTTACCACCACCACGCGGCGCGCCTGCAGGCTGGCGGCCTGGCCCAGCACATGGTGCAGCAGGGGCCGGCCGGCCAGGCGCTGCAAGACCTTGGGAATGCGGCTTTTCATGCGCGTGCCCTTGCCCGCGGCCATGATGATGATGTCCAGTGCTGTCATGAAGGTGTGGAGAGTGGAAGGTCGTCGTGTCCTGCCAGCCCAGGCCGGCAGCCCGCCGCCATTATCCCGCCGCCCATGCGCTGCCCCTCTGCGGCGCGGAGGCGTCACCGTCCCCGATCATTCCTAAAAAAATAGCTGCTAGCGCCCGTCATTCGGGCGCTAGCAGCCAGTTTGATGCGATAGCCGGACGGTCAGGCGCGGCAGACATCGCCCCGGGGGGCGGCGTGCTGCGGTGACGGTGCGCGCACCGCGGCGGCGCTGCGCCACTGGAACTGCAGCGGCTCGCGGCCCATCGGCTCGACCACGGCGTGCTGGCCGGAGGCCACGCACACGCTCTGGCCCGCGTGCAGCATGAGGTCCCCCGAATCCTCGCGCCAGCCATGGGGGCCGTCGCTCAGGGTCACCCAGGCCAGGCCGCTGACCACGCGCAGTTGCATCGGCGCGCGGGGGTGCAGGCTGCGCGCCGCGCCCTGGGGAATGGTGCACAGTTCCGGTCCGGCAACGCCGGCGGGAACGCTGGAGGCTTGCGAATGCAGAACTTGCGAGGTGGTCACGGTCATCTCCTGGTAAACCCTTTGAAGTGACGTCAGTGTGCGACTGCGACCCGGGCACCGTCCAATGAAAACGGAAGGCCTCATCGATTACGGAACGGCATCAATCACGGTATCACCCCTGCCCCGGGGGACTGCAACCACCAGCGGCGCTTCCGCTGCCTGAGCAGCCCGCTGCGCGATCGATGAAAAAGCGCTAGCATTTTGATTCCTAATTGTCATCAATCTGCCATGAACTCCCCGATCTTGCCCGCCAGCGCTCCTCCCATCGCGCATCTGCGCACCCGGCCCGTGGCCGTAGGTCATTGGCGCGCATTTCTGGCCGTGGCGCGGCATTTGAACTTCCGCGCCGCGGCCGAGGAACTGGCCCTGACCCAGTCGGCGGTGAGCCGCCAGATCCAGGCGCTGGAGGACGAAGTGGGCGTGCCCCTGTTTCTGCGCCACACACGCGCCGTGGAGCTCACCAGCGCCGGCGGCCAGCTGCAGCGCGCCGTGGCGCCCGCGCTGGAGCGCATGGACGCGGCCGTGCGCCTGGTGCGCCAGACGGCGGGGCGCAAGAGCGTGGCCATCACCACCTGGGCCAGCTTTGCGTCCATGTGGCTGATCCCGCGCATGGAGGAATTCCAGCGCGACAACCCCGACATCGACATCCGCATCGACGCAACCGACACCATCGTGGACCTGGAGACGGCCGACGTGGACCTGGCCCTGCGCTCCAGCGTGCCCGGCACGCAGGCCGCGGGCGCGCAGCGGCTGTTTGGCGAGCAACTGGCGGTGGTGGCCAGCCCCTGGCTCCTCAACAGCATGCCGCCCATCCGCACGCCGGCCGACGTGGCGCAGTTCACGCTCATCGAGGCAGGCGACGCGCACCGCATGCCCTATTTCGAGTGGATCACCTGGCGGCGCTGGTTCGAACTGCACGGCCTGGGGCGGCTGCAGCCCAAGCGCTGGCTGTACTTCAACTACGCGCAGCAGATCGTGCAGGCCGCGCTGGCCGGCCAGGGCCTGGCGCTGGCGCGCATGCCGCTGATCGCGGAAAGCCTCGCCTCGGGCGACCTGCAGGAGGTGCTGCCGGGCCACCGGCTGGACTCTCCGCTGGTGTACTGGCTGGTCGTCGGCCCGCGCAGCGGCCAGCGCCCCGAAATCCAGGCGTTCAGCGCCTGGCTGCTGCTGCAGGCCGAAGCCACGCGCCAAGCCGTCGGCGAAGTGCCGGACACGGACCTGAACGACGACATCTCCTGAGCGCGGCACGATCGCTCCTCTATTTATAGCGCCTAGCGCGTGATGGGCGGGCGCGCTTGGCTTTTTTGCTCAGGAATGCGTGGCAAACCACTCACGCAGCCGGGCGCTTCGTCTGACGAAGATCAAGGTCCATGTAAATCCATGCGAATGGCATGGTCTTCCCCTATGGGTTGTCACGCAAAGGTCTGCGACCGTCGGCAGGCTATGCCCCGCCCCCGACAACACGAATAGACAAAAGAGAAGACCCTGTATGCCTTTCATGCCCTGGACCGCGGAACTGGAGCTTGGCCTGCCCGAAATCGACGACCAGCACCGTCAACTGGTCGCGCTGACCAACCTCCTGCACGATGAACTGAGCGCGGCGAGCCCGCGCCGCAGCGCCGTGGGCGAAATTTTGGAAGGCCTGGTGGACTACACGCACAACCACTTCATCGTGGAGGAGGTGCTGTTCCAGCAGCACGACTACGCCGAGACTCCTGCCCATAAGGCCGAGCATGACGGCTTCACGCGCAAGGCCATGGATCTGCTGACGCGCTTTGACGGCGGGCAGGAGGTCACGCTGGAGGCGCTGGAATTCCTCAAGCAATGGCTGGTGCACCACATCTGCAAGGTGGACCGCGCCTACCTGCCGTTCATGCGCGAGGCGCTGCAGGCGCAACGCACCGCCGCCCTGGCCTGAACGGGCATGAAAAAAGCCACTGCGCGGAGTGGCTTGGCAAAGCGGGAGCGCGGTCGCGCCCCGCCGGGCATCAGGCCAGGGTGACGCGCGCGAACTTGCGCTTGCCGACCTGCACCACGTAGCTGCCCGCTTCCAGCTTCAGGCCCTTGTCGCTGACCACGACGCCGTCCACACGCACGCCGCCGCCGTCGATGAGGCGGTTGGCCTCGCTGGTCGAGGGCGCAAGGTTGGCCTGCTTGAGCAGCGCACCGATGCCCAGGGGCGCGCCCGCCAGGGGGACTTCGGGAATGTCGTCGGGGATGCCGCCCTTGCTGCGGTTGACGAAATCCTGCTCGGCCGCGTCGGCCAGTGCGGCGCTGTGAAAGCGCGCGGTGATCTCCTTGGCCAGCATCACCTTGGCATCCTTGGGATTGCGGCCTGCCGCCACCTCGGCCTTGAGCGCAGCGATTTCGCCCAGGCTCTTGAACGACAGCAGCGTGTACCAGTCCCACATCAGGGTGTCCGAGATGGAGAGCACCTTGGCGAACATGGAGTTAGCGTCCTCCGTGATGCCGATGTAGTTGTTCTTGGACTTGGACATCTTGTCCACGCCATCCAGCCCCACCAGCAGCGGCATGGTGAGCACACACTGCGGCTCCTGCCCCCATTCTTGCTGCAGATGGCGTCCCATGAGCAGGTTGAACTTCTGATCAGTGCCGCCCAGCTCCAGGTCGCTCCTGAGCGCTACCGAGTCATAGCCCTGCAGTAGCGGGTAGAGGAACTCGTGCAGGCTGATGGAGCTGCCGTCGGTGAAGCGCTGGTGGAAATCGTTGCGCTCCATCATGCGTGCCACGGTGTACTTGGCCGACAGCTGAATCATGCCGCGCGCACCCAACTGGTCGCACCACTCGCTGTTGTAGCGGATCTCGGTGCGTGCAGGGTCCAGCACCTTGGCCGCCTGGGTGTAGTAGGTTTCGGCGTTGGCCTTGATCTGCTCGGCCGTCAGGGGCGGGCGCGTGCTGTTGCGGCCCGATGGGTCGCCGATCAGCGTGGTGAAGTCGCCGATCAGGAAGATGACCTGGTGGCCCAGGTCCTGCAATTGGCGCATCTTGTTGAGCACCACCGTATGGCCCAGGTGGATGTCCGGCGCCGTGGGGTCCAGCCCGAGCTTGATGCGCAGCGGCTGGCCCGTGGCCTCCGAACGCGCCAGTTTCTGGGTCCATTCTTCTTGGGGCAGAAGCTCGTCGACCCCGCGCAGGGAGACTTCAAGCGCCCGTCCTACACCATCGGTCACCGGGAATGTTGTAACAGCAGATTGATTCATAAGGGTTTTTTGGGGTGCCGCCAGGGCCCCAACGACTATACTTCCGGGCACTTTCCAGCCGTGGATTCTAGTGGGCCACCCGTACGCCCGGCGTTCGCTCCCTTCCACAGCACTACGACATTGACAGTGCCTCCCGCCCTTTAAGACCCCTGGCCCGGGGCCTGGAAGCACACAGACGCCTGGGGTAAGACTCTTGAACAACGGCTTGACGACCGCCTGCCTGGTATTGCTCAACCAACTGAAGCAGTCCGTTCAGAAACATCCAAAACGCATCACTGCCGCCGTGGCCACCCTGCTGCTCACCGGCGGCGGCGGTGCCTTCGCAGTGGCTTCGTTCGCGCCCGACCCGGCCGACCTGCCCGTGCGCACCGTCACGCAGGCCGTGCAGTCGCTGGCGGCAGACGAACCGCTATCGTCGCTGGTGGACATCCCGCAGTACGCGCTGTACCGCTCCGACGTCACCCGCAGCGCCGATACCGCCGAGAGCATCCTGCAGCGCCTGGGCGTGGCAGACCCCGCCGCTTCGGCCTTCCTGCGCAGTGACGCCAACGTGCGGCAGAACCTGCTGGGACGCACCGGCCGCTCGATGTCCGCCGAGACGACCGACGACCACCGCCTCACCCGCCTGACGGCGCGCTGGGCCCCCGACGACAGCGAGAGCTTCAAGCGCCTGGTGGTCGAGCGCCAGCAGGACGGCAGCTTCGCCTCGCGCATCGAGACGGCGCCGCTGACGGTGGGCAGCCGCCTGGCGGGCGGCATCATCCGCAGCTCGCTGTTTGCAGCAACGGATGCCGCCAACATTCCCGACGCCGTCGCCGTGCAGCTGGCAGAGGTGTTCTCCGGTGACATCGACTTCCGGCGCGCCCTGCGCAAGGAAGACCGCTTCTCGGTGGTGTATGAAACCCTGGAGGCAGATGGCGAGCCCCTGCGCAGCGGCCGCGTGCTGAGCGCCGAGTTCCACAATGGCGACAAGACCCACAGCGCCGTCTGGTTCCAGGAGCCGGGAGCCACCAAGGGCTCGTACTACACGCTGGACGGCGAGAGCATGCGCCGCGCCTACCTGTCGTCGCCGGTCGAGTTCTCCCGCGTCTCCAGCGGCTTTGCGATGCGGTTCCACCCCATTCACAAGACCTGGCGCGCGCACCTGGGTACCGATTTCGCGGCGCCGACCGGTACTTCCGTACGCACGGTAGGCGACGGCGTGGTGGATTTCGCCGGCGTGCAGAACGGCTACGGCAACGTGGTGTACATCAAGCACCGCAACCAGCACGTCACCGTCTACGCGCACCTGAGCCGCATCGACGTGCGCAAGGGCGAAAGCGTAGAGCAGGGCCAGAAGATTGGCGCCGTGGGCTCCACCGGCTGGGCCACGGGCCCGCACCTGCACTTCGAATTCCGCGTCGCGGGCGAGCACAAGGACCCGATGGTTATTGCGCGCCAGAGCGAGGCAGCCCAGCCGGTCTCGGCCGCCGCACGTCCGGCATTCGACCGCCTGGCCGGCAACATGCGCGTGCAGCTGTCCTCCGCCGCACAGATCCTGCAAGCCAGCGCCGAGTAACGCCCTTCGCCCATGGATACGCCGCCACGGTGGTTCATCGGGCTGATGTCGGGCACGTCGCTGGACGGCGTGGATGGTGTGCTCGCGCATTTTTCAGGCCAAAAATGCGCTGTAGCCCAGCATGCATCAGCGCCACTAGCTCCTGATTTAAGAGCAGAATTCCTCGCTCTCAACAGTACCGGCCACGACGAACTGCACCGCGCGGCGCTCGCCGCGAATGCGCTGGCGCGTACCTATGCGAAGGTAGTCCACCGTCTGCTGGACCAAGCGGGCCTCACGGCGGCCGCGGTGCAGGCCCTGGGCGCGCATGGGCAGACGGTGCGCCACCGGCCGCAGGCGTTCGATGGCACGGGCTACACGCTGCAACTCAACCAGCCCGCCTTGCTCGCTGAAATCACCGGCATCACCGTCGTGGCCGACTTCCGCAGCCGGGACGTGGCGGCGGGCGGCCAGGGCGCGCCGCTGGTGCCCGCCTTCCACCGCGGCGTGTTCGGCCAAGCCGGACGCACCGTGGCGGTGCTGAACCTGGGGGGCATTTCCAACCTGAGCATCCTGCGGGCCGACGGGACCACCGTGGGGTTTGACTGCGGCCCGGCCAACGCCCTTATGGATCACTGGTGCGAGCGGCACACGGGGCAGCCCTACGACCACGAAGGCGCCTGGGCACGCAGCGGCCATGTCCTGCCCGCCCTACTGGAGGCGATGCTGGACGAGCCATTCCTCGCCCTTGCGCCCCCAAAGAGCACAGGGCGTGACCTGTTCCATCCGCAATGGCTGGCCACACGCCTTGCGGCCAGCGCCGTGGGCGCCGCGCCCCAGGATGTCCAGGCCACCCTTGCTGAGTACACGGCCCTTACGTGCGTCCAGGAGTTGTCACGGCACGCACGGGACTGCGGGCTGTTGATCGTCTGCGGCGGCGGGGCACTGAACCGCTATCTGATGGAGCGCCTGCAGCAATTGGCACCGACGGTTCGTGTCGAAAGCTCGGATCACCACGGGCTGCCCCCCCTGCAGGTCGAAGCGGCTGCCTTCGCGTGGCTGGCGCATCAATGCGTCAGCGGCCAGACAGCCAGCTTGCCCGCGGTCACGGGCGCCCGCGGGGAGCGTATCCTCGGCGCCATCTACGCCGCCTGAGCAATCTGCCACGCAGCCATAAAAAAGCCGCCCGTAGGCGGCGGATTCTCATGGGCTGTGCGTCAGTGGTCTTCCACGGAGAAGCTGGAGCCGCAGCCGCATGTCGAAGTGGCATTCGGGTTCTTGATGACGAACTGCGCACCCTGCAGGTCTTCCTTGTAGTCGATCTCTGCACCCACCAAGTATTGGTAGCTCATGGCATCGATGAGCAGTGACACACCGTTCTTGGTCATGGTGGTGTCGTCTTCGTTCGTGATTTCATCAAATGTGAAACCATACTGGAAGCCCGAGCATCCCCCGCCCTGCACGAAGACCCGCAGCTTGAGGTCAGGATTGCCTTCTTCGGCAATCAACTCGGCCACCTTGGCGGCGGCGCTGTCGGTGAAAAGGATGGGGGCGGGCATCTCGGTCGTGGTGTTCTCGGCAACGGCGCTCATGAAGGGCTCCTTGGGTCAGTCTTTGTTTCGATGGTAAGGCATAGCCCCCCAGCGCTCCGTTCACTGTGCGTTTGACGCCAGTTTCAGTGTGGGCTTTTCTTCCAGCAGCAGCGGCGCGGCCGGGCAGAGCTGCCCGGCAATCACCGCGCCCTGGTGCATTTCAAGGGCCTTGTAATGCACGTTACCGGTGATCCGCGCCTTGGGCTGAACCTCCAGCAGCTCCGTGGCATGTACGGGCCCCTCCACCGTTCCGTTGACGATGACATGGGCGGCATGCACCGCACCTTCCACCTTTGCTGATTCGGACACCACCACAATGCTGGGTTCAGCCGAAGACCGCAGGTCGCCGATCACTTCGCCATCCACCCGCAATCCGTCAGCGAACAGCACATCGCCCTGCACGCGCGTTCCTTGCGCAATCAGGCTCTTGATCGGGGGTGGCTTCTTGCGCGAAAACATGTGGTATTCCCTCGGGGTGTAGTAGTCATTGCCATGCGGGTCCGCAGCCGGGCCCTATGGCTCTAGTGAAAAAGTCTGGGCCGCGCGCAACGAGGTTCCATCCATCAGGCGCGCGGTCACGGTTTTTACCATGGCGCCCGGCGGCAGGGCCGCCACGCCCTGAACCCGCCGGTACTGCCGGAACTGAAGCGGCTGGATGACCGCTGGAGACGTGGAGGACCACTCCGCCCCGTTCAGCGTGCCCGCCAGCAGCAGTTCCAGCCGGCCCTTGAATTCCGGCGCATTGCGCATGGGCTGCATGGCCAGCACCTGCCAGCGCAACTGCCCACCTCCTTCCAAGGTCTCGGCATGCAGCCCGCGGATGGTCAGGTTGCCAGGCTTGCCGGTGGGGGTCAGCTTCTCGAAGAAGCCCAGGTCCTCCCGCAGGCTACGGTTGTCGGCTTCGAGTTGCCGCAGTTGCTCCAGCAGGCGATCCATGGCCGCCTGCTCGGCTATGCGCAGGCTGCCCGCGGCTTCCTGCTTTTCGTGCTGGAGACGGTTGTGCTCGCGCAACTGCGACACCTCTGCACGAAGGCGCTGCAATTCCTCCCGGCTGCCCGCGTCCAGCCCGGCGATCCGCTTGCCCAGGTCGAAGGCCCACAGCGTCATGGCCGCGCACAGGCCCAGGACGATGGCCACGGCCGCCCAGCGCAGCGGCCACGGAAGCGCGCTGCGCACGGTGACGCGCGGAGCGGAGATCGTGAGGCGGCGGCGCAGCAGTCGGTAACGCATGGGCAGTGCACGTTTCTTTCAGTGGGATGGTCGCCGCCCGCGGCAACGCCCAAAAACAAAAAACCGCCCCAAGGGGCGGTTTCTGCAGTCTGCAGCACGCCAAAGGGCGCTGCAGCATAACGCAAGGCAGTGGCCGAAGCTTAGCGCTTCGAGAACTGCTTGGCGCGGCGTGCGGAGTGCAGGCCGACCTTCTTACGTTCGACTTCACGGGCATCACGCGTCACGAAGCCGGCTTGGCTCAGTGCGGGCTTCAGCGTCGCGTCGTAGTCGATCAGAGCGCGGG
Organism: Diaphorobacter sp. MNS-0; assembly: GCF_019602835.1. NCBI lineage: Bacteria > Pseudomonadati > Pseudomonadota > Betaproteobacteria > Burkholderiales > Comamonadaceae > Diaphorobacter > Diaphorobacter sp. MNS-0. The sequence continues at coordinate 690,925 of NZ_CP080761.1, read as the reverse complement.
TGATGCCGTGGCGGGCAGCGCCAGCCTGGCCGGATTCACCACCGCCGTGCACGTTGATCTGGATGTCGAAGGTTTCGACATGGTTGGTCAACGCCAGGGGTTGCTTGGCAATCATGATCGAGGTTTCGCGGCCGAAGTACTGCTGAATGTCTTTGCCATTCACAGTGATCTTGCCGGAACCCTTCTTCAGAAACACGCGGGCGACGCTGGACTTGCGACGGCCGGTGCCATTGTTCCATTCACCAATCATTCAAGGCTCCTTAGATTTCCAGCGCTTTAGGCTGCTGAGCGGTGTGCGGATGTTCCGCGCCGCCGTACACCTTGAGCTTCTTGATCATGGCGTAGCCGAGCGGGCCCTTGGGCAGCATGCCCTTGACGGCCTTTTCCAGCGCGCGGCCGGGGTGCTTGGCTTGCAGATCGCGGAAGTTCGTGGCCGTGATACCGCCGGGATAACCCGAGTGGCGGTAGTACACCTTGTCCAGGGACTTGGTGCCGGTGACCTTGAGCTTGGAGGCGTTGATGATGACGATGTAGTCGCCGGTATCAACGTGAGGCGTGTAAATGGCTTTGTGTTTGCCGCGCAGACGGAGGGCAACTTCGCTGGCTACCCGGCCGAGCACCTTGTCGGTGGCGTCAATCACAAACCACTCGTGCACGACCTCAGCGGGCTTTGCGCTGAATGTGGACATGAGTTTCTCTTTTCTAGAGGTGGTTTGGCGGTCCTTTTCCACGGTCGGTGCTTTTCTGATGAAAGCCTCTTAGGTGGGATGTGCGCTTCGCCGCGGGACCTAAAAATCGCTGCGAAGCCGGCCATTATACAAAATCGACCGCTGCGCAGTGCCCTACTGCGAGTAAAGCTGTCGCCTGTGCTCCTCGGCTTCCTGCCGGCGGCGGTTTTCCACGCAAACGGGATGGTTGGCCAGCCCCGGCTTCTGGCATTGCTCGTGAATGCACAACGGGCGAGCAAAGAAACTGGATGCCTCGCAGGCCTCGTCAGGCCCGGGCACCCTTGCGGGCACCGCAGGGCGTGACGGCGCAGGGGGAGGTGGCGCCGGCTCGGGAGCCGGAGTCACAGGGGCGGGCGCTGGGGCAGGCGCGGTCGCCTCGGCAGCCTTGCGCGCAAGCCGGGGTTTGGAGACGGCCGCCGGCCGGGCCTCAGCCACCGACGCAGCCTCTGGCTGCATTGCCATTGCCGCCGACGCGGGGTCCGCCGCCTCATGCGACACCATCACCACCTCTGCCGGCTCCGGTGCTGGCGCTGGTGACGCAAGTTCCGTGATGATCTCGTTTTCGGGTGTATACCGCGGCGCGCTCTCCCGGCCTCCCCACCACGGACTGCTGGCGATGACCAGCAGCGCCAGAGAGGCAGCCATACCCCACACCAGCCGTGCCCGTCCGCCATGACCTGCTCTGGCAACACGGGGGGCTGATGCATGGCGTGCAGCCTTCTGGGGGCGGGGTGCGCGCGCGCGCGTCGGGTGGCGTGTACCGGTCGGCGCGTCATGTTGCGGCATCTCGCGCGTATCTGCGAAGGCCTGCGTGTCGCCCGCATCGGCAACGGTTTCCGCAAACACGGTCGCAGGCTCCACGGTTGACACCATGAGGTCTGCCGGCGCGCTAACCGGCGCCGCCACAACGGTGGCGGCCTGCGGCCGGGAATCCTGCGGTTGCGACATCGCCGTGAGGTCGATCATCGGGACTGCCACGCCCTGCGCATCCTTGCTCGAGGGCTCCACCCAGATGGAGCCCAGTTCGGCACGGAAGTCGAACCCGTCCAGTCCCGCGGGCGCCGCCGTCATGCCCATCGTCTGCAGGAACGCGTCGATCGATTGCGGACGGTCTTGCGGCTGCAGCGCCAGGCATTGCGACACCGCATCGACGAACGGACGCGAGTATTCCACGCCGAACTGCTTGCGCACCGTGCGTGCTACGCGGGAGAACGACACCATGCGGTCACGTATGGCACGCAGAGTAGCGGGCAGCGGCGTGTCGTTGCACAGGCAGCCATGCACGACGGCGCCCAGCGAATACAGGTCGCTCCACGGCCCTTGGTGCAGGTGCGATGCCGCGTCCGTGTACTGCTCTATGGGCGCGTAGTTGACTTTGAGCACGGCCGTGTGCTTCTGGTCCCGGTCGCTGATCGCATGCCGCGCGGCGCCGAGGTCCAGCAGCACTGGTGGGCCATGGTCCTGCAGGAAGATGTTGTCCGGCGAGATGTCGCGGTGCAGCGTCTGTCCATCGTGCAGCACCCGCAACGCGCTAGTGACCGACCACAACACCTTGCGCAGCCATTCCTCGGGGGGCGGCGTGCGCATGTGCGCGCGCGCCTGCTTGAGGGTCAAGCCGCTGTACAGGGGCATGACCATGTAGGCCGTGTGATTGGCTTCCCAGAACCGGAAGACCTTCACCAGCGAGGGATGGTCGAACTGCGCCAGCAGGCGCGCCTCGTCCACGAACGAGGCCAGGCCCGCCTGGAAAGACTGCTCGTCCGACGAGGAACGCACCCAGAGCGAATGCCCGTCCGCGCGGCCCGCCAGGGCGGCAGGCATGTATTCCTTGATCGCGACGAAACGCAGCAGGGAATGGTCGAACGCCTGGTACACCATGCCGAAGCCGCCCACGCCCAGCAGCGCCACGATCTCGAACTCTCCCAACCGGGTGCCCGCCGGGAGGGCGTCGACGTGGTGCGCGACGCTGGCGGGCGTGAAGCGGGGGGGGAGCGAAGACATGGAGGGCGTTGCGGACAAGGGATGCGGATCAGCGAGGGCAGCGAAGTCTAACGAGGAAGCGGAGGAAGCACCGCGGCACGCCGCAGCGGACGCCATGATGCGCCAGGCAGCCAGGCCGACGCGCAACAAAGCGCATCCTGTCTGCCAAAAACATCACTTCCCGTACCAGGCGGACCCGCATTGTGCCCGCGATGGCGCTGGTTACCATTGGGTGCATGTTCAGTTACCGCCACGCCTTCCACGCAGGCAACCACGCCGATGTGCTCAAGCACACGGTGCTCATTGCCACCTTGCAACACCTTCTACAGAAAGACGCGGCCCTGACCGTTCTGGACACCCACGCCGGCGCGGGCCTGTACCGGCTCGACGGAGACTATGCCTCCACCAGCGCCGAATCCGCGGACGGCATTTTGCGCCTCGTGCCGCCAGCGGCTCTTCCCGCCCTGGCACCCGCGCTGCAGGACTACGTGGACATGGTGCGCGCCTTCAACCAGGGCGATGCCACGCGCGTCTACCCCGGCTCGCCCTTCATCACGCAGCGCCTCTTGCGCGCCCAGGACAAGCTCAAACTGTTCGAGCTGCACCCCACCGACGCCCGCTCCCTCGCAGGCAACATAGCCCAGCTTGAAGCAGGCAGGCAGGTGGCCGTGCTGCAGGAGGACGGTTTTGAGGGCGTCAAAAAGTTCATCCCCCCACCGGCCCGCCGCGCGCTTGTACTGTGCGATCCCAGCTATGAAATCAAGAGCGACTACCTGCGCGTGCAGGCGCTGTTGCAGGATGCGCTGAAGCGCTTTGCGACCGGCGTGTATGCCGCCTGGTACCCCATCATTCCGCGGGCGGAGGCGCACGATCTGCCGCGCCGGCTCAAGACGCTGGCCCAGAAGGCGGGCAAGCCCTGGCTGCATGCGACGCTGACCGTGAAATCCAGCAAACTGGCCTCCCCTGCGGCCGGTGAAGGCGCGCGCCGGCCCGGCCTGCCGGCCAGCGGCATGTTTGTGGTCAACCCTCCCTTCACGCTGCAGGGCGTGCTGCGCGAGGCGTTGCCGCAGATGGCGCAATTGCTGGCCCAGGACCGCAACGCGTCCCACACGCTGGAGGTGGGTTAAGCCCCCGGCCAGCGGCGCACGCACGATCCCTGGGATGCCGTGGTTTAGCGCCGCCGGGCCCGGCTCTTGCGGGGAGTAATGCGCGCTGCGCCCTGATTTGTGCGCGCTTGCGCGGCGCCCGCTGGAGCAGCGGCCGGCGAGGCTGCGGGCGTGGACGGGTCCAGCTCCGGCAGATCTTCGGGGCAGCTGTCGTCGTCCGGCCCCATGTGCCAGATCTCCACGGGCTTGATACCCAGGCCCACCATGCCCAGTTCCTGCGCCGCGGCCTGGCTCAGGTCGATGACCCGGCCTGGCGCGAACGGTCCGCGATCATTGACGCGCACCACCACCACCTTGCCGTTGACCAGGCTGCGCACGCATACCCGCGCCCCGAAAGGCAACGTGCGGTGCGCGGCGGTGAGTTCCCCACGGTCAAAACGCTCGCCGCTGGCCGTGCGCCGGCCATGCAGGCTGCCGCCGTACCAGGAGGCCAGCCCGCGCCCGAGCAGCACGCCGCTTTCTTCCTCGTCTTCGCGGCCGCGCTCGATGGCGGTATCGGCTTCACGCGGAGAAGACGGTGCCGAGCGCACCCTGCCCTCCTTGCGAGCCCGCGGCGGGGCCGATACACCGGAGTCCGGTGGGCTGTCCGCCTGCGCGCCCGCCGGTCCCGGCAGTGCCCGCGACGGGCCATGTGCTATTACAGGGGGCGCATCGGCGGGTGGCGCCGCGCAACCCGCCAGCACGGCCGCCAACAGCACGCCGGCCAACCACCGTCCCATGCGGCCGGGATGCAAAGGGTCAGAAGTCGCCGCAGCGGGTGATGACGTTGGTCTCAAAACGGCGCAGATCATTGCGTTCACCCGGTGTCAGGTCGGTGCGCGCTCTCTTGGCGGCCAGGATGCGCTTGGACTCCGCGCATTGCAGCGCCTTGCGGCTTTCCTGCTCCTCCTGCGCCAGTTGGGCTTGTTCCTCGCGCTCGCGCTCTGTGCGGCGCTGGCTGCGTGCCTCGCGGCGCTCGCGGTAGTAGCGCGAGGCGGCATCGCTCTCCTCGTCGCTGCAGTCGCGCCGGTATTCGCGCTGCATGCCTGCGATGACGTCGTAGCTGGAGCCGTTGGCCGATGCCCCGCGGATGCTGTTTTGCAGCGTGCGGCAGCGCCCGCTCATGTAGCTCTCGTATTCCGGCACCTCGCGCATCGCACTGCTGCGCCGGGACGGAGCGGGCGCATAGCTGCGGGGCTCTGCACGCGGCTCCACCGGCCCCGCCGAGACGGCGCTGGTCACCATGCCTTTCGGGCACGGGCGCGCCAGGGTGTAGACGGCGCCCTGCTCGTCGCGGCAGGAATAGCGCGTCTGCGCCGACGCGGGCGATGCCATCGCAAGCGACAGCGTGGTGAACAGCAGGAAGGCAATGACGGGACTCATACCGCAAACGCGCAGGGGAAGGAGGAAGAGGACGGGAAAAAGCTGCCGATATTACCCACCCCCGCCGCTTCAGAGCCCCAGGCGGTCGCAGATTTCCAACGTGGCCGCGCTCTGGTTCATGGTGTAGAAGTGCAGGCCCGGCACGCCCTCGCGGCGCAGTTGCTCGCACAGGTGCGTGACGACATCCAGGCCGAAGGCGCGAATGCTCGCCACATCGTCACCATAGCCCTGCAGGCGCAGGCGGATCCAGCGCGGGATCTCGGCGCCGCAGGCGTCCGAAAAGCGCAGCAGCTGCGACGCGCCCATGATCGGCATGATGCCCGGCACCACGGGCACGTCCAGCCCCAGGCGGCGCACGTCCTGCACGAAGCGCAGGTAGGCGTCGGCATTGAAGAAGTACTGTGTGATGGCCGAGTCGGCGCCCGCGCGCACCTTGGTGGCAAAGGCCTGCAGGTCGGCATCCGACGAACGGGCCTGGGGATGGACCTCGGGGTAGGCCGCCACCTCGATGTGGAAGTCGCGCCCCGTCTCGGCGCGGATGAACGCCACCAGATCGCTCGCGTAATGGAACTCGCCCCCGATGCCATAGCCACTGGGCAGGTCGCCGCGCAGCGCAACCAGGCGCTTCACGCCCATGGCTTTCAGCTCGGCGAGCTGCGCGCGCACGCTGTCCTTGGTGGCGCCGATGCACGAGAAGTGCGAGGCCGCGCTCACGCCCTCGGCGAGGATCTCGCGCACCGTGCCGAAGGTGCCCGCCTGCGTGGAGCCCCCCGCGCCGTAGGTGACGGAGCAGAACTCGGGCCGGCGCGCATACAGCTGCTGGCGCACGGCGCGCAGTTTGTCGGCGCCCTCGGGCGTCTTGGGCGGGAAGAATTCAAAGCTGACCGGAAAGGCCGTGGAAAGGCTCATGCCTTCCTCCTTGCATGGATGAAGAACTCGCGGTTGCCGTCGCCCCCCTCGATGGGGCTATCGATCCAGGCCACCACGTGCAGCCCCAGCTCCGTGCAGCAGTCACGGATGCGCTGCTCCACCTGCGGATACAGCTGTGCATCGCGCACGATGCCGCCCTTGCCCACTTGGCCGGGTTGCAACTCAAACTGCGGCTTGACCAGCATCAGCAGCTGGCCCTGCTCTTTCAACAGCGGCACCAGCGCAGGCAGCACCAGCGTGAGCGAGATGAAGGACAGGTCGCCGGTGACGAGATCGAACGCTGGCGTGATGTCCACGTCCTCGCACCCGGGACGGCGGCGGCGCTGCACGGGCAATGAGCCCTCGGCGCGTGCCTTGGCCTTGGCGGCGCGCTCGGCCTTGAAGCTCTCGATCTCATGCTCCTTGGCGTCGTCGCTGTCGTCGTACTCATCGTCCACCATGCCGCCGTTGCGCATCCAGGCGTAGGGGGCCTGGGGCTGGGTGTCGTTGTCTTCCGCGTCCTCGATGACTTCGGACAGCGCCACGTCGCAGGCGTTCTGCAACGCCTCGGGCGTGAGGGCCCGGGCATTCACGCCTTCCACGCAGACCACCCGCGGGTCGGCGCGCAGCCGCTCGTGCAACTGGCCGTGGCCCACGTCCACGCCAATCACCTGGGCAGCGCCATGTGCCAGCAGGCAGTCGGTGAAACCGCCGGTGCTCTGCCCCACGTCCAGGCAGCGCAGGCCAGCCACTTGCATGCCCGTGGCCGCCAGCGCGCCTTCAAGCTTGAGGCCGCCGCGCGAGAGGTACTTGGCCTCCGCAGCGTCCAGCAGCTGCACCTCAACCCCCGCAGGAATGTCGTCGCCGTTCTTGGCCACCTTCTGCCACGGCAGCGTGGGCGCCAGGCGCCACTGCACGCCGGCGGCAATCAACCGCTGGGCCTGCGACCGGGTGGCCGCGTAGCCGCCTTCCACCAGAAATACGTCCGCGCGCATCGCGCTATCCTCTCATATCGATAGCTGGCAGCGCTTGCAGCGAGCCAATTTCAGCAATTTTTCATGCTGAAAACGACTACTGGCAAGCGCAAGCAGCTATGCTTTTTAACAATCAATAGCGGTAGGTGTCGGGCTTGTAGGGGCCCTGCTTCGGCACGCCGATGTAGGCGGCCTGCTCGTCGCTCAGCTCGGTCAGCATGGCGCCCACCTTCTTCAGGTGCAGGCGCGCCACCTTCTCGTCGAGGTGCTTGGGCAGCACGTAGACCTTGCCCACGTCGTAGCCCTCGGGGTGGGTGAACAACTCGATCTGCGCGATCGTCTGGTTGGCGAACGAGTTGGACATCACGAAGCTGGGGTGGCCCGTGCCGCAGCCCAGGTTCACCAGGCGGCCCTTGGCCAGCAGGATGATGCGCTTGCCGTCCGGGAAGATCACATGGTCGACCTGGGGCTTTATTTCTTCCCACTGGCAGTGCTCTTCGAGCTTGGCGACCTGGATCTCGTTATCGAAGTGGCCGATGTTGCAGACGATGGCCTGGTCCTTCATCGCCTTCATGTGCTCGAAGGTAATGACGTCGCGGTTGCCCGTGGTGGTGACGAAGATGTCGGCCTTGTCGGCGGCCCACTCCATGGTCACGACCTTGAAGCCTTCCATAGCGGCCTGCAGGGCATTGATGGGGTCGATCTCGGTCACCCACACCTGGGCGCTCAGGGCGCGCAGCGCCTGGGCCGAGCCCTTGCCCACGTCGCCATAGCCCGCCACCACGGCCACCTTGCCGGCAATCATCACGTCGGTGGCGCGCTTGATGCCGTCCACCAGCGACTCGCGGCAGCCGTACAAGTTGTCGAACTTGGACTTGGTGACCGAGTCGTTGACGTTGATGGCGCGGAACATCAGCGTGCCCTTGGCCGACATTTCCTTGAGGCGGTGCACGCCGGTGGTGGTCTCTTCGGTCACGCCGATGATCTGGGCGCTCTTGCGGCTGTACCAGGTGCTGTCCTCGGCCAGCTTGGCCTTGATGGCGGCGAACAGGATGCGCTCTTCCTCGCTGCCGGGGTGGGCCAGCACGGAGGCGTCCTTTTCAGCGCGCTTGCCCAGGTGCATCAGCAGCGTGGCGTCGCCGCCGTCGTCCAGGATCATGTTCGGGCCTTCGCCCTCGTTGCCCTTGGGGCCGAAGTCGAAGATGCGGTGGGTGTAGTCCCAGTAGTCCACCAGGGTTTCGCCCTTGATGGCGAACACCGGCGTGCCGGTGGCGGCAATCGCGGCGGCGGCGTGGTCCTGGGTGGAGAAGATGTTGCACGAGGCCCAGCGCACGTCGGCGCCCAGGGCCTTGAGCGTCTCGATCAGCACGGCCGTCTGGATGGTCATGTGCAGCGAGCCGGTGATGCGTGCGCCCTTCAGGGGCTGCTTGGCCGCGAATTCCTCGCGGATGGCCATCAGGCCAGGCATCTCGGTTTCGGCGATGCGGATCTCCTTGCGGCCCCAGTCGGCCAGGGAGATATCGGCAATCGCGGAGTCGGCTGGGGACTTGAGAACAGCGCTCATGGTGGTTTCCTTGATGGGTATCTGAAAAAACCGCGCCTGGGGGATGGGACTCACCGCACCGCAAGGCGTGGGTGAGCGTCGTTGCTGGGTATGACTTCCGAGCCTCGCGCCCCGCCGTGCTGGGGACGCTGCAACGCTCCTCGGAAAGTGCAAGATTATACCGGCGCCCCCGCACCACGCGCCGCGCCGTAGAATCCCCGCCCAATGCCAGGGCGTTCCCGCAGGGTGCGCCCGCCTCTTCTCGCACCGGCCGCAGCGCACCGCGCGGCCTCACCCAGAATCACTGTGTCGTACGCCCCAGAAACCCGGCGCCGCCGGACTTTTGCCATCATCTCCCACCCCGACGCCGGCAAGACCACGCTGACGGAAAAGCTGCTGCTGTTCTCCGGCGCCATCCAGATCGCCGGCGCCGTGAAGGGCCGCAAGGCCAGCCGCCACGCCACGTCCGACTGGATGGAGATCGAGAAGCAGCGCGGCATCTCGGTGGCGTCGAGCGTGATGCAGATGAGCTACCGCGACCATGTCATCAACCTGCTGGACACGCCGGGCCACAAGGACTTCTCGGAAGACACCTACCGCGTGCTCACGGCCGTCGATTCGGCCCTGATGGTGATCGACGCGGCCAACGGCGTGGAGGCGCAGACGCGCCGCCTGATCGAGGTCTGCCGCCAGCGCGACACGCCCATCATCACCTTCGTCAACAAGATGGACCGCGAGGTGCGCGACCCGCTGGACATCCTCGACGAGGTGGAGCGTGAGCTGGGCATGCCCTGCTGCCCCATCACCTGGCCCGTGGGCCAGGGCAAGAGCTTCGGCGGCATCATCAACCTGCGCACGCAAAGCATGACGGTCTTCCAGCCCGGCAGCGAAAAGCGCCCGCAGGACTTCGAGGTCATTCCGCTGGCCGATGCCGACAAGCTGCGCGCGCGCTTCGGTCAAGCCTTTGACGACGCACTGGAAAGCATGGAGCTGGCGCAGGGCGCCTCGGCGCCCTGGGACCATGAAGCCTTCCTGGCTGGCAAGCTCACACCGGTGTTCTTCGGCTCGGGCGTGAACAACTTCGGTGTGATGGAAGTGCTGGATGCGGTGGTGGACATGTCGCCCCCGCCCGGCCCGCGCAAGAGCTCGCTCATCGTCAACAAGCAGACCGTCGAGAAAACCATCCTGCCCGAAGACGAAGGCTTTTCGGGCGTGGTGTTCAAGGTGCAGGCCAACATGGACGCCAACCACCGCGACCGCATCGCCTTCGTGCGCGTGGCCAGCGGCAAGTACACGCCCGGCATGAAGCTCAAGGTCCAGCGCACCGCCAAGGAACTGCGCCCCACCAGCGTGGTCACCTTCATGAGCCAGCGCCGCGAGGCGGTGGAAGAGGCCTACGCCGGCGACATCATCGGCTTCACCACGCACGGCGGCGTGCAGCTGGGCGACACCATCACCGACGGCGCCAACCTGCAGTTCACCGGCCTGCCGTTCTTCGCACCCGAGATGTTCATGACCGTGGTGCTGAAGAACCCGCTGCGCACCAAGCAACTGCAGCAGGGCCTGATGCAATTGGGCGAGGAAGGCGCCATCCAGGTCTTCAAGCCCGAGGCCGGCGGCAACATGCTGCTGGGTGCCGTGGGCCAGCTGCAGTTCGAAGTGGTGCAACACCGTCTGAACACCGAATACGACTGCGACATCCGTCTGGAAGCCTGCCAGTACACGGGAGCCCGCTGGATCACTGCCGACACGCCGGCCGAACTGCGCGAGTTCGAGAACGCCTACCCCATGCGCATGGCGCGCGATGCGGCGGACACGCTGGCCTATCTGTGCACGAGCCCATATGACGTACGGCTGGCGCAGGAGCGGTTCCCGAAGATTCACTTCCATCCGCTGCGGGAGCATGCGGGGTTGGCGTTGCAGAACAGTTGACGCGACCCCCATCCGCCATGCACCCTCTTGCCTCATGGGACGAGTTGGCGCGCACGTGCATCACCGGCGTGCTCACCGACATCGACGACACCCTGACCACCGATGGCGCCATCACCGCCGATGCCCTGCAGGCGCTGGCCGACCTGAAAGCCTCAGGGCTGCACGTCATTCCGATCACGGGCCGGCCGGTGGGCTGGAGCGAGCCTTTTGCCGCTGCCTGGCCGGTGGACAGCATCGTTGCTGAGAACGGTGCGGTGGCGCTGCTGCGGGCGTCCCGAAATTTTGCCCCAAATGGCCTACAGTCCCCGTGCGATAAGCGCGAGCAGCTATTAAAGTTGTATCAACAGGACGCCGCCACGCGCGCCTCCAACTTCGCGCGCATGCAACAGGTGCTGGCCGAGATTGAAGCCGCCGTGCCCGGCGCCCGGCGCGCCACCGACTCGCCGGGGCGCGAGACGGACATCGCCATCGACCACAGTGAATTCACGCACCTGCCCCAGGCGGCCATCGACCAGGCTGTCGCCCTGATGCATGCCGCGGGCATGAACGCCACCGTGAGCAGCATCCACATCAACGGCTGGTTTGGCGCGCACAACAAGCTGGAGGGTGCGCGATGGATCGTGCGCGAGCTGTTCGGGCGCGATCTGGACGCCGAGCTGGAGCGCTGGGTCTACATCGGTGACTCCACCAATGACCAGCTCATGTTTGCGCACTTCCCGCACAGCGTGGGTGTGGCCAATATTGCGCGTTTCGTGCCCCAACTGCAGCATCTGCCGCGCTATGTGACGCAGGGCGAGCGCGGGGCAGGGTTTGCAGAACTTGCGCAATCCTTGCTCGCCATCAACGATCGCTGACATCGACCGTCCAGGTGCGCGTTGCACTACCAAAACGCCACCGGGGCTTCACAACTCGCCTTCTAAAATGACCCTTTTCACAAAAAGGGTTACACCATGGCAAGGCGCATTCCCGCAATGCTGGCGCTGGCGTTGTTCGCCGGGCTGGCGTGGCAACCCGCGGCGATGGCCCAGGCCGGCCGCAGCAAGGTGGATATCGACACACGCTTGCAGCAAGCCATGGCGGACCCCAAGCTGGCCGACGAGCTCTACAAGGTGGGCCGCAAGGTCTCGGCGGTGTGCGCCAACTGCCATGGCGACGGAGGCAACAGCACCAAACCCTCGGTACCCAACCTCGCGGGCCAGAACCCGGCCTATCTGCTCGAGCAGGTGCGGCAGTTCGCAGACGGGCGCCGCCGCTACGAGTTCATGGAAGGCATGATCCGCGCGATGAACAGCGACGAGAAGATCGGCATGGTGCTCTTCTACGCCGCGCAGCCCGTCACTCCCAAACCCGTGGCGGACGCAGCGCTGCTGGCCAAGGGGCAGGAGATCTTCGGCAAGAACTGTTTTCGCTGCCATGGCGACATGGGCCGGGGCAACGACCAGATCGCACGCATTGCCGGCCAGCAGACCGACTACCTGCGCAGCACTCTCAAGCGTTACCGCGACGGCCCAAACACGCGCGCCAATTCGATCATGACGCCCAACACCAAGCTCCTCACGGACGCCGACATCGAGTCGCTGGTGGCGTACGTCTCGTCGATGCAATGAAGCACCGCCCGCTCGGGCGGGACGATCACAGCTTGTACGTGGACAGCAGGATGCTGGTTTCGGTGCGCGCGATGCCCGGCGTGAGCCGAATGCGCGTGAGCGCCAGGTCGAATTCCTCCAGGCTCTGCGCGTGCAGCTCGGCCACGATGTCCCAGCGGCCGTTGGTACTGTGCAGCGCGCCGACCAGCGGCTCTCCACGCAGGGCGCGAATCACGTCAGGCGCCGCGTTCCCTTGCACTGCAATGCTCATCCAGGCGCGGATCCGGTGGGGCTCCGATTCGGGGCGCAGCCGCACGGTGTAGCCGACGATGACGCCCTCTTCCTCCAGCCGGCGCAGGCGGTTCTGAACGGTGCCGCGGGCCACGCGCAGACGTACGGCGAGCGCCGCCACCGGCATGCGGGCATCCGCACGCAGCAGCGCAATGATCTCGCGGTCGACGTCGTCCATGTTGCGCATAGTGCCACGGGTTGCTGGCGAAACGCCAGTTTTTTGCGCTTATTGAGCAGTTTGTAGGCTGGCCGCAAGCGCAGGGCCTGTCCACAATGGGGAAACACGTTGGACCGACACCATGACACGCCTCATTGATTTGCCGACCCTTGCTGCCTTCGTGCATGAACGGGGTGCCGCACGCTGCATGACCGAGCTGGCGACCGAGCTTCGCGCCGACTTCCTGCGCTGGGAGTCTTTTGACAAGTCCGCCCGCACGGCCAGCCACAGCCCGCGCGGCGTGATTGAGCTGATGCCCGTGGCTGACGATGCGCTCTATAGCTTCAAGTATGTGAACGGCCATCCCGGCAACCCTGCCAGCGGACTGCCTACAGTGATGGCCTTCGGCGTGCTGGCGGAGGTCCGTACCGGCTATCCGCTGCTGCTGTCGGAGCTGACGCTGACCACGGCGCTGCGCACCGCTGCCACGTCGGCGCTGGCGGCGCAGGCGCTTGCACGACCCGGCAGCCGCCGCATGGCGCTGGTTGGCAACGGGGCGCAGGCGGAGTTCCAGGCCCTGGCCTTCCACGCGTTGCTGGGCATCCGCGAACTGCGGGTGTACGACACCGACCCCGCCGCCACCGACAAGCTGGTGCGCAACCTGGCGCATGTCGATGACCTCACCGTGGAGCGCGCCGCCAGCACGGCCGAGGCCGTGCGCGGCGCGGACATCGTGACCACGGTCACCGCCGACAAGAGCCGCGCCACCATCCTCACTCCCGCGATGGTGGAGCCCGGCATGCACCTGAATGCCGTGGGTGGCGACTGCCCCGGCAAAACCGAACTGCACCCCGATGTGCTGCGCGGGGCGCGCGTGGTCGTGGAATACGAGCCACAAAGCCGCGTGGAGGGCGAGATCCAGCAATTGCCCGCGGACCATCCCGTTACCGAGCTTTGGCGGGTACTGCGCGGCGACGCGCCGGGGCGCACGCGGGCCGACGAAGTCACGGTGTTTGATTCCGTAGGCTTTGCGCTGGAGGACTACTCCGCACTGCGCTACCTGTACCAGCAGGCCCAGGCGCGCGGCCTGGGCGTGGATGTGGAGCTGGTGCCCACAGACGACCCCAAGGACCTGTTCGGCCGCACGCGCGGCGCGAGCGTCCAAGGCCGCACGCGGCTGCGGCGCGTGGCTTGACCGCCTCAAGCCAAATCAGGCTCTAACACCCATCCATAAAGCGCTAGCAGCTATCAAAATAAAAGCAAAAGGCGCCAATGGCGCCTTTTGCCCTTTTGCCCTTTTGCCCCTTTGCTTTTGTACGCCACCCGGGCAATCCTGGGCCACGGCCCATCCCACTGGCGCGCCCCGGACCATGGCAGCCGTGGGCCGGGCTCTGCCCTGCCGCCGGCTGCGCCCCCCTCCTGCAGCGCAGCGCTGCGAGTGTGGGGGAAGGCGCGAAGCGCCTCAGGGGGTATGCGGAATCAATGCTGCAGGATCTTGTTGAGGAAGTCCTTGGTGCGCGGCTGGCGCGCCTCGGGGTTGCCGAAGAATTCCTCCTTCGAGCAGTCCTCCAGGATCTTGCCGCCCACGTCCATGAAGATCACGCGGTTGCTCACCTTGCGCGCGAAGCCCATCTCGTGCGTCACGCACATCATGGTCATGCCCTCCTGGGCCAGGCCCACCATGACATCCAACACCTCGCCCACCATTTCGGGGTCCAGCGCCGAGGTCGGCTCGTCGAACAGCATCACGATGGGGTCCATCGACAGTGCGCGTGCGATCGCCACGCGCTGCTGCTGACCGCCCGACAGCTGGCCGGGGAACTTGTCCTTGTGCGCCGTCAAGCCCACGCGCTCCAGCATCTTCAGGCCGCGCGCCTTGGCGTCGGTGGGGTTGCGGCCCAGCACCTTGATCTGCGCGATGGTCAGGTTCTCGGTCACCGACAGGTGGGGAAACAGCTCGAAGTGCTGGAACACCATGCCCACGCGGCTGCGCAGCTTGGGCAGGTCGGTCTTGGGGTCGTGCACGGCCACGCCGTCCACGAAGATCTCGCCCTTCTGGAAGGGCTCCAGCGCGTTGATGGTTTTGATGAGGGTGGACTTGCCGGAGCCGGAGGGCCCGCAGACCACCACCACCTCACCCTTCTGGATGTTCGTGGAGCAGTCCGTGAGCACCTGGAAGCTGCCGTACCACTTGGAAACGTTCTTCAGTTCAATCATTGCAATTCCTTGGAACGCCGCTTCAGCGAATGATGGCGATCTTCTTGTGCAGGCGCTTGACCAGCCAGGACAGCGCGTAGCAGAGGATGAAATAGACCACGGCCGCGGCCAGGTAGGCCTCGATCGGGCGGCCATAGTTCTTGCCCGCGATCTCGAAACCCTTGAGCATGTCGTAGGCACCGATGGCGTACACCAGCGACGTGTCCTGGAACAGGATGATGGTCTGCGTGAGCAGCACCGGCAGCATGTTGCGGAAGGCCTGCGGCAGCACCACCAGGCGCATGTTCTGCCCGTAGGTCATGCCCAGCGCCTGCCCCGCGAACACCTGGCCGCGCGGGATGGACTGGATGCCTGCGCGCATGATCTCGCTGAAGTAGGCGGCTTCGAAGGCGATGAAGGTCACCACGGCCGACACCTCGGCGCCGATGGGGCGACCGATGATCATGGGCACCAGCAGGAAGAACCACAGGATCACCATCACCAGCGGAATCGAGCGCATGCCGTTGACATAGATGGTGGCCGGCACGTCCAGCCACTTCTTGCCCGACAGGCGCATGAGCGCCAGCACCGTGCCCAGCAGGATGCCGCCCACGGTGGCGATCACCGTCAGCACCAGGCTGAAGTACAGCCCCTTGATCACGAAGTTGCTGAACAGCTCCCAGGTGAAGAAGGACCAATCGATATTCAGGTTCATATCAGTGGCCTCCCCCGCCTGCGGCAATCAGGCCCGGCACCCGCGTGCGCTTTTCGATGAACGCCATGATGCGGTTGATGGCAAAGGCCGAGATGATGTACAGCGCCGTGACGGCCAGGTACACCTCGATGCCGCGTGAAGTCTCTTCCTGCGCCTGCATGGCGAACATGGTCAGCTCGGCCACCGAAACGGCAAACGCCACCGACGAGTTCTTGAACACGTTCATGGTCTCGCTGGTGAGCGGCGGGATGATGATGCGAAACGCCATCGGCAGCAGCACGTAGCGGTAGTACTGGAACGTGGTGAAGCCCAGCGCCATGCCCGCATAGCGCTGGCCGCGCGGCAACGCCTGGATGCCCGAGCGCACCTGCTCGGCGATACGCGCCGAGGTGAAGAAGCCCAGCGCAAACACCACCAGCACGAAGCCCGGCAGCGATTTCATGGCCGGGAAGATCGACGGCACCACGTGGTACCACACAAAGATGTGCACCAGCAGCGGAATGTTGCGAAACAGCTCGACCCAGGCGTTGCCCAGGCGCACCGTCCATGGACGGCCTTCCAGCGTGCGCAGCGTGCCGACCAGCGAACCGACCACCAGCGCAACGGCCAGCGACAGCAAGGAAACGGATACCGTCCAGCCCCAGGCTGACAGCATCCAGTCGAGGTAGGTGATGTCGCCGTTCTTGCCGAAGCAGCTTTGACCGACCTCTTGGGTAATGGTGTCCTGGCAGAACACCTGCCAATCCCAATTCATAGGAGCACCCCTTCTATTCTTCGATCCGTGTTGCCGCGGCGGCACATGGCGGCGCTGGCGCAACAACAAAAAACGCCCCTTCGGGCCCAGAGGCCGAAGGGGCGATGCAATGCAAGCCGATTACTTGACTTCGTACGACTCCATGGGCTTGTCGTTCGGATTCGCCCAGGCTTCCTTGGTGGCTTCAGACAGCGGCAGGCCGATCTTCACGTTGGCCGGCGGGATGGGCTGCATGAACCACTTGTCGTACAGCTTGGCCAGGCTGCCGTCTGCAATCTGGCGCTTGATGGAGTCGTCCACGGCCTTCTTGAAGGCGGGATCGTCCTTGCGGATCATGCAGGCGATGGGCTCCACCGACAGCACTTCGCCCACGATCTTAAAGTCAGAGGGGTTCTTGGACTTGGAGATGTTGGCGGCCAGAATGGAGCCGTCCATGATGAAAGCGTCGGCACGGCCCGTTTCCAGCATCAGGAAGCTGTCGGCGTGGTCCTTGCCCATGACTTCCTTGAAGTTCAGGCCATCGGCGCGCTTGTGCTTGCGCAGCGTCTGCACCGACGTCGTGCCGGTGGTGGTGACGATGGTCTTGCCGTTCAGGTCCTTGATGCCGGTAATGCCCGACTTGGCGTTCACGGCAATGCGCACCTCTTCCACATAGGTGGTCACGGCAAAGGCCACTTCCTTCTGGCGGGCCGTGTTGTTGGTCGTGGAACCGCACTCGATGTCCACCGTGCCGTTGGTCACCAGCGGAATGCGGTTCTGCGAAGTAACCGGCTGGTACTTGATCTCCATGTTGGCCAGGCCCAGCTGCTTCTGGATGTCGGCCAGGATGCGCTCACCCATCTCGGTGTGGAAGCCCACGTACTTGCCGTTGCCCAGGGTGTAGCCCAGGCCCGAGGACTCGCGCACGCCCAGCGTCACGGCACCCGTAGATTTGATCTTGGCCAGGGTGTCGTTGGCCTGTGCGAACGCGCTACCAGCGGCCAGGACGGTAATGGCTGCGGCCAGCAAATGCTTCTTCATGAATATCTCCTTGTGGGTGAAGCGAAAAGCGAAGTGTATTGAAATCGAACGACCGTTCTGAGGAACCGATGGCGGTCAAGCCACACCCTGCGGCGCGTTCAAGACAGGGGCGTATTGTGGGTTCAGAAGGGGACCTGATCGGTAGGGTATTTCCAGAAGTCCCGCAGCAGGTAGCTCACGGGCAGGTTCAGCGCACGATGGGTAGGCGCAATGGGCTGCATGAACCACTTGTTGTAGATGGCGTTGATCTCATTGCTCACGATCAGGCGGCGCATCTCCTCGTCCACCAACTTCTTGAACTCGGGATCGTTCTTGGGAAGCATGATCGCCAGCGGCTCGGTGGTGACGAAGCGGCCCACCACCTTCAGCGCCTTGGGGTCGGGGCGGTTGGCCGCCAAGCCATACAACAGCACATCGTCCATCACGAAGGCGTCGGCCTGGCCCTTCTCCACCATGACCACCGCGGCCTCATGGTCGGGCGCCTCCACCATCTGGATGCGCATCAGCCGTTCGCGGTTGGCCTGCTCGGCCGCTTTGTAGGGCGTCGTGCCTTTGGTCGACACGAGCTTCTTGCCTTCCAGATCCTCCATGCGCGTCACCGTGCTGGCCGCGGGCACCAGCAGGCGCGCACCCGTGATGAAGTGCGGAATGGTGAAGGCCACATCCTTGCGGCGCTCGGCGTTGTTGGTGGTGGAGCCGCATTCCATATCGGCCTTGCCGGTCTTCACCATCTCAATGCGATTGGCGGGTGTCACCTGCACCAACTGCACCGGCATGTTCTTCATGCCGGTCTTCTTGCGCACCACTTCGGCGATATGCAGGCACAGGTCCAGGGCGTAGCCCATGGGCTTGCCCTCGTGCACGTACGAAAACGGCACCGACGATTCACGGTGCGCCAGCACCAGCGGTCCGCCGCCGCGCACACGCTCCAGCACCCCTTGGGCTTGCGCGCCCACGGCGCAGCACAGCGCCACCGCGGCGCCCAGCGCCTTCCATCCTTGCTTGCAATTCATTCAGAGGGTCTCCCTTGTGCATGGCTTAGCAATCTCCGCACCAGGTGCGCGCCATGTTTCGGTGCGACCGTGCGTTGCCACATTTAGTTTCAAAGACTGTAATGTCGCGTGACCACGCAATCCAATGCCAGGGATGTGGGTTCGCATGCAAGACTTGCCTGCCAAGTGTGGTGCGCCCGCGTCAGATGGGGTTCTGTCCGGCGCGCGTCTGCAGGTACGTCCACAGGGACTGGGCCAGGCCCTTGGCCGGCTCCTTGCGCGAGGGCTTTTCGCGGTAGGCGCGCACTTCCATCACCATCTGCAGGTCCTGCGCATCGGGCGGCGCCGCGCTCAGGAGTTTGCGCGAACGCAGTTCCTTCTTCACCGCGCTGTAGGGCAGGAAGGCGACGCCGTGCCCTTCCAGCGCCATGGCCTTCAGGCCTTCGGCCATATCCGTTTCGTACACGCGGTCCAAGTGGATGGCCGTCCCCGCCTGCTTGAGGATCAGCTCCGTCACGCGCCCCAAGTAGGCCCCCGGCGCATACCCCAGGTAGGGCAGCGGCTCGCCAGGCCGGCCCGGCAGGCAAAACAGCGGCTGACCATCAGCGCCCGCCTTGGCGTAGGGGGCCAGTACCTCCTGCCCCAGCGTCACCATCTCGTAGCGGTCCGGGTCCAGTTGCAGGGGCTGCGATGGATGGTGGTAGGAGATGAGCAGATCGCAGCCGCCCTCCACGAGGCGCATCACTGCGTCGTGCACGTTCAGGGCGATCAGCCGGCTTTTGAGCGGGCCGAAGTCCGCCCGCAGCGCCGACACCCAGGCCGGGAAAAAAGTGAACGCCAGCGTATGCGGCACGGCGAACTCGATCATGTCGGTGCCCGCGCTGGTGTGCGCGCGCAGCATGGCGCGCGTGTTCTGCAGCGCCTGCAGCACCTCCAGCGCCTGGTCGTACAGCGTGTTGCCCGCGGCCGTCAGCCGCGTGGGGTAGGAACTGCGGTCCACCAGATCGGTGCCGGCCCAGGCCTCCAGCGCCTGGATGCGCCGCGAAAAAGCGGGCTGTGTCACATGGCGCAATTGCGCCGAGCGGCTGAAGCTGCGCGTTTCTGCCAGGCTGACGAAGTCTTCGAGCCATTTGGTTTCCATGGCCCGCATTATCGATGCGCCCAGGCAGGCCTTCTCGATGCGCCCAGGCAGGCCTTCTCCCCCTGTTGAGCGCGACTGGGCCGCCCCAGCGCCCTCCTGGGGAACACCCTGCGGCGGAGCACCGTACGTTTGATTGCAAAATAGGCCCTCTCGCGCCCACAGCGCAATCCTTCGACCAGGCCCCTGGTGCACAACACCGGAGGGCAGAGCGGCCAGCCTTTCATGTTCGACTTTTCTGTTCTCTGCCCCCATGTCCTCCCTACCTACCCCCGGGCCGGCCGACGATGCCGCCCCGGATGGCGCGCGCGTCTCTAGCGCCCCCGCCTCCAGCGAACCCCGTTCCCTGCGCATCGAGGACTGGCTCACCGTCATCGTCATGGCGTTGCTGGCGCTGATCACGTTTGCCAACGTGCTCGTGCGCTATTTCACCAATTCGTCCTTTGCCTGGACCGAGGAGCTCTCGGTCTTCCTGATGATCGTGCTGGCCCTGGTGGCTGGCTCTGCCGCGGTGGCGCGCGACCGCCACATCCGCATCGAATTCTTCTGCGACAGCGGCTCCGCAGCCCGCCGCCGCCGGTTGGCACAACTTGGCGCACTGCTGGTGGCCGTGCTGTTCGCGGTGATCGCCGTGCTCAGCGTGCGCGTGGTCTGGGACGACTACCGCTTCGAAGAAACCTCGCCCGGCATCGGCGTGCCGCAGTGGTGGTACTCGGTCTGGCTGCCCATCCTCTCGCTGCTCATCACCTGGCGCGCCATTGGCCTGCTGATCCGCCGCACGCGCCAGCCGGACGTGGAGTTTCTCGGCAATGACGCAGACGACAACGGAGAGCGCCAGCCATGATCGCCACGCTGCTCTTCGTCGCCTTCCTGGTGCTGATGTTTGTGGGTGTGCCCATCGGTGCCGCCCTGGGGTTGGCCGGCGCCGCCGCCATTGCGCTGGCCAATGCCGAGACGCAATGGTTTGGCCTGCTCGCCGTGCCGCAGAACTTCTACGCCGGGCTGGGCAAGTACCCGCTGCTGGCGATTCCCATGTTCGTGCTGGTGGGCTCGATCTTCGACCGTTCGGGCGTGGCGCTGCGCCTGGTGAACTTTGCCGTGGCGATTGTCGGGCGCGGACCGGGCATGCTGCCGCTGGTGGCGATTGCCGTGGCCATGTTCCTGGGCGGCATCTCCGGCTCGGGACCGGCCAACGCGGCCGCCGTGGGCGGGGTGATGATCGCGGCCATGAGCCGCGCGGGCTACCCCGGTAGCTTCTCGGCCAGTGTGGTGGGGGCGGCCGCAGCCACGGACATCCTCATCCCGCCTTCGGTGGCGTTCATCATCTATTCGGTGCTGGTGCCCGGGGCCTCGGTGCCGGCCTTGTTCGCGGCGGGCATGGTGCCGGGCGTGCTGGCGGGCATTGCGCTCATCGTGCCGGCCGTGTGGATGGCGCGCCGCCACCGCATGGGCCACCTGGAAGCCGACATGCCCCGCCCGCCGTTCTGGCGCAGCCTGCGCGAAGCCTCCTGGGGCCTGGCCGCGCCGGTGCTGATCCTGGGCGGCATGCGCGCAGGCTGGTTCACACCCACCGAGGCCGCCGTGGTGGCCGTGTTCTACGGCCTGTTCGTGGGCATGGTGATCCACCGCACCATTCAGGTGCGCGACCTGTTCACCATCCTGCGCGAAGCGGGCGAGCTCTCAGCCGTGATCCTGATCGTGGTGTCGCTGGCGGGCATCTTCGCGTTCTCACTGTCCACACTGGGCGTGATCGACCCGGTGGCCAACGCCATCGTGAACTCCGGCCTGGGCGAATACGGCGTGCTGGCGCTTTTGATCCTGCTGCTCATCACCGTGGGCATGTTCCTGGACGGCATCTCGATCTTCCTGATCTTCGTGCCGCTCTTGCTGCCCATCATGCAGCACTACCAGTGGGACCCGGTGTGGTTCGGCGTGATCCTCACCCTGAAGGTCGCACTGGGCCAGTTCACGCCGCCGCTGGCCGTGAACCTGATGGTCAGCTGCCGCATCGCAGGCGTGCGCATGGAGTCCACCGTGCGCTGGGTCGGCCCCATGCTGCTGGCCATGTTCCTGGTCATGGTGGCCGTGATCGCCTTCCCGCAGCTGGCCCTGTGGCTGCCTGCCCAGCTGGGCTATTGATTCGTTCGCATTTTTTCCAAGGAGACCTGTCCCATGAAACTTCGCACTTTCCTCACTTCCGCCGTCGCCGCTGCTGCGGCCCTTGCCTTCGGCACACCCGCGCTGGCGCAGAACTACAAGAGCGAATACCGCATGTCGCTGGTACTGGGCACCGCCTTCCCGTGGGGCAAGGGCGGCGAGATCTGGGCACAGAAGGTCAAGGAGAAAACCCAGGGCCGCATCAACATCAAGCTCTACCCGGGCGTGTCGCTGATCCAGGGCGACCAGACACGTGAGTTTTCCGCGCTGCGCCAGGGCGTGATCGACATGGCCGTGGGCTCCACCATCAACTGGTCGCCCCAGGTGAAGGCGCTGAACCTGTTCTCGCTGCCCTTCCTGTTCCCCGACTACGCGGCTGTCGATGCGGTCACACAGGGCGAAGTCGGCAAGAGCATCTTTCAGACGCTGGAAAAGGCCGGCGTGGTGCCACTGGCCTGGGGTGAGAACGGCTACCGCGAGATCAGCAACTCCAAGCACGCCATCAAGAGCCCCGCCGACCTCAAGGGTCTGAAGATCCGCGTGGTGGGCTCGCCCCTGTTCCTCGACACCTTCACCGCGCTGGGCGCTAACCCCACGCAGATGAGCTGGGCCGACGCGCAGCCCGCCATGGCCAGCGGCGCCGTGGACGGCCAGGAGAACCCCATCGCCGTGTACCAGGCCGCCAAGCTGCACACCGTGGCACAGAAGCACGTGACCATGTGGGGCTACATGAACGACCCGCTGATCTTCGTGGTGAACAAGGACGTGTGGAACAGCTGGACGCCCGCCGACCGCGAAGCCGTCAAGCAGGCCGCCATCGAAGCCGGCAAGGAAGAAATTGCCATCGCGCGCAAAGGCATGATCGAGGCCGACAAGCCGCTGCTCAAGGACATTGCCGCGAATGGCGTGACCGTGACGCAGCTGAGCCCCGCCGAGCGCGACGCCTTCGTGAAGGCTACGCGCCCCGTGTTCGAGAAGTGGAAGGGCCAGATCGGCGCCGACTTGGTAAGCGCAGCCGAGAAGGCGATTGCGGCGCGCAAACAGTAATGGGGCAGTAATGGGGCGCCTTGCCCCATAGCGCAGGCTCTGCCAGCGCTATCAAATCAAAAGCGGCTAGCGCCCTAACCACGGGCGCTAGCCGCTTTTTTACGCCTCACGCATCAGGGAACGGGATGCTTGACGGCGTTCTTGGCCAGCTTGCGCCGCACGGCAACTTCCAGGTCCACGCCCGCGTAGTCCGCCAGCTGCAGCAGGTACAGCAGCACATCGGCCATCTCGTCGCCCACGCGCTCGTGGGCGGTGGCGTCCTGGGTGAAGGTGCGCGACTGCTCCGGCGTGAGCCACTGGAACAGCTCCTGCAGCTCGGCCGCCTCCACCATCAGCGCCATGGCCAGGTTCTTGGGCGTGTGAAAGGGCTGCCAGTCACGCGCGGCGGCGAAGGCGCGCAGCTCACGCTGCAGGGCGGCGATATCCATGCTCAACGCTCCGTGCTTTCATTTTGATAGCTGCTTGCGCTTGCCACATAAGCGCTTCAGCCCGTTTTGACCATCATTCTTCTGCAGCGCCCACATGCGCGCGTAGTGCCCGCCGTGGGCCAGCAGCTGCGCGTGCGTGCCACGCTCGACGATACGGCCGGCCTCCATGACCAGGATTTCGTGCGCGTCCACCACGGTGGACAGGCGGTGGGCGATCACCAGGGTCGTCTTGTTCTGCGCGGCGCTGGCCAGCTCGGCCTGGATGGCGCGCTCGTTGGCCGAGTCCAGCGCGCTGGTGGCCTCGTCGAAGATCAGGATGGGCGGGTTCTTCAGCAGCGTGCGCGCGATCGCCACGCGCTGCTTCTCGCCGCCGCTGAGCTTCAGGCCGCGCTCGCCCACCGTCGTCTCGTAGCCCCTGGGCTGGGCGGCGATGAAGCCGTGGATATGCGCGGCGCGCGCGGCCTGCTCGACCTGGGCCTGGCTGGCGCCGGTGCGGCCGTAGGCGATGTTGTAGGCCACGGTGTCGTTGAACAGCACCGTGTCCTGCGGCACGATGCCGATGGCGCGGCGCAGGCTGTCCTGCGTGACCGCCCGGATGTCCTGCCCCGCGATGGTGATGCGCCCGCCCTGCAGGTCATAGAAACGGTACAGCAGGCGGCTCAGGGTGCTCTTGCCTGCGCCCGAGGGGCCGACCACGGCAACCGTCTTGCCGGCGGGAATCGTGAAGCTCACCCCCTGCAATACGGGCCGTGCGGGGTCGTAGGCGAAGTGCACATCCTCGAAACGCACGGTGGGCGTGTGCAGGTCCGTCAGCGGCTGGGCGCCGGGCGCATCGGCCACCTCCTGCTCCCTGTCCATCAGCGTGAACATCTTGTCCAGGTCGGTCAGGTTCTGCCGGATTTCGCGGTAGATCACGCCCAGGAAGTTCAGCGGGATGTAGATCTGGATCATGAAGGCGTTGACCATGACCAGGTCGCCCAGCGTCATGCGCCCCGCGGCCACGCCCTCGGTGGCGCGCCACAGCATGGCCACCAGCCCCACGGCGATGATGAGCTGCTGCCCGCTGTTGAGCAGCCCCAGGGTGCTGCGGCTCTTGAGCTGGGCCTGCCGCAATTGCTCCAGGCTTTCGTCGTAGCGGCGCGCCTCGAACTGTTCGTTGTTGAAGTACTTGACGGTCTCGTAGTTCAGCAGCGAATCGATGGCCTTGCTGTGCGCGGCCGAGTCGAACTGGTTCGCCTGGCGCCGGAACTGGATGCGCCACTGCGTCACGCCCACGGTGAAGGCGACGTACAGCACCAGCGCGGTGAGCGTGATGACGGCAAACCAGACGTCGAACTGGCGCGCCAGGATGAACAGCACCAGCAGTACCTCGACCAGCGTGGCGGCCAGGTTGAACAGCGCGAACGACACCAGCGACTCGATGCCGCGCACGCCGCGCTCGATGTCGCGCGTCATGCCGCCGGTCTGGCGCTCCAGGTGAAAGCGCAGGGACAGCGCATGCAGGTGCTCGAAGGTCTTGAGCGCGATGGCGCGCGCCGCGCCATGCGTGGCCTTGGCGAACACCAGCTCGCGCAACTCGTTGAACACCGCGTTGGCCAGGCGCAGCGCCCCGTAGGCCAGCAGCAGCCCCACGGGCACCACCAGCAGCGCCGTGGTGCTGCCGGCGGGCAGCGTCATGGCATCGACGAGCCTCTTGAGCAGTAGCGGCACCCCCACGTTGGCCAGCTTGGCGCCGACCATGAAGGCCATGGCCGCGACCACGCGCCATTTGTACTGCCACAGATAGGGCAGCAGGCGCTGCAGGGTGGCCCGGTCGGAACGAACGCGTGGGCTGTCGGAGGCGATGGCTTCGCCGTAGCGGCGCATGATGGACAATCCGTGGAGTCAAGCAAACCAAAGATTGTGCCCATGTCCCAGGATCGCCCCGCCTCCCACACCCAGTTGCCCGCCGACAAGGAACTGGTACTCAAGGTGATACCCATGCCCGCCGACACCAACGGCAATGGCGACATCTTCGGCGGCTGGGTCATGGCGCAGGTGGATCTGGCCGGCTCCGTGCTGCCCGCGCGGTACATCCGCGGCCGCATGGCCACGGTGGCGGTGAACGAATTCATCTTCAAGCAGCCCGTGCGCGTGGGCGACCTGCTGTCGTTCTTTGCCGAAGTCACGCGCATCGGCAACACCTCCATGACCGTGCAGGTGGAGGTCTATGCCGAGCACATCCGCACCCAGGGCAGCTACGTGAAGGTGACCGAGGCGTCGCTGACCTATGTGGCCATCGACGAAAACGGCCGCCCGCGCCCCATTCGGAAGCCGGGCGACGAAAGCGTCGCGCCGTAAAAAAACGGGAGCGCCTCACGGCCTCCCGCTGGCGGCGATGGGTGTGCCGGCGTCAGGCCGCGGCCAGCGCGGCCGACGATGCGGCAGACGACGAACCCGAGGCCGCGCTCATGCGCGCGCCACCACCCAGGCCCACCTCGATCTCGCCGGAGAGCTGGCCACCCTCTTCGATCACCACCTTGCCGTAGCGGATCTTGCCGCTCACCTTGCCGGTGCTGAAGATCACCAGCTTCTGGCGCACGGTGAGCGTGCCGTCGAACTCGCCGTGGATCTCGGCAATGTCGATCTCGGCGGAGCCGCGGAACGCGCCCTGCTCGGTGATCTGGATCACGCGCGAATCCATGGTGGCCTCCACCGTGCCTTCCACGACGAGGGTGTCGCAATCGGTGATCTCCACACCCTTGAGCTTGATGTTGGGGCCCACGGTCAGCTTGCTGCCGCTGCCCTCGGCCGCGGCGCTGGAGGCCGTAGACACAGCGGTTCTGGTTGCGGGAGCGGCGGTTGGGGTGCTTGCGGTGGTGGTGGTGCCCCCCAGCGCTGACGAAGGCTGGCGGGGTTGGAAAGTGTCGGGTTCGCGTTTGCCAAAGAAGGGGTTTTGCACGGCCATCGGATCGGATCTCCTAGAAAAGACCCGCAGATGCTAGGAGTTGCCACAGATCAAAACCGCCCCTGTTACGCAAGAACGGTAACCAAACCGTTCGATGGTTGCATGCACTTGCAGGGCTTGCAGCAGCACACAGCGCGTATCCCCCAAACGGCGCGTGCCCGGCGCGGCCCGTCTTCGCACGGTCGCGCTAAGAGACGATGTACGCCGCGGCTCCCGCGGACATCAGCTCGCCCTGCGGGCCGAGGAACTCCATGCGCGTGGTGGCCACGCGCGAGCCCAGGCGCAGCACCTCGGCCCGCAGCTCGAAGTGGCTGCCGATGCCGGGGCGCAGATAGTCGATGCGCAGGTCGATGGTGCCCAGCTTGGCAAAGCGGTGCAGGCGGTCCATGGGCGCCTCGTCCATGTGCTTGGCGCCGATGGCCGCCATCACGGCCAGACCGCCCATGGCATCCAGCCCCGCGCTGATGACGCCGCCGTGCAGCCGGTTGTAGGCAAAGTGCCCCACCAGATCGGGACGCATGTCGATGCGCGCCGCGACGGCCGCGGGCTCCAGGCGCGTGATCTTCAGGCCCAGCAAGTGGTTGAAGGGAATCTTCTCTTCAAAGATCTGGCGCAGGCCGGCGATGAACTCGGGCTCGAAGCCCACTGGCAGGCTGGCAGGTTTGCTCATGGAATTTTTGCTCTCTTATCAGGAGCTGTTAGCGCTTATTGGACAAGCGCTAGAGCCATTTTTCATTCAAATGCACGGCCACCCTGTCCAGCAGACACGGTGATCACCGGCGCGTAGGGCGAACACGGCATGGATGCCGGCGTCGCCCTGCCCCCGCCCCGTTCGGTGGCGGGGCGGATGTCAGCAGGCGCTGAAATCCGGGCGGCGTTTGTCCATGAACGCGGTGAAGGCCTCGCGGGCGGCGGGCTCGCGCAGCATGCGGCCAAAGCTCTGGCCCTCCTCGGCCATGCGCTCCAGCACGGCGGCGGTCTGGCTCTTCTTGAGCAGGCGCTTGGTCTCGATCAGGGCCGACAGCGGCTTGGCCGCGAGCTTGCGCGCCTGGGCCTGGGCCACCATGTTGCATTCGGTCGGCGGCACCACGCGGTTGACGAAGCCGACTTCCAACGCCGCTTCGGCCATGAAGGGCTCGCCCAGCAGCAGCGCCTCGGCCGCGCGGTGGTAGCCCAGCATCTGCGGCGCGAACAGGCTGGAGGCGGCCTCGGGGCACAGCCCCAGGTTCACGAAGGGCATCGAGAACGCCGCGTTGTCCCCGGCGTACACCAGGTCGCAGTGGAACAGCAGGGTCGTGCCGATGCCCACTGCCGGGCCGCACACCGCAGCCAGCACGGGCTTGGGAAAGGTGGCGATGGCGCGCAGGAAGCGGAACACGGGCGCGTCCTGTGTGGCGGGCGGCTGCTGCAAAAAGTCGCCGATGTCGTTGCCCGCACTGAAGATGGCCACGTCGCCCTGCAGCACGACCACACGCACCGACGCGTCCTGCGCCGCGGCCTCGAACGCATCGGCCAGCTGCGCGTACATGGCCGTGGTGATGGAATTCTTCTTCTCCACGCGGTTGAAGGTGATGGTGGTCACGCCCTCTTCTGCGTGGACCAGGATGTCTGCTTTCGTTGTACTCATGGGTGTTGCTCCGGGGGTCATTCCTTGTAATAAACGATCTGGTGGCTGGTGGCCAGCATGGCGCCGGCCTCATTCCACAGCTGCACGGTCTGGTCGAAAAAGCCGTTGCGAAACTCCTGCGCGCGCGCCTGGCCCAGCAGGTAGCCCGTGCCGGTCTGCGCCAGCAGGTCCGCGCCCGCATGGAAGTACACGGTGATGGACACGGTGCCCGCGGGCACCTGGCGCGCGCGGCGCAGCCACACGCGAGGGAAGAACACATCAGCCAGCGCCGCCAGCGCGCAAAAGTCCAGCGCCCGCGCGGGTGCGTCGCGCATCCACAGCTGCGACAGGCTGGTGTCGCCGCTGTCGTCCCACTGTTCGGGCAGCGCGCCGGTCACCGGGCGCATCTCGTAGCGCTGCAGCCACTCCGAGCGGAACGCCGGTTGCACGGGTTTGCACTGCGCCGGCGCGGGGACCTGCGGCATGGGCGTGTCGGCGGCACCCCAAGTCTCGCGCCGCGCGGCCGTGACCACGGTGGCCGTGGTGGTGACCACGGGCGCTCCGTCCGCCCCCGCCTGCAGGATGGACAGCGTCCAGTGCTGGGTGGAGCGGTTGGTGCGCACCGGTGTGGCCTGCAGCGTGAACGGCCCCTCGGCCAGCGCGCCCGCGTAGTTCACCGTGAGCGACAGGGGCTCGCCCAGGCGGTCGGGGTGCTGCATCACGGCCTGCAGCAGCGTGGCCGCGGTGATGCCACCAAACGGCCCGACCATGTTCCAGTAAGCCGGCGAGGTGTGGCCGGTGTACTGCCCGGCCCCTTCGGAATGGCTGGACGAGAGCGCCAGCGCCGCGTCCAGGGGATGAATGCTGTGGTGCGTAGTCATGGGTGCGAGTGTGCCGTGAATCGGCTCAGCCTGCGGTGGCGGTGGCACCTGCGGTGCCCTGCGGCTGCGCCCGGGCCAACGCCTCCAGCTGCTGCAAGGCGCGGGGCCACAGCGTGTCGCGGAACTGTTCGCGGAAAAATCCAAAGTGCCCGATGCGCCGCGCCTGCGCCTCGTGCGGCGCGATGCGCTCCACGCTGCACGGCGCGTTCGCATACAGCGCCAACAGGCTTTGCGTGCCGCGCCAGGTCATGAGCTCATCGTCCTGCATGGACCAGGCGTGTACCGGAAAGCGCACCGCCGCGTAGCTGCGCTGGGCGGATTCTCCCTCCGCCCCCACGCTGTAGCGCGGGTGCAGGCACCAGCGGCGCCACTGCAGGATCACCCCCGCGGGCAGGTCGCCCACGGCGCGCAGGCGCCGCCCAGGGAAGTAGCCGCACAGCCGCACCGACAACGGCACCAGCACATGCCAGAACGCGGGCATGGCGCGGCGGATGCGGGGTGCGTTGTCACGCCAGTAGCCGCTGCCCGCGGCGACGCTCAGCAGGCCGCTCACGCGCGCATGCTCGCGCAGCAGCCCGGGCAGCTGCGCGCCCAGGCTGTGCCCCACCAGCAGCAGCGGCTGGCCAGGCAGCGCCTGGGCTGCATGGGCGATCACCGCGTCGTAGTCGCGCGCCCAGTCGAACAGGTTGGCCCGCACCTCGCGCATGCCACCGTTCAGCGACTCGCCCTGCCCCCGGTAGTCGAAGGTGGTGACCCGCAGACCCTGCTGCGCCAGCCAGGCGGCGAACGGCCCATAGAAGGCCTGGCGCACGCCCATGGCGCCGCCAATGACGACGCTGGCGCGCGCGGGGCCAGTCCGTGGCACGTACACGCGCAGCGCCAGCGGCACTGCGCCATCGACCATCAGGGTTTCACTCTGCATGGCTTGTCTCCATGAAGGCGGCCGGTCTGCGCCGGCTCGGCTGCAATCCCCGCGCGCTGCCGCGCGGCAGTGGCGCTTACTTACACGCGCTCGAAGATACCCGCCGCGCCCTGGCCCATGCCCACGCACATGGTGACCATGCCGTACTTGAGCTGCTTGCGGCGCAGCGCATGCACCACGGTGGCCGAGCGGATGGCGCCCGTCGCACCCAGCGGGTGGCCCAGCGCGATGGCGCCGCCCATGGGGTTGACCTTGGCCGTGTCCAGCCCCAGCGTGTTGATGACGGCCAGCGACTGGGCGGCGAAGGCTTCGTTGAGCTCGTACCAGCCGATGTCGTCCTGCTTCAGACCGGCATAGCGCAGCGCGGCGGGAATGGCCTCGATCGGGCCGATGCCCATGATGGACGGCGGCACGCCCTTGCTGGCGAAGCTGACGAAGCGCGCCAGCGGCGTGAGGCCGAAGCGCTTGACGGCGGCTTCGCTGGCCAGGATCAGCGCGCCGGCGCCGTCGCTGGTCTGCGAACTGTTACCGGCCGTCACCGTGCCGCGCGCGGCAAACACGGTGCGCAGCTTGGCCAGGCCTTCCAGGCTGGTGTCGGGGCGGGCGCCCTCGTCCAGGCTCACGGTGCGGGTGCTGGCAATGACTTCGCCCGTCTCCAGGTTGACCGCGCGGTCGGTCACCTCGATGGGCGTGATCTCGTCCGCAAACTCGCCGGCCTGCTGCGCGGCGATGGCGCGGCGGTGCGACTCCAGCGCGAAGCCGTCCTGCGCCTCGCGGCTCACCTTCCACTGCTGGGCCACCTTCTCGGCGGTGAGGCCCATGCCGTAGGCGATGCCCACGTCGCCGTCACGCTCGAAGATGCTGGGCGACAGGCTGGGCGCGTTGCCCATCATGGGCACCATGCTCATGCTCTCCACGCCGGCGGCGATCATCACCTCGGCCTCGCCCACGCGGATGCGGTCGGCCGCCATGGCCACGGCCGACAGGCCCGAAGCGCAGAAGCGGTTCACCGTGATGCCGCCCACGCTGGTGGGCAGGCCCGCCAGCACGGCGCCGATGCGCGCCACGTTCAGTCCCTGCTGCGCCTCGGGGATGGCGCAGCCGCAGATGATGTCCTCGATCGAGGCGGGGTCCAGCCCCGGCACCTGGGCCAGCGCGCTCTTGAGCGTGGTGGCCAGCAGGTCGTCCGGGCGGTAGTTGCGGAAAAAGCCCTTGTGCGAACGGCCGATGGGCGTGCGCGTGGCGGCAACGATGTAGGCGTCTTGGATCTGTTTCATGGTTTCTCTCCTCGGGCGGCCTCAGTTACGCACCGGCTTGCCAGTGTTGAGCATGCCCAGGATGCGCTCCTGGGTCTTGGGGTGCTCGATCAGGGCGCAGAACGCCTTGCGCTCCAGCGCCATCAGGTATTCCTCGCTCACCAGCGTGCCGGCGTCCACGTCGCCGCCGCACACCACTTCGGCGATCAGCGTGGCGATGTGCTGGTCATGCTCGCTGATGAAGCCGCCGTCGCGCATGTTGACCAGCGAGCCGCGGATGGTGGAAATGCCGCTGCGCCCCGCTACGGGGAACAGGCGCTTGTGCGGCGCGCGCCAGCCGCCAGCGGCCATGGCCTTGGCTTCGTTGATGGCGACGAACAGCACCTCGTCCTTGTGCGGCACGATGAGGTCGCTGTCGAGCAGGTAGCCGAGCTTCTTCGACTCAAGGGCGCTGGTGCCTACCTTGGCCATGGCCGCGGCGGTGAAGCCTTCGGTCAGGAAGGGCAAAAGGTCCTTGCCGGTGCTGGCGGCGGCGTTCTCGGCCGCGCGGCGGGCGATGTAGGTCAGGCCGCCGGCACCGGGCACCAGGCCCACGCCCACTTCCACCAGGCCGATGTAGCTTTCCATGTGGGCCACGCGGCGTGCGCTGTGCACGGCCAGCTCGCAGCCGCCGCCCAGCGCCATGCCATGGATGGCCGAGACCACCGGTACCTGGGCGTAGCGCAGGCGCAGCATCAGGTTCTGCAGCTCATGCTCCACGCCCTCGATGGCGGCAATGCCGGCCACCACGTAGGCAGGCATGGTGGCCTGCAGGTCGGCGCCCACGCTGAACGGCGCGTCGCCCGACCAGATGACCATGCCGTCGTACTCGCGCTCGGCCAGGTCCACGGCCTCCATCAGGCCTTCCATCACGTCGGGGCTGATCGCGTGCATCTTGCTCTGGATGGAGGCGATCAATACCTTGCCATCGAGCGTCCAGGTGCGCAGCGCATCGGTCTCGCTGATGGTGGTGCCGGCCTTGCGCCAGTCGGGCAGGTTGTCTTCGCCCAGCAGTTTCTCGGGGAAGTACTGGCGCTCGTACACCGGCAACTGGCGGCGCGGCACGAACTTGCCTTGGCGCGCGCTCCACGAACCCTGCGCCGTGTGCACGCCGCCGGCATCCGCCACCGGGCCCTTGAACACCCATTCGGGCAGCGGCGCCTTGGACAGTGCCTTGCCCGCGTCAATGTCCTCCTGGACCATCCTGGCCACCTCCAGCCAGCCCGCCTCCTGCCACAGCTCGAACGGCCCCTGGCTCATGCCGAAGCCCCAGCGCATGGCCTGGTCCACATCGCGCGCGGTGTCGGCAATCGTGGCCAGATGCACCGCAGCGTAGTGGAAGCTGTTGCGCAGGATGGCCCACAGGAACCGGCCCTGCGCGCCTTGCGAGTTGCGCAGCAGCTTCAGGCGCTCGGCGGCGGGCTTCTTGAGCATGCGGCCGTACACCTCGTCGGCCTTGGCGCCAGCGGGCACATATTCCTCGCT
Source organism: Diaphorobacter sp. MNS-0 (assembly GCF_019602835.1). Taxonomy (NCBI): domain Bacteria; kingdom Pseudomonadati; phylum Pseudomonadota; class Betaproteobacteria; order Burkholderiales; family Comamonadaceae; genus Diaphorobacter; species Diaphorobacter sp. MNS-0. The sequence goes on along the minus strand of NZ_CP080761.1, from coordinate 658,714 downwards.
CTCCAGCTCGAAGCGCAGGATGTCGCGCCCCACCTTCTTGTAGAAGCCCGCCTTGGCCTTCTGGCCCAGGTTGCCCAGCTCGATCAGCTTTTGCAGCACGGCGGGCGTGCCGAAGCTGCCGTAGAACGGGTCGGTCTGCTCGTTCAGGTTGTCCTGCAGCGTCTTGATGACGTGGGCCATGGTGTCCAGGCCCACCACGTCGGCGGTGCGGAAGGTGCCGCTGGAGGCGCGGCCCAGCTTCTTGCCGGTGAGGTCGTCCACCACGTCGAAGGTCAGGCCAAAGTTCTCCACCTCCTTCATCGTGGAAAGCATGCCGGCGATGCCCACGCGGTTGGCGATGAAGTTGGGGGTGTCGTGCGCGCGCACCACGCCCTTGCCCAGGCCGCTGGTCACGAAGGCTTCGAGCTGGTCGAGCACCTCTGGGCGGGTGGTGGGTGTGTTGATCAGCTCCACCAGCACCATGTAGCGCGGCGGGTTGAAGAAGTGGATGCCGCAAAAGCGCGGCTTGATGGCGTCGGGCAGCGCCTCAGACAGCTGGGTGATCGACAGGCCCGAGGTGTTGGACGCCACGATGGCGTGCGGTGCGACGTGCGGCGCGATCTTCTTGTACAGATCGAGCTTCCAGTCCATGCGCTCGGCGATGGCCTCGATGACGAGATCGCACTCGCCCAGCAGCGCCATGTTCTCCTCGTAGTTCGCCTGCTGGATCAGCGCGGCGTCGTCCGCCACACCCAGGGGCGAGGGCTTGAGCTTCTTGAGGTTCTCCACCGCGCGGGTGACGATGCCGTTCTTCGGACCTTCCTTGGCGGGGAGATCGAACAGCACCACCGGCACCTTCACATTGACGAGGTGGGCCGCGATCTGCGCGCCCATCACGCCCGCGCCGAGCACGGCGACTTTCTTCACTTGGAATCGGGACATTTGCTTGTTCCTTGGATGGTGGGATGCGCACGGGGCCGCGCGCCAGGCCCCGCACCACGCGGGCGGGCCGGCTGCGGCGCCGTGGCGCTCACTGCTTTGCTTACTGCACGCGCTGCCAGGTCTGGGTGCGCCAGAACGGGCCCAGGAAGCCGCGCACCTCCAGCCGCTTGCCGCCGTCGATGGGCGTGAGGCTGGCGCGGTACTCCTTGCCGTTTTCGGGGTCGAGGATCTTGCCGCCCTCCCAGACCTCTTTGTCATCGGCCTTCTTGACGCCGCGGATGATCTCCAGACCCGCGATCGCCTTGCCCTTGCGGTCGTCCTTGCACTCGGTGCAGGTGGCGGCAGGGTCGGCGTCCTTTTTGAGGGACTTTTCGATGCGGCCGTTCAGCACGCCGCTGGTTTCGGCAATACGGATCTCGGCCTTGGCCTCGCCCGTCTTGTCGTCCACGCTGCGCCACAGGCCCACGGGGGACATCTGGGCCCATGCAGGGGCCGCGATTGCTGCAAAAATAATAGCTGCTAGCGCTTGTCTCATAAGGCCTCCAGTGCAAAAACGTTCAAAATTGGCAATGCGTGCAATCGCTGGCTCAGGCCAGGGCGGCGTCGGTGTCCATGAGCACCTTGCTGCCGGCGCGGGCGGTGCGCATCAGCGTGTGGACTTCAGGGAACAGCTTGGCGAAGTAAAAACGCGCCGTCTGCAGCTTGGCCTGGTAGAACGGGTCGGTGTTGCCGGCGGCAATCTCGCGCAGCGCCACCTGGGCCATGCGGGCAAACATGTAGCCAAACACCAGGTGGCCGGCCACGCGCAGGTAGTCCACGGCGGCGGCGCCCACCTCATCGGGGTTCTGGAAGCCGCGGAAGCCGATCTCGGTGGTGAACTTGGTCATCTGGTCGCCCAGGTAAGCGATGGGGTTGATGAACTCGGCCATCTTCTCGTTCACGCCTTCTTCGGCCACCAGCTGCCCGACCAACTTGCCGAACTTCTTCAGCGTGGCGCCGTTGTTGCCCAGCACCTTGCGGCCCAGCAGATCCAGCGACTGCACGGTGTTCGTGCCTTCGTAGATCATGTTGATGCGGTTGTCGCGCACGAACTGCTCCATACCCCATTCCTTGATGAAGCCGTGGCCGCCAAAGACCTGCATGCAGGCGTTGGTGGCAATGTGCCCGTTGTCGGTGATGAAGGCCTTGACGATGGGAGTCAGCAGCGCCACCAGCTCGTCGCTGTCCTTGCGCACCTTCTCGTCGGGGTGGCTGTGGGCCTTGTCCAGCAGCAGCGTGCAGAAAATCTGCAGCGCGCGCGCGCCCTCGGCGTAGGCCTTGGCGGTGAGCAGCATCTTGCGCACGTCGGGGTGCACGATGATGGGATCGGCTTCCTTATCCTTCGCCTTGGTGCCCGACAGGCTGCGCATCTGGATGCGGTCCTTGGCGTAGGCCAGCGCGTTCTGGAAGGCCACTTCGGTCAGGCCCAGCGACTGGTTGCCCACGCCCAGGCGGGCGGCATTCATCATCACGAACATCGCGGCCAGGCCCTTGTGGGGCTCGCCCACCAGGGTGCCGATGGCGCCGTCGATGGCAATCTGCGCCGTGGCGTTGCCGTGGATGCCCATCTTGTGCTCCAGGCCCGTGCAGTAGATGGGGTTGCGCTCGCCCAGCGAGCCGTCGGCGTTCACCTTGAACTTGGGCACCACGAACAGGCTGATGCCCTTGCTGCCCTTGGGCGCGTCGGGCAGGCGGGCCAGCACCAGGTGCACGATGTTCTCGGTGAAGTCGTGCTCGCCGGCGCTGATGAAGATCTTGTTGCCGGTGATCTTGTACGTGCCGTCGCCCACCGGTTCGGCCTTGGTGCGCAGCAGCCCCAGGTCGGTGCCGCAGTGCGGCTCGGTCAGGCACATGGTGCCGGTCCACTCGCCGCTCGTGAGCTTGGGCAGGTACAGCTTCTTCTGCTCGTCGGTGCCGTGGGCGTGCAGCGCCTCATAGGCGCCGTGCGACAGGCCGGGGTACATGGTCCAGGCCTGGTTGGCGCTGTTGAGCATCTCGTACAGGCACTGGTTCACCGTGTGCGGCAGGCCCTGGCCGCCGTACTCGGGGTCGCACGACAGCGCCGGCCAGCCGCCCTCGACGTACTGGCGGTAGGCCTCCTTGAAGCCCTTCGGCGGCGTGACCTCGTGCGTCTGCGGGTCCAGCTTGCAGCCCTCGGTGTCGCCGCTGATGTTCAGCGGGAACGCCACGCCGGCGGCGAACTTGCCGGCTTCTTCCAGCACGGCGTTGATCGTGTCGGCATCCACTTCAGCATGCGCGGGCATGGCCTTGAATTCGTCGGTGACCTTGAAGACTTCATGCAGGACGAATTGCATGTCGCGCAGCGGAGGCGTGTAAGTAGGCATGTGGAGACTCCTGGGAAGAAGGAAGGTTGGAAAAGAAGAAAAACCGAAATACGAACGGTGGCAGGACTCAACCGCGGTGGCCAGGCAGCGCGCTGTAGCGCGCCAGGATGTTGTCAAAGCCCGTGTTGGCCCGGTCGATGGAGCCAGGGGTGTGCAGGAAGCGCGCCTCGTAGTGCAGCGCCAGGATCAGGCCGTGGATCTCGAACAGCATCTGGTCCTCGCTGACGTCGTCGCGGATCTCGCCGCATTCCTTGCACTGCTGGATGGCGCGCTTCATCGCGGCCTGCCAGGTCATCACCGAGTTGGCCAGCGCATCGCGCACCGGGCCCGTGCGATCGTCGAACTCCACCGCGCCGCTGATGTAGATGCAGCCGGAGTCGATCTCGATGGAGGTGCGCTTCATCCAGTTGGCGAACAGCGCGCGCAGGCGCGGCACGCCGCGCGGGGCCTGCATCGCGGGGTAGAACACTTCCTGCTCGAATCGCGTGTGGTACTCGCGGATCACCGAGATCTGCAGTTCCTCACGCGAGCCGAAGTGCGCGAACACGCCTGACTTGCTCATGCCCGTCACGTCGGCCAGCGCACCGATGGACAAACCCTCCAGGCCGATGTGCGTAGCCAGGCCCAGGGCGGCATCGATGATGACGGCCTTGGTGTGTTGCCCCTTGTGCAGCGCCCGGCCCTCGCGGCGTGGCGCGCGAACCGTCTTGGTGGGGGAAGGAGAAAGAGACATGAAGCAAAATAAAACGAACGATCGTTCTATTTTGCATAAAACACGCAGGTAACGCCAGTATTTCCAGGCGCGCAGAACGCGCTTCGGGGTAAACCCCTAAGTGGATGATTTATCGAGCCCCACCATCGCGGGGGACCGTGCCAAGGGCGAAATGCTTACCGCGCCTTTCGCGGGTGGTCATGCCATCACGCTTGCCTGCGCCGGCGTTACAGCCACAGTGCCAGAGTGGCGTCCAGGTGTTCCGTCGGCATGCGGCGAAAGCCTGTGCGTGCGTAGCGCTGCAAGCGGCCGCGGATCAGGTCGGACAGTGCGGCCGCCCGCACCTGTGTCTGCACCGTGGGTGTCGCCGAGCCGTCCGCGTCGGCCACGGGACGCAGGCACTGGCGCAGCGTGGCCTCCACCTTGTCGAAGAACAGGTTCATGCGCTGCTGCAGGCGCTCGTTTTCGAAAACCAGCGCATCCCCCACCATCACGCGCACCATGCCGGGGTTGCGCTCGCCGAACTGCAGCACCATGGCCGTGATGCGCGCCGCGCGTTGCGCGCCCTCAGACTCGCCACCGCGCTCCATGATCTGGTGCACGAGGGTAAAGACGCTCTGCTCGATGAAATCGATGAGCCCCTCGAACATCTGTGCCTTGCTGGCAAAGTGGCGGTACAGCGCCGCCTCGCTCACCTGCAGGCGCGCCGCAAGCGCTGCCGTGGTGATGCGCTCGGCCCCGGGCTGCTCCAGCATGGCCGCCAGGGTCTGCAGGATTTGCTCACGCCGCTCGCCCGGCCGCGGCCGGCGGCGCGCAGTGGGCGCGTCGTCGGTGGAGGCTGGCGCGTCAGTAGCAGGCGTGAATTCAGTCATGAGGCATGGATTGGGGAGGGAGAGCAACAAGTGTGTGCAATTGATTCTCGCACACCACCACTCCAGCATCGTGACGGCTGCTCGCTGTTGCCGCAACCCTTGGAGCCGCTTCCAAAAAAATAGCTGCTAACGCTTGCTGGACAAGCGCTGCAGCCATTTTTGACTCCAATACACCCGGGCCATGCCCGAAAAGAGCCTAGTGACTCCGGATCATGGTGCCGTAGGCCTGGTCGGTCAGAATTTCCAACAACATCGAATGCGGTACGCGGCCATCAATGATGTGCACGGCATTCACACCAGCCTTTGCCGCATCCAGCGCCCCGCTGATTTTGGGCAGCATGCCGCCGGAGATGGTGCCATCAGCGAACAATGCATCAATTTCGCGCGCCGTCAGGTCGGTGAGCAGCTTGCCTTCCTTGTCCAGCACACCAGGGGTGTTGGTGAGCAGCACCAGTTTCTCTGCCTGCAGCACCGTAGCTAATTTACTAGCCACCACGTCGGCGTTGATGTTGTAGCTTTCGTTTTCCTCGCCAAACCCGATCGGGCTGATGACGGGAATGAAGGCATCGTCCTGCAGCGCCTTGACTACGCTCGGGTCGATCGCCACGATGTCACCGACCTGCCCCACGTCATGTTCGACGCTCGGGTCCTTGTTGTCCACCATCTTGAGCTTCTTGGCGCGGATCATGCCGCCATCGCGCCCCGTGAGGCCCACGGCCTTGCCACCCGCCTGGTGAATCAGGCCCACGATGTCCTGCTGCACCTCGCCGGCCAGCACCCATTCCACGACTTCCATGGTTTCGGCATCGGTCACGCGCATGCCCTGGATGAACTCGCCCTTCTTGCCCAGACGGTTCAGGGCTTGCTCGATCTGCGGGCCTCCGCCGTGCACCACCACCGGGTTCATGCCTACCAGCTTGAGCAGCACCACGTCTTCCGCAAAGTCGGCCTGCAGGGCCGGGTCGGTCATGGCGTTGCCGCCGTACTTGATCACCAGGGTCTTGCCGTGGAACTTGCGGATGTAGGGCAATGCCTGAGCCAGGATTTCAGCCTTGTCGCGCGGGGCAATCGAAAGAAGGTCGGTCATGTGAGCGGGTTGGGAGGGTGGAACACAAAGAGCGCGAATTGTGCCGCAACTGGCCACCACGCGCGGCGCTCAGAAACGCATCCAGCCCGGCACCTTGAAGCGCACGATGCCGATGTAGGCCGTCACGTAGGTCGCACCGAACAGACCGCAGAACGTCATGAGCACGGGCGTGTTGTTCCAGAACAGCACGGCCGGCACCACCGTGAGCATCGTGAACGCCCACAGATAGGGAGACGTGCGGTTGTTGCGCTTGAGCATGCGGCGCGCCTCGTCCTCGTGGAACACACTGCGCACGATGCGTCGGTAGATCAATTGGTGGAAATGCAGCGCATCCGCCATGCCGGGCGACACGCCGCGCGCCAGCTTGCGGTAGATGGAAAACAGGGTCTCCCCCACGGGATAGATCAGCAGCAGCAGGGGAAACCAGGGCGACACCTCGGCATTGCGCTGCACCAGCGACAGGCTCGCCAGCGCGATCACCCCGCCCCAGATGTACGCGCCGCCATCGCCGGCGAACAGCATGCCACGCGGGTAATTCCAGACCAGAAACCCCCCCGTCGCCGCCGCCAGGCAGACCAGCAGCGAGGCCAGGGCGCGGTCGCCCACCTGCAGGCACACATGGGCCAGCGCCAGGCATACGATCAGCGCCACCATGCCGGCCAGGCCGTTGTAGCCGTCGATGATGTTGAACGCATGGGGCAGTCCCGCCATCGCCAGCAACACGACCCCCATGCCGAGCCACGGGGCCTGGCGCAGCAGCATGTCCAGCCAGGGCAGCCCCAGGCGCGGCACGTTCATGTCCAGCAGCCAGACCGCCAGACCGCCGGAAATCAGCGTGAGCAGCAACCGGTAGCGCACAGACAGCCGCTGGGTCATGTCTTCGGCGATGCCGCCGAGCACGGCCGGCAGCAGCACCGCGATCCAGAGGAGCACCCAGGGCCCCAGGCGCAGCGAACCGGGATCGCCCAGACGGGTTTGCCACATGCCCAGCAACCAGCTGACGACCAGGCCTGCCAGCAAGGCCAGACCGCCCAGGCGCGGCACCTCGCCCACGTGAAAACGCTGCGGCATGGCGTCGCCGTATGCGACGGCCCGCCCCCCCGACCAGCGAATAATGGCTGCGGCGACGACCGTGGTGACGATCAAACTGACGAGAGATAACCAGATCATGGGGCGCCAATGTTAAGCGTCGCCCCGCCGCCGGCGAAGTATCTCAATGCAATAAAGGGTGCGCTCATGCCCCCAGGGCCTCGAAATACTCCGCGCCGATCCGGTCCCAGGTGTAATGGAGCCGCCCCAATGCCTGCATGCAATTTCCCACGGCTTCGGCCCGCGCACCCTCCAGGTCTGAGAGCAACGCCGTGAGCGCCTGGGCATCCGCAAAATACCGAGCCTGCCCATGCGTCGTGTAGCGGTTGAAGGAGCAGTCATAGGCGGCCACCGGCAAACCAAAGTGCATCGCCTCCACCAGGGAAGGGTTGGTCCCGCCCGCAGAATGGCCATGCACGTACAGACTGGCGCGCTCGCGCAGCGTCCGCAGGGCACCGGGGTCGTATTTGGGATCGGCCAGTGTGATGTGGTCACACCCGCCATAACGCGCGCGCATTGCGCGGCCAAAGGCGCTGGCCTCCCAGTTGCCCACAAACACCAGCGGCAGCACGGGCTGGCGCGCAAAGGCATCGAGAATCATCTCCACATTGTTCTCGGGCTCGATGCGGCACAGGGCCAAGGCATAGCGCGGCGGCAGCGCGGTATGCCAGGGTCGGCGCGTGCACTGCACGGCATGTTCGCCACCATAGGCGATCACGGTGCAGGACCTCGCGTAGCTGCGCGCCACATGCTCGGCGACGCCCTCGTTGTCCGCGACCACCACATGCGAACACCGCACGGCGAGCCACTCCGACAGGCGCAGGAAAGCCCTGGCCGCCCTCCCCCACTTGGCTCTGCGCCATTCGACGCCGTCGATATTCGTCACCACTTTGGTACGCCCGAAGCAGCGCAGCAGGGGCAGCGCGATGGCGCCCGACACCCCGAGCAGCAGCACCGTGTCCACGCGCTGGCGCCAAGCCAGCGCCAGCGACCAGAGGTCGTAGGCGATGCTGGACACCCCGTTGGCGGAGATCGGCAAATGGTGCAGACGCGCACCATGGAAGCGCCGCGCCTCCTCCGCGGGCATGGGGCCACTGCAGAAAATCGTCAGGTCCACGTCCAGGCCATGCCGCTCCCGATAGAGGGCCAGGTTCTCGGCCAGCGTCTCAAACCCGCCATAGGCCGCGGGCACGCCGGCGCACCCGACGATCGCCACTTTTCGCGTCATGCCCGCCCTTCAATCACCGCCGCCCCGGCCGCCCACCTCAGGGGGCCAGCGACGCATTGGCCTGCTCGATGCTGGCCTGGCGATCCTGGCCGGCCAGCGACTGCAGCCGCATGCGCGACAGCAGGTACAAATAGCGCGCCTGCGCCAGGTCGCGCAGCGCCATCGTCTTTTGCTGCTCGGCATTGAGCACATCGACCGTGGTGCGGCTGCCGGCCTGCTGCGACTTGCGGCTGGAGATCACGGCCTGCTCGGCCGAGCGCACCGCCTGCTCCAGCGCGGCAATGCGCAGCGCGCCCTCGGTCATGCCGCGAAACTCCTTGTGCACGCGCACGCCCAGATCCAGGCGCGTCGCCTCCAGCGCTTCGCGCGCGCGTTCCTGCGCGGCCAGGGCCTGGCGCACGGTCGAACTCACATAGCCGCCCGAATACAGCGGAATCGTCAGCTGCAGGCCCACCACCCCCTGGTCGTAGCGCGAGTTCACGCTGGTCACGCTGTCGCTGCTGGAGCGCGCCCACTGGGCCACGGCATCCAGCGTCGGCTTGTGTCCGGCCTGGGCCTTGTCGATCTCCAGCCGCGCCGCCTCCACCTGGGCGCGCAGCGAGCGCAGCTCGGGGCTGGCCTCCTCGGCCAGGGCCACCCAATCCTCCAGCCGGGCCGGCATGGGCGGCTCGGGCCTGAAGCGCTGCACATCCAGGCCGGCCAACTGCGCCAACGGCTGGCCGGTCAGCGTCTGCAGCCTGCGCTGCGTGAACTCCAGGTTCTGCAGGGCCTCCAGCTCCTGCGCGCCGGTCATGTCCAGGCGCGCCTGGGCCTCGTCCACATCGGTGCGGGTGCCCGAGCCGGCCGCCAGCCCCTTGCGCGCGGCATCGAGCTGCACGGTGTAGCTGGCCTTCTGCGCGGCGACCAGGTCGAGTTGGTCGCGCGCCAGCAGCACATCGAAATAGGCCTCGCCCACGCGCACCACCAGGCTGTACTCATCGCGCTCCAGCAGCGCGTCGGCATCCTCCACCTGGGCCCGCGCCTGGTCGACCAGGGCGTTGTTGTACGGCCGGTAGATCGGCTGGCGCACCGTCAGGCTCTGGTTGCCGCTGTAGTAGTGGTTCTGCTGGGTCACCGGCTGGCCGAGGAAATTTCTCGTGCGGGCCGTGAGGTCGTTGTAGTTGCGCGTGGCGCTGAGCGACACGCTCGGCAGGCGCTGCGCCTGCGCCTGGGGCAGGCGCTCGCGGCTGGCGTCGGCGGCGGCGCGCGACGCGCGGATCGAGGCATCGTTCTGGAGCGCGGCCTCGTAGGCCTGGCGCAGATCAAGCGACCAGGCCGGCCAGGCCAGCGCCACGCCGGCCAAGGCGGCGCAGGCACGCGCCAGGCGGTTCAGGCGCGGCATGCCCAGGAGGGTGGAAGAACGGGCCATCGTCTCACTCCTCGGTCATCGAGGCTGCCAGGCGCTTGGTCAGCGGATGCAGCAAATAGGTCAGCATGCTGCGCTCGCCGCCCTTGAAGATCACCTCCACCGGCATGCCCGGATGCAGCTGGCGCTGGCCCAGGGCCTTGGCGCCCTCGCCCGTCACCTGCACGCGCGCCAGGTAGTAGCTGACGTTGGACTGCGGCTCGGTCAGCAGGTCGCCCGACACCGACTCCACCGCGCCCTGCACCACCAACTGGGGCGAATTGGCGAACGACGAAAAGCGCACGTCCACCGGCATGCCGGCCTTGACGCGGTCGATCATGTGCGGCGCCACGCGCGCCTCCAGCAGCAGCGGCGCGCCCTTGGGCACGATGTCCATGAGTTTTTGCCCCGGCTGCACCACGCCGCCCACCGTCTGCACGGCCAGGCCCACCACCTGGCCGTCGGCGGGCGAGCGGATCTCCGTGCGCTCCAGGTCGTTGCGCACGGCGCGGAATTTCTCGCCATCGACCAGCACCTGGCGGCTCACGTCGGCCAGCTGCGTCTCGACTTCCTTGCGGTATTCCTGCTGGCGCGAGATCGCGCGCTGGCGCAGGTCCGAGATGGCGCTGCGCGCGCGCAGCGTATTGCCCTGCAGATCGGCGATCGAGGTGTTGACGTCCGCGACCGAGCGCTCCAGCTCCAGCTGGCGGTTGCGCGGCGCATAGCCCTCCTTGACCAGGTCGCGCAGATGCCCCAACTCCTCGTGCAGCAGCGCCAGCTGGTTCTTGCGGTTGCCCAGCATGCCGGCGTAGGACTGCAGCAGCCCTTCCTGGCCCTGGATGTTTTCCTCGATCGACTGCAGATCCGAGCGCAGCAGGCTGCGGCGGGTGTGGAACAGCTGCTCCTGGTTCAGGATCTGCTGCTGGATCAGCGGATCCGATGCGGCCTCCTTCAGGTCGGCAGGCCAGGCGATGCCGGGCTTGCCCAGCTGCTCGGCCTGCAGGCGCGCCTGCATGGCCAGCAGCCCCAGGTAGCTCTGGCGCACCGACTCGTAATTGGCGCGCGCCACGGCCGCATCGAGCTTGATCAAGAGCTGCCCCTCCTTGACCTCGTCGCCCTCGCGCACCAGCACCTGCTGCACGATGCCGCCGCTCAGGTGCTGCACCGCCTTGCGTTTGGTGTCCAGCGCCACCACGCCCGGCCCGGGCACGCCCTCGTCCAGCGGCGCCAGCGCGGCCCACAGCAAGAAGCCGCCGAAGCCCAGGCCCAGCGCCCACAGCCCCCAGCGGCCGGCCCGGCCGAGGTCGTGCTTTGCTACTGTATCCGCAGCATCCAGCGCTTGTGCATCAGGCGTCAACTGGGATTTTTTATCTGAAAAATGTAAGGATTCAGCCATGTCAGAACTCGGCAAAAAAAGGGGGCGCCAACCACAAGGGAAAGGAGGGGCTCAGGCCACGGCCAGCGATGCCTGGGCCGCCGGGGACTGGGCATTGCGCAAGGCCGCCAGCACCGCATCGCGCGGCCCGTCGGCCTGCACGCTGCCGTTCTTCAGGATCACCAGCCGGTCGGCGACGGCCAGGATGCCGGGGCGGTGCGTGACCAGCACCACCGTGCTGCCCCGGGCCTTGAGGGTCTGCACCGCGCGCACCAGCGCGGCCTCGCCCACGTCGTCCAGGTTGGCATTCGGCTCGTCGAGCACCACCAGCGCCGGATCGCCATAGATCGCCCGCGCCAGGCCGATGCGCTGGCGCTGGCCGCCCGACAGCAGCCCCCCGGCCTCGCCGATCGGGGTGTCGTAGCCCTTGGGAAAGCGCAGGATCATGTCGTGCAGCCCGGCATTGCGGGCCGCGGCGATCACCTTCTCGGCATCGACCTCGCCGAAGCGCGCGATGTTCTCGGCGATCGAACCTTCGAACAGCTCGATGTCCTGCGGCAGATAGCCGAGGTAGGGCCCGAGCTCGTCGCGGTTCCAGCCGGCGATCGGGCGCTCGTCGAGCAGCACCTCGCCTTCCATATGGGGCCAGATGCCGATCATGCAGCGCGCCAGCGTGGACTTGCCCGAGCCCGAAGGCCCCAGCACCACCGTGGCCGTGCCGGGCTGCGCCTGCAGGCTGACGCCCTTGAGGATCGGCTCGGAGCGCCCCGGCGCCACCGCCACCACGTCGCGCAGCAGCAGCGCGCCCGTGGGCGGCACGCGGGTCAGGGCGGGGTCGCGCTCGGGGTTGCCCTCCAGCAGCGCCTCCAGCCGCTCGAAGGCGGAGCGCGCGACCATGAAGCCGCGCCAGGTGCTGACCAGCAGGTCGATGGGCGCCAGCGCGCGCGTCATCAGCACGTTGGCGGCGATCATCGCGCCCGGAGAGAGCTGGCCGTCGATCACCAGCAGGGCGCCGGCGCCCAGCGCCAGCGACTGCTGCGAGTAGCGGATGAACTTGCTCCAGGCGGTGATGCGGTGCGTCACCGCCTGCGCCTGGCCCTGCAGCCGCTGGGCCTGGCCGTGCTTGGCCAGCCAGCGCGCGCGCAGGTTGTGCACGATGCCCATGGGCTCCAGCACCTCCACGTTGCGCAGCTTGCTTTGCAGGTACAGCGTCTCCTCGCTGGCCGCGGCCTGGGCCTGCTCCGAAGGGGTCACGGTCTGGCGGTGGCCAAACCACACCAGCGCCACCTGCACCAGCGCGAAGAAGATCGCCAGATAGCCGAGCAGGGGGTGCAGGAAGAACAGCACCGCCAGATAGACCGGCGCCCAGGGCGCGTCGAACAGCGCAAAAATGCCGTTGCCCGTGAGGAACTGCCGCACCTGCACCAGATCGCCGAAGGCCTTGGCCGTGCTGCCGCCCAGCTGTTTCAGGTTGGTCTCGAAACTGGCATTGAACACGCGGGTGCTGAGCATGCCGTCCAGCCGCATGCCGGCGCGCACCAGCACGCGCGAGCGCATCCATTCCGAAAACGCCCCGACCAGAAAGAGGAACAGGGTGATCAGCGACAGCATCAGCAGCGTCAGCTCGCTCTGGCTGAGCATCACGCGGTCGAACACCTGCAGCATGTACAGCGTGGGCGCCAGCAGCAGCACATTCGCCACCATGCTGAACACGCCCACCACCATGAATTCGCGGCGAAAGGCCCACAGCGCCCGCGTCAACTCGCTGCGCTCGAAAAATCCGGGGGTCGTCATCATTGGACTCTGTTCTTGGTCTTGGATCGTGGCCGCCTCAGGCGACGGCCTGCCCGGGCGCCAGCGCCGTCGGGGCCGCTGCGGCCGCTGCCTGGCGCGCCGCCTGGTTCAGCGCGGCGAGCACCTCGTCGCGCGGGCCGAAGGCCTGCTGCTGGCCGTCGCGCAGCACCAGCATCTTGTTGGCCACGGCGAGCACGCTGGTGCGGTGGGTGATCACCACGACGGTCGCGCCGCGCGCGCTGGCCTGGGTGATCGCGGCGGCCAGGGCGGCGTCGCCCTCCTCGTCGAGGCTGGAGTTCGGCTCGTCCAGCACCACGTAGACCGGGTCGCCATACAGCGCCCGCGCCAGCGCCACGCGCTGGCGCTGCCCGCCCGACAGGCGCGCGCCGCCCGGGCCCACCCGCGTCTCGTAGCCCTCGGGCAGGGAGGCGATCAGCCCCTGCAGCCCTACGGCCCGCGCCGCGGCCTCCACCTGGGCCATGTCCACCTCGCCGAAGCGCGCGATGTTCTCGGCCAGCGTGCCCTCGAACAGCTCCACGCCCTGGGGCAGGTAGCCCACATGGGGCCCCAGCTCGGCCTTGTTCCAGGTCTGCACATCCACGCCGTCGAGGCGCACCTTGCCCATGGCCGCGGGCCACAGGCCCACCAGCAGGCGCGCCAGCGTGGTCTTGCCCGAGGCCGAGGGGCCGACCACGGCCAGCACGTCGCCGGGCTGGAGCGCGAACGCGATGCCGCGCAGGATCGTCGCATTGCTGCCCGGCGCGCCGGCCACCAGCTGCTCCACCTGCACGCTGCCGCGCGGCGCGGGCAGCGGCATGGCCGGCGCCCGGGCCGGCACCGCGGCCAGCAGCGCATCCAGCCGGTTCCAGGCGTCGCGCGCATTCACCACCGTCTGCCACTGCGTGACCACCTGCACCAGCGGCGCCAGCATGCGCCCGCCCAGGATGGAGCTCACGATCATCATGCCGCCGCCGCCATGCAGCTCGCCATGCAGCAGCAGCCAGCAGGCCAGGCCCAGCAGCATCGAGCTCAGGATGTTCTGCAGCAGCTTGCTCAGCGCCTGGAAGCCCCCGGCGCTCTCCGACGCCTGGGCCTGCAGCTGCAGGAACTCCCGCTGCTTGGTGATCCAGCGGCGGTGGGTGTTGCGCAGCATGCCCATGGCCTCGATCACCTCGGCATTGCGCAGCGTGCCGTCCGCATACTGCTGTGCGGCGATCGCCGTGCGGTTGGCCTCCATCAGCGGCGGCTTGGTGCGCCGCTCGTTGAGCCAGGTCACTCCCACCTGCAACACGCCGAACACCACGGCCGACCAGCCCAGCACCGGGCTGATCAGGAACAGCAGCACCATCATCACCAGCGCGATGGGCGCCTCCATGATGGCCAGCAGCGCCGGCGAATGCAGGAATTCGCAGATCTTCCTGAAGTCCTGCATCGGCTGCACCGTGCCGCCGGGCACGCGGCGCACATTGGCCTCGAAGATCGCATCGAACACGCGCACGCGCAGCTTGCGGTCCAGGGCCTCGCCGGCCGCGCGCATCACCTCGCCGCGCGCCCATTCCAGCACCTCCATGAGCACGAAGGCCCCGAGCACCGCCACCGTCAGCCACCACAGCGTGAGATGGTTGCGGCTGTTGACCACGCGCTCGTACACCTCGAGCATGTAGCCCGAGGGCGCCAGCACCAGCAGGCTCGCGAACAGGCTGAACCAGGCGGCGCGCACGTAGTAGGGGCGCAGGGCCACGACGGCCTGGCGCAATTCGGAAGGGGCTTGGGTTGGGTTCATACGGCCTCGTCGACCATCACATATTCGGGAATCTCGCCCGGCTCCGGCGGCGCCAGCGCGCCCTCGGCCGCGGCGGCCGGCTGCGCCTGGTCCACCAGCAGGAAAGACAGTTCGTAAATGCCGTCGGCACGGCGCGACAGCACGATCTCGCGCAGCTTCTGCGCATGAAAGCGCGCCTCGACCTCGGCATCCAGCGACAGCTGGAAGCGCATGCGCCCGTCGAGCGTGAACATCGACAGCTGCCCCGCCTTGAGGCTCAGCGTGTGGCGGTCGAAATACACCGGGCAGCTGTCGGCAAAGCGCAGCAGCGGCAGGGGCCGCTCGCCCAGCTTGTCCAGGTGCAGCGGGCTGTCGGGGTGCTGGAACACCATGCGGCAGGTGCGCGACACCGAGTAGATCGCGTTGCACACCATCTGCGAGCCCATGTCCGGAAACTGCTCGCGCAGCTGGCGGTAGGCCAGGTGGTGCAGGGCCACCCGGTTCCACACCCGCGTGGACTGCACCAGCGGCGCCAACGCATTGCACAGCTGCGCAAAGCCCTGCTGCAAGGCCTGCAGGCGCTGGGCCTGCTCGGGCGAGGTGTTCAGGGGAATGCGGAGAATGGCGTCCATGGCAGGCTGCGCAGTCTAACAAGAACTCCTATATGAATTTCATATAAGAGACCGCGACGGCGAAAAAACAACGCGTGCGGCAACGCATGGATCCGGCCTGCATCACCCGCCCTCCCCTCACCACCACAGGCTTGTGTACGCACACATCTTTTTCAGTAGCAATGCCATCAGACTGGGCGCGGCTGTTACCCCTTCCCCCACTGGGGGAAGGTGGGGATGGGGGCCCGCTGACGCGTACGCAACGCATGAAAAAACAGGCCGTGGCGGCCCCACCCCAACCCTCCCCCAGCGGGGGAGGGAGCAAAACCGCGCCCCGCTTTGGACTACGTGCCATTCGCAAAGAGGTGTGCATACGCTATGCCAAGTAAAGCAAAACCGCGCTGCGCGCCATGCGCACAATACCCGGCACGGCCCCCGCGGCGTTATGCTGCGCCGCACCTTCCCGCACCCACCCAACATGACCGACACCCCCTCCAACCCGACCGCCAACCCCTTGACGCCGCTCTCGCGCCAGCAGCACGGCCAGCTGCGCTGGCGCGGCCCGGCCGACTACGGCTTTGCCCGCCACGACCAGCTCTGCCCCCTGGTGCTGCAGGAGCTGCCCAAGGCCGCCCTGGCCCTGCCCATCGGCTTCGTCGCGCAGCAAGAGCAGTTCCTGCCCGTCGCCATCCAGGGCCTGCAGGCCGGCCGCAACCTCTACGTGGCGCCCGACGGCCGCTGGCTTGCCGGCTACATCCCCGCGCCCTACCGCAGCTACCCCTTCCGCCTGGCCCGCACCGAGGACGGCCAGCAGGTGCTGTGCATCCACGCCGATAGCGGGCTCGTGGGCCCCGGCGACGGCCAGCCCTTCTTCGACGAGCAGGGCCAGCTCTCCCCGGCCACCGCCCAGGTGCTGCAGTTCTTCCAGCAGCTCGAGGCCAACCGCCAGCACACCACCGCCGCCTGCGCCCTGCTGCAGCAGCACGGGCTGATCCAGCCCTGGCCGCTGCGCCTGCAGACCGATGCCGGCACGCAGGAACTGGGCGGCCTGCTGCGCATCGACGAGGCCGCGCTGAACCGGCTCTCCGGGCCGGCACTCGAAGCGCTGCAGCGCGGCGGCGCCCTGCAGCTGGCCTATTGCCAGCTGCTGTCCATGCAGCACCTCGCCAGCCTGGGCCGGCTTGCGACCCTGCATGCCCAGGCGCGGCAGGCGCCGCCCCCGGCGCCCGCGCCGGCGCGCGACCTCGACCTGGAATTCCTGAACCAGGGCGGCACGCTGCGGCTCGGCGCGCTGTGAGCGCCATGCCCGAGGCTGTACCGCCGGCCCCGGTGCTGCAGCGCATCACCACGGCCTACGACCCCGCGCAGGACCGCATGCGCCTGGCCGGCGAACGCGCCGACGGCAGCACGCTCACGCTGTGGCTCACCCAGCGCCTGCTCAAGCGCCTGCTGCCGGCCCTGTGGCAATGGCTGGAGCGCCACGACGCCCCGGCCGGGGCGGCGCACTCCGCCCGCCTGCCCGGCTACCACAGCGATGCCGTGCACGGCTTTGCCCAGCAGGCCGCGCGCGCCCAGCTGCCGCCGCAGCCCCCGGTCACCCCGCACGAGCGCAGCCCGCAATGGCTGGTGCACAGCATCCAGCTCTCGGCCGGCGCGTCGGGCGTGGAGCTGCGCTTCAGCGGCGAACCAGGCACCGATGCCCCGGTCGGTCTGACGCTCGCCGCCCAGCCCCTGCGCCAATGGCTGTCGATACTGCAGCAGCAGTACCACGAGGCCGAATGGCCTACGCAGGACTGGCCCGCATGGCTCGCGGCAGCGGCCGGCCCGGCCGCCCCCGCGGGCCGGGCCATGCTGCATTAGGGAACGCTCTCAAATAAAGAGCTGCCAGCGCTTGCCTGACGGGCGCCACCAGCCGATTTGGCTTCAAACCAGCGGCGGCGCGGCCTCCATCGCCTCCGCCTCCGCCTCCAGCAACTGGCGCACACCCGCCAGCGCCTGCACCGCCTCCTGCAGCAGCGCATCGGCGGCCTGGCGACCGGCCTCGGCGCTGTCGCGGGCGCGGCCCGCCTGCTCCAGTTGGGCCTGGGCCAGCGCCGCGGCCTGCTGCGCCTGGTCGCGCGCCTGCTCGGCCCGGGCCAGTTCGGCGCGCAGGGCCTGGGCCGCGTCCGGCGTGGGCGCCGGGGCCGGCGCCGCGGCGCCGTCGGCCAGCGCCTGCAGCCATTGCAGCTGGCGCGGCAGGCAGACGCCGTGCAGGTCGTACCGCGCCTGCACGCATTGCCGCGCCTGCGCGCCCAGGCGCTGCCGTTCGGCCGGCGCCTGCAGCAGGCGCGCCACCTCGTCCGCCAGGGCCTCGGCGTCGAAGAACTCCAGCAGCCGGCCGGTCTCGCCATCGGCGAGCACCTCGCGCACCGGCGCGGTGTCGCCGGCCACCACGGCGCAGCCGGTGCTCATGGCCTCCAGCAGGCTGCGCGACAGCGCGAGCGGGTAGGCCCAGTGCACATGCACCGCCGCCAGCTGCAGCACGGCCACCACATGGGCGTGGGGCAGCGGCCCCAGGAAATGCACGCGCTGCCAGTCGGCCTCGGGCATCTGCGGGAGCACCTCGTCGATGAGGTGCTGCTTCCAGCTGCGCCCGTCCGCAGGCAGCGGGCCCTGGCCCGGGCCCTCCGCGCCCACGATGAGCACCCGCGCCGCGGGGCGCTGGGCCAGCAGCCGCGGCAGGGCGCGCATCACCACCTGCAGGCCGCGCCGCGGCTCCAGGCTGCGGGCCACGAAGCTCACGACCTCGTCGCCGGGCGCCAGCGCCACGTCGCCGGGCAGCGTCGCGCGCACCTGCGCGTTCGGCGCCAGCGCTTCGGTGTCGATGCCGTCGTGCGCCACCCACAGCCGCTCGCGCCACGGCGCGGGAAACCGCGCCGCCTGCCAGTCGGTGGGCACCAGCAGCCCGTCCGCCTCGCGCAGGTGCAGGTCCAGTTGGGCATTGCGCATGCGCAGCTGCGCCTGCACCAGCGCCTCGGCGCGTGCGCGCGCCGCCGCGTCCAGGGCCTGTAGCGGGCTCAGGCCCGGGTCATGGTCCGCATGCCGCGCACTCGCCGCGTCGTGGTAGTGAGCGCCCCACAGGCCCAGGCGGGCGCCGGGCCACACCGCCTTCAGGAACAGGCTGTCGCCCAGGCCCGCATGGGCCAGCATCACGTGGGGCGCGAACCCCTGCTCGTCGCGCAGCGCCAGCGCGGCCTGCAGCGCCGCCTCGCCGCGGATCGCCCGCAGCTCCAGCTCGGCCACCCAGCCCTGCGCCCCCGGCGTGCCGCCGCGCGGCAGGCCATAGGCATGCACCTGCACGCCGGGCACGTCGAATTCGGGGGCGGCGCCCTCGGGGGGCTTCTGGCACAGCGCCCGCACCGCATGCCCCTGCTGAACCAACGCCTGCGCCACATGGCGGAACTGTGCCGGGAACCCCGGGTGCACGAAAAGAATACGCATGGACCTCATTCACTCAAAAAAGCCGTGGGCTGCCCATGCAGCCCACGTGCGAGTGAATTTATCGCGTCCCGGAGGGGATTCCCGCTGTTTTCTTGTATCAATTCTCGCCCGGCTCAGGCCAGCTGCAGCGCCTTCAGGATCGGCAGGCGCTTCTCGGCCAACTCGGCGGCCTGGGCGGTGAGCTCGGCCAGGTTCTGCTCGGGCGTGTCCAGCGCCCTGCCCTGCTTGACCAGGCGCTGCCCCTGCACGGCCAGCAGGTTCCACACGAAGCCGGCCCAGTCCTGCGGGGCCTTGTGGCCGTGCTGGCGCGCGAGCAGGAACAGCTGCTGAAAGCGTGGCACGCTGACACCACCGCCGGTGACCGGGCTGGCCAGGTAGTTCAGCTCGCTGCTGCTGCGCGCCTTGGTCATCAGGTGGGTGTTGAGGCGCTCGGTGCGTTTCTTCGCCTTAGGGACTCTCTGCACGAATCCCTGTACGATGTGGCTGAGCAAGCCTGAAGCTCAGACAATAAGCGCATGAAGCAAAGCAGCCTGGGCCTGAGCAACACCACCAAACGCACCCGCAAGCGCGAATTTCTCGATGCCATGGAGCTGGTGGTGCCTTGGGCTGAGCTGGTCTCGCTGATAGAGCCCTACGCACCCGAGAGTGGGCGCCGGGGCCAGCAGCCATTTGCAGTGAGCACGCTGCTGCGCATCCACTTCATGCAGCAGTGGTTCAAACTCAGTGACCCCGCCATGGAAGAAGCCTTGCACGACGTGCCAGCCTTTCGGGACTTTGCAGGCCTGTCCCACTGGGACGCACAGATCCCCAGTGAATCGAGCATCCTGCGCTTTCGTCATATGCTGGAGCGCCACAAGCTGGCCGATCAGATCCTGGCCACCGTGAATGCGCTACTGCAAGCCAAGGGGTTGCAACTCAAGGCAGGCACCGTAGTGGATGCCACGCTGATTGCTGCGCCCAGTTCAACCAAAAACCAAAGTCACGAGCGTGACCCCGAGATGCATCAAAGCAAGAAGGGCAATCAGTGGTACTTCGGTATGAAGGCCCACATTGGGGTGGATGCAGACTCAGGCCTGGTGCATACGGTGCGAGGCACCAGCGGCAATGTCGGTGATGTGGTCGAGGCCAACAGCCTATTGCACGGGCAGGAGACAGACGCCTTTGGTGATGCAGGCTACCAAGGTGTAGACAAGCGGCCCGATGCCAACAAGAACGTACGTTGGCATGTGGCCATGCGCCCAGGGCTGCGCCGGGCTTTGGACAAAGACAGGCCTGTGGAGGCTCTGATTGACCAGTTGGAGCGCACCAAGGCCAGCATCCGGGCTAAGGTCGAGCATCCTTTCAGAGTGCTCAAGCAGCAGTTTGGGTATGTGAAGGTGCGCTACCGAGGGCTCAAGAAGAACACGGCGCAGATCATCACGCTGTTTGCGCTCTCAAACCTGTGGATGGCGAGGCACAAGTTGCTGACTTGCATGGGGCAGGTGCGCGTGCAGGGAGCGTAGTGCTTTCAATATCGGGGCAATAGCCCTCGCGCAGCGCCTGCGGCAAGCGCTGCACCAGTCCAATTGCTCAAAGTGAGTGCTGTTTTAGTTCAGGCATCGCCGTGACACAGGCAGAACTGATTCGTGAAGAGCTTCCCTGGTCTTACTGTGTCATAAAAGTAGTTTTTCACTCATGCTGATGCGGCCGCAGCAAGGGCACTGTCCCAGACGGTCTATGAGTGCGTAACTCAGCAGATGACGCAAGCTTGTGATCGAGTTGTCCACGTGCCGCTGTGCGCGCAGGCCTGCCTCTGGGGATGTAATCTTGGGGAACGGCAGGCACTTGGCGTTCGATGAAGTTTTTTTTACCCCCGGCAGGCTTGTCGGCGATAAGTCGCTCGCTCATCAAGAAGGCGTAGGCTGCGATGCTCAAGCTCGCATGGTGGTGGAACCCTCGCCAGCCGCGCCCCTCGTAGTGCCCCAAGCCGAAGTCCTGCTTGAGGTCTTGGTAGTCGCGCTCGATACGCCAACGCTGGTAGGCGCAGCTGACCAAATCGTTCAAGGCAGTGCTCTCGGGCAGCGTTGACAGGATGTATTTGACTGGCTCGGCCTGCTCCACTGGCCACTCGATGAGCAACCACTCTTGCGGGCGCAGACTCGCCTTGCCAGCATTGCCACCAGCGTGACGCACCCGCACCGCTGCGAACCGTCCCGTGAGTGGCGCGTTGGTGCCCTCGCGCCAACTGATTGTCTGGAACGCCTGCGCCGGTAACGACAAAGCCAGGGCCTTGACGCTCATCGGTTGCAACTGAGCGGTGCGCCTTGGCGTCACTGGGGGCCTGCCTTTGCCGCTGTAGGTCTCAGGTGGCAGTGGCTCGACGCCAGGGGGCCAGACTACGACCGCTGAGGTCACCCCCACCGCATAGTGCAACCCCATGTCGCTGAGCGCCTGCCGGAACGCGGTGTCCACGCCGTAGCCTGCATCAGCCAACACGCAGTGTCGGGGTGCACCCTCGCTCAGCAGGGTGCGCAACTGATGCAAGGCAATCTGTGTCTTGGTCGCAAAGCGAACCGACTCTGGTACGCCTGTGCGCTTGCGTCGCTCAGCGTCTTGCGCCCAGTCCTGGGGCAAATAGAGCTGCCATGCCACAGGAATGCTGCCTTGATCGCAAGCCAGCGAGACGCTCACCGCCACCTGGCAGTTGTCCTGTTTTCCAGGCATGCCGCAGTATTGACGGGCTACGCCCACCGAGTGCACGCCCTTTTTGGGAAAGCCCGTGTCGTCGATGATCCACCAGCCTCCTCGGCTGAAATCCATGTGTGGCACAACCCACTGGCAGACCCGGCGCAGAACTTCGACATCGGACCATTGGGCCTTAGCCACAAAGTGATGAAGTGCTTGGTGCCTTGCACTGGCATGAAGCGGATCCACCCGCGCGGCCATGGGCTCCACACTCTTTCGCGATAGTGGCAGCATCAAACCTGTGCAATAACCCTTGAGACCTGCGTAGCGATCTGCGTGTCCCAGCGCCCGCGACAAATGCGCCATGTACTGGTCAAACCGTTCACTCGCACTCATCGTCCCTCACAAAAAGAATTGGGAGGATTCATGATGCCACATTTATGACACAGTAGGACTAGAGGACATTGAGGCCTACCACCATGCTGACCTGGCCCGCGGTGCGGCGCGAGGCTCCGCCAACCGGCGCATCATCTTGCTGCGCTACATGTTCAATCTTGCACTCAAATGGGAAGTGCCCGGAGTGCTCAAGAATCCGGCCAAGCATGTGCAACTGGCCGATCCGCAGAATGCGAGGGAGCGGTTTCTTTCACCCGAGGAGATGGTTCGACTGCAGCAGGCTGTGCAGGACAGTCCCAACAAGATGCTGCGCTTTATCGTGCCAGCCTTGTTGCTGACCGGCATGCGCAAACGCGAGGTATTGGATGCCAAGTGGGCAGACATTGACCTACAGGCCAAGACCTGGTTCCTGCCCGATACGAAGTCAGGCAAGCCACGGGTGGTGCAGCTCTCAGATGCCCTGGTGGGCATGCTCCAGGCCATGCCCCGGCGCGGTGAGACGCCCTGGGTGTTTGCCAACCCGGCCACCGGCAAGCCTTTCGTTTCCATCTTCTACGCCTGGAACTCGGCACGCAAGAGGGCCGGCTTGGCAGATATCCGTGTGCATGATTTGCGCCACACGTTTGCCAGCTTGCTCATCAACAGCTCGTTTGAGCTGTACGACGTGATGCATGCGCTGGGGCACACGCAGATGCGAACGACGATGCGCTACGCGCATCTCTCGCGTGCCAGGAAGTCGGCTGCGGCCGATGCAGCAGCGCTGCAATCGGGCCTGCAGAGCTGGTTGCCGGTGGCTGCAGCCAACGAAGGGGCGTTCTTGAAGTCTGCCTGAGGCCGTGTTGTGCCGAGCGGCCGCTCAGTGCGGGCCTACGGCGCCGTCATAGAACAGTGTTTTGCTGTAATGCACCTGAAATCGAGCCTTCACAGCAAAGAGCTCGATTTCACGTATCCGTCCGGCCACCCCATATTGACCGTCGCCGGCGGTCATGACTGAGACTCAGATCGTGGCGCTCTGCCACCGATGCGGCAACAGTTCCCCGATGCGGCTGTCCTTGTGTGTGGGCAGTCGGGTCATCACATCCTTGAGGTAAGCGTGTGGGTCGTGGCCATTGAGCTTGGCCGACTGGATCAGGCTCATCACGGCAGCCGCACGCTGTCCCGCCCGCAGCGACCCGGCAAATAACCAGTTCTTACGACCGAGCGCGACCGGTCGCATCTGGTTCTCGATCCAGTTGTTGTCGATCGGCAGTTGGCCGTTGTCCAGCAAGCGCGTGAGCGGCTGCCAGCGCCGCAGGCTGTAGTCGATGGCCCGTGCCGTGGCTGAACCCTCGGGTACCTTACTGCGGTGCTCGCTCAGCCAGGCGTGCAATTTGTCCACGATCGGGCGGCTGTGCTGCTGGCGCATTCGCAGCCGCTCGGTGCCATCGACATTGCTCGCCTGCCTCTCCACCTCGTAGAGCTGCCCGATCTGCACCAGCGCCTGCTCGGCGATCTGGCTCTTGTTGGCTGCGTGCAGCTCAAAGAACTTGCGCCGGGCGTGCGCCCAGCAAGCCGCTTCGGTGATGTGCTCGCCCATGAGCTGCTTGTAGCCCGCAAAGTCATCGACCAGCAGCGTGCCGCGCCAGCCGTTGAGAAATTCACCGGCGTGCTTGCCCGCGCGGCTTTCGCAGAAGTCGTAGACCACGGCCTTGAGGTCTTCGTGCCGCCCCGGGGTGTAGGCCCACAGGTAGGCGCGGTGCGTCTTGCCATCGCGCTCGCTGCCGCGCTTGAGCATCTGCACCGGGGTCTCATCGGCGTGCACGATGCTGTGTGCGAGCACCTCCTGACGCAGCGCATCGACCAGCGGCTGCAGTTGCACGCCGCAGCTGCCCACCCACTGCGCCAGGGTCGAGCGTGCCAGCGGCACCCCAGCACGGGCATAGATGCTCTCCTGGCGGTACAGGGGCAGGTGGTCCGCGTACTTGGCCACCAGCACCTGGGCCAGCAAGCCGGTGGTGGCCAGGCCCTTGTCGATGATGTGCGCCTCGACCGGCTGCTGCTTGAGCGTCTGGCAGCACGCGCACACCCATTTGCCGCGCACATGGCGGTGCACCATGAACACGCCGGGCGTGTAGTCGAGCTTCTCGGCCACGTCCTCGCCCATGCGGCGCATGGCCTGGCCGCAGCACTCAGTCACCTCGGGCTCGTGTGTGAATTCCTGGCGCAGCAGTTGTGCCGGCAATGGCAGGCGCTTGGGTTGCTGGCGTGGGCTGCGCTCTTCAGCCGAGCGCAGCTGCTCGATCTCCTCATCCACCGCCTGCAGGTCTTCTTCGAGCGCGTCTTCCAGCAGACTGCGCTGATCGGCGTTCAATGCCTCGGTCTTGGCGGCGAACTTCAGCCGCTTGAGGATGGCCATCTCGTAGCTGAGCTTGTCCAGCAGCGTCTGCTTGTGTTTGAGCTCGCTCATGAGGTGCTGCAGCATCTGGCGCATTTGCGCCTCGTCCATGCTCTGCAGATCCACCGGTTCGTTCATGGCCGTCATCATCCCTGATGGGTGGGCAGCCGCCTACTGGCATATCCACGAATTGAACGCCGCCCCAGGGGCGACCAACATCACAGCACCGTGATCACAGCGTCTTCTCCCAGGCGCTGCCAGGGCAAGCCCGTGACCAGGGCTTGCAGTTGTTCGACGCTGAGTGTGAGCCGAGGACCCAGGCGCTCATCGCCCCAGGCAAACTTGCCCTGGTTCAGGCGCCTTGCGGCCAGCCAGACGCCAAAGCCATCGTGCACCAGTACCTTCAGGCGGTTGGCCCGTGCGTTGGCAAAGAGATAAGCGTGGTGCGGGCGGGCCGCGCCAAAGACTTGCACCACTCTGGCCAGGGCCGTCTCGGGGCCGGCGCGCATGTCCAGCGGTTGCGTGGACATCCAGACCGCATCGACCCGGATCACCGCAACACCTCGCGCAAGAGCGCCCCGCACTGGCCCAGTGGGCACTGCAGGCTGACCACCAGTTCGCCGCGTTGCAGGCGCACATGGACTGGCGCAGACGGCAGCGGTAAAGGCGCGGATGGCGGTAATGCAGCCAGCGCCTGCTCCTCATGGGTGCTGTCCGCCATTGCCGTCAGCGGCAGCGAGATGAAGCCGGGCTCAGCATCCGAACAAACGCCCGGTTGAGCGCGCACAGGGCCCGCCTCCCGAATCCATCGGTGCACCATGTTCGCGTGCAGCCCGTGCGACAAGGCCACACCACCGACACTGGCACCGGGCTGCGCGCACGCAGCCACCAACTGTGCCTTGAACGCTTTGCTGTATTCACGCCGGCGCGGCCGGCCTTCGCTTGAAACCTGTTCCATCGTCTCCACGATCCTCCAATCGTGGGCACGATGCCCGCTTCTCACGGCGCGTTCAATATGGGGTCACCGGACGGATACGATTTCACGAGCATTTTTGCGATTGGAACGGTCGCCCGACAGTATGCACATGAACGCGGTATTACGTACCCCACAAGGTGGACAGCCGCCGCGCCAACGACAAGGCCTCGACCAACTCACTCACCTCCAGGACGAGAAGTTCAGATCGAGGCCAGTGGGTGTAGAGAGCGAGTTCCACCACGAGGGCGGGCAGCTCGCCCGGATTCACTGCAAAAACCCGCCCAGCACCTTCTGCAGTTGGGCGTAGTCCTTCATGTCGAGCCGGTGGATCACCGCTGGCGGCAGTTCGGCCAGATTGGCAATCAGCCGGATTTTGCGTTCGGCATCGGTGCCGGCGGCTTTCTGCGCGGTGAGATGGTCGCCCACCGTGGGGCGGCGTAGCGCAATCTCCTTGATTGGCAGGCCATCGTGTTCGATGGGGAAAGTGAGGGTGATGTGTTCAGTGGTGTTTACCGTGATTCCTTTGAAAGCGTGTGTAATGAATACGAGTGGGACAGGCGCCCTGGACATTAACGCCAATTTTGACTAAACTTCATGCCAAATGGCTTTACCCCATAGGAGAACATCATGACCACTGCCAGCGTGCATTCCTCGGTTGCTTCGGCGTTGAACCTTCTCGGTGGCGAGGCGGTGCTGCATGCCCGCCCCCGGGTAGTCATGGACTGGATTCCCCTGGTGCGTCGGGGGCTGCCATCAGCCTCAGTCGATGCCCTGGTGCGTCTCACGCGCATCACGCAGACCGAGCTGGCGCACGCACTGGCCATTCCGGAGCGCACACTGGCCAGGCGCAAGCGTGAGGGTGCGTTGTCGGCCGAGGAATCCGCCAAGTTCGTTCGCTTTGCCCGCGTGGTCGAGCGCGCCGAAACCGTCTTTGAAGACACCGACAGTGCGCTGAGTTGGCTGCAAAGCCCGAATGCATCGCTCGGTGGCGTGACCCCTCTGTCGCTGCTGGACACGGATATTGGTGCCGACAGCGTACTGGACACCTTGGGGCGGATCGAGCACGGGGTGTTTGCCTGATGCGCACCGTCTGGCGCATCACTACTGCGCGCTTTGCTCAGACAGCCTTCAGCGGTGAAGGCGCGAGGCTTTACGGCGGGCGCTGGAATCCAAAGGGCTGGGAGGTGGTCTATACCGCCGAATCCCAGTCTTTGGGCTTGCTTGAACTGATGGTGCAGGACGATCCCTTGCGGGCGCACTACGTGCTGATTCCCGCACAGCTGCCTGACGATCTGCCCGAGACACGCATCAACATCGAACAACTACCCGACGATTGGCGCACCATCGGTGCGAGAGATGTCCTTCAGTCCATGGGGCAAGCGTGGCTGCAAGGTGCCCAGACGGCGCTATTGAGCGTTCCCAGCGCCGTGGTGCCGGCGGAGCGCAACATTCTCATCAACCCACGCCATCCGGATTTCGCCCGCATTGTGTTGGGGGCCCCCCAGTCCTTGCATACTGATACTCGCCTGCTGCGCAATCTTGGCAAACCCATCTGACAGCAGGTCGCCGTGCCAGACAAACTGCCTGCAGTGGTTTCGCATGCAGTCTCCCTACCTTTCAGGTCTGTGCCTGCCACAGCGCCCGGCCAATGGCCGTCACCAGCCCCGTCACCAACGCATTGCCCATCAAAAACCCTCGCTTTGCGGGCGTGATGCCGGCAATGTCCGTGAAGCCCCGGGCAAACCCGTTGAGCACTTCCAGCTCCTCGGGCACCAGGCGCCGAAGCCGCCCATCCGCATGCCGCACCACGTGCGTCGTGCGCGACGCACCAGCGCCACCTTCGCTCGTGATGACGGTGCGTGCCGGCGCGTCCAACCGGTCCGGAAACGCCATCGCGCCCTCGCTGAAATGGTAAGCATGGCCATGCGCACTGACACGCGCAATCGACTTGGCTGCCTTGAGCCGCTGCCACTTGGGCAACGCGGCATCCGCCAAAAAACATGCCGGCGCCACCGCCTCGCCCGTCTCGCGCACGACATCGCCCAGTGTCAGGGCCTGTGCCAAGCCGGTGAACTCCGTGAAATCCGTCAGTTTCTGGGCCACCAGGGGTGCTGTGCACACCCAACCTGCCGCACACACCCCGCCCGAGGCAAAGCCGCTGCCGCGCTTGAGCGGCACATACGACATCGCCGCAAAATCTCCAACAGGCAAAGAAAACACCTGCAGCTTGCCCCCGTCTTTGACACTTGCGGGCAAAGCCTTGGACAGCACCCCCGCGCTGAGCAACCACGGCAAGCTGCCCTGCTGGGCCTCTCCCGCACATGCCGCCATCCGGGTATACAGCGGCGTGCTCTCATGCGCGGCCACCATGAACAACCTGCGGCGCTTTTGTGCAAACCCGTAGTCCGCTGCATTGACCACCCGCCACTCGACCGCATAGCCTTCTTGCTGCAGGGAGACCAGAATCCGGGCAAAGTCTTGCCCTGGACACGTGGCCGGCGAAGAGAGCAACCGGTCCACGTTCTCCAGCACCAGGTACTTCAGCGGTGCGCCCGCTGCGCGGCGCGCTTGCAGCATCCGGCTGACCGCCCACCACATCACCCCCTTGTCCCCTTGAAGCCCCTGCGAATGGCTCAGCGGCTTCGCCACGGAGTAGTCTTGGCATGGAAAGCCCCCGACCAACACATCCGGGCACAGTGCATCAAGGCTCGCCATCAGCGCCGGCTCCTGCAGCACTTCAAAGATGTCCTCGTTGACCAAGTCCTGCACTCCCCAGCGCGCGCGGTAGACCTCGGCCGCCCACTGTTTTTTGCTCGCGGGCTCATACTGATTGGCCCACACCACTTTAAAAGCGGCCTGCTGCGCTGGTGTGCGCACTTGCTCAAGCCCTTGGCGAAACCCGCCCACCCCCGCAAACAGCTCCATCACGCGCAGGGTTCCCGTACCCTGGTTTTTTATACCCAACATCTGTCATCTCCGGTAAAAACCCGGCGACGACGGCGTTGAGCGGCATGCAACCCTTGCACGCACCAGACAACTCAGCGGCCATATCGGCCGGACTGAGAGGTCTAGGGGGTGGGGTTTAGCCTTTTTGCGGGGGGCGAAAAAAAACCGCAGGTCGTACAACCCGCGGTCTCAATCAGTGGCAATCCCTCAAAAATCAGCCTTGTGTTGGTATGTCCTCAGTCTTGGTGGTGTCCACCTTCTTTCTTGAGCAACCCCTCGAGACCATCGCTGTCCAGCGTGATCCCGGCCAGCAGGCCGGCAAACACGGACACCGATGCAGAGGTCTGCAGCAACTCAGGCGCCCCGAGCTGCAGGGGCACCTGCCAGCGGCAGCGAGGCAGTGGGCGGTGGCTGTTCACCAAAGCGGTGGTGTCTTTGTCAATACGCATGTCATGTCCTTTCTTTCAAAAATGGCCTGAGAACACCCTGTCCTCCTTGCGTATAGCGACTGGCGCACAGCACGCACGCGCAAAAAAACCCTGCTCCCGCAAAAACTTGGAATCTTTCTTGTTCGCGCGCACAGCGCGCTCGCTATACCCAGCAAAGCCCCGGCCCACAAGGCTTTGCCTTGTTGGTGCCGGTGCCCGCCGCCCGCCCGGCACTTCAAAACACAGCCAGAACGATTCAAGGAGACCCGCATGAGCCACACCCCTGGCCACGACCCCCTGGTGCACACGCACCTCTCGAGCTACCTGCAGCGCATTTGCGACCATGTGCGCCTGGGATACCGCCACTGGTGCAGCGGCACGATCCGCGTGGACAAAGCGGCGGCGCTGGTGCGCAAATTCGACCGCCTGTACGCCGTGGGTCGCTCGCGCCACCAGCGCGCATGGGCACGTCACAAGGGTGAGGCCGCTGCCGTGCTGCTGCTATATGCGCCCACGGTGCCAGGTACCGCCGACACCGCCGAAGCCGATGACGACGCCCTGCTGTGGACGCTGCTGCTCACCCCTGGCCAGAGCCTGGCCCAGCAGCTGGAAGTGCTGCACGACGCAGGCACGGCCACCGGGCGCGTGCAGGTGCGGGACTTTGAGCTCGTGCAGTTGCCCCGCGCAGGCCAGGCCCACAGCGCCTGGACCTGGCGCCTGAGCGAAGGGGCTTACCAAGGCTGGCGCGCCCATCTGATTGACACCGCCCGGCGCAGCCCCTGGCTGCTGCCAGGGCAGGTGCAGCGCCTTGCGCGCACCCCCGGTTTTGCTGGCTGCCGTGTGCAGGTCAAGAAACTGCAGCAACTGGCGCGCGCCGAACACCAGCGGCGCATGCCGGGCCAAGCCGTCCTGGCGCTGCCGCGCGTGCTGTACGTGCAGCGCCTGGCCAGCGGCCAGCTGCGACTGTCGCAGCTGCGCCGTCGCTATACAGCGCAGACCTCGTGTGCTGCCAACACAAGGGGTGACAGAACCTGCCACTGAACCGTGCGCGGGGGCTGCCACCCCCGCTGCATCGAGACTTCGAGGCTGGAAAGCCTCACGATTCCGTCGCCAATCGGGATCAGACTGCGATAGCCGCATGCGCGTAGTTGCGCTGGTGCGGCTGTAACGGGGCGCTGCAGGCTGCAATGCCTGCTTCGACCCCATTCGAGACACAGGACAGAACGAGTTTGGGCGACACGGACACGGCCGCCGGGAGCAAATGCCCGGATGTGCCTGTCGATGGGCGTGTGGGTAGCAGGCAGGTGTGTACGGGTGCAGCCAAGGCACTGCTTAAGGTGCTCGACAAAGCCCCCGAGGCAGCCCTCGCAGCCCTGCATTGAAACTGGAGCGGCTTTCTGCTGTGGCAATGAAGGTGAGGGGGCCTTTTGTGAGCCCCTCGGAAGAATGATTTTGATAGCTGCCAGCGCTTGCTGCATAAGCGCTGGAGGCCTATTTGGCTTCAAGCCACGCGTTCTGGTCTGGGGGACAGCATTTGGCGGGCGGTGGCCATGCCGCGCAGGGCGCGTGCCTGGCGCCGGGCAGCCAGTTGAGCCAAACTGGCCGGCGTGCCCACCGCGTTGGCAAAGGAGCGAAAAAAGGTATCGGCGCAGGCAATGAACGCCTCGGTGTCCATGCCCAGGCGCTGCAGCAAGGGCGGCACATGGTGGGCAATGGTGCCACGCTTTGTGGGGTGAACCACGCGGCCCACGGTGTCCACCAAGTCCAGGTATTCCTGCAGCCCGAACGGTACTGCCTGGGCAAACCTGCCGGTAGGGTCGAACGGCATCAGCGGTGCCTCGGGCAGGCAGGCCAGGGCCTGCTCGGGCAGCAAGTGGGGCAGAGGCGCAGCGGCGCCAGGCGCGCTGCTGTGCTGCGCAGCCTGCAGAGGCGCCTGCGGCGCCTGCACCGGCACAAAGGGCTGGCCCCGCAGCTCGGCCAGGCGGGCGGCGATGGCCGTGTGGGCGCTGTCCTCCAGGCTCTCGGCCATGCCGGCGCGCACCGGGTTCAAGTCCACATAGGTCATGGCCGACAGCAGGGCCTGCTCGTCCAGCAGCGCCTGGCTCTTGAAGCGCCCCTCCCAAAAGCGGCCTTTCACGCCGTCTTCGGCATTGGCCTGGCGCGCAATCGACTCGTTGAGCACGCGCATGAACCACGACAGTTCAAACAGACGGGCGCGGTAGGTGTCCGCCAGTGCATGCACCTGCTCGAGTTGCGCCTGGCCCATCAGGGCGCGCTGCGGCGGCTGCAGGAACTGCTGCACCAGCAAGGGGCCGGTGAAGAGCTGCGTCCAGCGGCGCAGCACCTCTTCATCGCTCCAGCCGCGGGCACGTGCTGCATCCACGCGCAGCACGACGTGGTAGTGGTTGCTCATGACGGCGTAGGCTGCCACGTCGATGGCAAAGACCGAGGCCAATTCACGGATGCGCGTTTCCACCCAGCCACGGCGGTGTTCAAAGTCCTGACCGGAGTGCGCGTCGTGCCCGCACAGGAAGGCGCGGCGCACGCAGCGGTTGACAACGTGGTACCAGGGCGTATCGGCCAGGGAAACGAGGGCGCAGCGGGGGCGGGTCATGGGGTGAGTGTAGGGCGTGCTGATTATTTAGGCAACTAAAGTGGGTGTCCTTTTATTCTGCGACACCACCGCGCTCAAGCTCGCATTAATGAATGCGCTGGTTGAGCACCTGCTTTTTGCTATTTATTTAATAGCTGTTTGCGTTCGCTAGATGGGGGCTGGGCACACCCCTACCACGCCGCGCGACGTCCCGTGCGCAGAGTGACGGCAGTAGCGCCTGCCTTACGCGGCTTTGGCTTCGAACACCCTCTTGGCCGCAGCCAGGCCACGCAGGCAGCGCTGCTGTCGGTGGGCGGCCAGCTCGATCAGCTTGGCGGGCGTGCCCACGGCGCTGGCAAAGTCCTTGAAGAAATGGTCGGCCGCGGCAATGAAGGCTTCGGCATCCATGCCCAGGCGGCCCAACAGGGGCGGCGTGCCGGCGGGAATGGCGCCGCGCTTGGCCGGGTGCACGACGCGACCCATGGTGTCGACCAGGTCCAGGTATTCCTCCAGGCCAAACGGCACCGCCTGCGCAAAGCGGCTGGTGGGGTCAAATGGCATCAACGGTGCCTCGGGCAGCGCTGATAGCTCTTCTTCTGATCGCAGGCTGGGCCATTGCGGGCTTGGCGTGGGTGCCGTTTCATCCGCAGCCTGGGGCAAGGCAGGCAGTGCGGTCGCTGCCACAGGTGCCCGCACGGGCACAAAAGCTTGGCCCAGCAGCTCGGCCAGGCGCGCGGCAATGGAGGTGTGGGCACTGTCCTGCAGGCTTTCGGTCATGCCGGCGCGAATGGGGTTGAGGTCCACATAGGCCATGGCGGCCAGCAGGGCCTGCTCGTCCAGCAGCGCCTGGCTTTTGAAGCGCCCTTCCCAAAAGCGCCCGGTACAGCCGTCCTCGGCATTGGCTTGGCGGGCAATGGTTTCGTTGAGCACGCGCATGAACCACGACACATCGGCCAGCCGCTGCCGGTACAGCGCAGCAAACTCGCGCACTTTCAGGCGCTCCGCCTCGCCCAGCGGCACGCCGCCCAAGTGGCGCTGCACCAGCACCGGACCGGTGAACAGCTGCGTCCAGCGGCGCAGCACCTCATCGTCGCCCAGGGCCTCGGCGCGGGCAGCGTCCACCCGCAGCACGGCGTGGTAGTGGTTGCTCATCACCGCATAGGCCGCCACGTCGATGGTGAAGACCGAGGCCAGCTCGCGGATGCGCGTTTCTATCCAGCCCCGGCGGTGGTCAAAGTTGCCGCCCGTGGCGGCATCATGTCCGCACAAAAAGGCACGGCGCACGCAGCGGTTGACGACGTGGTACCAGGGCGTGTCGGCCAGCGAAATCAGGCTAGAACGTGGGCGGGTCATGGCTTCAAGCCCACCTGAGGCGCCCTGGCGCCGCGCAGCAGCCCCTCGGTGCTCAAATCTTCGTCAATATCAGGCCAATGGATGCCATAGCCCCCACCAGCCAGCTCCCAATGGCTGCGTTGCTGGGGCGTGGCGTTGGCCAATCTGGGGTACCAGACCAACGGCACCGCAATCGTGCGCCCGTCCATCAAATCGACCACCAAACGCGCATCTTCTACGACCACATGCATTGCGCGCACGTCTGTTTCAGGTGCCAAAGAATGCATTCCATGCCTCCTTTAAAGAAGATTGGTGAATTTTCACCATCCGTTGAATTTTGCTTAAATCTTGTGCAGAGAAACCCATGCTGCGTGCAACCGCCGCATCATGTAACCACACTTTGGCGGTCGCTGCATCCTTGTCGATATGCACATGGGGCGGCTCGTTCGGCTCGTGGCTATAAAAATAGAACCGAAATCCATCCACTCTCAAAATTGTTGGCATATGTTGTTTGGCCAGCAGGCTTAGCGGGGGCGGGGCATGCGGCCTCAGTGTAGGCAGTGCTACGGATTGAGGCAACTAAAGTGGGGAGGCAACTAAAGTGGGTGTCCTTTGTATTGCAACTAAAGTGGGTGTCCTTTGTATTGGAGGTCTGCAGCAACTCAGGCGCCCCGAGCTGCAGGGGCACCTGCCAGCGGCAGCGAGGCAGTGGGGGGGTGGGCGGCAGGGTCTGGTGGCGGAAAACTTTACTTAGTTATCCAAGAGATTTGACCAAAAAAACCATGCCCTACCCCCTGGTATTTGCGGCTACAGCATCCGGCTTACGCGGCCTTGGCTTCGAACACCCTCTTGGCTGCCGCCAGGCCACGCAGGCAGCGCTGCTGGCGGTGGGCGGCCAGCTCGATCAGCTTGGCGGGCGTGCCCACGGCGCTGGCAAAGTCCTTGAAGAAATGGTCGGCGCTGGCAATAAAGGCCTCGGCATCCATGCCCAGGCGGCTGAGCAGGCGCGGCGTGCTGGCGGGGATGGCCCCGCGCTTGCTCGGATGCACGACGCGGCCCATGGTATCGACCAAGTCCAGGTATTCCTCCAAGCCAAACGGCACCGCCTGCGCAAAGCAGCTGGTGGGGTCAAACGGCATCAGCGGTGCCTCGGGCAGCGCCGATAGCTCTTGCTCTGAGCGCAGGCTGGGACATGGTGGGCGCGGCGTGGGGGCCGCTTCACCCGCAGCTTCTGGGGGCAACGCAGGCAGTGCGGGCGCCGCCACAGGTGCCCGCACCGGCTCAAAAGCCCGGCCTTGCAGCTCGGCCAGGCGCGCGGCAATAGAGGTGTGGGCGCTGTCCTCAAGGCTCTGGGCCATGCCAGCGCGAATGGGGTTCAAGTCCACGTAGGCCATGGCAGCCAGCAGTGCCTGCTCATCGAGCAGCGCCTGGCTTTTAAAGCGCCCTTCCCAAAAGCGCCCCGTGCAACCATCCTCGGCATTGGCCTGGCGGGCAATGGTTTCGTTGAGCACGCGCATAAACCACGACACATCGGTCAGGCGCTGGCGGTACAGCGCGGCAAACTCGGCCACCTTCAGGCGCTCTGCCTCGCCCAGCAGCGCACCGCCCAGGTAGCGCTGCACCAGCAAGGGGCCGGTGAACAGCTGCGTCCAGCGGCGCAGCACCTCATCGTCGCCTAAGGCCTGGGCGCGGGCTGCGTCCACGCGCAGCACGGCGTGGTAGTGGTTGCTCATCACCGCATAGGCGGCGAGGTCAATGGTGAAGACCGAGGCCAACTCACGGATGCGCGTTTCTATCCAGCCCCGGCGGTGGTCAAAATTGCTGCCGGTGGCTGCATCCTGGCCGCACAGAAAAGCGCGGCGCACGCAGCGGTTGACGACGTGGTACCAGGGTGTTTCGGCCAGCGAGATAAGGGATGAGCGGGGGCGGGTCATGATGTCACGCTGGCGAATGCGTCTGCAGCCAGTCTTTCAAGGCATCATTCATGCGTGTCTGCCAGCCTTTGCCGGTGGCTTTGAAGGCCGCGATGACCTCCGCGTCGTAGCGCACCGTCAGGGCCTGTTTGGTGCTTTGCGCCTTGGGGCGGCCACGGGAAAGTGCCTCACGCAGCGCAGCCGCGCCTTCTGGGGCAGATACTGGCTGCTCACCGATTTTCCACTCGCCCTGCTCGAAGAAATCT
This sequence comes from Diaphorobacter sp. MNS-0, assembly GCF_019602835.1. Classification (NCBI taxonomy): domain Bacteria; kingdom Pseudomonadati; phylum Pseudomonadota; class Betaproteobacteria; order Burkholderiales; family Comamonadaceae; genus Diaphorobacter; species Diaphorobacter sp. MNS-0. The sequence continues at coordinate 624,127 of NZ_CP080761.1, read as the reverse complement.
TGCGTCAACTCCGGCGCGTCGTCTGGGTCAACCCAGGGCTTGGGCGAATCTTGCGATTTCACGTTCATTGGCTTTCCTCATGCTGATGATGCGGCGAACCTCGCCGCGAGGCGTCCAGACCAAGATAACCATCCGGCCATCCAACACACCGACGGTAGTGAACCGTGGCTCACCATAGTCAAAACGGGCATCTTCTGCCGTGACATTCACCCCGGCGAACACCTCGCCAGCCTGGGCGAAATCCAAGCCACGCTCTGCGAGTGTCTTGTCGCGCTTGTCGGGGTCGAACTCGATCTGCATAGCACTTATTGTAGTTACGTTATTTCGAGGGAGGAGCGGGGACGGGTCATGGGCAGGAGTTTAAAGAATGCTGTTTATTTAGGCAATTAAAGTGGGTGTCCTTTTTAATTCCAAAGTCCTGACCGGAGTGCGCGTCGTGCCCGCACAGGAAGGCGCGGCGCACGCAGCGGTTGACAACGTGGTACCAGGGCGTATCGGCCAGGGAAACGAGGGCGCAGCGGGGGCGGGTCATGGGGTGAGTGTAGGGCGTGCTGATTATTTAGGCAACTAAAGTGGGTGTCCTTTTATTCACTCGAGTTGCGCCTGGCCCATCAGGGCGCGCTGCGGCGGCTGCAGGAACTGCTGCACCAGCAAGGGGCCGGTGAAGAGCTGCGTCCAGCGGCGCAGCACCTCTTCATCGCTCCAGCCGCGGGCACGTGCTGCATCCACGCGCAGCACGACGTGGTAGTGGTTGCTCATGACGGCGTAGGCTGCCACGTCGATGGCAAAGACCGAGGCCAATTCACGGATGCGCGTTTCCACCCAGCCACGGCGGTGTTCAAAGTCCTGACCGGAGTGCGCGTCGTGCCCGCACAGGAAGGCGCGGCGCACGCAGCGGTTGACAACGTGGTACCAGGGCGTATCGGCCAGGGAAACGAGGGCGCAGCGGGGGCGGGTCATGGGGTGAGTGTAGGGCGTGCTGATTATTTAGGCAACTAAAGTGGGTGTCCTTTTATTCCCTCCCTTACCAAGGGAGTGCTCTACCACTGAGCCACATGGGCGTGAGGACGCTGATTATCGATGTAAAAAACCCCCGACTCCGAAGAGTCGGGGGTTTTGCAGGCTTTCACCTCAAGCACCTACCCGGGGGCGGGTGCTTGTCTCCGGGGGAGATTAGGCGAAGGTGAACTGACCAGCGGTGAGCAGGTCAACCGAGTAATTGCCCACCAGCAGCACCACCGAGTCGGTCGCGGCATTCCAGTCACCGTTCTTGTCCGCGTCGATGAACACGAAGGTTTCATTGGCGTTCGTGTAGAGCGCCACGCCCAGGTCTGCGCCGGCATTGGCGAAGAAGTCCTTGGCTTGTGCATCGGTGATAGTGAAGTTCACTGCTGCGGTACCCGTGCCAGTCACCGTTGCCTTGCCTGCTGCCAGGGTAAAGATGCCAGCCTGTGCGCCCGTGAAGCCAAAAGCGGACAGGTCCAGCTTGTCGGCGTTGGCTGCAACCGTCGTACCACCCGCGAAGTTGGTGATGCTGTCAAAACCAGCGGCCGTCGAATCCGCTTGGCCCGTCAGCTTGACCACGTCGCCCTTGTTGTTTGTAGCGGTACCGCCCAGAGTGATTTTGTCAGCACCCTTGCCGCCGGTGATGGTGGAAACCACGCCGGCTGCATCGCTGGCCACGATCGTGTCCTTGCCGTCACCGCCCTTGATGGTCATGGACTTGGTGGCGCCAGTGGCCGTGATCGTCAGCGCGCCGGTGGCGGCGGAGCCGTCGATAAGGGTCAGAGCCGAGGCGGCAGCCGTCGTCAGTTCAGCTGCTTGGCTACCGGCGATCTTGATGTTGGTGAGCTGAGCCAGGGAGTTGGCCATACCCGTCAGATCAATCTTGTTCACCGAGCCAGTTGCCACCGTGCCGTTGGAGGCAAAGTTCAGCACGTGGGCATTGGTATCGATCAGAGTCGAAATACCGGCTTGTGCCACACCGCCGGCAGCAGTCACGGCCGCGCTGTTGTCCAGGCTGACGTTCACGGCGCTGGTAGCGTCGGAGTTGTCGGCCAGGGTCAGGGTTTGCGTGCCCGTGGAAGATGCGGAGATCTTCACGCTGGTGGCGCTAGCGAGCTTGTCGAGCGTTGCCGAGGTAGCAGCACCAGAGGCAATCTCAAAGCCCGTGATGCCGGCAATGTGGCCCACGGTGTAGCTGGATGCGCCCTTGAGCACGATGTTCTCGAAGCCCGTGAACATCTTGCCGCTGGTGGCGTCGATAGCCGTCGTGGTGGTGTTCAGCACCAGGGTGTCGTTGGTACCGGCGCCGGCCACAAAGGTCGAGCCAGTGGTCAGCGCAGTAGCGCCTTGAACGATTTCCAGGGTGTTGTTGCCTGCGCCCAGGTCAATGGTGGCCTTGGCACCCAGTGCGTCCGTGAATGCAATTTTGTCGTTGCCCGCACCGCCGGTAACCTTGATGGGGTTGGTGCCGAATTGAGCATCCGTCAGGGTCAGGTTCACGCCGCCGGTGTTGGCCGAGGCGTCAACCGACTTGAGCACGGTGGTGCCGGGAACGAGCGTGGCGGTGACCGAACCAGCGCCGGTGAAGGTGATGGTTTCAGCAGCAGCGGCAACCAGATTGCCCAGCTTGTTGCTACCGGTGGCGTTAACCGTCAGAGCTTCGATGCCAGCAACGGTGATGGAGGTGTAAGCCGTGGTCTTGCCAGCGTCCTTGACGGCGATGGTAGCTGCATCGGCAGTGCCACCCACCGCGGTGAAGGTGGCGACAGCTGCTGCACCACCAGCGGCATCACCGAAACCAACCACTTGGGTCTTGGCAGCGGTAGCGGCGTTGGTGCTGGCCTTGTTCAGCCAAACTTCCTTGATGTCGGCATTGGCGGAAACATCGATAGTGGTAGCGCCAGTGTAGTCCTCGACGATTTCGACGCCCTTGATGGTGGCGGAAGCAAAGTTTGCCAAGCCAGCGTAAATCTTCAGCGTATCGATGCCAGCGCCAGCGTTGATTTGGTCGCCAGCACTGAGGGTAGCAACGCCGTTCTGGTCACCAGCCAGAATGGTGTCGTTGCCAGCGGTGCCGACGATGTTGTCGATACTGTTAGTGAGCGTGAAGGTCTGGCCGTTGGAAACCGAAGTGCCAGGAGCCGTGCGGCCTTCGGCAGCACCGAACTTCACATAGTGGGCCAGGGCGCCGTTGGTGGCGCTGCCGCCAAACTGGGCCAGGTTGGCGTTCACGTAGGCGGCCACATCGGGGTAGGCGGCCAGGTAGGCCTTGCCGTCGAACGAAGCCAGTGCGGCGTTGGGAACGCGGCCTTCGTCCAGGCCGTACTGCATGAAGTGGTACAGCAGGTCGGCCGAGTCGAAGCCCTTGCCCTTCAGGTCGGCGAAGGCATTGGCGTAGTAAACGGGGTCGAACGTGGCGTTGGGCTTGTAGCCACGGGCCGCGCCGATCTGCACGAAGTGCTCGATGGGCGACAGGGTGCCCTGGTAGTCACCCATGTATTGCTGACCGTAGAAGAAGGAGTCGAACGCGACAAAGTTGCCCGTCTTGGTGTTGGGCAGTGCGTTCAGGGCTGCTTGCAGCTGAGCGCCGGTGGTGAAGTACGTCATAGGAAAAGCCTCTTTCAAACGTTGAAAAAATCGACCGAAGAGGGGGGCTTCCCCGCCCGTCGACCCGAATGATTCTATCGGTAGTATTTGGCAACACCTGCGCCCCGGAAGGCTTAGCTCCACGACTACACCCCCGGGTTCCGGCCGCCCTTTTTCAGCCGGATTTTTTCCTTGCGAATCAACAACTTAGGAGCATCATCTCCTATATGAAATCGAGTGTACTAAGCCCAAAGGATTAGTCCGATTGTGTTGCATATTGACAACGCACTGCGCTGCCTGCAGGACCTCAGCTCAGGTAGCCGCCGCGCAGCGCCAGGAAGGGGCGCTCGATAAGGTGGTAGGTGATGGCCGACAGGGCCAGCACGGCCGGCAGCAGCAGGGCGCCGGTGGCCAGGGCGTCCGCCACGGGGCCGGCGCCGGTGGCCAGGGGCGGCAGCCGGGCGTTGTAGGCCGCGATCACCAGGTTGTGCAGCACATAGGTGGAAAAGCTCACGGCCCCCAGGGCCGCGAGCGCGCGGTCGATGCGCTGGCGCAGCGCCTGCGGGCCCGGCCAGCGCGTGCACAGGTAGACCCCGACGAAGACGGCCCATAGGGCGGCCTCCAGCCCCGGCCAGATGATCCACACGGGGCTGGCCAGTTCGGAAAACCCCACCTTGCGGCTGAAGGCATGCAGCCCCAGCAGCAGCGCCAGGCCCGCCAGCGCCAGCCACAGCGGCGACAGGTGGGGCGCCACCGCCCCGCCCGCCCGGGCGGCGCGCGCCTGCAGCGCCTGCCGCACCCGCCAAAAGCGCGCGAGCAGCATGCCGATGATGAACTGGTCGAGCCGGCCGAAGAGGGTTTCGTAGGCGATGAAGCGCACGCTGCCGCTGGCCGCGTACACCAGGGCGCGCACCAGCACCAGCAGGCCCAGCCAAGCCCAGAGGTAGCGGCTGCCGTGGCGCCGGCTGAAGGCCAGCAGGAAGGGAAAGATCAGGTAGAACTGGAACTCGACCCAGATGGTCCACAGTTGCACGAAGTACGGCGACAGGGGCACGGTTTCCGACCGGAAGGGCATGAGCCAGCCCAGCAACTGTAAAAACCCGTAATTGCGCTGGTCGTTGTAGGTGCTGATGAACAGCTGCAGGAAGACGGCAAACACGAACAGCGGGTAGATGCGCAGCACGCGGTTCTTGATGAAGCCGCCGTAGTGGATGTGCCGTTCGCCGGCGATCACGGTGAAGATGAACCCGCTGATCACCATGAACAGGGCGATGCCGGTGTGGCCCTCGTCCACCAGCGAGACCAACGGGTTGCCCGAACGCAGGTCGCCCACCTGGGTATGGAAGTAGTGGAACAGCACCACCAGCGCCGCGGCGAAGAAGCGCAGGTGGTCGAGGCGGCTGAGGTAGGCGTGCTGGGTGGTTTGCATCTGGTCGTGGGGGGCGGTCAGCCGCCGATGCGGTGGGGGTTGGCGGCGGCGGTGGCGGCGATGTAGCGCCGCCAGGCGGTGGGGTCGCCGCCGGCCGGCGGCGCGGCGGCGGGGCCGGGCGCATCGAGCAGGCCGCCCGCGGGCAAGGCGTCGAACCAGGCCTGCAGCGCAAAGCGCTGGTGAAACGGCGTGCCCAGGGCCAGGGCGTGGCAGGCCAGCTGCTCGACCAGGCTGGCGCCCTGGCCGGCGCCCTGGCCGGCGAACTCGGGGAACACCTGCAGCAGTTGCGCCGGGGGCAGGCGCAGGTAGTGGCGCAGAACGTCGGCACGCTCCCAGGCGTCGCGGCGCACCACCTCGGGCCGGGCGCCGCTGGCGTTTTGCTGGCCGCTGCGGATGCGAAACGCGGTGAGCGGCTCGGGCAGCACGTGGATGTCGTAGCGCATGCACACGCGTATCCATTGGTCCAGGTCGGGCACCTGCGCCAGCCGGGGGTCGTACAGGCCCACGTTCTGGTAGACCTCGCGGCGCAGCAGCGCCGTGGGGTGGCACAGGGCGTTGCCCTGGTCGAAGAAGTGGCGCAGCCATTGGTGGCGGCCGCGGTTGGGCTGGTGGAAGACGGCGTGGTCCTTGTGCGCGGGGTCGTGGAAGGGCTGGCCCTGCTCGTCGATGAAGCTGGGCCAGCCGAAGACGGCGCCGACCTGCGGGTTGTGCTCCAGGAAGTCGATCTGGCGCCGCAGCTTGCCGGGCAGGAACAGGTCGTCGGAATTGAGCACGGCGATGTAGCGGCCCCGCGAGCGGCGCAGGGCGTCGTTCATGGCCAGGCAGGCGCCGCGGTTCTGCGCAAAGGCGTGCAGGTGGATGCGGGGGTCGCCCAGGGCGGCGACGTGCTGGGCGGTGGCGTCGGTGGAGCCGTCGTCGGTGACGAGGATTTCCAGGTCGTCGATGCCCTGGCTCAGCGCGCTGCGCAGGCAGTCTTGCACGAAGGGGGCGTGGTTGTAGCTGGCCACCACCACGCTGACCAGGGGCGCGCGCGCGCGGCGCCGCAGAAGTTGGGCAAACAATGACATCGGACTGGCCCGCAGGATGCCGGGCACGGGGTTGCTTCAGTGGTCCGCGGCAGCGGCCTGCCGAGGCGTGGAGGGAGACGGGCTCAACATGCCGTATTTGGCGATCACCTCGGCGCGGCTGCTCACGCCCAGGGTGCGCAGGATGCCGCGCACATGGATCTTGACGGTGGGCTCCGCCAGGTCGAGTTCGCGGCAGATCTGCTTGTTGGACAGGCCTTGCAGCAGCAGCCGGAACACGTCGGTCTGCCGCGCGGTGAACCCCAGGGACGCAATGGAGACCGGGGCCTGGGGCCCGGCCGCGGCGGGGCGGGCGGCCGGCTTTTGCAGCGCCTCGGGCGGCACGTAGACGCCGCCCGCGGCCACGAGCCGAATGGCCGATACCAGCACCTGGTTCAGCGACGACTTGGGCAGGAACCCACGTGCGCCCTGCTCCAGCGAATGGTGGACGATGCCGGCGTCGTGGTCTGCGGAGAGCATGATCACCGGCAGCTGCGGCAACCGCTGCGTGAGCTCTTCGAGCAGGCTCAGGCCGCTGACATCGGGCAGCTGGATGTCCATCAGCACGAGGTCGATGTCGGCATGCTGCTCCAGCTGCTGCCACAGCGACGCGGCGTCCCACGCCTGCACGCACTCGGCGAGCAGCTCGGAGCGGCTGAGGATGGCTTGCAGGCCCTCCCGGACAAGGCCATGGTCGTCAACGATGAGGATCTTCACGAGGCGCGATATTACAGGCACTCGGCGCCCGTCAATCCCTGGGCGGGGTGGCGGCGCCCCCGGCGCGCCACAGTTGCACCAGCACCTGGCGCAGCTCTGCCGGCTTGACGGGTTTGTAGAGCACGCGCAGGCGCTCGGTGCCCGACTGGCCCAGCGCGGCGTCTTCGGTGTCGCCGGTCAGGATGACCGCCGGCAGCTCGGCCGCCCAGTGGCGGCGCAGCGCGTCGATGAGCTGGCGGCCGTTGAGCGCGCCGCCAAGGCGGTGATCGGTGACGATGAGGTGCGGGCGCCAGCCGCCCTGGCCCAGGGCGGTGAGCACCGCGTCGGCGTTGGCGTGGACGCGGGCCTCGCCCCCCCACAGCTGCAGCAGGCGCGCGTAGCCGTCGCGCACCAGGGCATCGTCTTCCACGAGAAGGATGCGGCAGCCCTCCAGGCCGGGCGATGCCGGCGTGGACGCGCCGTGCGGCGGCGGCACGCCGGGCGCCGCCGGGGGCGCGACTTCGCAGCGGGGCAGCTGGATGTGGAAGGTGGCTCCGTGCCCCAGGCAGGAGCGCACGCCCACGGGGTGGTCGAGCAGCCGGGCCAGGCGCTGGACGATGGCCAGGCCGAGCCCCAGCCCCTGGCTGCGGTCTCTTTGCGGGTTGTGCAGCTGCACGAATTCCTGGAACACGGCCGCCTGTTCGTCGGGCGCGATGCCGGGGCCGTTGTCGCGGACCTGGATCACGCAGTGCGCGCCGCGCAGGCGCACGGCCAGCAGCACGCAACCTCCCGGCGGGGTGTAGCGCAGGGCGTTGGAGAGGAAGTTGCCCAGGATGCGCTCCAGCAGCAGGGGGTCGCTGCGCACGCAGGCCTGCGAGCCGTGGATGACCAGCGCAATGCCCTTGCGCTCGGCCTGGCGCTCGTAGGTGTCGCGCAGGCGCAGCAGCAGGGGCTGCAGCTGCAGCGGGGCGCGCTGCAGGCGCACGGTGCCGGCGTCCAGCCGCGAGATGTCGAGCAGGGCGTCGAGCAGCGCGCTCATGGCCTGGCTGCTGGCCTCGATGCGCTCCAGCAGCCTGGCGCGCTCGTCACTACGGCTTTCCTGCTTCAGGGCCTCCAGCAGCAGGTTCAGGGCGTGCATGGGCTGGCGCAGGTCGTGGCTGGCGGCGGCCAGGAACCGGGTCTTGTCGCGGTTGGCCTGCTCGGCGGCATCGCGCTGCTCGCGCAGGGCCTGGGTGGCCTCGAGGACGCGCTGCTCCAGCCGTTGGCGCGACTGTTCGAGTTGTTCGGCCATGCCGTTGATGTCCTGCGACAGACGTGCGAACGAGGGGATGGCGCTGGCGGGCAGCCGGATGCCGATATGGCCCGCGCCGATTTTTTGCGCCGCCTGCACCACGGCCTGGATGCGCTGGTCGAGGCTGGTGCTGATGCGGCGCGCCATGACCCAGCCGCTGAGCAGCACCCCCGCCAGCAGCACCATGACGCGCAGCCCGAAGTCGAACAACTCGGTGCGGATGCTGCGCGTGCTCACTTGCACGATCACATGGCCTTGCGGGGGGGCGTGGCGCTGGGGATGCGCCGCCTCGGGCAGGTCGTCGACGTCCAGCAAGGGGGTGCGCACCGGCTCCAGGTGGGCCACCCAGTGCGCATTGTGTTCGCTGACCCCGCCCCCGCCGCCACGCCTGGAGGCCTCCAGCATGGCCTGCAGCTGGCCGGGGGGGATGGCCTGGCCCTGGGCGGGCGCATGGCGGGTGGCCAGCACCCGCCCGTCAGCAGCGATGATGGTGGCCGAGATCACCGAGGATTCGCGCAGCACGCCCAGGGCGATGTTGTCCAGCGCCGCCTGGTTGAAGGAGAAGATGCCGTAGTCCGCCGCCACCGCCAGTTGCCGCGCCAGCAGCTGGGCGCGCTGCTGCAGCTGCGCCGCCAGGTCGGCGTCGCGCTGGCGGATCACGTAGCTGCCCCAGACCACTGCAAACACCAGCACCGGGAACATGGCCAGCCACATCAGGCGCCCGCGCAGGTCCATGCGGTGCCACGCCAGCGGGTGCAGCAGGCGCGCGGCGATGCGCCCAGGCGTCATTCGCTGCTCTCCAGCGCTTGCAGGCGCTGCTGCACCGCGGCCTCGTCGGGCAGGTTGAGCCCCAGGCTCTCGGCCAGCGGCCGGTTGATGGCGATGCTGAAGTTGCGCGGATAGCGGGGCGTGGGCAAGGCCCCGCCGCGCCACAACTGGCGCGCCACCTGGGCCGCCTCCTGCCCGATCTGGCGCGGTGTGCTGTAGGCCGCGGCCAGCGCCCCGGCGCGCACGTAGGCGGCCGAGTAGCCGATGACCGGCACCCGGAACCGGAAGGCGGTGAGCAGCAGGTTTTGCGCGGTGGATACGTTGATGACGTAGGGGTCTGGCAGCGCCAGCAGCACGTCCGAGGACCTCAGGACGGACTGGAGCGCCGGGTACAGCTCGGTGTCGCGCGCGGCCTTCTCCGTGACCAGCGCCAGGCCCTTGGCGGTGGCCAGCGCGCGGATGGCGTCGAGGTCGCGCTGGTGGGTCGGTCCCACCACCAGGCCCACGTTGCGGGCGCCGGGCAGCAGGGCGCGGATCAGCTCCACCTGGCGCTGCGGGGGCTGGTCGATGTAGATGGCGGAGAGCCGCCGCGCATTGCGCGGGGGCGGATTCAATGCCTCGAAGGAGGCCCGGGGCACCATGACGCTCAATAGCGGCCAACGCGCATCGGCCGGTGCCAGGGCCACGGTGCGGCGCGTGGCCTGCAGCCCCACGGCCAGCACCATGAAGGTGTCGCCGGGCAGCGGCAGGGCGCTGGCCTCGGCGTCGAGCCCGACCAGCTGGATTTTCAGCCCCGGTACGGATTTCAGTTCCTGGCGCACGGCCTCGACGAACTCATCGTAGGCCGCGCCCTGCCCGCTGGTGACGATGCCCAGGGTGTTGGCCTGCACACCCAGGCAGAGCAGCAGGCCGGCGGCGCCCAGGATATGCCTGAGCAGGGCGCGGACGATTGCGCGGGCCATGAGCGTGCGCCTCAGTATTCCAGGCTCACGGCAAGCCACAGTTTGCGCCGTTCGCGCTGCAGCTCCCGGAATTCGTCGGATTGCCCGAGCGGCTGGAACCAGCGGACGGCGACATGCACATGCGAGCCGTTGACGCGCAGGGAGCGCGCCACGCGCAGCGAGGCAAATCGCTGCGCGCCGACCTGCGTGGGCTCGCCCAGCCAGCGCAGGGAGCTCATGCTGGTGTAGCCCAGCCCCGTGGTCCAGCCCCGGGGCCAGGCATGCGAGACCAGCAGGCCGGTGCTGCGCCGCGCGATGGTCTGCGCGATGACCGCGGGCGAGGCCTGGGGCCGGGCAAAGTACTGGTTCCAGCTTACGATGGTGCCGCCGGCGGGGCGCCAGCTCAGCTGGTACTCCACCCCGCGGTTGATGGCCGAGGCGTTGTTGCGCAGGTCATAGGCCGCCGCATTGGGAGCAAAGGTTGCGCCCATGGGCAACAGGGTCAGCCTGCCGGTGACGATGCGCGAGAGTTTTTCCTGAAACAGCCGTGCATCCAGCGTCAGGCCCTGCTCGCGCCATTGGCCCAGATACACCAGATCCCAGGCGTTCACCCTCTCTGGCAGCAGCCCTCCGCTGGACAGGTAACGGATGTCCAGCGTGTTTCCTTCGTTCTGGATGCGCCAGTCGGCGCGCTGCTCAAAAATGCTGGGGGTGCGAAACGCAGACGAGTAGCCGAGCTTGAAGGTGTGTGCGGCCAGCGGCTTCCAGTTGATCGCCAGCCGCGGCGCCCATTGGGTGGGCGCCAACCGGTCGCGCTCGACCAGGCTGCCGAAGTTCAGCGTCCAGTGCGTGGAGGGTCTCCATTCGGCATTGAGAAAGCCCAGCCATGAGGCGTTGGTTTGGGGGGCGCCGCTGTTGAAGAGCTGGAACGCGGTGACGCTGTCTTGCCGGTAGCCCAGCCCCCACGAGGCTCGCCATTGCGGCGACAGGTCCTTGAAATGCTGGTAATCCAGCGCATAGCGGTTGGCGCGGCGACGGCCGTCGATGTGCAGGGAGCCTTTGTCGAGCAAGGGGATGTCGAAGCTGTCGTCGCCGCTGTCCTGGGTCGAGGACATGGTCACGCTCCACTCCTGCCCGGGGTCGACAGTCTGCCGGTAACGCGCCTGGAGGGAGGCCGATTCCGCGATCTCCGTGCGCGGGGGGTCGCCCACCCGCTTCTCGAAGCCCGAGCCCAGGTGGCTGCGGGTGATGCCGGAGGTGATGGACCACTCCTGGGTACTGGAGGGCTGGAATTCGGCGCGCAGGTCGAGGTAGTTGGTGCGGTAACCGTCGGGACGCCCGGCCAGGCCGTCGTCCGAGCGCTGACCGGCGGCAATCCGCCACTGCGCTGCGGGCTGCGCATGCCCCCAGCGGATGTGCCGGTCGGCCACGCCGGCGCTGCCCTGCACGACCTCGGCCCGCACCCCCACGCTCTGCGCGGCGGCGCGCGTGACGATGTGGATGACCCCCAAAAAGGCGTTGGCGCCATAGGTGACGGAGTTGGAGCCGCGCTGGATTTCGATGCGCTCGATCTCGTCGAGGGGCACGCTCAGGGCGCTCCAGTCGACCCCGCCAAACAGGTAGGGGGCATACACCGAGCGGCCGTCCACATAGACCTGCATGCGCTGCGATATCTGCCCCGACAGCCCGTGGTAGGCCACCACGGAGCGCCCCCCGGCCGAGGTGGCCACCTGGAAGCCGGGCACCCAGCGAAACACTTCCGTCAGCTCGCGCGCGCCCGTCAGGCGGATGAATTCGCGATCGAGCACGGTGAGCGCGCCGGCGGCGTCTTCCAGCTGCTGCGGCAGCCGCGAGGCGGAGTAGATGTGCGGTATCTCGCTCAGGTAGTCCCGCTCCGACAGCTCGTAGCCCAGTTCGTCGGCCTGGGCCGCCAGGGTCACGCCGGTACTCAGAACGATGCAGGCACACCCTGCAGGCAGGCTGCGGCGAGACACTCGGAAATACTTCACGATGGATCCAGGAATCAGGCAGGTATTGACATACGACCTTGCTTACGCGGCGCTGCAGCGATCTTTCCCTTGAAAGCATCTGGACGGTATGGCGTTGCATGGCCAGGCCGGTCAGCCGCGCGGCGGGGTCGATCGCGGACCTGCGGGAATGGGCGTTGGCCGGGTCGGACTGGCCCCGCCCTCACGAAGGTGTCCACCGTGTCAAGGATACCCCATGGCATGGGCACTGTTACCGGAAGTTTCTAGAGCGCCTGTCCCCGCCGGCATGCCGGCACCAAGGGGCTATAACGCAATTTTCATAGCATCAAGCGCTTGCCTGGCAAGCACTACAGGCATGAAACACCTTAATCACTGCTTGCGCCAGCCCATGCATGGCTGCGATGCTCAGGCGCGCAGGCTATGCACGATGGTGTCGCAGATGCGGTGCACGTCGTCGCCGCTGAGAGCGCCGTACAGGGGAAGCGCCAATACCTCGGACGCGACCCGGTAGGCGTTGGGAAGCTGTTGCGGGCTGGCGCTGGGCAACTGCCGATAGCAGCTGTACTCACTGCACAGGGGGTGGAAGTATTTGCGCGTGATGATGTTGTAGCGCTTGAGGCGCTCGTGCAGGGTGTCGCGGCTGCAACCGGCCTGCTCGGCGTTTACACGCAGCACGAGGTATTGCAGGCTGTTGGTCACGCCGGCGGGCATGGCATGCAGGCGCAGGCCCTCGATGCCCGCGAGGCGCTGCTCGTACACCTGGCGCACGGCGGCGCGGCGCTGGCGCTCCTGGCCGACATGGCGCAGCACCACACGGCCCAGCGCGGCCTGCAGCTCGCTCATCTTGCCGTTGATGCCGGGCATGACGACCTCTTCCTCGTTCTTGATGCCGAAATTCTTCAGCAGGTCGATGCGCTGCTTGAGTTCGGGGTCGTTGACCGCCAGCGCGCCGCCCTCGGCGGTGTGGAACAGCTTGGTGGCGTGGAAGCTGAGCATGGTGGCATCGCCAAAGCTGGCGATGGTCTGCCCGTCGATCTGGGTGCCGAAGGCATGGGCACCGTCGTAGACCACGCGCAGGCCGTGGCTGCGGGCGATGCCATCCAGGGCGTGCACATCGCAAGGTACGCCGTAGACATGCACACCGAGGATGCCTGTGGTGCTAGGCGTCACACGGGACTCCACGCCGGCCGGATCGATGCACAGGGTTTCCGGGTCGATGTCGGCGAACACCGGGGTGATGTTGTTCCAGCGGAGCACATGCGGCGTGGCCGGGAAGGTGAAGGGGGTGGTGATGACTTCACCGGCAAGGCGCAGCGCCTGGCAGGCCACGACCAGGGCGATGGTGCCGTTGTTGAAGAGGCTGAGGTGGGGCACCCGCAGCCACTGCACAAGCTCGGCCTCGAGGGCACGGTGCTGCTCGCCACCATTGGCCAGCCAGCCGCTGTCCCATACCTCCTGCAGCAAAGCGGTGTATTCACTCAGCGGCGGCAGCATCGGCCGGGTGACGTAGATGGGCTGGGCGAAGGGAACAGGCGTCGAGGCGTGGGGAGTCAGCATGGGCGGCAGTCTAGCGAGCGGGCTCTGGAGCGCACCAAGCGCGCACCCCAGCGTCGGCTCGGGTTTTCAATCAGGTAATGTAGCAATGCCGCCAAGGCCAGGGTGAGGACGATGTTGGACAGCAGCGCCTGCCAGCCACGCCCCCCCCCCAACGCGTCAATGGCAAAGATCATTCCCACATGGATGAGGTAGATGGGGTAGGAGATGTCACCCCGCCAGTGCAGGCAACCGGTGACGTTGTTATGGTGCGCCCCGCTCACCATTCGGGGACGATCCCTGCACGCCTAGCGCGCGAACACGAAGCGGCTGGAGGTGTAATAGTTGACCGCCATCCCCGCCAGGGAGCCGAAGGCCACGCCGAGCCAGGGCTGGCGCATGGCCAGTGGCAGCCACAACAAAAGCGCGGCGTATGCGCCATAGTTGACCAACCCGCCCAGCACCATCGTGGTGACGTAGCGCATCCACTCCCCTGCGCTGGCCTGGCTGCCCACGCGAAACGTGAAGCAGCGGTTGAGCCACCAGGTGGCCGTGGCGGCGGCCATGAAGGAGCCCAGGCGCGCCAGGAAGGGGTTGACCCCGCCCCACTGCACCATGGTTTGCAGCAGCCCGGCATCCACCACGAAGCCGGCCGTGCCGACCAGTCCGAAGCGCAGCAGCCGACCCGTCAATCCTGGCTCCCGACTGACGCGCCTACCGTGCCGGGCAGGCCGCTGCACGGAATGCCGAGATAAATCAGCCGGCGTGCTTCCTGCCGGGTGTGGGTGACGTTCTCAAGGATGAGGCCGCAGGTCAGGGACAGGCTGGACAGGAGCCCCAGGCCGGCGGCCAGCACGGCGGTGGGCAGCCGTGGCACCAAGCCAGTTTCGACATAGGTCACGGCCAGCGGCACGGCCAACGCCACGGCCAGCAGGGCGAGCAATGCGCTGATCAGGCTGAAAAACAGCAGGGGGCGTTCGAGCCGGAACAAGCGCACGATGGTGTTCAGAATGCGCAAGCCATCGCGGATGGTGTTGAGCTTGCTGAAGGAGCCTTCTGGCCGCGCCTTGTACGGGGTATCGACTTCCGCCACCGGCATGCGCAGCTCGAGTGCATGCACCGTCAGCTCGGTCTCGGTCTCGAAACCCCGCGCCAGGGCGGGGAAGGATTTCACGTAGCGGCGGGAAAACACCCGGTAGCCCGACAGCATGTCGGTGAAGCGCCGCCCGAACAGACGGGCTACGAAGCCCGTCAGCATGCGATTGCCCAAGCGGTGTCCCAGGCGGTAGCTGTACTCTTCGATGCTTTCGCGGCGCCCGACGACCATGTCCAGGCCCTCGGCCAGCAGCAGGTCAATCATTTGCGGGCTGCTTTCGGCGTGGTACGTGGCATCGCCATCGACCAGGACGTAGATGTCGGCCTCGACGTCGGCAAACATGCGTCGCATGACGTTTCCCTTGCCTTGCAGGGGTACATGGCGCACCACGGCGCCCAGACTGCGCGCGATGGCCACGGTGTTGTCACGCGAATTGTTGTCGAACACGTAGATCGTCGCCTGCGGCAGAACCCGCTGGAAATCACGCACGACCGTCCCAATCGCCACTTCTTCGTTGAAGCAGGGTATCAATACCGCAAGACGCAATTTGTTATTCATAAAAGAACCTAGCTGGCCCAATAAAAGCGGAACTCCCCCATCCCCTGCAACAAGGATACCGTCTGTAACACAAGACCCAAAATCAACAAGGGCGCACGCCACCGCTGAAACACCTTTCCGAACGGCGCCGCACAAACCAGCGCCCAGCCGATCAGCAAAAAGACGAGCTGGAAGTAGCGGCCTTGCACGCCCTGGATGACGGCAGCGTTCGACGGCGAAAAGCTGAGCCAGAAGGCCAGGAAGATGACGCCTGTGAACAGCGCGGCGAGTGCCACCATGAACGCGGAGGCACGCAGATCTCGGGGCTGATGGCCGTCGGATGCGGCAATCGCAAGCATCGTTGCCAAGCCGGCCCAGGACAGCGCCCTGGGCGCATTGGTCATAAAGGGCGGCGGATACCCCCCCATCCGGCCCCAACCGTCCAGCCACATCACGGGCAGTTGATGGAGCAGGCTGTGAACAAAGTATTCCAGGCCGGCAAGCGGGGCATGCACGATGCTCAGCAGTACAGCCTTCGGGGCCGCATCAGTCCCCCAATAACGCCCCGGCATGAAGGGGTAGACGGCATTCCAGGCCAGCGTAAGCACCAACCCTGCACCAATGGCCGCCAGCAAGAAAAAACCTCGCCCACGACGACCGCCGAAATGCCGCGCCGGCACGAGCAGCGCCATGCCGGCCAGCAACAGATAAATCGGTTTCAGCAGGGACAACGACACCAGCATCAGCCCGAGGCCCAAACGCCCGCGGCGTGACAGGCGGGCCGAATCATCGAAGCGCAGCCGGAGGCACCAGGCGAAGAGCAAGGCCGGCAGGGCAAAATTGAGCGGGTCTGCGCTCACCGATGCCGCCAGATACAGCGCGGGGGCCGTGAGCGCCAGCATCACCACCAGGCGCCGCCCGCAGGGTGCCACCCAAGCCGCTGCTGCCATCAGCGCCACATACGCCAGCAGGTTGGCCATACGGCCAGCGATCATCTGCTCGAAGACTCCGCCTCCCAGATGACGCGCCACTGCGATCCCGGAGGCCTGTGGCAGGTACGCCAACGGTGAAAATGAGGCGCTGCTTGGAAACGAGGCCCGTGCCATGCCCTCGTTGTCTGCAAGCGCTGCCGAGACTTGCCTGGCCTGGCTGAGGCTGAACGCGGAGGAGCGTTCGAAGTGGGAATTCGCCCAGCGGGCGAATTCAAGTGCGGCTACGTCTATTTCTCCGCCATAGTCCTGCCCCTCACGCCGGTCAGCAAGAAACTGACCATGCGAGACCTGCACCGCCCGTTGCCAGTGATAGACCTCGTCTGGTGCATTCAGTGCCGGCGACAGGAAGCACATGGCCATGCCGACGCAAACTGCCAGAACCGCCATCGCTCCCAGCAAGCGGCGGGAGTATCGAAATGCGTGTCCGCCGTTGGCGAATGGTTGTCCTGGCTCCGGGTGGACAGACCCATTGGCGTGAAATGCCATGCCCCAAATGCCTCCTCTCACCCATTAGGGATCTTTTCATTAAGGTCTGGTCGGGCGTGCAGGCGCCCCCACCGCCACGCAATTGCCAGGCAAATCATGCACCACGGCGGCGCCGGCGCCGATGACCGCGTTGGCCCCCACGCTGACGCGGGGCCGAAAGCAGGCCCCGGTGCCGACATCGACCGCCTCGCCCAGCGTCACCCCCCCCGGCAGATGCACGCCGGGGCCGAGGCTGACGTATTCGCCCAGCACGCAGTCGTGACTGATGGTGCAGGCCAGGTTGATGCTGGCATGGCGTCCAATGGTGACATCGACATTGATGCAGGCGCCGGCAAACACCACACTGCCGGGCCCCAGGTGAACCCCTTCCGCCAGCCAGGCCCGCGGGTGGACCAAGGTGGCAAAGCGCAGCCCGGGGTGCTGCTGCCGCAATTGGGCTGCGATCCTGCGGCGAGCCCGGGAATCGCCTACGGCGACGATGCAGTGGGCGCCCGGGTGGGCGGCCAGCGCCTGCTGGCTGTCCCCCAGCCAGGGGGCAGGCAGGGGCATGGGATTCCCGGGGGCGGCGCCGGGGTCGGCCATGAAACCGAGCAGCTGCCAGCTGCCGGGCTGGGCCTGGTTGATGTCGCGCACCAGCTGCGCCACTTCGCGCGCGTGGCCTCCGGCACCGAAGAGGATGAGGGGCGTCATGGCAGCGGATTCTCTTCCATCGGCACCGGCAGCCCGAGCCGCTGGGCCACGCTGCGCAGGATGCGCTGGCGTTCGCCGATCTGCCGCTCGAGGGCGTACAGCTCGCGCGTGAACACCTGCCCGGCCTGGCCGATGCGGGTCAGCACCGCGGGGTCCGCGAGTATCTGGCGGATGCGGATTTCGATTTGCTGCGCCAGAGAAACCTCGGAGGCGGCGTCGAGCATCAGCATGGATTCGCCATCGACGTAGCCGGGATTTTGCTGCAGGGCATCGGTGGCCATGACGGCAACGCCGCACAGGGCGGCCTCTACGCAGCAACCGGTGGGGAAACCGTCGAAATTGCCGGGATGCAGGAGGTAGGGCTGGTTGGGCGAGACGATCAGGTCCATGCGGGCATAGAACTGACGCAAGTCCTGCGTGGTCAGCCGGCCGTGGAACTGGATGCGGTCGCCCAGCGCGCTGACGTCGATTTCTTCGGGTGTGAAGCCACCGCCCACGATGTGCCAGCGCAACCGGGCGCAGTCCGCCAACGCCAGGGCCGCCGCGATGAATGCGGGGTAGCCCTTGTTCGCGCCCTGGGGCATGTAACGCTCGGCCACGAAGCAGATGTCCAGCACCGCCTTGTCGGCCATGGCGTCGCGCGCGGGCGCCTCGACCTCGAGATAGAGCGGATTGACCACCACGCCGTCGATGCGGTGCAGGGGGGGCAAGGCCAGGCCACGCCCCGCGGCAAACCGCTGCACATAGTCCTGCGTGACGCCTTGGGTGACGATGAGGGCCTGCAACAGCGGGCAGGCCAGCACCGCGGCCAGCTTGGCGTCGCTCTCCGGCTCATCGAGGCCGAAGCCACCGCCGGGGTACAGGGTCAGCACGAAAGGCACCCGGTACTGCTGCAGCGCCGGCAAGAACTGGTGCGCGTTGTTCAGGAAGTTCAGGAACGCCAGCCCTGCTCCTGCCAGCCAGGCCGGTGCAAACGGCCGCACCCGATGGGCGAGCGCCGGGTAATGCTCGGCATAGCGCGCATGCTGCGAGGCAAAGTCGCCCAGGCTGGAGAGCACCGACAGCTGCGGAAAGGCCGCGAGGTGGGCGTTGTATTCGGCCACCCGAAAACCCGTGAGCAGGTTGGGGAAAAAATCGTCCAGCACGAGCCATGGGGCATGCGGGATGACGCTCAGGTCCTGCGGGGGTTCGATCAGGTCGCTGAGCGGAAAATGCGCACGCGGCATGACGTGCAATGTGGCGACGTCATCGGCCCACAGGTGGAACACGGCGTCGGTGTAATGCGCCACATCGGCCATGCTCGCCGCCAGCACGGTCAGGGCATAGTCGCCCTGGTGCAGGTGCACGGGAATGTCGAAGGCCAGTTCAAGCACCTCGCCCGACTGCCAGGCGCGGCCATGCACCTCGGGGCGGTCGCTGCTGTGGCCGCCCAGGATATGCTGGTTTTGCCGATTCTTGATGTGATACGACACGACCAGGTGCCGGCAGGGCTGGCGCAGCTGCAGGCGCAGGCGCAGGTGCAGGGTGTCGCCGTGCTGGGCTCGGGCTTCGGTGCCGAACATGCCCGCCACGCCCCAGCCGACCGCGAGCAGTGCGACCGCGCCCGTGCCTACGCCGGACGGCAACAGCGCCTCAGCGTCGGACGCGGCAGCGGCGGCCGGCGCATCCGTGGGCAGGTCGTGGGCTGCGTTGGCCTGGCGGATCCAGTCGTGGTCGTAATCGCGCGTGACTTCCGGAGTGGCTCCGAGGGCGCGCACTCGTCCGTGATCAAGCCAGAGCGCGCGCTGGCACAAGGCCTTGACGGCCGCGATGTCGTGGCTGATGAACAGCAGGGTGAGGCCGTCGTCCAGCATCCGGCGCATGCGGGTCATGCACTTGGCCTGGAACAGGGCATCGCCCACGGCCAGGGCTTCGTCCACGATGAGGATGTCGGGGTTGACGTGCACCACCACGGCGAACGCCAGCCGCACATACATGCCGCTGGAATAGGTCTTGACGGGCTGGTCGATGAAGGGGCCGATATCGGCGAAGGCGATGATGTCATCGAGCCGTTCGGCAATCTCACGCTGGCTCAAGCCAAGGATGGCGGCATTGATGACGATGTTTTCGCGTCCGGTGAATTCGGGATTGAAGCCGGTGCCCAGCTCCAGCAGGGCGGCAATGCGTCCGTTCACCTGCACTTGCCCGGCCGAGGGCGTCAGGGTTCCGCAGATGATCTGCAGCAGCGTGGACTTGCCCGCGCCGTTGCGCCCGATGATGCCCAGGGTCTGTCCCCGCGCCAGCTCGAACGAGACGTCGCTCAAGGCCGCGAACTCTCGGAAGTAGTTCTTGCGCCCACGCCACAGCGATTGCAGCAGGCGATGGTGCGGTTTGTCGTACAAGCGGTAGGTCTTGCCCAGGCCCTGCGCGCGGATCGCCCAGCCGCCGGATGGTATTTCAGATGACATCGGCAAACCCCTTGCGCGCGCGCTGAAAAATCCACCAGCCGGCCCAGAGCGTGGCCAGACACCCCGCTGCATGGGCACTCCAGTGAGCCCAATTCAAGCCCTGTCCATGGACCAGCAGGCTGCGGGTTGCCTCGATGGGCACCGTGAGCGGATTGAGCAGCAGCCAATGCTGCCAGTTGGGCGGCAGGCTCTCCAACGGGTAGAAGACCGGGGAGAGAAACAACAGCAATGTCGCGACGAATCCGGTGAGTTGGGCCAGGTCGCGCAAATACACCGTGAGGGCCGCAAGCATGAGGGCAATACCCGCCACCAGCGCCACCAGCGGCAGCCATGCCAGCGGCCATAACCAGGCGGTCGCCGGCAAGCCCTGGGTGAGCACCAGGGCCAGCAGCAGCACGGCCGAGCCAATGAGGAACTGCACGACCGCCGTACCCACCACGGCCAGCGGCAGCAGTTCCATTGGGAACACGACCTTCTTGACATAGCTGGGCTGGGCCAGCACGGCCGCAGGCGCACGCGACAGGCATTCGCCCAGCATGCCGTGCAACAGCATCCCGGCAAACAGGGACAGCGCAAACGCGGGGCTCAGCGCCCCGTCACCCACCTTGCGCACCGGCGTGAAAACATAGCCGAAAACGAATACATAGACCGCCAACATCACGCAGGGCAGCAGCAAGGACCAGAGCAGGCCCATCAGGGAGCCTCGGTACCGGCTGGCGACATCTCGCCGCACCAGTTGGCGGAGCAAAAAACGGTGATGCCAGAGGCTGCGCAGTAACTGCAGCGGGCTGCTCGACGGTCGCAGCCCAATGCTGCTGGAATGAGTGTTCACGATAGGAAGCGGTTCACACGGTGGCGGGGATGGCAGGGGCGTCACCCAGAAGCTTGGCCGCGACATCGGCGGCCCAAGCAAAGCCCGGGCCGCAAGAGTCCAGGAACCCACCCTGCCAGACCATCTCGGAAGCGTTGGCGGGCATGCAGGAGGTTTCGCCATGGTCGAAGGCTTGCGTCAGTGTGCGCAATGCGGCGGAGAACCCTTCCGGGTTGGGCGGCGAAGCCGACACCAATAGCGGCGAAACGCCGGAGAGATCCTTGTTCGCAAAGCGGTTCACGACCACCCGGGCGCCGAAGGCGGCCATCTCCAATGGCGGATAGCTGGGGTGTGGCGAGACCATCAGCGAGAAACCCACCGCCGTGCGGCACAACAGGTCGGCATAGGCTTCGATGCTCAGTTTACCAACGCTGTGCAGCGTGCAGCCGCTGCCGAGATCGATCGGAGCGAACGCTTCGCCTGCGGACAAAATGCGCCATTGGCGGGCCTGAGGGTAGTGCCTGGCCCAGAGTCGCAACGACGCCACGATCAGGCTGAAGGCGTTGCGCTCGGTGCCAGGACGGCCATAGACCAGCAGAATCCGCTCCTTGGCAAAGGTTTCGCAACGCGCGCGGGCGGCCGCAAGGGCGGGATGCAAGCGTGGCTGCAGGACCTCCTTGACGGGAAACGCATAGCCTTGTGCAGCCAGGTAGTCGGCAAGCCAATGCGAGTTCATCAGCGCGATGGTTCTGCCAGGCTGCTCATAGGTCGCCTGGGCCAGCAGGTAGCGCGACGACCATGGGTAGAAGCCTGGCTCGTAGTCCTGGATCAGGTACAGGAGGCGCCGGGCAGACGCCTCGGGCACCTGTGCTCGCTGCCAATTCAACAGTGCAAAGGCGTTGTGGGCCGTCCACCATGCCGTGGCCATGAAATGGTCCTGGGCATGAACAGCCAGCGTCTGTCCCCAGCGGGAGCCTGCGGCAACGATGTGATCGCACGGCGGTGACTCACTGGCCATGGGCACGATGGGCCAGGCACCGTAGTAGGCATCGCTGCGGGGCTCCGGCGTCGCCTCGTCCGTCACGATGATGCGCGCTTGGTCAAAGTACGGCCGCAGGGCATCGAAGACTTGCAGGGCGGTTTCGATGCCGCCAAATACGTGCCGTTGCGAGACCGCGGGCACCATCAGGTTGAGGCGGGTACCGCCCTGCGCCACGGCCGGCCGTGGATCGATCGGCAGGACCTCTGCAATGTCATGGTTTGGCGAGGCCGTGGACATAGCCTGCTGCTGGCGGTACGCCACGGCCAGTTTCTGCAGGCCGCTGCGCACGGGCTGGTAGCGCGCCAGTCGCGCCAACACGCGGGCCGTGGTTTGGGTGAATGAGTAAGCCATGCCTTGAACTGCTGCGCCCGCTTACTGCGCCCCGGGCACATGCCCACCGGGGACCCTTGGCCGCGGAGTACTGGCCGACAGGTCCAGGTTGGGGTTGTAGAAAGGATCGCCCTCCAGGCGGTATGGCGCGTATTTGAGCGCGGACTGCTGGAAATCGACTTCCGGCACATGGGGGCTGCGGGTTTTGCTCTCGAGATGCAGGAGCCTTGCCGCCGGCAGGTAGACGTTGAGCAGGCCTTGCTTGTGCGCGCGGATGCCCAATTCGACATCGCTGCCGCAGATTTCAAAGGCTTCATCGAACCCGCCCAGGGCATCGAAACGCGCGGTCGCCACGGCCACACAGGCGCCGGTATTGGCCAGGACATTGCGCGGCACGACACTGGACACGAAGGGCGTCGGGTAATGCTGAACCGGTTCGCCCTTGAAGACATGGTCGGCCCAGCCCCCCATGCCCACCACCACGCCAGCATGCTGAATGGTGCGATCGGGGTACAGGAGCAGGGCACCGACGGTGGCCACGTCGGGCAAGAGCGCATATTCGACCAGGCGCACCAGCCAATCGGGGGTGATGATTTCGGTGTCGTTGTTCAGGAAGACCAGCACTTGCCCGCGCGCGTGGCTGCGGCCAATGTTGTTGAGTCGGGACCAGTTGAAGGGAATGTCGGCGGCAATGACGCGTACGCGTGCGTCCTGGGTCAGGCGCTGGAAACAGGCCTGGGTTTCTGGTTCGGTGGAGCCATTGTCGAGCACCAGGATCTCGTATGCGATCCCGGTGGTGTGGCGATGGATACTTTGGATACAGGCGTCCAGCAGATCGGCCTTGTCACGCGTGGGGATGATGATGCTGGCCACGGTGCCCGCCGGCACGCGGAACCTCGGTTGGTACACAAAGGCGTGGTCGCCGTCATCGACCCGGTCAAACTGCTCCCCATATCGGCTGGCTAAGTGGCGTGCCACGGCTTGCCTGCCCGCCAGATGTGCGTAAGGCTTGGACTGCGGACTGGCGGAGGTGGAGGCGGCATGGATGCGCCAGTGGTAGAGCACTTCGGGAATGTGCTCGATCTTGGCGCCCTGCGCGGCCAACCGCAAGACGAGGTCGTGGTCTTGGCTGCCCTGGCTTCCCTCCAGAAGCCCTCCCAGTCGCTCCAGCCACGCCCGGCGCACGCACATGATGTGCCCCACATAGTTTTGCGCCCATTGCAACGTGGGGGACCACTGGGGTTTGAAAAGCGGCAGGCAGCGCCTGCCCTGCTCATCGAGCTTGTCCTCGTCGGAGTAAATGAAGTCTGGAGCCGACGGCGCATTGATGGCCTGCGCCAGCCGCAGCAGGGCCTGCGGCGCGAGGACGTCATCGTGATCGAGGAACACGACAAACTCGCCCTGGGCCAGCGCGAGGGCATCGTTCGTGGCGTGGACGATGTGGCCCGCCGTCTCGCGGCGCGTCACTTTGATTTTGTCGCTTTGATCTTGCAGCGTTTGCAGCCGCTGCCGCGTGTCCGCCCGGCTGGAGGCGTCGTCGCAGATGCAAAGCTCCCAATGCCCGTACCACTGGCCTTGCACGGAATCGACGGCCGCCTGCAAAAAATGAGGGGGGGTGTCATGCACCGGCATGACGATGGAAATCAGCGGCCGGCGCGGCAGCTCGTTGATCAGCATGCCGGCCCGCGCATGCAGCCCCTGCAGCTGCGAGGCTTCCGCCTTCAGCCATTGCCCATAGGCCGTCTTGACGCCGCCAGACTGGGCGCGGCGCCACCGAGCCGCCAGTTTCCGGACCACTGCGCGGGGCCCGGTCCTGCAGGCACGCAGAACCTGGGCCAGCTTGCGCAGGGGCACCGTCAGCCTCCATGAGCGCGAGGCTTGCATGCCTTGCGCCGTGGCTTGCCATTGCGCCGCTGCGGTACGGGCCGAATCCAACTCCAGCCGCAGCGCATCGACTTGCTCCAGCCAGCCCAGCTTTTGGCGCTCCAACTGCTGGCGCGCATGCTCGTGGCGAATGACTTGCTCCAGCCAGCCCAGCTTTTGGCGCTCCAACTGCTGGCGCGCATGCTCGTGGCGAATGAAGCGCGCCAGGTAATGCAGTCGATCAAGCGCATGTTCCGGTAGCGCCTGCCCCGCCGCGGCCCATTTTTTCTGGTAGGTGCGCAGCACGTGGTAAGCCTCTGCGTGGTTGCGCAGCGCACCGCCCAGGATGGTGTTGCGCCCATGCAGGCGATATTCCAGCAGGGCCTGGTCATGCAGGAATTGGAACGCCCGTGGCTGCTCCATGGCGACCCGCAGCGCGTAGTCCCAGTCCGGCACGTAACGCAGACGCTTGAAAGGCCCCAGCCGCTGCCAAAGCGTGCGGGACATGAAAAAATTGGACGTGGAAACCGTGAAGTTGCCCCACAGCAGCGTCTGAAGCGCGGGATTCACGCCACTGGACTGCGCGGCCCGCCAGCGCTGCAAGATGTCACCGTACATGGCATTCCACCAGTACGACTCGGGGAAAAAGTTGCCGTCGCCATCGATCAGGCGCAAGCCTGTGACGATGAAAACCTCATCGGCAGCCGCCTGCGCGGTATCCACCAAACGCTGCAGGCGCTCGGGCGCGTAGCGATCATCCGAATTCAGGATCGCGAGATAAGGGGTCCGGGCCATTGCCAGGCCCCGGTTCAGGGTGGCGTGCGAGCCGGCATTGGCCTGGGTCAACAGGCGAATGCGGGGATCACCGTGTTGTGCCGCGTAGGCCTGCAAGACAGCCCAGGTATCGTCGGTGGAACCATCGTCGATCACGATGAGTTCCCAGCGGGTGAAGGTTTGGGCGCGGACACTGTCCATCGCTTCAACCACATACTTGGCGTGGTTGTAGGCAGGCAGGATCACCGTCACCAGGGCAACTGAATCCGCATCTTCGGGACTGATGGCTGTCATTAACTTAGATAATTTTCAATGGAATGATTCGAAACACCCTCAGCCTCAGCGCTCCGCAATACCGCCGGCACGCCCCATGAGGCCATGCAGCAGGCCACGGGTTATTTTCTCCAGGTGCCGCAGCCTGGGTGCGGTGACCAGCACATGAAAACCCATCTTGAGCAGCAACCGCCAGGCAGACACCAATTTCCAATTCAATGGCACCCATGGCTCGCGATAAAGCAGCATGGCGTTTCGCGCATGGAAGTAATGCCGCAGGGGTGAGTGGCTGAGGTACTCACGCCCCAAAAAACGCACGGGCTTGTCGCCCAGCTGATGTTCCAGATGCGCCGCGCAGACACCGTACATGCGGTAACCGGCATGGCGTGCACGCAAGCACCATTCGACATCGACAAAGTCGATGAAAAAATCCTCACGCATGGCGCCCACATGGTCCAACACGCCCATGGGAATGAGACAACCCGAAGCGATGAGATGATCGACCTCCACCGCCTCGCCACCATCGAAGCAGTTCAGCCAGATCCTTCTCAGGCCGACGGTACGGACGAACGGGCTTTTGTTTTTGCCTCTGCGCGCATCGGTGTAATGGGGACCTACGGCACCCGCATGCGGCCATGCCTCGAGCGCGCGGAGCAACTGGGCAACCATATTCTGCGCTGGAATACTGTCATGATCCATGAGCAGCACGTGGCTGCCTCCCATGGACCTTGCCCATTCGATACCGCGATTCTGTGCATGGGCAATGCCCATGTTCTGTCCCAGGGCGATGCAATGCACCTGGCACGCAGGCCACTTTCCAGCCCAATCCAGAACCTCCGCTCCGGGACTGTTGTCCACCACTACGATGGAATGCACTTGTGGCAACAACGCGGCAAACTGCTCATGCAGTTTTTCCAGGTTGGGGCGATAGGCCACCACAACCGCTATGATTTTCGACATGCAGGCCATTGGCGTTCTTATCGTCGAGAGAACCTGACGTAAAGACCTTCGTCAACCCTGCCACCGGCCGAACCGCCGGCGATACAGACCGCAGCCCGATTCACGCGGGCAACTCTGCCTGCTGCAGCAGTTTGCCCGCACCGTCCTTTGCGGACAATGTGGGACGCATTCCCAGATCAGGCCAAGCGATGGCCAATGTTGGATCGTTCCACGCGATGCAGCGCTCGTACTGGGGCGCATAGTAATCGGTGGTTTTGTACAAGAAGTCGGCCGTATCACTGAGCACCACGAAACCGTGGGCAAAACCGGGCGGCACCCAGAGCTGGCGGTGGTTCTCGGCACTCAACTCGACACCGACCCATTGGCCGAATGTCGCAGAAGATTTTCGAATGTCCACGGCAACGTCGAACACCGCCCCCTGCACCACGCGCACCAGCTTGCCTTGGGGTTGTTGAATTTGATAATGCAGGCCACGCAGCACCCCTTTCGTGCTGCGGCTGTGATTGTCTTGCACAAAATGATGGTTGGTACCCGTGACCTCGTTGAAGGCGCGCTGGTTGAAGCTCTCGAAAAAAAATCCGCGTGCGTCGCCGAACACTTTAGGCTCGATCAGCACGACATCAGGAATGGCGAGGCGGGTAGCTTGCATAGGGAGCTCAATAGATTTTTTCGTTCAAAATGCGCATCAGATACTTCCCATAACCATTCTTGGTCAATGGCTGTGCCAAGCGCTCCAGTTGCGCGGCATCGACCCACCGATGGCGCCACGCGATTTCCTCGGGGCAGGCGATTTTCAATCCTTGCCGATTCTCAAGCGTGGCGATGAACTGACCCGCCTCGAGCAGGCTTTCATGCGTGCCGGTGTCCAGCCAGGCATAGCCGCGGCCCATGATTTCCACCTGCAACAGGCCTTGTTCGAGGTACAGCCGGTTCAGGTCGGTGATCTCCAGCTCGCCGCGCGGCGAGGGCTGGAGGCCCTTGGCCAGCTCCACCACCTGCGCGTCGTAGAAGTACAGGCCGGTGACGGCGTAGTTGGACTTGGGGGCCTGCGGCTTTTCTTCGAGCGACAGCACCCTGCCCTGGGCGTCGAACTCGGCCACGCCGTAGCGCTCGGGGTCGTGCACGTGGTAGGCAAAGACGCTGGCGCCCTCGGTGCGGGCGTTGGCATTGGCCAGCAGCTCATGGAAGTCGTGGCCGTAAAAAATGTTGTCGCCCAGCACCAGGGCGCTGGGCGCGCCATTCAGGAACCGCTCGCCGATCAGGAAGGCCTGGGCCAGGCCGTCGGGGCTGGGCTGCACGGCATATTGCAGGTTGAGGCCCCATTGGCTGCCGTCACCCAGCAGTTGCTCGAACCGCGGGGTGTCCTGCGGCGTGCTGATGATGAGGATGTCGCGGATGCCCGCCAGCATCAGCGTGCTGAGCGGGTAGTAGATCATGGGCTTGTCGTACACCGGCAGCAGTTGCTTGCTGATGGCCAGCGTGGCCGGGTGCAGACGGGTGCCGGAGCCGCCGGCGAGGATGATGCCTTTGCGTGTCGTCATGGGGCGTTTCACAAGATTTCGGTCAGCATGCGCGCCACGCCCTGCTGCCAGGACGGCAGGGTGAGGCCGAAGGTGTCGCGCAGCCGGGCGGTGTCCAGGCGCGAATTGTGGGGGCGCGCGGCCGGCGTGGGGAAGGCGCTGGTGGGCACGGGCGCGATCTCTTTCGCTTTGATTTCGATAGCTGCCTGGACTTGCGCGGCGTGCTCCAGCACGTATTTGGCATACGCATGCCAGGTGGTCTCGCCCGCCGCCACGCAGTGGTACAGGCCACCGTCCTCGGGGCGGCGTTGCAGCTGGCGGATGGCGTGGGCGGTCACGTCGGCCAGCAGGTCGGCGCCGGTGGGGGCGCCCCATTGGTCGTCGATGACGGTCAGGCGTTCACGCTCCTGCGCGAGGCGCAGCATGGTCTTGGCAAAGTTGCCGCCGCGTGCGGCATAGACCCAGCTGGTGCGCAGGATGAGGTGGCGGCACCCTGTCTGCTGGATGTGCTGTTCGCCCTCCAGCTTGGTGGCGCCATAGACTGACAGCGGAGCCGGCGCATCGGTTTCCACCCAAGGCCGCGTGCCGCTGCCGTCGAACACGTAGTCGGTGCTGTAGTGAACCAGCCAGGCACCCAGGCGCGCAGCTTCTTCTGCCAGCACGCCGGGCGTGGTGGCATTGAGCAGCCGGGCAATCTCGGGTTCGCTCTCGGCCTTGTCCACGGCAGTGTGGGCGGCGGCGTTGACGATGACGTCAGGCCGCAGGGCGCGCACGGTCTCGCGCACGCCTTCCGGGTTGGCAAAGTCGCCGCAGTGCTCGGTGCTGTCGTGGTCCAGCGCGGTGACCCGGCCCAGCACGGCCAGGCTGCGCTGCAGTTCCCAGCCCACCTGGCCGCTCTTGCCCAGCAAGAGGATGTTCATGCCGCAGCGCCTTCGTATTGCTTTTGCACCCACTCGCGGTAGGCACCGCTTTGCACCTGGGCCACCCATTCGGGGTGGTCCAGGTACCACTGCACGGTCTTGCGGATGCCGGTCTCAAAGGTTTCCGCGGGCTTCCAGCCCAGTTCGCGCTCGAGCTTGCGCGCGTCGATGGCGTAGCGCCGGTCGTGGCCAGGGCGGTCGGTCACGTAGGTGATCTGCGTCGTGTAGCTCTGGCCGTCGCTGCGCGGGCGCAACTCGTCCAGCAGGGCGCACACGGTGTTGACGATGTCGATGTTGGGCTTTTCGTTCCAGCCGCCTACGTTGTAGGTCTCGCCCAGCCGGCCCGCCTGCAGCACGCGCCGGATGGCGCTGCAATGGTCCTTGACGTACAGCCAGTCCCGGATCTGCATGCCGTCGCCATACACGGGCAGGCTCTTGCCTGCCAGGGCGTTGACGATCATCAGCGGGATGAGCTTTTCCGGAAAGTGCAGCGGGCCGTAGTTGTTGCTGCAGTTGGTGGTGAGTACCGGCAGGCCGTAGGTGTGGTGCCAGGCGCGTACCAAGTGGTCACTGGCCGCCTTGCTGGCGGAGTACGGGCTGTTGGGCTCGTAGTTGTGCTCTTCGGTGAAGGCCGCAGCAGCCGGCGCCAGACTGCCATAGACTTCGTCGGTGCTCACGTGCAGGAAGCGGAATGCTTCTTTTTGTGTAGCTGGCAGCGCTTGCCAGTAGTGCCTGGCGGCCTCCAAAAGCCTGAAGGTGCCGACGACGTTGGTCTGGATGAAGTCCTCGGGGCCGTGGATGGAGCGGTCTACGTGGGATTCGGCGGCGAAGTTGATCACGGCGCGTGGCTGGTGCTCGGCCAGCAGGCGTTCGAGCAAGGCGGTGTCGCCAATGTCGCCCTGCACAAAGATGTGGCGGGGGTTGCCCTGCACGCTATCGAGGTTGTGCAGGTTGCCAGCGTAGGTGAGCTTGTCGAGGTTGACCACGGGCTCGTCGCCGTTGGCTATCCAGTCGAGCACGAAGTTGGCGCCAATGAAGCCTGCGCCGCCTGTTACCAGAATCATGGGTGGAAATCCTTCGCCAGAACCGTCTGCAGACCGGACTGCCTGCGGGGACAAAGCCTTGGATTATCCCATCGGCATGCACATGCCTGTAACAAACTCCCGTGACGGGATTTAGGGCGCTGCACCTACATGCGCACGCTGGAGGGCGCCCAC
This sequence comes from Diaphorobacter sp. MNS-0, assembly GCF_019602835.1. Lineage (NCBI taxonomy): Bacteria > Pseudomonadati > Pseudomonadota > Betaproteobacteria > Burkholderiales > Comamonadaceae > Diaphorobacter > Diaphorobacter sp. MNS-0. The sequence goes on along the minus strand of NZ_CP080761.1, from coordinate 594,868 downwards.
AATCACCATTCAGGCCAATGCACAAGGAGTCTCCTATGCCCCACGTTCCTCCCGACGACGACACCGACCCCGCGCGCGAATTCCCACGCATGGCCCGGGAGTCCGCACAGCAAATCTGGCTGGCTGGCCTGGGCGCCTTTGCCAAGGCCCAGGCCGAGGGCGGCAAGGTCTTTGAGGCCCTGGTGCGCGAGGGCATGGCACTGCAGCGCAAAACCCAGGACACCGCCCAGGAGCATTGGGGCGAGGCCGCGCAGCGCATGGGGCAGATGGCCTCGGGACTGGGCGAGCGCGCCGCCGGCCAGTGGGACCGGCTGGAGGGCATCTTCGAGGAGCGCGTGTCCAAAGCCCTGCAGCGCCTCGGCGTACCCACCGCGCAGGAAGTGCAAGCCCTGCACGAGCGCATCGACGCCCTCACGCAGGAATTGCAAGCGTTGCAGGAGCGCCAAGCCGACCGCGACGGCGTGACAACAGCGCCGCCGCCGTCGCGCCCATCCACCCACGAGGGTTGAACGACCCTCCGCATCAACCCGGCTGTGCACCCGCGGGCGACTGGAGTAGATTTCCGGAGCACGACAACGCCCCCGATGGGAGGAGACAGCCCATGGCGAAGAAAGCTCCCCGCCGCACCGCCGAGCGCATCCTGGAGTCCAGCCTGGCGCTGTTCAACCGCTTTGGCGAGCCCAACGTCTCCACCACGGCCATCGCCGCGGACCTGCACATCAGCGCTGGCAACCTCTATTACCACTACCCTGCCAAGGACGAGATCGTCAACGCGCTCTTCGCGCGCTACGACGAGGCGCTGAGCGGCCTGCTGCACGCGGGTGCGGACGTGCAGGACGTGGAGGACGCGTGGTTCTTCATGCACACGCTGTTCGAGTTGATCTGGCAGTACCGCTTCTTCTACCGCGACCTGAACAACCTGCTGTCGTGCAACCGCCGGCTGGAAGAGCAGTTCCCCGTGCTGCTACAGGCCAAGACTGCCGCCATGCACGATCTGCTGCAGGCACTGCGGCGCCGTGGCGCCTTGCAGATGGAACCGGCGGACGCCATGCAGCCTACCGCGACCAGCATGGTGGTGGTGCTGACCTACTGGCTCAGCTTCGAGTATGTGCGCGCCCCGCGCCAGGCACTGGAACCCGAGAGCGCGCAGGCTGCGCTGCTGCACGGCGCGCGGCATGTGCTGGGGCTGCTCATGCCCTACCTGGAGCCCACCCAGCGTGCGCACCTGGCGCGGCTGGTCGGGGCCTACGACCAGGCCACTTAACACCCGCGCTGGCGGGCCGTGTCAGGCCGGCAGCTCGGCAAACCGGCGCGCCGCGATCTCCAGCAGGCCGTCAAAGATCAGGTTTTCCACCAACTCGAACGGGCGCGTCATGCTTGGCGCCATCTTCCAGCCCGCGCCACCGGTCATCATGCAGGCGGGTTCCTGCCCGCAGTGCTGCCGCAGGTGCTGGTACATGCGCTCCACCGCGCCGGCAATGGCATAGGTGCCGCCGCTGGTCAGCGCATCGCTGGTGTTGGATGGGAACAGGCGCACCTCGCCCGTGGGCACGTGCAGCCCCGCGGTGCCGGACTCCAGCGCGCGCAGCATGATGCCGTGGCCGGGCAGGATCAGGCCGCCCAGGAAGCGCCCCTCCGCGTCCAGGGCCTCCACCGTCACGGCGGTGCCCACCATCACCACGATCAGCGGCCGCGCGGGCCCCTGGGCCAGCAGGCGGTGGCGCGCACCGATCATGGCCACCCAGCGGTCCGCGCCCAGGCGGGTGGGATGGTCGTAGCCGTTGATGACGCCGGCTTCCTGCGCCGACGGCACCACCCAGCGCGCGGGCACGTCCCACAGCTCCATCTGCTCGGCCACGCGGCGCTTGACCGCGTCGCCCGCCACCACGCAGCCCAGCATATGCCGGGGCGCGGGCAGGTGGGACCACGGGCCCTCGGCCAGGCGTTCGATATGGTCCAGGAATTCAGCGCCATGGGCCAGCAGGCCGGCACCGGGCTGCGCTGCGTCGAACAACGCCCACTTGAGACGGGTGTTGCCCACGTCGATGGCCAGGAAAGTCATGGCGCGGATTATCCGTTTTTTGCCTTTGCCTCCCGCAGAGCGCCGCAAATGCACGCGCTGCCGCCGGCGCGGGCGTTTTTCCGACATGGCGGTGCCGGACAGTACGGCTATAGTGGTCCCGACCGTTTCTGCAACCCCCAGAAGGAGAGAAAGCCATGGGTCTTTTCAGTTTCATCAAGGAAGCCGGCGAGAAGCTGTTTGGCGGCAAGGACGCGCAGGCTTCCACAGCCGCCGCGCCCACGCAGGCCGAGCTCAACGACAAGGCGGGCAAGGCCATCGAGGCCTACATCGCGTCGCAGAACCTGGGCGTGAGCGACGTGCAGGTCCAGTTCGAAGGCCCCGAGGGCAAGGTGACGGTGAAGGGCACCGCACCTACGCAAGCGGCCAAGGAAAAAGTCACCCTCTGCTGCGGCAACGTGGCCAGCGTGACCAGCGTGGACAACCAGATGAGCGTGACCAACCCCGAGCCCGAAGCGCAGTACCACGACGTGGTGCGCGGCGACACGCTGAGCGCCATCGCCAAGAAGTTCTATGGCGACGCCAACAAGTACCCGGTGATCTTCGAGGCCAACAAGCCCATGCTGACCCACCCCGACAAGATCTACCCCGGCCAGAAGCTGCGCATTCCACCGCTGGCCAAGTAAGCCCCGGCAATCTCAAGCCAAAACGGCTGCCAGCGCTTGCACATCAAGCGCTGGCAGCTATTTTTTTGAGAGCAAAAAACTCCAGCAACCCGCTCAGCCCTGCCGCCACGGCAGGCCGCGAAAGCGCCAGCCGCTGCGCCGGTTGCGCTGGCCGTTCTCGTCCGGCTCGCCCTCGAAGCCTTCCAGGATGTTGTAGGCCGTGATGCCCAGCTCGGTCGCGCGCCGCGCCGCGGCCACCGAGCGCACGCCGCTGCGGCACAACAGCACCGCCGTGCCGCCGGGCGGCACTGCCGCGCGCAACTGCGCGTCAAAATCGGCATTGGGCTGCATGCCGGGCCATTGCTTCCAGGCCGCGGCCACGGCGCCGGGCACGAAGCCCACCCAGTCGCGCTCGGCATCGGTGCGCACGTCCACCAGCACCGCCTGGCCGGCGCGCACCCATTGCCACGCCAGCGGCGGGCTCACGTCGCCGGCGTAGCCCTCGGCGGGCAGGGGTTGCTCAGAAGCGTGGAGGTCGGGCGTGGGCGTGTTCATGGCGGCCATTCTGGCAGACCATGGCCGCCGCGCGCCCATCAGTCCCAGGGCGGCGCGGGCTGCTCGCGCAGGCTGCGGCGCAGCGCGGCGTAGTCGGGCACCACGGTGGCCACGGTGTCCCAGAAGCGCGGGCTGTGGTCCATCACGCGCAGGTGCGACAGCTCGTGCGCGACCACGTAGTCGATGATGGCCGGGCGGTAGTGCATGAGCCGCCAGTTCAGCCGGATGGAGCCGTCGGCCCGCGCGCTGCCCCAGCGGGTGTTGGCGCTGGACAGGCGCAGCCGCGTCCAGCGCACATCCAGCAGCGGCGCGAAGTGGTGCAGCCGCTCGGTGAAGCAGCGGCGCGCATCGCGCATCAGCCAGGCCTGCACCGCGTCGCGCACCTGGGCGGGCGCGGCGCTGCGCGCCAGGGCGATGCGCAGCGCGCGACCGGTTGCGCCGCCCTGCTCCTCGAGCGCTCCACCGCGCGCGGCGAAGCCGTGCGTAGGGTCCAGCACCACGGTGAGCGGCTCGCCCAGGTAGGGCAGCACGGCGCCGTCGCCCCAGACGATGCGCGCGCGCTCTTCCTGCTGGCGGCGCGCCTGCTGCTCGCCAAGCTTGCGCAGGATCCACGGCGCCTTGTCGCGCAGCGCGGCATCCACGCCCGCCAGCGTGACCCAGGAGGGCGCGCGCACGGACAGGCCTTCGGGCCCCACGGTGAAGCCGATGGAGCGCCGGCGCGCACGCTGCAGCGCATAGGCCACCACCGCGTCGCCCAGCAGCACCTCGCGGCTGGCCGCCGGGTGGCGGAACACGGCGGGCGTGAGCAGATCGCCCAGCGGCGGCGCTGGCGCTACTAATAAAGGAGCTTCTGGCGCTTGCTGGACGGGCGCTATCGCCCTTTTTGGCTGTGGCACTCCGGAATCCGGGCTGCTCCCGCCGCCCAGGAAGTCCAGCGCCAGCTGCACCAGCCGCTGCATGTCAGCCGGCGGCGGGGGGGTAGGCGTCGGGGTCCAGGCGGCGCATCTCGCCCTCGATCCAGGCCTCGACCTCGCGCATCAGCTCGTCAGGCTTGCGCCCCTCGGTGGGGATGGGCCGGCCGACGGACACGTGCACCACCCCCGGGCGCTTGATGAAGGCCTTGCGCGGCCAGACCGTGGCCGAGGTCACGGCGATCGGCACCACGGGCACGCCGGCGTCGATGGCCAGGCGCGTGCCGCCGCTCTTGTAGTCGCCCTTGGCGCCGCGCTCGACGCGCGTGCCCTCGGGAAACATGATGACCCAGGTGCCCTTGGACAGCAGGCGGCGGCCCTGCTGCAGCACCTTGGCAAAGGCGCGGGCGCGCTGGCCACGGTCGATGTGGATCATGTCCAGGCTGCCGATGGACCAGCCGAAGAACGGCACGGAAAGCAGTTCCTTCTTGAACACGTAGGCCAGCGGGTGCGGCATGATCGCCGGCATCAGGAAGGTCTCGTAGGTGGACTGGTGCTTGACCAGCAGCACCGCGCCCTGCTGCTCGCCCTGGGGCAGGTGCTCCATGCCGGTGATCTGCGTGCGGATGCCCAGCAGCCAGCGCGCCGAGTCGATGCACAGCTTCAGCCAGGCGCGCGCCACGCGGTAGCGCGCCGCCGGGCTGCCGCCCAGCACACGCACCAGCAAGATGCCCAGGGTGTAGGGGACTACGGTGACGACCATCACCAGCAGATGAAGAATGGAGCGGATCAGTGCCATGAAGCAGTTTTCAGTGTTTTTGGCCTCTAGCGCCCATACAGTAAGCGCCAGCAGCTATCAATTCAATAGTCTTCGCATCACAGGGCCACGGGCAGGCTGGCGCCGTTCTGCGGGGCGATGAAATCCGCCAGCGCGCCCAGGCTGGCATGGGCGCGCGTGCCGGCGGGCCAGCCGGGCGGCAGGCTCTGGCGCGGGTCCAGGTGGGCCGAGCGACCGGTGCAGACCATGTGCAGTTGCGCGCCCAGCTCGCTCGCCGCCTGCAGGTGGGCCGCACTGCTGCCCGCCACCAGAATTTCCTGCCCCTCCGCGCCGTAGCGATCGCGGATCTGCTCCATCAGGCCCGGAGCGGGCTTGCGGCAGTGGCATTGCTCGCTCTCGGTGTGGGGGCAGTAGAACACCGCGTCGATGCGCCCACCCAGCGTGGCCAGCTGCCGGTGCATCTTCGCGTGGATGGCCACCAGGGTCTGCGCATCGAAGAGGCCGCGGCCCAGGCCCGGCTGGTTGGTGGCCACCACCACATGCCAGCCCGCGTGGTTCAGCCGCGCCACGGCCTCCAGCGCGCCAGGCACCGGCACCCATTCGTCGGGCGAGGCGATGAAGCCATCGCCCAGCGCGTTGAGCGTTCCGTCTCGTTCCAGGATGGCGAGTTTCATGGCGCGATTATCAAAGCAACGCTGCCGCGCCGCCCGCGTCCGCCGTCACCGGCGTAACGGTCCAGGCCCCACAGCCGCGCACGGTCACACCGCCAGGCGCGAGAGGTCGGCCACGCGGTTCATCGCCATGTGCAGCTTCTTGAGCAGGCCCTGGCGGTTCAGGCGCAACGCCAGCTCCTCGGCATTGACCATCACGTCGTCGAAGAACGCGTCCACGGGCGCGCGCAGCACGGCCAGGGTTTGCAGGCTGGCGGTGTAGTCGCCGCTGTCGAACTGGGCGTTGGCCTCGGGCACGAAGCGCTGCAGCGCGGCGTACAGGTCCTTCTCGGCGGGCTCCTGCAGCAGTTCCTCATTCACGTGCGGATCCACCTCGCCGGCCTTCTTCAGGATGTTGGTCACGCGCTTGTTGGCAGCGGCCAGCGCGGGCGCTTCTTCCAGTTGGGTGAAAGCACGCACGGCCTCCAACTGGCGGGGCACCAGGGCCAGGCGCTGCGGGCGCAGGGCGATGACGGCGTCCACCTCCTGCGCGCTGTATCCCTGCTCGCGCAGGGAGCCAGCCAGGCGGTCGTAGATGAAGTCGGCCAACTGGGCGCTGGTGTCCTCGATCTTGTCGCCGAAAGCCGGCACGGCGCTGGCCAGCAGCGCATCCAGATCCAGCGGCAACTCCTTCTCGACCAGCATGCGGATCACGCCCAGCGCATGGCGGCGCAGCGCAAACGGGTCGCGGTCGCCCGTGGGCAGGTTGCCGATGCCGAACATGCCCACCAGCGTCTCCAGCTTGTCGGCCAGCGCGACGACCACGCCCACGTTCTCGCGCGGCAGCGCGTCGCCGGCAAAGCGGGGCTTGTAATGGTCCTCGATGGCGTGCGCCACCTCGTCGGGCAGGCCGTCGCTCACCGCGTAGTAGCCTCCCATGATGCCCTGCAGCTCGGGGAACTCGCCCACCATGTCGGTGACCAGGTCGGTCTTGGCCAGCAGCGCGGCGTTGTCCACGCAGGTCAGCAGATAGTCCTGGGCGATCTCGCCTTCCTGGGAGTCCAGCGCCGCGTTGCCTTGCGCAAGCGCCGTGAACAGCTGCGTGGCGATGGCCTTGGCGATATGGCGCACGCGCTCCACGCGTTCGCCCTGCGTGCCCAGCTTGTTGTGGTAGACCACCTTGGCCAGTTGCTCCACGCGGCTGACCAGGGTCTTCTTGCGGTCCTGGTCGAAGAAGAACTTGGCGTCCGCCAGGCGCGGGCGCACCACGCGCTCGTTGCCCTGGATGACGGCGCTGGCGTCCTGCGGGCTGATGTTGCTCACCACCAGGAACTGGTGGGTGAGCTTGCCCTCGGCATCCAGCAGCGGGAAGTACTTCTGGTTGGCCTTCATGGTGAGGATCAGGCACTCCTGCGGCACGGCGAGGAACTCCTTCTCGAATTCGCAGACCAGCACGTTCGGGCGCTCGACCAGCGCCGTTACTTCGTCCAGCAGGGCGGCGTCTTCGATCGGCCGCACGCCACCGCCTACACGGTCGGCGGCCGCCTGCAGCTGGCGCGCGATCTCGGCGCGGCGCTCGGCAAAGCTAGCAATCACCGCGCCTTCGCTGCGCAGTTGCTCGGCGTAGCTGTCGGCGCTCTGGATCACGACCGGGTCCACGGAGGCCTCGAAGCGGTGGCCGTGCGTGGTGTTGCCGGCCGTCAGGCCCAGGGCCTGCACGCCGACGAGCACCTGCGTGCCGTGGAGCGCCACCAGGCCGTGCGCCGGGCGCACGAAATGCACGCTGGTCCAACCGTCCTGCAGCTGGTAGCGCATCACCTTCGGGATCGGCAGCTTGGCAATGGCTTCGTCCAGCGCCTTCTGCAGGCCGTCGGCCAGCAGCGCGCCCTTGGCCATGCTTTCAAAGAACAGCACCTCGGCCTTGCCGTCGTGCACGCGCTTGAGCTGCGGCACGCTGGCGGCGTCGGCGCCCAGCGCGGTCAGCTTCTTGAGCAGCGCCGGCGTGGGCTGGCCGCTCGCATCCAGACCCACGGCCACGGGCATGAGCTTTTGCGACACCGCCTTGTCGGCCGCGGCGGGCAGCACTTCGGTGATGTGCGCCGCCAGCCGGCGCGGCGAGGCAAAGGCGGTGAGCTGCGAATGTGCCGAGGTCAGGCCTTGCGCCTGCAGTTGCTCCAGCAGCACGCCCGCAAAGGCATCGCCGAGCTTTTGCAGGGCCTTCGGGGGCAGTTCTTCGACAAACAGTTCGACAAGAAGATTCTGGTGATTCATGGTGTGTTTCTCGCTGCGCGGCGCGTGCGCTCAGGCGGCCTTCTTGTTCTGTTGTTCCGCGGCCTTGGCCAGTTCGGCCAGCACCTCGTCGGCATGCGCCTTGGGCGCCATGGGGAAGCCCAGGCGCGCACGGCTGTCCAGGTAGGCCTTGGCCACGGCGCGCGCCAGGTTGCGGATGCGGCCGATGTAAGCGGCGCGCTCGGTCACGGAGATCGCCCCGCGCGCATCCAGCAGGTTGAACGTGTGCGCCGCCTTGAGCACCTGCTCGTAGGCCGGCAGCGCGAGCTGCTCGCCCATCAGGTGGTTGGCCTGCTTTTCATGGGCGCCGAAGGCGGTGAAGAGGAACTCGGCGTCGGAATGCTCGAAGTTGTAGGTGGACTGCTCCACCTCGTTCTGGTGGTACACGTCGCCATAGGTCAATTTCGCGCCATTCGGGCCCTCGGTCCAGGTCAGGTTGTAGACGTTGTCCACGCCCTGCAGGTACATGGCCAGGCGCTCCAGGCCGTAAGTGATCTCGCCCGTGGCGGGCTTGCAGTCGATGCCGCCGACCTGCTGGAAATAGGTGAACTGCGTCACCTCCATGCCGTTGAGCCACACCTCCCAGCCCAGGCCCCAGGCGCCCAGCGTGGGGTTCTCCCAGTCGTCCTCGACGAAGCGGATGTCGTTCTTCTTGAGGTCAAAGCCCAAGGCTTCGAGCGAGCCCAGGTACAGCTCCAGGATGTTGTCGGGCGCGGGCTTGAGCACCACCTGGTACTGGTAGTAATGCTGCAGGCGGTTGGGGTTCTCGCCATAGCGACCGTCCTTGGGGCGGCGGCTGGGCTGCACGTAGGCGGCCTTCCAGGGCTCCGGGCCCAGAGCTCTCAAAAACGTAGCTGTATGCGACGTACCGGCGCCCACTTCCATGTCATAGGGCTGCAAGAGTGCGCAACCCTGGTCGGCCCAGTAGGACTGCAGTTTGAGGATGATTTGTTGGAATGTCAGCATGGCTGTGTGTCTGAGAGAGCGGGCGCGCTCGCACGCGCGAACCGGCAATTTTAGGCGTCCAAGCAAAACGGGGGCCGCAGCCCCCGTCGTACCTGGCCCGAGGCCGTCACTGGCCTTGCCAGCGGCGCAGCACCAGGCTGGCGTTGGTGCCGCCAAAGCCGAAGCTGTTGGACAGCACGTGGGTCAACTGCGCGTCGCGCGTCTGGGTCACCAGCGGCATGGAGCCGAGCAGCGGGTCGGGTGTCTCCACGTTGGCCGAACCGGCGATGAAGCCCTTGTTCAGCATGATCAGGCAGTAGATCGCTTCCTGCACGCCGGTGGCGCCCAGCGAATGGCCGGTGAGCGACTTGGTGCTGGAGAACGGCGGCACGGCCTCGCCGAACACCGCCTGCATGGCACGCACTTCCTGCATGTCGCCCACAGGCGTGGAGGTGCCATGGGTGTTGATGTAGTCGATGGGTGCGCCCAGTCCTTCCATGGCCTGCTGCATGCAGGCGATGGCGCCGTCGCCCGACGGGGCCACCATGTCCTCACCGTCGCTCGTGGCGCCGAAGCCCACGACCTCACCCAGGATGGTGGCGCCGCGTGCCAGTGCATGCTCCAGGCTTTCCAGCACCACGGCACCACCGCCGCCGGCGATCACGAAGCCGTCGCGGTTGGCGTCATAGGCGCGCGAGGCCTTCTCGGGCGTGGCGTTGTACTTGCTGGACATGGCGCCCATGCCGTCGAACAGCAGCGACATGCCCCAGGACAGCTCTTCGCCGCCGCCGGCGAACATCACGTCTTGCAGGCCCCAGGCGATCTGCTGCGCAGCGGCGCCGATGCAGTGCGCCGAGGTGGAGCAGGCCGAGGTAATGGAATAGTTGATGCCCTTGACCTTGAAGTTGGTTGCGAGGCACGCCGAGACGGTGGAGCTCATGCAGCGCGTGACCTGGTAGGGTCCCACGCGGCGGATGCCCTTTTCGCGCAGCGTGTCGGCCGCCTCGATCTGGTTGGCGGGAGAGCCGCCGCCCGAGCCCATGATGAGGCCGGTGCGCGGGTGGCTGACCTGTTCGGGGGTGAGGCCGGCCTGCTGGATGGCGTCTTCCAGGGCAATCTGCGCATAGGCCGCGGCGTCGCCCATGAAACGCAGCTGCTTGCGGTCGATGCGCGCCTCGACGTCGATCTCAGGCACACCCGCCACCTGGCTGCGCAGGCCTAGCTCGGTGAACTGGGGCACGGCCTTGATGCCGGAGCGGCTGGCGCGCAGCGCCTCCTCCACGGTCTGCAGATCGTTGCCAATGCACGAGACGATGCCCGCGCCCGTGATCACCACCCGTTTCTTGGTCATGCTGCGCTTCCCTGTGCGTCGCCTTCGCGCAGGAACAGACCCACGCGCAGGTCGTTGGCCACGTAGATTTCCTTGCCGTCGGCCAGCAGGCGTGCATCGCCGATGGCCATGTTGAGTTTGCGCTTGATGACGCGCTTGAGGTCGATTTCGTAAGTCACGAGCTTCACGTCCGGGCCCACCTCGCCGGTGAACTTGACCTCGCCCGCGCCCAGCGCGCGGCCACGGCCCGGCAGGCGCAGCCAGGTGAGATAGAAGCCGATGAGCTGCCACATGGCATCCAGCCCCAGGCAGCCGGGCATGACCGGGTCACCCTGGAAATGGCAGGCAAAGAACCACAGGTCGGGCTTGACGTCGAGTTCGGCCACGATCTTTCCCAGGCCATGCGCGCCGCCGTCGGTGTCGATGTGCGTGATGCGATCGAACATCAGCATGGGGGGCAGGGGCAGGCGCCCGCTGTCCGGACCGAACAACCGGCCCTCGCCCGAGGCGATGAGTTGTTCGTACGAGAAGGAATCAGCCATTGTCAATCGTGCTCCAGACGGCCCGTGCCGTCGCGGTAGGTGGTTGTCGTTGATGCAAAAAAATCAGCGCGCGGCCCGCGGCCACGGGCGGCGAAGGCCCTCTATTATCCAGGCTCGCGCGCGCTCTGGCCTGTAACCGTGCCCCGGGAAAGCCCGCTGGCTACCGCGCCGGGATGATCTGGATCAATTTCCAGCCCGCGCCCGCCCTGTGCGCCCGCGCAGGCACCAGGCCAGCCCCGCCACTGCAAACCCGAGCGCCCACAGGGGCCAAAGCCCCCAGCGCGCCACCCACCGGGCGTACGGCGTGGCGGCGCCACCACGCCCCTGCACCTGGGCGCGCAGCACGCCGCGCTGATAGGCCGGCATGCGGTGCGTGACCTGCCCGCGGTGGTCGATCACCGCCGTGGCGCCGGTGTTGGTGGCACGCACCATGGGACGCTCGAACTCCAGCGCGCGCAGACGGCTGATGGCCAGGTGCTGGTCCACCGCCACGGTGTTGCCGAACCAGCCGATGTTGCTCAGGTTCACGAGGATGGTCGGGCTGCTCGCCGGGTCGAGAAAGCGCACGCCGATTTCCTCGCCGAACAAGTCCTCGTAGCAGATATTGGGCGCTATGCGCTCGCCGGCCCACGCCAGCGCCGGCTGACCCACCGCGCCGCGGTTGAAGTCGCCCAGGGGGATGTTCATCATCTCGGTGAACCAGCGGAAGAACGGCGGGATGAACTCGCCGAACGGCACCAGATGGTGCTTGTCGTAGCGGTAGGGCTGCGGCTGCTCTGGCGCAAAGCCCAGCACCGAGTTGGTATAGCCCTCTTCCAGGCTGCCCAGCGGGATGCCCAGCAGCAGCGCCTGGCCGCCCGCGGCATAGCGCTCGGCCATGCCCTCCAAATAGCCGGGCACCAGCTGCTGCGGCAGCAGGGGGATGGCCGTCTCGGGCGCCACCACCAGGCTGGCCTTGGCCGCGTGGATCTGGTCGTAATACCACTGCAGCGCCATCGGCACGCCACTGCCGGGCTGGAACTTCTCGTCCTGCGGGATGTTGCCCTGCAGCAGCGCCAGCGACAGCGGCGCATGCACGGGCGGCGGGGCACCGCAGCCCTCGACGGCGCAGTGGCGCTGCCAGGCGGCCCCTGCCCCCACGGCCGTGAGCGCCAGGACCAGCGCCCAGGCACGTGCGTTGCGCAGGTCGGCGCGGCGCGCCTGCGCCAGCAACATGGCCAAGAGCGCCGCCGCGGCACCGATGCCGTACACGCCCACGCTGCGCGCCAGCGCGGCCAGGGGCCCCTGCACATGCGCGTAGCCGCCTGCGCCCCACGGAAAGCCGGTCCACCATTGGCCGCGCGCCAATTCCGCCAACAACCACAGCGCAGCAAAAACGATAGCTGCCAGCGCTCTATGGACGGGCGCTAGAGCCCAAAAACATGCAGAAACCGCTGCGTAATAACTGCCGAGGAACGCCGCCAGCCCCAGCACCGCCAGCACGGCCAGCGGCGCGGCCAGTCCCCCATACGTGTGCATGGAGATGAACAGCCACCAGAACGTGCCCGCGAGCCACGCCGTGGCGAACACCCAGCCCAGCAGGCCGGCCCGGCGTGTACCACCGGCGCCCAGCAGCACATGCGCCCACAAGGCCAGCGACAGGATCTGCAGCCACCACAGCGGCTGTCCGCCCCAGGGCCAGGCCAGCGATGCGGCCTGCGCCAGCCCGGCCACCAGTGCCAGCACCCAGGGCAACGGGCCGCGGCGCGGTGCGTGCGCGGCCAGGGGCGGTGCGACGGCCATCAGCGTTCGGACTCGGGCGTGGCCGCCGCCGGTGCGACCTTGAACCAGCGCACCGACCCGCCCTTGGTGTGCATCACCACAAACTGCAGGCCGCCGAGCACCACGGACTCTCCCTTGCGCGGCATGCGGCCCAGCTCGTGCGCGATCAGGCCGCCGATGGTGTCAAAGCTCTCATCGGGGTCGCTGCCCTGCAGCGCCACGCCGAAGGCCTCGGCCACGCGCTCCACGGGCGTGTCGCCGCTCACGCGGAAGGTGCGGTCGGCCAGGCCGAAGATGTCGCCCTCGTCCTCGGGGATGTCGAATTCGTCCTCGATCTCGCCCACGATCTGCTCGATCACGTCCTCGAACGTCACCAGACCGGCGATGCGGCCGAACTCGTCGATGGCGATGGCCATGTGGTTGCGCGTGTTGCGAAACTCACGCCCCAGGTCATGCAGGCCCTTGCTCTCGGGCACGAACAGCGCCGGGCGCACCAGCGTGCGCACGTTCAGCCCCGGCGAGCGCCAGAGCTTGAGCAGATCCTTGGCCAGCAGGATGCCGATGATGTTGTCGCGCTCGCCCTGGTACACCGGAAAGCGCGAGTGCGCGGTGTGCAGCACCTGGTGCATGAGCTCGTCCACCGGCGCGTCGATGTCCAGCATGTCCATGCGTGGCGCGGGCACCAGCACGTCGCCCGCGGTCATCTCGGCCATGCGCAGCACGCGCTCCAGCATCACCCGCGCATCGGCATTGATGACGTCGTTGTCCTCGGCCTCGGCCAGCGTGGCGATGAGCTCGGCCGTCGAGTCCGGCCCGGGGTTGATGAACTCGACGAGGCGCTGCAGGAACGTGCGCTTGTCCTCCTTGTCGGAGGCGCGCGCAGGGTGGGGGTCGGACACGGGGACGGGTGCAGGTTGTGCAGGGAGTGGATCAGCCCCCAAGGATAGCGGATCGCCCCGCGCACCCGCGGGGCACGCCGGGGGCGCGCCTGCCTACTCGGCGGCCTGGTGGCGGCCGTCGCGCACGCCCTGGCGGATTTCCTGCAGGTCGGCCAGGAAACGCCAGAACTGCCGCGCCTGCTTCTTGAGCTGGTAGTCCACTTCGCCGAAATGCTCGGCCATGATCTCGGACACGCGCGTGTCGAAGCGCGCGGGCGGCAACTGCAAGTACGCCTCGGACTCGGATCCGTCGCGGCGCACCGTGGCGCCGGCATTGCGCGCGATCTTGAGCATGGCCGTGTTCTCGGTGAGCGCGTGGATGAACATCATGCTCACGCCGCGGTTGCGCGCCAGCATCACCGCGCGCTCGAACAGCCGCGCGCCGTAGCCGCGCCCGCGCGCCGTGGCCGAGACCGAGACGCCGAACTCGGCGCAGCTTTCGTACTCACCCGATGGCGCAAACGCCACATGGGCCATGGCGATCAACTCCAGGCGGCGGTTGAAGATGCCGAACACCTCGTCGCGCGAGAAGTCCAGCAACTCGGCGTAGCGGCGCACCTGGTCGTCGTTGGCGGCGTAGCCAAAGCGCAGGTAGCGGTCGCGCGGCTCCAGGCGCAGCAGGTGGGCGGCAATGCGCTCGCGGTGCTGCGGGCCGAGCGAACGGATGGGCACCATCACAGTGTTCATGGCAAAACCTCGGTGGAAGCGTCCCCCGGCGGCGGGGCGCAGCATTTGTCGCCCTGCATTCCAGGAAGCGCGAAGCCAGTCTTTGGTTGAAAGCATGATGCGGCCGATTCTAGGGTTTTCCCTAGGAATCTGGGGCGCATATGCTGCAATGCAACAAAAAAGTGGGGGAAATCGGATCCAAGGGAAAAATGGCCTCTAGCCCTTACCCAGTAAGCGCAAGCAGCTATCAATACAGGACTTCCTCTGTCCGCCACGCGACTGCCGTGCCTTTTTTATCTACACCGGCAGGGCGGTAGTGGCCTTGACCCGGTCCAGCACGAAGCTGGTCTTGCAGTCCTGCACGCTGGGGTGCTTGAGCAGCGTGTCCATGATGAAGCGGCTGTAGTGCGCCATGTCGGCCACCACCACGCGCAGCAGGTAGTCCATCTCGCCGGTGAGCGACGCGCACTCCACCACCTCGGGCCAGGTCTGCACGCTGGCGCGGAACAGGTCCATCGGGTTGCGCTTGTGGCTCTCGGTGTGCTTTTCCAGGCGCACGTTCAGGTAGGCGGTCAGTCCCAGGCCCACGCGCTCGGGGCGTACCAGTGCCACGTAGCGGTCGATCACGCCCTCTTCCTCCAGCCGCTTGGCGCGGCGCAACACGGCGCTGGGCGACAGGCCCACCTGTTCGCCGATCACGTCATAGGTCTCGCGGCCGTTGTCCTGCAGGCGGCGCAGGATGGCACGGTCCAGCTTGTCGAGGGCGGGGGTGCGTTCGCTCATGGCGGCGGATTCTAGGCAAGCGCCGCACGAGACGCACCCGCGTGTTCTTTAACGCGAAATGACTGCACATCGCATTGACGTTGCGCAACATTCCTGCATATCCACACTCAAACCCGTGCGCATTCGCCAGAAACATGAGCCCCGCCCCTCCTACAGTGAAGCGACACACCCTAAGGAGACTGCCGATGACTGCCGCCCTGCCCCTTCGCGCCACCCACGACGCCGACGCCTGGGAGAACCCCATGGGCCTGATGGGCTTCGAGTTCGTGGAGTTCACCTCGCCCACCCCGGGGCTACTAGAAGCGGTGTTCGAGAAGCTGGGCTTTACGCTCGTGGCGCGCCACCGGTCCAAGGACGTGCTGCTGTACCGGCAGAACCAGATCAACTTCATCCTGAACCGCGAGCCGGCCAGCCAGGCCGCGTACTTTGGCGCCGAACACGGCCCCTCGGCCTGCGGGCTGGCCTTTCGCGTGAAGGATTCGCACCAGGCCTACCGGCGTGCGCTGGAGCTGGGCGCCCAGCCGATCGAGATCCCCACCGGTCCCATGGAACTGCGCCTGCCGGCCATCAAGGGCATCGGCGGCGCGCCGCTGTACCTGATCGACCGCTTCGAGGACGGCAAGTCCATCTACGACATCGACTTCGACTTCCTGCCCGGCGTGGACCGGCGCCCGGTGGGGCACGGCCTGAACGAGATCGACCACCTCACGCACAACGTGTACCGGGGCCGCATGGGATTCTGGGCCAATTTCTACGAAAAGCTCTTCAACTTCCGCGAGATCCGCTACTTCGACATCCAGGGCGAGTACACGGGCCTGACGTCGAAGGCCATGACCGCGCCGGACGGCAAGATCCGCATCCCGCTGAACGAAGAGGCCAAGCAGGGCGGCGGGCAGATCGAGGAATTCCTGATGCAGTTCAACGGCGAGGGCATCCAGCACATCGCGCTGATCTGCGACTCGCTCGTCGAGGTGGTGGACAAGCTGGGGCTGGCGGGCGTGCCCCTGGCCCCGGCGCCCAACGACATCTATTACGACATGCTGGACACCCGCCTGCCGGGTCACGGCCAGAACGTGGCGGAACTACAGGCGCGCGGCATCCTGCTGGACGGCACCACGGCTGACGGCACACCCCGTCTGCTGCTGCAGATCTTCTCCACGCCCATGCTGGGGCCGGTGTTCTTTGAGTTCATCGAACGCCAGGGCAACTACCGCGAGGGTTTCGGCGAAGGCAACTTCAAGGCGCTGTTCGAATCGCTGGAGCGTGACCAGATCCGGCGCGGCGTCCTGCAGACCCAGGCGTGAGCCCTGGGCGCGGCCCGCCATGGAATGACGCACTGCAACAACGGCTTTCTATACTGAGCGCCCTTTCAAAGAGACTCGGGAGAAATTCAATGTTGCGTCGCCGTCAATTGGTGGGTTCCCTTGCGCTGTGCATGGCTTGCGCCGTACAGGCACAGAACGCATCCGCCCCCATGACCATCGTGGTGCCCTACGCGGCCGGAGGCCCGCTCGACAAGAGCGCGCGCATCCTGGCCGAAGGGGCACAGGCCCAGCTCGGGCCCATCCAGGTGCAGAACAAGCCGGGCGCCGGCGGCAACCTGGGCGCAGACACGGTGGCCAAGGCGCCCAAGGGCGGCAACCTGCTGGTGATGGGTGCGGTCGCCACCCATGCCGTGAACCCCTGGCTGTACAAGAATTTCCCCTACGACCCGGTCAAGGATTTCACGCCCATCGTGCTCGTCGCCCGCACACCGAACGTGCTGGTGATGAGCGCCGAACGGGCCAAGGCGTTGGATATCAGCACCACCACCGACCTCGTGAAGTACATGAAGGCCCACCCGGACCAGCTCAAGTACGGCTCGGGCGGCAACGGCAGCATCGGCCACATCGCCGGGGAGATGTTCAAGTCGCTCACCAACACGCGCATGCCCCATGCGCCCTTCCAGGGCGCGGGTCCGGCGCTCAAAGCGCTACAGGACGGCGGCGTGGACATCGTGTTCGACAACCTGGCGTCGTCACTGCCGCTGATCCAGGGCGGCAAGCTTAAGGCGCTGGGCGTGACATCGCTGGGCAGCGACGACGCCCTGCCCCACGTGCCCAGCATCAACAGCGAGGTGCCCGGCTTCAACGTGTCCACCTGGTTCGGGCTGTTTGCCCCCGCCACGCTGCCCGCCGCCGATGCACAGAAATACGCCACGGCGTTCTCGAAAGCCATGCACTCGCCGGCCGGCAAGGCGCAGTTCCAGAAGATGGGCCTGACGCCCGAAGAACTCACGCTGGGCGGCTTCGGCAGCTTCGTGCGCTCGGAACTGGGCAAGTACGAATTCCTCATCAAGGCCGCCAAGATCCACATCGACTGAACGCCGTCCTGCACTCCCGCCCGCCGGCCCACACCAGGCCGGCGGTGCACGACGACGGCGTGGTTCCAACAAGGAGACAAGCACCATGGGACAAGCCCCCGTCGTCTACGGACAATCCAGCCGCCCGCCGCGCGGCGACTATTCGCGTGCGCAGGAGGATTACACCTGCGCGCAGAACTTCGCAGCCTACACCGCCGCCGACCACGACACCTACCACCGCCTGTACCAGCGCCAGTCGGCCCAGCTGCAGGGCCTGGCGAGCGAGGCCTTCATCCAGGCCCTGCCGCTGCTGGGCGCCAAGGAGCGCATCCCGCGCTTCGATGACGTGAACGAGCGCCTGTACCGCGCCACGCGCTGGGAGCTGGTGGCCGTGCCGGGACTGATCCCCGAGGTGCCGTTCTTCTCGCTGCTGGCGAACCGCAAATTCCCGGTCACCGACTGGATCCGCACGCCCCAGGAGTTCGACTACATCGTCGAGCCCGACGTGTTCCACGACCTGTTCGGCCACGTGCCGCTGCTGTTCAACCCGGTGTTTGCCGACTATGTGCAGCGCTATGGCGAAGGAGGCCTGAAAGCGGCGGGACTGGGCGCCTGCGAGATGCTCTCGCGGCTGTACTGGTACACGATCGAGTTCGGCCTGATCCGCGAGCAAGGCGGGCTGCGCGCCTGTGGCGCGGGCATCCTCAGCTCGCGCGGCGAACTGCCCTACGCCGTGCACAGCCCCGAGCCGCAGCGCCTGCCACTGGAGCTGGAACGCACCATGCGCACGCGCTACAAGATCGACACCTACCAGCAGACCTACTTCGTGATCGACAGCTTCGAGCAGCTGTTCGAACTCACGGCGCAGGATTTCGCGCCGATCTACGAACGGCTGCGCGGCCAGCCCGAGTTCGCGGCCGATGCGCGCGAGCCGCTCCCGGCCTGAAGCGCGTCGCCGACACGCTCAGGGCTGCTCGAGCAGCGCCAGGCAGTCCTGCAGCACGCGCGGGTGAAACGCCATCTCCACGTGCGCCACCCCCTCGATGAAGCGGTTGTCCGCGCCCTGCAGCATTGCGGCCGCGGGCGGATAGACCACGTTGTCGCAGTTGGAGTACCAGCACACGAAGACTGCGGCGCGTGCCGGCGGCTCGTCTTGACCCAACTGGCGCACCCAGGGGCCGTGCAACCGCATCTGCCGGCCATTGGTGCTGCGTGCGCCGCGCGCGGGCCAGGTGCCGTGGTGCGGCGATCCCAGCGTGACGATGCGGTGCACGCGCTGCTCGCTGCCCGGCACGGCGCGCAGCCAGGCGCGTGCGGCCAGACCGCCCATGCTGTGGCCCACGATCAGCGGCACCCGCCCAGTGGCCTCGGCCACGCGGCGCACGGCATCGTCGATGGTGCGGCAGTAATCGTCGATGGAGCCGAAGGCGGGCTCCAGCGTCACGGCCACAAAGGCATGGCCGCGCGCACGCAGCAGCGCCAGCCAGGGCGTCCAGAACCCTCGGTTGCACAGGAAGCCGTGCACCAGCACCACGCCGCGCGGGCCGGGCACGTCCGACGCGCGCGGTGGCAGCCAGTCCGACACGGCCTGGTGGCGGAACGGCTGCCACCAACCGAAGACCAGGCTGGCCCAGCGTGACTCGGCCCACCAGGCGCGCAGCAACTGCCCGGCGCGCGGACGCGGCGTCGCATCCCCCCGGCAAACCCAGGCCATCAAGAAAAATTGCGGCGCCATGCCCAGGCGGAACATCAGCGGGACCGCGGCCACGCCCGCCAGCGCCAGCGCCGGCGAACGGGCCCAGAACCAGGCCATCCAGCCCGCGATCAACAGCAGATGCACGGCCACCGCCCAGCGTTGCCAACGCGCGTTCGTCATGAAGCTCCCTTGTGGTGGTTGTGGTGTGTCGCTTGGGTGACCTCTGCGGCATCCGGACTAGGACAAGCCCGGTATGGCGCGTGCAAGGCCACTTCCACAATCGGTGCGATCTTGCCCCATACCGCAACGAGGACCCTTGCATGGAACGAATCTGGCTCAAGAACTACCCCGCTGGCGTGCCGCACGACGTGGATGCCGATGCCTACCCCTCGGTGGCGCAGATGCTGGAGGAGTCCTTCCACCGCCACGCCGACAGCCCGTTCTCGGTGTGCATGGACCGGTGGATGAGCTACCGCGAACTCGACCGCCTGTCAGCCCGGCTCGGCGCGTGGCTACAGGGCCAGGGTCTCGCGCCCGGTGCGCGCGTGGCCATCATGCTGCCCAACGTGCCGCAGTTCGCGGTGACCATGGCCGCCGTGCTGCGCGCGGGCTACACGTGCGTGAACGTGAACCCGCTGTACACCGCGCGCGAGCTGGAGCACCAGCTCAAGGACTCGGGCGCCACGGCCATCGTCATCCTGGAGAACTTCGCGCACACGCTGGCCGAGGTGATCGACCACACGGCCGTGCAGCACGTGGTGATCGCCTCCATGGGCGACCTGCTGGGCGCCTGGTACGGACGCTGGATCACCTTTGCCGTGCGCCACCTGGCCAAGATGGTGCCCGCGTACGAGCTGCCCCTGACGGGCGGGCGCCAAGTGATCAGTTTCAAGCGCGCGCTGGCCCTGGGCGAGCGGCGCACGCTGACCCCGGCGCGCGTCGCGCCCGACACGCCGGCCTTCCTGCAGTACACGGGCGGCACCACGGGCCTGTCCAAAGGCGCAGTGCTCACCCAGCGCAACATCGTCGCCGCGACGCTGCAGGCCGAGGCCTGGTTCACCCCCGCGCTGGGCAAGATCGGCGACCTGAGCCGCGCCAACAGCATTGCCGCGCTGCCGCTGTACCACATCTTCGCGCTCACGCTGTGCCTGCTGGCCATCCGCCAGGGCTCGCGCCTGACGCTGATCCCGAACCCGCGGGACATCCCCAAGTTCGTGGAGGTGCTGAAGAAGCGCCCCTTCCACATGCTGCCCGCCGTGAACACGCTGTTCAACGCACTGCTGCAGAACCCGCAGTTCCGCCATCTGGATTTCTCGCAGCTGTGCGTGGCGCAGGCCGGCGGCATGGCCGCGACCGAGGCCACGGCCCAGCAGTGGAAGTCCGTGACGGGCGCCACCATGATCGAAGGCTGGGGCATGAGCGAGACCTGCGCCATCGGCACCAACAACCCGGTGAACAGCACCGCCTTCAGCGGCAGCATCGGCCTGCCGCTGCCGGGCATCGACATCGCCATCAAGGACGACGCAGGCGCGAGCCTGCCCATCGGCTCGGCGGGCGAAATCTGCATCAAGGGCCCCAACGTGATGCCCGGCTACTACAACCAACCCGAGGAAAATGCCAAGGCCTTCACGCCCGACGGCTTCATGCGCACGGGCGACATCGGCGTGATGGACGAGGAGGGCTATACGCGCATCATCGACCGCAAGAAGGACATGATCCTGGTGAGCGGCTTCAACGTCTTCCCCAACGAACTGGAGCAGGTGGTGGCCCTGTGCCCGGGCGTGCTGGAATGCGCCGCCGTGGGCGTGGCCGACGACAAGCAGGGCGAAGCCATCAAGGTGTTCGTGGTGCGCAGCGACCCCTCGCTGACCGAGGACGACGTGGTGCGCTACTGCCATGAACACCTGACCGGCTACAAGCGGCCAAAATACATCGAATTCCGCGACGAACTGCCCAAGACCAACGTGGGCAAGATCCTGCGACGGGAGCTGCGCGACGGCAAGTGATGCCGCGCTCCGGTTACTCCAATTTTCATAGCTGATGCCGCTTGTTCCACCTGCCCTACCACCGGAAATCATTGTCATCGAGCGCGGCTGGCTGTCGGCCAACAACGTGCTGCTGTTGGGGCGCGACTGCACGGCGCTGGTGGACAGCGGCTACTGCGCCCACGCGCCGCAAACCGTGGCGCTGGTGGAGTCGGCGCTGGACGGGCGTGTGCTGGACCAGTTGCTCAATACCCACCTGCACAGCGACCATTGCGGCGGCAATGCCGCGCTGCAGGCGCGCTGGCCGCAGCTTGCCACCCGCATCCCCCCGGGGCAGTGGGCACAGGTGCAGGACTGGGACCCGGTGGCGCTGAGCTACGTGCCCACCGGCCAGGAGTGCCCGCGCTTTCGTGCCGACGGCGTGCTGCCCCCCGGCACCGAGGTGCAGCTGGGCGACCGCGCGTGGCAGGTGCACGCAGCCCCGGGGCATGACACCCATGCCGTGGTGCTGTTCGAGCCGCACGCCCGCGTGCTGATCTCGGGCGACGCGCTCTGGGAGAACGGCTTCGGCGTGGTGTTCCCCGAACTGGACGGCGAGCAGGCCTTTGCCGAGGTGGGCGCCACGCTGGATCTGATCGAGCGGCTGAACCCGCTCACCGTGATCCCCGGCCACGGCAGCGTGTTTGGCGACGTGCCCGCCGCGCTGGCGCGGGCGCGGCGCCGGCTGGCGGGTTTCGAGGCCGACCCGGTCAAACACGCGCGCCACGCGGCCAAGGTGCTGCTCAAGTACAAGCTGCTGGAATGGCAGCAGGCGCCGCTGGCGCAAGTGCATGCCTGGTTGGCGGCCACACCGTACTTCGGCCTGCTGCACCAGCGACACTTTGCGCAGCAGACCGCATCCGTCTGGGCCGAGCAGCTGATGCAGGAACTGGTGGACGCCGGCGCGGCCCGGCGCGAGGGCGGCGCGCTGCTCAACGCCTGATCGCCCTGCCGCCGTGTGCCATCCGGCAGCGGGATATGCGCCAGCATTGGCCGAATGCTTGCCGCGCTGGGCGGGACTTGGCGGGACTTCGCGCGCCCAACCGTGTGTTTGTTGCCAAACCACCACAAAACACCACTGCTGCTGACGTTTCCGCCACTGTGGGTGAGGCATTTTTGCACTTATTGACGCAAACGAGATTGATTCGCAACAATAATCCCTAGCGAATAATTCCAACCTCTCGTTTCCAGCAATGCCCTCCTCCTCCCCTCTCAAGAAGCCCAAGAGCCTGCGCATGGCCGCAGCCCTGCTGCCGCTGAGCGCCATCGCCCAGGTGCAGCCCACGCCCGCCCCCGTCACCACCCTGCCCACGGTGACGGTGCAGGAGCAGGCCATCGATCCCAACCCCAACGCCGAGGTCGGCGCGCCCTACAAGGCCAAGACCTCCGCCGACACGCGCCACACCCGCCCGCTGGCCGAGACGCCGCAGACCATCCAAGTGGTCACCGGCGAGGCCATCCGCGACTCCGGCGCCACCGACCTCAAGCAGATCCTGGCCGCGCAGCCCGGCATCACCCTGGGCACGGGCGAAAACGGCAACGCCTTTGGCGACCGCTACATCATCCGCGGCCAGGAGGCGCGCTCGGACGTGTTCGTGGACGGCCTGCGCGACCCCGGCATGACCACGCGCGAGAGCTTCGCCATCGAGCAGGTGGAAGTCACCAAGGGCCCCAACTCCAGCTTCGCGGGCCGCGGCTCGGCAGGCGGCGCGGTGAACGCCGTGACCAAGCAGGCCACGCTGGACTATGACTTCACACGCGTGTCCGCCGGCGTGGGCACCGACAGCCACCACCGCGTGACGCTGGACATGAACAAGGGCTTCACCGACAAGTTCGCCCTGCGCGCCAACGCCCTGACCTCGGGCGAGGACGTGCCGGGCCGCAGCCCCTCGCAGCGCCGCCGCGACGGCCTGGCGCTGTCGGGCCTATGGGAGCTGAACCAAGACCTGTCCGTCACGCTGGACTACTATGGCCTGCGCGCCAAGGACAAGCATCCCGACCTGGGCGGCTACCTCGTGGGCACGGTGCCCAACCGCCGCCCCGCCACGGGTGTGCCGGTCTATGCGCAGAACAGCGACTTCCTGAATTCCGACGTGGACACGGTCACCGCGCGCATCGCCTACCGCTTTGCGCCCGACCTCAAACTCACCAGCCTGACGCGCTACGGCCAGTCGGACAACCGCTACGCCACCACGGGAGCCTCCAACGGCACGGTGCTGGACGCGGCCAACAACCCGATCGGCACGGCCGGCGTGCTGGACGGCGGCCACACCGGCTGGCAGGACGTGAAATATTTCGCGCACCAGAGCAACCTGCGCTGGGACAAGCAGATCGGCAGCCTCAAGCATGAATTCATCTTCGGCTTCGAATACACCGACCACAAGGTGAAGTCCGGCAACTACGGCGTGACCAACACCGGCGCCACCAACTGCCGCGTTTCGGGCCGCAACGGCCCGCAGGCCGGCTGGTGCATCACTGATCTGAACGGCAACCCCGTGAGCAACCTGGGCGACCTGGCCGGCCGCAGCTACGAACGCCGCAGTTGGACACGCGACTGGCGCGTGAAGACCTTCGCGCTGTCGGCCATGGACACGGTGGACCTGACCGACCAGTGGACCGTGTTCGGCGGCCTGCGCGCCGACCACTACGACCTGTCGCTGGACACCCGCAACAACCAGACGGGCGCGATCACGGGCAACTACGGCTTCAACGACACACTGCTCAACGGCCACCTGGGTGTGAGCTACAAGATCAACCCCATGGGTATGGTCTATGCAAGCTACGGCACGGCGCAGGACATCAACGGCGGCGAACCCGACACCGGCACGAGCAGCGGCTACGGCGGCCTGGTGATCCACAACGGCAGCGCCGCCGGCGCCAAGCCCGAGACCTCGCAGAACATCGAGCTGGGCACCAAGTGGAACCTGCTGGACGACAAGCTGCTGGCCACCGCCGCCGTGTTCCAGACCACCAAGGACGACGTGATGGAGGGCGCCAACTACGACACTGAAGGCACCTTCAATACCGGCAAGAACCGCGTGCGCGGCATCGAACTGGGCCTGGCCGGCAATCTCACCAAGAACTTCCAGCTGCAAGCCGGAGCGGCGATCATGAAATCCAAGGTGCTGCGCTCGGCCGTGGCGTCCAACGTGGGCAACCCGCTGTCCAACTTCGCCGACCGCTCCTTCACCGTACAGGGCAAGTACCAGCTCACGCGCGACTTCTCCTTCGGCGCCGTGGCGCGCTACGAGAGCAGCCGCTGCGGCGGCCAGCCCGACACCGGCGCCGGCTACACCAACGGCATGTGCTCGCAGCCGGTGCCCTCGTTCAGCGTGTACGACCTGTTCGCGTCCTACCGCATCAACAAGCACGCCGACCTGCGCCTGAACGTGCTGAACGTGACCGACAAGGACTACTACACCGCCGTGTACCGCTCGGGCGCCTTCCTGTACAAGGGCGACGGCCGCGCAGTGCGCCTGACGCTGAACCTGGACTTGTAATCAAATCGGCCGCTAGCGCTTGATGGACAAGCGCTGGCAGCTATCAAATTTGATGACACCACATATTCCCGCAGGCGTCTGGAACGCCATCGACTACGAGCGGCTCGCGCCCCAGCACATGGACGCGGGCCGTCTTGCCTATGTGGCCGGCGGCTGCGGCTGGGACCGCACGGTGGCCGCCAACCGCGCCGCCTTCACCGCCTGGGCCATCGTGCCGCGCCTGCTGCGCGACGTGCGCGGCGGCCACACGCGGCTCACGCTGGGTGGGCTGGACCTGCCCCACCCGCTGCTGCTGGCCCCGGTGGCGCACCAGCGCCTGGCCCACTCCGAGGCAGAAGTCGCCACCGCCCGCGCCGCCCAGGCCACGGGCACCTGCCTGGTGGCCAGCACGCTGTCATCGTGCACGCTGGAGGCAATCGCGGGTGCCGCCGGCCCCGCGCGCTGGTTCCAGCTGTACCTGCAGCCCGAGCGAGAACACACGCTCGCCCTACTGCGCCGCGCCGAGGCCGCGGGCTACCGCGCCATCGTGCTCACGCTGGACGCCAGCATCCAGCTGGCCAGCCGCAGCGCGCTGCAGGCGGGTTTTGTGATGCCCGCCGACTGCACGCCCGCCAACCTGGCGGCCTACCCACCGCCCGCGCCGCCCGTACTGGGCGCGGACGACAGCCGCATCTTCCAGGGCGCCATGCGCCACGCCCCTACCTGGGACGACCTGCGCTGGCTGCTGGGCGAGACCCGCCTGCCCGTATGGATCAAGGGCGTCATGCACCCCGACGACGCCCGCGCGCTGCAGGCGGCGGGCGCGGCCGGCCTCATCGTCTCCAACCACGGCGGGCGCAGCCTGGACGGGGCACCCGCGTCCCTGCATCGCCTGCCCGCCGTGCGCGCCGCCGTGGGCGAGGGCTACCCCGTGCTGCTGGACGGCGGCGTGCGCAGCGGCGCCGACGCCTTCAAGGCCCTGGCACTGGGGGCCGACGCCGTGCTCATCGGCCGCCTGCAGATGTACGCCCTGGCCGTGGCGGGTGCGCTGGGCGTGGCCCACATGCTGCAGCTGCTGACCGAGGAGCTGCACGCCTGCATGGCCCAGGCCGGCTGTGCCCAGCTCTGCGACATCACCCCCAATTGCCTCACACCGCAACCACCATGCTGATCTCCATCGACCAGGTCCTCTCCAAGACGGAGGTGCGCGACTTTCGCGCCCAACTGGACGCCGCCGCCTGGGAGGACGGCGCCGCCACCGCCGGCACGCTGGCCAAGAGCGTCAAGCGCAACCAGCAGATCACCGACGGCAGCGAACTCTGCCAGCGCCTGGGCCAGCACATCCTGCGCCGGCTGAGCAGCACGCCGCTGTTCATCAGCGCCGCGCTGCCGCGCACCATCTACCCGCCGAAGTTCAACCGCTACGCCGACGGCGGCACCTACGGCGCGCACGTGGACAGCGCGCTCATGTTCCTGCCCGGCAGCCACCAGCAGATGCGCACCGACCTGTCGGCCACGCTGTTCCTGGCCGAGCCCGAGGAATACGACGGCGGCGAGCTGGAGGTGGAGGGCCCCTTCGGCGTGCAGGCCGTGAAGCTGGCCGCCGGCGACATGGTGCTGTACCCCTCCAGCAGCCTGCACCGCGTCACGCCCGTCACGCGCGGCGCGCGCGTGGCATCGTTCTTCTGGATCGAGAGCCTGGTGCAGGACGAGGGCGAGCGCACGCTGCTGTTCGACCTGGACCAGTCCATCCAGCAACTCACGCCGCTGGTGGCGCCCGACGACCCGCGCCTGGTACAGCTCACGGGCGTGTACCACAACCTGCTGCGCCGCTGGGCCAGGCCCTGAGCACACCGGCGAACGATCACCGCAACCCATTCCTTCCCGCCAAGAAAGAGAGCCCCGCATGACATCCTGGATCCCGCACATCGCCGCCCTGGCGCTCGCCGTCTCGGCCAGCAGCGCCTTCGCCCACGGCAAGGTCACCTGCCCCGAGCATCCCCCCGCCGAATGGCGACCGCACACCGAGCTGGAGCAGAAGCTCGTGAAGGAAGGCTGGACCGTGCGCCGCATGGAAAAGACCGAAACCTGCTACGAGGTCTACGGCAAAGACCCGCAGGGCAAGCGCGTGGAAGCCTTCTTCGACCCCAAGACGCTTGAGCGCGTTCAAGACTGACGGTGCGCGCGCCGCTGGCGCACCGCTGCGCGTGTGGGACCGGCCCGTGCGCCTGCTGCACTGGGGCCTGGCCGCGTGCGTGGCCATGGCCTGGTGGAGCAGCGACGACACCGGTCCGCTGCACGAGCGCGTGGGCTACGTGGCCCTGGCCCTGCTGGCCGCGCGCGTGGCGTGGGGATTCGGCGGCAGCCGCTATGCGCGCTTCGCCCAGTTCGTGCGCACGCCTGCGGCCACGCTGGCCTATGCGCGCCTGGCGCTGGCGGGCCATGCGCCGCGCTACCTCGGCCACAACCCGCTGGGCGCCTGGATGGTGCTGGCACTGCTGGCGATCATGGCGTTGCTGGGCTTCACGGGCTGGCTCTACACCACCGACCGGTTCTGGGGCTATGGCTGGCTGGCCCACCTGCACCAGTCCCTGGGCTGGGCCCTGCTGGCCTGCGTGGCCCTGCATGTGGGCGGTGTGCTATGGACCTGCCTGCAGCACCGCGAGAACCTGGTGCGCGCCATGGTCACCGGCCGCAAGGCGCCGCCGCGGGGTGACGATGTGGCATGAAAAATGGCTCCAGCGCTTACCCTGCAAGCGCTAAAAGCTCCTTTTTATATAGCGCAGCAGGCCCTCAAGGCAGATTCAAGGCAGATCCTTGTTCGGCTCCGGCGCGCGCGCGTCGCGCGGGCCCACGGTGCCCAGCCGGCTCTTGAGCGACTGCGGCTGGCCGGTGAGGATGGCGGCGTAGTTCACCGTATTGGCCAGCACCTTCTTCACATAGTCGCGCGTCTCGCTGAAGGGCACGTTCTCGGCCCAGATGGCCGCGTCCAGCACCGGGCCGTTGCGCCAGTTGCGCGGGCGGCCCGGGCCGGCGTTGTAGGCTGCCGCCGCCAGGGGCATGGAACCGTCGAAGTCGTCCAGCGCCAGCTTCAGATAGGCGGTGCCGATGGTGATGTTGGTGTCGCGGTCGTAGAGCTGCTGGGGGGAGAAGCCCTCCAGGCCGATCTTGCGCGCCGTCCAGCGCGCGGTGGCGGGCATCACCTGCATCAGGCCCGACGCGCCCACGCCCGAGCGGGCATCCATGATGAAGCGGCTTTCCTGGCGGATCAGGCCATAGACATAGGCCGGGTCCAGCCCGATGCCGCGCGCGCGCTCCACCACGGCGGAGCGGAACGGCATCGGAAAGCGCTGCGCCGCGTCGATCACGCCCTTGGTGCGCTCGCTGGTGTTGATGCAGCGGTCCCACACCTCGCGCTGGCAGGCGAAGTCGGCCGCCGCCAGCAGCTCGCGCTCGCCCATGCCGCCAGGGGTGTGCAGGTTGGTGGTGTAGTTCCACTCGCGCACGCCTTCGCTGCGCAGGCCCATCAGGATGGCGTACAGCGCACGGTTCAGGCCGGGGTTGGCGCGCGCGGTGGCTTTTTCTTCCTCGGTCAGCGGTGCGGGCGCCGGGGGCGGCGTGACGCGCTCGCCCAGCTCCTCCAGCGCCAGCTGTTCATAAAAACCCGTGGTGCCGGCGATGCGCGCATACAGCTGGCGCGCGGCCGCACGATCCTCGTCGCCGGGACGGTTGGCCATGAGGGCGCGCGCCTTCCAGTACGTCCAGACGCTTTCCTGGCGCGCCGCGGGGCTCATGGCATCGATGCTGCGGCCCACCAGCTTCCATTGCCCGGCCCGCAGCGCGGCGCGCGCGCGCCAGGCCAGCATGTCGTCGGTCAGGTCGGCATCGCGGCCCACGTTGGCGTAGTAGCTGAGCGCATCGGGCGACAGCGCCGTGGCGGCCTGCTTGCCGATCAGGCCCCAGAGCCAGTTGCGCTCCTCGGCCGACAGGTGCGGCCCCCATTTGCTGTCCAGCAGGCTGGCGGCGTTGGCGACATCGCTCATGGCCATGCGGGTCAGCGCCAGCACCACCAGTTCCTGGCGCTCCTTGCCACGCGCCGTGGCGCGGCCCGTGAGGTACTTGGTGGGCGAATCCAGCGCCTCGCGCAGTTGCGGCAGCGCATCGGGCGCGACGATTTCCACCGCCTTGCGCACCACGCGCAGGCGGTTGGCCTCTGCGCCCAGACGCGCCTTGCGCCACACGTCCAGGGGCTTGATTTTCTTGGCGGCCAGCATCTCGGCGGCGGCACTGGAGCAGCCGTCGTCCAGCTCGCGCAGCGCATACCAGTGGCGCAGCATCTCGGCGCCGGCACTCTCGGCGGCCGTGCCCTTGATCTGCTCGATCGCGAGCGCGTAGCAATGCACTTCGCGGTCATCGCCCATGCGGAACTGCGGGTGAAATTCTGCGAACTGGTCCCAGTCGCGGCGTTGGCCCAGCAGCAGCAGCCAGTCGTTGCGCAGGCGGTCTTCCTGGTAGGTGCCAGCCCAGCGCTGCAGGAAGGCGGTCACTTCGGAGGGTTGGGCCTCCTCCAGCCGCGCACGCAGTTCCCAGTACGCGGCCCAGGGCTCCAGGGCATGGCCGCGCGCGCCCGGCAGCAGCGCGGCAAGCCTCTGCTTGTCGCCCTTGCGGAAGGCCTTTTGCATCTCCAGGACGGTGTCATCGCCGCGGTTTTGCGCCCCGGCCCACGGTGCGGCGGTGGCCAGCGCAGCGCCGGCGATCAGCGGTGTCAGAATCTTCATCCAAAGCATTGGGGGATTATGTGATGGACAAAGCAGCCCTGCGCCGCGCATTGGTAGAACAGCGCCTGAATCTGCCGGACCGCCTGCAGCGCGCCGACCAGTTGCAACGCGTGATGCGCATCTGGCTGGTGGACCGCCCGGACACCATCATCGGCGCCTACTGGCCGATCAAGGGTGAGTTCGATCCGCTGCCCGCGCTGCACCGCTGGAAGGAAGATGGCGAGTTGCTGGACGAGCCCCAGCTGCGCCGCATCGGCCTGCCCGTGGTGGACAAGGTGCACAAGACGCTCACCTTCCACGCCTGGTATCCCGGCTGCCCCATGGAGGAAGACGCCTACGGCATCCCCAAGCCCAAGGACACCGAGCTCATCCACCCCACGCTGCTGTTCGTGCCCTGCGTGGGCTACGGCCCGGGCGGCTACCGCCTGGGCTACGGCGGGGGCTTCTACGACCGCACGCTGGCTGCGCTGCAGCCCCGCCCCGCCACCGTGGGCCTGGGGTTCACCCACGGCTACCTGGACGACTTCGAGCCCGAGGCACACGATCTGCCGCTGGACGCCATCCTGAACGACAACGGGGTGGTGTGGCCGGTTTGATGAAGCCCCAGAGCAGCGCCCATGGCACCCCTGGTCGTCCGGGTGCGCCTTATGCCTGCGCTGCGCTACCCACCACAACCACCCGCACCTTTTGGGTTGCGTTGAGCAGAGCCGCGGGGAGCGTCTGGTCAGTCACCAACACCTGCACCTGGTCCCAGGGCAGGCTGGTAATGAGGCCAGGCGCCTCGAATTTGCTGCTATCGGCCACCACGATGACCGTGCCCGCATGTAGGCAGACGGCCTGTTTGAACTCTACTTCGAAGGGGTCAAAGTCCAGGCAACCGCCACGCGAGCTGAGCGACGCCACCGAGACCACCAGGTAGTCGGGGTGCAACTGGGTCGCAAAACGCACAGCATTGGCCCCAGCCAGGGTCAGGTCGCTGCTGCGCAGCGTGCCGCCAGGAAGCATCACCGTGTGGCGCTCACCGCCTTGTGCCAGCGTTCGCGCCACCTCGAGGGATGGCGTCGCCACAGTCAACCCGCGCCGTTCTGCCAATGCCTCCGCAATGAAACATGCGGTGCTGCTGTTGTCCAGCACGAGGCTGGCACCGTCCGGCAACAAGGCCGAAACCTGCCGCGCGAGTCGGCGTTTGATGGCCACATTGCTGCGCAAACGCAACTGGAACGGCGACTCCTGCACATCTCGGTGCAGGCTCACGCCACCGTGGAATTTCTGCACAATGCCTTCGTCTGCCAGGGCCTGCAGGTCGCGCCGTACGGTTTCGCCCGAAACACCCAGCCGCTGCGCGAGCTCCACCGTGCCAATCGACGGCGTTGCCCGCAAGATCTCCACGATGCGTTCTTGGCGCGTGCTCAAAATGGGAGGCGGGGTCATTGCGTCAACCTTGTGCCGCAAGCGCCGCGCCTGTCGACCCGTCAAAAACCCGCAGCCGCGACAAATCCGGCGTGAGCTCGATGGATTGATCAGGCGCCAAGGCTGCGTCAGCTTCGGTGCGCACCAGCACATCCCCGCCACCCAGCCGTATCTGAGCATAAGCCTCGGCGCCCAGGCGCTCGACGCGCTGCACCAGCCCCGACCAGCCCAGCGGCACATCAGGCGCTGCGCTGGCCGAGATGCTCAACTCTTCAGGCCGCAGGCCCAGCACCGCACCGGGCTGCAGCGCCGCGCTGCCGTAGCGATCGTTCAGCCAGGCGCGGGCCGCGGGCATGCCATCGGGCACCGGCAAGAAGTTCATCTCCGGCGATCCGATGAAGGAAGCCACAAAGCGGTCAGCAGGCCGCCGGTACACCTCCATCGGGGCGCCCACCTGGCGCAAACGGCCTTTGTCCATCACGGCAATGCGCGTGCCCAGCGTCATGGCCTCCACCTGGTCGTGCGTGACATACACGATGGTGATGCCCAACTCCGCATGCAAGCGCTCGAGTTCGGCGCGCATGTGAGTGCGCAGCTTGGCGTCGAGATTGGACAGCGGTTCGTCAAACAGAAACACCTTGGGTTTGCGCACCAGCGCGCGGCCGATAGCCACACGCTGGCGCTGGCCGCCGGAGAGTTCGTTGGGCCGGCGCTGCAGCAAATCGGAGATCTGCAGCCGCCCGGCTGCTTCCTGCACGCGCTGATCCACTTCGCTGCGCGAAAGTTTGCTGGTGCGCAGCAGACCGAAGGCCATGTTCATGTAGACCGTCATGTGCGGATACAGCGCGTAGGACTGGAAGACCATGGCGATGTCACGCTCGTGCGGTTCGGCATGGGTCACATCGCGATCAGCAATCAGGAGCCGGCCCTCGCTGATGTCCTCCAGACCGGCGATCATGCGGAGCGTGGTGGATTTGCCGCAACCCGAAGGACCGACCAGCACCATGAACTCGCCCGCCTGCACTTCGAGGTCGAGTCGTTCCACGGCAACATGGTCTGGGTAGCGCTTGCTGATGCCCTGCAGGGAAATGGCAGACATGGTCTTGAATGATATGGCGATGGGTTATTTGAGGCCAGCGTGCATGAAGCTGTCGACAAAGCGGCGCTGGAAGATCAGAAACAGCAGCATCAGCGGCGCAATGACCACCATGGTGGCTGCCATGAGGCGCGGCCAGTCGGCACCACTGTCGGCTTTGGCCAGCAGGCCCAGACCGATCGGTAGGGTGCGTACCGCCTCGCTGTTGGTGACCAGCAAGGGCCACATATAGTCGTTCCAGTGCGTCACCACTGAAATCATGCCGAAAGCCACCAGAGTGGGCTTGACCAGCGGCAGGTAGACATGCCACAGCGTGGCCCAGTGGCCGCAGCCGTCCAGCCGCGCCGCGTCGGCGAGGTCTTGTGGCACCTGGCGAAATGCCTGGCGCAGCATGAAGGTGCCGTAGCCACTGGCGATGAAGGGCACCAGCAGCGCCCACAGGCTGTTGAGCAAACCGAGTTCGCGCACAGTGATGAAGTTGGTGAGGAAGGTAGCGTAGATGGGGAACATCACCTGCAGCAAAAAGAGGCCGAACAACAAGTCTCGCCCAGGAAAACGCAGCCGCGCGAACGCGTAGGCGGCCAGCGTGATCGTGGTCAGCTGCGCTAGCAGGATGCCGCCCGTCACGAGCAATGAGTTGAGCAAATAGGTGCCAAACGGGGCCACCGCCAATGCCGCCGGGTAGTTCTTCCACTGCAGCACCTGCGGCAGCAGGCCGGCGGCAGGGTCGAAAATTTCGGCGCGCGTCTTGAATGAGGTAACGATCATCCACACCAGCGGACTGAGCCACAGCAGCATGGCCGGCAGCAGCAGCCAGTGCATCCAGCGCGAGCGGGCAAACAGGAGTCGGGTGGCTGTCATGTTCAACGCCCCATGTAGTGAACGCGGCGCCCCAGCGTGACGGCCACGATGCCAATCAGCCCGATGACAACCAGCAGCAAAATATTGGCGATTGCCGATGCAGTGCCGATGTCCTGGAACTGGAAGGCGTTCTGATAGATGTAGAAAGTCAGCACGTTGGTGGCATCGGCGGGGCCGCCCTGCGTCATTACGAACACATAGTCAAAAATCTGGTACGAATGCAGCACGCCAATGATCACCACAAAGTACAGGGTGGGCGAGATCAGCGGCACAGTGATGTGAACCAGTTGCCTGAAGCCGGAGACACCGTCGAGCCGGGCTGCCTCATGAAGGTCACGCGGCACCAGTTGCAGCGCGGCCAGCAGAATCAGCATGAAGTACCCGGCGTATTTCCAGATGCTCATGAAAATGATGGCTGGCAAGGCCCACTGACTGTCGTACAGCCACTCCAGCTTGGGCAGTCCCAGCAACTCCATCAAGCCGTTGATGGGGCCATAGCCCGGAGCGTACAAAAACACCCACACCATCCCGGCGGCAACGGACGGGATCATCACCGGGTAAAAGAATGTGGACCGGTACAGCGCCGTTGCGCTGAGCCGGCGATCCAGGGCCACGGCCAGCACCAGCGCCAGACCGATTGAAGTAGGCACGGTCACAACCATGTAGACCACGGTGTTGCGCAGCGACTGCCAGAACAATGCGTCGTTCCACAACCGCGCGTAATTCTCCCAGCCGACAAAAAATATCTCGGGTGAGCCGAGTTGCACGTCGAAGAACCCGTAGATCAGCGACCGGATGATGGGCCAGTACGTGAATACAGCCAGGAAAACCAGCGAGGGCGCGAGCATCACCGCGGCGGTGATGAGTTCGCGCCGCCGCTGGCGGCGCCAGCTCGCGGACATGGTTTCCCGGGTGTCGGCCAGGAGCTTGCTCATGGTGTCATCAGCCGCGCCGGCGAATCAGGCGCTGGATTTCAAGGTTGGACTTGGCAGTGGCTTCGCGCAGCGCGGCGTCGGGCTTCAATTCACCGGCGAGCGTGCGGTCGATCGCACTTTGCAGGTGTGCGCGCACCTTGTGGTACCCCGGCACCTGCAAGAAAGCGCCAGCCACTTCTGCCGTCACGAACGCAGTGCGCGCCTCAGGCAACTTGGCCACATGTGCCTTGAGCGCCGGAGTCTCCCAGGACGACTTGCGGGCAGCCAGATAACCGGTGTCGATGCACCATTGCGCCTGGTTCTGCGTGTTGGTCATCCAGCGGGCAAAGGTCCATGCAGCGCGCTTGTGGGCGTCAGGCTGCTTCTTAGCAATCAGGATCGGCCCACCGCCCATGGTGGAGCCCAGTTGCTTGCCCTTGGGCATGGGCACCACGCCCACCGGGAACGAGGCGGACTTCAGGATGTTGGTCATCGAACCGGTGGAGTGGTAGAGCATTGCCGTGCGCCCTGCCATGAAGTCGTTGGCCGAGCTCTCCCAGGTGGAGGCCCCAGGCATCAACTTGGCCTGCGCCATGCGCAGCCAGAACTCCAGCGCATGCAGGCTCTCGGGCGCATCAAAGGCGACCTTGTCCTTGGTCCAGAACACCAGTCCGTTCTGGCGCACGAAACTCTCGAAAATCCAGTCGTGCCAACCACCGCCAATCGTCAGACCCCACTGCGACACGGTGTCGCCCTGGCGCACGCTCAAAGCCTTGGCGGCCGCCTCAAGCTCACTCCAGTTGGTGGGGGCGGCCTTGATGCCAGCCTTCTCGAAAGCCGCCTTGTTGTAGTACAGCACCGGCGTGCTGCACTGGAAAGGCAGGCCATAGAGCTTGTTGTCCGACATGCAGGTGCCCAGGAAACCTGGCATGAAGTCCTGGAAGATGTCATCGGCCTTGGCCAGTGCAGTCACGTCCTCCAGCGCGTCCATGCCCAGGAACGTCGTGAGCATGGAGTTGATCGGAAGCCAGCTGGCCGGCGGGTCGCCTACACCCAGCGCCGTCATCACCTTCTGCTCAGTGTTGTCGTAGCTGCCTGCGTAGATGGCTTCGACCTGAATGTCACTGTGCGCAGCATTGAAGCTGCTGATCATTTTGGAGACCAGGCGATTGATGTCACCCGAGACACCCACCGGGTACATGAAGGCCAGCTTGACCTGTTGTTGCCC
Organism: Diaphorobacter sp. MNS-0; assembly: GCF_019602835.1. Taxonomy (NCBI): domain Bacteria; kingdom Pseudomonadati; phylum Pseudomonadota; class Betaproteobacteria; order Burkholderiales; family Comamonadaceae; genus Diaphorobacter; species Diaphorobacter sp. MNS-0. Next base: position 560,208 of record NZ_CP080761.1, on the reverse strand, counting down.
GGAGGCAAACAGGGGCATGCCGCCCAGCATTGCAGCAGCCGACACGCTCGCGCTGCTCTTGAGAAACTGACGGCGCGCAGAAGAGACTTCTGCAGCCGGGCGAGGCATTGAGGGGGTGAAACGAGACATGACACGACTCCTTCAGGACATGGGGGAGGTAACACAACGCACGAAAACCAGCCCGCATGTTCTTTGCAGATCATGACAAACACGTTAAATCCACAAAATATTGCAATTTCACAATAATTTTTGTGGATTTTATTGAAATAAGCCTAAACTCAGCCCACATGCTCAACCCTTTGCTAATCGCCCAGCTGTCGGATTGCCACATCGGCACGGGCCCGAATTTTTTGAACGGGCGCATCGACACGGAGTCCGCGTTGCGCCGGGCGGTGGCGCACGTCGCGCTGCTGCAACCCAGCCCGGACCTAGTGATCCTGACCGGCGATCTGACCGAGCATGGCAGCGCCGCCGAATATGCGGTGGTAGCCGATGCGTTGGCTCCCTTGCAAATGCCGGTCTATGCCGTGCCGGGCAACCATGACGACCCCCTCAGGGCACGCGAAGCCCTCGCACCGTACATGCCGGCAGGGGCGGACAGCCCTGGCGATGCATGCTGCTATCACCTGCAGCACCAGGGCCTGCATCTCGTGGCACTCGACACGGTGGTGCCCCGGCAATCGCACGGCATGCTGGATGCCGCGCAGCTTTCCTGGCTGGCCCGCACCCTGGACGCTTGCAAAGGGGAGCCGGTGCTGATCTTCATGCACCATCCACCTCTGGCCACCGGCATCGAAGCCATGGATGCCTGCAGCCTGGTGTCCGGTTGCGATGAATTCGCAGCGTTGATCCGCCGCCATGGCTTGATCCAGGGAGTGTTGTGTGGCCACCTGCACCGCGCCGTGCAAATGCAGCTTGGCGGCGCTCCAGTGCACGTAGCGCCCTCGGTGGCGCATCAGATCGCGCTCGATTTGCGCCCTGGAGCGCCGCTGCGGGCGCGGCTTGAGCCTCCCAAAATTTCACTGCACCGCTGGTCTCCTTTGCATGGTCTGTGCACACACTCGAGCTACGTTGAAACCTTCGGCACGGACTGGCCTTTGTGACAACACCACCCTACCTCTTGGCGTGGCGGATGTCCGAAACCGCACGCATCCGCCCCACGGATCACCTGCGCAGACACGGCAAACCAACATGACTGCACTGGCCCTATTCGACCTGGATCACACCTTGCTGGATGGCGACAGCGATGACCTGTGGTGTCGCTTCCTCGTGCGCCACGGTCTCGTAAATGCCGACATCCAGCAACGCAACGCGCAAATGCTGGCTGACTATGGTTCGGGCAAGGTCAGCGTCGAAGCGTACAGCGGCTTTTATGCCCGTCTGCTGGCCAATCGCACTCCATCCGAATGGGCGCACTGGCAAGACCGGTTTCTGGCCGAAGAAATCATGCCCCGCTTGCCGCCAACGGCACGCGCCCTGGTGGACTCACACCGCCGTGCCGGCCATACCCCGGTGCTCACCACCGCCAGCAACCGTGTCATTGCCGAGCGAACCGCCGCCGAACTGGGGTTTGCGCAGTTTCTGTCTACCGAATTGGCGCTAGCTAACGATGTGTTCACCGGGGAAGTTCGCGGCACACCCAACATGCGCGACGGCAAGCTGGCACGCATACAGGCATGGCTGCAAGAACAAGACCTTCCCGAAAACGCGCTGGACTCAGCCTGGTTTTACAGCGATTCGATCAACGACTTGCCGCTGCTCAGCGCGGTGGGCCACCCGGTCGCGGTGAATCCGGACAAGCAGTTGCTGCAACATGCCTTGACCAAAGGCTGGCCCGTGCTGGACATTCTGGGGCAAAGTTCACCCTGACTTCAAAAAATCCGCGGCGCTCGGCCAATAGAACCAACGGCGTCAGCACCTGCTGCAAGCGCTGATTCACGGGCAGATGCCGATGACCTGCGGGCAGCGCGCGGTAAGCTGGCACCAGCAGGGGCGCCGGCTTCGCGCATGGCTGTCTGGGCGACCTCGAGCCCGATGCGCACGACCTGCCGCTTGGCGCCGTCCTGAACAACAACGCGGTGGTGGGGCCAGTGTGAGGGTGACATCCCCTGTGCGGCCGCGCGGCGGGGGGCACTTACGCGTCATCTGCGGACCCGGCCTGCTGTGCGGCCGTCGGACAGGTAGCCCCACAGCCATTTCACCGGGAAAGGAATTCCGTCATGCTCCAGCTCTACATCGGCAACAAGAACTACTCCTCCTGGTCCATGCGCCCCTGGGTGCTGCTGCGCCAGGCCGGCATCGCGTTCGAGGAAGTGCCCGTGCGCTTTGACAGCTTCGATGCCAATTCGCAGTTCAAGCGGCAGCTCAAGGCCGTCACCCCCGTGGCCAAGGTGCCCGTGCTGGTGGATGGGGACATCACCGTCTGGGACAGCCTGGCCATCGCCGAATACCTGGCCGAGCAGTACCCCGACAAGCATCTGTGGCCCCAGGACAAGGCCGCGCGCGCCCGCGCCCGCAGCGTGGTGGCCGAGATGCACAGCGGCTTCGGCGCGCTGCGCAGCCACTGCGGCATGAACATCGAGGCCCGCCTGCCCGAAGTGGGCGAGATCGTGTGGCGCGACCAGCCCGCCGTGCGCGCCGACGTGCAGCGCCTGGTGGACATGTGGAGCGAGCTGCTGGACCAGTACGGCGGCCCCATGCTGTTCGGCCAGTTCAGCATTGCCGACGCGTTCTATGCGCCGGTGTGCATGCGTCTGGCCACCTTTGCCCTGCCCGTGCCTGAACGCATCACCGCCTATGTGCAGCGCGTGCAGCAGTTGCCGGGCGTGAAGGCCTGGATCGACGGCGCACTGGCCGAGCAGGACTTCGTGCCGTTCGACGAGCCCTACCGCGCACGGCGCGGCTAGGGCCTGTTCACACTATTTTTGCCAGTGCGAATGGCGTGAAAACCGCGCCAATCTAGGCGCGTGACGACGCCAAGGCCGGGGCCTTGGCTAGGAGGGCAACGACGAATGGCGCGGTTTTCACTCCGTTCCCTCCGGGTTGCGATCAAAAAGGGCCATTCGCGGCGTTGCCAAGCCTCGCTGGGGTAGCACCCCAGCTTCGTTTGGCGCCTTGCGCCTGGCCCTTTTTGATCGCAACGCATCTGGCAAAAATAGTGTGAACAGGCCCTAGCCCGCCGGCGCAGTGCCATGAAACTGCACATCCTGTCCGACCTGCACCTGGGCGTGCAGGGCATGGAGCACCCGCGCACCGACGCGGATGTGGTGATCCTCGCGGGCGACATTGCCCGCCCCGCGGCCGCCGTGGCCTGGGCCCAGGGCTTCGCCAAGCCGGTGCTGTACGTGCCGGGCAACCACGAGTTCTACGGCTCCAGCCTGCAGGACACCGCGCAAGAGCTGCGCCGTCTGTGCGAGGGCGGCCCCGTGCACCTGCTGGACAACCGCAGCCTGGTGCTGCAGGGCGTGCGCTTCATCGGCAGCACGCTGTGGAGCGACTTCCGCGTGGCCGGCGATGGCGCCGCCCGCACCGAGGCCATGGCCCAGGCCCAGCAGTTCATGCGCGACTTCAGCCGCATACGCGCGGGTGGTGAAGACGGCGGGGCGCTCTTCACGCCGCAGCATGCGGCCGAACTGTTCGACGCCAACGCCCGCTGGCTGGCGCGCGAACTCGCCCAGCCCTTTGCCGGCCCCACCGTGGTCATCACCCACCACGCGCCTTCGCCATGCAGCATCCACCCGCGCTTTGCGGGCTCGCCCATCAACGCCGCCTTCGTGTCCGACGCACAGGCCCTGGTCGAGGGCAGCGGCGCGCGGCTATGGGTGCATGGGCACACGCACGACAGCTTCGACTACCGGCTGCACGGCACACGCGTGCTGTGCAACCCGCGCGGCTATGCCAAGGATGGGCAGGTGGAGAACGCGCGGTTCAACCCCCACCTGGTTGTAGAGGTGGCGTAATCACCAGTCAGGCCAACGCGCCGAAAGGCTTGCACCACGGCCGACGACACCATCCACCTGCGTGCCCGCGTCCCGCTGGCCGAGGGCACCATGGCTTTTCACCTGGACAAGCCTGCGGGTTGCCCCTGCAAACCTGCCGTGGTCGCACGCTGCGCGCGGCGGACGACGCCGGCATCGACGAGGATGATCTGCGCAGCGAAGAATGCTTCGGCTACTACCACCTGCGCCCTGCCTCGTCCAGCGGTGCGGCAGTCCTGGCGATGACGTGCGGACAGCGACCGATTCCAGGTTGAATACACTGCCCCCATGCAGATTTACATGGTGGGCGGCGCCGTGCGCGACCGGCTGTTGGGCCGCCCCGTCAATGACCACGACTGGGTCGTCGTCGGCGCCACGCCCGACGACATGGTGGCACGCGGCTACCTGCCCGTGGGGCGCGACTTCCCCGTCTTCCTCCACCCCGAGACGCGCGAGGAATACGCGCTGGCGCGCACCGAGCGCAAGAGCGGGCGCGGCTACCGCGGCTTCGTGGTGCAGACGTCGCCCGACGTGACACTGGAAGAAGACCTGTCACGGCGCGACCTTACTATCAATGCAATAGCTGCCAGCGCTGACTGGACGGGCGCTGAAGACCTGTTCGACCCTTATGGCGGCGCGCGCGACCTGCAAGCGCGGGTACTGCGCCATGTGACCGACTCCTTCCGCGAGGACCCGGTGCGCATCCTGCGCGTGGCGCGCTTTGCGGCGCGTTTCACCGACTTCACCGTGGCGCCCGAGACGATGCAGCTCATGCGCGAGATGGTGCACGACGGCGAGGCCGACCACCTGGTGCCCGAGCGCGTGTGGCAGGAGCTGGCGCGCGGGCTCATGGAGCCGCAGCCCTCGCGCATGTTCGACGTGCTGCGCGACTGCGGCGCGCTGGCCGTGGTGCTGCCCGAGGTCGAGCGCCTGTGGGGCGTACCCCAGCGCCCCGAGTACCACCCCGAGGTGGACACCGGCGTGCACCTGATGATGGTGCTGGACATGGCAGCCCATTTGCAGGCCCCGCTCACCGTGCGCTTCGCCTGCCTCACGCACGACTTGGGAAAAGGCACCACGCCGCACGACGTGCTGCCGCGCCATATCGGCCATGAGCAGCGCAGCGCGCGGCTGCTCAAGGCCGTGTGCGAACGCTTGCGCGTGCCGGTGGAATGCCGCGAACTGGCCGACGTGGTGGCGCGCGAGCACGGCAACATCCACCGCAGCGGCGACCTGGGCGCGGCCGCGCTGGTGCGCCTGCTGGAGCGCTGCGACGCCATCCGCAAACCCGCGCGGCTGGACGAAATCCTGCTGGCCTGTGAATGCGATGCGCGCGGACGCCTGGGTTTTGCCGATCGGCCCTACCCGCAGCGCGCGCGCATCAACGCCGCGCTCGCGGCCGTGCAGTCGGTCACCACCAGCAGCGTGGCTGCGCACGCTGCGCAACTGGGCCTGAGCGGCCCCAAGGTGGGCGAGATGATTCACGCCGCCCGCGTACAGGCCGTGGCCGACTGGCTTCATGCCACCGCGCAGCCTGCCCCAGAGCCTCGGGGCAACGCTGGCTGAGCACCTGTGATGCCTCGCCCCGGTGAGGATTGACTGCGGATACGCAGCAACAGCCATCCGTATGGCGAATCGTCAGCACCGCGGCCCCACAACAGGCGCGAGCGCCACGCGAGGGTTGGTTCCGCAGCGCCTTACACCGACTGCACCCAGCGCGCGATATCGGCCGCACCCAGCGCACCAGAGATGCGCGCTGCCTCCTGTCCGCCGCGAAACAGGATCATCGTCGGGATGCTGCGGATGCCGTAGCGCGCCGCGATCGCGGGGTGCGCCTCGGTATCCAGCTTGGCCAGCCGCATGCGCGGCTCCAACTCGCGCGCAGCCTGCGCGAAGGCTGGCGCCATCTGGCGGCAGGGGCCGCACCACGGCGCCCAGAAGTCCACCACCACCGGCAGGTGGCTGCGCGCTACGTGCCGGTCGAAGCTGGCCGCATCCAGCGCCAGCGGTTCGCCCGTGAACAGCGGCCGGTGGCAGCTGCCGCAGTCGGGCGCACTGCCCAGTTGCGCAGCCTGCACGCGGTTGGTGGTGTGGCAGTGGGGGCAGACGACATGCAGTGCTTCGGGGGAACTCATGGGCAGGGCCTCGCGTGGATTGGCGATACCTGGCAAATTGCGGGCGAGGGGTCAGGTTTTCAATGCCTACGGCCCTGCGGGTAACCGGCCTACAGTGGCCGCGCACGTGCAGGGTTAAGGTTGCGGGCGATGCCCACGCCGCCTCTGCCGACTTCCCGCCACGCCCTGTTCCTCGACTTCGACGGCACGCTGGCCGACATTGCCGCACAGCCGCATGCCGTGCAGCTGCCGCCCGGTGTGGTGGACTGCCTGCAAGCACTGCATGTGCGGCTGGAGGGGGCGCTGGCCATCGTCACCGGCCGCACCATGGCCGATATCGACCATTTTTTGGACCCGCTGCGCCTGCCCGTGGCCTGCGAGCATGGCGCGCAGTACCGCCTCGGCAACGGGCGCAGCGGCGGCCTGCCGGCGCTGCCACTGCAGCCGCTGCTGGCCGCGCTGCGCCCGCTGATGGCGCAGCACCCCGAGTTGCTGCTGGAGGCCAAGAGCGCCGGCCTGGCGCTGCACTACCGACAGGCGCCGCAATTGCAGGCGCTGTGCCTGCAGGCGATCACACAGGCGCTGCGCGAGGTGCCGGGGGCCGAGTTGCTGCACGGCAAGTTCGTGTACGAGATCAAGCCCGTGGGGCCGGACAAGGGTCGCGCGATCACGGACTTCATGCGCCTGGCTCCCTTCGCCGGGCGCGCGCCGCTGTTCGTGGGTGACGACGTGACGGACGAAGCCGGCTTTGCCGCCGCACAGTCGCTGGGGGGGCTGGGCATCAAGGTGGGCGAAGGCGCCACGCGCGCCCACGCGCGGCTGGCCACGCCCGCCGCCGTGCGCCAATGGCTGCAGCAGGCCGTGGGCGAGGAGATCACATGACGAGCAAAGCACCTCACGTGGGCGCCACCGCCATGGCCGCACCGTCACTGGCGCTGGGAATGATCGGCAATTGCACCATCAGCGCGCTGGTGGATGCGCGCGCCTGCATTGTCTGGAGCTGCATGCCACGCTTTGACGGCGACCCGGTGTTCAATGCGCTGGTCCAGCCCGGCCCCGATGGCAGCCGCTTCGCCATCGAGCTGGAGGACTTCGCCCGCAGCGAGCAGTGGTACGAGCCCAATACCGCCGTGCTGCGCACGCACCTGACCGACGCGCATGGCAATTGCCTGGAGGTGACCGACTTCTGCCCGCGCTTCTTCGCACGTTCTCGCGCCTTTCGCCCCGTGATGCTGGTGCGCCGCGTGCGACCGGTGCGCGGGGCCCCGCGCATCCGCGTGCTGGTACAGCCGCGCTACGACTGGGGCATGGCCCTGCCCGCCCTCACGCGCGGCAGCAACCACATCCGCTACGTGGGGGGCGACTTCACGCTGCGGCTGAACACCGACGCGCCTGTGGCCTACGTGCTCTCGGGGGAACCCTTTGTAGCGGGGCGCGAATACAACTTCCTGCTCGGTGCAGACGAAACGCTCTCCGGCGGCATTGGCGACACCGCACGCCACTATGAGCAAGAGACCGTGTCGTACTGGAAGCACTGGACCCAGCGCCTGCATCTGCCGCTGCAGTGGCAGGAGGCCGTGATCCGCTCGGCCATCACGCTGAAGATGTCGCTGTTCGAGGACACGGGCGCCATCGTCGCGGCGATGACCACGAGCATCCCCGAATCCGCGCACAGCGGCCGCAACTGGGATTACCGCTACTGCTGGCTGCGCGACGCGTTCTTCGTGGTGCGCGCGCTCAACAGCCTGTCGGAAGTGGGCACCATGGAGGACTACCTGCGCTGGCTCGGCAACATCGTGGCCAAAACTGGCAGCGGCCACATTCAGCCGCTGTACGGCATCGGGCTGGAGCACGAGCTGCCCGAATCCGTCCTGCCCCACTTGGCCGGCTACCGCGGCATGGGCCCGGTGCGCGTGGGCAACCAGGCGGCAGAGCACTTCCAGCACGACGTGTACGGCAACATCGTGCTGGGCGCGGCGCAGTCCTTCCACGACCGGCGGCTGCTGCACCCCGCCGGAGCCGCAGAGTTCGAGCGCCTGGAGCGCGTGGGCGAGCTGGCCGTGCAGGTGTACGGCAAGCCCGACGCGGGCATGTGGGAGCTGCGCACGCGCGCGCGCATCCACACCTCATCAGCCCTCATGAGCTGGGCGGCCTGCGACCGGCTGGCCAAGATCGCACGCGCCCTGCAACTGCCCGAGCGCGCCCATTACTGGCAGCAACATGCGCAGCGCATGCATGGCGAAATCCTGGAGCGCTCGTGGCACGCCCAGCGCCAGGTGTTTGCCGAGAGCTTTGGCGGCAGCGAGCTGGACGCCAGCGTGCTGCTGATGGCCGAGGTGGGCCTGATCCACCCCACCGATCCGCGCTTCGTGAGCACGCTGGACGCCATGGAGCACACGCTGTGCGACGGCCCCTTCATGCGCCGCTACGAAGCGGCGGACGACTTCGGCAAGCCCGAGACCGCGTTCAACATCTGCACCTTCTGGCGCATCGACGCGCTGGCGCGCACCGGCCGGCGCGAGCAGGCGCAGGAGATCTTCGAGGCCATGCTGGCCGTGCGCAACCCGCTGGGGCTGCTGTCCGAAGACACCCACGCCGCCACGGGCGAGATGTGGGGCAACTTCCCTCAAACCTATTCCATGGTGGGCATCATCAATGCCGCCATGCGGCTGTCCGCCCCCTGGGACAGCGTGATCTGACCTGGAGCCTTCCTGCATGAGCCGACTCGTCGTCATCTCCAACCGCCTGGCCGACCCGCGCAAGAGCGCTGCCGGCGGCCTGGCCGTGGCCCTGGGCGACGCGCTGGCACGCACGGGCGGCCTGTGGTTCGGTTGGAGCGGCACCGTCACCCGGGACGGCACGCCCGGCGAAGGTGCGTTGCAAACACACCAAGCCGGCAACGTGACCCTGGCCACCGTGGACCTGTGCAAGGCGGACCACGCGGCCTATTACCAGGGCTACGCCAACAGCGTGCTGTGGCCGGTGCTGCACTACCGGCTGGACCTGGCCGACTTCAGCGCCAATTACAGCGAGGGCTACCGCCGCGTGAACCAGATGTTCGCGCGCAAGCTGCTGCCGCTGCTGCGCGAGGACGACGTGATCTGGGTGCACGACTACCACCTGATCCCGCTGGCGGCGGAGCTGCGTGCGCTGGGTTGCCGCCAGCGCATCGGATTTTTCCTGCATGTGCCCGTTCCGCCGCCGCTCATCCTCGCAGCGCTGCCGCAACACGAGTGGCTGATGCGTTCGTTCTTTGCCTACGACCTGGTGGGCCTGCAAAGCGAGGCCGACGTCGTCCACTTCACACGCTACATGGTCAACGAAGCCCATGCGCAAGAGCTGGACGGGCAGCGCCTGCGCGCCTTCAACGCCACCGTGCGCGTGGCGGCCTTCCCCATCGGCATCGATGTGCAGGAGTTCCAGCGCCTGGGCCGCGCACCCGATGCCGTGCAGACCTGCGAAGCCCTGCGCGCGGAGTATTCACGCCGCCAACTGTTGCTGGGCATCGACCGGCTGGACTACTCCAAGGGCATCCCGCACCGCGTGCGCGCCTTCCGCCAGCTGCTGGAACGCTACCCCGAGAACGAGCACAGCGCCACACTGGTGATGATCGCCTCGCCCTCGCGCGACGACGTGCACGCCTATGCCGACCTGCGCCAGGAGCTGGAGGGCCTGTGCGGCGCCATCAACGGCGACTATGGCGATCTGGACTGGATGCCGCTGCGCTACATCCACCGCACCGTCGCCCGCAAGCGCGTGCCCGGCCTGTGCCGCGCGGCACGCGTGGGGCTGGTCACGCCGCTGCGCGACGGCATGAACCTGGTGGCCAAGGAATACGTGGTGGCGCAAGAGCCCGAGGACCCGGGCGTGCTGGTGCTGTCGCGCTTTGCCGGCGCGGCCGAGCAACTCAAGGAGGCCTTGCTGGTCAACCCCTACGACACCCAGGGCATGGCCGACGCGATCCAGACCGCGCTGCGCATGCCGCTGTCCGAGCGCCAGTGGCGCCATGAACGGCTCATGGAACGCATCCAGCGCCAGGACGTGCACTGGTGGCGCAACAGCTTCCTGCAGGCGCTGCGCGACGAGGCTGCGCCGCCGGCCACCGCGCCGGCTGGGGCCGTGGCAGCCACTTGAGGGTTGTTTGGGTGCACGCGTCCTGCGCGCAGCGGCCCCGCCACGCCCCAGCCGGTCAAGGCTGCAGCTGTGGAGTTCAGCCCGGCTGCTGCAGCAGAGCCAACGCCGCGTAGTCGCCCACCTGGGCGCCCAGCCCCGCAGGCACCAGCTCTACCCCGGCGGTGAGCGCGGGGAAGTAGCGCGCCAGCTGCGCACGCAGCAGCGGCAGCAGCAGCGCCTGGTGGTGCAGGAACACGGCACCGCCCAGGCTGATGCGCCGCAGGTCCAACGTGGCCACCAGGTTGTACAGCAGCCGTCCCATCAGCACGCACAGCGCCTGCACTTCGGCCAGCGCGGCAGCGTCACCCGCGTCCGCCGCCGCCATCAGCGCGGGCGCCTCCCAGCCCAGTCGGCGCGGCAGCGCACTGCCCGCAACCAGCGACTCCACATCGCCCTGGTTACCGCAGCCGCACAGCGCCACGTCGCTGCCCGCGTCGGGGTCGCCCACGTAGCTGTGGCCGGCATGGCCCGCGTTGCCGTTCTTGCCGCGCAGCACGCAGCCGTCCACGCACAGGCCGACGCCGATGCCGGTGCTCCAGGTCACGTAGGCGCAATCGTCCTCCCCCCGCAGCGCTCCCCACAGCCGCTCGGCCTGCAGCGCGGCGACGGCATCGTTGGCAACATGCACGCGGTCTGCGCGCAGCGCCTGCGCCAAGGGCGCCTGCAGCGGCACCCGGGTCCAGTCGTTGCCCAGGCCGCGCGGCGCACCGGCGAGCCCTCCGCAGATGTTGGGGTTGACCACTTCGACCATGCCCGCATGTCGCACGAATGGCCCGCAGGACGCCACGCCCACACCCGCCAGATCCGAACGCGTGATGCCCTGCCGCGTGCAGGCGGCATCCAGCAGCCGAAGCACCTGCTGGGCCAGCGCATCCGGCGCACCGGTCTTGGCGGTGGGCTCCGCCACGCGCGTGAGCAACACCGGCGGCCCGCTGCCGTTGGCAGGGTCCGCCAGGCACACGGCCACTTTGGTGCCGCCAATGTCCACGCCGGCATGCAGGCCCGGCGACTGGGAGGTAGGAGGTTGCTGCGGCATGGGGCCCATCATGGCGCAACCGCGGCCGCCTCGGCTGTAGGGCAAAAGCGTTTATCTCAATTGATAGCTGCTCGCGCTTGTCCAGCAAGGGTTAGCGCCATAAAAGGCTCACAACCATTTGACCGCTAGGCTGAGCAGGAAGCTCAGCAGCACGGTGCTGGCCAGCGGAATGAACCAGTCGCGCCCGAAGAGGCGGAACTGAAAATCCCCCGGCAGCCGGCCCAGCCCCAGGCGGCGCAGCCAGGGGGTGAGCCCGTTGATGAGCACCAGGGCGAGGAAGACGACGAGAAGCCAGCGCAGCATGGGCCGAGTGTAGGCGCCTGCAGCCCGCGTGGCGTGCCGCTAGGGCCTGTGATGGAAGGAGTCGCGAAGCTCATGACAGCCTGCCCATCAAGGCGCGTGACGCAGTGCGTGCGCCCGCACGCACAAGGAACGCAACACCGAGGGGGCTGTCATGAGCTTCCCTTCGGGTTGCCTCGCAAAGGGGCCGTCTGCGGCGTTGCCCGCGCTGGCAAGGCACGAGCCTTGCGGCGCGCAAGCGCCTGGCATCCACCTTCTTTGCGAGGCAATGCGATCCCCTTCCATAGTGTTCACAGGCCCTAGCGCTGCACGCCCCAGCGCCGCACCGTCAGGCGCTCCAGCGTGTGAAATCCCAGGTTCTCCACCGCCAGGCCGATGGCGATCACTATGGCGAGGCCCGCGAAGACCTTGTCTGTGTAGAGCTCATTGCGGTTCTGGAAGATGTACCAGCCCAGGCCGCCCTGCCCCGAAGACGCGCCGAACACCAGTTCCGCCGCGATCAGCGTGCGCCAGGCGAAGGCCCCAGCCGATCTTCAACCCCGACAGGATGGACGGCAGCGCCGCGGGCACCAGCAGTTGCAGCACGTAGCGCAGCCCCTTCAGGCCGTAGTTGCGCCCCGCCATGCGCAGCGTTTCGGGCACGCCTTGAAAGCCCGCGTACGTGTTGAGCGCCAGCGGCCACAGCACGGAATGCACCAGCACGAACACCAGGCTGCCCTCGGATCGTGAGGACCAAACCATCTATAGAAACCTCAGAGCCGGTGGCTCCGGTCACCCTGCGCAAAGCCCATGGGCCGCCATGGCGCGGCGGCCCCCACGGCCAGCACCTTGAACAGCTCGCCCATCTCGTGCTCCATCATCAACTTGGCCGCTTGGGCGCGCTGGGTCTGCGTCAACTGCTCCAGTTCGGATAGCAGACCGCAGTTGATGAGAAAGTGCGCCTGCGTCGTGTAGCCCAGCACCTGCAACCCCGCGTCCTGCGCGGCCAGGGCCATCGCGGTGAAGTTGACGTGCGCGGTGATGTCCTTGAGGCCTACGTCCGCCAGCGGGTCGGAATCCACCTGGTGCCCGCGGTGGCACACCAGCGTGCCCATGTGCCGCTGGGGGTGGTAGTACTCGTCCTCGCCAAAGCCGTAATCGATCAGGAAGGCCGCGCCGCGCACGAGGTGCTGGGCCAGCGTGCGCATGAAGGCCTCGCCCTGGGGGTGGATCTCGGTGAGGTAGTCGTGCGGGCCGTCGATCTCCACCGGCGGGCGCAGCGGGGTGGGACGGTCTTCCCACACGAAGCCACCCTCCGTGCCATTCAGGGCCACGCCGCGCTCGTGCCACAGGCCCGCGCGGCGCTGCAGCAGTTGCACGGGCATGGCGTCCAGCACCTCGTTGCCCACCACCACGCCCTGCATCTGATCGGGCAGGCGGTCAACCCAGTGCACGCGGTCGCCCCAGGCCGCCAGCGTGGCCTGCTGGCGTGCGCGCAGGCTGCCCGACAGGTCCACGATGGTGTAGCGCCGCACACGGTCGCCCAACGCGCCCAGCAACTGCGCGGCCAGCGCGCCGCTGCCGGCGCCAAACTCCCAGACCTCGTCCGTGGCGGTGGCGTCCAGTGCCTCGCGCACCTGGCGGGCCAGCACGCGGCCGAAGACGGGGGACAGCTCGGGCGCGGTCACGAAGTCGCTGCCGCTGGCGGGCATGGCGCCGAACTTCGGCAGGTCGCCCGCGTAATAGCCCAGGCCCGGCGTGTACAACGCCAGCGCCATGAACCGGTCGAAGCCGATCCAGCCTCCCGCCTCGGCAATGGCCTTGGCGACATGGGTCTGCAGGGTGCTCGGTAAAATTGTGGGTTTGCTCGTCACGCGCCCGATTGTCCCCCCAATGACCTCTCCTGCCCGCCCCCGCACCGTGCTGGTGACAGGCGCCGCCCGGCGCCTGGGCCGCAGCATTGCGCTGGCGCTGGCGGCCGGGGGCTGGCAGGTGGCCGTGCATTACCGGTCTTCGCAACAGGACGCTCTTGAAACCGTAGCTGCTTGCGCAGAACTGGCGGGTGCTAGCGCGCATTTTGATGCTGATTTTGCCGATGAAGCGGCCGTGCGCGCCCTGTTGCCGCGCGTGGTGGCGCACTTCGGTGCGGTGGATGCGGTGGTCAACAGCGCCTCGCTGTTCGAACACGACACGGCCGCCAGCTTCAGCTACGCGCTGCTGGAGCAGCACCTGCGCAGCAACACCGGCGCACCGGTGCTGCTGGCGCAGGCGCTGCATGCCCATCTGGAGCAGCGCGCCGCCGAGGGCGAAGCCGACGTGCAAGGCGCGGTGGTGAACCTGCTGGACCAGAAGCTGTGGAACCAGAACCCGGACTTCCTGAGCTACACCCTCTCCAAGGCCGCGCTGGAAGCCGCCGGCACCATGCTAGCCATGGCGCTCGCGCCGCGCGTGCGCGTGGTGGGCGTGGCGCCGGGGCTCACCCTCACCAGCCATCTGCTGACGGGCGAGCGCTTTGAGCGCATGCACGCACTGAGCCCGCTGGGCCGCTCGTCCACGCCGGAAGACGTGGCCGCCGCCGTGCGTTTCGCGCTGGACAATCGCTCGCTCACCGGCACCACGCTGCTGGTGGACGGCGGCCAGCACCTGATGCGCTTCGAGCGCGACTTCTCCCTGATGTGAACCCCGCACGCCCCGCCATGCACACCGCCGCCGGCACCCAGATCCTCACGCTCACCGGTTTGCGCTTCGACGCGAACCTGGGCATCCTCGCGCACGAAAAAAACGCGCCCCAGCCCATCCAGGTGGACGCCGAGCTGAACCTGGGCACCCAGCCCCTGGCGCCGCGCGACGACGACATCCAGCACGTGCTGGACTACCGCAAGGTGCGCCAGATCATCATCGACGAGTGCACGGCCGAGCATGTGAACCTGCTGGAGAGCCTGATCGGCAAGCTGGCCAACCGGCTGATGCAGCTGCCTGGCGTGCTGGGCGTGCGCGTGAAGATCGCCAAACTGGAAATTTTTGATGACTGCGAAGTCGCCATTCGCGTCGAGACAGGACAGTGGTAAACCCATGAACACCGCCAACAACACCCTTCCCACCGCCGCCGACTGGGCCGGCGAAGATGCCGCGCCAGATGCGGCCGACACACGCAAGATCGAGCGCGAGTCCCACAAGCTGGAAAAGCGCCTGTGCCGCGAGGTGGGCCGTGCCATCACCGACTTCAACATGATCGAGGAAGGCGACAAGATCATGGTGTGCATGTCCGGCGGCAAGGACAGCTACACGCTGCTGGACATCCTGCGCAAGCTGCAAAAGCGCGCGCCGGTGAAGTTCGACATCGTGGCCGTGAACCTGGACCAGAAGCAGCCCGGGTTCCCCGAGCATGTGCTGCCGGACTATTTCAAGAGCATCGGCGTGCAGTACCACATCGAGAACCAGGACACCTACAGCGTCGTCAAGCGCGTGGTGCCCGAGGGCAAGACCACCTGCAGCCTGTGCTCGCGCCTGCGCCGCGCCATCCTCTACAAGGTGGCGGACGACCTGGGCTGCACCAAGCTGGCGCTGGGCCACCACCGCGACGACATCGTCGCCACGCTGATGCTCAACATGTTCTACGGCGGCCGCATGAAGGGCATGCCGCCGAAGCTGGTCAGCGACGACGGCAAGCATGTGGTGATTCGCCCGCTGTGCTACGTGCCCGAGAAAGACACGGCGCGCTGGGCGCAGTACCAGCAGTTCCCCATCATTCCCTGCAACCTGTGCGGCAGCCAGGACGGCCTTCAGCGCGTGGCCGTCAACGAAATGCTGCGCGAATGGGACAAGAAATTCCCGGGCCGCATCGAGAGCATGCTGCGCGCCATGGGCCACGTGGTGACCACGCACCTGATGGACCCCCACCTGCACGACTTCAAGAACGCCAAGGCCACCGGCATTGCCGACCCGAATGGCGACATGGCGTTCGATCACGAGGAATTTCCGGTCGCACCCGCGCTGCCTGGCCTGCAGGTGGTGCAACTGGGCTGAACGCAGCGCCGCGCAACGCCGTACCATCACAGGCGCGGGGCCTGATGCCCCGGGGAGATACCGCCATGGCCTTCCTGCGCCACATTCCTGCCCTCGCGCTGAGCGCCGCGGCCGCACTGCTGGCCGGCTGCGCCGGTCCGCGCCTGGTGGAGAGCGACGTCAGCAGCTTCTCCACCCTCAGCGCTCTGCCCAGCCCACCCACCTACCGCTTCGAGCGGCTGCCCTCGCAGCAGGCGCAGGCCGCAGCGTTTGCACCCATCGAGGCCCTGGCCGAACAGGCGCTTGCGCGCGTGGGCCTGCGCCGCGACGACACCCAGCCACGGCTGGTTGCACAGATCGGTGCCGAGGGCGGCTACGCCACACCGCGCTACTGGCCCTATGCGCCCGATCCGTTCTACGGCCGCTTCGGCTGGGGCCTGGGCTACGGCGGTGGCTGGGGTTTTGGCGGCATGGGCTGGATGATGGACGGCCCGCCCACCCTCTACCACCGCAAGGTCAGTCTGATGCTGCGCGACGCCGCTTCGCAGCAGGTGGTGTACGAAACCTCGGCCGTGTACGAGGACGTGTGGACGGATGATCCCGCCATCTACGGCGTGCTGTTCGACCAGGCGCTCACCGGCTTCCCGCGCCCCCCAGCGGGGCAGCGCAAGGTCCGCACAGAAATCACGCCACAACGCTGACTCCCCCGCGACCTGAAAGGACCCGCCATGCGAAGCTCCATCCGACACCTTGTTCTGTGCGCCTGCCTGGGCACCGCGAGCCTGGTCGCCCAGGCATCCGGCCTGGGCGACACCCTGCGCGGCGCGACCAGCGGGGGTGCCAGCCCCTCCACGCTCGGCGGAATGTTGGGTGGGGGCACTGCGCCGTCGGCCCTGTCCGCCATGGGTTTGAGTGGATCGGCCACCCCCAGCAACGCTGCCGGCGTGATCACCTACTGCATGAAGAACAACTATCTGAATGCCGACAAGGCCGCACTGGTCAAACAGCAGCTGCTGGGCAAGATGGGCCTGGGCGCGGCCCAGCCCGAGCCCCGCGACGAGGGCTACCTGAGCGGCCTGTCGGGCATGGTCAGCGGTTCCAACGGCAAGCAGTTCAACCTGAACCGCCTCAAGGGCGACCTGAAGGAAAAGGCCTGCGACTTCGTGCTCGACAACGCCAGTTCCCTGCTCTGACCCCACGCCTGCGCTCTTTTCCATGCACGCCACCCGCATCATCGCCATCCGCCACGGCGAAACCGCCTGGAATGTGGACACCCGCATCCAGGGCCATCTGGACATACCGCTCAACGACACCGGCCTGTGGCAGGCCCGGCAGGTGGGGCAGGCGCTGGCCGACGAAGCGGTGGCCGCCATCTACAGCAGCGACCTGCAGCGCGCCTACGCCACGGCCGAAGCCGTGGCACGCACCACGGGCGCGCCCCTCACGCCCGTGCCCGGCCTGCGCGAGCGCAGCTTTGGCAGCTTCCAGGGGCGCACCTTCCAGCAGATCGAGACCGAGTCCCCCGAGCAGGCCCTGCGCTGGCGCAAGCGCGATCCCCACTTCGTGCCCGACGGCGGCGGCGAGTCGCTGGACATGCTGCGCGAGCGCATTGCTGTCACGGTGGACGGCATTGCCGCGCGCCACGCCGGAGAGCAGATCGTGCTGGTGGCCCATGGCGGGGTGATGGACGTGCTCTACCGCCTGGCCACGCGGCTGGACCTGCAGGCCCCACGCACCTGGCAGCTGACCAACGCCGCCATCAACCGGCTGCTGTGGACCGAGGGCAACGGGCTCACCCTGGTGGGCTGGGCCGACACGCAACACCTGGAGAACGCGAGCCGCGATGAGATCCACTCCTGAGCATCCGCCCGAACACCTGCGCGCCACCGTCGGGCTGCGCGTGGACCTGATCGACACGCCAGCACTCGTCGTCGACCTGGATGCCATGGAGCGCAACATCCAGCGCATGGCCGAATTCGCGCACAAGCACCAGGTGCGCTGGCGACCCCACGCCAAGATGCACAAGAGCGCCGAGATCGCCCTGCAGCTGGAAAAGGCCGGGGCGCGCGGCCACTGCGTGCAGAAGGTGTCCGAGGCCGAGGCGCTCGCCGCCGGCGGCGTGGCCGACCTGTACATCAGCAACGAGGTACTGGGGGGAGCCAAACTATTGCGCGCAGCACGCCTGGCCGCGCAATTGGCCGCCCGCGGCGGGCGGCTGGGCATCGCGGTGGACAGCGAAGAAGGCATCACCCGCCTGTCCGAAGCCATGCGCGTGGCGGGCAGCGACGCCGGCATCGACGTGTTCGTGGAGATCGACGTCGGCCAGGGCCGCTGCGGCGTGCCGCCCGGCCCGGCGGCGCTCGCCCTGGCCCAGGCCGTAGCGGCCCAGCCGCGCCTGCATTTCGCAGGCCTGCAGGCTTACCACGGCAGCGCACAGCACCTGCGCAGTGCAGCCGAACGGCGCGTGGCGATCGTCCACGCGGTGCAGGCCGCCGCCGACACCCGCACGCTGATCGAGGCCGCGGGCCTGCCCGTGCCGCTGGTCACGGGCTCCGGCACGGGCACGCTGGTGCACGAGGCCGCCAGCGGGGTGTATGGAGAACTGCAGGCCGGCTCGTTCCTCTTCATGGACGCGGACTACGCCGCCAATGAACGCGAAGGCGCCCAGCCCGCCTTCGAGCATGCGCTGTTCGTGAAGACGCAGGTGATCTCTGCACGACCCACGCATGTGGTGTGCGACGCAGGGCACAAGAGCCACGCCATCGACTCCGGCATGCCGCTGGTCTGGGGCCTGCCGCCGGAACGCGCCCTGCGCTACGCCAACGGCGGCGACGAACACGGCGTCCTGCACGCAGCTGGCCCCAAGGCGCGCCTGCCGGCCCTGGGCCGCATGCTGTGGCTGGTACCCGGCCACTGTGACCCCACGGTGAACCTGCACGACTACCTGATTGGCGTGCGCGGCGGCCTGGCGCACGGCGTGGTGGAGCGCATCATTCGCGTGGATGCACGCGGCGCGGTGACGTAAGCGCCAAGCTTGAGCACTGCCGAGTGCTCGTCCATGGCGGCTGCGGCGAGTACGTGATCGATGCGGGCACGTAAAGTCTGCACGCTGTCACCTCCATAGCCAAAACCAAGAGCGCTACCGCATCCATGGCAGTGCGGCGACCCACCAAGCCGCACCGCCGGATCGCACGCGCGACCGACGTTCCAAGGCGCCTCGGCAGGCGGTAAAAAGGGAGAAATAGGCCTTCGGGCCAATCTGGATCCGCGCAAAAAGCTCCTAAAAGATGAGCGCTTGTGCATCAATTTCCTAACTGCCATCTCGCCCTTTCTGCTGGCACAACGCGCATTCTCCCTACCGCACTGGATGGAACCAGCAATTAAATTGCGATCAATTTAATTGCTGGCAATAATAGAGCCCATGCCCTCCCGCAACACCGCCACGCCACCCAACCCGCCCGAACTGCTGCTGGACAACCAACTGTGCTTCGCGCTGTATTCCGCGTCGTTGGCCATGACCAAGCTCTACAAGCCGCTGCTCGACACCCTGGGCCTGACCTATCCGCAGTACCTGGTGATGTTGGCGCTGTGGGAGCGTGACGGGCTCACCGTCTCCGAGCTGGGCGAGCGCCTGTTCCTCGACTCGGGCACGCTCACACCGCTGCTCAAGCGCCTGGAATCCGCAGGTTTGCTGGCGAGGCTGCGCGACGTGCAGGACGAGCGCCGCGTGCGCATCACGCTCACCGGCCAGGGGCGTGCGCTGCGTGATGGCGCCCAGCCCATCCCGCACTGCGTGCTGGCCCGCACGCAGTGCACACCCACCGACAGTGGCGCCCTGACCGCGCAGCTCCATGCGCTGCGCGACCGGCTCGTGCAGCCGCAGGCCTGACACCGTTTTCCCTCATGCCCCCGTTGGCGGGGCCTTTGTTCCACTCTGAAAGGATGCACCCATGACCACGCTCGACAAGGTTCTCTACACCGCCCGCGCCCACACCACCGGCGGGCGCGACGGCGCATCGCGCAGCGATGACGGACGGCTGCAGGTCCAGCTGTCCTCGCCCGGCGGCAGCGGCACGGGCACCAACCCCGAGCAGCTTTTCGCCGCCGGCTACTCGGCCTGCTTCATCGGCGCCATCAAGGCCGTCGCCGCGAAGCAAAAGCTGACCCTGCCCCAGGACTTGGCCATCGACGCCGAGGTGGACCTGGGCACGATCCCCAATGCCTACGGCATCGCCGCACGCCTGAAGGTGCACCTGCCCGGCATGGACCGCGACCAGGCGCAGCAGTTGGTCAACGACGCGCACCAGGTCTGCCCCTACTCCAACGCCACACGCGGCAACATCGACGTGACGCTGACCCTGGCCTGAGGCACCGTAGCGGGCGGCGCAGTTCTCCGCGTTTTCCCTAGTCTGGCGGGATACCCATTGCAAGCGAGCGCTCAGCTTCCGGGTTCATCATGCGCGGTCTGTCCCCCGCTTCGCCTGCATTGCCCGCGCCATGAAAATCGCCCTGCTGTCCGACATCCACGCCAACCTGCCCGCCTTCGACGCTTGCCTGGAGCATGCGCGAGCGCACGGTGCACAGCAGTTCGCGCTGCTGGGCGACCTGGTGGGCTATGGCGCGGACCCCGGCCCGGTGCTCGACCGGGCCATGCAGCTGGCCGCCGCGGGCGCACTGTGCGTGCGCGGCAACCATGACGCAGCCGCCCTCGCCCCGCCCGCCGTCGCCCAAAACCTGGGCGACCAGAGCGCACAGTGGACCCATCCGCACTTGGACGAGCGCCAGCGTGCCTTCCTGGCCGGCCTGCCGCTGACCGAGCGCCTGGGGCCCGACGCGCTGCTAGTGCACGCCAGCGCCGACGGCCCCGAACGCTGGCACTACATCACCGACAGCAACGCCGCCGAGCGCTGCATGACCGCCGCCACGCGCATCGACCCGTCCATCCGCTACGTCTTCTGCGGCCACGTGCATGAGCAGGCGCTGTACTTCCTCACGCCCACGGCCAAGTTGATGCGCTTTTCGCCCCAGCCGGGCGTGCCCGTGCCCGTGCCGCCGCACCGCCAGTGGCTGGCCATCGCCGGCTCGTGCGGCCAGCCGCGCGATGGCGACACGCGCGCCATGTATGCCCTGTTCGACCCGGACGCCGCCACCATCACCTTCCAGCGCGTGGCCTACAACCATGCCGCCGCCGCGGCCGCCGTGCGCGCCAGCGGTCTTCCCACGTTCTTTGCCGACCGGCTGGAGCGCGGGCGCTGAGCCCGCCTTTTCCACCCTTCAGGACCAGACACACCACCGCCCCATGAAGCTGCTCACGCCCGGCACTGAGATCGACGGCTTCGTGGTGCATGAGTGCATCCACGCGGGCGGCATGGCGCACATCTACCGCGTGGGCTATGCCAATGCGTCGCGTGACCCGGGCTTTCCCATGGCCATGAAGATCCCGCGCATGACGGCAGGCGACGGGGCTGAGAACATCGTGGGTTTCGAGGTCGAGCTGACCATCCTGCCCACGCTGTCGGGCCACCACGCGCCGCGCTTCGTGGCGGCGGGTGACCTGATGCGGCTGCCCTACCTGGTCATGGAATACGTGCACGGCGATACGCTGCAGCATTGGCTGGACGATCGCCCGCCGGGCGACACCGCTGCGCGCAGTGCGGAGACCATCGCCCGCATCGGCGGCGCCATGGCGCTGGCCGCGCACAGCATCCACCAGCAGAACGTCTGCCACCTGGACCTGAAGCCCGCCAACGTGCTGCTGCGCCCCGACGGCAGCGTGGTGCTGCTGGACTTCGGCCTGTCCTGCCACGCGCACTACCCCGACCTGCTGGCCGAGGAAATGCGCCAGGCCGTGGGCTCGCCCACCTGGATCGCGCCCGAGCAGGTGGTGGGCGTGCGCGGCGACCTGCGCAGCGACATCTTCGCGATCGGCGTCATGCTCTACGAGATGGCCACGGGCGAACTGCCTTTCGGCTCGCCCACCACACAGGGCGGCATGCGCCAGCGCCTGTGGATGACACCTGCGCCGCCGCGCCAGTACCGCCCCGACCTGCCCGAGTGGCTGCAGGAGGTGATCCTGCGTTGTCTAGAACCCGAAGCCGCGCAGCGCTACCCTTCGGCCGCGCACTTGGCCTTTGACTTGGCCAACCCCGACCAGGTGCCCATCACCGAGCGCGGCCGGCGCCTGCGCGGGCCCGGCGTGGGCGCGCACTTCAAGCGTTGGATCAAGGCTGCGGGCATGCACTACCAGCCCAGCCCGCTGCCGGCGCGCCAGATCGCCGAGGTGCCCATCCTCATGGTGGCCGTGCCGCACGACGACGTGACGGACGCCACGCTGTACTCCTTGCGCGAAGCGGTTGCCCGTTCGCTGGGCATACGCCCCGGCGCGCGGCTGGCCTGCGTGACGGTGATCTCGCCCTCGGCCAGCAGCACGTCCGACAGCACGCGCAGCGAGACCATGCTGCACCGCACGCACCTGGCGCGGCTCAAGCAGTGGGCAGCGGGGCTGGACCTGTCGCGCCACAGCGCCAGCTACCACGTGCTGGAGGCCAGCGACGTGGCCCAGGCCCTGGTCCGCTATGCCGAGGGCAACCGCGTGAGCATGATGATCCTGGGCGCCGCCACGCACGGGCTGCAGTTGCAGCGCTTCATCGACACCGTGCCCATCCGTGTGGCGCGGGATGCCCCCTGCACCGTCATCCTGGTCAAGCAGCAACTGCCTTTCGACGCGCTGGGCCAGTGACCCCGCGGGGCTGCCGCAAGCGTGACAATCACGCCATGACCGCGCCCCACACCGATGACACGCTCCACCCCTACGCCAGCCTCACGCCCGACCTGGTGCTGGACGCGCTGGCCAGCGTCGGCTTGTATGGCGACGGCCGGCTGATGGCCCTGGGCTCCTACGAGAACCGCGTGTATCAGGCCACGCTGGAAGACGGCAGTCGCGTGGTGGCCAAGTTCTACCGCCCGGGGCGCTGGAGCGAGGCGCAGATCCTGGAGGAACACGCCTTCGCCCAGGAGCTGGCCGATGCCGAGGTGCCCGTGGTCGCGCCCCTGCTGCTGCACGGCCGCAGCCTGCACCGGCATGCGGGCTTCGACTTTGCCGTCAGTCCCTGGCGCGGCGGGCGCACGCCCGAGCTCGACGACTTCGAGGTGCTGGAGTGGCTGGGCCGCTACCTCGCACGCATCCACAACGTGGGCGCAGCCCGGCCCTTCGCGCAGCGCCCGGCGCTGGACCTGCAGACGTTAGGCCAAGAGCCGCACGACTGGCTGCTGGGCGCACAGATCATTCCCCTGGACCAACAGACGGCATGGCGCGATGCCTGCGAACAAGCTCTCGAATTAATAGCTGCTGGCGCTTGTCTATCGGGCGCTACAGGCCAATTTGGCTTGAAATACGCGAGCAACATCCGCCTGCACGGTGACTGCCACCCCGGCAACGTGCTGTGGACGCCCGTGGACGACGCCGGCCACGGCGGCCCGCATTTCGTGGACCTGGACGACGCGCGCATGGGCCCGGCCGTGCAGGACCTGTGGATGCTGCTGTCAGGTGAGCGCCGCCAGCGCACCCTGCAACTGTCCGCCCTGCTGGACGGCTACGAGCAACTGCGCCCCTTCGATCGGCGCGAGCTCGCGCTCATCGAGCCGCTGCGCACACTGCGCCTGATCCACTACAGCGCGTGGCTGGCGCGGCGCTGGAGTGACCCGATCTTTCCGATCAACTTTCCCTGGTTCGGCAGCAGCGACTACTGGCGCGGCCAAGTGGACATGCTGCATGAGCAGATCGAGGCCATGCAGGAGGAGCCGCTGGCCGCATGAGGCGGCGCCCGCCTCAGCGCTGCGGGCGGGACCGCAGGAACGGCCTCCTAGTGTCGTGAGTTAAAAATTCATTGAATTATTTTCTGCCAATGCAGTCAGTCGTGTAGTGTGTTGCACGACGAGGTGCCCATGAGCGGAAGACCAAAGACTCCATTGGTGTTGAGCGCGACGGAGCGCGAACAACTGATCGCGCTGACCAAGCGTCGCAAGACAGCGCAGGCCCTGGCCTTGCGAGCACGCATTGTGCTGGCCTGTGCCGAGGGCCTGGAAAACAAGGTGGTGGCAGCGCGTCAACGGGTCACTCAGCAAACGGTATCGAAGTGGCGCGGTCGGTTTGTCCAGCTGCGCCTGGACGGTCTGTTTGATGCGCCGCGCCCGGGTGCGCCGCGTACGATTGACGATGCCCGAGTCGATGCCGTCATTGCCAAGACGCTGGAGTGTGTGCCCGCCGGTGCCACGCACTGGAGCACGCGCAGCATGGCGCGCGCCATGGATGTGTCACAGACGGCTGTGAGCCGAATCTGGCGGGCTTTTGGCTTGCAGCCGCACCGCCAGGAAACATTCAAACTCTCCAGTGATCCGCTGTTCGTCGAGAAGGTGCGCGACATTGTCGGCCTGTACCTGGATCCGCCGCTCAAGGCGATGGTGTTGTGCGTGGATGAGAAGAGCCAGATCCAGGCGCTGGACCGCACACAGCCGATACTACCGCTGGCACCGGGCATTGCCGAGCGGCGCACCCACGATTACATGCGCCACGGCACGACGACGCTGTTTGCGGCGCTGGACATTGCCACGGGCGAAGTGATCGGGGAGTTGCATCGGCGCCATCGCAGCGCGGAGTTCCTGCAATTTCTGCGTACCATCGAAGCCAACGTGCCTGCGGGGCTGGACGTGCATCTGGTGATGGACAACTACGGCACGCACAAGACCGCCTCAATCAGGGCATGGTTCGCCAGACACCCCAGGTTTCACGTGCACTTCACTCCCACCTCGGCATCCTGGCTGAACCAGGTAGAGCGTTGGTTCGCTACCCTCACTGAGAAGTACATCCGTCGCGGCACGCACAGATCAACAAGACAGCTCGAACAAGCAATCCGCCAATACCTCAAACTCAACAACGCTGATCCAAAACCATTCGTCTGGGCCAAGTCTGCCCAAGACATCCTTGCAAGCGTTGAAAGATTTTGTCTGCGAATTTCTAACTCAGGACACTAGAATCGGCCGCATGAAACGCTATGAGGCCCTCGCGGCGGACATCGAAGCTTCCATCCGTGACGGCGTGCTCCGCCCCGGCGACCGCCTGCCCTCGGTGCGCCACACTTGCACAAGCCGCGGCATCAGCGCCTCCACGGTGTTCCAGGCCTACTACCTGCTGGAGGCGCGCGGCCTGGTGCGTGCGCGCGAACGCTCGGGCTACTACGTGAGCGAGGGCGCGCGCAAGCGCCCGCCCGAGCCGGAGCTGGCCTCGCAGCCGCAGGACGCGTCGATCGCCGTGGACGTGAGCGAACTCGTGTTCGAGGTGCTCGAAGCCAGCATGGCGCGCGACGTGGTCGCCTTCGGCTCGGCCTTTCCCAGCCCGCTGCTGTTCCCGCTGTCCCGCCTGGGGCAAGCCGTGGCCGCCAGCGCCCAGGCGCTCGACCCGTGGAGCACGGTGGACGACCTCTCGCCCGGCAACCCGGCGCTGCGCCGGCAGATCGCGCTGCGCTACCTTGCCGACGGCCTGCAGGTGCGCACCGACGAGATCATCGTCACCAACGGCGCGCTGGAGGCGTTGAACCTGTGCCTGGCGGCAGTCACGCGCCCGGGCGACTCCGTGGTGGTCGAATCACCCACGTTCTACGCGGCGCTGCAGACGCTGGAGCGCATGGGCCTGCAGGCCATTGAGGTGCCGACCCACCCGCGCGAGGGCATAGACCTGGCGGCGCTGGAGCACGCCATCGCGCGCCACGGCCCCAGGGCCTGCTGGCTCATGACCACCTTCCAGAACCCGCTGGGCGGCCTGATGCCAGAGGCCAAGAAGCAGGCCCTGGTGGAGCTGCTCACGCGCCACGGCGTGCCGCTGATCGAGGACGACGTGTATGCCGAGCTGTACTTCGGCGACAGGCGCCCGCTGCCCGCCAAGGCCTTCGACCGTGAGGGGCTGGTGTTGCACTGCTCCTCGTTCTCCAAATGCCTGGCGCCGGGCTATCGCATCGGCTGGGCCGCGCCGGGCCGCTTCGCGCAAGCCGTGGCGCGCCAGAAGCTGACCACCACGCTGGGCGCATCGGCGCCCGTGCAGCTGGCGCTGGCCACATATCTGGAGCGCGGCGGCTTCGACAAGCACCTGCGCCGCCTGCGCCAAACCCTGGCCGCGCGCCAGGCGCTCGTGGCCGAGGCCGTGGCCGCGCACTTCCCGCCAGGCACGCGCGCCACGCAGCCGGCGGGCGGCTACTTCCTGTGGCTAGAGCTACCCGATGGCACCGACACGCTGCGGCTGCACCGTCAGGCGCTGCAGCACGGCATCAGCATCGCGCCGGGCCCGATCTTTTCGGCCTCGCGCAGCTTCGCGCACTGCCTGCGGCTGAACTACGGCCAGGAATGGAACGCGCGCAGCGAAGCCGCGCTGGCCACGCTGGGCCGCCTCGCGGTGAAGTGAAACAACCCCCTGTGGCGCTACGCGCCTTCCCCCTTCTCTCGCATCGCTACGCGATGCGGGAAGGGGGACGCAGCCCTCGCTGCGGGGCGGCCCTTGCTCGGCTGCCCTGGCTTGGGTAGCGCCAGTTTCATGCGTCGCGGGTTGCGTGACGCTCTGAGGGAGGCACGGTGTGAGCTAGGCGGTCAGGCCCGCCAGGCCCATCAGTCCCCGGAGCAACCACGCCACGATGCCCAGGGTGGTGACGCTGGCGGCCCAGATCAGCACCAGCCAGCCGATGCGCCGCAGCCAGGGCTTGCGCGGGGCGGGCGGCGCCATCAGTGGTAGCCCTCGCCCGGGCGCACCTTGCCGCGGAACACGTAGTACGACCAGGCCGTATAGGCCAGGATGATCGGGATGATGAGCAGCGCGCCCACGAGCGTGAAGCCCAGGCTCTGCGGCGGCGCGGCCGCTTCGCGCAGGGTGATGGCCGGCGGGATGATGTGCGGCCACAGGCTGATGCCCAGGCCGCTGTAGCCCAGGAACAGCAGGCACAGCGTGAGCAGGAACGGCGCCGCGCCGGGATTGCCGCCGCGCAGGCTGCGCAGGATGCCGACGGCCGTGACCAGCACCAGCAGCGGAACGGGCGCGAAGAACGCGAGGTTGGGCCAGCTGAACCAGCGCTGCGCGATGGCCGCGTGGGTCAGCGGGGTCCACACGCTCACGATGACGATGGCCGCCAGCAGCGCCAGCGTGGCCGGGCGGGCCAGCGCCACCATGCGATCGTGCAGCGCGCCCTCGGTCTTGATGATGAGCCAGGTGGCCCCGAGCAGCGCATAGGCCAGCAGCAGCGCCAGCCCCGTGAACAGACTGAACGGCGTGATCCAGGCCAGCGCGCCGCCCGTGGCGACGCCATCGCGCACCTCGAAGCCGTTCAGGAACGCCCCCAGCACCACGCCCTGGAAGAACGTGGCCACGTAGGAACCGCCCATGAAGGCGATGTCCCAGAAGGGCTTGTGGTGCTCGTCCGCCTTGAAGCGGAACTCGAAGGCCACGCCACGCCAGATGAGGCCCAGCAGCATGAGCAGCAGCGGCAGGTACAGCGCGCTGAGCACCACGGCGTAGGCCAGCGGAAAGGCGGCCATGAGTCCGGCGCCGCCCAGCACCAGCCAGGTCTCGTTGCCGTCCCACACAGGGGCCACGGTGTTGACCATGACGTCGCGGTCCTCGCGCGCCTTCACGAACGGGAACAGGATGCCTATGCCCAGGTCGAACCCGTCCATGATCACGTACATCATCAGCCCGAAGGCAATGATGATGATCCAGACGACCGGTAGATCGATGCCCATGGTTCAGCCCTTCCGAGGAGTGGTGTGGATGGCGCCGGCCGGTGCGTCCGGGGCGGCGGACAGCGGCCGTGCTGGCCGGCGCTGCGGCGCATCGGAGCCGTCATCGCCCGTATCGTCATAGACGTCGGGCCCCAGGGCCACGAGCTTGAGCAGGTAGCGCGTGCCGATGCCGAACACGATGAAGTACGCCACGACAAAGATGATCAGCGAGGTGCCCAGCACCAGCGCGGAGTGGTTGGACACCGCGTCCTGCGTGCGCATGACGCCATAGACGATCCAGGGCTGGCGGCCGATCTCGGTGGTGAACCAGCCCGCGAGGATGGCGATCAGCCCCGTCGGTCCCATCCAGACCGCAAAGCGCAGAAAGAGCCGCGAGCGGTACAGCCCGCGGCGCCAGCGCAGCCAGGCGCTGCACAGCCCCAGCAGCAGCATCAGCATGCCCAGCCCCACCATGAGGCGGAAGCTCCAGAACACGATGGCGGCATTGGGCCGATCCTGCGGCGCGAACTCCTTGAGGCCCTGGTACTGCCCGTCCCACGAGTGCGTGAGGATCAGGCTGCCGAGCCGGGGAATCTCCAGCGCGTAGCGCGTGGTCTCGGCCTCCATGTCGGGCCAGCCGACAAGGGTGAGCGGCACGCCCTCGCCCGGCTTGCTCTCCCAGTGCCCCTCCATCGCCGCCAGCTTGGCCGGCTGGTGCTGAAGCGTGTTCAGGCCGTGCAAATCGCCGATGGCGACCTGCACGGGCGCCACCACGAGAAGCATCCACATGGCCATGGACAGCATGGTGCGCACGCGCGGGTTGTCGTTGCCGCGCAGTAGGTGCCACGCCGCCGACGCGCCCACGAACAGCGCGGTGGACAGGAACGCCGCCACCGTCATGTGGGCGAGCCGGTAGGGAAAGGACGGGTTGAAGATGACCTCGAACCAGTCCGTCGGGACCACCACGTTGTTGACGATCTCGAAACCCTGGGGCGTCTGCATCCAGCTGTTGGAGGCCAGGATCCAGGTGGCCGACACCAGCGTACCCAGGGCCACCATCACGGTGGCGAAGAAATGCAGGCCGGGGCCGACCTTGCGCCAGCCGAACAGCATCACGCCGAGAAAGCCCGCCTCCAGGAAGAAAGCCGTGAGCACCTCGTAGGCCAGCAGCGGCCCGGTGATGCTGCCCGCGAAGGCCGAGTAATGGCTCCAGTTGGTGCCGAACTGGTAGGCCATGACCAGCCCCGAAACCACGCCCATGGCGAAGTTGACCGCGAAGATCTTCGACCAGAAGTGGTACAGGTCGCGGTACACCGGGTTCTTGCGCCACAGCCACAGCCCTTCGAGGACGGCCAGGTAGCTCGCCAGCCCGATGGTGATGGCCGGAAAGATGATGTGCATCGAAATGGTGAAGCCGAACTGGATGCGGGCCAGTTCCAGCGCGGTGAATCCAAGCATTGCGCGTCTCCTTCAAACGTACAGCGCGGTGCACATGGGTGGTTCGACGGCTCCTGTTGCATCCCAGGCGCGATGCCTGGAGCGCCGCAGTATCCGCCAGCACGCCCACCCTGTCGAGGGCAGGCCGCCGCGCCCCTGGCGGCCAGACCACCTCATCGCGGCACCAGGAAGATGGCCTTCTCCGTCACGCGCGCCGGCGTGTCGCCGAGCGCCTCGACATCGAAGAGCACCGGGTGCGAACCCGGTGGCATGGAGCCGTAGGGAATGCGCAGGCGCACGGGTACCCAGCGCGCCTGCGCGGCGCCGATCTCCACCTCGGGTTCGGACGCCACCTCCAGCCCCGCGATGCCGCTCGCGCCGATGCGGTAGCGCTGCGGCGCCTCGGTGGCGTTCATGATCTGCAGGCGGTAGATGTTCTCCAGCTTGCCGCCCGCCACGATGCGCGAGAGCGCGGCGCGGTCGCGCACCACGTCCACCTTGAGCGGCGTGCGCAGCGCCATGCTGGCGAGCATGGCCACGCTCAGGGCGAGCAGCACCGCCGTATAAATCAGCACGCGCGGGCGCGCCACGCGGCGCAGCATCTGCCAACCGCTCCAGCGCCCGGCCATGCCGTTGTGCGTGGCGTAGCGGATCAGGCCGCGCGCCAGGCCCACCTTGTCCATCACGCTGTTGCAGGCATCCACGCACAGGCCGCAGCCTATGCACTCGTACTGCAGCCCCTCGCGGATGTCTATGCCCACGGGGCAGACCTGCACGCACAGCGTGCAGTCTATGCAGTCGCCCTGCCCCTGCGCGGGCGCGGCCGTCTTGCTGCGCGGCCCGCGCGTCTCACCGCGCTGCGCGTCGTAGGTGACGATCAGCGTGTCCTTGTCGAACATCGCGCTCTGGAAGCGCGCATACGGGCACATGTACTTGCACACCTGCTCGCGCAGGAAGCCCGCGTTGCCGTACGTGGCCAGGCCGTAGAACAGCACCCAGAAGATCTGCCAGCCGCCCTGCAGCGCCAGCAGTTCGCCACCCAGTTCACGGATGGGCACGAAGTAGCCCACGAAGGTGAAGCCGGTCCACAGCGAGAAGGCGATCCAGACCAACTGCTTGGCCGACTTCTTCCACAGCTTCTCGGCCGTCCAGCCGCCGTTGTCCAGGCGCAGGCGCGCGCTGCGGTCGCCCTCGATGCGGTGCTCTATCCACAGGAAGATTTCGGTATAGACCGTCTGCGGGCAGGCAAAGCCGCACCACAGCCGCCCGGCGACGGCGGTGAACAAAAACAGCGCCAGCGCCGAGATGATGAGCAGACCCGTGAGGTAGATGAAGTCCTGCGGGTACAGCACCAGGCCGAACAGGTAAAAGCGCCGCGCGCCCAGGTCGAACAGCACCATCTGGCGCTGCCCCCACTCCAGCCATGGCAGGCCGTAGAACACGATCTGCGTGGCCCACACCATGAGCCAGCGCCAGCGCGCGAAGGTGCCGCGAATGGAGCGCGGATAGATCTTCTGCTGCGCCTCGTACAGCGAAGTGGACTCGGGAACGATCGGTATGGTTTTGCGCGGCGCCCCGTTGCGGGGCAGGCGCTCTGGATGGGACATGGGGGCCTCTGAGCTGTGGCGCCGGGCGACACCACAGCGGGCCCCCGCGCCTGTCAGGGACTATCGCGCGCGCGACGCGGCGGGTACAGCAGCAGATGCGCCCCAATCAGGCATACCAGATGCCGCCATCCCTCCCATCGCTCAGGCCAGCAGCGCGTTCACGCGCTTTACGTACGCGGCCGGGTCCTCAGGCAGGCCGCCCTCAGCGAGCAGCGCCTGGTCGAACAGGATGTGTGCCAGGTCGTGAAAGTGCACGCTGCCGTCCAGCTTCTTGACCAGCGCATGCTCGGGGTTCACTTCCAGCACGGGCTTGGCGTCAGGCGCGCTCTGGCCGGCCTGCTTGAGCAGGCGCGCGAGCTGCGTGCTCATGCCGCCGTCCTGCACCACCAGGCAAGCGGGTGAATCGACCAGGCGCGTGGTCACGCGCACGTCCTCGGCCTTGTCCTTGAGGGCTTCCTTGAGCTTGGCGAGCATGGGCTTGAAGGCCTCGGCGGCCTCCTCGGCGGCCTTCTTCTCGGCCTCGTCCTGCAGCTTGCCCAGATCCACCGCGCCCTTGGCCACGGACTGCAGGGGCGTGCCGTCGAAGTCCTGCAGGTAGTTCAGCGCCCACTCGTCCACGCGGTCGGTCATGAGCAGCACCTCGATGCCCTTCTTCTTGAAGACTTCGAGCTGCGGGCTGTTCTTGGCGGCGGCCAGCGTGTCGGCGGTGATGTAGTAGATGGCCTCCTGGCCCTCCTTCATGCGCGCCTTGTAGTCGGCAAAGGAAACGCTCGGCGTATCCGATGTGGTGGAGGCAAAGCGCAGCAGCTTGGCCAGACGTTCGCGGTTGGCGAAGTCCTCGCCCAGGCCTTCCTTGAGCACGGCGCCGAACTCGGCGTAGAACTGGGTGTACTTGCCTTCCTTGGCCTTGTCCTCGGCGCTGACCACGTCCTGCACGCCATCGGCGCCTTCCGCCGCTGCCTCATGCTTGTCGTGCTTGGCCAGGTCCTCGAGCATGGACAGCACGCGCTTGACCGAGCCGTCGCGGATCAGGCGCACGTCGCGGCTTTCCTGCAGCAGCTCGCGGCTCACGTTCAGCGGCAGGTCGGCGGAGTCGATCACGCCCTTGACGAAGCGCAGGTAGCTGGGCATGAGCGACTCGGCGTCGTCCATGATGAACACGCGCTTGACGTACAGCTTCACGCCGGCCTTCTTGTCGCGGTTCCACAGGTCGAACGGCGCCTTGGCGGGGATGTACAGCAGCTGCGTGTACTCGGTGTTGCCCTCGACGCGGTTGTGGCTCCAGGTGAGCGGGTTCTCGAAGTCGTGGCTGATGGACTTGTAGAAGTCCTGGTACTGCTCGTCGGTGATGTCCTTCTTGGGCCGCGTCCACAGGGCGCTGGCCTTGTTCACGGTTTCCCACTCGCCGGTCTTCACCATCTGGCCCGGCTCACCTTCCTTCTCGCTCTCCTTCCACTCCTCCTTTTCCATGAGGATGGGCAGGCTGATGTGGTCGGAATACTTGCCGATCACCTGCTTGATCTTCCAGGCGTTGAGGAACTCCTCGGCATCCTCGCGCAGGTGCAGGATCACGCTGGTGCCGCGCGCCGCACGCTCGATGGCCTCCACCTCGAAGTCACCCGCGCCGCCGCTGGCCCAGCGCACGCCTTCGCTGGCGGGCAGGCCCGCGCGGCGGCTCTCGACCGTGATGCGGTCGGCCACGATGAAGCCCGAGTAGAAGCCCACACCGAACTGGCCGATCAGCTGCGCGTCGGCCTTCTGGTCGCCCGACAGGCGGTTCATGAAGTCGCGCGTACCGCTCTTGGCGATCGTGCCCAGGTGGTCAATGGCCTCCTGCTCGCTCATGCCGATGCCGTTGTCGGTGATGGTCAGCGTGCGCGCTTCCTTGTCGAAGGACACGCGCACCTCCAGGTTGGGCGCATCCTCGTACAGCGCGGCATTGTTCAGCGCTTCAAAGCGCAGCTTGTCGCAGGCGTCCGAGGCGTTGGAGACCAGCTCGCGCAGGAAGATCTCTTTGTTGGAATACAGCGAATGCGTGACCAGGTGCAGCAGTTGCGCCACTTCGGCCTGGAAGGAATGGGTGTGCTTGCTCATAGGTGTTTTTCAAACAAAGGCAACGGGAAAGAAATCACAGGGGATTCAACCATGTTCTCCGGCGCGGCCGGAACGCATGCGCAGGTGGGGGCGCCGCGGCCGGCTTCAAGGGGCGCGGCGCCGCGATACGCCACCAACCGATGCCACGCTGGCCGCATGCCCCAGCGTCGGCGCGATCCTGGGCGCGGTGATCTACAACGCACCGCTGTCGAGCGGCAGCAGCGACTGAACGCCCACCGCAGCCATCAAAAAAGAGAGCGGCTTGCGCTCTTCTTTTCTGCATTTCAAAGGGTTTTGAACTGCAAACACCCTTTTGGCGAGCGCTAACAGCTCCTGATTTAATAGCTTAAAAGCGCTCACCCGGCGCCAGGTAGCGCCACTGGCCCGGCGGCAGCTTGCCCAGCAGCACCTGGCCGATGCGGATGCGCTTGAGGCCCACCACCTTGAGGCCCACCAGCTCGCACATGCGGCGGATCTGGCGCTTTTTGCCCTCGCGCAGCACGAAGCGCAGTTGCTCGGGGTTCTGCCACTCCACCACCGCCGGCTTGAGCTGCTGGCCGTCCAGCGCCAGGCCATGGTTCAGCAGCGCCAGCTTGTCGGCCGGGAAGACGGCGCGCACATCCTGCGCGCGATCGCCGTACTGCACGCGCACCAGGTACTCCTTGTCCACCGTTGAGTCCTCGCCGATGAGCTGGCGCGCCACGCGGCCGTCCTGCGTCAGCACCAGCAGGCCCACGGAGTCGATGTCCAGCCGCCCGCAGGGTGCCAGGCCCTTGAGTTGCGCCGGCGAAAAGCGCGTGCGGCTCTCATCGTCCTTCCAGTGCGTACGTGGGTTGATCAGCGCCACGGCCGGCGTGTGGCCGTCCTCGGCCTGGCCGCTCACATAGCCCATGGGCTTGTGCAGCAGGATGGTCACCTGCTGGCGCTGGTGGCCCTGGGCCGCGCGGTCCACGTCGATGCGGTCGTGCGGCCCCACCTGCAGCCCCATGGCCGCCACCTGCCCGTTGACGCGCACCCAGCCCTGGGCGATCCAGTCGTCGGCCTCGCGGCGCGAGCACAGCCCCAGATCGGCCATGCGCTTGTTCAGGCGCATGCGGCCGTCTGCAGGCGCCTGCGCAGCGCCAGCGGGCGCACGGGTGGCAGGAGGGCGCGGCGCGGCCGGCGCGTGCCGGCTCGCCGTACGGGAGGCGCCGGCCGCGCCGCTGGGTGCGGCCGTGCCGGCCGTGCGGCCTGCGGACCGGCCCGGCGCCTTGCCGGTAGCCACAGGTGCTGCGGGCGTGGTCTGCTTGCGCAGCACCAGCCGCGGGCGCAGCGGAGTGGGGGAAGCAGAAGCGGACGGTGCGGGGACGGACCGTGCGGGGGGACGGGCGGGCGTTTCGGGCATGGCGCTATTGTCTCGCGCCATGGAGCGCGCCGCGCCCCACCCCATCCACCGCGCCTTCAGATCATGGCGGCGGGCTCGTTCTCGTCGGCCGGCGCCCTGCGCGGTGAAGCGCGGCGCCGGGGCCCGGGGCGGCCCGCGTCCGCCGGCTCCATCCGCCTGAACAGGCTGGTGCGCAGCGCCTGCAGGTCCAGCACGCGCAGGCCGCCGTACTCCACGCGGATCGCCCCCTGCGCTTCCAGGGTCGCCAGGGCCTCGTTCACACGTTGGCGCGACAGGCCGACCAGGTAGGCCAGCTCCTGCTGGGTGATGCGCAGCACTTCCCCGACGCCCGGGTAGAGCACGGGGTTGAACAGCGCCGCCAGGCTGCGCGCCACGCGCAGGTCGGGGTTGGTGAGGCGGTCGATTTCCCGCGCGGCGATGAACTGCGCCAGGCGCTCGTTGAGCTGGTTCATCACGAAGCGGTTGAAGCCGATGGAATGGTCCAGCAGCCAATGGAAGGTGTCGATGGGCAGGCCCGCCACCACGCTCTTGCGCAGGGCCTGGATGTTGTAGCGGTAGGGCTCGCGCTTGACCGCCGTGCCTTCGCCGAACCAGCCGCCGGGCGGCACGCCGGTGAAGGTCATGGTCAGCCCGTCGGCGTTGTCCGCGCTCATCTTGAGCAGGCCCTCGACCACGCCAAACCAGTACGTCACCGGCCGGCCCACACGGCACACGTAGTCGCCCGGCTGGGCATCGCCGACGGCCAGCGCGGCCACCGCCCGTTCGCGCTCGGCGGGCTGCAGCAACGCCATCCAGGGAATGCCGCTGAGTTCTTGGGCCGTGGGCGGGCGGCGCCGCTGGTGCAGGGATGCGTCTTGGCTCATGCGCGCAAGCATGCGGTCAAAGCGCGCAGCGGGGCAGCGGGAATACCACGAACCAACGCCCGGCCGGTCCGAGGTATCGGCACACTCGTATGCTATTTATTTAATAGCTGCCAGCGCTTATTGATTCTGGGTTCAAGCCCTGTTTGACTACAAACCCATCACTGCGTCGGCAAGGCATAGCGGTAGCCGCGAAACGCCCACACGGTGCGCGCCGGCTCGATGCGCTCCAGCACCAGGCCGGGGGCGGCGGTATCCCCCTCGTGCAGCACCTGGCCGTTGACGATCACCATGCGGTACACGGGGTTGGACGAGTAGGTCACGCCCGCGAGCTGTAGCGTGGGCAGTTGCTCACGCACGCTCGCCGGCAGGTCGGCCTGGGCAAAGACGGTTCCCGTCGATTCCTGCGGCGCCGGTGCCGGCGGCGCAGCGCGCGGGGCCGGTGCGCGGGCAGGCGCCGCGGGGGCCGGCGCGCTGCGCTCGGGCCGGAGGGCAGGCGCTTCGGCGCGGGCGGAGCGCTCGGGCGTGGGTTTGGATGCTGGTGCCGGTGCTCGCGCTGGCGCTGGCGCTGGCGTTGGCGTTGGCGTTGGCGTTGGCGTTGGCGTTGGTGTTGGCGTTAGTGTTGGTGTTGGTGTGGATGCGGGCGCAGTTTCGGGCGCAGGCGCTGCCCCATGGGCCGGCACGGCCATCGGCGCGGCGGCGGCTGGAGCGGCAGGCGCCGGTATCGCGGGGGCGGGCGCAGGCACCACCGCGGCCACCGTCGCACTGGGCGCACGCACCAGCCACCAGGCGCCGGCTGCCGCCCCTACGCCCGCCAGCGCTGCAAGCACCATCCAGGGCAGCCCCCGCGCCGGTGCGGCGCGCTGCACGGTGGGCACCGCCACGGGCGACGCGGGGGTATGCAGGCCGGGCACGCTGCCACGGCCGCGCTCGGCCTGGGCGCGCCGCAGCGCGTCAAGAATGTAGGACATGGGTTCAGGCTCCGCTGAGCAAACGCGGCTCCGGCACGCCTGCGGCGCGGTTGAGCAACATCAGGGTCAAGGGACCAGCGCGGCCATCGGGCGTGAGGCCCTGGCCCAGCTGAAATTGGTGGATGCGCGCGCGGCGCGCGGCGGGCGTTGCGGTACGGGCTGCGGCGGTGCCCGCGCCGGCGGCCGCCAGTTGCTGGTCCAGCCAAGCGGCGCCCGCGGCAGTGGCGGTGACGTCGCCCGAATCGGCCAGCTCGGCAGGGGCCTTCCACAGCGTGGCAACCTCGCCGCGCCACAGCGGCGCAAGCTCCGTCACGCGCACCTGCAGCGTCTGGCCCTGCACGCCTTCCAGCGTGGCGGTGCCGTCATCCAGCCGGCGCAGCAAGACCGCCACCTCAGGCGCCAGGGCCTCGCCCTGCGCATCGCCCTCGGCGGGCCGCAGCATCAGCAGCACGGGCCGGTCGAGCTGGCGCAGCAGGTTCAGGCTGGCGCGGCGGCTGCGGTAGCAGCGCAGGCCCTCGGACGCCAGCGCGGTGCAAGGGTCCGCGGCGCCGTCGGGCACGCTCGCCTGCCACTGCCGGGCCAGCGCCTGCCAGGCCGCCGGCGCCTGCGCCACGGGCTGGATGGCCAGGAACTGCGCCAATGTCGGCGGGAGGGCCGGCGCGTCGGGCGCAGAAGCGGCCGAGGCGGGGGATGACGCGGGCACGGCCGCAGCCGACGCGGCCATGGCCGGCCTCTGTGTCTGTGCCTGCGCCTGTGTGGAGCCGGCGCCACCGTCTGCAAGCGGCCACCAGCCCAGCGCCCAGGCCAGCCCGCCCAGCGCCGCCGCGCCCACCAGCCCACCGGTTCCAGCGGCGAGCCAGCGCCCTGCCGCGCCGGGGCGCACCGTGGCGGGCGCATCGAACACCTCGCGCGCGGCGCGGCGCACCATGGCATCGGTCACCTCGCGCACACCCGCGCCGTAAGCACCCAGCAGTGCACGGTCGCACAGCAGGTTGATGCGCCGCGGCACGCCACCCGTGAGCGCGTGCACACGCGCCAGCGCCCGCTGCTGAAAAGGCAGCGGCCCTTGCAACCCGGCCACGGCCAGGCGGTGGGCGATGTACTGGCGTGTTTCGTCGGCGCTCAAGGCGTCCAGGTGGTAGCGCGCGATCACGCGCTGCGCGAGCTGCTCCAGCTCCGGCGCCGCCACCATCGCACGCAGCTCGGGCTGGCCGATGAGGATGATCTGCAGCAGCTTGCGCTCGCTGGTCTCGAGGTTGGTGAGCAGGCGCAGTTGTTCCAGCACATCGGGTGCGAGGTTCTGCGCCTCGTCGATGATGAGCACGTTGTTGCGCCCCGCCGCGTGCTGCTGCAGCAAGAAGTCGTTGAGCGGGTCCAGGCAGTCCTTCACGGTCTCCGCCCCCGGTATGGCGGGGCGGTGCGCCACGCCGAATTCGTCGCAGATGGAGCGCAGCAGCTCAGGCACCGTGAGCTTCGGATTGAAGATGTAAGCAACGTTGCACTGCGGCGGAATCTGTTCCAGGAAGCAGCGGCACACCGTGGTCTTGCCGGTGCCGATCTCGCCGGTGAGCAGCACGAAGCCGCCGCCCGCATCCAGGCCGTACAGCAGGTGGGCCAGGGCTTCGCGATGGCGCTCGCTCATGAAGAGGTAGCGCGGGTCGGGCGCGATGGAAAAAGGCGGGTGTTCGAGTCCGAAGAACGGGGCGTACATGGCGGCGAGCATAGCGCCCTCGCCTGTCGCGCCCATGAACCCCTCAGCTCCCCGCGATCACCACCTGTCGAGGGCGGTCAGGGTTAGACCCCTGAGGACTAACCCTTGAATTGTCATCGTAAAGACAAGATAACGTCAAAGTCGTTTCTACCATTGGTTGCAAACCGGCAGCGGACTTCTTGTTTCCCGTGCGCTGCCCTCCACAGACCCTGATAGGAACCGGAATGAAGACCACATTCCCCCATCTACTGCTACAGCACGCCGCCCAGCGCCCCGACGCTGCAGCACTGCGCGAGAAAGAATATGGCATCTGGCAGACCTGGAGCTGGAAGGACGCCGCGGACGAGGTGCGCCACATGGCCTGCGGCCTGCTGTCGCTGGGCTTTGCCAAGGGCCAGAACCTGGCGCTGATCAGCGACAACCGGCCACACCTGTACATGGGCTTCGTGGCCGTGCAAAGCGTGGGGGGCGTGCCGATTCCGCTGTACCAGGACGCCGTGGCCGCTGAGATGACCTTCGTCATCCAGGACGCGGAGATTGCCTTCGCGTTTGCCGAAAACCAGGAACAGGTGGACAAGCTGCTGGAAGTGCGCGAATCGGTATCCGGCATCCAGCACATCATCTATGACGACCCGCGCGGCCTGCGCCACTACGACCAGCCGGGCCTCATCAGCACCGCGCAGCTGGTGGCGCGCGGCGCCGAGTGGGACAAGGCCCACCCCGGCGCATGGGATGCCCTGGTGGAGCAGATCGACCCGCAGGACGTGTCGGTGATCCTCTACACCTCGGGCACCACGGGCAAGCCCAAGGGCGTGTGCCAGACGCATGCCAGCTTCATCGCCTCTGCGCAAGGCGCGGTGGAGGTGGACCGCCTGGGCCCGCAGGACAACGTGATTTCCTACCTGCCCCCGGCATGGGTGGGGGACCACCTGTTCTCGCTCGCGCAGTGGATGGTGGCCGGCTTCACCATCAACTGCCCCGAGTCGGCCAGCACCGTCTCCATCGACCTGCGCGAGATCGGCCCCACCTACTACTTCGCCCCGCCGCGCGTGTTCGAAGGCATGCTGACGTCGGTCTCCATCCGCATGGAAGACGCCGCTGCGCCCAAGCGCTGGCTGTTCGAGAAATGCATGCAGCTGGCGCGCCGCGTGGGCTCCGACCTCCTGGACGGCAAGCCCGTGGGCGCAATCGACCGCCTCAAGTACCGCCTGGCCGATCTCGCCATCTACGGACCGCTGCGCAATGTGATGGGCCTGTCGCGCATCCGCGTGGCCTACACGGCGGGCGCGGCCATCGGGCCCGACCTGTTCCGCTTCTTCCGCTCCATCGGCATCAATCTCAAGCAGCTCTACGGTC
The DNA here is from genome assembly GCF_019602835.1 of Diaphorobacter sp. MNS-0. Lineage (NCBI taxonomy): Bacteria > Pseudomonadati > Pseudomonadota > Betaproteobacteria > Burkholderiales > Comamonadaceae > Diaphorobacter > Diaphorobacter sp. MNS-0. Next base: position 521,450 of record NZ_CP080761.1, on the reverse strand, counting down.
AGACGGAAACCTGCGCCTACGTCTGCCTGCAGCGCGATGGCCAGGTGGACCTGAACACCGTGGGCCAGGCGGCCCCCGGCATCGAGCTGAAGATCGCCGACAACGGCGAGGTGCTGGTCAAGGGCGTGTCGGTGCTCAAGGAGTACTACAAGCGGCCCGACGCCACCGCCGAGGTGATCGACGCCGAAGGCTACTTCCACACCGGCGATGCCGGCGTGATCGACGCCAACGGCCAGCTGCGCATCATCGACCGCGCCAAGGACGTGGGCAAGACGGCCAGCGGCGCCATGTTCGCGCCCAACTACATCGAGAACAAGCTCAAGTTCTTCCCGCACATCAAGGAAGCCGTCTGCTTCGGCAACCAGCGCGATCAGGTCTGTGCCTTCATCAACATCGACTACGAGGCCGTGGGCAACTGGGCCGAGCGCCAGGGCATCCCTTACGGCGGCTATGTGGACCTGGCCTCCAAGCCCAAGGTGATCGAGCTGATCGCCGACTGCATCTCGCAAGTGAACGCCGATCTAGCCGCCGAAGCTGGCATGGCCGACACGCAGGTCGCGCGCTTCCTGGTGCTGCACAAGGAGCTGGACCCCGACGACGACGAACTGACCCGCACGCGCAAGGTGCGCCGCAATTTCATCGCCGAGAAGTACGGCGTGCTGGTGGATGCGCTGTACACGGGCAAGGCCGAGCAGTTCATCGAAACGCAGGTGAAGTTCGAGGACGGGCGCAAGGGCAGCGTGAGCGCCACGCTGAAGATCACCGACGCCAAGACCTTCCCCGCCACCCGGGCGGCCGCATGACACGCAACGAGGCAGCAGACACATGACCAGCAAGAAGATTGGCGACGTCATCCTCGACGTCAAGAACATCAGCCTGCGGTTCGGCGGCGTCAAGGCGCTCACCGACATTTCGTTCAACGTGCGCGAGCACGAGATCCGCTCGATCATCGGCCCCAACGGCGCGGGCAAGAGCTCCATGCTCAACTGCATCAACGGCGTGTACACGCCGTCCGAGGGCTCCATCACCTTCCGCGGCCAGACCTTCGGCCACATGAACAGCCGCCAGGTCGCCGAGATGGGCATCGCGCGCACCTTCCAGAACCTGGCGTTGTTCAAGGGCATGAGCGTGATCGACAACATCATGACCGGGCGCAACCTCAAGATCAAAAGCAACCTGCTCCTGCAGGCACTGCGCATCGGACCGGCCGAGCGCGAGGAGATCGCCCACCGCGAGAAGGTCGAACACATCATCGACTTCCTGGAGATCCAGGCGCACCGCAAGACCCCCGTCGGCCAGCTGCCCTACGGCCTGCAAAAGCGCGTGGACTTGGGCCGGGCCCTCGCCATGGAACCCCAGGTGCTGCTGCTCGATGAACCCATGGCCGGCATGAACGTGGAGGAGAAGCAGGACATGTGCCGCTTCATCCTGGATGTGAACGACGAGTTCGGCACCACCATCGTCCTCATCGAACACGACATGGGCGTGGTGATGGACATCAGCGACCGCGTCGTGGTGCTGGACTACGGCAAAAAGATCGGTGACGGCGCGCCGGACGAAGTGCGCAACAACGAAGACGTGATTCGCGCCTACCTGGGCACCAGCCACTGAGGGCAAGCAAATGGCATTCTTTCTCGAAACCCTGATCGGCGGCCTGATGGCCGGCATGCTCTACGCGCTGGTGGCACTCGGCTTCGTGCTGATCTTCAAGGCCTCGGGCGTCTTCAACTTCGCGCAGGGTGCCATGGTGCTGTTCGCGGCCCTGGCCATGGCGCGCTTTGCCGAGTGGATCCCGGCGTGGACCGGCATCAGCAACCCCATCGTGGCCAATCTGGCCGCGTTCCTGATCGCGGGCCTGTGCATGTTCGCAGTGGCCTGGTTCATCGAGCGCCTCGTGCTGCGCCACCTCGTGAACCAGGAAGGCGCCACGCTGCTCATGGCCACGCTGGGCATCACCTACTTCCTGGAAGGCCTGGGCCAGACCCTCTTCGGCAGCGACATCTACAAGATCGACATCGGCATGCCCAAGGACCCGGTGTTCCTGCTGGACACCGTGTTCGAGGGCGGCGTGCTCGTGAACAAGGAAGACGTGATTGCCGCAGGCATTGCCGCCGCCCTGGTGGTGGTGCTGAGCATCTTCTTTCAAAAGACCAAGACCGGCCGCGCATTGCGCGCCGTGGCCGACGACCACCAGGCGGCGCAGTCCATCGGCATCCCGCTCAACCACATCTGGGTCATCGTGTGGTGTGTCGCCGGTGTCGTGGCACTGGTGGCCGGGATGATCTGGGGCTCCAAGCTGGGCGTGCAGTTCTCGCTGACCACGGTGGCGCTGCGCGCGCTGCCGGTCGTGATCCTGGGCGGCCTGACCTCGGTGCCGGGCGCCATCATCGGCGGGCTGATCATCGGCGTGGGCGAGAAGCTCTCCGAGGTGTACCTGGGCCCCTTCGTGGGCGGCGGCATCGAGATCTGGTTTGCCTACGTGCTGGCCCTCGTGTTCCTGCTGTTCCGGCCCCAAGGTTTGTTCGGCGAGAAGATCATCGATCGCGTATGACATACGCGATCAACCCGCAGGGTTCTTCGCCGCAGGCGAAGGATGGTCTTCCGGCGAGGGCACGCAGTGCCCGCAGCCAAAAGATCATCGCCCTTGGTTGAAAGATTTGGAGTAAATAATGTTCTACCGCGAAAACGGCCAGTTCAAAACCACCTACAAGGCCGACCAGCAGATCTTTCCCATCACCCAGGACCGCATCGCCATCCTGCTGCTGTTGGCCGTGGCCTTCGTGGCGGTGCCCGCGATGGCGTCGGACTACTTCTACCGCGCCATCCTGATCCCGCTGGTCATCATGTCCATGGCCGCGCTGGGCGTGAACATCCTCGTGGGCTACTGCGGGCAGATCTCGCTGGGCTCGGGCGCCTTCATGGCGGTGGGCGCCTACGGGGCCTTCAACTTCTTCGTGCGCTTCCCCGGGATGCCGCTGGTCGCGGCCCTCATCCTGGGCGGGCTGTGCGCCACGTTCTTCGGCATCCTGTTCGGGCTACCCAGCCTGCGCGTGAAAGGGCTGTACCTGGCCGTGGCCACGCTGGCGGCGCAGTTCTTCAGCGACTGGATGTTCCTGCGCATCAAGTGGTTCACCAACAATTCCGACTCCGGCTCGGTCTCGGTCAGCAACCTGCAGGTCTTCGGCATGCCGCTGGACAGCGCCATGGCCAAGTACCTGTTCTGCCTGACGCTCCTGGTGGTCGTGGCCCTGCTGGCCAAGAACCTGGTGCGCGGCGCCATCGGCCGCGAATGGATGGCCATCCGCGACATGGACGTGGCCGCCGCGGTGATCGGCATCCGCCCGATGTACGCCAAGCTCAGCGCCTTCGCTGTCAGCTCCTTCATCGTCGGCATGGCGGGCGCGCTGTGGGCCTTCGTGCACCTGGGTTCGTGGGAGCCGGCGGCGTTCTCGGTCGAGATGTCGTTCCGCCTGCTGTTCATGGTCATCATCGGCGGCATGGGCTCCATCATGGGCGCGTTCTTCGGCGCGGCCTTCATCGTGGTGCTGCCCATCTTCCTGAACCAGTTCCTGCCCGCGGTGGCCGGCCTGTTCGGCGTGGACATCTCCACCGCCGCCGTGTCGCATGCGGAACTGATGATCTTCGGCGCGCTGATCGTGTGGTTCCTCATCGTGGAGCCCCACGGCTTGGCCAAGCTGTGGTCCATCGGCAAGCAGAAGATGCGCGTGTGGCCCTTCCCCCATTGATGCCATTGCAAGGTGTGTTCCGCGCCGACCGGCGCAATTCAGGCGACGTTCCATCCAACCACAAGGAGACAAGACCATGAAATTCACCCGACTCGCTGCGGCCGCCACGGTGGCCTGCACCCTGGCCGGCTTTGCAGGCGCCGCCGCCGCCCAGGCCAAGGAACAGTTCTTCCCCCTGCTGTCGTACCGCACGGGCCCCTACGCACCCAACGGCGTGCCATGGGCCAACGGCAAGCAGGACTACATCAAGATGATCAACGCGCGCGACGGCGGCGTGAACGGCGTGAAGCTGACCTGGGAAGAGTGCGAGACCGGCTACGCCACCGACCGCGGCGTGGAGTGCTACGAGCGTCTGAAGAGCCGCCCCGGCGTGACGCTGTTCGACCCGCAGGCCACCGGCATCACCTTCGCGCTGACCGAGAAGGCGCCCGTGGACAAGATCCCGCTGATGACGCTGGGCTACGGCCTGTCGGTCGCGCAGGACGGCATGGCGTTCAAGTGGAACTTCCCCTACATGGGCAGCTACTGGACCGGTGCCGACATCCTGATCCAGCACATCGGCAAGAGTGCCGGCGGCCTGGACAAGCTCAAGGGCAAGAAGATCGCGCTGGTCTACCACGACAGCCCGTTCGGCAAGGAGCCGATCCCCCTGCTGCAGGAGCGCTCCAAGATGCACGGCTTCGAGCTGCAGATGCTGCCCGTGACCGCGCCCGGCGTGGAGCAGAAGGCCACCTGGCTGCAGGTGCGCCAGAGCCGCCCCGACTACGTGCTGCTGTGGGGCTGGGGCGTGATGAACTCCACCGCCCTGAAGGAAGCCCAGGCCACCGGCTACCCGCGCGACAAGATGTACGGCGTGTGGTGGGCCGGTGCCGAGCCGGACGTGCGCGACGTGGGCGATGGCGCCAAGGGCTACCACGCACTGGCGCTCAACGGCCATGGCACGCAGTCCAAGGTCATGCAGGACATCCTCAAGCACGTGCACGGCGCCAACCAGGGCACGGGCCCCAAGGACGAAGTGGGCTCGGTGCTGTACACGCGCGGCGTGATCATCCAGATGCTGGGCGTGGAGGCCGTGCGCCGCGCGCAGGAGCGCTTCGGCAAGGGCAAGGTCATGACCGGCGAGCAGGTGCGTTGGGGCATGGAAAACCTGGCGCTGGACCAGAAAAAACTGGACGCGCTGGGCTTCACCGACCTGATGCGCCCGCTGTCCACCAGCTGCGCGGACCACATGGGTTCTACCTGGGCCCGCGTGCACACCTGGGACGGCAAGCAGTGGAAGTTCTCGTCCGACTGGTACCAGGCCGATGAGCAGGTCATCAAGCCTATGGTCAAGGCCGGCGCGGACAAGTACCTCGCCGACAAGAAGATGTCCCGGCGCGAAGCGGGCGACTGCCAGTCCTAAGGACGTCCCCTGAGGCGCTGCGCGCCATCGTCCTTCTCATCGGGAAGGGGGATGGCGCCGGTGGTCGGGCAAGACCCGTTCCACGGCGCCCGCTGGCGCGGGTTGCGCCAGGTTCAAGCGGCTGCGCAGGGCAGCCGCCAATCGAGAGGGCTGTGGCGACAGCCCTGCCGATTGGCACCACTACAAGGGCAAGGCTATGGAGTCCAGAAACATCGTTCTCAGCGTCAATGGCATCGAGGTCATCTACAACCATGTGATCCTGGTGCTCAAGGGCGTGTCGCTGCAACTGCCCGAGAAGGGCATCGTCGCCCTGCTGGGCGGCAACGGCGCGGGCAAGACGACCACGCTGCGCGCGATCTCCAACCTGCTCAAGGGCGAGCGCGGCGAGGTCACCAAGGGCAGCATCGAGCTGCGCGGCGAGCAGATCCAGAACCTCTCGCCCGCCGACCTGGTCAAGCGCGGCGTGGTGCAGGTCATGGAGGGGCGCCACTGCTTCGCCCACCTGACCATCGAGGAAAACCTGCTCACCGGCGCCTACACCCGCACCGACAAGGCCGAGATCGCGGCCAACCTGGAGAAGGTCTACACCTACTTCCCGCGCCTGAAGACGCGGCGCACCAGCCAGGCGGCCTACACCTCGGGTGGCGAGCAGCAGATGTGCGCCATCGGCCGGGCCATCATGTGCAACCCCTCCATCGTGCTGCTGGACGAGCCCTCGATGGGCCTGGCGCCGCAGATCGTGGAAGAGGTGTTCAACATCGTGAAGGATCTCAACGCCAAGGAAGGCACCACCTTCCTGCTGGCCGAGCAGAACACCAACATGGCCCTGAAGTACGCCGACTACGGCTACATCATGGAAAGCGGCCGCATCGTCATGGACGGGCCCGCGCAGGAGCTGGCCAGCAACGAGGACGTCAAGGAGTTCTACCTGGGCGTGGGCGGCGGCGAGCGCAAGAGCTTCAAGGACGTCAAGAGCTACAAGCGCCGCAAGCGCTGGCTGGCCTAATTACTCTCAAATTAATAGCTGCTAGCGCTTGACAGGCAAGCGCTTAAGGCCGATTTTGCCCTAAACCCCTCCCAACGACAGGAGACCCAGGCATGAGCATGTTCTACGACGCCCTGGAAACCCGCGCCCCCGCCGAGCGCGAAGCCGCCCTCATGGCGGCCCTGCCCCGGCAGATCGCCCACGCCCAGCAGGCCAGCCCCGCCTTCGCCGACATCCTGGCGGGCGTGGACGCCACCACCATCACCGACCGCGCCGCGCTGGCCCGCCTGCCCGTCACGCGCAAGTACGAACTGCTGGAGCGCCAGCAGGCGCAGCGCGGCCAGAATGCGTTCGGCGGCTTCAGCGCCCTGGCATTCGGGCGCCACATGCCCCGCGTGTTCGCCAGCCCCGGCACCATCTATGAGCCCGAGGGCGCGCGGCCGGACTACTGGCGCATGGCACGCGCCATGTATGCCGCGGGGTTTCGCCCCGGCGAGCTGATCCACAACAGCTTCAGCTACCACTTCGTGCCTGCCGGATCGATGATGGAGACTGGCGCCCACGCGCTGGGCTGCACGGTCTTTCCGGGCGGCACGGGGCAGACCGAGCAGCAGGTGCAGGCCATGGCCGAGCTGCGCCCGGCCGGCTACATCGGCACGCCCAGCTTCCTGAAGATCATCCTCGACAAGGCCCACGAACACGGCGTGGCGCTGCCCAGCGTGACCAAGGCGCTGGTCTCGGGCGAGGCCTTCCCGCCCTCGCTGCGCGACTGGCTGGCCGCGCGCGGCGTGACGGGCTACCAGTGCTACGCCACGGCAGACCTGGGCCTGATCGCCTATGAGACCAGCGCGCGCGAAGGCCTGGTGCTGGACGAGGGCGTGATCGTCGAGATCGTGCGCCCGGGCACCGGCGACCCGGTGCCCGAGGGCGAAGTGGGCGAGCTGGTCATCACCACGCTGAACCCCGACTACCCGCTGATCCGCTTCGGCACCGGCGACCTGTCGGCCGTATTGCCGGGCCAGTGCCCCACGGGCCGCACCAACACCCGCATCAAGGGCTGGATGGGCCGCGCGGACCAGACCACCAAAGTGCGCGGCATGTTCGTGCACCCCGGCCAGATTGCCAGCGTGGTCAAGCGCTTCCCCCAAGTGCAGCGCGCGCGGCTGGTGGTCAGCGGCGAGATGGCCAACGACCAGATGGTGCTGCAGGTGGAGACCACGGAAACCGCCGCAGGCATGGCCCAGCAACTGGCCGAAGCGCTGCGCGAAGTGACCAAGCTGCGCGGCGACGTGCAGATGGTGCCTCCCGGCAGCCTGCCCAACGACGGCAAGGTCATCGAAGACGCGCGCAGCTACCGCTGATGCCCCGCGGGGCGGCCGGCCGGCGCCGTCCGTCGCCACGGCGTCGTGCGCGGCACACAAGCCGCCCGCAGCCGCGTCAACCCCCTGGGGTCAAACGTCGCCCATTTGTCAGGCGGTGCGGCCTCGGGGGTTTCCTTGATGTCCGGCACGCCGTTTCTCTCTATGATTGCGCCTCTTTTCCAAGGAGCATCATGAGAACGACATTCAAGATCGCCGTGGGAGCGGCCGCCATCCTGGCTGCATTCGGCGCATCCGCCCAGGCCTATCCGGTCAAAGACAAGAACATCACCATCGTCGTGCCCTTCTCGGCCGGCGGCCCCACCGACCGCGTGGCCCGTGACCTGGCAGAGGCCCTGCGCAAGCCCCTGGGCGGTGCCACGGTCGTCGTCGAAAACGCCGCCGGTGCAGGCAGCACCATTGGCGCAGCCAAGGTGGCCCGTGCACAGCCGGACGGCTACACCCTGCTGCTGAACCACATCGGCATGGCCACCATCCCCACGCTGTACCGCAAGCTGTCGTTCAACGTGTTGAACGACTTCGAGTTCCTGGGTATCGTCAACGACGTGCCCATGACCATCATCTCGCGCCCGACGCTGGAGGCCAAGAACTACAAGGAATTGGCCACCTGGATTGCGCAGAACAAGGAAAAGGTGAACCTGGGCCACTCCGGCCTGGGCTCGGCCGGCCATCTGTGCGGCCTGATGTTCCAGCACGCGCTGCAGTCGCACATGACGCCCGTGGCCTACAAGGGCGCGGCGCCCGCCATCACCGACCTGATTGGCGGCCAGATCGACCTGATGTGCGACCAGACCACCAACACCACGACGCAGATCGAGGGCAAGAAGGTCAAGGCCTTTGCCGTGACCACCAACCAGCGCCTGACGATGCCGTCGCTCAAGGACTTGCCGACGCTGCAGGAAAGCGGCCTGAAAGACTTCAACGTCTCCGTCTGGCATGGCCTGTATGCCCCCAAGGGCACGCCCGCCGCCGTGCTGACGCGCATCAACGAAGCGCTGCAAGTGGCCGTGAAGGATCCTGACTTCATCAAGAAGCAGGAAGGCCTGGGCGCCGTGGTGGTGGCCGACAAGCGCGTGCTGCCGGCCGAACACAAGAAGTTCGTGCAGTCCGAAATCGAAAAGTGGGGCATGGTGATCAAGGCAGCCGGCACTTACGCCGACTGATCTGCGCCAGCGCGGCGGGCGCGTCCGTCCGCCCGCCTTTCCTACCAACGCCCGGTGCCCGCGCACCGGGCGTTTTTTCATGGGAACTGCGGGTAATCCTGCTGCCCCTGCGCGGCTGCGGCGCCTACAACCGAAGCCTTCTTTCACGCTTTTTGGAAAGACCGCATGCCGCACACATCCAGCCCACGCCGCACCCCACCGCGCCGCCAGGCCCTGCGCGCCATCGGGGCGCTTCTCGCATTGGGCCTGGGCGCCACGGGCGCCGCGTATGCCCAAGCCAGCCCATGGCCGGCCAAGCCGGTCCGCATCGTGGTGCCGTTCGCCGCCGGGGGTACCACCGACATCCTGGCGCGTGCCATTGCACCCGAGCTGGGCAAGGCCTTTGGCCAGCAGTTCATCGTGGACAACCGCGGCGGCGCGGGAGGCAACATCGGTGCCGAACTGGTGGCCAGGTCCGCCCCTGACGGATACACGCTGCTGATGGGCACCGTGGGCACGCATGGCATCAACCGCGCGCTGTACAAGCAGCTACCCTACGACCCGATCAAGGACTTCGCGCCCGTGACGCTTGTCGCGTCGGTGCCCAACGTGATGGTCATGAACACCGAGAAGGCGCGCAGCCTGGGCATCAACACCGTGCAGGACTTCATCCGCTATGCCCAAGCCAACCCGGGCAAGCTCAACATGGCGTCCAGCGGCAACGGCACCTCGATCCACCTGGCCGGCGAGCTGTTCAAAAGCATGACCGGCACCTACATGCTGCACATGCCCTACCGCGGATCTGCGCCCGCGCTGCTGGACATGGTGGGCGGCAACATGGACGTGATGTTCGACAACCTGCCCTCCTCCATGGCCCATATCAAGGGCGGCAAGCTCAAGGCGCTGGCGGTCACCAGCGCGAAACGCTCCACCGCCCTGCCCGACGTCCCCACGGTGGAAGAGGCCGGCGGCCCCGCGCTCAAGGGCTTCGAAGCCAGTTCATGGTTCGGACTGCTGGCGCCCGCGGGCACGCCGGCCGACATCGTCCAGCGCGTCCAGCAGGAGGTGGCCAAGGCGCTGGCCACCCCTGCCGTCAAGGAGCGACTGCTGTCCCAGGGAGCGATTCCCGGCGGCAATACCAGCGCCGAATTTGCCAGCCTGATCGACCGCGAGCACCGCAAATGGGCGCAGGTGGTGAAGGCGTCGGGTGCGAAGGTGGATTGAAGAGCGGATGCGCGCGCCCGCCAGGGCGCGCTGCGCGTCACCAGACCACGTCGCAATCCTCGGCGGCGCTGCGGCGCAGCATGTCGATGAAGGGCGCCGCGCGCTGGCGCAGGCGCACGCCGTCGCCGCGAGGGGCCTCTTCCTCGGTCTGATCGTCCTCGTCCGGGGCGGTGGCCGCTGCAGCGGCCTCTTCAACCGCTACCGCCTCTTCCAGCGCGCGGATGGCGGCAGGAATCTGCGCGGCGGTGATGATGCCGTGCGGCTCATTCGGCGACTTGCCGATGATCTCCAGCAGCTGTTTGCCATTGGGCTCAAGCATGATGACGTCGGCGGTGGCGCGGGATTTGAATTTGAAAAGCATCGAAGTTCCAGGACAAAGGATCAGTGGGTGGCCGCAGGGCCTTCGTACATGTAGGCGCGGCTGAAAGGATAGTCGGACTGCGCACCCTTGAGCACGCCATCTTCCACGTGGCCCGTGGGCCGCACGGCCAGCATCTGGTGCAGCGCGGTCCAGCCGCGCTCGAAGGCCAGGGCGCAGCCCGCCAGGTACAGCCGGTAGGCGCGCAGCGCCTTCTCGCCGCGTTCCTTGCCGTGCTGCGCGACCAGCACGCTGCGCGCCTCGTCCTGACGGGCCTCCAGCGCATCCGACCAGGCCCACAGCGTGCGGGCGTAGTGGGGACGCAGGTTCTCCGTGTCCACCATCTCCAGCCCGGCCCGGGCCATGTCGTGCAGCACCGCGCTCACATGCAGTAGTTCGCCGCCGGGGAAGATGTAGCGCTCGATGAAATCGCCCAAGCCGGCGCCCAGCCGGGGGTTGTCCAGCCCGCCCGATGTGATGCCGTGGTTGAGCAGCAGGCCGCCCGGGCGCAGCAGACGGTGCACGGTGGCGAAGTACCGCTCCATCTGCGAACGGCCCACATGTTCGAACATGCCGACCGAGGCAATCTTGTCGAACGGCTGCTCCACCTGCAGTTCACGGTAGTCCAGCAACTGCATGCGCACACGACCCTGTAGGCCGCGCTCCGCGATGAGCCGCTGCACATGCGCATGCTGGTTGCGCGACAGCGTGATGCCCGTGGCGTCCACACCATACTCCTGCGCGGCCCACAGCAGCAGCCCGCCCCAGCCGGCGCCAATGTCCAGAAAGCGGTCGCCGGGACGCAGCAGGAGCTTGCGGCAGATGTGGTCCAGCTTGGCCTCCTGTGCCTGGGCCAAGCTCATGTCAGGCGTGCGGTAATAGGCGCAGGAATAGACGCGCCGCGGGTCCAGCCACAGGGCGTAGAAGTCGTCGGACAGGTCGTAGTGGAACTGGATATTGCGTGCGTCATGGGACAGGGTGTGCGCCGCCATCGAGCGCGCACGCAGCAACACGCGCTGCCACCCAGTCGCCGGTCCCTCGTGCGTGGGGTTCTGCTTGAGCAGCGCCGCGGCCGCCGTCATCAACTGGCGCATGCTGCCTTCCAACGCTACGCGGCCTTCGACGATGGCCGCGCCCACGTTGCCAATCTCACCCATGGCCAGGGCCACCACGGCCATGCGGTCGCGAAAACGCAACCGCAGGTCGGCATTGGCGTCACCCAGGCGCGCGCCGTCGGGCAGTTCGACAGCTACCCCTACAGGGGAAAGCGCCAGGCTGGCCTCCAGGGAGTGGAGCAGATGCTTCATGACATGTCCCTCGGTCTCCATGACAACTGCCATTCTTGAAGGGCGCGGGCAGGCCCGTCAATGGGCGCTGGCCGACATGCCGGCAAGGTGCTGTCTGACAGGTGCCGCGCGCACCGCCACCGGCAATGGCGCGGCAAAATTGCGGTGGATGTCCCGCCAGACATGCGCCACCAGCTCATTGATTAATAGCATATTTGGTATCACGGCTGGCACACCCCTCGGCCTTGGAAGGGCGCTCGCGGCTATGGCCTAATAGGGAGTTTTCACCGTTTTCATTTCAGGAGCCATCATGGGCAACAAAATCGTCACCGAAGCCGACCGTAAGCGCACACCCCGTCCCACCCCCATGCCCGGCATGGCAGTGACCACGCACGGCCGCGGCCAGCGCGTGAGCCTGGAGCGCGGCGTGGCCACGCGCAGCAAGAAAAACCCCGGCAAGCGCGCCAACCAGGGCGGCTGATCGCCCCTTTTTGCCCGGCTTAGCCTGCAAGCCCTCTTCGGAGGGCTTTTTCATGGGCGGCACTGCACGCCGCCCGTGCCGCACCATCGCCGCATTCCCGCTACCGGAAGGCCCCATGCCCCAGACGCCCGCGCCACTGTCTCCCGAAGATGCCGCCGCGCTGTACCAGGCCCTGCGCGCCGAGGGCATGGCCGACGCCCTCACCACGCTGCACATCGGTGGCGCGCACACGCGGCTGCTGAGCGGCGCCGCAGACGCGCCCGCGCTGCTGCGCACGCTGGACATCGGCGCGCGCGTGACGGCCGCCACCTGCTTTGCCCACCAGCCGCCCACGGAGGCCGAGATGGAGCACGCGATCATGCTGGTGGAAGATGCGGTGATGCCGGTGCGCGACCTGCTGGCGCCCGGCTCCACGCTCTACACAGCCGACGGCGGCATACGCCAGATCGCGCTGGCTGCGGGCCTACCGGCGCAGCCGGAGTTGCGCCTGCCGCTGGAAGCGGTGGAGCACACCTTCAACCGCCTGGCCGCCCTCAGCCTGGGGCGCCCCGCCACGCAGGACACCCTTGCGCAGGACAACGCCTTCGCGGCCACGCTGCTCATCCTGCGCGAGTGCCTGCACCATCTGGGGTTCGACCACATCGTGGTCCGGTCCGACGCGGTGGTCTAGGGCCTGTTCACACTATTTTCGCCAGTGCGAATAGCGTGAGCAGGCCTTAAGCCGGCTTTGGGGCGCGCATCAGCCCGCAGCGGGGGGTGTGAACGCGGCGCGCGCGGCCTCTGCCGCAGCGCGTGCGCCGCAGCCCTCCAGGTGGTCGTTGACCAGCCCCATGGCCTGCATGAAGGCATACATGGTGGTCGGACCCACGAAGCTGAACCCACGCTTCTTCATATCCTTGGACAGCGCCACCGACGCCGCCGAGGTGGTCATCGCACGCACCGCAGGCAGCGTCATGCGCTCGGGCCGCTGCTGCGCGGCCAGGGGCGCATAGCGCCACACATAGTGCGCCAGCGACCCGAACTCGCGGCGCAGCTCCAGCACGCGGCGCGCATTGTTGATGGCCGACTCGATCTTGCCGCGGTGGCGCACGATACCGGCGTTGCCCATCAGTTGGTCCACCTCGGCGGCGCCGAAGTCTGCCAGCGGCTCGGCCTCGAACTGCGCCAGCGCCGCGCGGAAGGCCTCGCGCTTGTTCAGGATGGTGATCCACGACAAGCCGGCCTGGAACCCCTCCAGGCAGAGCTTCTCGAACAGGCGGCGCTCGTCTGTCACCGGGAAGCCCCATTCGTGGTCGTGGTAGTGCCGGTACAGCGGGCTGGCGCGGCACCAGAAGCAGCGCGCATGGCCGCCCTCGTCGGTGAACAGGCCACTGGCCTCGTCCGGGGGGGAGGGTTCGGTGGTTTCGAGCATGGGGGCATTGTGGGGGTTGGGTCGCATGGCGCAAGAACGTCTTGCTATGCTTGGCCGCACCCGCCTCCGCCACCATGAGCACATCCACCCCATCGCCCCGGCGCCCGTGGCCGCTGCTGGCAGCCGCGCTGCTGCTGGGCGGCTGCGCCCAGTCGGGCGGCACGTTGGGCTACTACTGGCAGTCCCTGCGCGGGCACCTGGAGATCATGAACGCCGCGCGCCCGGCGCAGGAGTGGATCACCCACCCCGACACCTCCGCGCCGCTGCGCGAGCGGCTGCAGCTGGCCCAGCGCGCCCGGGCGTTCGCGGTGGACGAGCTGGCCCTGCCCGACAACGCCAGCTACCGCCGCTATGCGCGCCTGGACCGCACGGCTGCCGTGTGGAACGTGGCGGCGGCGGGCCCCTATTCGCTCACGCTGCACCGCTGGTGCTTTCCGATCACCGGCTGCATCGGCTACCGCGGCTACTTCGACGAGCCCGGCGCACGGGCCGAGGCCGCGCGCCTGGCGGCCACCGGACTGGAGGTCAGCGTGTACGGCGTACCCGCGTATTCCACGCTGGGCTACAGCAACTGGATGGGGGGCGACCCGCTGCTGTCCACCTTCATCGGCTGGCCCGAGGGCGACTTCGTGCGGCTGCTGCTGCACGAATTGGCGCACCAGGTGGCGTATGCCGAGGGCGATACCGCCTTCAACGAATCCTACGCCACGGCAGTGGAGCGGCTGGGCGTGCAGCGCTGGCTGCAGCAGCACGCCACCCCGGCCACCCGCGCCCAGTTCGCGGCCAGCGAGGAGCGCCGCGCGCAATGGCGCGCGCTGACCCAGGTAACGCGCCAGCGCCTGGCCGAGATTTATGCATCAAATGGGGCTGTAGCGCCCGACTATCAAGCGCTATCAGCTATGAAAAAAGAAGCAATGCAGGACTTCCGCGCCGCCTATGCCACGCTGCGCGCGCGCTGGCTGGCCGCACACGTCCCCGAGGCACAGCTGGCGACGCTGGACCGTTGGGTGCGCGATGCCAACAACGCCAGCTTCGCCGCGCAGGCGGCTTATGACGAAGGGGTGCCCGCGTTCATGGCGCTGTTCGAGCGCGAGGGGCGCGACTGGCCGCGCTTTCATGCAGCCGTGCGGGCGCTGGCCCAGGCGCCGCAGGCCGAGCGCACCGCCGCGCTGCAGGCGCTGGCGCCACAGCCGCCCCGGGTGGCCCACGGCGGAGGCTGACGCCGCGTTGCCCGCCCCCGCGTGCCTGCTGCGGCTTCGCGGCCTGGGGGACGGTTGGCCCGCACGCTGGCGGGCCCACAGCGCTCAGCCGCGCAGGGATTCGATCAAGTCGATGTACTGCTGCTTGGCCTCGTCGCCGGACGTGCCCTTGAGCTTTTCCCAAGCGTCCCACTTGGCGCGCCCCACGATGTCAGAGAAGCTCGGCTTCTTCTCGGCGTTGTCGCCGGCGGTGGCCTGCTTGTACAACGCATAGATCTTCAGCAGCGTCGGGTTGTCGGGGCGCTCGCTGAGGTTCTTGGAATTGGCCACGGCGGCCTCGAAGGTGGCGTTCAGATCGGACATGGAGTGTCTCCGGTTCAGGGTTGGTATCGCCGCACAGTGTAGTCAAAACACGAACGACCGTTCTTTTTTAAAGCCTCCCCAGGATCACGCCATGCACAGCCCATCCACGGCCTGGAACAGCACCTGCCGCGCCTGGCTGATCACCTGGCCCTTCCAGGCGTCGGTGTCGGTGTAGAAGGCCTCGCGCATCTGGGCATGGACCCGCGCAGCCAGGGCGGGCGATGCCTCGGGATGCCGGTGCAGCCAATGGTCCGCCCGCAGCGCCTGCAGCACGGCGGGCGCGGGCTGCGTGCCGAACTCCAGCGTGAGGGCCGTGACCTCCGCCTGCGGGCACTCTTCATAGGCGCTGTGGCACATCAGCCCCGTGAGCGGCGCGGAGGTGGAGGAGCCGTCTTCGGTGGACGTGACCGGCGTGGCGCCACCCCCGTCCCACCAGCGGCGCGCACGCGCCAGGGCCTGCGCCTCGTCGCGCCCCGCATGGATGCGCTCGCCATGGCCGCTCGGCCCCAGGCCCGTGTGCAGGTCCACCCAGGCGATGCGTTCGGCGCGCGCGCCCTCGCGACGCAGCACGGCGCGCAACGTGCAGTTGCTCCAGGTGGGCGCCGTGCCGCCGAAGTACAGGCCGTCCGGGTGCTGGTACTGCCCGCGGGTGATCGCCGCCTGCAGCGCCTGCAAGCCGTGCGCATCCAGCAGAACGCGCAAGGCCTGCGTATTGGCCTCGCTGGGCGGCCATTCGGGCGGCAACAAAACGGGGTGCAGCGCACTGTAGGCGGGGTTGGCCGGCAACGGCTGGCTGAAGTCCACGAAGTTGCGATTCAGGTCCACGTTTTCGTGTGTCACGCGGCGCAGGTGGGCGAAGCCGTACGGGTTGAGCGCATGCAGGTAGAGCACGGCCACACGCTGCGCCCGTGCCTTGGCGCGCCACTCGCCATCCTGCAGCGCGAACACCTGCACGCCACTGCCGCACAAGCCCTCCACGCCGTGGCAGCCGCTGCTCACGATGAGCAGACGGGGCGCGTCAAGCGGCCCATCCCGCACCACGTCCAGCGCCAGCGTCTCGCCGTTGGGGCCGCACAGCGGATGCACCTGCGGCTGCAGCGCCAGACCGGCCACCGCCGCGGCGCCAACAAATTGGGCCCGCGCCTGTGCGTAACTTGCGGCGAACGCCTGCGGGATACCGATCATCGAAACCCCCTTTGGACATGTAAAAAAGGCCCCACCGCGCAACGGTGGAGCCTGGGCATGTCAGCCGTGTGAATGCCGCCTCACGGGGACCCGGAGCCTCTCAGGCCGTGGGCTGTGCCAGCCATTGGCGCGCCAGTTCCACCCAATAGGTGCCGCCCAGCGGAATCAGCGCATCGTTGAAGTCGTAGCTGGGGTTGTGCAGTGTGCAGGGACCGCCGCCGTGGCCCATGGCGCGGTGGTCGCCGTCGCCGTTGGCGATGAACACATAGGCGCCCGGCTTGGCCTGCAGCATGAAGGAAAAATCCTCCGCACCCCCGGTGGGCTCCTGCGCCAGCACCTTGTCTTCACCCACGATGCCCACCATCACCTGGCGCGCGAACTCGGCCTCGGCCGGCGAGTTGATGGTGGGGGGGTAATTGCGCACGAACTCGAATTCGCAGCGCGCCTCGAACGCGGCGCAGGTGTGCTCGGCCACCTGCCGCATGCGGCGCTCGATCATGTCCAGCAGCTCGGTGGAGAAGGTGCGCACCGTGCCCTGCAGCTCGCAGCTGTCGGGCACTACGTTGGTGGCCTCGCCGGCGTGGATCATCGTCACCGAGATCACGCCCGCCTCGATGGGCTTCTTGTTGCGGCTGATGATGTTCTGGAACGCCTGCACCATCTGGCAGGCCACGGGCACGGGGTCGATGCCCATGTGCGGCATGGCGCCGTGGCTGCCCTTGCCGCGGATGGTGATCTTGAACTCATTGCTTGACGCCATCACCGGGCCGGGGCTCACGGCAAAGCTGCCGGCCGGCATGCCCGGCCAGTTGTGCATGCCGAACACCGCCTGCATGGGGAACCGCTCAAACAGGCCGTCCTTGATCATCTCGCGTGCGCCGCCGCCACCCTCTTCCGCCGGCTGGAAGATCAAATACACGGTGCCGTCGAAGTCGCGGTGCTTGGAGAAATACTGCGCCGCCGCCAACAGCATGGCCGTGTGGCCGTCGTGGCCGCAGGCGTGCATCCGGCCCTGGTGCTTGCTCGCATGGGCGAAGGTGTTGAACTCCTGCATGGGCAGGGCGTCGATGTCTGCGCGCAGGCCCACGGCGCGGCCGCAGGCACCGCCGTCACGGCCGTGCACGATGCCCACCACACCGGTGGTGCCCAGGCCGCGGTGGATGGGGATGCCCCATTCGGTGAGCTTGGCCGCGATCACGTCGGCCGTGCGCACCTCCTGAAAGCACAGTTCGGGATGGGCATGGATGTCGCGCCGCACCTCGGCGATGGCGGCCGCTTCGCGGGCGATGGAGTCGATGATGTTCATGGGGATCGGGCCTGTCGTCCTGGGAATGCCACAGTCTAGCCGTGCTCCCCGATCCGCGCCGAAGCGGGCCCGAAGCCCCTGCGGCCCGCCGATGGCGCCGGCGGGCGCGGGGCGCTCAGGTGCGCACGCGGCCGTCGCCGGTGAGCATGGACATCTCCACGAAGCGCGAGCCCTCATGGTCGGATGGGCTGAAGTTGACCGTAAAACCGCCCACCGAACCGCGCAGGGATTCCAGCCCCGCCACCAGGCTCTCGCGCGTGAGCTTGCCGCTGGCGTGCGCCTGCGCGTTGCGCAGCCCCTCGATGAAGACGCGCGCGGCCAGGTAGCCCTCCATGCTGGAGTAGTTGGCCTGCACGTTGCCGCCCTTCTTGATGGCCTCTTGGAATTCACGCGTGATCTGGCGCGACTGTTGGTAGGGCGAAGGCACCACCTGCGACACCACCACGCCCGCGCCGTTGGCGCCCAGCGCATCCGCCAGCGCCTGCGTGCCCACGAAGGACACGTTGTAGAACTTGCCGCCGTACCCCGCCTTGCGCGCGGCCAGCACGAACGCCGCACTGGCGGCATAGGCACCGATCTGCACGATGGCCACGGGCTGCGCCGCCACCAGCGGCGCCACGGCAGCCGTCACGTTGGCGGAGTTGCGCGCCACCGTGCCGGTCGCCACGGGCGCCAGCTTGCGCGTGGCCAGTGCGCGGGTCACGGCGTCCAGGCCAGCCTTGCCATAGGCGTCGTCCTGGTAGAAGACGCCGATGCGGTCCAGCCCCAGGTTGGTGAGCTGGCGCACGATGAGTTCGGCCTCGTCCGCGTAGGAGGCGCGCACGTGGAAGGCCAGGCGGTTGAACGGCTGGCGCAGGGATTCCGCGCCCGTGACGGGCGCGAAGAATGGCACCTTGGCCTGCGTGAACAGTGGTTGCGCGGCCAGGCTGGTGGGCGTGCCCACGTAGCCAAAGAGGGCCAGCACGTCCTCATTGATCAAGCGGCGCGTGTTCTCGGCGCAGCGGTCGGGCTCGTAGCCGTCGTCCAGCGAGCGCAGCTCGATGGTCCGCCGCCCGATGCCGCCCTGGGCGTTGACCTGGTCGAACGCCAGCTTGGCACCCGCCTGGAACTGCAGGCCCAATTGGCTGGCAGGCCCGGTCAGGGCCGCGGATTGGCCCAGCACAATGCGCGTGTCGCTCTGCGCGCGCGCCAGGGATGCGCCGGTCAGCAGGGCCGCGCCCATCCCTGCCGAGAATTGCCGGCGGCTCAACCGCGTTGAATGCATAGAAAACCCTCAGAGTAAACCATTATTGAAATAAATAAGGCACTGCGTTAAACGGAGTGCCCGGCGCGAAGTTTACCGAAGCCCGTTTCCCCCGGTCCACCCCTCACCAAAGTCCCCACACATGCTCCCCACTCCCGTCCCCGACGCTTCGGCCACCCACCAGGTGCGCGGCGCCTGCCCCCACGACTGCCCCGATACCTGCGCCCTGATCACCACCGTGGAGAACGGCCGCGCCGTGCGCGTACAGGGCAACCCGGCGCATGCGCAGACCGGCGGCGTGCTGTGCGCCAAGGTGTCGAAGTACGCCGAGCGCACCCACCATGCCGAGCGCATCCTCACGCCCCTCAGGCGCTCGGGCCCCAAGGGCAGCGGGCAGTTCACGCCGGTGAGCTGGGACGAAGCGCTGGGGGACATCGCGGCGCGCCTTGCGCACATCGCCGCGCGCGCCCCCCAGGCCATCCAGCCTTACAGCTACGCGGGCACCATGGGACTGGTGCAGGGCGAGAGCATGGACCGGCGCTTCTTCCACCGCCTGGGCGCGTCGCTGCTGGCGCGCACCATCTGCGCCACGGCCGGCGGCGAAGGCCTGGTGCACACGCTGGGTGCCAAGGTGGGAATGAAGGTGGAGTTCTTCGCCGAGGCCCAGCTCATCCTGATCTGGGGCAGCAACTCCATCGGCAGCAACCTGCATTTCTGGCGCATCGCGCAGCAGGCCAAGCGCGACGGCGCCCGCCTGGTCTGCATCGACCCGCGCAAGAGCGAGACGGCCGAGAAATGCCATGAGCACCTGCAGCTGCGCCCGGGGACCGACGCCGCGCTGGCCCTGGCGCTGATGCACGAACTGATCGTGCACGACTGGCTGGACCACGACTACCTCGCCCGGCACACACTGGGCTGGGAGCAACTGCGCGAGCGCGCCCTGCAGTGGCCGCCCGAGCGCGCGGCCGAGGTCTGCGGCCTGCCCGTGGAGCAGATCCGCCGGCTGGCGCACGACTACGGCACCACGCGGCCCGCCGCCATCCGCCTGAACTACGGCGTGCAGCGCGCGCACGGCGGCGGCAACGCGGTGCGCGCCGTGGCCTGCCTGCCTGCGCTCACCGGTGCCTGGCGCCACCGCGCGGGCGGCGTGCTGCTGTCCAGCTCCGGCCACTACCCGGTGCAGCGGGCGCAGCTGCAGCGCCCCGACCTGCTGGCCGGCCGCCGGCCGCGCAGCATCAACATGGTGACCATCGGCGACGACCTGCTGCGCGACGCCTCCCCCGCCTTCGGCCCGCGCGTCGAGGCCCTGGTGGTCTACAACAGCAACCCCGTGGCCGTGGCGCCGGACTCCGCCAAGGTGGTGCAGGGCTTTGCACGCGAGGATTTGTTCACCGTGGTGCTGGAGCATTTTCAGACCGACACCGCCGACTGGGCCGACTACATCCTGCCCGCCACCACCCAGCTGGAGCACTGGGACGTGCACCTGTCCTACGGCCACACGGACGTGCTGCTCAACCGCCCCGCGATTGCCCCCCTGGGCCAGGCGCGCAGCAATGCGCAGATCTTCCGCGACCTGGCCGCGCGCATGGGCTTCACCGAACCCTGCTTTGCCGACAGCGACGAGGCACTGTGCCGCCAGGCCTATGGCGACAGGGTGGACTTCGATCTGCTGCTGGAACAGGGCTTCGCGCCCCTGTCCGTGCCCGATGCGCCGTTCGCCGACGGCGGCTTTCCCACGCCCTCGGGCCAATGCGAGTTCTACAGCCAGCGGCTGGCCGACCAGGGGCTGGATCCGCTGCCGGGCTACGTGCCCAACCACGAGGGCGCGGGCACCTCGGCCGACTACCCGCTGGCCATGATCTCGCCGCCGGCGCGCAACTTCCTCAACTCCACCTTCGTGAACCTGCAGAGCCTGCGCGACATCGAAGGCCGCCCGCTGCTGGAGATCCACCCCGAAGATGCCGCGGCGCGCGGCATTGCCGACGGCGCCCTGGTGCGCGTGTTCAACGACCGCGGCAGCTACGCCTGCCACGCCGCGCTCAACGGACGCGCCCGTCCCGGCGTGGTGAACGGCCTGGGCGTGTGGTGGCGCAAGCTGGGCCACAACGGCACCAACGTGAACGAACTGACCAGCCAGGCCCTGACCGACCTGGGCGCGGGGCCCACGTTCTACGACTGCCGGGTGCAGGTGGAGCCGCTGGCCTCATAACTATCAAAAAGTGAGCTGTTAGCGCTTGACTGCCAAGCGCTACAGCCACTTTTGCCACCAAACCTCAATCCAGCTTCACGCCCGTGGCGGCAATGACCGGCCCCCAGCGCCGCGCCTCGGCGCGGGCCAGCGCGTGGAACTGCTCGGGCGTGCCGGCCAGCGGTTCCATGCCAAAGGCCCGCATGCGCTCCACCACCTCGGGCGCGGCCAACGCCTGATTCAGCGCGGCATTCAGCCGTGCGGTGATGGCCGTCGGCAGCCCGGCCGGGCCCAGCAGGCCCTGAAACGCATAGACCTCGGCATCGGCCACGCCCACCTCTGCCAGCGTGGGCACGTGCGGCAGCGCAGCCGCACGCCGGGCGGCGCCGATGGCCAGCGCACGCACCTTGCCCGACTGGATCACCGGCAGGCCGGCCGCAAGGTCCAGGAACATGCAGGGCACCTGGCCACCCATCACGTCCTGCACCGCCGGGGCCGCGCCGCGGTAGGGGATGTGCGTGAGGAAGGTCTGCGTGCGGTGCTTAAACAGCTCCATCGCCAGGTGGTGCGGCGAGCCGTTGCCGGGCGAGGCGTAGTTCACCTGGCCGGGGTGGGCCTTCACATAGGCCAGGAAGTCCTGGAAGGTCTGCGCCGCGAACGCCGGATTCACCACCAGCACCAGAGGAAAGCGCGACAGCCCGCCGATGTACGTGAAGTCCTTGTCCGGGTGGAAGGGCAGCCGGCGGTACAGGTGCTCGTTGTAGGCCAGCAGCGCGTTGTCCGCCGACATGACGGTGTAGCCGTCCGGCTTGGCGGTGGCGACGATCTGGCTGCCGATGTTGGTAGACGCGCCAGGCCGGTTGTCCACCACGATCTGCTGGCCCAGCCCGCCGCGCATGGCCTCGGCCACGGTGCGCGCCAGCACGTCGGTGCCGCCGCCCGCCGGGTAGGGCACCACCCAGCGGATGGGTTGGCTGGGATAGCCCGTGTCGGCACGCGCCCACGGCGCTGCTGCCGTGGCGGCACAGGCCGCCAGGAAGGTTCTGCGTTCCATCGGTTGTCTCCTTGCTCTTTTATTAATAGCTGTTCGCGCTTGATGGACGAGCGCTACGGCCCAAAATGACCTCAAACTACTGCGGCGCGGCAATGGTCTGGTCGATGGCGCCGAACAGGCTCTGGCCGGCCTTGTTCTTCATCTCGATGCGGATGGTGTCGCCATAGCGCATGAACTCGGTGCTGGGCTGGCCGTCCTGGATGGTCTCGATGCAGCGCTTTTCGGCAATGCAGCTGTAGCCCTTGGCCCAGTCCTTGTTGCTCACCGTGCCGCTGCCCACGATGGAGCCGGCGCGCACGTTGCGTGTCTTGGCGATGTGCGCGATGAGCTGGCCGAAGTGGAAGGTCATCTCCGGCCCCGCGTCGCACATGCCCACCTTGCGGCCGTTCCAGGTGGACTGCAGCGTGAGGTGCACGCGCCCGCCCTGCCAGGCGTCGCCCAGCTCGTCCAGCGTCACCGCCACGGGGCTAAAGGCGGTCGCCGGCTTGGACTGGAAGAAACCGAAGCCCTTGGCCAGTTCCGCCGGGATCAGGTTGCGCAGGCTGACGTCGTTGGCCAGCATCACCAGGCGGATGCCGTCCAGGGCCTGCTCCGGGCTGGCGCCCATCTTCACGTCGCCGGTGACGACGGCAATCTCGGCCTCAAAGTCGATGCCCATGGCCTCGCTGGGCACCACCACGTCGTCGCAGGGGCCGATGAAGTCGTCGCTGCCGCCCTGGTACATGAGCGGATCGGTGTAGAAGCTGGCGGGCACCTCGGCATTGCGCGCCTTGCGCACCAGCTCCACGTGGTTGATGTAGGCCGAGCCGTCCGCCCACTGGTAGGCGCGCGGCAGCGGCGCCATGCACTGCTGCGGATCGAAGGGGAACGGATGGCGCGCGCGGCCGGCATTGAGCTGGTCGTACAGGTCCTGCAACTGGGGCGCCATGAAGTTCCAGTCGTCCAGCACCTGCTGCAGGCGGCTGGCAATGCCGGTCGCATAATGGGCCGTGCCCAGATCGCGCGACACCACGACAAGCTGGCCGTCGCGCGATCCGTCTTTGTAGGTAGCAAGTTTCATGGGCCTGGGTCTCCGGGTGAATGCATCGCCTGCGCCGCGCGAGCCCTCTCGCCTGGCACAAATTACGATCCAGTGAATTGATTTAACTAAACAAAACTCCAAAATTCTAGTGCAGATGGACAAGGAACGCGTCGGCATTCAGTCGGTGGAGGTGGGGTTCGCGCTGCTGGACGCGCTGTCGCGCGCCCGCGGGCCGCTGATGCTCAAGGACCTGGCGCAGGAGGCCGGCATGAGCGCGGCCAAGGCCCACCGCTACCTGGTGAGCTTTCAGCGCCTGGGCCTGGTGGTGCAGGACGCCCGCAACGCCCGTTACGACCTGGGCCCTGCGGCACTCAAGTTAGGGCTTGCTTCGCTGGCACGCCTCGATGCCATGCGGCTGGCGCGCGAGCGCATGGCGCCACTCATGGATGCGCTGGGCCACACGCTGGCGCTGGCCGTCTGGGGCAACCATGGACCGACCATCGTGCACTGGGAGGAGGCGCCACGCGCGCTCACGGCCAACCTGCGCCTGGGCGACGTGATGCCGCTGCTCAGCTCCGCCACGGGCCGCTGCTTTGCCGCTTACCTGCCACGCGAGAAGACCGCCGCGCTGCTGGCCGAGGAACTCGCGCTCGCCACCCGCCAGGGCCGCGCCGACCTGCCGCACGACGAGGCCGGCGTGCAGGCACTGCTGCACGAGGTGCGCGAGCGCCGCTGCGCGCGGGTGCTGGACACGCTGCTGCCGGGCATCCACGCTTTCTGCGCGCCCGTGTTCGACGCCGGCGGCCACCTGGCCCTGGCCATCACCACGCTGGGCCCCGCCGCCACGTTCGATGCCGCCTGGGGCGGCGCGATAGAGGCCCCGCTGCGCGCCGCGGCGGAGCAGCTCTCGCGCGACCTGGGTCACGCCGCCACTCCCGGCTGAACGCATGCCGCGCCGCGCCCTGCTGCTGCTGACCGCCGTGGTACTGGCCCTGCACTGGCTGGTGCTGGTCGGGTTGCCGCGGGGCGGCACGGACCAAGGCGCGCCGCAGCGGCTGGCCTTCCATACGCGGATGGTGGAGCCCCCGCCTCCGCCTCCCCCGGAACCCCAGGCCGCGCCAGTGCCGCCGCCGGCCCCCAAGCCGCGCCCCCGTCCCGTGCGCAAGCCACCGCCGCCGCCCGTGGAGGCACCGCCTCCCACGCAGCACCCTGAGCCCGCACCAGCCACGGAGGCGCCCGCGCAAGCCGCACCGTCGCCCGCGGAGTCCCCTGCCGAGGTGCCGGCCGATTCCTCCACCCCACCCCCCGAAGTGCCGGCGGACGCCGCGGCGCCCTCCGCCCCCCTCTCCCCGGCCAGCGATCCGGCCATGCCCGCAATGGCCGAAGCCTCCAGCGCGTCCGCGCCAGCCGCCGCATCGCAGCCGGCGCAGGAAGCGCCCGCGTTGACCGCGGGCGTGGAAATCCTGCCCCCCGGCGCCGCAGGTGCCGTGGCCGGCACCGAACCGCCCCCGGTACGCCTGCCGCCCTCGGCGCGGCTGGCGTTCGACGTGACGGGCGAGGTGAAGAAGTTCCACTACAACGCCAGTGCCGAACTGCTGTGGCGCCAGGACGGTACGCAGTACGAGGCGCGCCAGCAGATCAAGGCCTTCCTGCTGGGAGCGCGCTCGCAAAGCAGCGTGGGCCAAATCACGCCGCAAGGACTGCGCCCCACGCGGTTCGGAGACAAGTCGCGCAGCGAGCGCGCAGCGCATTTCGACTTCGAGCGCGGCGAGGTGATCTTCAGCGCCAACGCCCCGCGCGCGGCCATCGGCAGCGGCGCCCAGGACCGGCTGAGCGTGTTCATCCAGCTGGGCGCCCTGCTGGCCGCCGCACCCGAACGCTACCCCCCTGGCACCCGGATCACGCTGACCACCGTGGGTGCGCGCAGCGCCGAGCGCTGGACCTTCACCGTGGAAGGGCCGCAAACGCTGGAGCTGCCCGCCGGCAGCACGCCCGCGCTCAAGCTGCAGCGCCTGCCCCGCCCCGACCAGCGCTACGACCAGAAGGCCGAACTCTGGCTGGGCACGGACATGGGCTATCTGCCAGTGCGCATCCGCCTCACACAGGCCAACGGCGACTTCGCCGACCTGTCCCTGAGCCATCACGACACGCCCTGATGCCGGCATTTGCCGCGCGCTGCCGGCGCATCCCGGCGTGGGACAAGGCCGCGACCGCGCACGAAGGCCGCCACGGCCCCTTTTCCGTGGAATACTGGTCACAGCGGCGGGGCGCGGGGGCTTGAACTCTGCCGATCCGCTGCAATCTGACAGGCATACCGATAGGGGGACACGCCATGAATATGCTCTACGACTCCGACTCCTTTGTGGTGGTCCACATGCTGGCAGACGCAACCCCCGACAGCGCCAGCGAAGCCGCCACGCCCGCCGTTCCACAACTGGTGCGCCACGGCTTCGAGATCGTGGACAAGCGCTCCGGCAAGGAGGTGTACCTGGATGGCTCCTGGGCCGAGATGTTCCAGCAGCAGATCCTGGCCTGGCAGCGCAACACGCCCACCCAGGAAGAGGTGGAGGACACGCTGGATGGCTATGTCGGGCTCGCGCAGAACCCGGTGATCGTGCACTGACGCGGCACGAGAGTTTCGGGGGCCAGGCCCCCGTTGCGGTCCGCCCCCGGCGGGTCGCCCCCGGCGGGTCGCCGCCCCGTGAGGGGCACAGCGCGCCGTGGCCTTGGCCACGGCGCCTTCTTTTTGGAGGCCGCGCGCTGACGAACAGCGGCGCGCCGCCGCCCGTCCGATTCAGATGAAAAATGGCTCTAGCGCTTATCCATCAAGCGTTAGCAGCTCATATTTTAATAGCGATCAACGCACGCCGCGGCGACGCGCCATCTCCTGCCCCATGGACTGCTGTGCGGGGTCGTCCAGCAGCGCGCGCGCGGCGGGATAGATGCGGTCGTCTTCATGGCGCAGGTGATCGTCATAGCACTGCGCAAACCGGTCCAAGGCCGTCTCGTGCTGCGGCGTGAACGCCTGCACGGCCCCGTCGGCCAGCGCCTGCAACCCCACGCGCGCGGCAGCCCAGCGTTCGGCCATCAGCACATGGTCCCGCTGCAGCTGGCGCACCAGGTCCTTCAGCGCGGCGTCGCCACCGGCCAGCAGGGGCGGGAAGACGTGGAGTTCCTCGTCCTCGTGGTGCAGCGGGGCGGCGATGTCGAAATAGCGCAGCACGTCGCGCGCCGCCTGGCGGGCGGAGTCATCGCAGGCGTGCGCCTTGAGGTAGTCGCGCAGGCGCTGCAGCAGGTCCAGCGAGCGGCGTACGCGGTCATGGCAGGCGCCCAGCATCTCGAACGGCTCGTCAAAGCCCGCGCCTGGCGTGTGCAGACCGGGCAGGGACACACGGCTGGCCATGGCGTCAGCCCAGCCGCACGGGCTGGCCGTCGCGGTTGAAGGGCAGATAGGCGCTGAAAGCGCCCGTTTTCACGGCCTCCACCATGCGGCGCAGCACCTTGTCGGCGTCGTCGTCGGACGGCGCCTGCGCCGCCGTGCCCGACAGCGCCGCGGTGAACACCAGGCGCCAGGGCTGGCCCGGCTGCTCGAACTGCTGCGACTCGCGCACCAGCGCGTCGAACGACTCCAACTCCTCGGGCAGCTTGTCCACGCACATCAGCGGCACCAGCACCCCGCCCTCGCCCTGCGCGAAGCGCTCGCGCTGCTCCGGCGTGGCCTCGTCGGGCAGCTCTGCACCGGCAAACACGAACAGCAGGCGCTGGCGCTCGCGGTGGCTGCGCGCGGCGCGCAGCAGGTCGTCAAAGCTGTTGATCTCGGTTTTCACTTGCATTCATTCCCCTTGTTGCGGCCAAGGCTGCACGCCCCGGCCGGGCACCAGCGTGCCCACATACTGCGCCGGCACGGGCCGCGCGCGCACGGGCTTGCGCGACACGACCGTTCCCACGCTCACGAAACACAGCGCGCGCTCGCCTTCGCCCAGCGCGAACAGCCCGCGCAGCGCCTGCGACTGCAGCGCCTTGCCGCTGGTGAGCGCGGAGCCAAAACCCAACGCGGTCGCCATGAGCAGCAGGTTCTGCACCGCGCAACCCGCGGACACCAGCCGCTCACTGGGTGCGATCTCGGGATCGCCCCCGCATTCGTCCACCACCACCAGCAGCAGCACGGGCGCGCGCAGGGCCTTCTCGCGCGCCTGCTCCTGCTGCTCGGGCGTGGCCTGCGCGTCGCGCTCGCGCAGCGCATCGGCAAACGCCTGGCCCAGCGCCGCGCGGGCCGCGTCGGGCACCAAGACAAACCGCCAGGGCAGCAGACAGCCATGGTCCGGCGCATGCGCGGCCGCGGCCAAAATGGCCTGCAGCTGCGCGGCGTCCGGCCCCGGCGCGCCCAGCCGCTTGGGCAGGATGGTCTGGCGCGCCTGCAGCAGCGCGGCGGCCAGTTCCGCCGTGGCGGCTGCATTGTTCAAGGCCTGTGGAGGCACCGGTCTCTCCTGTTCCATGGCATTCACCCCGGCCGGCCATCGGCGCGCAGCCGGCCATACCAGCCGATGAGGCGCAGGCCCCACACCGCCATGATGCCAGCCCACAGCAGGGCCGCGACGGCCAACAGCACGGGCGACCAGGGCAATGGCATGCTCGCGGCCAACCGCACCACGGTCGCCAGTTGCAGCACCCAGAACAGCGTCCAGACCAGGCGGTCCGCCACCAGCGCGCGGCCGCCATGGCCGCAGGACACGCGCGTGACCATGGCGAGCATGAGCGAGCCCAGGCACCCCATGGTGAGCGCATGCAGCGCGCCCAGTTCCCCGGCAGCGCTGCCGTAGAGACCCTGCGCCCCGTGCGCCAGGCCATGGCCCACGAAGGCCAGCCCCAGCCAGATGAAGCCGATGTGCAGCATGGCCAGCAGGCGCTGCGCCAAGCTCTGCAGCAGGCCCCAGCGGTAGGCCAGCCACAGCAGCACGGCCCCCGCCGACAACTCCAGCGCGCCACGCACCAGCAGCCCGCCCGTGTCGAGCGCGGGCGCCCAGCCAAGCCACGGCAGCCAGACGGCGAGCGCCTCGGCCACCACCGCGGCAAGCATCAGCCACAGAACCCAGAAAGGGCGCCATGCCTGCACCATGGGCAGCACGGCCGAGGTGAAGAAAGGAATCATGCGGTGCGCCACCACCACGAAGACCGCGGCCACGAACCCCCACAGCCCGGTCAGCACCCAGGCACGCGCCAGGTCGCCACGGCCGCCGGCCAGGCTCAGCCCCAGCGCCGCGATGCACACGCAGCCCACCAGGCAGGCCGCGGCAATGGCGCGCGCATGCAAACGGTCCTGCAGCGTGCTGCGCTGGACCAGGCGGATGAAAAGCACCGTCATCCACGCCAACCCGAGGAACGCGACAGCGCAGCCGGCGAGCGCAACCAATAGCCCCCAGGAACCGCCGGCGAGCCACACCAGCCAGCCGCCGGCCTGCAGCAGCAGGGGCGGCATGACGCGGGAGACCGGCCAAGGCTCAACATGCAGCCACTTGGGTCCCGCGGTGAAAAGAAAGCCGGCGAAAAACAGCGGCATGAAGCCAAACGTCATCACCGCCGCGTGCACCAGCGACGGCGCCACACCGTATGGCAATGCCAGCGCCCCGCTCACGCGGTCGATCTGCACCAGAGCCCACCACAGGCCCGAGGCCATGAGCAGCAGCATCGCCAGGAAGAACCCCAGCCGGTGCGGCGCCAGCATGAGGTAGCGCGGCCGCCAGCGCCGGTCCAGCCGCGCCAGCGCCTCGGCCGAGGGCCGGCCCGGCGCGGCGGGCTCACTGCGCAGGGGCACGGTGCGGCGCCGCGCTTCAGTCATGGGCGTGGGCCTCGCCCAGTGTGGCCAGCGTGCACCTCAATCCACCAGCACTTGCCCATCATGTTCCACATATGGCGCATACGGGCCCGTGCCGCTGCTCTTGGCCTTGGACGCCGCCACGAAGCCGCCGGTGGCCACGTCGAACACGTGGACCTCGCCCTCCTCGATCACGTAGTGCCAGCCATGCAGCGCAATGCTGCCGTCCTCGACGCGGCGGCGCACCATGGGGTACTCCATGAGGCGTTCCAGTTGCAGCACCACGGCGCGCTGTTCGGTGCGGCGCAGGGCCTCGGGGCCGGGCTGCACGGGCAGCGCGGCCTCGCGGCCCAGGTCCAGCCAGCGCTGCAGGTTGCGCGCCTCGGGCGAGACCTCGCCATACAGGGCCTTGATGGCGCCGCAGTGGCTGTGGCCGCACACGACGATGCGGCTCACATGCAGTTCGAGCACCGCGAACTCGATGGCGGCGGCCGTGCCATGGTGGCCGTAGGAGCCGTCGTAGGGCGGTACGAAGGCCCCCACGTTGCGCACCAGGAACAGCTCGCCCGGTCCTGCCCCCGTCAGCAGGTAGGGCAGCAAACGGGAATCCGAGCACCCGATGAACAGGGTCGTCGGGTGTTGCCCCTCGTCCACGAGCGTCTGGAATTGCTCGCGGTATTGGGGGAAGGCATCCAGATGGAAGCGGCGCAGCCGTTGCAGCAGCTCGTCGTCAGGCATGGGTGTCTCCCCTGCCTGGCGCTACTGCACCAGCGGCGTATCGGCCGCATCGAGGTGCACGCCCTCGACCTCGGCCTCGCCCGCCAGCAACTGAAGGTACTGGCGCAATGCGTTGACCCAGGCCTGCTGGCGCAGCATGAGCGCCACGCTGGCGCGCACCTGCTCGAAGGGCAGCTCCTGGCCCGGCTGGCGCTCGCACACCTCGACCACGTGCAGGCCGAAGCGGCTGTGCACCAGGCGCGAGAGCACGCCCACTTCCTGCGTGCCGAACACCTCGCGCGCGAACTCGGGCGCGCAGTCCTCGGCCGACAGCCAGCCCAGATCGCCGCCCTCCTGCCCGCTGGGGCAGTTGGACCACTGGCCCGCCGCGGCGGCAAAGCGCGCGCCGTCATCGTCAGCGCAACGCAGATCCAGCAACACGCCTTCGGCGCGCTGGCGCAGCAGCTTCACATCCACCCCCGGGGTGACCGCGAACAGCACGTGGCGCATCCGCACGCGCTCGCCCTGCCCGCCCAGCGTCGGGTGGGCGGCGTGGTAGCGGCGGCAGGCCTCCTCGGAGGGCTCGGGCACTTGCAGGGCCTGGTCGAGCAGGCGCTCGATGGCCTGCGATGCCTCGGCGCTGGTGGCGCCGTCCAGGCCCGGCGCGTCGTCTTGCGGCAACAGCCCCTCGCGCTGCGCCTGCTGGCGCAGCAGCTCGGTGCAGGCGCGCTGGCGCAGTGCATCGGGCGGCAGGATCTCGCCGTCGGCGTGCAGAGGCACGCCATTGATGCGGGCCACCGGGGCGGCGTCTTCCTGTGGGAGGTTGTCGGTGCTGCCGGCGCAGCCGCAGCCGCCCGATCCGCAGGTGGTGTTGCTCATGGGGTTCTCCTGGAGGCTGGGAGGCCGAAAGCCGATTTCAAGCGAAATTGGCCTCCAGCCCGCTACCAGCAAGCGCTGGTAGCTATTTACTTCATAGCGCGTTGCGATTACCCGGCTGGTTGTGGCCTGCGGGCAGGTTCATGCGGCGGGCGCGCACCAGTTGGTACGGGCGCGTGATGTAGGCCAGTGTGCCAAACCCGCTCCACACGTGCACCAAGCGGGTGAACGGGAAGATCAGGAACACGGTCATGCCCAGGAACATGTGCGCCTTGAACACCCAGCCGGCATTGGCCAGCAGTTCCACGGCGCCGCCGCGGAAGGTGACGATGCGTTGCGCCCATTCGGCCAGCAGCATCATCATGGAGCCGTCCAGGTGCTGCGCCGACAGCGGGATGGTCGCCAGGCCCAGGGCCAACTGCACCCACAGCACCCACAGCAGCAGGATGTCGCTGGTCTTGGAGGTGGCGCGGATACGCGCGTCCGTCAGGCGGCGGTGCAGCAGCAGCGTCACGCCGATGAAGCCCAGGGTGCCGGCGACGCCGCCCACGACCATGGCCATGATCTGCTTGGCGCCTGCGCTCATGAAGGGCTCGTACAGCGCGTGCGGCGTGAGCATGCCCACGAAGTGGCCGAAGAACAGGACCAGCACGCCCACGTGGAACAGGTTGCTGCCCCAGCGCAGGCTGCCGCGGCGCAGCAGCTGCGAGGAGTCGCTCTTCCAGGTGTACTGATCGCGGTCGAAGCGCGCCCAACTGCCGATGAAGAAAACGGCCAGACAGATGTAGGGGTACAGGCCGAACAAGAGGTTGTCGATCCAGGCGGTCATACCGAGGCTCCTTGGGACGAGTTGGCGCGTGCGTTGCGCACGAAATGCAGGGGTTGGGGCTGGTCCGGGCGGTTCTGGCCGCGGGTGGCGCAGCCGTCGAATGCCTCGGGCTCGGCCCAGGCGTCGTCCAGGCCCGGCTCGGGCGCGATGGCGACGGCCTGCACGCGCTGGCCGGCGACTTCGAGCACCGCCGCGATCACGCAGGCGTAGGGGTTGCCCTTGCTGGTCAGCGCGGTGAACAGCGCATTGAGGATGTGCGCCATCTCGCCGAGGAATTCGCGCGCCACGGCCGGCGGCTGGGTGGAGGCGAACTCCAGCACCACCGCCAGATGGTCGGGCAGTTCCTGCGCGTCGAACTGCAGGCCGGCCTTCTCGTAGGTCTGCATCAGGTCGATGAGCGCGGGGCCGCGCTCGCGCGAGTCGCCGTGCACGTGCTCGAACAGGTGCAGCGAGGTCTGCCGGCCGCGGTCGAAGGTGTCGACGTAGCGCGCCTCGGCCTCGTAGGGCTCCATGGCACACAGTTGGCGGCACAGAGCTTCGATCTCCTGCATGCGCGCCTCGGGCAGGGCGCGCTCCAGCCGCAACGCGTCCAGCAGCGCCGGCGCGTTCGCACGCAGCGCGGCATCGGGATAGCCCAGCAGGTGCGCCAGCGCACGCAGCGTCAGGCGCAGGGATTCAGGCGTTTTCTGGAACATGGCAATTCTTCCTTTCGCCTCAGACCGTGGCCTTGATGGGGATGGTGCGTCGCTTCTTGCCACCGAACATGCTCACGTCCGTGGAGCCGTCGGAGCAGCCGTTGCCGAACGAGAAGCCGCAGCCGCCGCGCAGGTCGAATGCGTTCTCGGCGTACTCGCGGTGCGCCGAGGGGATGACGAAGCGGTCTTCGTAGTTGGCGATCGCCATGACCTGGTACATGTCTTCCACTTCATGCACCGTGAGCCCCACCTGCTGCAGCACGGCCAGGTTCTGCTGGCGGTCCACATGCATGCCGCGCTGGTAGGCGCGCATGGCCAGCATGCGCTCCAGCGCCCGCACCACGGGGCCGGTGTCGCCGGCGGTGAGCAGGTTGGCCAGGTACTGCACGGGGATGCGCAGCTGCGACACGTCGGGAATCTCGCCGTTCACGCCCAGGTGGCCGGCGTTGGCCGCCGAGGTGATGGGCGACAGCGGCGGCACGTACCACACCATGGGCAGCGTGCGGTACTCGGGGTGCAGCGGCAGTGCGATCTTCCAGTCCACGGCCATCTTGTAGACGGGGCTGTTCTTGGCGGCTTCCAGCCAGGCGTCGGAGATGCCGTCGGCTTTGGCCTGGCGGATCACGTCCGGGTCGTTGGGGTCCAGGAAAATGTCCAACTGGGCCTCGTACAGGTCGCGGTCGCGCTCCACGCTGGCGGCTTCCTGGATGCGGTCGGCGTCATACAGCAGCACGCCCAGGTAGCGGATGCGGCCCACGCAGGTCTCGGAGCACACCGTGGGCTGGCCCGCCTCGATGCGCGGGTAGCAGAAGATGCACTTCTCGGCCTTGCCGGTCTGCCAGTTGTAGTAGATCTTCTTGTAGGGGCAGCCCGACACGCACATGCGCCAGCCGCGGCACTTGTCCTGGTCGATCAGCACGATGCCGTCTTCCTCGCGCTTGTAGATCGAGCCCGAGGGGCACGATGCCACGCACGCCGGGTTCAGGCAGTGCTCGCACAGGCGCGGCAGGTACATCATGAAGGTGTTCTCGAACTGGCCGTACATGTCCTTCTGGACCTGCTCGAAGTTCACGTCGGCGCTGCGCTTGGAGAACTCGCCGCCCAGGATTTCCTCCCAGTTCGGGCCCCACTCGATCTTTTCCATGCGCTGGCCCGTGATCAGGCTGCGCGGGCGCGCCGTTGGCGCGGCCTTCATCTCGGGGGCCGACTGCAGGTGGTCGTAGTCGAAGGTGAAGGGCTCGTAGTAGTCGTCGATCTGCGGCAGGTTGGGATTGGCGAAGATGCGCATCAGCAGCTTCCACTTGCCGCCCTGGCGGGGGGCGATGGAGCCGTCCGGGTTGCGCACCCAGCCGCCGTTCCACTTGTCCTGGTTTTCCCATTCCTTGGGGTAGCCGATGCCGGGTTTGGTCTCGACGTTGTTGAACCAGGCGTATTCCACGCCGGGACGGCTGGTCCAGACGTTCTTGCAGGTGACGGAACAGGTGTGGCAACCGATGCACTTGTCCAGGTTCAGCACCATGCCGATTTGTGCGCGAATTTTCATCGTGTCTCTCCTTGTCGCTCAGGCGTGGGCGGCGCTGGTGGATGCCTCGTCGTCCATCCAGTCGACGCGGCGCATCTTGCGCACCAGCACGAACTCGTCGCGGTTGGTGCCGATGGTCCCGTAGTAGTTGAAGCCGTAGCTGTACTGCGCGTAGCCGCCGATCATGTGCGTGGGCTTGGGGACGATGCGAATGACCGAGTTGTAGATGCCGCCGCGCGTGCCCGAGATCTCCGAGCCGGGCGTGTTGATGGTCTTTTCCTGGCCGTGGTACATCATCACCATGCCGGCGTTGACGCGCTGGCTCACCACGGCCCGGGCAGCGATGGCGCCGTTGGCGTTGAACAGCTCCACCCAGTCGTTGTCCACGATGCCGGCGCGGGCCGCGTCCTCCTCGCTGAGCCAGACCACCGGGCCGCCCCGGTTGAGGGTGAGCATCAGCAGGTTGTCGCTGTACGTGCTGTGGATGCCCCATTTCTGGTGCGGCGTGATGAAGTTCAGCGCGATCTCGGGGTTGCCGTTGGGCTTCTTGCCTTCGACCTCGTACAGCGTCTTCAGGTGCACGGGCGGGCGGTAGCTCACGAAGCCCTCGCCAAAGTCGCGCATCCACGGGTGGTCCTGGTAGAACTGCTGGCGGCCCGTGAGGGTGCGCCATGGGATCAGCTCATGCACGTTGGTGTAGCCGGCGTTGTAGCAGACCTTCTCGCTCTCCAGCCCGCTCCAGGTGGGCGAGCTGATGATCTTGCGCGGCTGCGCCTGGATGTCGCGGAAACGGATCTTCTCGTCCTCGCGGTGCAGGGCCAGGTGCACGTGGTCGCGGCCGGTCTGCTTGCCCAGCGCTTCCCATGCCTTGCAGGCCACGTGGCCGTTGGTCTCGGGCGCCAGCATCATCACGGTCTCGGCCGCGTCGATGTCGCTCAGGATGCGCGGACGGCCCTGCGTGACGCCTTCCTCGCGCACGCGGCCGTTGAGGTCGCCCAGCTGCTCCACCTCCGTCTGCGTGTTCCAGGCGATGCCCTTGCCGCCATTGCCGAGCTTTTCCAGCAACGGGCCCAGGGCGGTGAAGCGCTTGAAGGTGTTGGGGTAGTCGCGCTCGACGACGGTGATCTGCGGCGCCGTCTTGCCCGGCACCAGATCGCATTCGCCCTTCTTCCATTCGCGCACCTCGGCCTGCGCGAGCTCGGCGGGCGTGTCGTGCATCAGCGGGGTCAGCACCACGTCCTTTTCCACGCCGAGGTGGCCCACGCACAGCTCGCTGAAGGTCTTGGCGAAGCCCTTGTAGATCTCCCAGTCGCTGCGGGCCTGCCAGGCGGGGTCGACGGCCGTGGACAGGGGGTGGATGAAAGGATGCATGTCGCTGGTGTTGATGTCGTTCTTCTCATACCAGGTGGCCGTGGGCAGCACGATGTCGGAGTACAGGCAGGTGGTGCTCATGCGGAAGTCGAGCGTCACCAGCAGGTCCAGCTTGCCCTCGGGGCCCTGCGCGTGCCAGCGCACTTCCTCGGGGCGCGCGTCCTGCGAACCCAGGTCCTTGCCCTGCACGCCGTGCGTGGTGCCCAGCAGGTGACGCAGGAAGTACTCGTGCCCCTTGGCCGAGTTGCCCACCAGGTTGGAGCGCCACACGAACATGTTGCGCGGCCAGTTGTCGGGGTGGTCAGGATCCTCGCAGCTCATCGCCAGCGAACCGTCCTGGAGCGCGCGCGCCACGTAGTCCTTCGCATCCGCGCCGGCGGCCTGCGCGTCGCGCGCCACCTGCAGCGGGTTCACCTGCAATTGCGGCGCGCTGGGCAGCCAGCCCATGCGCTCGGCGCGCACGTTGTAGTCGATGATGGCGCCCGCGGCCGCCTTCTCGCTGGCCAGCGGGGAGAGCACTTCGCGCACCCCCAGCTTTTCGTAGCGCCACTGGTCGGTGTGGTTGTAGAAGCAGCTGGTGCTGTTCATCTGGCGCGGCGGGCGCACCCAGTCCAGCGCGAAGGCGAGCGCCGTCCAGCCGGTCTGCGGGCGCAGCTTTTCCTGGCCCACGTAGTGCGCCCAGCCACCGCCGCTCTGGCCGATGCAGCCGCACAGCATCAGCATGTTGATGATGCCGCGGTAGTTCATGTCGCTGTGGAACCAGTGGTTCATGGCCGCGCCGATGATGACCATGGACTTGCCGCGGGTCTTGTCCGCGTTGTCCGCGAACTGCCGCGCCACGGTGATGACCTGCTCGCGCGGCACGCCGGTGATCCGCTCCTGCCATGCGGGCGTGTAGGGCAGGTCGTCGTCGTAGCTGGCGGCGGCGTTCTCGCCCTCGATGCCGCGGCGCACGCCGTAGTTGGCCGCCGTCAGGTCGAACACCGTGGCCGCCGTGACCCAGCGCCCGTCATCGAGCTGGATGCGGCGCACCGGCACCTTGCGCACCAGAACGTCGCCCTCGGCCTGTACGCTGGCCGGGAAATTCGGCGTCTCGATGCCGCCGAAATACGGGAAGGCGACGTCGCCCGCCTCCCAGGAAGGCGCCTCGCCTTCCATCAAGCTGAGCTTGAGCCGGACGTCGCCGTTGTGCTCGGCTTCCTTGCTTTCCAGGTTCCACTTGCCCAGGTCGGTGCCCTTTTCCTGCCCCCAGCGGAACCCGATGGATCCGTTGGGCAGCACGACCCGGTCCTGCTCGTCCAGCGCCACCGTCTTCCACTCGGGGTTGTTGTCCTGCCCGAGCTGGCCGGCGAAGTCGCTGGCGCGCAGGTAGCGGCCCGGCACCAGGGCCTGGCGCCCATCCGCCAGCGTGCGCTCTTCGAGCTGCACGAGGTTGGGCATGTCGGTGTAGCGGCGCACGTAGTCGTCGAAGTACGCCGAGCGCTTGTCGAAGTAGAACTCCTTGAGGATCACGTGGCCCATGGCCATGGCGACGGCGGCGTCGGTGCCCTGCTTGGGGTGCATCCAGAGGTCGGCCAGCTTGGCGACCTCGGAGTAGTCGGGCGTCACGGCCACGGTCTTCGCGCCCTTGTAGCGGACTTCCGTGAAGAAGTGCGCGTCCGGCGTACGCGTCTGCGGCACGTTCGAGCCCCAGGCGATGATGTAGGTGCTGTTGTACCAGTCGGCCGATTCGGGCACGTCGGTCTGCTCGCCCCACACCTGGGGGCTGGCCGGGGGCAGGTCGGCATACCAGTCGTAGAAGCTCAGGCTCACGCCACCAATCAGGCTCAGGTAGCGGGTGCCTGCGGCGTACGAGATCATCGACATGGCCGGGATGGGCGAGAAGCCGAAGATGCGGTCCGGACCGTGCTTCTTGATGGTGTAGATATTGGCCGCGGCAATCATCTGGTTGACCTCGTCCCAGGTGCTGCGCACGAAGCCGCCCAGGCCGCGCTGCTTCTGCCATTCGCGGCGCGCGCTGTCGTTCTCGACGATGGCGGCCCAGGCGTCCACGGGGCTCTTGGCGATGGCCAGTGCGGCACGCCAGTGCTTGAGCAGGCGGCCACGCACCATGGGGTATTTCACGCGATTGGCGCTGTACAGGTACCAGCTGTAGCTGGCGCCGCGTGCGCAGCCGCGCGGCTCATGGTTGGGCAGATCGGGACGCGTGCGCGGGTAGTCGGTCTGCTGTGTTTCCCACGTGACGATGCCGCCCTTGACGTAGATCTTCCACGAGCAACTGCCCGTGCAGTTCACACCGTGGGTGGAGCGCACGATCTTGTCGTGCGCCCAGCGGTCGCGGTAGGCGTCTTCCCAGGTACGGTCTTCGCCGTTGGTCTGGCCGTGGCCCTGCGAGAAGGTTTCGCGCGGCTGCGCAAAGTACGAGAGGCGGTCTAGGAAATGGCTCATCGTGGGACTCCTTGGAAATCGTTGTAGTGGCGTGGCTCAGCAGGGCATCTCTGCATGCTTGCGAGAGTAGTACCACCAAGTGATGATGATGCAGAGAACATAGAAAACGGCAAACATCCACAGCGCGAATTCGGGACCGCCCGTCGCGGCGATGGAGCTGCCATAGCTCTTGGGAATGAAAAAGCCCCCGTAGGCGCCCAGCGCTCCGGCGAAGCCCACCGCGGCCGCGCCTTCGGTGTTGCCATCCTTGATGGCTTGGGCGCGCGATGCTTCGTCATCGGTGCGCAACTCGCGCAGCTTCTGGGTCAGAAATATCACGGGGATCATGCGGAAGGTGGAGCCGTTGCCGATGCCGGTGGTGAAGAAGAGCACCAGGAACATCAGGAAAAAGCCCGTGAAGCTGCCTTCAGCCGGGCCAAAGGGCAGCGCAAAACCGCCCGAGCCCTTGGGCAGGAAAAACAGAACACCCACCACGGCCAGCGCCATGACGAGGAAGCTCCAGACCGTGACCCGGGCACCGCCCACCTTGTCGGCCAGCCAGCCACCGAGCGGACGCACCACGGCGCCCACCAGCGGACCCAGCCAGGCGTAGGCCAGGGGGTTGACTTCAGGGAAGAGCGCCTTGATCAGCAGCGGAAAGCCTGCGGCAAAACCGATGAACGAACCGAAGGTGCCCAGGTACAGCACGCACATGATCCAGTTGTGCTTGCGCTTGAAGATGGCCGCCTGCGCGGCGAAGCTGGCACGCGCATCGGCAATGTCGTTCATGCCGAACCACGCCGCCACCGCGACCAGTGCGATCCAGGGCACCCAGATGAAGGCGGCGTTCTGCGCCCACACCATCTGCTCCTGGCCATTCTTCACGATGGTCTGGGGCTCCCCGCCAAAGATACCGAAGATGCCTGCCGTAATGACCAGCGGGCTCAGGAACTGCACCACCGACACCCCCAGGTTGCCCAGGCCGGCGTTCACACCCAGCGCGGAACCCTTGCGCTCCTTCGGGAAGAAGAAGCTGATGTTGGCCATGCTGGAGCTGAAGTTGCCGCCGCCCAGGCCGCACAGCAGCGCCAACAAAAGCATGGTGGGGTAGCTGGTGGTGTTGTCCTGCACCGCATAGCCGATGCCGATGGCGGGGATCAGCAGCGACGCGGTGGACAGCGCAGTCCAGCGGCGGCCGCCGAAGATGGGCACCATGAAGGAATAGAAGATACGCAGCGTGGCGCCGGACAACGCCGGGGCGGCAGCCAGCCAGAACAGCTGGTTGGTCGAATACTTGAAACCCAGGGCCGGCAAGTTCACGGCGACCACACTCCAGACCTGCCAGATGGCGAAGGCCAGGAACAGTGCGGGCACCGAAATCCAGAGATTGATCTTGGCGACAGCCTCGCCCTCTCGCGCCCAGAAGGACTTGTCCTCGGGGGTCCAGAGCGTGAGCACCCGGCCTTTGCGACCGCTGCCTTGCGAAACGGTGTTGGTGGACATGTGGGATCTCCGGTGGGGATCAGTGGGCAGCCGGGGCGGCGTTGTGAGACTTCATCACGTCGGTACGGCGCACCTCGGTGAAATACATCCAGATCAACGAAACCCATACCACGCCGTACATCAGCATGAAGGCACTGGAGCGGATGCCCGTCCAGTCCATGAGCATGCCGAACAGGATGGGCAGGATGAAGCCGCCCATGCCGCCCGCCAGGCCCACGATGCCGCTGATGGCGCCGATGTTCTTGGGGTAGTCGTCGCTGATGTACTTGAACACGCTGGCCTTGCCGAAAGCCCAGGCGATGCCCAGGACGAACATCAGCGCGGTGAACATGTATACGTTCAGGCCGACGTGCAGGGTGGTGGGTCCGTTGACGGTCTGGATGGTGAAGTCGGTCTGCGGGTAGGACAGCAGGAACAGGCAGATCCAGCTCACCCACATCACCCACCAGGTCACGGAGTGCGCCCCGAACTTGTCGGACAGCACGCCGCCGATGGCGCGCAGCACGCCGCCCGGCAGCGAGAAGCAGGCTGCCAGCAGCGCCGCCACACGGATGTCCAGGCCGTACTCACCGACGTAGTACTGCACCATCCACAGGGAAAGCGCCACATAGCCACCGAACACGATGCTGTAGTACTGGCAGTACTTGAGCACCTTGGGGTCCTTCAGTGCCTTGAGCTGATCGCCAAAGGACACGTTGCTGGGTACCAGGTGTGCCGGGTCGCTGTGGCTGAACAGCCAGAACAGCACCAGCGTACCGAGCATGATGGCGGCATAC
Organism: Diaphorobacter sp. MNS-0; assembly: GCF_019602835.1. Classification (NCBI taxonomy): domain Bacteria; kingdom Pseudomonadati; phylum Pseudomonadota; class Betaproteobacteria; order Burkholderiales; family Comamonadaceae; genus Diaphorobacter; species Diaphorobacter sp. MNS-0. Next base: position 481,949 of record NZ_CP080761.1, on the reverse strand, counting down.
ACATGCGGCACGGCCGCCCACCCGAAGGCCACCAGGATCACGGGCGCCACGAACTTGTTCACGGCTGCGCCCGAGTTGCCCGCGCCATACACGCCCATGGCCGTGCCCTGGCGGTGCTTGGGGAACCACCGGGCCACGTAGGGCGTACCGACCGAGAACGAGCCGCCGGCCAAACCGACGAACAGGCCGATCACGAGGAAATGCCAGTATTCGGTGGCGTAACCCATCATCCAGATAGCGGGAACGGTGGCGGCCATGAGCAACGCCATCACGATGCGGCCGCCGTAGCGGTCGGTCCAGATACCCAGCGGCACGCGCACCAGCGAGCCCGTGAGCACGGGCATGGCCGTGAGCAGGCCGAACTGGGTGGAGCTGAGGTTCAGCATCTTCTTGATCGGGATCCCGATGACGCCGAACATCATCCAGACCATGAAGCAGACGGTGAAGGCGAGCGTGCTGACGATGAGCACTGACCAGGCTTTGCGGGTATGGCGTGGATCTTCGCCGACGGTTGAGGCGCTCGGCGCGGCGCGCTGGGGCAGTTGAGCCATTGCAGATGTCCTCTCTTGGGTACGGTGCAATCGTCCCGCAACTGGCCGTGCCTGCACATCCTTCGCTGGGACACCGCGGGCGGTGCAAAAGGACGAGGGCGGCCTATGCCGCCCTACTCCCTAAGAACTATGCCGGGCTCTGGGGGTTATTCCGTGAGGCGGTGGCGGTCCGAGGCGTAGACCGCCGCCTGCACGCGCGAGGACAGTCCCAGCTTGCGCAGAATGTGCTGCACATGGATCTTCACGGTGGTCTCGGCAATGTCGAGCGCACGTGCGATTTCCTTGTTGCTGAGACCGCGCGCAATCTCGCGCAACACGTCTTCTTCGCGCGGCGACAGCACCGACACGGGCTCTTCCTCTTCGGGCAGGGGCTCGGGCGTGGGCGCCCCCTGGGACTGGAACGCCGCCACCAGCTTGCCCATCATTTCGGGGCTGACCACCGGCTCGCCGCGTGCGGCCCGCCGTATCGCCTGCGCAAGCAGGTCACCGTCAATGGTCTTGAGCAAATACCCCTGCGCGCCGTTGCGCAAGGCGGCCGCCAGATCCTGCCCATCCTCGCTCACCGTGAGCATCAACACGCGGCTGCCCTGCGACGCCTCGCGCAGGCCGGCAATGGCGTCCACGCCGCGCACACCGGGCAGGTGGTTGTCCAGCAGGATCACGTCGGGGCGCAGCGCAGGCAGCAGACGCAGGGCCTCCGCGGCGTCCCCGGCCTCGCCCACCACGCGCAGGTCCGGCTGCTGGGACAGCAGCGCCACCAGTCCGCGGCGCAGCAAGGTGTGGTCATCGATCAGGAAAAGCGTGGTGGGAGCATTCATGCGGCGGCGGAAGAAACAAGGGACAGGGGCAACGCAGGCTCCTCGCGGGTGGTTGGTGGCAGCTCCAGGACTACGCAGGTGCCACCGCCGCCGGGGCGCGAAACCAGCTCCAGATGCGCACCGATGCGCTGCGCGCGTTCACGCATGATGCCCAGGCCCACATGCAGCGAATCGGGTGGCACGCTGTCCGGGTCGAACCCGCGGCCATCGTCCTGCACCTCGAAGCGCCAGCGGGGGTGGCGCTGCACCCGCAGCTCCACGCGGCGTGCATCGGCGTGCTTGCGCACGTTGGACAAGGCCTCCTGCAGGATGTGCAGCACCTGGATCTGCACGTCCTGCGCCAGCGGCAGGCCGTGCCCCGCCATGCTCAGCGCCGTGGCCGCGCCGGTCTGGTGTTCGAACTTCGAGAGCGTGGCGCGCAGCGCCGCTTCGATGTCCTCGTCCTGCGTGCGCGTGCGAAAGTGCACCAGCAGCTCACGCACGTCGGCATAGCATTCGCGCACACCGGTATCCAGCTCCGCCATGCTGCGGTCACGCGCCTCGGTGTTGTCCTTCGCCACCGCGTCGCGCAGCAGCTGGGTTTGGATCTTGAGAAAGGCCAGCGACTGCGCGATGGAGTCGTGCAATTCGCGCGCAATGAGGCTGCGCTCCTGCGCCACCGCTGCCTCGCGCTCCAGCGCCGAGGCGCGCAGGCTTTCCATGGAAGTGGCCAAGTGATGCGCCATGGTGGACAGCAGCTCGCGCATCTCCGCCGACAGCTCCAGCGGACTGCGATACAGCAGCGTGACCTCGCCCAACAGGCGCTGGTGCATCTGCACCGGGATACTCACCACCGTCTCGAAACCAGCCTCGCGGCAATGCGGCAACTGCAGGCCCCCGACAGGCATGATCGGAATCACACGCATGCGCGCCTGGCCCTGCGCCTGTCCGCATTCGCAGGCGCCGGTGACCACGCAGTGCTCGTGCTCCGCCAGCGACTGGGGCAGCCCGTCGGAGGCCAGCAGCACGTAGCGCTCGTTGGCTTCGTCCGACCAGCGCACGGCCGCCGCGTCGCACCCCGCCACGCGGCGGATCTGCTGCACGAAACCCTGGGTCAACTCTTCCAGGCTCCCCGCCTCCGCCGCAAGGGCGCTCACCGCATACAACGCCGCCAGGCGCTGGTTGCGCACTTCGATGGTGGCGGTCTTTTCGCGTACCTTGCGCTCCAGGTCCTCGTGCGAGGTCTGCAGCGCATGGGCCATGAGGTTGAAACCCGCCGTCAGCTGGCCGAACTCGTCGTCTGCTTCCACCTCCAGGCGCGTGCCCAGGTCGCCCTTGCGCAGCCGCGCCAGGGCCTGTTGCAGCCGCGTGACGGGGTTGAGTACAAGCAGGTAGCTCAGCGCCATGAAGGCCACAGCCGAGCCGATGGCCAACGCCACCATGAACAGGTGGAACAGATGCAGCACCGCCGTGAGGCGCACGATCTGGATCTCGATGGCCTCGACGAAGCTGTCCAGGTCCAGCACGAAGGCATCGGCGCGCGCCACGGCCGCGGCGCTGCTTTCATAGTGCGCGGCGGCTTTCCAGTCGTTTTCGATGAGCAGCCACTGCCGGCGGATGTGTTCGTAGCGCTCGCGCGTGTCATCGCTCCAGGGCACGAACAGCGGCCGGGCGGGGTCACCCGTGCGCAGCAACTCCAGCCCTTCGTTGAAGCGCGTTTCCAGCCGCGCGAACTCCTGGGGCGACTCGTTCTGCTGGGCCAGCACCATGCGCAGCATGTTCATGCGCAGGCGACCCGCCTCGTTCACCGCAGCGGCGCCCCCCTCCAACTTCCAGGTCACCCACAGCGTGAAGCCGATGGATGCCAGCGCCACCAGCAGGAACACCGTGCCCATGGCCAGCAGCTTGGTGGACAGCGTGGACTTGTTGCGCATGGCGGCAGTGTAGGCACGCGCTTTTGAAATGTCTTGATGGAAGTCAAGTTTGCTCAAGCCTACGGCCGCGGCATACAAGCGAAAACATGCTTCCGCGCGCTCCCATCAAGCGCAAACAGCTATCATATTGATAGTAAACACCCTGGTGTTGCCAGGGCGTTCCGGTCTGCTCAGCCGCAGCTGCCCAGGGCGCCGCACTGGGTGCAGTAGTCGCAGCCATCCTTGCGGATCACGGCGTGGGCACCGCACTCATTGCACTTCTTGCCGGCCATGGCCGGGGGCATGCCGGTCGCGGGCGCTGCGGCGGGCTCGTCCAGCGGCAGCACCTGCTGCTGCGGCATGGCACGCTGGGCCAGGATGTTCTGCACGGCATACGCGATGGCGGCCACCTCGGAGTCGTGCCACAGCGGCACGTGGGTGCCGTCGGCCTTCTGGTGCGTGCCCAGGCGCACGGGGCCACGGTCCCAGGCCACCTTGCGCATGTCGGACAACGCGCGCTCCAGGAAGCCGCCGCGCGCGGCCAGCGACAGCAGGCGCATGCTGGAGGTGATCCACTGCTGCGATTCGCCGCTCTGCCCCACGGGCATGAAGAACTCGATGGCGCGGTCCACCGTGCCGCCGCGCCCGTCAGGCACGGGCAGGAAGGAGACGATCAGGTACAGCGTCTTGTGGCCTTCCTGCGTCCAGTACTCCAGCTTCTCCGCCACGGCCGACAGGCCGCCTGTGGGACGGCTCTCGATCATGGTGCGCATGGGGTCCACCACCACCGGGGCAGGCGCGGCCTCGGGTGCGGCGGCGGGGGCCGGCGCTGCGGCGGGCGTGACTTCCAGCACGGCGCCCAGGATGCTGTTGGGCCGGTAGGTGGCCAGGCCCTTCAGGCCCGAGTGCCAGGCCTGCATGTACAGGCCCTTGAAATCGGCGTAGGGGTAGTCCTCGGGCACGTTCACGGTCTTGGAGATCGCCGTGTCCACAAAGGGCTGCACGGCCTCCATCATGGCCACGTGGTCGGCGGCCGCCATGTCCATGGCGCTCACGAAGTACGCAGGCAGATGGTTCACGTCGCCGCCCAGCGTCTTGTACAGACGCCAGGCGTAGTCCTCCACCACGTACTCGCTCTTGCTGCCGTCGGCCTCGCGCTTGCGGCGCGTGTAGCTCCAGGAGAACGGCGGCTCGATGCCGTTGGAGGCGTTGTCGGCGAAAGCCAGACTCACCGTGCCCGTGGGCGCGATGGACAGCAGATGGCTGTTGCGGATGCCGTGCTTGCGGATGGCCTTCTGGATGTCCGCGGGCAGGCGGCTGGCGAAGGTGCCCTTGGCCAGGTAGCCATCGGCGTCGAACTTGGGGAATGCGCCCTTTTCCTTGGCCAGTTCCACCGACGCGCGGTAGGCCGCGTTGCGCATGCGCTCGGCGATCTGTACCGCCATGTCGCGCCCTTCCTGGCGGTCGTAGCGCTTGCACAGCATGGCCAGCGTGTTACCCATGCCCGTGAAGCCCACGCCGATGCGGCGCTTGGCCGCCGACTCGGCCTGCTGCTGCGGCAGTGGCCAGAAGGTCACGTCCAGCACGTTGTCCAGCGCGCGCACCTGGGTGGCCACGGCCTGCTCGAAGGCATCGAAGTCGAACGACGCCTCGCCATGCAGCCCGAACGGGTTGCGCACGAAGCGCGTGAGGATGATCGGGCCCAGGTCGCAGCAGCCGTAGGGCGGCAGCGGCTGCTCGCCACACGGGTTGGTCGCCTGGATGGTCTCCGTGTAGTGCAGGTTGTTGTCGGTGTTGATCTGGTCCAGGAACAGGATGCCGGGCTCAGCGAAGTCGTAAGCCGACTTCATGATCGTGTCCCACAATTCGCGCGCGCGCACCGCGCGGTACACCCACTGCCCGTCGGCGCGCTGGTGTGCGCCCTGGGCCTGCAGCTCCGCACCGGGCGCGGCGCCATGCACCAGCTCCCAATCACGGTCCTGCTCCACCGCTTCCATGAAGGCGTCGGGCACGCCCACGGACACATTGAAATTGTTCCAGCGGCCCGGCGTACGCTTGGCGGTGATGAAGTCCAGCACGTCCGGGTGGTCGATGCGCAGCACGCCCATCTGCGCGCCGCGGCGCGCGCCCGCACTCTCCACCGTGGAGCAGGACTGGTCGAAGACGTTGATGTAACTGCAGGGGCCCGAGGCCATGGAGGCCGTGCCCTTCACCAGCGCGCCGCGCGGGCGGATGCGCGAGAAGTCGTAGCCCACGCCGCCGCCGCGGCGCATGGTCTCGGCGGCCTCGCGCAAGGCCTCGTAGATGCCGGGGTAGCCCGCATCGTCCACGCCCTGGATGCAGTCGCCCACGGGCTGCACGAAGCAGTTGATGAGGGTGGCCTGGATGTCGGTGCCGGCAGCGCTCATGATGCGCCCCGCCCCGATGGCGCCGGCACGCAGGTTGTCCAGGAAGCGCGCCTCCAGGGCCTGGCGCATGTCCTCGCGCTCGACCGAGGCCAACGCCCGCGCCACGCGGCGGAACAGATCCTCGACATCGCTCTCGCCGTCTTTGAAGTATTTCTCCTTCAGCACATCCATGCTGATGGGTTGTGTAGACAGGGCGGGGGCAAGGTCGGTGATTTCACGCTGCATGGAGGGGCTCCGAAAGGGATTCTGACGGGCACGCCGCGGGCAGCCGCGGCGGCAATCCTAGATTTTTACACTGCTCGGGAGCCCGCGCCGCGAACCTGCGTCAAGACCCTGCGGGGGGCACCACACAAAGGCGCCCCTGTAGTCCGCCGCGCTCTCCGTTTCCTGTAGCACGCCAGCCGCCTGGGAAGCGGCCCCGCGCAATTACGCACCCGCATGATCGGCATGCAAGTCGCATTTACGCCCGGTTGCAAGGCAACCACGCCCTACCATTGGCCCATGATTTTCTCGCCGCTGGTTCGTCTCTTGCTCACCGCTTTGGCACTGGTCTGGATCGCAGGCTGCACGACACCCCCCGAGCAGCCACAGCCCACCTCTGGGGCCGAAACGGCCTGGGATTCCCAACTGGAGCGCTGGCCGCCCGTGGACGCCCTGCTGCTGGGCGAGCAGCATGACGCCGCCGCCCACCAACAGTGGCAGCGGCACACGGTCCAGTGGCTCGCCGCGCGCCAGCGCCTTGCGGCCCTGGTGTTGGAGATGGCGCCCGAAGGCGCGGGCACCGATGGCCTGCCGCCGGACGCGGACGCTGCCCAGGTGCGCGCCGCGCTGCAATGGGATGAACAGGCCTGGCCCTGGGACCGCTATGCGCCGGTGGTGATGGCTGCCGTGGCCGCGGGCGTGCCGGTGCGCGGCGGTAACCTGCCGCGCAGCCAGATGCCGCAAGCCATGCGCGACACCGCGCTGGACACGCACCTGCCTCCCGCCGCGCTGGCGCGCCAGCGCACCGCGATCGAGGAGGGCCACTGCGGCCTGGTGCCGGCGCAGCGGCTGATGCCCATGGTGCGCATCCAGTTGGCGCGGGACGCCCGCATGGCGCGCGCCGTGCAGGCCGCCCACCGCCCCGGCCGCACGGTATTGCTGGTGGCGGGCTTCGGCCACGTGCAGCGCAGCCTGGGCGTGCCCACGTGGCTGCCGAGTGATTTCACGTCAAAAGTGGCAATAGCCCAAGCGGGACAAGCGCGACCAGCTATTGAAAGCGAAGCGGATTACATCCACCGCACGCCGGCGCTGACGCCCCACGACCCGTGTGCGGAGCTGCGCGAGCGCTGGCCCGGCCCGCCGCCCGCGCCGTAGCGGACGCTGGCCCCAGCCCGCGCTCGCTCAGCCCGCCATGCCGTTGTGCGCCTGCAGCAGCCGGGCGAACTCCTCCGCCGGCAGGGGGCGGCTGCACAGGTAGCCCTGGTAGGCGTCGCAGCCGCGCTCGCGCAGGAACGCCAGCTGCTGCGGCGTCTCCACCCCCTCGGCCAGCACCGACAGCCCCAGGCTGTGCCCCATGGCAACGATGGCGGCGCTGATGGCCATGTCGTCGGCGCTGCGGGGAATGTCGCGGATGAAGCCCTGGTCGATCTTGAGCACGTCGATGGGAAAGCGCTTGAGGTGCGCCAGGGACGAATAGCCGGTGCCGAAGTCGTCCACCGCCATGCGCACGCCCAGCTGCTGCAGCCGCTGCAGCACGGCGCGGATCTCGTCGGGTCGCTCGGCCAGCACCGACTCGGTCAGTTCCAGCTCCAGGCAGCGGGCCGGGAAGCCGCTGGCCTTGAGCGCCTCGGCGGCGCAGGCGGCCACGTCGGTCAACTGGAACTGGCGCGGCGAGAGGTTGATGGCCAGGCGGATCTCCGGCAGGCCGTCGGCGCGCCAGCGCTGGCCCTGCTCGCAGGCGGCGCGCATCACCCACTGGCCCAGGGGGCCGATCACGCCCGAGGTCTCGGCCACGGGGATGAAGCGCGCGGGCGAGATCATGCCCTCCTGCGGGTCCAGCCAGCGCACCAGCGCCTCGGCCCCCATGATCCGGCCGGTGGCGATGCATACCTGCGGCTGGTAGTACAGCCGCAGGTGCCCCTGCGCCAGGGCCACGCGCAGCCGCGCCTCGATCTCCAGGCGCTCGCGCGCGGCCTGGATCAGCGATTCGTCAAAGAAGCAATACGCGCCGCGCCCGCGGGCCTTGGCGCCGTACACCGAGGAATGCGCGCCCTGCAGCAGCGCCTCGGTGGTCCGCGCATGGGCGGGGAACATGCAGATGCCCACGCTCACGCCCACCACCACCTCGATGCCGTCGGGCGTGCTCCAGGGCGTGCTGGCCGCGGCGATCAGGTGCCGCGCCACGGCTGCCGCGCCGTCCGCATGGCGCAGGTGGCGGGCCAGCACGGCGATCTCGTCGCCGGCCAGCCGTCCCAGCAGATCGCCCGGGCGCAGGTTCTGCTCGACCTGGCGGGTGATGTGCCTGAGCACCTCGTCGCCCACGGCGTGGCCGTAGCTGTCGTTCACGTCCTTGAAGCGGTCCAGGTTCAGGAGCAGCAGGGCCATCTGCTCGCCGCTGTCCTGGGCCTGGCGCACGGCGCTGTCGAGCTGCTCGCCGAACCAAGCGCGGTTGGGCAGGCCGGTCAGCGGGTCGCAGTGCGCCAGAAACTCCAGGCGCTGGTGCTGGGCCTTTTCCTCGGAGATGTCGGTGAACATGCACACGTAGTGCGTCACCGCGCCGTCCGCGCCGCGCACGGCCGAGAGCGACATGCGCTCCGGGAACACCTCGCCGTTCTTGCGCCGGTTCCAGATCTCCCCCTGCCAGTGGCCCGTCTGGCGCATGGTGTCCCACATGGCCTCGTAGAACGCCGGTCCATGCCGCCCCGACTTGAACACGCGCGGGTTCTGGCCCAGCAACTCTTCCTCGGTATAGCCCATGAGCCGCGTGACGGCCGGGTTGACCGAGAGGATGCGGCCGTCGGCATCGGTGACCACCACGCCTTCGATGGTGTTGTCCACCACCGTGGCCGCCAAGCGCCAGCGCTGTTCGCTGAGCGCCTGCGCGTCGCGCGCGGCATGCACTTCGCGCAGGGACTGCAGTACGCACACCAGGTGGTCGGGCTCGCTCTCCAGGGCCAGCACATGGCTCACGGTGCACAGCACGGGCAGCTGCGATCCATCGCGCTGGTTGCGGCACCAGCGCTCGCCCTGGTAATGGTCGATCTCGCGGGCGCGCAGCCGCTGCAGTTGCCGCTGCGCCCAATCGCTGTCGTGCGGGCGCACCAGCGTTCGGAAGTCGACCTGCGGCAGCGGCTCGTGCGGCGCCACGCCCAGCCATTCACGCAGGCGTTCATTGGCCCACACCAGGCGGCCGTCCATGCTCAGCCGCGCCATGCCGGCGGGCGCGTGGCGCAGCACCTGCTCCACCCGGCGCGCCAGGGTGCGCCGGCTCCCGCCCCGGCGCCAGCGCAGCAGGAGCCAGCCCAGCAGAGCACCCGCCAGCACGGCGTCCAGCCCGCTCTTGTACTGCAGCAGGGACTGCAGCGCCTGCGGCTCCAGGGGCAGGTACTGCAAGGCGGCCGCCCGCCCAGGCCCAGGCCGCACCCATGGCACCAACGGCCAGCGCCAACATCCAGCGGCCCTGCAGGGGCCTCCACGAGGGCCTGCGGCCCGCGCCTTTACTCAGCAATCCACACTCCTGAAGGGGCCTCGCGTGCTGCGACAATCGCAGCATATGACCCATTCCTACATCCTGACACTGTCCTGCCCCGACCGGCTCGGGCTGGTGCACGCCGTCTCCGGCTTCCTGCTGGACCACGGCGGCAACATCGAGGAAGCCGCTCAGTACAACGACCAGGGCACCGGCCTTTTCTTCATGCGCGTGCAATTCGCATGCGAGTCCACCGACGAAGCCACCCTCAAGGCCGAACTGGCCACCTTTGCCGAAGAGCACAGCATGCGCTGGAGCCTGCATGCCACCAGCGCGGCCATGAAGACCGTGCTGATGGTCAGCAAGGAAGGCCACTGCCTCAACGACCTGCTGTTTCGCTACAAGAGCGGTTTGCTGCCCATCGACATCCGCGCCATCATCAGCAACCACCGCGACTTCTACCAGCTCGCGGCCAGCTACAACATCCCTTTCCACCACATCCCCGTCACCGCCGCCACCAAGGCGCAGGCCGAGGCCAAGCAGTACGAGATCATCCAGGCCGAGGGGGCCGAACTGGTGGTGCTGGCGCGCTACATGCAAGTGCTGTCCAACGACCTGTGCACCAAGCTGTCGGGCCGCGCGATCAACATCCACCACAGTTTCCTGCCCAGCTTCAAGGGCGCCAAACCCTATTACCAGGCGCATGACCGCGGCGTGAAGCTGATTGGCGCTACCGCCCACTACGTGACGGCCGACCTCGACGAGGGGCCGATTATCGAACAAGATGTTACAAGAGCGGATCACACGGATACCGTGGAAGATCTCACCGCCCGCGGGCGGGACACCGAAAGCCAGGTGTTGGCGCGCGCCGTGAAGTGGCACAGCGAGCACCGCGTGCTGCTCAACGGCCACAAGACCGTCGTCTTCCGCTGAACCCGCCCTGCCCCCATACGCCGCCATGGCCACGCAATCCCTTTCCATCGCGGCCAAGGCGGCCCTGGACGCCGCCAGCCTGCGGCGCATCCCGCCCATCCAGTGCCTGCTGACCTTCGAGGCGCTGGCGCGCCTGCGCAGCGTGACGCAGACGGCCGATGAGCTGTGCGTCACCCCCAGCGCCGTAAGCCACCGCGTCAAGCAGCTGGAGCAGATCCTGGGCACGCGGCTGTTCGGGCGGGCCGACTTTTCCCTGACCACCGACGGCAGCGCCTATCTGGCCCATGTGCGCGAGGGGCTCACCGCGCTGCAGCGCTTCCCAGGCACGGCAGTGGCGCCGGGCAAGCGCCGGCTGAAGATCGCGGTCACCCCCACCTTCGCGCGCGCCTTGCTCATCCCGCGGCTGCGCCAGTTCACCGAGACCTACCCCGAGATCGACCTGGCCCTGCAGGTCTCCATCCCGCTGCTGGACGTGGTGGCGGAAGACGCGGACCTCGTCGTGCGCTACGGCCCCGGCCACTACGCCGACATGGAGCATGTGGAGATCGCACGCGACGTGCTCACGCCCCTGGCCTCGCCCGGCTTCGTGCGCGAGCACGGCCCCTTCGAGCGCCCCGAGGACCTGGAAGGCCTGCCCCTGCTGCGCAGCCCGCTGGAGCCCTGGCGCAGCTGGTTCGCGGCCGTGGGCCTGGCCTGGGCCGAGCCCAACGAAGGCTCGCAATTCAACGACGTGGGCCTGATGTGCGACGCCGCCGCGGCGGGCATGGGCGTGGCCCCGGTACGGCTCAAGCTCGCCGCGCCCTGGCTGGACCAGGGCACGCTGGTACGCCTGTTCGACACCGACGCCCCCAGCCCCTACGCGCACTACCTGTGCTGGCGCACCGGCACCATGGACCGCTGGGAATGCGCGGCCTTCGCGGACTGGCTGCGCCGCACGCTGGGGTAACCCCGCAAGCGGCGCGGCCGTGCGCAAGCCAATTTCCATAAGCCAAATCAGGCTCTAGCGCTTATCCATCAAGCGCCAGTAGCTATTAATAACGCAGCAATTGGCGCAACACGGCTCACGCCCGCCTGCAAGAAAACTCACGCCGCGCGCGCACGCCATGGCCTACAGTCACGCCATGCCCAGCCCCACATCCACCGAACGCGCCCAGCGCCAGGCCGAGGTCGTGCAGGCCCTGTCGGCCTGCGTGCCACAGCATGCGCTGCTCTGGCAGCCCGAGGACACCACGCCTTACGAATGCGACGGCCTCACGGCCTACCGCCAGCGCCCGCTGGTCGTGTGCCTGCCCGAGACGGAAGGCGAAGTGCAGGCCGTGCTGAAGACCTGCCACCGCCTGGGCGTGCCCGTGGTGGCGCGCGGCGCTGGGACGGGCCTGTCGGGCGGCGCCATGCCGCATGCCATGGGCGTGACGCTGTCGCTGGCCAAGTTCAACCGCATCCTGGACCTGGACCCGGTCGCCCGCACGGCGCGCGTGCAGTGCGGCGTGCGCAACCTGGCCATCAGCGAGGCCGCCGCGCCCTACAACCTGTATTACGCCCCTGACCCCAGCAGCCAGATCGCCTGCACCATCGGCGGCAACGTGGCCGAGAACTCCGGCGGCGTGCACTGCCTGAAGTACGGCCTGACGGTGCACAACGTGCTGCGCGTGCGCGGCTACACCATGGAGGGCGAGCCCATCACCTTCGGCAGCGAGGCGCTGGACGCGCCCGGCTACGACCTGCTGGCCGCCGTGATCGGCAGCGAGGGCATGCTGGCCGTGGCATTGGAGGTCACCGTCAAGCTGGTGCCCAAGCCGCAGTTGGCGCGCTGCATCATGGCCAGCTTTGACGACGTGCGCAAAGCCGGCGACGCCGTGGCCGCGGTGATCGCCGCCGGCATCATCCCGGCCGGCCTGGAGATGATGGACAAGCCCATGACCGCCGCCGTGGAGGACTTCGTCAAGGCCGGCTACGACCTGACGGCCGAGGCCATCCTGCTGTGCGAGTCCGACGGCACGCCCGAGGAAGTGGAGGAAGAGATCGCGCGCATGAGCGAAGTGCTGCGCGGCTCGGGCGCCACGGCCATCTCGGTCAGCACCAGCGAGGAAGAGCGCATGCGCTTTTGGAGCGGGCGCAAGAACGCCTTCCCCGCCAGCGGCCGCATCAGTCCCGACTACATGTGCATGGACTCCACCATCCCGAGGAAGCGCCTGGCGGACATCCTGCTCGCCATCCAGGAGATGGAGAAGAAATACCAGCTGCGCTGCTGCAACGTGTTCCACGCGGGCGACGGCAACCTGCACCCGCTGATCCTGTTCGATGCCAACGACCCCGACCAGCTGCACCGCTGCGAGCTGTTCGGCGCCGACATTCTGGAAACCAGCGTGGCCATGGGCGGCACCGTGACGGGCGAGCACGGCGTGGGGGTGGAAAAGCTCAACTCCATGTGCGCGCAGTTCACCGTGGAGGAGAACGCGCAGATGTTCGCGCTCAAGGAGGCGTTCGACCCGCAGGGCCTGCTCAACCCCGGCAAGGTGATCCCGACGCTGAACCGCTGCGCCGAGTACGGCAAGATGCTGGTGCGCAACGGCAAGATGAGCCACGCCAACCTGCCGCGCTTCTGACGGCCACCACGCGCGCTCGCGCCCTGGGCTGACAGCGCGGCGCGCAACCAGGTGCCAGCATGGCGCTTTTACCCCTGACAAGGAGGTGCGCCATGCCCGTGTTGTCCCCGTTCCCGTTTCGACTTCCGCGCCGTCTGGCGCCGCTGGGTCTGTGTGCCCTGCTGGCCAGCGGCGCCAGCGCCGTGCAGGCGCAGGCGCAGGCCGACAGCGCGTCCCGCCCGGCCGTGCTGCCGCCCGTGCAGACGGCCGGTGCGCTGCACTACCAGTGCGGCGGCATCGGCACGGACGAATCCACCGCCATGCGCGCAGCCATGAAGGACTATCCCCTGTCGCTGCTGTTCGCGCGTGCCGATGGCGCCTACGAGGCCAACGTCGACGTGCGCATCACCCCGCAAGGCGGGGGCGACGCGATGCAACTGCGCGCCGGCGGCCCCGTGTGCCTGCTGCAACTGCCTGCGGGCAGTTACCGTGTGGAAGTACAGGGCGCCGGCCAGAACCACAGCCGCACCGTGCAGGTGGGCCGAGCGCCGCAAACGCTGGATTTTCGGTTCTAAGCAAAATCGGGTCTTAGCGCTTATCCAGTAAGCGCTAGCAGCTACTAATTAGATAGCACTCACGACCCGACCACCGCCGCCCACAACGCGCCCGCGTGCGAGACGGCGAACAGCAGCAGCCCGATGCAGCCCCCCACCACGGTGCCGTTGATGCGGATGTACTGCAGGTCGCTGCCGATGTGCAGTTCCACCAGCCGCGCCATCTCCTGCGCGTCCCAGCGCTGCACCGTAGCGCGGATGTGTTCGGCCACCGACTGCGCCACATCGGGCGCAAAGGTGGCGGCCCACAGTTCCAGGCGCACGTTCAGGCGCACGCGCAGCGCCGCATCACCCGCGAGCGACAGCCCCAGCCACTGCCCCATGTCGGCCACGCGCGCGGACAATGCCGAGTCTTCGTTCATCAGATCGTCGCGCAGCTTCTGGCGCAGGTCGCTCCACAGATCGCGCACATAGCGGCCCAGCACCTCGTCGTTCTGCAGGTAGCCGCGCACCTCGTCGCCGCGGCGCGCCCAATCGGGGTCGGTCTGCAGGCGGGCGATGAGGCGCTGCACGGCGCCGTCCAGCGCCTCGCGCAGCTCGTGCTGCGGGTCCTCGGCCACCGCCTTGAGCAGGGTGTCCACGGCGTGCGTGATGGCCGAGGCGCCCTTGCCCGAGAGCCAATCGGTGGGCAGCACCTTCTGCTTGAGCGGATGCTCACGCTTGATCCACTGCAGCAGCGTGTCGGCCACGAAGGCGCGCGTGTCCTCCGATCGCACCATGCCGCCCAGGCGCTCCAGCAGGTCGTCCAGCAGCGCCTGGTGCCGGCCCTGGTAGGTGAGCGCGCCCAGCGCCGACGCCATGGAGCGCGACAGGTCGATCTTGCCCACCAGCGTGCGCGCGGCCTGGCTCAGGAAGGCCTGGATCTTCGCGTCCTCCACCGTGTCCAGCGCGGTCAGCGCCAGCCTGGCCACCTGCCTGCCCAGCAGGCGCGCGTTGGCCGGTGCCGTGAGCCACTGCGCCAGCATGTTGGCCGGATCGTGGCGGCGGATCATGGTCACGAGCGAAGGCGCGTCCAGGAATTTGTCGCGCACGAACACCGCCAGGTTGCCGCCGATGCGGTCCTTGTTGCGCGCAATGATGTCGGTGTGGCGCTGCACCAGCGGCAGCGGGATGCGCCGAAACAGCGCCGAAACCGCAAACCAGTCGGCCAGGGCGCCCACCATGGCGGCCTCCGCCACGGCGCGCACGCAGGCCACGCCCAGACTGGGTGGAAAGAAATAGGTCAGCGCAAAGACGACGACCACTGCTAGCAGCAGGCCGGTGGCCTGGCGCTTGGCCCGGGACAGCTGGGAGGCGCGGCCCGCGAGCGCGGCCGGCTCGGCCGAAGCCGCGGCCTGCGCACCAGGCTCCAGGGGGGAAGCATGCATGCGGGAAAGCATAGCCGCGCACCGCGGCCCACGCCACCCCGCGGTTGTAGGAGATGGACGCTTTTGCGCCGCCGGCCAGCAGTCAGCGCGCCGGCGCGACCTGGTCCAGCGCCGCGGCCAGGTGGCCCACCGTGCGGTCCACGTTGTGCCACTTCTCCAGGCCGAACAGGCCCAGGCGGAAGGTCTGGAAGTCCGCACCCTCGCCGCATTGCAGCGGCACGCCCGAGGCGGTCTGCAGCCCCGCCTCGGCGAACTTCTTGCCGCTCTGGATGCCGGGGTCGGTGGTGTAGCTCACCACCACGCCCGGTGCCTCGTAGCCCGCAGCCGCCACGCTGGGAAAGCCCCGCGCCTGCAGCAGCGCGCGCACCTTGGCGCCGAGTGCGATCTGCTCGTCGCGCACCTTGGCAAAGCCGTAGTCGCGCGTTTCCAGCATCACGTCGCGCAGGCGCACCAGCGCATCGGTGGGCATGGTGGTGTGGTAGGCGTGCTGGCCCTTTTCGTAGCCCTCGGCGATCTGCATCCACTTCTTGAGGTCGCACGAGAAGCTGGAGCTCTGCGTCTGCTCGATCGCCTCACGCGCGCGGGCCGACAGCATCACCATGGCGCAGCAGGGCGAGCCGCTCCAGCCCTTTTGCGGCGCAGAGATCAGCACGTCCACACCGGTCTTTTCCATGTCCACCCACATCGCGCCGGAGGCCACGCAGTCCAGCACGAACAGCGCGCCCACCTCGTGCGCGGCGTCGCTCACGGTGCGCAGGTAATCGTCGGGCAGCAGGATGCCACTGGCCGTCTCCACATGCGGGGCGAACACCACCTTCGGCCGCTCGGCGCGGATGGCGGCGGCCACCTCGCTCGCCGGGCAGGGAGCCCAGGGCGCCTGTGGACCATCGCCCTGGCGGCGCGCCTGGCAGACCGCGGCACCACCGCCCAGCCCGCCGGCGTCGAAGATCTGGCTCCAGCGGTAGCTGAACCAGCCGTTGCGCACGATGAGCACCTTCTCGCGGTTGGCGAACTGGCGTGCCACGGCCTCCATGCCGAAGGTGCCGCTGCCGGGCACGAGCACCGCCGTGTGCGCGCGGTAGACATCCTTGAGCGTCGCCAGGATGTCCTGCATCACGCTGACGAAGCGGCGCGACATGTGGTTGAGCGCACGGTCGGTATAGACCACCGAGAATTCGAGCAGGCCATCGGGATCGACGTCGGGCAGCAAACCGGGCATGAGGGAATCTCCGTCAAAACTAGATGACGGCCAGCTTATCAGGCCGGGTAGTGGCGCGCACCGAAGATGCCGCTGCCCACGCGCACCATGGTGCTGCCGGCGCGCACCGCGGCCTCCAGGTCGCCGGTCATGCCCAGCGACAGGGTATCGACCGCCTCGAACCCCGGGCCGCCATTCGCGCGCAGGGTGTCGAACACCTGGCGCACGCGCAGCAGCACGGCCAGTTGCGCGGCCTCGTCGGGCGCCGGGTCGGGGATGCTCATGACGCCGCGCAGCGTGAGCCGCGGCAGCGCTGCCACCGCCTGGGCCAGCGCCAATGCCTCCTCGGCCGGCACACCGGCCTTGGTGGCGCCACCATCCACGTTCACCTGGATACAGACCTGCAGCGCGGGCAGGTTGTCGGGACGTTGGTCGGACAGACGCTGCGCCGTCTTGGGGCGGTCCACCGTGTGCACCCAGTCGAAGTGCTGGGCCACCAGGCGGGTCTTGTTGCTCTGCACCGGGCCGATGCAGTGCCACTCCAGCGGCTGCGGCAGCCCGAGCGCCGCCACCAGAGCCATCTTTTCCACGGCTTCCTGAATGTAGTTTTCGCCAAACCGCCGCTGGCCCGCCAATGCCGCGTCACGCACGGCCTCGGGGCCGAAGGTCTTGGAAACCGCCAGCAGCGCCACGGCATCGGGTGGCCTGCCGGCCGCCGCGCAGGCGCGCGCGATGCGCTCCCGCACATTCTGGAGGTTGCTGGCAATCGTCGTCATAATGTTCGCCCAAGCGTATCAAACGATAAGAGGGAATCCGTGGACATCACCCAATTGCTCGCCTTCAGCGTGAAGAACAAGGCGTCCGACCTGCACCTTTCCGCCGGCCTGCCGCCCATGATCCGGGTCCACGGGGACGTACGCCGCATCAACGTCGATGCACTGGACCACAAGACCGTCCACGCCATGGTGTACGACATCATGAGCGACGCCCAGCGCAAGACCTACGAAGAGTTCCTGGAAGTGGACTTTTCCTTCGAGATCGACGGCCTGGCGCGCTTTCGCGTCAACGCGTTCAACCAGAACCGTGGCGCGGCCGCGGTGTTCCGTACCATTCCGAGCAAGATCCTGACGCTGGAGCAGCTCAACGCGCCGCGCATTTTTGCCGACCTGGCGCTCAAGCCACGCGGCCTGGTGCTGGTGACGGGCCCCACGGGTTCGGGCAAGTCCACCACGCTGGCGGCCATGGTCAACTACCTCAACGAAAGCGAGTACGGCCACATCCTCACCATCGAGGATCCGATCGAGTTCGTGCACGAGTCCAAGAAGTGCCTGGTCAACCAGCGCGAAGTGGGGCCGATGACGCTGTCGTTCGCCGCGGCCCTGCGCTCAGCGCTGCGCGAGGACCCGGACGCCATTCTGGTGGGCGAAATGCGCGACCTGGAAACCATCCGCCTGGCCATGACCGCCGCCGAGACCGGCCACTTGGTGTTCGGCACGCTGCACACGTCCAGCGCCGCCAAGACCATCGACCGGATCATCGACGTCTTCCCCGCTGAAGAAAAGGAAATGGTGCGCGCGATGTTGTCGGAGTCGCTGCAGGCGGTGATCTCGCAGACGCTGTGCAAGACCAAGGACGGCTCGGGCCGCGTGGCGGCGCACGAGATCATGCTGGGCACGAGCGCCATCCGCAATCTGATCCGCGAGGCCAAGGTGGCGCAGATGTACTCCACCATCCAGACCAGCAACAGCGTCGGTATGCAGACGCTGGACCAGAACCTCTCCGACCTGGTGCGCCGCAACATCATCAGCCCGGCCGAGGCGCGCAGCAAGGCCAAGATTCCCGAGAACTTCCCCGGCTGACCCCCCTCCAAGGCGGGCCCGCACACTTTTTCACTACCCGGCTCGTTGGTACACGAGCCCGCATCGGAGCCCCATCATGAAAGGCATCCTCGGCCTGCTCAAGTCCAAAAACCGCAAGTCCGGCGAGGAGAGCACCGACTCTGTGTTCTTCACCACCGCATTTGCCGGCCAGGGCGTGGAGCAATCACAACTGGTCCCCTGGGAGGCGCGCGCCGTCGAAGTCGATGCCAAGCGCCTGCCCCAAAGCCGTGGCGGTAGGCTGCTGCAGTCGCTGTGGAGCAAGGACAAGTACATGGCGCACCTGGACCACGACGCCGTGGAACGCATGGAGCGCTTCTTCGAGTTCGCCTCCGTTGCGCCCAACCGCGACCTGATCCGCCAGGACGAATACGGCAACTTCATGGTCGTGCTGCTCAC
The DNA here is from genome assembly GCF_019602835.1 of Diaphorobacter sp. MNS-0. Lineage (NCBI taxonomy): Bacteria > Pseudomonadati > Pseudomonadota > Betaproteobacteria > Burkholderiales > Comamonadaceae > Diaphorobacter > Diaphorobacter sp. MNS-0. Next base: position 463,637 of record NZ_CP080761.1, on the reverse strand, counting down.
GGGCACCATCGCCGTGGACCGTGTCCAGCCCTGGGGAGAGCAACTGCGCCTGGCCGAGACGCGGCCCGGCGATATCCTGGGCGAGATGTCGCTGCTGGACAGCGGCATCCGTTTTTCGGCGTGCACCACGCTCACGGAATGCGAGATCGCGGTGCTCAGCGCCGAGGCGCTGGATGAGATGATGGCCCACGACCCGCAACTGGCCGCCAGCCTGGTGGCCCTGCTGGCGCGCAAGCTGTCGCAGCGCCTGCGCGTGGTGAGCGCGCGTCTGAGTGAAAATCAACGCTGAACAGCCCGGCACAACAACACAAGGCTGACGACCAAGGGGGTATGGGATGGAACGGGATCAGGCGAGCAAATTCATCAACGATCTGCTCAAGCTGATGGTCAGCCGCGGGGGGAGCGACCTTTTCATCACGGCGGAGTTTCCGCCGGCGATCAAGGTCGACGGCAAGGTCACCAAGGTCTCTCCCCAGCCTCTGACGCCCAACCACACGCTCACGCTGGCGCGCGCCATCATGAGCGACAAGCAGGTGGCCGACTTCGAGCGCACCAAGGAGTGCAACTTTGCCATCTCGCCCGCGGGCGTGGGCCGGTTCCGAGTGAACGCCTTCGTACAGCAGGGCCGCGTGGGCATGGTGCTGCGGACGATTCCGCTCACGCTGCCCACCATCGACGGCCTGGGCGTTCCGCAGGTGCTCAAGGAAGTCACCATGACCAAGCGCGGGCTGTGCATCCTGGTCGGCGCGACGGGCTCGGGCAAGTCCACCACGCTGGCCGCCATGCTGGACTGGCGCAACGAGAACTCCTTCGGCCACATCATCACGGTGGAAGACCCGGTGGAATTCGTGCATCCGCACAAGAACTGCGTGATCACGCAGCGCGAGGTGGGCCTGGACACCGACAGCTGGGAGGCGGCCCTCAAAAACACGCTGCGTCAGGCGCCGGACGTGATCCTGATGGGCGAAATCCGCGACCGCGAGACCATGGAGCACGCCGTGGCGTTTGCCGAAACCGGCCACCTGTGCCTGGCCACGCTGCACGCCAACAGCGCCAACCAGGCACTGGACCGGATCATCAACTTCTTCCCCGAGGAGCGGCGCGCCCAGTTGCTGATGGACCTGTCGCTGAACCTCAAGGCACTGATCTCGCAGCGCCTGATTCCCAAGCAGGACGGCAAGGGGCGCGCGGCTGCCGTCGAGGTGATGCTGAACACGCCGCTGATCGCCGACCTCATCTTCAAGGGCGAGGTGGCCGAGATCAAGGAAATCATGAAGAAGAGCCGCAACCTGGGCATGCAGACCTTCGACCAGGCACTGTTCGACCTGTTCGAGGCCAACGTGATCAGCTATGAGGATGCCCTGCGCAACGCCGACTCGGTGAACGACCTGCGCTTGCAGATCAAGCTCAGCAGCCAGCGTGCCAAGACGACGGACCTGGCCTCGGGCACCGAGCATTTCGCCATCGTCTGATACCCCCACACTCGCCCCACCCGGCCCGCCCCTGCGGGCCTCTCTTTTTGACGGAGCCCAACCCATGAGCAGCAGCATCAATCCCCGCACCTACGATCCGGTCCCCGCACGCCGCGTGGCCTTCCTGGGCTTGGGCGTCATGGGCTACCCGATGGCGGGGCACTTGGCATCGGCGGGCCATACCGTGACGGTGTACAACCGTACCGCTACGAAATCAGAAGCATGGTGCGCTGAATTCAAGGGCGTTGCAACCGTAAAACATGCCAAGACGCCGCGCGAGGCCGCACAAGGCGCGGACATCGTGTTTTGCTGCGTGGGCAATGACGACGACCTGCGCTCCGTGGTGCTCGGGGCCGACGGCGCGTTCGCCGGCATGCAGCAGGGTGCGGTCTTCGTGGACCACACCACGGCATCCGCGGCGGTGGCGCGCGAACTCTATGGCGCCGCCCGCACGCTGGGCCTGCAGTTCATCGACGCGCCGGTCTCCGGCGGGCAGGCCGGCGCGCAAAACGGGCAACTGACCGTGATGTGCGGCGGCGACGCTGCAGCCTTCGATGCCGTACGCCCTACGGCGATGGCCTTCTCGCGCGCGTTCACCCGTATTGGCGACAGCGGCGCCGGCCAACTGGCCAAGATGGTCAACCAGATCTGCATTGCCGGACTGGTGCAGGGTCTGTCCGAGGCGATCGCCTTCGGCCAGCACGCGGGCCTGGACATGCCGCTGGTGCTCGACGTGATCGGCAAGGGCGCTGCCCAGAGCTGGCAGATGGACAACCGCGGCAAGACCATGGTGGAGGGCCGTTTTGACTTCGGCTTTGCCGTGGACTGGATGCGCAAGGACCTGGGGCTGGTGCTCGACGAAGCCAAGCGCAACGGTGCGCGTCTGCCGGTCACGGCGCTGGTGGACCAGTTCTATGCCGACGTGCAGCTTGCCGGCGGCAACCGCTGGGACACGTCCAGCCTGATCACCCGCCTGGCGCCCAAAAAAGACTGAGGCCCCAGGCGCACTGCCCGCGCAGGGCGGGCAGTGGTTCAATCGCCTGTCACAAGGCGCGGATGGTGCCGACTTGTTCGGCGCGAGCAGCCCGTGCTCAGGGCTTGACTGGCTGCGCCGCCGCGGCGGGGTCCTGCGAGACGGGCGCGGGCTGCTGCGCCGCGCCACCGCGGATCAGTTCCTCTTCGGAGATCACCTCGAACACGCGCACGACCTTGCGTACGCCATCCACGCCGCGCGCGATCTCCGCGGAGCGCTTGGCTTCGCGCTGCGTGACACGGCCCATCAGGTACACCACGTCGCGCTCGGTGACGACCTTGAACGCATTGGCAGACAGGTCCTTGGCGTCCACGAGGCTCGCGCGCACCTTGGTCGAGATGAAGGCGTCGCGCGAGCGCTGCGTCAGCGAGGACGCGGGCATCACGCCCAGGTCGTTGACCACCGAGCGCACGTTGTCCACGCCTTGCGCGATCTGCTCCACCTTCTGGCCGTCGGCGGCCGTGGGCACTTCGCCCGTCAGCAGCACCTGGCGGTTGTAGCTGGTCACGTTCACGTGCACGCGGTCGCCCAGGGTCTCACGGATGCGGCTGGCGGTGCGCATCTCGATGCCTTCGTCCTCCACCTGGGTGCCGGTGGTGCGCCGGTCGGTCGCCATCAGGGTGCCGACCACGGCACCGCCGCCGATGACCAGCGGCGCGCAGCCGGCGAGGCTGCCGGCCAGGGCCGCGGCAGCGAGCGCGGCGCTAGAAATTCGCAGCAGGGGAAATGTCATAGAGGAATCTCCTGTTCTCCAAGTAACTGGGCGTCCACGCCGTCGCACAGGCAGTGCAGCACCAGCGCATGCACCTCGCGCACACGGGCGGCTCGGTCGTTCGGCACGCAGATCTGGACATCGGTTTCGTGCAGCAACGCGCTCAACGCCCCACCGTCGCGGCCACACAGGGCGACCACGGTCATGTCCCGCTCATGGGCGGCCTGCACGGCCTGCAGCAGGGCTGGCTCGTTGCCGCCGATGGTGATGACCAGCAGCAGATCTCCTGCCTGCCCCAGGGCGCGCACCTGGCGCGCCAGCACGGCGCTGTCCGCTACGGCGCTGGTGCCGGTGGCCAGGGCATCGGGCAGCAGGGCCAGCGCCGCCAGTTCGGGCCGGTCGCGCTCGAAACCGGCCACGCAAAAGGCCGCGAACTGCAGGGCCTGCGCGGATGAAGGGCCGCTACCACAGGCCAGCACCTTGGCGCCGTTGGTCACACAGGCCCAGATGGCCTGCACGGCTGCGCTGATGGGATGACTGAGCGCCTGGGCCGACTGGTATTTCAGGTCGGCGCTGTCGATGAAATGCTGTTGGATGCGTTGCTCAAGCATGGGCCGTGAATGATACCTGGGGGTATCGCGGCGCCTGTAGCAAACGGTAGGCCGCGCGCTACGCGGCGTCGAATGCGCCGCGCAGCCACTGCAGCCGGTCGCCCTCGATGAGCACCGCATCGAAGCGGCACGGCGGCGGTGCGGGCCAGCGCAGCAGGTAGTGCTGCGCGGCAAAGACGATGCGCCGCTGCTTGGCCACGCCGATGCTGCCGCCCGCGCCGCCGTAGCCGCTGGCGCCGCGGCTGCGCACCTCCACGAACACCAGCGTGCCGTCGCGCTCGCGCAGGATCAGGTCGATCTCTCCGCCGCCGCGCCCCGGCGTCCGATAATTGCGCTCCACCAGCGCCAGGCCCGCCGCCGTGAGATGGGCCAGCGCGCGGTCTTCCGCCGCCTGTCCCGCGGCACGCGTGGTGCGCGCGGGCGCACTGCCATTCACCTTCTTGCCGAGGAATCCCATTGAGCGCCTCTTTTGCCTCTGCCTTGAGCGCCGCGCGCGATGCGGCGGCCGCGCAGCATTATCCGCAGGGCGCCCTGTACGTGGTCGCCACGCCCATCGGCAACCTGGCCGACATCACACTGCGTGCGCTGCACGTGCTGCAACTGGCCGACACGCTGGCGTGCGAGGACACGCGCCACACCCAGTCGCTGCTGCGCGCCTACGGCATCGACAAGCCCTCCGACCGCCTGCTCGCGCTGCACCAGCACAACGAGGCGCAGGCCGCGCAGATGGTGGTGCAGCAACTGCAGGCCGGCCAGCGCGTGGCATACGTGAGCGACGCCGGCACGCCCGGGGTAAGCGATCCCGGCGCGCGCCTGGTGGCGGCCGTGCAGGCCGCGGGGCTGCGCTGCATTCCGCTGCCGGGCGCCAGCAGCGTGACGAGCGCGCTGAGCGTCGCGGGCGCGGTGGCCCCCACCGCGGACAGCGGCGGCTTCCTGTTCGCGGGCTTTCTACCGCCCAAGGGCGCCGAACGCACGGCCGCGGTGCAGCGCCTGGCGGCCGAGCCGCGCTGCGTGGTACTGCTGGAGGCGCCGCACCGCATCGCAGCGCTGGCCGACACACTGGCGGACCTGGGCGAGCGGCCGGTGACACTCGCGCGCGAACTCACCAAGCAGTTCGAGGAAGTCTCCACGCATCCCGCGCGGGAGCTGGCCGCCTGGCTGGCCGGCGCTCCCCAGCGGGTCAAGGGCGAGTTCGTGGTGCTGCTGCACCCGTTGGCGGCCACGCCGGGCGACGGTGCGGAGGCCGAGCGCGTGCTGCGCCTGCTGCTGGACGAGCTGCCGACCAAGACCGCGGTGAAACTGGCGGCCGACATCGCGCACGCCTCGCGCAACACGCTGTACGAGCGCGCGCTGCAGATCAAGCGGGACGCAGAGGCCGCGGGCGAACACGGCTGAATCGCGCCGGCGCCCCGGCGCCGGCAGCGCCAGTGCCCCTTCCGACCGGCATGCACGGGCACGGCGCCGCTGCATGGTCGGCGCGGGCACGCCCTTCATTTCAAGCCCAATTGACCTCCAGCGCTTATCCATCCATCGCAAGGTGCTATCAATTTGATAAAAGTACGCCAATGATGGCCAGGCCATCGCGGGCCAGCGCCCGGGCCTACCGCCCCGCGCTGCGCGGCAGGCCGAACGCCAGCGCCCCCAGCGCGCCCTGCGCCAGGCCGTAGACGCCATAGACCACGCCCACGCCCACGGCGGCGGACGCGGCCACGCCGAAGGGGGCCAGCGCGGCCACGGCGGCCGCCTCGCGCGTGCCCCAGCCGCCCACGCTCACCGGCAGCGCCGCCATCAGGAACACAGGCGCGATCGCCCAGGCCCACACGCTGGCCGGCAGCGCCACGCCCAGTGCCAGCCCGCCCCCCGCCAGCGCCGCGGCCGACAGCAGCTGCACCGCCGCCGATGCCCCGGCCTGCCAGACCAGTTGACGCGGGAAGTCGGGGCGCGTTGCGGCTTCACGCAGCGGCGCGAGCCAGCCGCCCGCAATCCGGCGGCTGCGCAGCAGCGCAGGCAGGCACCACGGCAGCGCCAGCCACAGCAGCGTGCCCACAAGCATCAGCGCGATGAAAAGTCCCCTTGGCAACCGCAGCCAGGGCGCCAGCACGTCGGCACAGGCGGCAGCGCCCAGGCCGCCGATGGCGCACAGCATCCACAGGCCGCTCAGCCGGTCGAGCACCACCGACCAACTGGAGGCCGCCGTGTCCTGACCGGCACCACGCAGTACCACGGCGCGGTACACGTCGCCCCCCACCACGGCCCCCGGCAGCAGCGCATTCAGGCCGATGGCCTGGAAGTACCAGCGGCAGGCATCGCGCGCGCTCGCGTCGGCGCCCAGCCACCGCGCCAATGCCCGCCAGCGCAGCGCCGAGACGAGGTTGGAAGCGATGCCCGCCAGCAGCCCCGCCAGCAGCCACACTGGCTGGGCCTGGCGCAGTTGGCTCCACACGCGGGACGGATCGGCCAGCGCCACCACTGCGCCCAGCAGGGCCAGGCCCACCAGGCCGCGCAGCAGGGCCTTGAACGGACGTTTCACGCTATCTTATTAGTAGCTGCTTGCGCTTGCTGGTCGCGCGCCGCAGGCATATTTACTCTTGAATCCGGCACATATTCCTGCGCATGGAACTGCGGTGCCCCGCCGGCCTCGTGGTAGATGCGCATCAGCAGCTCGCCGATCAGGCCCGCCACCACCATCTGCACGCCCATTAGCACCAGCATGACGCCGGCAAGCAGCAGCGGCCGGCCGCCGATGTCCTCGCCCAGCACTTTCTGCAGCAGCAGCCAGGCCAGGATCAGCACGCCCGGCGCAGCCAGCCACAGCCCCAGCCCGCCAAAGGCATGCAGCGGGCGCTGGCGGTAGCGCATGAAGAAGACGATGAGGATCAGGTCCAGGATGACGCGGAAGGTGCGGTCGATGCCGTACTTGGACACGCCGCGCGTGCGCGCATGGTGGCGAACCGGCACTTCAGTGATGCGCGCGCCCGCCTCCTTGGCCAGCGACGGGATGAAGCGGTGCAGCTCGCCGTAGAGGCGGATACGGTCGATGATGGGCCGGCGGTAGGCCTTGAGCGCGCAGCCGTAGTCGTGCAGGTGCACGCCCGTGGCGCTGGAGATCAGCCGGTTGGCGATGCGCGAGGGCAGCTTGCGCGACAGCTCCGCGTCCTGCCGGTCCTTGCGCCAGCCGCTGACCATGTCCACGCTGGAGTCTGTCTCCAGGCGCTCCAGCAGCAGCGGAATGTCGCCGGGTTCGTTCTGCAGGTCGGCATCCAGCGTCACCACATAGCGGCCGCGCACGCGATCGAAACCCGCCTGCAGGGCGCTCGACTGGCCGTAGTTGCGTGCCAGGAACACCGGGCGCAACCAGGGGCGCGTGGCCGCCAGTTCACGCAGCGTGTCGGCGCTGCCGTCGCGCGAGCCGTCGTCCACCGCCAGCAGTTCGAAGCTGAGCGGCTGCGCGGACATCGCCTGCGCGATGCGCTCCACGAGGTCGGGCAGGTTCTCGACCTCGTTGTAGATCGGCACCACGATGGAGACGTCGGGCGTTGGAGTAGGGGCGGTGTTCATCAAGGAAACAGTTGTAGCGGGATAATGGCTGCGATTGTGCCTCGCGCGCCCCGCGCGTTCGCGCCCGCCGGACGCACACAGTGCGCTACTTTCCCCTTGCCCCATGACCGCCTCCACCGCGCCCCGCGCGCTTTCGTCCCGCCTTCCCTGGACCCACCCGCTGTTCTGGTTCGCGGCCATCTCGCTGGCGCACGTGGCCATGCGCCTGCTCGCTTCGCCCGCGCTGAAGTGGGATGAGGCCGAGCAGATTCTGTGGACCCAGGAGCTGGCACTGGGCTACGGCCCGCAGCCGCCGCTGTACACCTGGCTGCAATGGGCGATGAACCAGGTGTTCGGCCCCAGCGTGCTGGCACTGTCGCTGCTCAAGCATGGGCTGCTGGCACTGACGTATTCGCTCATGTACCTGGCCGGGCGGGAACTGCTGGACGAGCGGGGGGCCTTCTGGGCGTCGGCGAGCATGGTGCTGATGCCCGCGCTGGGCTGGTATTCGGTCCGCGACCAGACCCATACCATCCTCGTCACGGCGATGGCCTGTGGCGCGTGGTGGCTGCTGCTGCGCATCGTGCGGCGCCCCCGGCCACTGGACTTTGCCTTGCTGGGGCTGGTGTGCGGCTTCGGCATGCTGGCCAAGTACAGCTTCGCGCTGGTGGCGGGCGCCATGCTGCTGGCGGCACTGTCGGTACCCGAGGCGCGCCGCGCGCTGCTGTCGCGCGGCTGGTGGTGGGCGCCCCTGGTGGGCCTGCTGGTCGTGCTGCCGCATGTGGCATGGCTGCTGTCGCACCTCACCGAGGCGACGTCCGGCACCATCAGCAAGATGAACATCCAGCCTGAAAACGGGCTGGTCAAGGGCCTGCTGAGGCTGCTGGAGGGCGTGGTCCCCAGCACGCTGCTGCTGTGGGCGCTGTTCGCGTTGTGGGCTTTCCGTTCGGCCTGGTGGCAGCGGCCGCTGGCGCCGGTGTCGCCGCCGATGCACCGCGTGTTCGTGCGCTACCTGGGCCTGGTGTTGCTGGCGCTGGCCGGCATGGTGGTGTTTGCAGGCGTGAGCAACTTCAAGGGCCGCTGGATACTTCCACTGCTGTGTATGGCACCCCTGGCCGCCTTCTCTGCGCGGCCCGAATTGCAACACCATCCCCGTGCACGGCGCTACACGATCGCCGTGGCCACGATGGCCGTCATCCTGCTGGTCGCTGCCGGCATACGCCCCTGGTTCAGCGGGCTGCGCGGCGAGGTGGATGAGCTGAACCACCCGTCCATCGAACTGGCGGACGCCCTGCGCGCCGCGGGCTATGACGGCACCAGCCCCATCGTCGCATCCGACCATATGCTGGCCGGTATGCTGCGGGTGCGCTTTCCCGACGCACTGGTGGACGCCTGTGCGCCGGGCGAAGACGAGATCCCGACCTGCGTCGCGGACCATTTGCGCCGCAGCGTGCAGCGGGGGCAAGGCCTGCTCTTGATTTCACGCACCGACTACGTTCCGTCGAGCTGGTGGGATCAGGCCCAGGCCCGCATCGCGCCGCGTGCGCTGCAGTCCATCCACCTGCCCTTCCACATGGTGCGCGCGGGCACACCCCTGGCCCATTACGAATACATCTGGAGCCCACGCGGCACACAACCATGAGCGTCACCCTGGTCACCGGCTGCGCCGGCTTCATCGGCATGCATTGCGTGCAGCGGCTGCTGGAGCGCGGCGAACGGGTGGTGGGCATCGATAACCTCAATGCCTACTATGACGTCGGCCTGAAGCACGCGCGCCTGGACCGCTTGCACTGTCAGAGCGACTTCACTTTCGAGCAGATCGATGTCGCCGACCGCGACGCCATGCATGCGCTGTTTGCGCGGGTGCGTCCCCATCGGGTGTTGCATCTGGCGGCACAGGCCGGCGTGCGCTACTCCATCGACCAACCCGACGATTACACCGACTCCAATCTCCTGGGCTTCGGCAACATCCTGCAGGGCTGCCGCGCACAGCAGGTGGAGCACCTGGTGTTTGCCAGCAGCTCCAGCGTGTACGGAGGCAACGCGAAGTTGCCGTTCTCCGAGCGCGACGCGGTGGACCATCCCGTCAGCTACTACGCGGCGACCAAGAAGGCCAATGAGGTGATGGCGCATGCCTACGCGCACCTGTACGGCATTCCGACCACGGGCCTGCGGTTTTTCACGGTGTATGGGCCATGGGGGCGGCCCGACATGGCGCTCTTCAAGTTCACCCGTGCCATGCTTGCGGGCGAGACGATCGACGTCTACGGCGAAGGTCAGTTGGTGCGTGACTTCACCTACATCGACGACATCGTCGAGGGCGTATTGCGCGTACTCGACAAGCCCGCCACACCCGACGCCGCATTCGATCCACTGTCGCCGTCGCCCGGCACGGGCCACGCGCCCTACCGTATCTTCAATATCGGCAACAGCGCTCCTACGCTGCTCATGGACTACATCCATGCGCTGGAGGAGGCGTTGGGGATTGTCGCCCTCAAGCGCATGCTTCCACTACAACCCGGCGACATGCACAGCACGGCGGCCGACATGTCGGCGCTGGCTTCCTGGGTCGGCTTTGCCCCCCATACGCCCGTGCGGGACGGCGTGGCGCGCTTCGTCCACTGGTACAAGGACTTCTATCCATCATGAAAGTTACGGTTTTTGGCACCGGCTATGTCGGCCTGGTGCAGGGTGCAGTGCTGGCCGACGTCGGCCACGATGTGATCTGCGTGGACGTCGATGCCGCCAAGGTGGCCGCGCTGCAGGCGGGCCATATCCCCATCCACGAGCCGGGGCTGGAGCCCCTGGTGAAAGCCAACCAGGCGGCAGGCCGCCTGCGCTTCACTACTGACGCTGCTCAGGGCGTGGCCCATGGGGAGCTGATCTTTCTCGCCGTCGGCACCCCGCCCGATGAGGACGGCAGCGCCGACCTGCAGCATGTGTTGGCCGTCGCGCGCACCATCGCTACGCACATGACCGAGCCGAAGACCATCGTCAATAAATCCACCGTCCCCGTGGGCACGGCCGACAAGGTCGCCGATACCGTACGCAAGGTGCTGGAGACGCGGGGCGTGGCCTTGGCATTCGAGGTGGTGTCCAACCCCGAATTCCTCAAGGAAGGCGCTGCCGTCGCCGATTGCAAGCGGCCCGACCGCATCGTCATCGGTACACGCGCACCCCAGGCCGAGCGCCAGTTGCGCGAGCTGTATGCGCCTTTCAATCGGAACCACGATCGCATCGTGATGATGGATGTACGCAGCGCCGAACTGACGAAGTACGCCGCCAACGCCATGCTGGCCACCAAGATCAGCTTCATCAATGAAATGGCCAACCTGGCCGAGCAACTGGGTGCGGACATCGAAGACGTGCGCCGCGGGCTCGGAAGTGACCCGCGCATTGGCTACCACTTCATCTATCCCGGCGTGGGCTACGGCGGGAGCTGCTTTCCCAAGGACGTCAAGGCCCTCATCCACACGGCCCAGTCCATTGGCTTCACCCCCGATCTGCTGCTGGCGGTCGAAAGCCGCAATGACGCGCAGCGGCAGTTGCTGGCGCGGCGCATCATTGCGCACTACGGCGGCAACCTGCGCGGCAAGACCATCGCGGTCTGGGGGCTGGCCTTCAAGCCGGAAACCGATGACATGCGCGAAGCGCCCAGCCGTTACCTCCTGCAGAGCCTGTGGGCGGCAGGCGCCCAGGTGCGCGCCCACGACCCGGCCGCCATGGACGAGGCCCGGCGCATTTTCGGAGAGCGTGACGACCTGGTGCTGTGCGGCAGTCCCACCGAGGCATTGGAAGGAGCGGACGCGTTGGCCATCGTGACGGAATGGAAAATCTTCCGCGTGCCCGACTTTGCGCAGATGGCCCATGCGCTCCACGACCGTATGGTCTTTGACGGACGCAACCTCTATGACCCCGAGACCATTGCGCGCTTCGGCCTGGGGTACGTATCAATAGGACGCGCGCCAGTCGTCGGCATGTCCTGAAACCCAACCACGTGGGGGACCTAAGACAACAGAGGGCCGTTTCCGTCCGCCCTCGGGTCCCGCGCGCCGCAGATTCAAGAAGCGGAGCAGCCTGAACAAAAACAAAAAGGCCCACCGAGGTGGGCCTTTTTTTGACTGCCAGAATTTGGTTGCGCGAGAAGGATTTGAACCTCCGACCTTTGGGTTATGAGCCCAACGAGCTACCAGACTGCTCCATCGCGCGGTAGACAGAAATTATAACCTATATTTAAGCTTCCGTGGAAGAAACTTCAGGCGTCTCAGAACGATCAACCAGTTCGACGTACGCCATGGGCGCGTTGTCGCCCACCCGGAAGCCCATCTTCAGAATGCGGGTGTAGCCGCCGGGACGCGTCTTGAAACGCGGACCCAGGTCGTTGAACAGCTTCGTCACGCTGTCACGATCACGCAGGCGATTGAAAGCCAGGCGGCGATTCGCAACGGAATCTTCCTTGGCCAGGGTGATCATGGGTTCGATCACGCGGCGCAGTTCCTTGGCCTTGGGCAATGTGGTCTTGATGGCCTCGTGCTCGATGAGCGAGTTCATCATGTTCTGCAGCATCGCGAGGCGGTGCGAGCTGGTGCGATTGAGTTTACGGAGACCGTGTCCGTGGCGCATGGTGCTTTCCTTTGATGTAATTAAATCGGGCAGCCGTATCAGGTACTGCCCGAGGCACTGGCTCTTTTCAGAGAGCCTAAGATTATAACTTAACGCTTGTCGAGCCCTGCCGGAGGCCAGTTCTCGAGCTTCATACCGAGGGTCAGGCCGCGCGAAGCGAGCACTTCCTTGATCTCGTTGAGCGACTTGCGACCCAGGTTCGGCGTCTTCAGCAGTTCATTCTCGGTTCGCTGAATCAGATCACCGATGTAATAGATGTTCTCCGCCTTGAGGCAGTTGGCGGAGCGAACGGTGAGTTCCAGTTCGTCCACAGGACGCAGCAGGATCGGATCGAAGGTCGCAGCGCCGCGAGAGCTTGCCGGCGCATCGAAAGCTGCCAACTCACCGCCTTCCAGCTGCGCGAACACTGCCAGTTGTTCCACCAGAATCTTGGCGGAAGCGCGGACCGCGTCCTCGGCAGTAATAGCGCCGTTGGTTTCGATCTCGACGACGAGCTTGTCCAGGTCCGTGCGCTGTTCCACACGCGCGCTCTCAACGGTGTAGCTCACGCGTTTCACCGGCGAGAAGGAAGCATCCAGCACGATACGGCCAATGGACTTCGTCGCCTCGTCCGCGTAGCGGCGCAGGTTGCCGGGCACGTAGCCGCGGCCCTTCTCCACCTTGATCTGCATGTCCAGCTTGCCGCCCGCGGACAGCGTGGCAATGACGTGCTCGGGGTTCACGATTTCAACGTCGTGCGGCGTCTGGATGTCGCGCGCCGTGACGACGCCTTCGCCATCCTTGCGCAGGCTCAGCGTGACTTCGTCACGGTTGTGCAGCTTGAACACCACCCCCTTGAGGTTCAGCAGGATGTTGACCACATCCTCCTGAACGCCGTCAATGGACGAGTATTCGTGCAAGACACCGGCAATCGTCACCTCCGTTGCTGCGTAACCCACCATGGAAGAGAGCAGTACACGGCGAATGGCATTGCCCAGCGTGTGCCCGTAACCGCGCTCAAAAGGCTCCAACGCCACCTTGGCACGGTTGGGGCCAAGTTGCTCGACATTGATTGCCTTGGGTTTCAGCAAATTGGTTTGCATGCAGACTTCCTCTCAATACCCCCAGCTCGTTACACCGGTAAGGCTGGTGAAGCGCCTAAACCGCGATGCCTCGCGGTTCAGGGACGATTTCGGCTAACTTAAAGCTATGGTTTAACGCGAGTACAACTCAACGATCAGGGATTCGTTGATGTCTGCACCGAACTCATCGCGATCCGGGACCTTCTTGAAGGTACCTTCTACCTTGTCGGCATTCACTTCGACCCAAACGGGCATGCCCACCTGCTGCGCCAGTTGCAAGGCTTCAACAATACGTGCTTGCTTCTTGGATTTTTCGCGTACCGCAACCACGTCGCCGGCCTTGACCAGATAGGATGCGATGTTGACGCTCTGACCATTCACCGTGATGGCCTTGTGGGACACGAGCTGACGCGCTTCGGCACGGGTCGAGCCGAAGCCCATGCGGTACACCACGTTATCCAGGCGGCACTCGAGCAGGCCGAGCAAATTAGCTCCCGTGTTGCCCTTGAGGCGCTCAGCGGCCTCGAAATAGCGGCGGAATTGCTTTTCCAGCACGCCATACATGCGCTTGACCTTCTGCTTTTCGCGCAGTTGCAGACCATAGTCTGACGTACGCGCACCGGAAGTACGGCCATGCTGGCCTGGCTTCGAATCAAACTTGGCCTTGTCCGCGATAGAGCGGCGTGCGCTCTTCAGGAACAGGTCGGTGCCTTCGCGGCGGGAGAGTTTGGCCTTAGGGCCGAGATAACGTGCCACTTTTTATATCCTTGAATCGACTGCCGCAGCGGACTGCGGGAGCCACCATCGCACCAGGCGATCGGTGGCGGTGGGCTTATGAAACCAATTAAATACGGCGGCGTTTCTGGGGACGGCAACCGTTGTGGGGCACAGGCGTCACATCCGAGATGGAGGTGATGCGGATGCCGAGAGCGCCCAGCGCGCGCACCGAGGATTCGCGGCCAGGACCGGGACCCTTGATTTCGACATCGAGGTTCTTGATGCCTTGTTCAATGGCTGCGCGACCGGCCACTTCCGATGCCACCTGAGCAGCAAAAGGAGTCGACTTGCGCGAACCCTTGAAACCCTGGCCACCAGAAGAAGCCCAGGACAGAGCGTTGCCTTGGCGATCGGTGATCGTAATGATCGTGTTGTTGAAGGAGGCGTGCACGTGGGCGATGCCGTCCGAAATGTTCTTGCGAACCTTCTTGCGCACACGTTGCGCGGCATTATTGGCAGGAGATTTAGCCATAGTGATCTTTCAGAATCTTACTTCTTCAGTGCCGCTGCACCCTTGCGCGGGCCCTTGCGGGTGCGTGCGTTGGTGCGCGTGCGCTGACCACGCATCGGCAGACCGCGACGATGACGGAAACCGCGATAGCAACCAATGTCCATCAGTCGCTTGATGTTCATCGTGGTCTCACGGCGCAGGTCACCTTCGATGGTGAACTGAGCGATCTGGTCGCGAATCTTCTCCAGATCGGCATCGGTCAATTCCTTGACCTTCTTGGAATAAGCAATTCCGCATGCCTCGCAAATCTTGCGAGCACGGGTACGCCCGATCCCGTAGATGGCCGTCAGGCCAATCTCGGTGTGCTGATGGGGCGGGATATTGATACCAGCAATACGTGCCATGTTCGTCCTCTAATACTTCCCAATCAACCTTGGCGCTGCTTATGGCGCTGATCCGTGCAGATCACGCGCACAACGCCCTTACGGCGGATGATTTTGCAGTTACGGCAAATTTTCTTGACCGAAGCCGAAACCCTCATTGCATTCTCCTAAACTTGTCCAATCGTTCCGGCCCAGTGCGCGGAACACAAAATAAGTGCCCGCGATGGATCGAAGGGCATCAATAAGCCGTTGCTTCTTGGCGAACCCGCGACTATAGCGCATTCGCCAAAGGCACACGGACATCAGGTACCTAATGTCGTCTTGAAGTTAGCCTTCTTCAGCAGCGACTCGTACTGCTGCGACATCATGTAGTTCTGTACCTGAGCCATGAAGTCCATCGTCACGACAACGATGATCAGCAACGACGTACCACCAAAATAGAACGGCACGTTGTACTTCAGGATCAGGAACTCGGGCAGCAAACACACGAATGTGATGTAAACAGCCCCGGCCAGCGTCAGCCGCACCAGGATCTTGTCGATGTAGCGCGCGGTATGTTCACCCGGGCGGATGCCTGGAATGAATGCTCCGCTCTTCTTCAGGTTGTCTGCCGTTTCGCGGCTGTTGAAAACCAGAGCCGTGTAGAAGAAACAGAAGAAGATGATCGCCGCGGCGTAGAACATCACATAGACCGGCTGGCCGGGCGTCAGTGCCGCAGAAATATCACGCAACCACCGCATCGACTCTCCCGCACTGAACCAATTCACAATGGTTGCAGGCAGCAGGATGATGGACGATGCAAAGATTGGAGGAATCACACCGGCCATGTTGAGCTTCAAAGGCAGATGGGAGGATTGCCCACCATAGACCTTGTTGCCCACCTGGCGCCGCGCATAGTTCACCAGTATCTTGCGCTGACCACGTTCGACGAAGACGACGAAGTACGTCACCAGTCCCACGACGATCACGATGAAGATGGCTGCCAGGATGCTCATCGCCCCTGTGCGCACCAACTCCAACAGACCACCGATAGAACTGGGCAGACCCGCGGCGATACCGGCAAAGATCAGGATCGAAATACCGTTGCCCAGGCCACGCTCGGTGATCTGTTCACCCAGCCACATCAGGAACATCGTGCCGGCGGTCAGGCTGACCACTGCCGTGAGCCGGAAGCCGAAGCCCGGACTCAACACGAGACCTGCAGAGCTCTCCAGAGCCACCGCAATACCCAGCGATTGGAAAATCGCCAAGCCCAACGTTCCATAACGGGTGTACTGCGTGATCTTGCGGCGCCCGGCCTCCCCTTCCTTCTTCAACTGCTCGAATGTGGGCACCACATAGGTCATCAGCTGCATGATGATCGATGCCGAGATGTACGGCATGATCCCCAGCGCGAAGACCGTGAAGCGCGAGAGCGCTCCACCCGAAAACATATTGAAAAGGTTGAGAATGCCGCCCTGCTGGCCACTGAACAACTGCTGCAGCTGCGCCGGGTCAATCCCAGGAACGGGAATGTGCGCGCCGATGCGGTACACAACCAACGCGAGCAGCAGAAAGACCAGACGCCGGCGTAGATCGCCAAACTTACCGGTTTTTGCCAGTTGAGCTGCGTTAGTAGCCACAGATGCCTTTCGTCAGAACCAGATCAGGCCAGGCTACCGCCGGCCGCTTCGATGGCAGCCTTGGCGCCAGCAGTTGCGGTGATTCCCGACAGCTTCACAGCCTTGGAAATCTCGCCACTCTTGATCACCTTGACCACCTTGGCCAGCTCGCCCACCAGTCCTGCGTTCTTCAACGCCAGCACATCCACCTCAGCCAACCCCAGGTTTTCCAGGGCGGTCAAGGAGATTTCCGCATTGAACTTCAGCAGGTGCGATTTGAAGCCGCGCTTGGGCAGACGGCGCTGCAAAGGCATTTGACCGCCTTCGAAGCCCACCTTGTGGTACCCCCCGGAGCGGGACTTTTGTCCCTTGTGGCCACGGCCAGCGGTCTTGCCCAGGCCGGAACCAATGCCGCGACCAACGCGGCGCGCGGCGTGCTTGGCACCATCTGCGGGCTTGATGCTATTGAGTTCCATCATCAACCTCTCAGAGGACTTTGACCAGATAGCTGATCTTGTTAATCATGCCGCGCACTTCAGGCGTGTCCTTGAGTTCGCTGATGCTGTTGAGCTTGCGAAGACCCAGGCCACGAACGGTAGCGCGGTGCGATTCTTTGGTGCCAATCGGGCTGCGCACCAGTTGAATCTTGATGGTTTGTTGCGTTGTCATTGCACGCCTCCCTATCAGGCAGCGAAGAGGTCTTCGACCGTCTTACCGCGCTTAGCGGCCACTTCGGCCGGCGTAGTGGAATTGGTCAGGGCGTCAAACGTGGCGCGAACCATGTTGTAAGGGTTGGACGAACCGTGGCTCTTGGCCACGATATCGGTAATGCCCATCACCTCGAACACGGCGCGCATCGGGCCGCCAGCGATGATGCCGGTACCCTTGGGGGCCGGGGCCATCATCACCACGGCTGCGCCGTGGTGGCCCGTCACGTTGTGGTGAATGGTGCCGTTCTTCAGCGACACCTTCACCATGTTGCGACGTGCCTCTTCCATGGCCTTTTGCACGGCGGCGGGCACTTCCTTGGACTTACCCTTGCCCATGCCCACGCGGCCGTCACCATCGCCAACCACCGTCAGCGCAGCGAAGCCCAGAATGCGGCCACCCTTCACGACTTTGGTCACGCGGTTGACCGCGATCATTTTTTCGCGCAGACCGTCGTCCTGACCTTCGCTCTGTACCTTGGGTTGAAATTTAGCCATTTTGTATTCCGCTCCGCTTAGAACTGCAGGCCGGCTTCACGGGCTGCATCGGCCAGGGCCTTCACGCGGCCGTGGTATGCAAAACCTGCACGATCAAATGCAACCTTCTCGACACCGGCCGCCTTCGCCTTCTCAGCGATGCGCTTGCCGATGATCTGGGCTGCAGCGGCGTTGCCACCCTTGCCCGAGCCACCGAGCGACTTGCGCACATCGGCTTCGGCCGTGGATGCGCTGGCCAGCACCTTGCTGCCATCGCCGGAGATCACACTGGCGTAGATATGGAGATTCGTACGATTGACCGTCAGACGCGCGACACCTTGCTGGGCAATGCGGATGCGGGTCTGGCGGGCACGACGAAGACGCTGCTCTTTTTTGGTCAACATGCTGCAGCTCCTTACTTCTTCTTGGTCTCTTTGATCGTGACTTTTTCGTCCGCGTAGCGGATACCCTTGCCCTTATAGGGCTCGGGCGGACGAACGGCACGGATCTCGGCGGCCAGCTGGCCCACCACTTGGCGGTCAGCACCCTTGATCACGATTTCGGTGGGCGTCGGCGTGGCAACGGTGATGCCGGTGGGCATCTCGAAGTTCACGGGATGCGAAAAACCGATGGCCAGGTTCAGCTTGTTGCCGGAGGCTGCTGCCTTGAAGCCCACGCCAATCAGCGTCAACTTCTTCTCAAAGCCCTTGCTCACACCGACCACCATGTTGTTCACTAACTGGCGCACGGTGCCGCTCATGGCATTGGCTTCACGCGAGTCGTTGACCGGCTCAAAGCTCAGCTTGCCTTCGTTGTTAGACACCTTCACCAGCGCGTTCTGCGCCAGCGACAGCACGCCACCAGCACCCTTGACACTGATCT
The DNA here is from genome assembly GCF_019602835.1 of Diaphorobacter sp. MNS-0. Lineage (NCBI taxonomy): Bacteria > Pseudomonadati > Pseudomonadota > Betaproteobacteria > Burkholderiales > Comamonadaceae > Diaphorobacter > Diaphorobacter sp. MNS-0. The sequence goes on along the minus strand of NZ_CP080761.1, from coordinate 445,310 downwards.
GGTCGTCCTTGATGGACACATCCACGCCTGCGGGGATGCTTACCGGGGATTTACCTACACGGGACATTTCAGTCTTCTCCTCAATGCCACGTTAAGCGACGTAGCAAAGCACCTCGCCACCGACACCGGTAGCGCGCGCCTTGCGGTCGGTCATCACACCCTTGGGCGTCGTGACAATTGCCACACCCAGGCCGTTCATGACTTGCGGAATGGAACCACAGCCCTTGTACACGCGCAGGCCGGGACGGCTCACGCGCTCGATGCGCTCGATCACCGGGCGACCGGCGTAGTACTTCAGGGTGATTTCGAGTTCAGTCTTGCCGCTGTCGGACTTCACTTCGAAGCCGTCGATATAACCCTCGTCCTTCAGCACCTGGGCGATGGCAACCTTCACTTTGGAAGAAGGCACCGACACGGTGGCCTTGGACACCATTTGTGCGTTGCGGATGCGGGTCAGCAAGTCAGCGATGGGATCACTCATGCTCATGTTGTATCTCTCCTGCCTGCTTACCAGCTGGCCTTGGTGACACCGGGGATGTCACCGGCAAATGCCAGTTCACGGATCTTTGCGCGACCCAGACCGAATTGACGGAAAGTGCCACGGGGACGACCGGTGATTTCGCAGCGGTTACGCTGGCGCGTGGGGTTGGCGTTGCGAGGCAGTTTCTGCAGGCCCAGACGGGCCGCTTCGCGCTCTTCGTCGCTGCGCTTGGCATCGCCGGCAATCGCCTTCAGTTCCGCGTACTTGGCGGCGTACTTGGCGGCCAGTTTTTCGCGCTTCAGTTCGCGCTGGATCAAAGCTACTTTAGCCATACGCTGCCTTTAGTTCTTGAACGGGAAACGGAAAGCCGTGAGAAGCGCCTTGGCTTCTTCGTCGGTCTTGGCCGTCGTGGTGATGCTGATGTTGAGGCCGCGCAAGGCATCCACCTTGTCGTACTCGATCTCAGGGAAAATGATCTGCTCTTTGACGCCGATGTTGTAGTTGCCACGGCCGTCGAATGCGCGACCGGAGATACCACGGAAGTCGCGCACGCGGGGCAGCGCGATCGTCACGAAGCGATCCAGGAATTCGTACATCCGCGCACCGCGCAGCGTCACCATGCAGCCAATGGCCTGGCCTTCGCGGATCTTGAAACCGGCGATAGCCTTCTTGGCCTTGGTCACCACGGGCTTCTGACCTGCGATCTTGGTCAGGTCCGCCACGGCGTTGTCCATGATCTTCTTGTCCGCCACGGCCTCGCTCACGCCCATGTTGAGCGTGATCTTGGTCAGACGGGGAACCTGCATGGGCGAGGTGTAACCGAACTGCTTGACCAGTTCGGGGGCGATCTTGTCGCGGTAGATTTCTTGCAGTCGTGCCATGTGGACTCCTTAGGCAGCCTTGATTTCGGCGCCGCTGGACTTGAACACGCGAACACGCGTGCCGTCGGCCTGCACCTTGATGCCCACGCGGTCAGCCTTGCCGGTAGCGGCATTGAAAATGGCCACGTTGGATTGGTGGATGGGCATGGCCTTTTCCACGATGCCGCCAGTCGTACCCTTCATGGGGTTCGGCTTGACATGCTTCTTGACCAGGTTAATGCCTTCGATGACCAGATGAGAGTCATCCTTGCGCAGCGACACCGTGCCGCGCTTACCCTTGTCGCGCCCGGTGAGCACGATGACTTCGTCGCCCTTGCGGATCTTGTTCATGGCGCGTCCTTCAGAGAACTTCGGGAGCCAGGGACACGATCTTCATGAAGCGCTCGGTACGCAGTTCACGCGTCACGGGGCCGAAGATGCGGGTGCCGATGGGCTCCAGCTTGGAATTGAGCAACACTGCTGCATTGCCGTCGAACTTCACGAGCGAACCGTCGCCGCGGCGGATACCCTTCGCCGTACGCACAACCACTGCGCTGTAGACCTCGCCCTTCTTGACGCGGCCACGCGGAGCAGCTTCCTTCACGCTCACCTTGATGATGTCGCCAACGCTGGCATAGCGACGCTTGGAACCGCCCAGCACCTTGATGCACAGGACGGACTTCGCGCCGGTATTGTCGGCAACGTCTAACCGAGATTCTGTTTGGATCATTTCAATATTCCCAACTTGCACCAGCGGTCGAATGCCCCGAAGCCTTTCAAGGCGGCCGACCTGCCAGTCAGTCTTGGGCCCGTCGTCCACGCCGCAAACCATTTGCGGCGCTTCCCGCTGGGCAGAAACCTCGCGCACTTAACGCGAAGCCCGGTAGTATCGCAAACTTAAAACCGGGCGTCAAGCGCTTTTTATACCGGCACCGTGGCGTAGTGTGCGGCCAACTCTAGGAACGCGGGCAGCTGCGGGTCCTGGCCGGGGATTTCCTCGCGCAGGATGTCCGCCACGCGCGGCGCCAGCGCGGCCGCCAGGCGCGCATCGAGAAACAGCACGCGCGAGCGCCGTGCGAGCACGTCCTCCACGGTGCGTGCGTACTCATGGCGCGCGGCAAAGCGCACCATGGCCTCGCTGAGCCCTTCGGCCAGTTGCACCTGCGAACCCGGAAGGGCTTGCACCCGCGCGGCCTCGTCACCGTAGGAATGCAGACCCTGGGGCGCGTTCATTCCCTGTCGCTCCCGGGTGGCACCGGCTCCTACCAGAGGCAGCGCAACGGTGATCCCGCCCGGGCGGCGCGGCAGCAGGTGTTCGTCCATGCACTTGAGCAGTACATCCTCGGCCATGGCGCGGTAGGTGGTCCACTTGCCGCCAGTCACGGTGACCAGCCCGCTGCGGCTGGCCAGCACGGTGTGTTCCCGGCTGATGCTCTTGGTGGCGGCGGCGTCTTCGTCCGAGGGCTTGACCAAGGGACGCAGGCCCACCCAGATGCTGCGCACATCGCTCGCCTGGGGGGCGCGCCGCAGGTAGCGCGCCGATTCCCCCAGGATGAAGGCCACTTCCTCCCGCATGGCCTGGGGCTCGCGCGCCAGATCCTGGCGTGGGCTGTCGGTCGTGCCCAAAATCACCTTGCCCAGCCAGGGCACCGCAAACAGCACCCGCCCGTCGGCCGTCTTGGGCACCATCAGCGCATGGTCGGAGGGCAAGAACTCGCGGTCCACCACGATGTGCACCCCCTGGCTGGGCGCCACCATGGGCTTGGCGGGCTGGCCGCTCACATCGCCATCGCGCTGGCGCAGGGCATCCACCCACACGCCGGTGGCGTTGACCACGCAGCGCGCACGCACCTCGTAGCGCCGCCCGGTCTCGGCATCCTGGCAAACCACGCCCGCCACCTTCCCCCCGTCGTACAACAGGTCGTCCACGGGGCAGTAGTTGAGCAGCAGGGCCCCCCGCTGCGCGGCGGTACGCGCCAGGGCCAGGGCCAGTCGGGCGTCGTCGAACTGCCCGTCCCAATACTTCACGCCGCCCTTGAGCCCGTCGGCCATGGCCGTGGGCAGGCAGCGCAGGGTTTCCATGCGCCCAAGGAATTCGGTAGGCCCCAGGCCCGCCTTGCCGGCCAGGGCGTCGTACATCTTCAGGCCCACACCGTAGAACGGTGTTTCCCACACCTTGTAAGAAGGCATGACGAATGCCAACGGCTGCGCCAGGTGGGGGGCGTTGCGCAACAGCGTGGTGCGCTCGTGCAGCGCCTCGCGCACCAGGGCGATGTTGCCCTGAGCGAGGTAGCGCACGCCGCCGTGCACCAGCTTGGTGGCACGCGAGGAGGTGCCCTTGGCGAAGTCGTGCGATTCCAGCAGCACGACGGAAAAGCCGCGCGCCGCCGCATCCAGCGCCACCCCCAGGCCCGTCGCCCCACCTCCGACGACCGCTAGGTCGTAGGTCACGGGTTGAGCCAGGCGGGCCAGCAGGTCGGCCCGTACGGTTGCCAAAGGGGTGGAGGTGTCGCTAGTCATAAGGGGAATGGTCCGTAACCCTGGCGGAAAAATCAGGGTTTACCCTGAATTGTGACCGGATCCGCGGGGATGGGCCCGGCAAAGGGCCCATCCGCTGCGGCATCAACGCACCTTGCCGTCCTTCCAGGCCTGCAGCAGGGTGTTGTAGTTGATGGTTTCGCCCTTGGGCTTCTCATTGGCGAGCTTCTTCCAGGGCGCGTGCTGGTCGCTCAGCCACTTGGCCGGGTCACCCTTGGCGTTCAGCTTGGGCGCGCAGCGCTCCATGCCGGCGCGCTGCAGGCGGGCCATCACCTGGTCCATCTCGTCGGCCAGTGTGTCCATGGCGGCCTGCGGGGTCTTCTCACCCGTGACGGCCTGGGCCACGTTCTTCCACCACAGCTGCGCCAGCTTGGGGTAGTCGGGCACGTTGGTGCCGGTGGGCGACCAGGCCACGCGCGCAGGGCTGCGGTAGAACTCGACCAGGCCGCCCAGCTTGGGCGCCATGTCGGTCATGGCCTTGGAGCGGATGTCGGACTCGCGGATCGGCGTCAGGCCGACGACGGTCTTCTTCAGCGACGTGGTCTTGGCCGTCACGAACTGGGCGTAGAGCCACGCGGCGGCCAGGCGGTCGGGGTTGTGGTCCTTGAAGAAGGTCCAGCTGCCCACGTCCTGGTAGCCGTTTTGCATGCCCTGCTTCCAGTACGGGCCGTTGGGGCCGGGGGCCATGCGCCACTTGGGCGTGCCGTCGGCATTCACCACGGGCAGGCCGGGTTTGGTCATGTCGGCGGTGAAGGCGGTGTACCAGAAGATCTGCTGCGCGATCTGGCCCTGGGCGGGCACGGGGCCGGCCTCGCCGAAGGTCATGCCCATGGCTTCCTTGGGCGCGTACTTCTTCATCCAGTCCACGTACTTGGTGAGCGCATAGACGGCGGCCGGCGAGTTGGTGGCGCCGCCACGGGCCACGCTGGCGCCCACGGGGGTGCACTTGTCGTCGGCCACGCGAATGCCCCATTCGTCGATGGGCAGGCCGTTGGGCGTGCCGATGTCGGCGCTGCCGGCCATGGACAGCCAGGCGTCGGTGAAGCGCCAGCCCAGCGACGGGTCCTTCTTGCCGTAGTCCATGTGGCCATAGATCGGTTTGCCGTCGATGTTCTTCACGTCGTTGGTGAAGAACTCGGCGATGTCCTCATAGGCGCTCCAGTTCAGCGGCACGCCCAGGTCGTAGCCGTACTTGGCCTTGAACTTGTCCTTCAAGTCCTTGCGGTCGAACAGGTCGGCGCGGAACCAGTACAGGTTGGCGAACTGCTGGTCGGGCAGCTGGTACAGCTTGCCGTCCGGGGCGGTGGTGAACTTGGTGCCGATGAAGTCCTGCAGGTCCAGGCCGGGGTTGGTGTAATCCTTGCCCGGGCCGGCCATGTAGTCGGACAGGTTCAGGATCTTGCCGTAGCGGTAGTGGGTGCCGATGAGGTCGGAGTCGCTGATCCAGCCGTCATAGATGGACTTGCCCGACTGCATGGAGGTCTGCAGCTTCTCGACCACGTCGCCCTCTTGGATCAGGTCGTGCTTGACCTGGATGCCCGTGATCTCGCTGAAGGCCTTGGCCAGGGTCTTGGATTCGTACTCGTGCGTGGTGATGGTCTCGGAGACCACCGCGATCTCCTTCACGCCCTTGGCCTGCAGCTTCTTGGCCGCGTCGATGAACCACTTCATCTCGGCCATCTGCTGGTCTTTGCTCAGCGTGGAGGGCTGGAACTCGCTGTCGATCCACTTCTTGGCCTCGGCCTCGCCGGCCCAGGCTGCCTGCCCCAGCGCCAGCGCCGCGGCGGCGAACGCGATCGCCTTGAACTGCATCTTCATTGCTGTCTCCTCACAAGAACGCTCCCCGGGGGTTGGATGGGCGCCGGTGCCGGGGGAGAGTCGGCTGGCCCCTTTTATAAAAATGTGAGCTACTCGCGCTTGTTGTTATTGACTTTCAGATAGTTTTCTATCTCAAATCCCCGTAAATCAATCGCAAGCAGCTATCCTTTTTGACTACCCTTTGCGCAGCACCAGCGCCAGCACCAGCATGGACAGCACGAAGCTGATCCACACCGAGGGCTCGGCCTCCAGCGAGAACCACTGGGCCATCTTCTCGCCCAGGCCCACCCAGGCCAGGTTGATGTACGCGGCGGTGAGCAGGCCGATGAACAGCCGGTCGCCGCGCGTGGTGGTCATGGGCAGGAAGCCCTTGCGCTCCACCGTGGGGGATTGGATTTCCCACACCGTCATGCCGATCAGCATGAGCACGATGCAGGTGAAGAACACCGCCACCGGGGTGGTCCAGGCCATCCAGTCAAACATTGCCCGCCCTCCTCAAACACGGCCCATCGCGAACCCCTTCGCGATGTAGTGGCGCACGAACCAGATCACGATGGCGCCGGGCACGATGGTCAGCACCCCGGCAGCGGCCAGCGTCGCCCAGTCCATGCCGCTGGCGCTCACGGTGCGCGTCATGGTGGCCACGATGGGCTTGGCATTCACGCTGGTGAGCGTGCGTGCCAAGAGCAATTCCACCCACGAAAACATGAAGCAGAAGAACGCCGCCACGCCCACGCCCGCCTTGATCAGCGGCAGGAAGATGGTGAGGAAGAAGCGCGGGAACGAGTAGCCATCGATGTACGCCGTCTCGTCGATCTCGCGCGGGATGCCGCTCATGAAGCCTTCCAGGATCCACACCGCCAGCGGCACGTTGAACAAGAGGTGCGCCAGGGCGACTGCGATGTGCGTGTCCATCAGCCCCACGGTGGTGTAGAGCTGGAAGAATGGCAGCAGGAACACGGCCGGCGGCGTCATGCGGTTGGTCAACAGCCAGAAGAACACGTGCTTGTCGCCCAGGAACTGGTAGCGGCTGAACGCATAGGCCGCGGGCAGCGCCACGGTGAGCGAGATCACCGTGTTGATGGCCACGTAGATCAGGCTGTTGATGTAGCCCGAGTACCAGCTCTCGTCGGTGAAGATGGTCTGGTAGTTGGCCCAGGTGAAGTGCTGGGGCCACAGCGAGAAGCTGGACAGGATCTCCTCGTTGGTCTTGAAGCTCATGTTGACCATCCAGTAGATGGGCAGCACGGCGAACACCAGGTAGGCGATCAGGAACAGCGTGCGTTTCTGGAAGCGGGGCTCATTCATGGCCGGCACCCTCCTTCGGCGTGGTGCCCACGCGCTGCATCCAGTTGTAGAGGATGAAGCACAGCAGCAGGATGATGAGGAAGTAGATCAGCGAGAACGCCGCCGCAGGCCCCAAGTCAAACTGGCCCACGGCCTTTTGCGTGAGGTACTGGCTCAGGAACGTGGTCGCGTTGCCCGGCCCGCCGCCCGTGAGCACGAAGGGCTCGGTGTAGATCATGAAGCTGTCCATGAAGCGCAGCAGCACGGCGATCATGAGCACGCCGCGCATCTTGGGCAGCTGGATGTAGCGGAACACGGCGAACTTGCTCGCACCGTCGATGCGCGCGGCCTGGTAGTACGCGTCGGGAATGCTGCGCAGCCCCGCGAAGCACAAGAGCGCCACCAGCGGGGTCCAGTGCCACACGTCCATGGCCAGCACGGTGAGCCAGGCGTGGGTGGCGTTGCCGGTGTAGCTGTAGTCGAAGCCGATGGCCTCGAACGCCGCGCCCAGCAGGCCGATGTCCGAGCGGCCAAAGATCTGCCAGATGGTGCCCACCACGTTCCACGGGATCAAGAGCGACAACGCCACGATGACCAGCACCGCCGACGACTTCCAGCCCTGCGCGGGCATGCTGAGCGCCAGCAGGATGCCCAGCGGAATCTCCACCAACAGCACCGCCAGTGAGAACGTGAGCTGGCGCAGCAGCGCGCCGTGCAGTTCCTCGTCGCGCAGCACGGCGGCGAACCATTCCGTGCCCACGAACACGCGGCGCTCGGGGCTGATGATGTCCTGCACCGAGTAGTTCACCACCGTCATCAAGGGCAGGATGGCCGAGAAGGCCACGCACAGGATCACCGGCAGCACCAGGAACCAGGCCTTCTGGTTCACGGGTTTGGTCGTACTACTCATGGCAGTGCTCCAGGGAGTGGGCATTGCCTGCGACGCGCACCACTGGTGCGGCGCAGACGGCGGGGCGCCCAGCAAGGGCCGCTCCGCAGCAAAGGGCGCCGTCCCCCATCCAGGGGGAAGCCGCGCAGCGGCTCAGGGGGTAGCCATTCATGGCAGCAGCTCCTCGTTCTTGTAGAAGCAGGTGTGCTCGCCCAGCACCTGCAGCCAGACCGCCTCGCCCGGCGCGGGCAGCGCCTGCTCGGGCGCGAAGCGGGCCTTGAGGGACTGACCCTCCACGGTGGCCGTGAGCATCTGGTGCGTGCCCACGTCCTGCACGCGCGCCACGGTGCAGCGCAACGCACCGGGCGCATGCGCGTCGGCCCGGGCCAGGTATTCGGGGCGCACGCCCAGTTGCACGGCGCCCTCCGGCAGCGCACGCGGCAGGGCCCAGCGCTGCGCGGCCACGGTGACCTCGCCGCCCTGCACCTGCGCGGGCAGGAAGTTCATGCCCGGCGAGCCGATGAAGTGGCCCACGAAGGCGTGCTGCGGGCGCTCGAACAGATCGCCCGGCGTGCCCATCTGCACCACGCGCCCGCGCGTCATCACCACCACCTGGTCGGCGAAGGTGAGTGCCTCCACCTGGTCGTGCGTCACGTAGATCAGCGTGAGCTTGAGCTCATGGTGGATCTGCTTGAGCTTGCGGCGCAGTTGCCACTTGAGGTGCGGGTCGATCACCGTGAGCGGCTCGTCGAACAGCACGGCCGCGACGTCCTCGCGCACCAGGCCGCGGCCCAGCGAGATCTTCTGCTTGGCGTCGGCCGACAGGCCGGCCGCGCGCTGGTCGAGCTGGCCGCTCATCTCCAGCATCTCGGCGATTTTCCCCACGCGCTGGCGGATGTGCGCCTCAGGCACCTTGCGGTTCTTCAGCGGGAAGGCCAGGTTCTCGGCCACCGTCATGGTGTCGTAGATCACCGGGAACTGGAACACCTGGGCGATGTTGCGCTCCTGCGGGCTCGCGCGCGTGACGTCGCGGCCGTCAAACCGCACCTGCCCCTGCGAGGGCACGAGCAGGCCGGACATGATGTTCAGCATGGTGGTCTTGCCGCAGCCCGAGGGGCCCAGCAGCGCGTAGGCGCCGCCGTCGTCGAAGACCATGTCCAGCGGCAGCAGCGCGTAGTCGCTGTCCTGCTGCGGGCGGGGTTTGTAGGAATGCGCCAGGTTGAGCTCGATGCGCGCCATGTCAGTGCCCTCCCTGCGCGCGTTCCGAGGCGCGCACGGGCGCCAGGGCCAGCGCGCCATCGGCGCCGAACACATAGGCCTGCGCCGGATCGAGGTACAGCGTGACGGCGCTGCCCAGTTCCAGATAGTGCACGCCCGTGACCTGCGCCACCAGCGCGCCCCAGGGCGTGGCGGCGTGCACGAAGGTGTCGGAGCCGGAGATCTCCGCCAGCTCCACCACGCCCTGCACCGCCACGTCGCCCGCGCGCTGGGCCAGCCGCAGGGCACTGGCGCGCAGGCCCACCGTGAGCGTGCCGCCCGCAGGGGCCTGCAGCGGCTGGCGCAGGGCCAGCACGCTGCCGCCCGCCAGCTGCACGCCACCGGGCACGGGCTGCGCGGGCAGCAGGTTCATGGGCGGATCGCTGAAGGCGCGTGCCACGCGCAGCGAGCGCGGCGCGTGGAACACCTCGGCCGTGGGGCCGTACTGCAGCAGCTCGCCCTCGTGCAGCACAGCGGTGTAGCCGCCCAGCAGCAGCGCCTCGCCCGGTTCGGTGGTGGCGTAGACCACGGTAGAGCCTCCGGCGGCGAACAGTTGCGACAGTTCCTCGCGCAACTCCTCGCGCAGCTTGTAGTCCAGGTTGACCAGGGGCTCGTCCAGCAGCATCAGCGGGGCGCCCTTGGCCAGTGCGCGCGCCAGCGCCACGCGCTGCTGCTGCCCGCCCGACAGCTCGGACGGCAGCCGATCGAGGAAAGGCGTGATGTGCAGCCGCTCGGCCAGTTCGCGCACGCGCGCGGCCACGTTCTTGTCGCCGCGCAGCTTGAGCGGCGAGGCGATGTTGTCCGCCACCGTGAGCGACGGGTAGTTGATGAACTGCTGGTACACCATGGCCACGTTGCGCTCACGCACGGGCACGCCGGTGACGTCCACGCCGTCCACACGCACGCGGCCCTCGGTGGGCCGGTCCAGCCCGGCCATGATGCGCATCAGGCTGGTCTTGCCCGCCTGCGTGGCCCCCAGCAGCACGGTCACGGCGTCGCTGTGCAGCCGCAGGTCCATGCCATGCAGCCACACCTGCGGGCCGACCCGCTTGGTGATGCCGTCCAAAATCAGCTCCATGCGCGCTCCTCGCCTCCCCTGTGGCAGCGGGGTGCCAGGCGTCCGCACGCCTGCCACTCCCGACAAAATCTTCGTATTCATTCATTTTTGTTCTTTTGTGATCGAAACGAATCAAGGTTTACCCTTGTTCGATTCCTTTTTGTTCGTTTTAAAGTGCATCCCGCCCCACTGACATGCCCGCCCCAGCGCCGCCCGTGAACACCAACCCCCGCCAACTCCAGTTGCTCGATGAAGTACGCCTGCGCAAGTCGCTGAGCGTGGAGCAGTTGGCCGACATCCTGGGCGTGACGCTGCAGACCGTGCGCCGCGACGTGCAGCGCCTGGCCGAACTGGGCCTGGTCAGCCGCTTTCATGGCGGGGTGCGCATGCCCAGCTCCACCGTGGAGAACCTGGCCTACACCCAGCGCGAGGCGCTGAACTCCACGGGCAAGGCGCGCATCGCGCGCGCCGCGGCCGCGCAGGTGCCCGATAACTGCTCGCTGATCCTGAACATCGGCACCACCACCGAAGCCATTGCCAAGGCGCTGCTGCACCACAAGGGCCTGCGCGTGCTGACCAACAACCTGAACGTGGCCGCCATCCTGTGCGCCAACCCCGACTGCGAGGTGATCGTGGCCGGCGGCGTGGTGCGCAAGCGCGACCGCGCCATCGTGGGCGAGGCGGCGGTGGACTTCATCCGCCAGTTCCGCGTGGACATCGCACTCATCGGCATCTCCGGCATCGAGCCCGACGGCTCGCTGCGCGACTACGACATGCGCGAGGTGAAGGTCGCGCAGACCATCATCGAACACGCGCGCGAGGTTTGGCTGGCCGCCGACCACACCAAGTTCAACCGTCCGGCCATGGTGCAGCTGGCGCAGCTCGCGCAGATCGACCGGCTGTTCACCGACGCGCCGCCGCCCGAGCCCTTCCCGGCCCTGCTGCACGAGGCCGGCGTGCAATGCACCGTGGCTGCCGCATGAGAGGCCCTCCCGGCGACTGAACAGCGCCCCAACACGTTACGCTCCGCCCATGACCTACCTGCTCGCACTCGACCAAGGCACCTCCAGCTCCCGCAGCATCGTGTTCGACGAACGTGGCCGCATCGTGGCCCAGGCGCAGCGCGAGCTGCCGCAGATCTATCCCCGCCCCGGCTGGGTGGAACATGACCCGCGCGAGATCTGGCGCACGCAGCTCGCCACCGCGCAGGACGCGCTGCGCGAGGCGCGCATCACCGCGCAGGACGTGCGCGCCCTGGGCATCACCAACCAGCGCGAGACCACCGTGCTGTGGAACCGCCGCACCGGCCAGCCCGTGCACCACGCCATCGTCTGGCAGGACCGGCGCGCCGAGCCCGCCTGCGCGCAACTGCGCGAACAGGGCCATGCCGCCGCCATCCAGGCCAAGACGGGCCTGCTGATCGACGCCTACTTCTCCGGCACCAAGCTGCAGTGGCTGCTGGACCACGTGCCCGGCGCGCGCGACGCGGCCGAGGCCGGCGAGCTGGCCTTCGGCACCGTGGACAGCTGGCTCATCTGGCAGCTCACCGGCGGCACGCGCCATGTCACCGACGTGAGCAACGCCAGCCGCACCATGCTGTTCAACGTGCACACCAACCAGTGGGACGATGAGCTGCTGCAGCTTTTGCGCATCCCGCGCGCGCTGATGCCCGAAGTGCTGCCATCGGCCAGCGACTTCGGCGCCACCGACGCGGCGCTGCTGGGCGGCCCGATCGCCATCGGCGGCGTGGCAGGCGACCAGCAAAGCGCGCTCTTCGGCCAGGCGTGCTTCACCGCCGGCATGGCCAAGAACACCTACGGCACGGGCTGCTTCATGCTCATGCACACCGGCAGCCGCTTTCAGAAAAGCGAGAACGGCCTGCTCACCACCAGCGCAGCGCAGGCCGGCCAATCGCCCGAGTACGCCATGGAAGGCAGCGTGTTCGTGGGCGGCGCCGTGGTGCAGTGGCTGCGCGACGGGCTGCGCGCCATCTCGGCCAGCTCCGAGGTGCAGGCGCTGGCCGAAAGCGTGCCCGACTCGGGCGGCGTGATGATGGTGCCTGCCTTCACCGGCCTGGGCGCGCCCTACTGGAAACCCGACGCGCGCGGCACCATCACCGGCCTCACGCGCGGCACCACCATCGCGCACATCGCGCGCGCCGCGCTCGAATCCATTGCCTACCAGAGTGCCGCGCTGCTGGCCGCCATGAGCCGCGACGCCGTGGCCGCAGGCGGCGCCCCGGTGAGCGAGCTGCGCGTGGACGGCGGCGCCTGCGTGAACGACCTGCTGATGCAGTTCCAAGCCGACCTGCTGGGCATTCCCGTGGTGCGCCCCGCCGTGGTGGAGACCACCGCCCTGGGCGCCGCCTACCTGGCGGGCCTGGCGAGCGGCGTGTATGCCAGCACCGACGAACTGTCTGCCCTGTGGCAGGCCGAGCGGCGCTTCACCCCCACCCTGCCGCGCAGCCAGGCCGAGGCGTTGATGGCGCGTTGGGAACACGCCGTCGCGCAGACCGTGCTACCCGGTTGACGTAAAAACCATAGCTGCTGGCGCTTGCTGCAACCCATTTTCAGACACAAAACCCTCTGAATCCACTGCGTAGCAAGCGCAAGCAGCTCCTGTTTTTGAATCACTCTGAATGATGCTGGACGGCGCACAATGCCGCCTGACCCCATCGCTTCCCCGCCCAATCCCATGACAGCCAGCGCATCCCCCCTTCCCCCCATTGCCTTCATCGGCGGCGGCAACATGGCCAGCGCCATCATCGGCGGCCTGCTGCAGCGCGGCCTGCCGGCCGGCCAGATCGAGGTGGTCGAACCCTTCGAGCCCGCGCGCGCTGCGCTGCGGGAGAAGTTCGGCATCACCGCGCAGCCCGCGGCTGGCGATGCGCTCGCGCGCGCCGCGCTGGTCGTCTGGGCCGTCAAGCCCCAGACCTTCAAGGAAGCCGCCGCCGCCACCCGCGCCCACACCGCCACCGCCCTGCACCTGAGCGTGGCCGCCGGCATCCCCACGGACAGCATCGCGCGCTGGCTGGACACGCAGCACATCGTGCGCGCCATGCCCAACACCCCCGCGCTGGTGGGCAAGGGCATCACCGGCCTGTTCGCCCGCCCGCAAGTGGACCCGCAGGGCAAGGCGCTGGTGGAACGCGTGATCGCCACCACCGGCCAGTTTGTCTGGGTGGAGGCCGAGGAGCAGCTCGACGCGGTCACCGCGCTGTCGGGCTCCGGCCCGGCCTATGTGTTTCTGTTCCTCGAAGCCATGACCCAGGCCGGCGTGGACATGGGCCTGCCGCCCGCGCAGGCCTACCAGCTGGCCGTGGCCACGTTCCAGGGTGCATCGGAGCTGGCCGCGCGCTCGCCCGAGAGCGCCGAGGTGCTGCGCCAGCGCGTGACCAGCAAGGGCGGCACCACGCACGCCGCCATCACGCACCTGCAGGCTGCACAGGTGCCCGCGCACTTCATCGCCGCCATGCGCGCGGCAGAGGCCCGTGCCAAGGAACTGGCGGCCGAGTTCGGCGCCTGATTCATGCGTCAAAAATAGCTCCAGCGCTTGACAGTCAAGCGGTGGCAGCTATCACTAGCGTAGCAAATACCCTAGCGCCACGCCGGCAAAGATCGCCGCGCCGATCCAGTGGCTCTTGCTGAAGGCGGTAAAGCACCCCTCGCGCGTGCGGTCCTTGATCAGCGTGAAGTGCCATGCCACCTGCGCCGCCGCCACGCCCAGCCCCAGCCACAGCGGCCAGCCCAGGCCGTAGGGCGCGAGCACCCACGCCGTGAGCCCTAGGCACAGCACGAAGAAGCCCATGATGGCCGCCACGTCAAAGCGCCCCAGCGTGATGGCCGAGGTCTTCATGCCGATCTTCAGATCGTCGTCGCGGTCCACCATGGCGTACTCGGTGTCGTAGGCCAGCACCAGGAACAGGTTGGCCAGCCACAGCACCCAGGCCGTGGCAGGCACCCGGCCCTGCACGGCCGCAAAGGCGATCACGATGCCGAAGTTGAACGCAATGCCCAGGAACGCCTGCGGCATGGCGAAGAACCGCTTGGTGAACGGGTACAGGATGGTGAACAACACCGCGGGCACCGACCAGGCCACCGCCTCCCAGCGCGTGGTGAGCACCAGCACGAAAGCCACCACCGTGAGCACCACGCCCACCAGCGCGGCCTCTTTCACGCCCAGCTGGCCGCTGGTGATGGGGCGCTGCGTGGTGCGCTTCACATGGCGGTCGAAGTCGCGGTCGGCAATGTCGTTGATGGTGCAACCCGCACTGCGCATGAGCACCGTGCCGGCCACGAACACCGCCAGCAGGTGCCAGCCGGGAAAGCCGTCCGCCGCCACCCACAGCGCCGCCAGCGTGGGCCACACCAGCACCAGCCAGCCCGCGGGGCGGTTCCAGCGGATCAGGTCGAGGTACAGGGACAGGCGGGAGCGCGGGGCGACAGCGGACATGGAAGCAAGGGAAAAGACAGGTTGCGCGGGGCGGACACGGACACCGAGGGCACAAAGGACACAAGGCCCGCGGACGACGCAGCACACGGGGGCGGGTGCCCGCCAGCGTGCGCCAAAGCCCGCTTTTATACGCCATGGCGGCCGGCGCGCCCACATGGTCGCACGGCACTGTCCGTGACCGGAAGACTGCCGTTCAACGGCGCGCGGCGTCCCGCAGGGGATCCCAGCCGCGCCCCAGCGCGGCCCCGCGCAGGAAGGCAACCACGGCGGCATCGCCCCCGCAGCCAGCCACCAGAGCGGCGGCCTGCGCCCAGTCACGCTGCGCGCCCAGGCGCTCCTGCCACTGCTCGGCCGCGCCCCGGTGGCGGCCCATGCGACGGGGCAGCAGCGGCGCCAGCGACGTGCTGCCGTAGCGCAACCGCTTGGCGAGAATGCGGGCATGGTGCAGGCCTTCGTCATCGCCCGCCGTTTTGAGCGCCGCGCCCAGGCGCCGCACCAGCCGCTGGACGCGCTTGCGCACCCAGTGCCGCGCCGGCGCGCCGGCCAGGGCATCGCTGGCACAGGCGTCCACGCCGCACTCCCCCTGCGCGGCCAGCGCCCAGCCATGCAACCAGTCCTGCCAGGCCAGCAGCGCGGCGCCCACGGCGGGCCGATGGAGTGCGGCGCGCGTTTGCGCGCGGGCCTGGTCTGCGGCGGCATCCAGCGCGGCCTGCGCTGCCGCCCAGGCGGCGGCCTGCCGCGCGCCGCCCTGCGCGTAGTGCGCGGCCAACGCAGGCAGCGTCTGGGTGCGCGCCACATCCAGGTCGCGTAAATGTCCCAGGGACTGCAGCAGCGGCGCAAGCGCTGCGGCGGCGGGGGCCGGCCGCGCGGCACAGGCCGGGGCGAAGAGGCGCGCCAGGCTGCGCAGCCGGCGCCAGCCCACGCGGGCCTGGTGCACCACCTCGGGCGCGTCGCTGCCCTGCTGCAGCGCAAACAGGTTGGCGCAGAACTGGTGGAAAGGCTCCTGCAGCACGCGTTCGGCGACCTGCGCAACCGTCATGCCGCGCTTCAGCGCGGGCGGCTGGGCCTCCAAGGCCGGGCTGGCCGGCGGGTGCAGCAGCGCGTAGCCGCGTGCGGCCTTGCTCGCGGCCAGCGGCAACACCGGCACGTGCCGCGCGATGCGCCGCGCCAGCGCCAGCAGTGCCTCGGGAGGCCCCTGCAGCAACTCCAGCTCCAGTTCGCACAGCGGCGTGGCATGCGCCGCGCCGTCCACCGTGGCGGTCACGGCGCCCACGTCCAGCGCCACCTCCACCACGGCGCCGCCGCGCACCCGCACACGCCAGCGGGTGCGCACGAAGTCGGTGGTAAAGCACGGTTGCAGCGCGGCGGCCAGCACGCCATCGGGGTCCATGGCGGGCCAGGGCGTGCCCTCCAACCGGTGCAGCTCCAGCGCCGGGCCGGCCACGGGCATTTCCCACTCGCCGCGCTGGCTCAGCGCGGACGTGGTGTCGCCCGCGGTCTTGAGGGTCTGCAGCCAGCGGGCACCCGCGCCCTCAGGCCCCTCGCGGCGCAGGCGCAGGGCGACGCGCTGGCGCAGCAGGTCCTGCGCAGGCGTGTCGTGGTAAAGGCTGACCAGGTGCTCACGCACCGGCGTGGCCCGTGCCAGCGCCGGCACGCGCATGAGGCGCGCCGCCAGCGCCGCCGCATCGCGCGGGGGCAGCGCCAGCTTGAGCTCTGTCTCGGTGGCGGACATGGCCCGGCCCGCGTGCACAGTTGCTCAGTCCTCCAGCAGCGAGCGCAGCATCCAGGCCGTTTGCTCGTGCACCGTGAGGCGCTGGGTCAGCAGGTCGGCCGTGGGCTCGTCGCTGGCCTTGTCGGCCAGGGGAAACAGCTCGCGCGCAGTGCGGGCCACGGCCTCATGGCCTTCCACCAGGATGCGGATCATCTCGGTGGCCTTGGGCGGCTGGGCCGGCACGTCGGGCAGGCTGGTGAGCTGGCCGAACTGCGCGTAGGAGCCCGGCGCCACATGGCCCAGCGAGCGGATGCGCTCGGCCACCGGGTCCACGGCGTTCCACAGCTCTGTGTACTGCGCCATGAACATGGTGTGCAGCGTGTTGAACATCGGGCCCGTCACGTTCCAGTGGAAGTTGTGGGTCGTGAGGTACAGCGTGTAGGTGTCGGCCAGCAGGCGCGACAGGCCCTGCGCGATGGCGGCCCGGTCCTTGTCGCTGATGCCGATGTTGATGCGCGGTGCGCCGCTCTTGGTGCTGACGGATTTGCTGCTGGGCTTGGCCATGGTGCGTCCTTTCTGGGTGGTTGGGATGACTCTGCCATGACTGTACCAACTACCGCGCCGCGCAGCATCGCCCTGCGTCAAGACAAGCGCGTGACGCCGGGCAACTCGCAGGCGTAGACAGCGTTGCGCAGCGCGGCGATGGCCTCGTAGCGCGTGAAGCTGCGCCGCCAGGCCAGCACCACGCGGCGCATGGGCGGCGGGCTGCCGTCGCTCTCCTTGATGGGCAGGTAGCGGATGTGCGTGTCGTCGCTCTTGCGCCGGCGTGCGCCCGTGTGCAGCGCATCCCGCGGCACCGACAGGCGCGGCACCAGCGTCACGCCCATGCCGGCAGAGACCATGTGCTTGATGGTCTCCAGCGACGAGCCTTCGAACGTGCGGCGAATGCCTTCGGCATTGCTCGCGTAGCGCGCGAACTCGGGGCACACCTCCAGCACGTGGTCGCGAAAGCAGTGGCCCGCGCCCAGCAGCAGCATGGTTTCGTTCTTGAGTTCCGACGCCGAGACCGCATCGCGCTCGGCCAGCGGGTGGCTGCTGGGCACGGCCGCCAGGAAGGGTTCGTCATACAGCGGCGCGATGGCCAGGCCGGTGTCGGGGAACGGCTCGGCCATGATGGCGCAGTCGATCTCCCCGGTGCGCAGCATCTCCAGCAGCTTCACGGTGAAGTTCTCCTGCAGCATCAGCGGCATCTGCGGCGTGCGCGCGATGGCATGGCGCACCAGCTCGGGCAGCAGGTAGGGGCCGATGGTGTAGATCACGCCCAGCGTGAGGGCGCCGGCCAGCGGGTCCTTGCCGCGCTTGGCGATCTCCTTGATGGCGGCGGCCTGCTCCAGCACGCTCTGCGCCTGGCGCACGATTTCCTCGCCCAGCGGCGTGACGGAGACATCGCCCGCGCTGCGCTCGAAGAGCTTGACCTCCAGCTCGTCCTCGAGCTTCTTCACCGCTACCGACAGCGTGGGCTGCGAGACATAGCAGGCTTCGGCGGCGCGGCCGAAGTGTTTTTCACGCGCAACGGCGACGATGTATTTGAGTTCGGTAAGAGTCATGGCGAATCCGGCCGGCAGAATCGGCCATTGTGCAACGCCCGCCGCGCTATGCGGCCACGGGCGGCCCATCAGGCTTTGAGATAGTCCGATTTTCCGCCAAGCCAGCGCTGGATGTGGCGCTCGGCCAGCAGCGGGTGGCGGTCCAGCATCTGCGGCGCCGTCTCGCGCGCCCATTCCAGCAGCAGCGTATCGGTGGCCAGGTCGGCAAAGCGCAGCAGTGCGTCGCCCGACTGGCGAGCGCCCAGGAACTCGCCAGGCCCGCGGATCTCCAGGTCGCGCCGCGCGATCTCGAAACCGTCGGTGGTCTCGGCCATGGCCTTCAGGCGGTCGCGCGCGGTCTCGCCCAGGCGGCCCGAGTCGCCCGTGGAGTACAGCAGCACGCAGGCCGAAGCCGCCGCGCCGCGCCCCACGCGCCCGCGCAGCTGGTGCAGCTGCGACAGGCCGAAGCGCTCGGCATGCTCGATGACCATGAGCGAGGCGTTGGGCACGTCCACGCCCACTTCGATCACGGTGGTGGACACCAGCACGCCCATTTGCCCGCCCTTGAACAGGTCCATCACGGCCTTCTTCTCGGCAGCGGGCATGCGCGAGTGCAGCAGGCCCACCATCACCGGCGCGCGCCCGTGCGCCGCGTCGCCCTGCAACGCCTCGCTCAACTCGGCGTGCGTGGCGGTGGCGTTGGACAGGTCCAGCGCCTCGCTCTCCTCGATCAGCGGGCACACCCAGTACACCTGCCGGCCCGCCGCCACCTGCGCACCGATGCGCTCGACCACCTCATCCTTGCGGCTGTCCGCGATCAGCTTGGTGACGATGGGCGTGCGCCCGGGCGGCAGCTCGTCGATGGTGGACACGTCCAGATCGGCGTAGTAACTCATGGCCAGCGTGCGCGGGATGGGCGTGGCACTCATCATCAGCAGGTGCGGCTCCATGCCGGCGTGCTGCAGCTTTTTGCGCAGCGCCAGGCGTTGTGCCACGCCGAAGCGGTGCTGCTCGTCGATCACCGCCAGCGCCAGGTTCTTGAAACGCACCTGCTCCTGGATGACGGCGTGCGTGCCCACAACCAGCGCGGCCTCGCCGCTTTCGATGCGCGCGAGCATCTCGGCGCGCTCCTTCTTCTTCTGCCCGCCCACCAGCCACGCCACCTGGCGCCCGCGCTCGGCCAGCAGCGGCTGCAGCCAGCCGATGAGCTTGGCGAAGTGCTGCTCGGCCAGGATCTCGGTGGGCGCCATCAGCGCGCACTGCCAGCCCGCGTCCATGCACACCGTGGCGGCCAGCGCGGCCACCACGGTCTTGCCCGAGCCCACATCACCCTGCAGCAAACGGTGCATGGGCACCGGCCGGGCCAGATCGCGCGCGATCTCCTCACCCACGCGGCGCTGCGCGGCCGTCAGGCTGAAGGGCAACACGCCCAGCAATTGCTCGTGCAGCGGCGTGCCCCCTGCCTGCGTCTGCGGGCGCAGCGCCGGGGCACGCAGGCGGGCGCGCTCGCGCTTGGCGGTGAGCTGCGACAGCTGCTGCGCCAGCAGTTCCTCGGCCTTCAGGCGCTGCCACGCCGGGTGGCTGTGGTCCTGCAGCGTGGCCAGCGCCACATCGGGCGCGGGGTGATGTAAAAACAGGAGCGCCTCGCGCAGGCTCCATGGGCGCTGGAGACCATTTTGGTCATCGCTTCGCACCCCCGAGGGAACCGCGGGGGGTTCGAGCCCCGGCGGCAGCGTCTCGGGCAATTCCACGCGCGTGAGGGCGCTCGCCACGGCGCGGCGCAGGTACGCCTGAGGCAGCTGCGCCACCGTGGGATAGACGGGGGTCAGTGCCGCGGGCAAGTCCCCTTCGGCCTTGCGGAACGCCGGGTGCAGCATCTGGCGGCCCCAGAAACCGCCCTTGATTTCGCCGCGCACGCGCAGGCGCGCGCCAACGGCCATGGTCTTCTGGTGCGAAGGGTAGAAGCTGAAGAAGCGCAGCTCGCAGCTGCCGGTGCCGTCCTCCACGGTCACCACCAGTTGCCGGCGCGGGCGCATCTGCACCTCGCTGGCGGTCACCGTGGCCTCGATCTGCACCGTGTCGCCATCGCGTGCGCTGCGGATCGGCGTGATGCGCGTCTCGTCCTCGTAGCGCAGGGGCAGGTGCAGGGCCAGGTCGATGTCGCGCACCAGCCCCAGCTTGACGAGGGCCTGCTGTGCGGGGCTGGGGGCGGGCTTCGCGGAGGACGAGGCGGAGGTGGAGGAACGTGTGGGTCTGGGCACGGCAAAAAGGCTATCATGCCCGCAGTTACCGCACGTTACCGTCTCGTCGTCTCCCGTCATGCTCAAGCGCATCGAAGTCAAGCATCTCACCCTGGGCATGTACCTGCATGAGTTCTGCGGCTCCTGGATGGAGCACCCCTTCTGGCGCTCGCGCTTTCTGCTGCAGGACCCGCAAGACCTGGCGCGCATCCGCGCCACGGAGATCCACGAGGTCTGGATCGACACATCCAAGGGCCTGGACATCGCGCCCGGCACGGCCAGCGTGTCCCGCGCCGAAGCCGACGCGCAACTGGACAGCGACTTCCAGCAACTGGAGGACCTGCCTGCCCAGCCCGCGCCGCCTGCCCCGGCCGTGACGCCCCAGCCGGCAGGCATGGACCAGGAACTGCGCCGTGCGGCGGCCATCTGCTCGCAGGCCAAGCAGGCCGTGGTCACGATGTTCGGCCAGGCACGCCTGGGCCGCGCCATCGATACCGCCGTGGCGCAGGAAATGGTCAACGAGATCACCGACTCGGTCACGCGCAACCCCGGTGCGCTCATCAGCCTGGCGCGGCTCAAGACGGCCGACGAGTACACCTATATGCACTCGGTCGCCGTGTCCGCGCTGATGGTGGCGCTGGCCCGGCAGATCGGCATGGACGATGGCGCCACGCGCATGGCCGGGCTGGCCGGGCTGCTGCACGACATCGGCAAGGCGGCCGTGCCGCTGGAAGTGCTCAACAAGCCCGGCAAGCTGACCGACGACGAGTTCACCGTGGTGCGCAGCCACCCCGTGGCCGGCTACGCCCTGCTGCAGGGCACCGACCTGCCCGAGCCCGTGCTGGACGCGTGCCTGCACCACCACGAGAAGATGGACGGCACGGGGTACCCCCACCGCCTGCCGGGCGAGCAGATCAGCACGCTGGCACGCATGGCCGCCATCTGCGACGTGTACGACGCCGTCACCTCCGACCGGCCCTACAAGCGCGGCTGGGACCCCTCAGAGTCGCTGCGCCGCATGGCGGAATGGACCCGCGACCACTTCGACAGCCGGCTGTTCCAGGCCTTCGTCAAGAGTATCGGCATCTACCCCGTGGGCTCGCTGGTGCGCCTCGCCTCGGGCCGCCTGGGCGTCGTGACAGAGCAGTCGCCAGGCAAGCTGATCGCGCCGCGCGTGAGGGTGTTCTACTCCACCCGATCCGAGCTGCGCATCCCCCCCCGAGGTGGTGGACCTGTCCGAGCCCGACTGCCGCGACAAGATCATTGCGCGCGAGGACCCGGCGCGCTGGCAGTTCCCCGACCTCGCGCAACTCTGGTCCGACCTGCCCGATCCTCGCTGGTAGCGCCCGAGGTGCACCAACGCGCTGCACGGCGGCGGCATCTTTGCGAGAATCGCGGGCTTGTCTTTCTGCCTTGGAACGGGCCCGTCCGGCCCTCAAGCCCCGCATGTCCTCTGCCTCCACCGCACCCCGCACCTTCACCCTGAGCGACTTCGACTTCGAGCTGCCCGAGCTGCTCATCGCCCAGCACCCGGCCCCCCAGCGCAGCGGCTCGCGCCTGCTGGACGGGCGCGCCGCCCCGCCCACCGACCGCATCTTCCGCGAACTGCCCGACCTGCTGCAGCCGGGCGACCTGCTGGTGTTCAACGACACACGCGTGGTCAAGGCCCGCGTGTTCGGCGAGAAGGCCAGCGGCGGCAAGCTGGAGCTGCTGATCGAGCGCGTGCTCACCGGCAACGAGGTCGTGGCGCACATGAAGGTCAGCAAAAAGCCGCTGCCCGGCGCCACGCTCCACCTGGCCGGCGGCGCGGCCGCGGGCGGGTTCGACGCCGCGCTGCTCGGCCGCTACCCGGACGCGGACGGCCCGCTGTTTCGCCTGGCCCTGCGCGGCCCCGCGGGCGAGAGCCCCTGGGAGCTCATGGAGCGCCACGGCCACCTGCCGCTGCCGCCCTACATCGAGCGCCAGCAGGCCGGCGGCAACGACCCCCATGCCGGCGAGGACAGCGAGCGCTACCAGACCGTGTTCGCGCGTGCGCCCGGCGCGGTGGCCGCGCCCACCGCCGCGCTGCACTTCGACGATGCCGTACTGGCCCGCCTGGCCGAACGCGGCATCGAGCGCGCCAGCGTCACGCTGCACGTGGGCGCGGGCACGTTCCAGCCCGTGAAGACCGAGAACCTGGCCGAGCACCGCATGCACAGCGAGTGGTACGAGGTGCCGCTGGCCACGCTGGCGGCGCTGGAGCGCTGCCGCCAGCGCGGCGGCCGCGTGGTGGCCGTGGGCACGACCACGGTGCGCACGCTGGAATCCTGGGCCGCGAGCGGCCAGGCCGCGGGCGACACCAGCATCTTCATTACGCCGGGCTTTTCATTCCAGGTGGTCGATCTGCTGCTCACCAACTTCCACTTGCCCAAGAGCACGCTGATGATGCTGGTGAGCGCCTTTGCGGGCTACGAGCACATCATGCAGCTGTACCGCCACGCGGTCGCGCAGCGCTACCGCTTCTTCAGCTACGGCGACTGCATGCTGCTGGAGCGGCCCCGCGCATGAGCGCCGGGCCGGCCGGGCACAGCCCCCGCACCGCCCTGGCCGGCATCGCGCTCACGGTGGGCGCCTGCGCCTCGTTCGCGCTGCTGGACACCGCCACCAAGCTGGTGAGCGCCACCACGCCGCTGCTGCTGGCGCTGTGGCTGCGCTATGTGTTCCAGTCGCTGGTCACCAGCGCCTATGTGCTGCCACGCAGCGGCTGGCGCCCGCCGCGCACGGACCACCCGCGCTATCAACTGTTGCGCGCGGTGCTGTTCGCCGCGACCAGCCTGTTCGGCATCTTCAGCATCCGCGCCATGCCGCTGGCGGAGTTCACAGCCATCGTGGCCGCCACGCCGCTGTGCGTGACGCTCGTGGCCGCGTTGTGGCTGCGCCAGCCGGTCAGCCCACTGCGCTGGCTGCTGGTGGCCACGGGGCTGGCCAGCGTGCTGCTGATCCTGCGCCCGGGCGGCCAGTCCTTCAGCGGGGTATTGGTGCTGCCGCTGGGCATGCTGGCCTGCGGCACGGGGTACCAGATCTTGAGCAGCCGCATGGCCGGGCAGGAGGCCCCCACGACCACGCAGTTCTACACCAGCTGGATTGCCGCCGGGCTGATGACGCTGGCCGCGCCCTTCGTGTGGACCGCCATCACCAGCGCCTGGGTATGGCTGGGGCTGGTGGTCATGGGACTGTCGAGCGCGCTGGGCCATCTGTTGCTGCTGCGGGCCTACGCCTGCGCAGCGCCCGCCACGATCGCGCCGTTCCTCTACACCCAGATCGCGTTTGCCATGCTGGCCGGCTGGGCGGTGTACGGCCACATGCCGGACCGCTGGTCGCTGCTGGGCATCTGCCTGATCGCCGCCAGCGGCGCCGCGAGCGCGTGGCTGACGGTGCGCGAGCGGCGCTGATCAGTAACCGTACTGCTGGCGGAACGCCCGCGCCTGGCCGAAGTGGCCGTTGCCGATGAACGGTACGGGCGGGCGCAGCGCCGACAACGGCGAGGGATGGTTGGAGGTAAGCACCAGGTGCCCCCGGTCCTGCGGGATGAAGGCGCGCTTGGACTGCGCATGGCTGCCCCAGAGCATGAACACCACGGGGCGCGGCCCTTCGGCCACCTCGCGGATGACGGCATCGGTCAGCTGCTCCCAGCCCTTGCCCGCGTGGCTCGCGGCCTGGCCCTCTTCCACCGTGAGACAGGTGTTGAGCAGCAGCACACCGTTCTGCGCCCACTTCACCAGGCTGCCGCCCGGGTTGGGAAACGGTGGGAGGGGTACGCCCATGTCGCGCTGCATTTCCTTGAAGATGTTCTGCAGCGAGGGCGGCAGGCGCACGCCCGGCGCCACCGAGAACGCCAGCCCCTCGGCCTGGCCACGGCCGTGGTACGGGTCCTGCCCCAGGATGACCACGCGCGTGTCCTCGGGGGCCGTGAGCTGCAGCGCCCGCAGCGGCTGCGGCGGGAAGATGGCGGCTCCGGCCTCCAGCCGCGCCTGCAGGAAGGCCAGCAACTGCCGGCCGCGCGCGCTGGCAAAGAACGTATCGACCAGCGGCTGCCAGCCCGGCGCGACAGGCCAGTCGGCGGGGTCGGCACTTTGCAGTTGCGTGGCGGCGGGAGTATTTAGCATCAAATCATGCTCCAAGGCTTATCCATTCTGCGCTACAAGCTATATTTACGATAGCTAATCCATTCCATCATGCACCCGGTTGCGGCCTGCCGCCTTGGCGCGGTACAGGTTCGCATCCGCGCGCGCCAGCAACTGTTCGGGGGTGTCTTCGGCGCTGGGCACCACACAGGCCACCCCGGCACTCACCGTGACCACGGGCGCAACCGGCGAGCCGCGGTGTTCCATCTGCCGCGCATGCACGGCCCGGCAGAGCGCCTGCGCCTTGGCGCGCGCGCCGTCCAGGTCGCACTCGGGCAACAGGCAGACGAATTCTTCGCCGCCGTAGCGAGCCACGAGGTCGTGCGACCGCCCCAGGCCGCCGCGCAGCGCGGCGGCCACGGCGCGCAGGCAATCATCGCCCTGCTGGTGGCCATACAGGTCGTTGAACTGCTTGAAATGGTCGATGTCCACCATCACCACGGACAGGGGCTGGCCGCTGCGCCGGCAGCGCCGCCATTCGGCCTTGAGGGTGCGGTCCAACTGGCGGCGATTGGCCAGGCCCGTCAGCCCGTCCATGAAGGCCAGCTTGCGCAGCAGTTCATGTTGCGCGCGCTGCTCGGTCACGTCCACGAAGGTGGCCATGCAATGGTCTCCAAACGCGAGCCCGCCGATGGTCATCGTATGCAGCCTGCCGTCGCGGTCGGTGACGCGGTATTCCCTGTCCGCGATCTCGCCCCCTGCGCGCCTGCCTGCGCCAGGTCTGCGTTCCACGCGGCGATGACCTGTTCGCGGTAGTGCGGATCGGGATAGGCGCGCGGCCACCACTGCCCCAGCGTGGGCACCTCGGCTTCGGTGTAGCCGAACAGGTCCATGAAGCGCCGGTTGCGAAAGTAGATCACGCCCGCGGCATCGATCATGCACAGCCCGATGGGCATCTCCTGCATCAGATGCCTGAGCAGGCGCTCGGTTTCCTGCAGCTGCAGCGCCTGCTGCTTGGCCAGCGTCACGTCGTGGATATAGCCATGCCACAGCACGGCGCCCGAGGCCGTGCGCGCGGGCCGTGCCTGGCCGCTGACCCAGCGCTCGCGCTCCCCGGGCACGAGCACACGGTATTCGGTGCGCCACAGCTCCAGGGTCTGCGCGGATGCCAGCACGCTCTCGCGCAGCGCCTGCAGGTCGTCGGGGTGGATGCGCGCGAAGACCTGCTCCGCATCCACGCACAGGGCCTGCGGGGGAAGCCCGTAGATGTCCTGCACCCCGGGGCTGGCGTACGGGAAGTGGCTGCGCCCGTCGGGCTCGCGCTGGTATTGGTACAGCGCGCCGGGCACGTTCTCGGCCAGGCGGTCCAGCGTCTCCTGGTGCTGCCGCTGCGCGGTCACGTCCGTGTGGGTGCCGATGAGCCGGGTGGGTCGGCCGCTGGCGTCGCGCGCGGTCACCTGGCCGCGGTCCTGCACCCATTTGTAGCTGCCGTCCTTGCAGCGCATGCGGTGCACGTTCTCATACACCGGCGTTTCACCCGCCAGGTGGCGCGCCACGTCGGCGTGCACGCGCGCCAGATCGTCGGGATGCACGCGGCTTTCCCATTCCTGCAGGCTGTCGCCGATGTCGCCTTCCGCGTAGCCGAGCATGGTCTTCCATACCGGCGAGAAATACACCGTGTCCGCGGCCATGTCCCAGTCCCACACGCCCTGCTGGGTGGCGTGCAGCACCGCCTGCCAGCGGGCCTGCAAGGCGGCTTCCTGGGCAGCCAGCGCCTGCTCGCGGCGCCACAGCTGGCGGCGCCGGCGCTGCATGAAGCCCAGGCCCAGCCCAATGGCAACCCCCATCAGCAGCCATGCCACGCCCAGCGTCCAGGCCCGCGCGCGCCAGGCGGCGAACACCTGGCTCCAGTCCCGCGCGACGGCCGCAACCAACGGCTTGTCCATGTGCAGGTGGGCCGGAAAGATGGTGCGCAGCGCCACCAGCCGCTCGGCCGGGTCCGGCTCCATCGCGCCGACGAAGAGGCTTTCCATCCGCCCGCTGTCCAGGTGCGCCTGAAAGAGCGTTCCGGGCTGCGCCAGCGTGGCGCCCAGCAGCCCCGCCCGTTCGGGCACGCGCAGGAAGCGCACGCCGTCGCCGTGCACCAGGGTGCTCTCCACGTCGGGGGCGTAGCGCACGGAATCCAGCAGGGTCTTGAACTCCTCGGGGTCCAGCGTCGCGGTGACCACGCCCCCAAACAGCCCATCCTCCGCCGGTACGGGGCGCGACAGCGTGATGGCCCAGACACCCAGCACCGTGCGCATGGGCGCGCTGACGATCAGCGAGGGCTGCTCACGGCTCGCCAGGCGGCGCGCAGATTGGAAGTAGTCGCGGTAGGCGAGGTTCTCTCCGAGCAACTCGGAACGGCTGGAGGCGACCACCGTACCCTCGGCATCCAGCACGGTCAGCGTGCGCACGCCGGTCATGGCGTCGCTGAAGGCCCGCAGCCGCTCGTTGAATGGCAAGGCGCCTTCAGGGCGCGCGCGCCACTGCGGCCGGTTCGCAACAATATCCCCCAGCGCCTGGTTCACGGCATGCAGTTGGCGCTCCAGGTTCTCATGGACGATATGCACCTGGTGCGCGACCTGCTGGCGCTCGCGTGCCTCGGTGTCGCGCCGCTCCAGGATCAGCACGACCGCGATCAGCGCCCCCAGCGCCAGCCACAGGCCCGCCAGCAACCACCACTCCCTGCGAAAACGCTCGGCCTGCGTATCCGGTCTCTCGCGCAAGGCAACTCCTCCATGCGGGCACGATAAGAATGGCCGGGTAACCGCCTCAGACAAGGCTCATCGACGCGGCCCGATGACTTTCATGGGCGCAGTATGCCGCCACCGCCCCAACCCCGGGGGACGCCCGGCCTACGGCCGTCAGGCGAACAGCTGGGCCAGCGCCCGCCCCGGGTCGGGCGCGCGCATGAAGGCCTCGCCCACCAGGAACGCATTCACGCCGGCATCGCGCAGCGTGTGCACATCCACCGGCGCAAGGATGCCGGACTCGGCCACCAGCAGGCGGTCGGCAGGCACTTCCTTCTTCAGGTCCAGCGTGGTCTGCAGGCTGACCTCGAAGGTGCGCAGGTTGCGGTTGTTGATGCCCACGAGCGGCGTCTGCAGGCGCAGCGCGCGCTCCAGCTCGGCGCCGTCGTGCACCTCCACCAGCACGGCCATGTCCAGGCTGCGGGCGATCTGCTCCATCTCGGCCATCAGGCCATCCTCAAGGCAGGCGGCGATCAGCAGCACGCAGTCCGCTCCAAAAGCGCGCGACTCGTAGATCTGGTACGGATCGACCATGAAGTCCTTGCGCAGCACCGGCAGCGGGCAGCTGGCGCGTGCCTGCTTCAGGTAATCGGGCTGGCCCTGGAAGAACTGGCGGTCGGTCAGCACCGACAGGCAGGCCGCGCTGACCTTGCCGTCGCCCTCGGCGTAGCTTTGCGCAATGTCGGCCGGGATGAAATCCTCGCGGATCACGCCCTTGCTGGGGCTGGCCTTCTTGATTTCGGCGATCACGCCGGCCTGGCCCTGGTCGATCTTGGCGCGCAGCGCGCCCACGAAGTCGCGCGTGAGCACGCGGCTCTCGGCGTCGCGGCGCATGTCGGTGAAGGACACGCGCTTTTGCGCGGCGGCCACTTCCTCGACCTTCACGTCGCAGATTTTCTTCAGGATGTCGGACATGCTTGCTTCCTTGCTCCCCGCAGGGAGCGTCAATGGTGACGGCGCGCACTGGCGCCAGCGCCCGTCCCGCTCATTCGCGCGGAGGTACCGGGCCCTCGTGGCCTTGCGTGGGCGGTGCCGGGCCGCGCACCACCTTCATGATGATGCGGTGCATCACGATGCCCACGACGATGAACAGCAGCGACACGCCCAGCACGATCCACGTCGCGGGGTCGTTCCAGATGGGAGCGTCCAGCAGGCTCATCGCCGTGCGCTCAGGCCGCGAGCTTCTGGGTGTAGGCGACCAGCTGCTGCAGCTTGGCCAGGGCCGCGCCGCTGGCCAAGGCCTGCTGGGCGCGGCGCAGGCCGTCTTCCAGCGAGTCGGCCACGTTGGCGGCATACAAGGCGGCACCGGCATTCAGGCAGACGATGTCGCGCGCCGGGCCTTCGTCGCCCTGCAGCACGCCCATCAGCATGGCCTTGGATTCGGTCGGGTTCTCCACGCGCAGCGCCCGCGTGCCTGCCATGCGCAGGCCGAAGTCCTCGGGGTGGATCTCGTACTCGCGCACCGCGCCGTCCTTCAATTCGCCCACCAGCGTGCCCGCGCCCAGGCTGATTTCGTCCAGCCCGTCACGGCCGTAGACCACCAGCGCGTGCTCGGCGCCCAGGCGCTGCAGCGCACGCACCTGGATGCCCACCAGGTCTTCGTGGAACACGCCCATGAGGATGTTGGGCGCACCTGCCGGGTTGGTCAGCGGCCCCAGGATGTTGAAGATGGTGCGCACGCCCAGCTCCTTGCGCACCGGCGCCACGTTCTTCATGGCGGGGTGGTGGTTGGGCGCGAACATGAAGCCGATGCCCACGTCGCCAATGCACTGCGCGATCTGCGCAGGCTGCAGGTTGATGTGCACGCCCAGCGCCTCCATGGCGTCGGCGCTGCCGCTCTTGCTGCTGACGCTGCGCCCGCCATGCTTGCTGACCTTGGCGCCCGCGGCGGCGATCACGAAGGTGGCGCAGGTGGAGATGTTGAAGGTGTTGGCGCCGTCGCCGCCCGTGCCCACGATGTCCACGAGGTGCTTGGTGTCGTGCACCTGCACCTTGTGGGAAAACTCGCGCATCACCTGCGCGGCGGCGGTGATCTCGCCGATGGTTTCCTTCTTCACGCGCAGGCCGGTGGTGATGGCCGCGGTCATGACGGGCGAGAGTTCGCCGCTCATGATCATGCGCATGAGGTGCAGCATCTCGTCGTGGAAGATCTCGCGGTGCTCGATGGTGCGCTGCAGCGCTTCCTGGGGGGTGATGGGGGTCATGGAAGTACCTCTATTTTGATAGCTGCTTGCGCTTGCTGTATATGCATTTCAAGCATTTTTCGCAGTGAATTCGTTGACAGGCAAGCGCTGGCAGCTATTATTTTTGATCCAGGAAGTTCTTGAGCATCGCGTGGCCGTGCTCGGTGAGGATGCTCTCGGGGTGGAACTGCACGCCCTCGATGGCCAGCTCGCGGTGGCGGATTCCCATGATCTCGCCGTCGTCCGTCCAGGCCGTCACCTCCAGCACTTCGGGGCAGCTCGCGCGCTCGATGGACAGCGAGTGGTAGCGGTTCACCGTGAACTGCTTGGGCAGCCCGGCGAACACGCCCGTCTGCGTGGTGGTGATGACGCTGGTCTTGCCATGCATGAGTTGCTGCGCCCGGATGATCTTGCCGCCGAAGGCCGCGCCAATGCTCTGGTGGCCCAGGCACACGCCCAAGATGGGGAGCTTGCCCGCGAAGTGCTGGATCGCCGCCACCGAGATACCCGCCTCGGCCGGCGAGCATGGCCCGGGCGAGATCACCAGCCGGTCGGGCGCACGCGCGGCAATGCCCTCCAGCGTGATCTCGTCGTTGCGAAACACCTCGACTTCGGCGCCCAGCTCGCCGAAGTACTGCACGATGTTGTAGGTGAAGCTGTCGTAGTTGTCGACCATCAGCACGCGCGTCATGGCGTCACCTCCTGGCCCTTGCGGCCCTCTGCGCACAGGCGCGCGAATTCACGGTGTTCGTAGGCGATGTAGGCCTCCATCATGCTGCGGTAGATGGCCTCGATCACGTCGGGCTCGCCGCCCTCGGCCGCCGCACGCGCACGCACGCGCTGCACGATGGCCTCGATGCGCGCTTCGTCGCGCACCTGGTCTTCGCGCGGCTTGTTGAGGGCAGCCTGGGTCATGTAGCCGCCGCGCTCCACGAGCAGCGGCACCAGGATGTCGTCCAGCGCGTCGATGCGCGCGCGCACCTCGGCCATGCTGGCGCAGGGCTGGGTCTTGTCGATTGCACGGGTGGTCATTCCAGCCCCTCCTCCACCAATTCGGCCGCACGCAGCAGGGCGCGCGCCTTGTGTTCCGTTTCCTTCCATTCGAGCTCGGGCACCGAGTCGGCCACCACGCCGGCCGCCGCCTGCACGTAGAGCGTGCCGTCCTTGACGATGCCGGTGCGGATGGCGATGGCCACATCCATGTCGCCCGCATAGCTCAGGTAGCCGCAGGCGCCGCCGTAGAGGCCCCGCTTGCTGGGCTCCAACTGGTCGATCAGTTCCATGGCGTGCACCTTGGGCGCGCCGGTGAGCGTGCCGGCCGGGAAGGTGGCCTTGAGCACGTCCATGCTGGTCATGCCGTCGTTGAGGATGCCCTCCACGTTGCTCACGATGTGCATCACGTGGCTGTAGCGCTCGACCGCGAAGGCCTCGGTCACCTTCACGGTGCCGGTCTTGGCGATGCGGCCGATGTCGTTGCGCGCCAGGTCGATCAGCATCACGTGCTCGGCGCGTTCCTTGGGGTCGTTCACCAGCTCCACTTCGGTGGCCTTGTCGGCCTCGGGCGTGGCGCCGCGCGGGCGCGTGCCGGCCAGCGGGCGGATGGTGACCTTCTGCCCCTCGGGCGTGCTCTCCTGGCGCACCAGGATCTCTGGGCTGGAGCCCACCACCTGGAAATCGCCGAAGTTGTAGTAGTACATGTACGGCGACGGGTTCAGCGAGCGCAGCGCGCGGTACAGCGACAGCGGCGATTCGGTGTAGCGCTTGTGGATGCGCTGGCCCACCTGCACCTGCATGAAGTCGCCCGCGGCGATGAGCTCCTTGGCGCGCTCCACGGCTGCCAAGTAGTCGGCCTTGGCAAAGCTGCGCTGTGCGGTGTGGCTCTCGGTGGGCCGCACCACGGGCGCGCTCACGGAATACTTGAGCTGGTCCTTCAGCTCCCGCAGGCGCTTCTTGCCCTTGGCATAGGCCTCGGGCTGGGCCGGGTCGGCGTAGACGATGAGATACAGCTTGCCCGAGAGGTTGTCGATGACCGCCAGTTCCTCACACTGCAGCAGCAGGATGTCGGGGCAGCCCAGCGTGTCGGGCGGGCAGGTGGCCTCTAGCTTCTTCTCGATGTAGCGCACCGCGTCGTAGCCGAAGTAGCCCGCCAGCCCGCCACAAAAGCGTGGCAGCCCCGGGCGCAGCGCCACCTTGAAGCGCTCTTGGTAGGCGGCAATGAAGTCCAGCGGGTTGCCCGGGTGCGTCTCCACCACTTGGCCGTCGGTCACCACCTCGGTGCGCGCCGCATCGCCGAAGCCGCTGGACCGCAGCAAGGTGCGCGCAGGCAGGCCGATGAAGCTGTAGCGCCCGAAGCGCTCGCCGCCGACGACCGACTCCAGCAGAAAGCTGTGCTTGCCGTCGCCTTTGCCATGGGCCAGCTTGAGGTACAGGGAGAGAGGGGTTTCCAAGTCCGCAAAGGCTTCCGCCATCAGCGGGATGCGGTTGTAGCCTTCGCTTGCCAGGCTTTTGAATTCCAGTTCAGTGATCACAAGAAGATTCCCAGCTCGTGCGGCGCGGTCGCTGGCTGCGCCAGTGCGCCGCAGGATCATTCAGAGGAGTCGGCCCCGTGCAGGACAGCACGTGTGGGGCCACGGGCGCACGCTGGGGAGGCGCCCAGGTGCAGTCAGGGGTTCAACGACGCAGGCTTGCGCCAGGGCCAGGCTCCCCGGTCGCTGCAACCTGTGATGAACGTGTGGTGAATGAACATGGACCCGCAGTGTAGCAAAGCACTTTGTCACCTGCGCGGTGGATGCTGCAGCGCATCCACGCGAAAACCCTATTGCCGACCGCCCCTCGATGGCGCAACATTTAGAAACGAACGAGCGTTCTTTTTTGGAGTTGCGCAATGCCCTTCACCCGTCGTCGCACCCTGCAGTGGGGTGCTCTGGCCCTTCCCCTGTGCCTGGCGCTTCCGGCTCCCGCATCGACGGAGCCGACGACCGCAGCCGGCGTCAAGTTCGAGCCCACCCTCGACCTGGGCGGCAGCAAGCTGCAACTCAATGGCGCCGGTGTGCGCTACAAGGCCGTGTTCAAGGTGTATGCCGCAGGCCTGTACCTGGAGAAGAAGGCGTCCACGCCTGCCGAGGTCTACGCGCTGCGCGGCCCCAAGCGCATCAGCGTGACCATGCTGCGCGACATCGACTCCACCGAACTCGGCAAGCTGTTTTCGCGCGGTATGGAAGACAACATGGACAAGGCCGCCTTTTCCAAGCTCATCCCGGGCGTGCTGCGCATGAGCCAGATCTTTTCGGAGCACAAGAAGCTCATGGCGGGCGAACAGTTCGTCGTGGACTGGCTGCCCGGCACGGGCACGCAGGTGACGGTGAAGGGCGTCCCGCAGGGCGAACCGTTCAAGGAGCCCGAATTCTTCAACGCATTGCTGGGCATCTGGCTCGGCAGCCAGCCGGCCGACTGGAAGCTCAAGGACGCCCTGCTGGGCAAGGAATAAAGCCCATCGACCCACGCAGTGACGATGCGCAGAGAAAGCATGCCATTGCCCCCTTGATGGCATTTTCAGCCATCTCCCCTTGGCGATACACTTTATTGCAATTTCGCAGCAAGGGGCCTCTATGCATCTCAGCAACCTCAAGGTCGGCACGCGCCTGGCCTTGTCCTTCGGCTTGGTTCTGCTCATCACCGTGGTCATCGCGGCGGTAGGCATATGGCGTTTGCAGGAGTTGGCAAGCGTCACCCATCAGCTCACCAGCACGGATAACGAACGGCTGCGCGCCGCCAGCACATGGCGGCAGGCGATTGACCTGAACTGGGTGCGCACGCGCGCCGCCATCCTGGATGCGGACACCTCCCATCTCTCGAGCTGGCAAAGCGAGATTGCCAAGACCTCCGAAGAAGCATCCAAGGCGCAGGAGGTGGTGGAGCGGCTGGTGACCACCGACGAAGGACGCCGCTTGCTCGCCGACATCGCGAAGACGCGCGAAGCCTATCGCGGCCCGCGGGCTGAATTGCTCAAGCGCAAGGCTGCCGGCGAGAGTGTGGGTGAGTTGCTCGACAGCCAGCTCAAGCCGTTGGCCGACGCTTACCTACAGTCCATCGTCGCCATGGAACAGCGCCAGCGCGCGCTGTACGAAAGCACCCGCGACAACGCTGCCAAGCAGGCCACGCTCAGTCGCGCCATCCTGATGGTCGTGACCGCAGTGGCGCTGCTGGTGGGCGCGGGCGCCGCCATCTTGTTGAGCCGATCCGTGACCGGGCCCCTGCAGTTGGCCGTGCGCGGCGCAGGCTTGATCGCCGAAGGCGACCTCACCCAGTCCATCCAAGCCCACGGCCGCGACGAAGCCGCGGCGCTGCTGAAGGCACTGGGCCACATGCAGGGCAACCTCGCTCGCGTAGTGGCCGGCGTGCGCGCCAATGCGGAGAGCGTCGCGTCGGCCAGCGCGGAGATCTCGCAGGGCAACCACGACCTGTCCGGCCGCACCGAGAGCCAGGCCAGCGCCCTGGAAGAAACGGCCGCCTCCATGGAGCAGTTGGGCGCCACCGTGCGCCAGAACGCCGACAACGCCCGCCAGGCCAACCAACTCGCCATGAATGCCAGCACCGTCGCCGTGCAGGGCGGCGAGGTGGTGGACACCATGCGCGGCATCAATGAGTCCAGCCGCAAGATCGCCGACATCATCGGGGTGATCGATGGCATTGCCTTCCAGACCAACATCTTGGCGCTGAATGCCGCCGTGGAGGCCGCGCGTGCCGGTGAGCAAGGCCGCGGGTTTGCCGTGGTGGCCGGCGAGGTGCGCGCGCTGGCGCAGCGGTCGGCCGAGGCCGCCAAGGAGATCAAGCAGCTCATCACCGCCAGCGTGGAGCGCGTGGAGCAGGGCTCGCAGCTGGTGGACAAGGCCGGTGCCACCATGACCGAGGTGGTCACCGCCATTCGCCGCGTGACCGACATCATGGGGGAGATCAGCGCCGCCAGCAGCGAGCAAAGCGCGGGCGTGGCCCAAGTGGGCGAGGCCATCACCCAGATGGACCAGGCCACGCAGCAGAACGCCGCGCTGGTCGAGGAGATGGCCGCCGCCGCCAGCAGCCTCAGCGGCCAGGCCCGCGAGCTCGTCGAGGCCGTCGCCGTGTTCAAGCTGGCGCAGAACGCCTCCGCCCTGCCACGCATGGCGCCCGCGCATGCCGCGGCCGTGCCGGCTCCCGTACCCGCCACCTCCGCGACACCCGCCGCCCCTGCCCGGCCCGCCACTCCGCCGGCGTCCACCCGGGCGCCGGCCGCCGCCTTGGCACGTCCGGCGGCAGCGCGCCCTCAACCCGCGCAGGCGGCCCGCACGGCTGCCGACAACGACGAATGGGAGAGCTTCTGAGGACCCGGGTGCCCCGCGCGGCGCCCATGGCGCGCATGCGGCCGGAGGAATTCAGCTAGGGCCTGTTCACACTATTTTTGCCAGATGCGTTGCGATCAAAAAGGGCCAGGCGCAAGGCGCCAAACGAAGCTGGGGTGCTACCCCAGCGAGGCTTGGCAACGCCGCGAATGGCCCTTTTTGATCGCAACCCGGAGGGAACGGAGTGAAAACCGCGCCATTCGTCGTTGCCCTCCTAGCCAAGGCCCCGGCCTTGGCGTCGTCACGCGCCTAGATTGGCGCGGTTTTCACGCCATTCGCACTGGCAAAAATAGTGTGAACAGGCCCTAGCGATCAGCTCGGTGAGCGCATCCACGTAGCCGTCCGCGTCCACGCCGCGCACGGGCTGGCCGTGGTTGTAGCCGTACGTCACCAGCACCACGGGGCAGCCCGCCGCACGCGCGGCCTGGGCATCGTTGCTGGAGTCGCCGATCATCAGCGTGCGCGCGGGCGAGGTTCCCACCGCCTCGCAGGCCTTGAGCAGTGGCAGCGGGTCGGGCTTCTTGCGCGCGAACGCATCGCCGCCGAACACGTGGGTGAAGAAGCCGTCCAGCCCTTTGGCGCGCAGCAGAGGCCGTGCGAAGTCGGTGGGCTTGTTGGTCAGGCACACCAGCGGCCGACCGGTGCGGTGCAGCGCCGCAAGCCCTTCGGCCACGCCGGCGTACAGCGCCGCATACTGGCCGTTGATGGCCAGGTAATGGTGCTGGTAGCGCTCCCACGCCTGGGGATACAAGGCCTCGGCCTTTGCTTCCAATTGCATAGCTGTCAGCGCTTGCTGGTCGGGCGCTAGAACGTGTTTTAGCACTGAACGCAGGAGATGCTCCGACCCCTTGCCGACCATGCGCTCGATCGCCCCCGGCGCGATGGCGGGCAGTTGCAGGTCGCGCAGCATGCGATTGAGCGCCTCGGCAAAATCGCCCAACGTATCCACCATAGTGCCGTCGAGGTCCACGATCGCGGCGTCGGTGCGCGCGAGCAGCGCGGCGAGGTCTTGTTGCACCCGTTCCATCCCTTGTCCTTGTCAGTCATGCATTGAGCGCGGGCAGTGTATGCGCTGTCCGACCCGTCCGACACACCACGGCGCCGCATGCGGACAGACGCCCCCCCGGGTGGCGCCCTACGCTGGACAGCCATTGTTGGAACCGTCAAAACCATCGCCCTTCAGGAGGTCATCCCATGGCATTGCATCGATTCACCGCCCTGCTTCCCGCCGCATTGCTGCTGTGCGCCGGCGCGGCGCAGGCTGCCAACGAAGTGCGCAGCCAGTACAGCAGCGACCGTGCCGCCTGCGCGTCCGTGCCCGCGGAAAGCCGCGCCGCCTGCGTACGCGAGGCAGGGGCGGCCGCCCAGGCCGCGCGCACGGGCCAGCTGTCCAGCAGCGACACCAGCATCTATGAGCGCAACGCGCTGGCCCGCTGCGAGGCCTTCAAGACTCCACAGGACCGGTCCGATTGCGAGGCGCGCGTGCGCAGCAGCGCCACGGTGTCGGGCTCGGTGGAAGGCGGTGGCGTGCTGCGCGAAGCCACCACGCCGGTGCAATAGGCTTTTTCAGCGGATTGCGATCAAGCCGCGCGGCGGCGCCTCACGCCAGTTCGGCGCGCATGGCGTCGATCACCGCCTTGTAGTCGCTCTTGCCGAAGATGGCGCTGCCTGCAACGAACGTGTCCGCGCCCGCATCCGCCACCCGGCGGATGTTGTCGGCCTTGATGCCACCGTCCACCTCCAGGCGGATGTCCTTGCCCGAGGCCTCGATGCGCCTGCGGGCCGCTTCGATCTTGCGCAGCGTGCTGTCGATGAAGCTCTGTCCGCCAAAGCCGGGGTTCACGCTCATCAACAGGATCAGGTCGATGTCCTCGATCACCCAGTCCAGCACGTCAAGCGGCATGGCGGGGTTGAAGGTCAGGCCCGCCTTGCAGCCCTGCGCGCGGATGTTCTGAATGCTGCGGTGCACGTGCGCCGAGGCATCGGGGTGGAAGCTGATGAGGTCCGCCCCCGCCTTGGCAAACGCCGTGGCCAGTTCGTCCACGGGCTGCACCATCAAGTGCACGTCGATCGGGACGGCGTGCCCTGCGGGCGTCACGGCATGGGGCTTGAGGGCCTGGCACACCATGGGGCCGAAGGTGAGGTTGGGCACATAGTGGTTATCCATCACGTCAAAGTGGATCCAGTCGGCGCCGGCGGCGATGACGTTGCGCACTTCCTCACCCAGGCGGGCAAAGTCGGCAGACAGGATGGAGGGGGCGATGCGGTAGGTGCGGCTCATGGCCGCGATTGTCGCAGTTGACGCCGCTGCAGCGCGACGGTCGCATGCCGGGCACAGCCGGAGCGGGTCCTTGTGCGGCACGGGACTCACCATCGCCGCTACCATTGCACGATGCCGAAATACCAGTTCCAGGTGCAGGTGCAGCCGCAGTACCTTCCCGACCAGTCCGCGCCCGACGAAGGCGTATACAGCTTTGCCTACACCATCACGATCACCAACACGGGCGACGTGACCGCGCAGCTGATTTCACGCCACTGGATCATCTCCGACGCCAATGGCCACACCGAGCAGGTCAAGGGCCTGGGCGTGGTGGGCCAACAACCGCTGCTCAAGCCCGGCGAGGCATTTCAGTACACCAGCGGCTGCCGCCTGCGCACCGCCAGCGGCAGCATGCACGGCAGCTATTTCTGCGTGGCCGAGGATGGTGAGCCGTTCACCTGTCCGATCGAGCTGTTCGTGCTGGAGGCCTTCTCGCCCGGCCAACCGGGCCAGCCCATGGCGGCAAGGGTGCTGCATTGAGCCGCAGCGGCCCTGACCTGGCGCAGCTGCTCGCCGGGATCGACCCGACCGCACCGCTGGCACAGCGGCACCTGCAACTCATCGCCGTGCTGGATTGGGTGCGCGGCGACGGCCAGTCCACAGAGGGCGCCGCAGGCCGCGTGGCCCTGCTGGTCGAAGCGGCGGAACGCTCGCCCGACATCCAGGTGCGGCTGCAGGCCTGGTGGGCAGCGCTCACGCAGCAGGTGGACATCACCACGCTGCTGGCGGACTTCGGCTTTGCCCAGCGCACCTCCATGGCCAGCGAGCTGGCCGAGCGCGTGCGCTACAAACTGCTGCCCTCCAGCCCCGAAACGCTGGATGCGTCGGAGTTGTTCATGCTGGCGCTGCCTAGCGATTTCGACGCGCGCTGGCTGGCGTCGCTGGACGAAACCCTGCTGGGCCGCCTGCTGGCCGTGCTGGTGCCCGCCAGCGAGCAGGGCGGCGCCAGCCATTGGCAGCGCGCGCTGCTGGACGCCATCACCTACTGCGCCGGGCAGATCCTGTCCACCGGCTTTGCGCCCGAGCTGCGTCTGCGCATGAGCGAAGAGGCGCGCGAGGCCCAGCCCTTTCATGCGCTGATCCGCGATGTGGAGAGCCTGCGCGTGGAGGTGGAGCACCCGCTGCGCACCGGCGACCGCCTACAGGAAGCCGTGCAGCGCCTGCGCGAGCGCCTGGACGCCTGCCGCGCCGCCACCAACACGGTGTATGCGCACTTCGAGGACAACGGCATCTCCGTGGGCCTGGTGTTTCGCCTGCGCCAGCTGCGCGAGCGCATCCTGCGCGTGCGCGAGCTGCTGGAATGCCTGCTGTCGCCCCGCCCCGCCGTGGCGGCGGCCAAGTTCCTTGCGCGCCTGGTGACCGTGGGGCGCGAGCGGCGCAGCCTGCGTGCGCTGGTGGCGTCCAACTCGTCCATGCTGGCGGCCAAGGTCGCCGAGCGCAGCGCCGAGACGGGCGAGCACTACATCACCCGCACGGCGGGCGAATACCTGGCCATGGTGCGCAAGGCGGCGGGTGGCGGGCTGGTGATGGCCTTCACCACGCTGGCCAAGTTCGGGCTGTACGCGCTGGCGCTGTCCGCGTTCTGGGGCGGCTTCATGGCGGGCGTGAACTACGCCGTCAGCTTCGTGCTGATCCAGCTGCTGCACTTCACGGTGGCCACCAAGCAGCCCGCCATGACGGCACCCGCCATGGCCGCCAAGCTCAAGGACCTGGACGAGGCGCAGGGGCTGGAATCCTTCGTGGACGAGGTCGCGCATCTCGTGCGCTCGCAGGTGGCCGCCGTGCTGGGCAACGTGCTGCTGGTGTTCCCCGCGGCGCTCGCCCTGGCGCTGCTCATCGCGCAGATGCTCGGGCAGCCGGCCATCGGCACGGCCCAGGCGGAACACGTGCTGCAGTCGCTGCACCTGCTGGGCCCCTCGCTGCTGTTCGCGGCCTTCACCGGCGTGCTGCTGTTCGCGTCCAGCATTTTCGCTGGCTGGGTGGAGAACTGGTTCGTATTGCGCCGGCTGGACTCTGCCATCCAGTACAACCCGCGCATCACGCACATGCTGGGTGCTGCACGCGCCGCCCGCTGGGCGCGCTTCCTGCGGGGCAACATCTCGGGCTTTGCGGCCAACATTTCGCTCGGCTTCATGCTGGGGCTCACGCCGGCCTTTGCCGCGTTCTTCGGGCTGGGCCTGGATGTGCGCCACGTTACGCTGTCCACCGGGCAGATCGGCGTGGCCAGCGCCACGCTGGGCATGGACGTGCTGCACCAGCCGGCTTTCTGGTGGGCCGTGGCCATGGTGCCCTTCAACGGTGCGCTCAACGTCCTCGTCAGCTTCTACCTGGCGTTCCGCCTGGCATTGCGTGCGCACAACGTGGGCAGCGTGGACCGCGCGCGCATCTACCGCGCGCTGCTGGCGCGCTGGCGCAGCGCGCCGCTGGGCTTTTTCCTGCCCCCGCGCCGCACCGTCTGATAAGGTGCGCCCACCACAGGCTGCGCGCCGTCCTACAGAAGCAACGCGACCGCTGCAGATACATTCAGTTAACAGCCTGGGAACGTAGTCACGTTCCACGCAGCCGCAGCGCGCACCCTTGGGGCAGGCTGCGCCCGGGCATCCAGCGGGCCTGCCCGCACGAGACAGAGGATCTACAACAATGAATGAGCTGATGAGCTTTTGGGCGCAGTGGCTGCGCCCATCGGCGGGGTTGCCCACGGTGCAGTGGTCGCTGCTGCTGGCCGTGGCCTCCATCACGGGCTATCTGGTGCAACGCTACAGCGGCCTGCCCAAGGTCGTGGGTTACACGCTCGTGGGCACCATCGTGGGCCTGCTGGGCTTTGGCGGCGCCGTGTGGCCGCTGCAGGGCATTGGCCTGTTCCTGGTGGAGCTGGGCGTGGCCGTGGTGCTGTTCGAGGCGGGCGGTCGCATTCCGCTGCGCTGGTTCCGCCATAACCCCATGGTGCTGGTGCAGAGCATCGCGGAGTCCGCCTTCACCTATTTCGCGGTGTACTGGACGATGCTGTGGTTCGACGTACCCGAGCGCGCCGCCGGCCCGCTGGCCCTGGTCGCAATGGCGGCATCACCGGCGGTTTTGACGCGCGTGGTGTCCGACACGCGCGCCGCCGGCCCCGTGACCGACCGTGCCGTGGTGCTCGCAACGCTGTCGTCCCTGTATGCGCTGGCGCTGGGCAGCGCGCAGGCCGAGCTCATCAACCGCCCCGGCGTGGGCCTGGTGGGCACGCTGTATCCCGCGCTGGTGGTGCTGGGCGTTTCTGTGGCCGTGGGTGCACTGCTGTCGCTCATCCTGCGCCTGGCGTTGCGCGTGATGAGCCCGACGAGCGAGAACACCTCCATGCTGCTGATGGCCCTGATCGCCGCCAGCACCGCCGTCACCGCGCACATGGGCGGCTCGGCCCCGCTGGCCGCGCTGCTGGGCGGCATGCTGCTCAAGCAACTGCACCCGCGCCCCTGGGCCTGGCCGCGGCAGATGGGCACCGCCTCTTCGCTGCTGACGATGCTGATGTTCGTGCTCGTCTCCACCGTCGCCGCGCAGGCCGACTGGAGCGGCCCGGTGGTCGGCGCCGTGCTGGCGCTGATCTTCGTGCGCCTGCTGGCCAAGGCGCTGGGCGTGGGCGTGGGCAACGTGGGCAGTGGCGCCAGCTGGCGCCAGGCCCTGTGGCTGAGCTGCGCCATGGCGCCGATGTCGGCCATCGCATTGCTGGTGGCCTCGCAGTTCGTGGTGGCCTCGGCCTCCACGGGCCACCTGATCGCGCGCATCGCCCTGCCGGCCATCCTGGTGATGGAAGTGCTGGGCGCAGTGATCGCCACCGTGGCCATCTACCGCGCGGGCGAAAGCTCCAAGCCCTGGGCGCCCCTGAGCAGCCGCGGCAGCAACACCGGAGACACCCAACGTGAGTCTTGAAGC
The DNA here is from genome assembly GCF_019602835.1 of Diaphorobacter sp. MNS-0. NCBI lineage: Bacteria > Pseudomonadati > Pseudomonadota > Betaproteobacteria > Burkholderiales > Comamonadaceae > Diaphorobacter > Diaphorobacter sp. MNS-0. The sequence continues at coordinate 404,452 of NZ_CP080761.1, read as the reverse complement.
CTTCCACCATTCCGAGCCCCTGACGCTGGGCGTCGAGCTGGAACTGCAGCTCGTGAGCACCAACGACTACGACCTCGCGCCCTACGCCGAGGACATGCTGCGCATCATGAAGAAGGTGCCGCTGCCCGGCAGCGTGGTGCCCGAGATGACCAACAGCATGATCGAGATCTCCACCGGCGTGTGCCACAGCAGCTCCGAGGTGCTGGGCCAGCTCACGCAGATCCGCGACGCGCTGGTCAAGAGCGCGGACAAGCTCAACATCGCCGTCGTCGGCGGCGGCACGCACCCCTTCCAGCAATGGCACGAGCGGCGCATCTACGACAAGCCGCGCTTTCAGGAGCTGTCGCAGCTGTACGGCTACCTGTCCAAGCAGTTCACCATCTTCGGTCAGCACGTGCACATCGGCTGCCCCGACGCCGACTCCGCCCTGCTCATGCTGCACCGCATGAGCCGCTACATCCCGCACTTCATCGCGCTGTCGGCCTCCAGCCCGTACGTGCAGGCGCAGGACACGCAGTTCGACTCCGCGCGCCTCAACTCGGTGTTCGCGTTCCCGCTGTCGGGCCGCGCGCCCTGCGTACTCACCTGGAGCGAGTTCGAGCAGTACTTCAACAAAATGACGCGCACCGGCGTGGTCAAGAGCATGAAGGACTTTTACTGGGACATCCGCCCCAAGCCCGAGTACGGCACCATCGAGATCCGCGTGTTCGACACGCCGCTCACCATCGAGCGCGCCGCGGCCCTGGCCGGCTACGTGCAGTCGCTGGCCGCGTGGTTCCTGGCGGAGCAGCCCTTCACCCCCGCCGAGGACGACTACCTCGTCTACACCTACAACCGCTTCCAGGCCTGCCGCTTCGGGCTGGACGCGGTGTACGTTGACCCCGCCAGCGGCGACCACATGCCGCTGCGCGACCACATCCTGCAGACGCTGGACCACGTGGCGCGCTACGCCGGCACGCATGGCGCATCGGGTGCGCTGCACATGCTGCGCGGTGAGACCGCGCTGGGCCAGAACGACGCCCGCTGGCTGCGCGAGCGCCAGCGCGAAGAGCAGTTGCTGGCCGAGGTCAGCCGCCAGGCCGCGCTGCGCTTTCGCGGGCACGACATCTGAACGCGGCAGCCGCCCATGGGTGAGTTCGACCTGATTGCGCGCTATTTCACGCGCCCGGTGCGCCGTGCGGCGCTGGGCGTGGGCGACGACTGCGCGCTGCTGTCGGTCACGCCCGGCATGCAGCTGGCCGTATCCAGCGACATGCTGGTCGAGGGCCGCCATTTCTTTGCCGACGTGGACCCCGCGCACCTGGGCCACAAGGCGCTGGCGGTGAACCTGTCGGACCTGGCCGCCTGCGGCGTCAGGCCGCTGGCCTTCACGCTGGCGCTGGCGTTGCCGCGCGTGGATGCGCCCTGGCTGCAGGCGTTTGCGGACGGCCTGCTGCGGCTGGCCGACGCGCACCAGTGCGAGCTGGTCGGTGGCGACACCACGCAGGGGCCGCTGAACCTCTGCGTCACCGTGTTCGGCGAAGTGCCCACGGGCCAGGCCCTGCTGCGCAGCGGTGCGCGGGTGGGCGACGACATTTACGTGAGCGGCACGCCCGGCGAGGCGCGCCTGGCGCTGGATGCGCTGCGCGGCCGCCTGGCGCTGCCGCCCGCCGCCCTGCAGCAGTTGCGCCCACGGCTGGAGCAGCCCACACCGCGCGTGGCGCTGGGTCTGGCGCTGCGCGGCGTGGCCAGCAGCGCCATCGACGTGAGCGATGGCCTGCTGGGCGACCTGGGTCACATCCTGAAGGCCTCGGGCGTGGGCGCCTGCGTGGACGCCACCGTTGCTACCAATTTACTAGCTGCTAGCGCCCAACAGGCGGGCGCTACAGCCGATTTTGACGCACAAACGCTGATGCAATGCGCGCTGGCCGGCGGCGACGACTACGAACTGGTCTTCACCGCCCCTCCCGCACAGCAGGCCGCCGTGCAGGCCGCCGCGCAGGCCAGCGGTACGCGCGCCACGCGCATCGGCCGCGTCGAGCCCGCGCCCGGCCTGCGTGTAGTGGACGGCCAGGGGCAGCCCGTGGCGCAACACTTCGCCTCGTTCGACCACTTCGCCTGACCGCTCCCGCTACCGGGCCGGCGCCGCTGGTAGCATCGGTCGGCCCTTGCATCCTTGCCGCCCATGCCCGATACGCCCCCCCCCACCCCGCTGCCGCCCCACGCCCTGCGCCGCTTTCTGTTCGTGCACCCCGCGCACTGCATCGCGCTGGGCTTTGGCAGCGGACTGTCGCGTGTGGCACCGGGCACGGTGGGCACGCTGTGGGGGTGGCTGGCGTTCCTGGTGCTGCAACTGTGGCTCACGCCGCGCGGCATGGGGCTGCTGATCGCGCTGTCGCTGCTGCTGGGCTGGTGGGCCTGCACCGTCACCGCACGCCACATGCGCGTGGCAGACCCCGGCCACATCGTGTGGGATGAGATCGTCGCGATCTGGATCGTGCTGTGGCTGGCCATGCCCATGGGCTTCTGGGGCCAGCTCGCCGCCTTTGCGCTGTTCCGTTATTTCGATGCCGCCAAACCCGGCCCCGTGGCCTGGGCCGACCGGTTGTTCAAGGGCTTCGGCTGGCGCGGCGGCCTGGGGATCATGCTGGACGACCTGGTGGCCGCGTTCTGCACGCTGCTGGTGATCGCGCTGTGGCGCCACTGGTTCGGGTGAATGCCATGGAACTATCAAAAATAGAGCTGCCAGCGCTTGATGGACGAGCGCTGGAGGCCGATTTGATTCATATCTCCACGGCCCTGCTCGCACGCGGCTGGATGCTGGCCACGGCCGAGAGCTGCACCGGCGGCCTGATCGCCGCGGCCTGCACCGACCTGTCGGGGTCGAGCCAATGGTTCGAGCGCGGCTTCGTCAGCTATTCCAACGCCGCCAAGACCGCGCTGCTGGGCGTGCCCGCCGATCTCATCACGGCCCACGGCGCCGTGAGCGAGCCCGTGGCCCGCGCCATGGCCGAGGGCGCAGTGCGCCACAGCGCCGCGCAGGTCAGCGTGGCCGTGACGGGCGTGGCCGGCCCCACGGGCGGCAGCCCGGACAAGCCGGTGGGCACGGTGTGGTTCGGCTGGTGCGTGGCGGGCGCCACCCATTCGGAACTGCGGCGCTTTGGCGGAGACCGCGCCGCCGTGCGCGCCGCCACGGTGCGCCACGCGCTAGGACGGCTGGCGCAGTTGCTGGCCCAGGCGCCCGCCCCCTCGCGCTCCTGACGTCCCACTGGGCCTGGCGGCGCCGTAGCACCTGGGCAGGCCCAGAGCGCAATACCGGGCCACCGGCTGCGTGCCGCCCACTCAATGCCGGCGAGTCGAACCGTGCCGCGTCAGGCCGGGCCGCGCCAGGCCGGGCCGCGTCAGGCCGAGCCGCGTCAGGCCGGGCCGCGCCAGGCCAGCTACACCAGGCAAGGCCGTGCCAGGCCAGCCACACCTGTTCACAGCCGCGTCAAGCCGCGCCGCAGCACTTCTTGTACTTCTTGCCGCTGCCGCAGGGGCAGGGGTCGTTGCGGCCGGGCTGCTCGCCCTTGACGAGGGTTTCCTGGCGCGGACCCAGGCTGCGCCAGAGCTGGCGCAGGTCGTACACGCCCCAGATGGCCTCGCCAAAGACCTCCAGGCGCTCCTGGCTGGTACTGGGCGGGCCGTCCTCGGCGTACATGCAGATCTCGGGCTTGCCGGTGTCGTCCTCGGTGAGGGCGACGATGGATTCAAGCGCGCCGTCCAGCCACTGGGCGGCTTCCTTGTCGCGTGGGGTGGCCCAGTCCTCGGGCCAGTTCTCCACGGCGAACATGAAGCCCAGCGCCCAGACCTGGCCGAAGGAAGGAATCTCCTGCCCCGCCATCTCGGCGCGCTCCTCCTCGGGCAGGCTGGCGATGGCGCCGCGCATGTCGATCACCTCGGGCTGGAAGGCGTTGTCGGCGTCCAGCGATTCGGCCTGCTCGTCCAGTTGCGCCTGCACCTCGGCGCGGCGCAGCTCCCACAAGGCAAGAAAGCGCTCCTGCTGCGCCAGGTCCTTGAACGTGGGTACCAGCGGCAGGGGCTCGCCTTCGGCCACGTCCAGCTCCAGGCCGTCGCCCAGCAGCATGGGCAACCATTCCGCCGCGGGCACGGAGCGGCGCGTGCAGACCAGCGCCGTCAGGAAGCCGTCGCAGAACTCCCACTGCGGCACATCTTCCTCACGCGTGCGCAGGTCGTCCAGCAGGCTGTCGAGTTCGTCCAGTTCATCCGGCCCCAGGGCGGGGACGGCGGCGGATGCGGGGGTATCGGAGGTGGCGTTCATGCGGAATCGGGCGGGGCTTGGACCCGCGGGCTAAGGAGGAGGAGAAACGGGGCCCCAGGAGGACCGAGGCGCGCAGTGTAACGCCGCAGGTTGCGTGCTAGCTATTGTATTAATAGCTGCTCGCGCTTATCACACAAGCGCTAGAGCTTGATTTGGCCTTAAAAACAGAAACGCCCCATGCCAAGGCAATGGGGCGCAGCGGTCGGTACCAAAGGGCCGTCTGGGCGGCCCACCCAGCCTTATTGGCTGGCGATTTCCAGATGGGCCTCGCGGGCTTCTTGGATGAACTCGAGGATCAGACGGACGGCTTCGCGCATGGTGTGGTTTCCTGACTGAGATGCTCATCCGGTGCGGAACGGCGCGCATCTCATACGCCGACCAACACCGGGTTAACCACTAAGTGTTAACCCTTGGGCATAAGTATAAACCACAATCCACTTTTGTGCTGCAGCGCAGCGAAGGCTGGGGCGATCAGGGCGCGGCTACTCCTCTGCCGTCCACTCCACCCGGGCCCCCAGGCTGCGCAGGTTCTCCACAAAGTGCGGGTGCGCGCGGCGGATGGGCGTGGCGTTGCGGATCTCCGAGCGCCCCGGGATACTGGCCGCCACCATGAACAGCGCGATCGCCACGCGGATGATGTAGGGGCTCTCCACCACCGCCGGCGCGAGTTGCCCGCCACCGAAGGTGACGATGCGGTGCGGGTCGGACTGGTACACATGCGCGCCAAACTTGGACAGCTCGCCCGTCCAGCCTAAAGCGCCGTCGTACACCTTGTTCCAGAACATGGCGTTGCCCTGCGCGCGCACGCCCAGCGCGATGAAGATCGGCAGCAGATCCACGGGGAAATAGGGCCAGGGTGCTGCCTCCACCTTGGTCAGCACGTTGGCGGTGAAGGGCGTCTGCACCGTGAGCGGCCCGTCCACGAAGGCGCGCGACCAGCCGTCCCGGTGCTCCACGCGCACGCCAAACTTGGCAAACGTGCGGTCGATCAGCGGGAAGTTCTCCGGTGCGCTGTTCTTCACCACCACGTCGCCGCCGGTGATGGCCCCCAGCGCCAGGAAGGTAGTGATCTCGTGAAAGTCCTCGGCAAAGCGGAATTCACCGCCCCCCAGCTCGCCGCCGCCATGCACCGTAAGCCGCGAGGTGCCCACGCCCTCGATCTGCGCGCCCAGCATTTGCATGAAGCGGCAGAACTCCTGCACGTGCGGCTCGGACGCTGCGTTGGTCAGCGTGGAGGTGCCCTGAGCGGCTACGGCGCACAACACGAAGTTCTCGGTGGTGGTCACCGAGGCATAGTCCAGCCAGTGGTGCACCGGCGTGAGCATGCCCACGCGGCGCACCAGCAGCGAGCCCTCGGCCCGCTCCACCTGGCCGCCGAAGCTGCGAAAGACCTCCACATGCGGGTCGATCTCGCGCACGCCCAGGGTGCAGCCCTTCACGTTGTCCTCCAGCCGCGCCACGCCGAAGCGCGCCAGCAGCGGCGGCACCAGCATGATGGACGAGCGCATCTCCTCGGGCAGGCGGTGCGTGGCGGCGTCGAAATGCGTGGCCTGGTGGTGCAGTTCCAGCGTGGCGCTGGCATGGTCCCAACGCACCTCGCTGCCCAGGGTGCGGAAAATCTCCAGGATCTTGCGCACGTCGGTGATGTCGGGCACGCCCACGAGGCGCAGCGGCGCGCGCGTGAGCAGCGTGGCGCACAGCACGGGCAGCACCGCGTTCTTGTTGGCCGAGGGGGTGACGCGGCCACGCAGCGGCGTGCCGCCATGCACGATCAGGTTGGACATGGTTCGCAAATCTCTTCAAAAACAATAGCTGCCACCGCATGCGTGTCCTGCGTCAACAGCCTTTTTCGCATGCAAAGCACGGCCTTGTCCTTGGACACGATGATGGCGCGGTGCGCGACCGCCAGGTCGATGAACTTCTGGTCGTCCGCGTCCTTGCAGGCCCAGGGCGCGCGCGGCGCCACCTCGACCAGGCGCACGCCCGCGTCGAACGCCGTCAGTACGTCACCTGCGCCCACGCCGTAATACGCCATGCGCGGCTGCAGGTGGGTGTACTGCAGCACGCGCTCCAGCTCGTCCCGCATGTGCTGCGTGGCAATCCAGTCCAGGCGCTGGGCATGCAGCAGCGCACGCACGGTGGCCACGGCCGCGTCGGCGAAGATGAACAGGTCGAGCACGATGTTGGTGTCCAGCACCACGGCACGCGCGCTCTCGCCCGCCGGCGCCACGGCGGGCAGGCGCAGCTCAGGACGCATCCGAGGCTCCGCCGACCGGCGCACCGTTGGCCGCGCCGCCCTCCCCCGTGTGGCCGGCGCGCGGCCGATCCCGCACGGCGCCCGCCACGAGGTCGAAGCGGAACAGGCGGCATTCGATGGGGCCGTTCCACAGCGGCACGCGGCGCGACTCCTTCAGGCGCATCTTGCCGGGCAGCTTGAGGTCGGGCGTGAGCATCCAGGCCTGCCAGCCGGCGTAGTGCTTCTTCCAGTGCGCGGCCAACTGCGCGAAGAAGTCCACGCCGTCCTCGGTCTGCGCCGTCTCGCGGCCCATGCGCTCGACCGTGGACATGCGCTCACGCGCATTGCGCCCCGCCGTGCCGGCCGCGGCGATGCGCTCGCCATACGGCGGATTCAGCAGCATCACCCCGGGTTGTTCACTGGGCGGCATGCGCTGCAACGCGTCGCCGCCGCGCAGCTGCACCGCGTCGGCCACGCCGGCGCGCACGGCATTGCGCTGGGCAAAGTCCACCATGCGGTGCGACACGTCGCTGCCAAAAATCGGCACCGAAGCCGCGGTAACGGCGCTGGCCGCTTCATCCTTGATAGCAGACCAGACATGCGCCTGGTGCGGCAATAGCTTCTCGAAGGCAAAGCGCCGCTGCAGGCCCGGCGCGATGCGGCAGGCGATCTGCGCGGCCTCGATGACCACGGTGCCGCTGCCGCAGCAGGGGTCGTACAGCGGCAGCGGCTGCTCGCCATGCGGGTCCCAGCCGGTGGCGGCGATCATGGCGGCGGCCAGCGTTTCCTTGAGCGGCGCGTCGCCCTTGTCCTCGCGCCAGCCGCGTTTGAACAGCGGCTCGCCCGAGGTGTCGATGTAGATCTGGGCGCGGTCGCTGGTCAGGTGCAGGTGCACGCGCACGTCGGGCCACTGCGTCTGCACGTCGGGGCGCACGCCGGCCTTGGCGCGGAAGCGGTCGGCCACGGCATCCTTCACGCGCAGCGCGGCGAAGTTCAGGCTCTTGAGCGGGCTGTGCTGCGCCGTCACCTCCACCTTGAAGCTCTGGCGCGGGGTGAACCAGATCTCCCAGGCCACGTCGGCCGCGGCGGCATAGATGTCGTCCTCGTTGCGGTAGGGCCGCTCGGCCAGTTGCACCAGCACGCGTTGCGCCAGGCGGCTGTGCAGGTTCAGGCGCAGCGCGTCGCGCCAGGAGGCGCGCAGCAGCACGCCCGCGCGGCCCACGAGCAGGTCCTGCCCGGCCAGCCCCGTGAGGCTGTGCACCTCGTCGGCTAGGTAGCCCTCCACGCCAGCGGCGCAGGGCAAAAAGAGTTGAAGCTGGTTCATTGCGGCTGTGCTGCGCGCTGCAGCAATGGCTGGAGCACGGATTCAGGAATGGGTGCGGGCTTGCGGGCCGCACGGTCGATGAAGACGATGCCGGTCTTGCCGCGCGCGATCTCGCGCCCCTGGCTCTTCTCGGTCAACCGGAAGACGAGGTCGAAGCCGTAGCGGTTGAAGTCCTGCGGCGTCATCTCCACGCGCAGCGTCTCGCCGTGGAACGCCTCGGACTTGTACTGCGCCACGATGTCGCCCACCACGGTGGACAGGCCCGCCACGTCGGCCTCGGGGTAGCCCAGCGACTTGAAGAAACGCACGCGCGCCTCGGACACGAGGCTGAGCAACTGCGCGTTGTCCAGGTGCCCGCCCTGGTTGACATGGCTGATGTAGATCTGCAGCTCGGTACTGAAGCCGAAGTGCGGGGGAAGGTCGAAGACGACGCGTGCCATGGTTCAAAGTGCCTTGCGGAGGTTGGCCGGGGCGATCTTGAGCGCCTCACGGTATTTGGCCACGGTGCGGCGCGCACATTCAATGCCCTGCTCCTTGAGCATCTCGGCGATCTGGCTGTCCGACAGCGGCTTGTGCGGGTTCTCGGCCGCGATGAACTGCTTGATGAGCGCGCGCACGGCCGTGCTGGAGGCGTTGCCGCCGGTTTCGGTGCCCAGCCCCGAGCCGAAGAAATACTTGAGTTCGTAGGTGCCTTGCGGCGTGGCCATGTACTTGGCGGTGGTCACGCGGCTGATGGTGGACTCGTGCAGGCCCAGTTCATCGGCAATGTCGCGCAGCACCAGCGGGCGCATGGCCAGTTCGCCATGCACGAAGAAGTTCTTCTGCCGCTCCACGATGGCGCGCGACACGCGCAGGATGGTGTCAAAACGCTGCTGGATGTTCTTGATGAACCAGCGCGCCTCCTGCAGCCGTGCCTGCAGCGCCTGGTGGCCTTCGCCACGGCCGCCGCGCAACGCACCGGCGTAGATGTCGTGCACGCGCAGGCGCGGCATCACGTCCGGGTTGAGCTGCACGCTGAAGTTCTGCTGTCCGCCGCGGCCGGTTTTCTTGACGATCACGTCGGGCACGATGATGTTGCGGTCCACGTCGGCAAAGCGCCTGCCCGGGCGTGGCTCCAGCCGCGCGATCAAGGCCATCGCGGCGCGCGTGCGCTCTTCGCTGGTGCCGCAGGCCTGCGCCAGGCGGCGCACGTCGCGCTTGGCCAGCAGGTCCAGCGGCTGGCCGCAGATGGCCAGCGCGGCCTGGATCACGTCGGGGTCGCCCTCTTCGTCCTGGTCCATCGCACGCAACTGCAGCGTGAGGCATTCGGCCAGTCCGCGCGCGCCCACGCCCGCGGGCTCCAGGCTTTGCAGCAGGCGCAGCGCCACGGTGAAGCGGTGCACCAATTCATCGAGTTGCTCGGGGTCTTCGGTGCCCGCCAGGCTGGCGGCCAGGTCCTGCAGCGACTCGTCCAGGTAGCCGTCGTCGTTCAGCGATTCGATGAGGAAGCGCAGCGCGGCCATGTCCAGCTCGGACAGGCGCAGCGCCAGCGCCTGGCGGTGCAGGAAGGCCGTGAGCGACTCCTGGCTGCGGGCCAGCTCGGTGGCGTCCACCTCGTCGTCGCTCCCCGCGCCGGCACCGTTGCGCGCCGGGGCGTCGCCGCCCCACTCGCTGTCGTCGGGCGCCAGGTCTACCGAGCCGTCGCCTTCCCAGTCCGCGGGTTCGGCCGTCGTTTCGGCGGTGGAGGTTTCTGCATCATTTTGGCTTGTAGCGCTTTCCTGTCCTGCGCTGACAGCTCCTGAATAAATAGCATCCTCGGCTTCGCGGTCTTGCTCGCTCACCGGCGCATCAGCCTGGGCCAGGCCGAACTCCTCGCGCGGGGCCTCTTCCAGCGTGCGCTCCAGGAAGGGGTTCTCGTCGAGCATCTGCTCGACCTCCTGGGCCAGCTCCAGCGTGGACAGCTGCAGCAGGCGGATCGACTGCTGCAGCTGCGGCGTGAGCGCCAGGTGCTGCGAGACGCGCAGCGACAGGCCGGGCTTCATGGCCTGCAACCCGCTGTCTGGTCCTGCATCGTGCCGTGGTCGCCCATCACTCTCACATGCGGAAGTGCTCGCCCAGGTACACCCGGCGCACTTCCGCGTTGTCGACGATGTCCGACGGCGTGCCCTGTGCCAGCACCTGGCCGTCGCTGATGATGAAGGCGTGGTCGCAGATGCCCAGCGTCTCACGCACGTTGTGGTCGGTGATCAGCACGCCAATGCCGCGCGCCTTGAGAAAGCCAATGATGCGCTGGATCTCGATCACGGCGATCGGGTCGATGCCGGCGAAGGGTTCGTCCAGCAGGATGAAGCGCGGCTGCGTGGCCAGCGCGCGCGCGATCTCCACGCGCCGGCGCTCGCCGCCCGACAGCGCCAGTGCAGGCGACTTGCGCAGGTGGTCCACGCGCAGTTCCTGCAGCAGCGCGGTCAGGCGCCGCTCCACCTCGGCGCGCGGCAGGGAGCGGCCGGCCTCGTCGGTCTGCAGCTCCAGCACCGCGCGCACGTTGTCTTCGACATTGAGCTTGCGAAAGATCGAGGCTTCCTGCGGCAGGTACGACAGGCCCAGCCGCGAGCGCCGGTGGATGGGCATGTCCGTCACGTCCTGCCCGTCGATGCTGATGCGGCCGCCATCGCTGCGCACCAGGCCGACGATCATGTAGAACGACGTGGTCTTGCCGGCGCCGTTGGGGCCCAATAGGCCCACCACCTCGCCCTTTTGCACGACCACGGACACGTCCTTGACCACCTTGCGGCTGCCGTAGGACTTCTCCAGGTGCAGCGCCTCCAGGCGGCTGACGCCTTCGCTCATGCGCGCATCGTCCAAGCCCGCGCTCACTTCGCGCCGTCCAGGCTGGGGCTAGTACGCAGCGCGGGCGGCTCGGTGCGCACGGGCGGCGTGGCGCTGGTGCCCGATGCAGGCTCCTTGGGCGCGAGCACCGCCCGCACCCGGCCGCCCGGCGTGCCGGCAGTGGCGCCAGCGGGCGCGGTCTTCTGCCCGTCCACGGTGAACACGTCCGTGAGGTTGTTGTAGACGATGAGGGCGCCGGCCAGCTCGTCGGTCAGTGTGGCCTCGCGGTAGCGGCGCAGCTCGGCGCGGCGGATGAGCTTCACCACGTCGGCGCGGCCGTCGTATTCGATGACCTCGCCCTCGCCCTCGACGAACTCGTCGGGCGCGCCCGGCGCGGTGTCACGCTTTTGCCGGAAAAAGGCGCGCTTGCCCGGCTCGGCCGTCACCACACCGTACTGGAAGCCGTCGGCATCCTGGCGCACCTCCAGCTGCGCGCCGCGCAGCACGATGGTGCCCTTGGTCATGACGACACGGCCGGTGAAAACGCTGGTCTGCTTGAGCTCATCGTGGCGCAGGGCATCCGCCTCGATGTTCATGGGCTTGTTGCGGTCGGCTTTTTCGGCGTGCACCAGCGGCGATGCGGCCAGCGCCAGGGCCAGCGCTGCGGCGCGGGACAGGAGGAGGAAGGGCAATCGGGTTCTCATAGAGGGCACGAATCTTGCGGTCATTGTACTGACGCAAGCGCGCCGCCGCCGCAGTGGATCGCATCAACCCGTACAGGCCTGCCACCGGCTGCCATGCCGCCGCGCCAACCGGTGCGCAGGCATGAAAAAAGCGCGCCCGTAGGCGCGCTTGTCGCTGGTGGCGGCGGGGCGCTTCAGCCCTTGCGCGCTACGCCAACCAAGTGCTCCACCACCTGCAGAACGCTTTGCATGTTGCCCGCCATGGTGCCGTCGGTGTAGTAGCGGCCGGCCACTCCCATGGAGGGCACACCCTCGACCTGGTAGCCGTCCTGCAGCTGCGACGCCTTACGCACTTGGTTGGATACGGTGAAGGAGTTGTAGACCTCCTTGAACTTCGCCACGTCCACGCCCTGCTTGCCGATCCAGTCGAAGATCAGCTCGTCCTTGTTCAGCGGCAGGCGTTCCACGTGCACCGCACGGAACACCTTCGCATGCAGCTCGGGCAGCTTGCCCATGCCTTCCAGCGCGTAGTAGAGCTTTTGCTGCGGCACGAAGCTCGCATTGAACGCCACGGGCACGCGGCGGATGTGCAGGTCCTTAGGCGCCGACTTGATCCAGGCCTCCAGCGAAGGCTCGAACGTATTGCAGTGCGGGCAGCTGTACCAGAAGAACTCGATAACTTCGATCTTCCCGGCAGGTGCCTCGGTTGCGACGGGCTTGCCCAGCTTGACGTAGTCCTTGCCTTCCTTGAACTGGCGGCCTTGCGCCAGTGCGGGCGCCGCCAGCGGCAGGCTCAGGGCGGTGGCCGCGGAGGCGACGGTCAGAGAAAACTCACGGCGTTTCATAGGTTGGGATCACTCCTGGACAGTATGGAGGGTTGTGAGCGCCAGCGCGGGCAAAAGTTCAGCGCTGCACCCGGACCAGCGCGGACTCCACCCCCGCGCCATCGAGTTTTTCCTTCAGCGACTCGGCGTCGTCACGCTTGCCGAACGGGCCCACGCGCACGCGGAACACCGTGCGGCCGTTCTGCTCACGCTCGCTGACGCGCGCCTCCCAGCCCAGCATGGCCAGCTTGGCGCGCTGCGCATCGGCATCCTGCTGGGTGCGGAACGCGCCCGCCTGCACGAAGTACTCGAAAGGATCGGCACTGGTCGCGGGAGCGGGCGCCGCGTTGGCCTTCGCGCGGGCCAGGTCGCCCAGCGGGTCGGCCGACGTCGGTGCCGCGCCGGGCCGGCTGGCCGCCGCCCGCGAGCCCGACGCAGGCTGGGCTGCTGCGGTCGCGGTGTCGGACGCGGGAGCGGCAGCCGGCGCAGCGGGGCGCACAGGGTTCTTGCCGTACAGCGGCGCGTTGGGGTCCCAGTTCTTGTTCTTCGTGGCCTCGTCCTGCTCGGACGCACGCGGCGTGCTCTTGTTCAGGAAGGGCACGGGCACCTTGGTCACATACACGGCCACGGCCAGCGCGACTCCCAGGCCCACGATCACCCCGAGGATGAAGCCCACGATGGTGCCGCCGCGTTGCTGTTTCTTCATATCAGTGGTCACTTACATTCTGGCTGGCGCAGACACGCCCAGCACCGCCAATCCATTGTGCAATACCTGCGCTGTGGCTGCGACGAGCGCCAGCCGCGCCTGCTTGACGGTCTCGTCGTCCACCAGAATGCGTTCGGCGTCGTAATAGCTGTGGTAGGCGGCAGCCAGGTCGCGCAGGTAGAAGGTCACGTCGTGCGGCGCATTGCCGGCCGCGGCCGCGGTGAGCATCTCCGGATACTTGGCGAGCAGCAGCATCAGCGCCTGGGCCTGCGGGCCTTCCAGCGGCGACAGGTCCACATCGCGCAGCGCGGCCACGTCGTAGTCCTCGCGCCAGCCGCGCAGCACCGAGCAGATGCGCGCATGGGCGTACTGCACGTAATACACGGGGTTGTCGTTGTTCTGCGCCACGGCCAGGTCGACGTCGAAGGTGTATTCGGTGTCGGGCTTGCGCGACAGCAGGAAGAAACGCACCGCGTCCTTGCTGGTCCACTCGATCAGGTCGCGCAGCGTCACGTAACTGCCGGCGCGCTTGCTGATCTTGACCTCCTCGCCATTGCGCACCACGCGCACCATGGTGTGCAGCACGTAGTCGGGGTAGCCCTGGGGGATGCCCACGTCCGCCGCCTGCAGGCCGGCGCGCACGCGCGCGATGGTGCCGTGGTGGTCCGTGCCCTGGATGTTCACCACCTTGGTGAAGCCGCGCTGGAACTTCTGGATGTGGTAGGCCACGTCAGGCACGAAGTAGGTGTACGTGCCGTCCTGCTTGCGCATGACGCGGTCCTTGTCGTCCCCGTAGTCGGTGGACTTGAGCCACAGCGCGCCGTCCTGCTCGTAGGTCTTGCCGTTGGCGACGAGGCGCTGCACGGTAGCGTCCACATGGCCGTTGGCGTAGAGGCTGGACTCCAGGTAGTACTGGTCGAATTGGAGGTTGAAGGCCTGCAGATCCTTGTCCTGCTCATTGCGCAGGTAGGCCACGGCGAACTGGCGGATGTTCTCGTAATCCTGGACATCGCCATTGGCCGTGAACGCGCGGTCATCGGCCTGGACGGTGGCCTTGGCGAGGAAGGCATCGGCGATGTCCTGGATGTAGTCGCCGTTGTAGAAATTCTTGGCCAGCGGGTTGTCCGCGTCGGTGGGCCAGCAGTCATCCCCCGGTTTGAAGCCCTTGGCGCGCAGTTGCGTGCTCTTGGTGAGGGTGTCGATCTGCACGCCCGCGTCGTTGTAATAGAACTCGCGGTGCACGCTCCAGCCCTGGGTGGCGTACAGATGGCTGATGGCGTCGCCGATGGCGGCCTGGCGGCCGTGACCGACGTGCAGCGGGCCGGTGGGGTTGGCGGAGACGAACTCCACCAGGACTTTCTCGCCGCGCGCCGGCTGGTAGCCATATTGCGCGCCTTGCGCCAGCACCTCGTGCACCACCTGCTGCTTGGCGGCGGGCTTGAGGCGGATGTTCAGAAAACCGGGGCCGGCGATCTCGATGGCCTGCACCCATTTTTGGAACGCGGGCGTGGCCTCCAGCGCGGCCTGTAGCTGTTCGCCCAGTGCGCGGGGATTTTGCTTGAGGGGCTTGGCCAGCTGCATGGCGGCCGTGCACGCGAGGTCGCCATGAGCAGCGACCTTGGGAGATTCGAAGGCCGCGCGGCTGCCTGCGCCGGGCGACACCTTTTCCAGCTCGTCGGCCAGCGCCGCGAGCAATTCCTGTTTGACGGAGAGCATGGGGGCGGATTCTACGGGCCGACCCGTCATCCATTCGTGACCGCCCGGCGTTATGCTGGGTGGCCCGTGGGGCACTGCGTTGCCGGCGGGCGCATTCACCTTTTCCTTTTTTGCAGGAGCATTACATGAAGAAACTGCTTCCCCTGTTGGCCGCTGCCGGCTTTGCCCTTTCGTTCGCCGCACACGCTGCGGACGCCCCCGCGGCCGGCGCCTCCGCCCCCGCCAAGGCGCCCACGGCGCAGCAGACGCGCATGAAGACCTGCAATGCCGACGCCGGCGCCAAGAACCTCAAGGGCGACGAGCGCAAAGCTTTCATGAAGGAGTGCCTGAGCGGCAACAAGGCGTCCACCCAGCAGGACAAGATGAAGAGCTGCAACGCGGACGCCGGTGCGAAGAACCTCAAGGGCGACGCCCGCAAGGCCTTCATGAAAGAGTGCCTGAGCGGCGCGGCCAGCTAAAAGACCGACACACCGCACGGGCCCGCCCATCGGGCCTGCACGAGCAAACCCCGCGCGCCTGCCGCCCGCGGGGTTTCTTTTTTTGCCCTTCCCTCGGCGCTCAGCGCGTGCCCACGCCGCGTGCCAGGAAGACGGCCAACAGCGGAATCAGCGCCAGCAGATGGGCCTCGATCATCACCAGGCGGCGCGTGCTGCGCACCTGGTCATCCGAGGGCAGCGCGCCGCCGGCGCGCACCGCGCGGCGCCAACGCAGGAAGCGCATGGTCGGGACGATGGACATCAGCCCGATCACCACGAACAACGTGACCTTGGCATGCAGCAGCGGCTGCGACCAGTACCACGCCCCGCCCTTTATGCCCCACCAGGTGCGCGCCAGCCCGGTGGCCAGCACCAGCAGCGCCGAGATACCGTACAGCATGTCCACCCGCGCCAGCCGCTCGACTGCGGCCGCGTTCATCCACTCTTTGCGGCACAGCGCGGTTTCGCTGGCGAGGAAGGTAGCGGCCATGAGGAAGGCCATGATGTGGGCATAGGCGAGCAAGGCTTCGGTGGTCACGGGTTTCCTTTCGGCAGGGTGCGCGTGCGGCGCAAACAGGTCAGGGGCGGCGCGCGGGGAATTCCCGCGCCACCCAATCATCGATCAGCGTCTTTTCGTGGCGCAGCTTGTCGCCAGGATAGCGGTCCCCGCGCATCTGGAATGCCAAGCCCGGCAGCGTGCGACTGCCTTCGGCCAAGGTACGGCCGTCAGGCGAGAGGCGCTTGAACTCCAGCGCGATGCGCGGCGGATGCACGTCGCGCACCACGCGCACCGCCTGGGCGGTGGCCCCCGCCGCGGGCTCGAATGCACCGGCGCGTCGCACGTCGGTGATGTGCACCTCGGCGCGCTCGCCCTCCGGCAAGGCTGCGGCCACGCGCTCGGCCAAGTGCTCGCACAGCGCATCCATCCAGGCACGCCGGGCCGCGGCGGGCTCGTGCGGGGTTTGCTCGCGCGCCTCGGCAAAGCCGGCTGGATCGGCATAGGTGACGCTGACCATGCCGGCCGGCGCCCCGTGCGCGCGCGGCGTGGTTTCCGCGTGCCGGGCGGGCAAGGCGCAGCCGGCGACCAGGGCCAGCGCCATGACGGCCAGCATCCAGCGAGCGGCGGGCAACGCGGGGAGAACAGAAAGAACGGGAATGCGCATGAAAGCTCCTGTACGGTGGGCCGTTCGTACGGCCCCGGCATGATGGCGGCCCGGCGGGAGGAATGCCGCGGCATTGTGCCCCGCGTTCATGTCAGACAGAGGCGGGCCGTGCCCAGAATTCGGGCTGCGCGTAATGGTGCTTCAGGTACTCGATCCACAGCCGCACGCGCAGCGGCAGGTGCTTGCGCTGGGGAAAGACGACATAGATGCCGTTGGGCGGCGCGGCGAACTCCTCCAGCACCGCCACCAGGCGGCCGGCCGCGATCTCGGACTCCACCTCCCAGGTGCTGCGCCAGGCGATGCCCCAGCCGCCCAGGCACCAGTCGTGCAGTACCTGGCCGTCGGAGCAATCGAGGGGCCCGCCGGGCTTGAAGTGCACGACCTCGGTGGCACCACCACCGCCGGCCACCGGCACGCGAAACGCCCAGCCGCGCGTCTGCGAGGCATCGCTGGAGAGGGTCAGGCAGTCGTGCTGCGCCAACTCGCCCGGGTGGGTGGGTGTGCCGCGCCGCTGCAGGTACTGGGGCGTGGCCACGCACAGGCGACGGTTGTCCGCCATGCGCACGCTGACCAGGGACGAGTCGGGCAGGTCGCCCACGCGCACGGCGCAGTCGTAGCCCTCGCCCGCCAGGTCCACCACGCGGTCGCTCAGGTTCAGCGAGAGGGTCACCTCGGGGTGCAGGTCATGAAAGCGCGGCACCAGAGGCGCCACATGGCGCCGGCCAAAGCCCGCGGGCGCAGTGACGCGCAGATGCCCCGTGGCCTTCACGCCGCCGGCGGATACGCTGGCCTCGGCGTTGGCCACGTCGGACAGCAGGCGCTGGCAGTCCTCCAGAAAGGCGCTGCCCTCGTGCGTGAGCGAGATGCGCCGCGTGGTGCGCACCAGCAGCTTCACGCCCAGGTGCTCCTCCAGCGCGTCCAGGCGCCGCCCCATGATGGCCGGGGCCACGCCCTCGGCCTTGGCGGCGGCGGTGAGACTGCCCCGCGTGGCCACCGACACGAATGACTCGAACGCTTTGAGTTTGTCCATGAATACAAGCCAAATCAGGCTCCAAGCCTTATACAGCAAGCGCAAGCAGCTATCAATTTCATGAAAGCACGCACCGTACTCCCCATGCGGAGTGTGCCAACCTTTGCAAAAAAGTCATTGGTTAAGAGATATGTGCGCGATTTATTAATGGAAATATTTCCAATACAGTGGCATGCAAGGCTCCGCCATGGGCCACGGCTTTTCAATTACCGCTAGGGGGTTTCTCATGACCGCACGTACCCACGTCCACGGCCTGCAGGTGGCCAACGAACTGCACGCCTTCATCAACGAGCAGGTGCTGCCGGGCACCGGCGTCGAGCCGGCCGCCTTCTGGAAGGGCTTCGATGCCCTCGTGGCCGACCTGGCGCCCAAGAACGCGGCCCTGCTGGCCGAACGCGACCGCCTGCAAAAGGAACTGGACACCTGGCACAAGGCCAACCCGGGCCCCATCCAGGACATGGCAGGCTACCGCGCCTTCCTGAGCCAGATCGGCTACCTGGTCGAGCCCCCCAAGGGTGCGCAGGCCACCACCACCAACGTGGATGCCGAGCTGGCCATCCAGGCCGGCCCGCAGCTGGTGGTGCCCATCCTGAACGCACGCTACGCCCTGAACGCCGCCAACGCGCGCTGGGGCTCGCTGTATGACGCGCTGTACGGCACCGACGTGATCGGCGAAGAAGGCGGCGCCGAGAAGGGCAAGGGCTACAACCCCGTGCGCGGCGCAAAGGTCATCGCATTCGCACGCGACTTCCTGGACCAGGCGGCCCCGCTGGCCAGCGGCTCGCACAAGGACGCCACGGCCTACAAGGTAGAGGGCGGCAAGCTGGCCGTCACGCTCCAGGGCGGTGCCACCACCGGCCTGAAGAACGCGGCCCAGTTCGTGGGCTACCAGGGCAATGCGGCCGAGCCATCGTCCGTGCTGCTGGTGAACAACGGCCTGCACATCGACATCCGTGTCGACCGCAACACCCCCATCGGCAAGGGCGACGCCTCCGGCGTGGCCGACGTGGTGGTGGAAGCTGCGCTGTCCACCATCCTGGACCTGGAAGACTCCGTGGCCGCCGTGGACGCCGAGGACAAGGTGCTGGGCTACAGCAACTGGCTGGGCATCCTCAAGGGCACGCTGACCGACACCTTCGACAAGGGCGGCAAGCAGGTCACGCGCGGCCTGAACCCCGACCGCGAATACACCGGCGCCGACGGCAAGCCCGTGAAGCTGCACGGCCGCTCGCTGATGTTCGTGCGCAACGTGGGGCATCTGATGACCAACCCCGCCATCCTGTGGGGTGGCGAGAGCAAGGAGATCCCCGAGGGCATCCTGGACGCCATGGTCACCACGGCCATCGCCATCCATGACCTCAAGGGTGGCGCGGGCGGCATCCGCAACAGCCGTACCGGCAGCGTCTACATCGTCAAGCCCAAGATGCACGGCCCGGCCGAAGTGGCATTTGCCAACGAACTGTTCGCCCGCGTGGAGCAGGTGCTGGGCCTGCCCGCCAACACCGTGAAGCTGGGCATCATGGACGAAGAGCGCCGCACCAGCGTGAACCTGAAGGCCTGCATTGCCGCCGCTCCGGCGCGCGTGGCCTTCATCAACACCGGCTTCCTGGACCGCACGGGCGACGAGATGCACACCGCCATGCAGGCCGGCCCCATGATCCGCAAGGGCGACATGAAGAGCAGCGCCTGGATCCAGGCCTACGAGCGTAACAACGTGCTGGTGGGCCTGTCCATGGGCCTGTCCGGCCGCGCGCAGATCGGCAAGGGCATGTGGGCCGCGCCCGACCTGATGAAGGCCATGCTGGAGCAGAAGATCGCCCATCCCAAGGCCGGTGCCAATACGGCCTGGGTGCCCAACCCCACGGGCGCCACGCTGCACGCGCTGCACTACCACCAGGTCAACGTGGCCGCCGTGCAGGCCGAGCTGCTGAAGGTGGACGCCGAGGCCGAGCGCGACAACCTGCTGACCGGCCTGCTCACCGTACCCGTGAGCAGCAACCCGAACTGGTCCGACGTGGAGAAGCAGCAGGAGCTGGACAACAACATCCAGGGCATCCTGGGCTACGTGGTGCGCTGGATCGACCAGGGCGTGGGCTGCTCCAAGGTGCCGGACATCAACGACATCGGCTTGATGGAAGACCGCGCCACGCTGCGCATCTCCAGCCAGCACGTGGCCAACTGGCTGCTGCACGGCGTGGTGACCGAAGGCCAGGTGCGCGCCACGTTCGAGCGCATGGCCGCCAAGGTGGACCAGCAAAACGGCGGCGACCCGCTGTACCAGCGCATGCACGGCCGCTTTGCCGAGTCCATGGCCTACCAGGCCGCCTGCGACCTGGTGTTCAAGGGCGTAGAGCAGCCCAGCGGCTACACCGAGCCGCTGCTGCACGCCTGGCGCCAGAAGGTGAAGGCCGCGCAGAAGAAGGCTTGACTGCTATTCAAATAATAGCCGCTAGCGCTTGATGGACGGGCGCCAGGGGCCATTTTGACCACAACGGCACCCGCGGGTGCCGTTGTGCTTTCGTACACTCTCCCCCATGCCCACCGCCGCTCCCACCGCCACGCACTGCCCGCTGTGCGGCCAATCCAACGGTTGTGCCGTGGCCGCCGGGTTGCCGGCGCAGCAATGCTGGTGCATGCACGAGAGCGTTTCGCGCGACGCGCTGGCGCGCCTGCCCGCCGAGGCGCGCGGCCGCGCGTGCATCTGCCCGCTGTGTGCCCGCGAAGAGCCCGCTGCGCCGCAGGCCCCGGCGCCTATCCTTCCCCGTCCCTAAACCCCAACCGGAATCCCAACACCATGCCCACGTACCACATCGAGATGATGGAAGGCCGCACCGTCGAGCAAAAGCGCAAGCTGGTCGAGGAGATCACGCGCGTGTCCGTCGAAATCCTGGGGGGCTCCCCCGAGTCGGTGGACATCCTGATCACGGACGTGAAGCGCGAGAACTGGGCCACGGGCGGCAAGCTCTGGCTGGACCGGCAGTAAGCCGCCCTCCAACGCACCACAGGCCGATCGCCCATGTGCCAGCTCCTTGGCATGAATGCCAACACGCCCACCGACGTGACCTTCAGCTTCACGGGGTTTGCGCAACGCGCCGGCAACACGGCCGACCACACGGACGGCTGGGGCATCGCCTTCTTCGAGGGGCGCGGGCTGCGCCACTTCGTGGACCATGAGCGTGCCACCGATTCACCCGTGGCGGAGCTGATCCGCCGCTACCCCATCAAGAGCCGCAACGTCATCGCCCACATCCGCAAGGCGACCCAGGGCGTGGTGAGCCTGGAAAACTGCCACCCCTTCGTGCGCGAGCTGTGGGGGCGCTACTGGGTGTTTGCGCACAACGGCGACCTCAAGGACTTCCGTCCGCGCCTGCACGCGCACTTCCACCCGGTCGGCACCACCGACAGCGAGCATGTGTTCTGCTGGCTGATGCAAGAGCTGAGCAAGTCCCACGCCGGCATGCCGAGCATCGAGGAGCTGACGCTGACGCTGCGCGAGCTGGCGGCGCGCATTGCGCCCCACGGCACCTTCAACTTCCTGCTGTCCAACGGGCAGGCGCTGTGGGCGCACGCGTCCACCCACCTGTACTACATCGAACGCCGCCACCCGTTCTCGCAGGCCCAGCTGTGCGATGAAGACCTGCGCGTGGACTTCTCCGCGCACACCACGCCCAACGACAAGGTGGCCGTGGTCGTCACGGCGCCGCTGACCTCCAACGAGCAATGGACTGCCTTCCAGTCGGGGGAGATGCGGGTGTTCGTGGACGGCCAGTGCCAGGCCGCCTGAGCGCCCCGGCCGGCGCAGCCGCCTTGCAGTGGCGGTAGGAGACGGCTGACCCGCCCCTCCAGCACGGGCCGACAGCCCCTTCGCAGGGCCGTTCCGATACTGGCCCTTTTTTCTTGGGGGACAGCCATGCCAAAGATCTGCACCGCCAGGCTGGTGACCGCAGCCTGCGGACTGGTGCTCGCCGCAGCGGCCCATGCCGATGCCAGCACGAAAGACCGCGAATTCCTGACGCAGGCCGCTACCGGCGGGCTCTACGAGGTCCAGGCCGGCAAGCTTGCACAGAACCGCGCTACGGCCAACGAAGTGAAATCGTTTGGCGCGATGCTGGTGAAGGACCACACCGCCGCCAACGACGAACTCCGGGCCTTGGCGGCGCGCAAGGGCGTCGCGCTGCCCACCACCCGCCCTGGCGACAAGCAAAAGCAACTGGACCAGATCGCCAAGGCCCAGAAATTCGACCAGGAATTCCTCTCGCAGGTGGGCCTTAACGACCACCGCCACGATATCGCGCTGTTCGAGGCGGCCGGCAAAGACGCAGACGATCCGGAGATCCAGACCTTCGCCCTCAAGGCGCTGCCGAAACTCAAGGCACACAAGGACCACGCCGAAGACCTGGCGGTTTCCATCAAGCGATGAAGGCCCGGCCGATGGGTGGCCGCATCGCCACCCATGGGAGGGAGGCGATGACTGACTCCGGCGGCCGGTGGCCTGCCCAACCTGGCCCGGCCTCACCGTACGCGGGCAGCAGCACGCGCGGGTAGCAGCGCGCTAGGGCGTCAACACCACCTTGCGGCACTCCTCTTCCTTCTTCTCGAAGATTTCATAGCCGCGCACGGCATCCGCAAGCTTCATGCGGTGGGAAATGATGACCTCCGGCCGCATGCGGCCGTTGGCGATGTGTTCCAGCAACTGGGGCATGTACTTTTGCGCATGCGTCTGCCCCATGCGGAAGGTCAGCCCCTTCTCGAAGGCGTCACCCAAGAGGAAGCCGTGGATGAAGCCGGCATAGACCCCGGGCACGCTGAGGACTCCGCCGCGGCGCGTCGCGGCGATGCACTGGCGCAGCGCCGTGCCGCTGGAACCCTCCAGCCGCACGGCGGTGAGCGCCGTCTCCAGCGCGCTGCCCTTGGCCTCGAAACCCACGGCGTCGATCGTGGCATCCACGCCGTGCCCACCCGTGGCCGAGAGAATGGTTTCGGCCGGGTCCTCGTCCTTGTCGAAGTTGATGGGCACCACGCCGTACGTGGCCTGGGCAAACTGCAACCGGTACTCGTTATGGTCCACCATGAAGATCTGCTCCGCGCCCAGGAGGCGCGCCGCCAGGGCGCGCTCATCAGCCCCACCGGTCCCGCGCCGAAGATCGCCACCGAAGAGCCCGCCCGATCTGTGCATTGACCGCCGCCTGGTAGCCGGTGGGAAGGATGTCGGACAGGAAAAGCACCTGCTCGTCGCTCAGCACCTGGGGCACCTTCAGCGGCCCGACGTTGCCGTGCGGCACCCGCACGTACTCGGCCTGCCCGCCGGGGTAACCTCCGTAGAGGTGGCTGTAGCCGAACAGCCCTGCACCCGCGGTGGCGTTCTTTTTGTTGAGGATGGCGCCGCGTCCCGGATTGGTGTTCTCGCAGGCCGCGAACAGGGTTTTGTCGCAATAGAAGCAGGACCCGCAGGCGATGACGAACGGCACCACCACGCGATCACCAGGGCGCAGCGCCGTCACTGCAGGGCCCACCTCTTCCACGATACCCATGAATTCATGGCCGAGGATGTCGCCGTCCTTCATGCCAGGGATCTTTCCGCGGTAGATATGCAGGTCCGAGCCGCAGATGGCCGTGGCAGTGACGCGCAGCAGCACATCGTCCTGTGCGAGCAGCACGGGGTCGGGCACGTTTTCCACGCGCACGTCCTTGGCGCCTTGGTAGGTGAGCGCTTTCATGCGATCACTCCGTCAATGGCCGGGGACACCGGGCGCACGGCGCGCAGGGCTGTGCGCCGGGGTTCAGATTTCCATGCCTTCGGGTTCGCCGGCCTCGATCAATGCGCTGTTCAACAGCGTAACGTCCGTTGCCAACGCGTTGCGGCGACCATCGCCACCGATGCGGAAATGGGCCATGGGACTGTTGACGAACTGGAGCGCCGAGCCAAAGCAGGGGGAAGGCAGGATCAGCGTTCCCACCGCCGCGTTGTCGACCAACTGGAACGTCGGCAGCATGACGCGGTTGGACTCGGAAAACCCGATCTTCAGAAACGTGCGGAAGGACCCGGCGCGCATCCCCGTCAGCTCGATGAAGCCGGTGGCCATGGGCACGGTGAAGCCTTCCGCACTGAAGGTGTCGATGCCGGAAAGCAAGGCCGCCCGCACATGCTTGACCTTCGTGACGACGTAACTGTCCCAGTCCGGTTGAAAGGTCTGGGCTTTTTGCAGATTCGTTCCCCAGGGATGGGGAGTTGATGTGGTCATGGGTAGTCCTATGGGTGCGGACCAGATGCGGTATCCACCAGAGTTCGATCACATTTGAAACGTCTCATCCTGCGGACATGCCCTCGTACGGGATGTAGGAGCACGCTTATATGGCTGACAGCTTGGGGCTCAAGCGCGCGTGCCGATCCGCGCGGGGCACCGGCTGGATCGAAGGCCCTGCCTACTGCGGGCCTCCGATCCCGTGCCAGACTCAACGGTCGTTCTTGTGGCTCTGGCTGCCGGCGCGCGCCTGCTGCTCGCTGCTGCTGCCCCGGGTATTGCCCGAGCCGGAAGAGGCGTTGTTGCCCCCACCGCCATGGCTCTTGGCTCCCGCGGCGCGGGCTTCCTGCGATGTGAACTCGTGGGCGTTGCCCGAAGCGTGCGCTGCACGCCCCCCCTCTGCGGCGATCTCGCGCTGGCGGTCGGGGTCCATCGAGGCAAATCCGCGCCCCGAGCCCGACTGCCCTTGGTTGTTGTCCCGGCTCCCCTGGCTCTGATTGCGGTTGCCTTGGTTCTGGTTGCCCTGATTGGTGTTTGCCATTTCCATCTCCGGTAAGTTGAACAAGTCACACGGAAACTGCCGTGTGAAGTTCACTGTCGGGGGACTGCAAAGGGCCAACCGTAGGCTAGGGACTACCCGTCCGTAGGCGCGGCTTGACGAATGGACGGTGGGAACAAAAAAGCCCTTGGGAACAAGGGCTGGGGAATTTGGCGCGGCTGGCGGGGATCGAACCCACGACCCTTGGCTTCGGAGGCCAATACTCTATCCACTGAGCTACAGCCGCTGGGAAAGTCCGCCCGATGGCGAACAAGCGGTGGATTATCGCACGCGGCGTGGCTACAGACGAAAACCCAACCCCCGCAGATAGGCGTCGATGGCGCCTCGGCTGACGGTCACCAGATCGAAGCGTCCATGGGTCAGCAGCCAGGACTGCAGCAGGCCATCGAACAGTGCCTGTACACCCATCGCGGCGGTGTGTGGTTCCATCGGCAATTGCAGGTTATGGTCTTCTGCCGCCGAACGCAATTCACCCTCGATCAGCGCGCAAAAATCTGCACAGCCTTCGATATGGTTGTCGCGCACCGCCGCGAGGTCGTTGACGTATTCGACCCGGTACAACGCGATCTCGAACACCCGGCGCGTGCGCTCGTCCTGGACGATGGTGCGCTGGACGAAGTCCACCATGGAGCGCAACCGCTCCAACGGGGGCAGCGTTGCCATGCTGGCGCTCTTGCTGCCCACCTGCTCCAGCGGGTGGGTCACCCGGTCCATCATGGCGTTGAACAAGTCCACCTTGTCCTTGAAATGCCAGTAGATCGCGCCGCGCGTGGCGCCCGCAGCCTGGGCAATGTCGCTCAGCGAGGCGCGCGACACGCCTTTTTCGTAGAACACGCGCTCGGCAGCATCCAAAAGGCTGTTGCGCGTAGCATCTGCATCTTCCTTGGTACGTCGTGCCATGGATGGGAACCTCCAAAACGTGGATACGGCAACGGCCGCGCTTTCCAAGTAATTATACATTCATGTATGTATGTATAATCATTCCCCTTTGCGCGTCTGTCATTCACCCGTGTCATCATTACCCGCCGGTCTCAAACAACATCTAACGCATACCGCCGTCAAAGGATTTCCATGCCTCGCCTGAACAACGCAACAGCCCGTGCTATCCGCCCCTTCCAGCGTACCCCTGTCCCCGCAGCCCTCGCGGTTGCGCTGGCAGCGGCCCTCGCGCTCGGCGCCTGCGGCCAGAAAAGCGACGCCCCCGCCGCGGGCGCATCACCCCGCGCACCGGAGGTGGGCGTGGTCACCGTGCAGCCGAGGGACATCGGGCTGGTCACCGAATTGCCCGGCCGGCTGGAAGCGTCGCGCGTTGCCGAAGTGCGCGCTCGGGCCGCGGGCATTCTGCAAAAGCGCCTCTTCAGGGAAGGCAGCGATGTGAAGGCCGGCCAGCAACTGTTCCTGATCGACAGCGCGCCCTACCAGGCCAGTGTGGCCCAGGCCGAGGCCAGCGTGGCCCAGGCCGAGGCGAGCCTGGCGCAAAGCCGTGCGCTGGCCGAGCGCTATCGCCCGCTGGTGGCCGTCAACGCCATCAGCAAGCAGGAATACGACAATGCGGTCGCCGCGCAGAAAACCGCCGAAGCCAATGTTGCCGCCGCCAAGGCCGCGCTGACCACGTCGCGCATCAACCTGGGCTATGCGACGGTCACCGCTCCGATTTCGGGCCGCATTGGCCGCGCCCTCGTCACGGAAGGCGCGCTGGTGGGCCAGGGCACACCCACCGAGCTGGCGGTGATCCAGCAGATCGACCCGCTGTATATCAACTTCACGCAGTCCGCCTCGGAGGCCCTCAAGCTGAAGGCCGCCATGGCCAGCGGCAAGTACAAGCAGTCCGGTGCCAATGCGGCCAACGTGCGCGTGGTGCTGGAAGACGGCAGCGTGTATCCGCAGACCGGCCGCCTGCTGTTCACCGACCTCACCGTGGACGCCACCAGCGGCCAGGTGACCCTGCGTGCCGAAGTCCCCAACCCCGAGCGCGCCCTGCTGCCCGGCCTGTACGTGCGGGTGCGCCTGGAGCAGGCGCAGGTGGACAACGGCATCTTGCTGCCCCAGCAGGCCGTCACCCGATCGGGCAAGGCCGACACCGTGCTGGTGGTGGGCGCGGACAACCATGTCACGCCGCGGGTGGTCAAGCTGGGGCCCGCCCAGGGCGCCCATTGGGTGGTGCTTGAGGGCCTGAAGTCGGGTGAGCAGGTGATGGTGGACGGATTCCAGAAGCTGCCACGCGGCAAGCCTGGCGACCCCATCGTTGTCAAGCCCGTCGCCTGGCAAGCTGCTGGCGCCGCCCAACAGCCCGCCGCGGCACCCGCATCCGCGCCGGCAGCGCCCGCCACCCCCGCCTCGGCGGCCTCCAGTCAGCCGGCCCCTGCGGCGGCAAAGCAATAAAAGACAGGAGCGCGGCACATGGCCAAGTTCTTCATCGAGCGCCCCATCTTCGCGTGGGTGATCGCAATTTTCATCATGGTGATCGGCGCTGTCTCGATCACCCAGCTGCCCGTGGCACAGTACCCCACCGTGGCTCCCCCCACCATCCAGGTGACCGTGGCCTACCCCGGCGCAACGGCGCAGACACTGGAAGACAACGTGCTGTCCGTCATCGAGCGCGAGATGAACGGCGCCACCGGCCTGGCCTACATGGAGACCACCAGCCAGGCCAACGGCACCGGCACCATCGTGCTGAGCTTCGAGCCCGGCACCAACGACGACCTGGCCCAGGTGGATGTGCAAAACCGCCTGTCGCGGGCCACGCCGCGCCTGCCGGCGGCCGTCACCCAGCAAGGCGTGCGCGTCGAGAAATCGCGATCCAACTTTCTGCTGTTTTCCATCCTCACGTCCGACAACCCGGACATAAACATCGACGCGCTCAACGACTACGCTGCCCGCAACGTGGTGCCCGAACTCCAGCGCCTGCCTGGCGTGGGCGGCGTGACGCAGTTCGGCTCCGAGCGCGCCATGCGCATCTGGATCGACCCGGCCAAGCTCAAGGGTTTCAACCTGTCGCTGGATCAGGTCAATGCCTCCATCCGCGCGCAAAACGTGCAGGTGTCCGCCGGCAACCTGGGCGAGCTGCCCAGCCCAGCGGGCCAGACCATATCGGCCACCATTGTCGTGAAGGGCCAGCTGTCCACACCCGAAGAGTTTGGCAACGTCATCCTGCGCGCCAACACCGACGGCTCCACCGTGCGCCTGAAAGACGTGGCGCGTATCGAGCTGGGCGCGCAGACCTACAACTTCAGCAGCCGGCTCAATGGCTCGCCCTCGGTGGGCATGGGCGTGCAGCTCACCTCCAGCGCCAATGCGCTGGCCACTGCCGACGCCGTCAAGTCCAAGCTGGCCGAGCTTCAAAGGTACTTCCCGCAGGGCGTGGCCTACACCATCCCCTACGACACCTCCACCTTCATCTCGGTGTCCATCGAAAAAGTGGTCTATACCCTGCTTGAAGCGATCGGACTGGTGTTTCTGGTGATGTTCCTGTTCCTGCAGAACTTCCGTTACACCATCATCCCCACCATCGTGGTGCCGGTGGCCTTGCTGGGCACCTTTGGCGCACTGCTGGCCATGGGGTTCTCGATCAACGTGCTGACCATGTTCGGCATGGTGCTGGTGATCGGCATCGTGGTGGACGACGCCATCGTGGTCGTGGAAAACGTCGAGCGCATCATGGCTGAAGAAGGCCTGCCACCGCTGCAAGCCACGCGCAAGGCCATGGGCCAGATCTCCAGCGCCGTGATCGGGATGACCGTGGTGCTGGTGTCCGTGTTCGTGCCGCTGGCCTTCTTTGCAGGCTCGACGGGCAACATTTACCGCCAGTTCGCGGTCACCATGGCCACGTCCATCGCATTTTCGGCCTTCCTGGCGTTGTCGCTCACCCCCGCGCTGTGCGCCACCCTGCTCAAGCCCGTGACCGAGGGACACCACGACAAAACAGGCTTCTTTGGCTGGTTCAACCGGTCCTTCAAGCACGCCACGCACAGCTACGAGTCCTTTCTGGCCAGGCTCGTGCGCCGCAGCGGCCGCATGATGATCATCTACGCCGTGCTGCTGGGCGCGGTGGCGGTGGTGTACATGCGTCTGCCGACCTCGTTCCTGCCCAATGAAGACCAGGGCTTTCTGATCTCCAACGTGCAACTGCCCCCTGGCGCCTCGCAAGAGCGCACCCGTGCAGCATTGACCAAGGTGGAAGAGTTCATGCTCAAACAGCCTGAAGTGCGCGACATCGTCACCGTTTCGGGCTTTTCGTTCTCGGGTCAGGGGCAAAACGCCGGCCTGGCCTTCATCACCCTCAAGGACTGGAGCGAGCGCCCCGGTCCCGACCAGACCGCGCAGGCCGTGGCCGGTCGCGCCATGGGCGCGCTGGGCGGCTTTCGCGATGCGTTCATCTTCACGCTCAGCCCGCCACCCATCCCCGAACTGGGCTCGGCGTCCGGCTTCACCTTCCGCCTGCAAGACCGCGGCAGCAAGGGTCACGATGCGCTACTGGCGGCACGCAATCAGCTGCTGGGCATGGCCTCGCAAAGCAAGGTGCTCGCCGCCGTGCGCCCCGACGGCATGGAGGACGCGCCACAGATGCAGATTGACATCGACCGCGACAAGGCCAACGCCCTGGGCGTGTCCTACGACCGCATCGCCAGCGCGCTGGCGACGGCGCTGGGCTCCACATACGTGAACGACTTCCCCAACCAGGGCCGCCTGCAACGGGTAGTGGTGCAGGCCGACGGGTTTGCGCGCATGCAGCCCGAGTCGGTGCTCGACATCCCTATCCTCAACGACAAGGGCCAGGTGCTACCCCTGTCCACGTTTGCGTCCACGCGCTGGATCACCGGCGCCATGCAGACCGTGCGCTACAACGGCTATCCGTCGATGAAGATCGCCGGTGACGCCGCCCCGGGCTACAGCACGGGCGACGCCATGGCAGAGATGGAGCGCCTTGCCTCCCAGCTACCCGAAGGCTTTGGCTTTGAGTGGACCGGCCAGTCCCGCGAGGAAAAACTTGCCGGCTCGCAAGCCCTCGTGCTGTATGCGTTCGCGCTGCTGGCTGTGTTTTTGTGCCTGGCGGCGCTGTACGAGAGCTGGTCCATTCCGTTCTCGGTGATGCTGGTCGTACCGCTGGGCGTGCTGGGCGTGGTGCTGGGCGTGCTGCTGCGCGGCATGTCCAACGACGTGTACTTCCAGATCGGTCTGGTGACCATCATTGGTCTGTCGGCCAAGAACGCCATCCTGATCGTCGAATTTGCCAAGGACCTGCAGGCCCAGGGCAAGAACATCATCGAGGCCGCGCTGGAAGCCGCCCACCTGCGCTTTCGCCCCATCGTCATGACCTCGCTGGCGTTCACGCTGGGCGTCGTGCCGCTGTATCTGGCCTCCGGCGCGAGCTCGGCCAGCCAGCGCGCCATCGGCACCGGTGTGGTCGGCGGCATGATCACCGGTACCGTCCTCGCCGTGGTTTTCGTGCCCGTGTTCTTTGTGGTGGTGCGCAGCCTGTTCCGGGGCAGCGAGCGACAGCACGATCACGACGCCAAACTGGCCCAGCAGCACAGCAGCAGCGGCACAGAAGCCTGAAGCCCCCCGCCGGAGCAAGACACCATGCACAAGCACAACCTGCACAGCACGCGCCCGGCGCGTGCCCTGTCCACCCTGACGGCAGCGGTACTGCTGGCCGGATGCAGCTTCATCCCGCACTACGAGCGGCCCGCGGCGCCAGTGCCGCCAACCTACCCGCTGGCAAGTGCCAGCGCTGCAGCCACCCAGAGCGCCGCCAGCATCGACTGGAAGGACTACTTCACCGACCCGCGCCTGCAGCGGCTCATCGGCATCGCCCTGGACAACAACCGCGACCTGCGCGTGGCCATGCTCAATGTCGAGCAGGCGCGCGCGCAATTCCAGATCCAGCGCGCCAACCAGTTCCCCACGGTCAACGCCATCGCCAGCGGCACGCGCCAGCCCAGCGCGACCACGGGCAGCTACGCCAATCAGTTCCAGGTGGGTTTGGGCATCTCTGCCTGGGAGATCGACTTCTTCGGGCGCGTGGCGGCCCTCAAGGAGCAGGCCCTGGCCCAGTACCTGGCCACGGACGAGGCGCGCAAGTCGGCGCAGATCAGCCTGGTGGCGGCCGTGGCCTCGGGCTGGCTCACACTGATGGCCGACGAGGAGCTGCTCGACATCTCGCGTCGCACGCTGGAAACGCGCGATGAGTCGGTCAAGCTCACACGCCTGCGCCTGGAGAACGGCGTGAGCTCCGAGCTCGACAACCGCCAGGCCGAGAGCCTGGCCCAGGCCGCGCGCGCCACCTATGCGCAGCAGCAGCGCCAGCGCATGCTCGATGAAAACGCGCTGGTCCTGCTGCTGGGCCAGCCGCTGCCCGACGACATCCGTGCCAGCCTGCCCTCCTCGCGCCTGGCCGACGCCACGCCCATGCAGGCGCTGCCCGCGGGCCTGCCTTCCGACCTGCTGGTGCGCCGCCCGGACGTGCGCATGGCCGAGCAGCAGTTGATCGGCGCCAACGCCAACATCGGCGCGGCGCGCGCGGCGTTTTTCCCGCGCATCTCGCTCACGGCCCAGTTCGGCACCGTGAGCGATGAGCTGTCGGGGCTGTTCAAGAGCGGCTCGTGGGCGTTCTCTCTGGCGCCGCAGCTGGCCCTGCCGATCTTCGATGCCGGCCGCAACCAGGCGGGGTTGGAGTCCGCGCGCGCGGGCCGCGAAATCGCCGTGGCCCAGTATGAGAAATCCATCCAGACCGCGTTCCGCGAGGTGTCCGACGCCCTGGCCGGCCAGGCCACGCTGCAGGAGCAGGTCGACGCCCAGCGTGCCCAGGCGCAGGCGGATGCCAAACGCTTCGAGCTGTCGGACCTGCGCTATCGCAACGGCGTGGCCAGCTACCTGGACCTGCTGGATGCGCAGCGCTCGCTGTTCGCCACCGAGCAGTCGCTGGTGGTGACACGCCTGCAGCAACTGCAGAACCAGGTGACGCTCTACAAGGTGCTGGGCGGCGGCTGGACCGCTCCCGCCGAAGAGACCCCACGCTCCTGACATAGGTCACGACGCGCGCCTGCCCGTTTTTTCCCCAACGGGCGGGCGTGGAGCGCGCTCCTATAATCGAAAAGTCTTTTCCCTTCAGCCCCCAGTACAACAGAATCACCAGAGGATCCCATGAGCGACACCCACGACGAAGCGCATACCGGACCGATCAAGAACCCCAAGCAACTCCTGGTCACCGTCATTTTTGCGTTTGTGCTCCCGGTGTTCGCCATCATCGGCCTGGTGCTGTTCGTCACGGCCGACAAGAAGCCGGCGGCCGGCTCCGCCAACCCCGAACTGGCCGTGGCCCAGCGCATCCAGAAGATCGGCAACGTCGAGGTGCGCGACGCCAACCGCCCGCTGCGCACAGGCGAAGCCGTCTTCCAGGGGCAGTGTGCCGCCTGTCACGCCACCGGCGCCGCGGGCGCGCCCAAGCTGGGCGACGCCGCCGCCTGGGCGCCGCGCATTGCCACGGGCTTCGAAGCCCTGGTGCAATCGGCCCTCAAGGGCAAGGGCGCCATGGCACCGCAAGGTGGCGGCGACTTCGACGACACCGAGATCGCGCGCGGCGTGGCCTACATGGCCAATGCCGCCGGCGCCAAGTTCGAGGAGCCCAACCGTCCCGGCGCCGAAGGCGGCGCGGCCGCTGCGAGCGCACCTGCCTCCAACTAAGGCACTTTTCGCCTCGTCACAAGCCGGCCGCGTGCCGGCTTGTTGGTTTCTGGCAGGGGGTTTTCTGCAGTGCGGCGCGTTACGCAGGCAGTGGGCCCGCAGCCGCCTGCGGGCTCGGCACAAAGCCGTAGGCACCGGGCAGGTCGGCCGCCAGCACCTCGCGTGGCGTCCAGCGGCCCTGATCGATCTGGCGCGCCAACGCCTCCACATCCAGGCTGTGCACCAGGCCCAGGCCGGCGGTGCAGGCCAGGTACACGCGGCCGGCCTCGTCCACCAGGCACTCATTCACCCGACCGGCCGGCCGGCCGGTGTGCGCCACGGGCTCGCCGTCGGCGCCCAGACGCCAGATCAGCGGTGTGGCCTCCAGTTCCACATAGACGCGCTGCGGTCCGTTCTGGAAGAACCAGCGGCCTTCACCATCCGCCTCATAGTTGCGGTGGATGAATTCGATCAGCTTGGCATGCTCCAGCCGCGTTCCGCGCGCCACGGCGAAGCCGCCCTGTAACTGCACGGCGTCATCGCGCAGGTACCAGTGGCCGCGCGCATCCAGCCCCAGCCAGCCGTAGCAGGCCGGCACGTTGGGCCATTTGGCGATGGCCTGCTTGACGATGTCATCCATGACAGCGATTGTGCGCCCTCGTCCGCGCCCCCGCAGGTATTCACCCCAGCGCCGCGTGGTCGGCCAGCCAGGCGGCCACGGCTTCGGGCAGGGCGCGCACATGGCCGGGCCAGGCGCCCTGCGCAAAGCCGACGTGGCCGCCATGCGCCGGCTGCCAGAGCGTGACCACGGGCGCCACCTCACCGTCGCGCGGCAGGCTGGCGCCGGGCACGAAGGGATCGTTGCGCGCATTGACCAGCAGCGCCGGCACGCGCACCGCAGGCAGCAGCGGCTTGGCCGACGCGCGGCGCCAGTAGTCGTCCGCATCGCGAAAGCCGTGCAGCGGCGCGGTGAAGATGTCGTCAAAAGCGTGCAGATCGCGCGCGGCCAGCAGGGCCGCGCGGTCGAACAGGCCGGGGTACTGCGCCAGCTTGGCCAGCGCCTTGGGCACCATGGTGCGCAGGAACATGCGCGTGTACACCTGCCGGTTGAAGCCCCGCCCGATGGCGTGGCCGCCGGCCGCCAGGTCCAGCGGAGCGCACACGCTGGCGATGGCGTCCGCGCTGGCGAGCGCGCTGCCGCCCTGCTCGCCGGCCCAGCGCATCAGCGCATTGCCGCCCAGCGACACCCCCACGGCCAGCAGCGGCGCCCGCGCCCCACCGCCGGTCCGCTGCAACCCGGCCAGGCGCCGGAGGATCCAGTCGATCTCTTCATGGTCGCCCGAATGGTAGGCGCGCGGCGCGCGGTTGATCTCGCCGCTGCAGCCGCGAAAATGCGGCACGGCAAAACCCCAGCCGCGCTCGCGGGCCACGCCGGCGAAGGCCTGCGCATAGTGGCTGCGCGACGAGCCTTCCAGTCCATGGAACAGCACCAGCAGCGGCGCGGGGGCCGCGCCCGCCGCGGCACACGGCCGCAGGAAGTCCACGTCCACGAAGTCGCCGTCGGGCGCCAGCCAGCGCTCGCGCACATAGGCCGGCGGCGGCCCCAGCGTGCGCCGCGCCCACAGCGCGGGCCAGATGGTCTGTGCATGGCCGCCGGGCAGCCACCAAGGCGCTTCATATTTCATAGCTGGCAGCGCTTGCTGGTATTGTGCTAGAGGCCCATTTGACCCATAAACCAGCCCATCAAAGGCTTGGCATCAATGCAGCAGGTGCCCGGCGGGCGCAGCGCCCTCGGCCTCGTGCATGCCGGCGGCGCTGGCATGGTGCGCCACCAGGCGCCAGCCTTGCGGGGTCTTGTGGTAGACGTTGGTGGCCTGTACCACGGCCTCGCGCGGACCGTCGGGCAGCATCACACGCACATGTTCCAGCACGCTGTGCACGGCACTCGCCAGGGCCTGCACGCGCATCACCTGCGCGGGATGCACGTTGAGGCCGCCCTGCTGCAGCAAGGTGGCGAACGCCGCGCGGATGGCGGCGGGCCCCACGTGGCGCGCGGCGCCGGGGTGCACACAGACGATGTCGTCCTCGTCGGCCCAGCAGGCCATCACGCGCTCCACGTCGCCGGCTTGCAGGGCGTCGTAGAACGCGGCTTCCAGATCGTCGGGGGAACCGGCCAGGGCGGCCGCGCGCAGCGGGGTTCGGGGCATGGCGAAGTGTCGGTGGTTGCAACCCAGCCGCGTATTGTGCCGTTCGATGGCCCTGTCATGCGCCTGGCCGATGCATGCACAATGATGGGCATGCGCGGCGCCGTGCCGCCCGTCTTTCTTCTGCATTGAAAAGGCCTCTTCACCATGAAACGACTCATCGCCATGCTTTCCGCCGTGCTGGCCCTCTCGGGCTGCGGCTACAACGACTTCCAGCGCCTGGACGAGCAGTCCAAGGCCGCGTGGAGCGAAGTGCTCAACCAGTACCAGCGCCGCGCCGACCTGGTGCCCAACATCGTGGCCACCGTCAAGGGCGAGGCGGCGTTCGAGCAGGAGACGCTGACCAAGGTGATCGAGGCGCGCGCCAAGGCCACCTCGATCCAGGTGACGCCCGAAACCCTCAACAACCCCGAGGCGTTCAACAAGTTCCAGCAGGCGCAGGGCGAGCTGTCCAGCGCGCTGTCGCGCCTGATGGTGGTGGCCGAGCGTTACCCGCAGCTGCAGGCCAACCAGGCCTTCCGCGACCTGCGCGTGACGCTGGAGGGCACCGAGAACCGCATCACCGTGGCACGCAACCGCTACATCCAGACCGTGCAGGAGTACAACGTGCTCGCACGCAGCTTCCCCACCAACCTCACGGCCATGGTGTTCGGCTATGAACCCAAGCCCAGCTTCACGGTGGCGAACGAGGCCGAGATCTCTGCGCCGCCCCAGGTGGATTTCTCCAGCCCCGCACCCGCCTCCAAGCCCTGACATCGGGGTTGTAAGCAAAATATGCCGCTAGCGCTTGCCCTTCAAGCGCTGATAGCTATATTTCTTGTAGCTATCGGAGCCCTCCCCGCCACCGCGCAGCCGCTGCGCGCGGTGCCTGCGCTGCAGGCGCGCGTGATCGACCAGACCGGCACGCTGAACGACGCGCAGCGCCAGAGGCTGGAGGCGCGGCTGGCCGCCATCGAGCAGCAGCACGGCTCGCAGGTGGTGGTGCTGATGGTGCCCACCACCGCGCCCGAGGACATCGCCGCCTTCGCCAACCGCGTGAGCAACGCCTGGAAGATCGGCCGCAAGGACGTGGGCGATGGCGTGCTGGTGGTCGTGGCCAAGGACGACCGGCGCATGCGCATCGAGGTGGCCAAGGCGCTGGAAGGCGCCATACCCGACATCGCCGCCGCGCGCATCATCGACGGCGCGATGAAGCCGCGCTTTCGCGAGGGCGACTTTGCCGGCGGGCTGGACGCCGCGGTGCAGCAGATCGGCGCGCGCATCGCGGGCGAAAACCTGCCCGCGCCGCAAAGCAGCCAGCAAGGCGACGGGCAGGGCCGCGGCGCGTCCGCGGGCTTTGACTGGACAGACCTGGCCGTCTTCCTCTTCTTCGGCGTGATGGTGGCGGGCCCCGTGGTGCGCCGGCTGTTCGGCCAGCGCCTGGGCGGCCTGGTGATGGGCGGCGGCGCTGGGTTCCTGGCCTTCATCGTCACCTCCAGCCTGCTGCTGGCGGGTGGCGCGGGGCTGCTGGCGCTGCTCTACACCTGGATCTTTGCGGGCCGCGGCGGCCCCGTGGTGTGGCACGGCGGCGGCTGGGGAGGCGGTCACGGCGGTGGCTGGGGCGGTGGAGGCGGTGGTGGATTCGGCTCGGGCGGCGGCGGAGATTTCGGCGGCGGCGGTGCATCGGGCGACTGGTAGGGCGGCAAGCACAGAGCGAAACACCATGGTCACACCCTCTTCATCCCCACCTTCCGGCGTGCTGGCGCGCCTGGCGCGGCTGCTGCGGCACCGTTGGTCCGACGGCGGCCTGCACCAGGCCCTGCCACCCGAGGTGCTGGAGCGCCTGGGCCAGCGCGTGGCCGCCAGCGAGCGCCGCCACACCGGCCAGATCCGCATCTGCGTGGAAGGCGGCCTGCCGCTGTCGTACCTGTGGCGCGGCGCCACGGCGCGCGAGCGCGCGGTCACGCAGTTCGGCAAGCTGCGTGTGTGGGACACCGAACACAACAACGGCGTGCTCATCTACCTGATGCTGGCCGAGCATGCCATCGAGATCGTGGCCGACCGCGCTCTGGCGCGCCGCGTGCCCCCGGCGACATGGCGCAGCATGGTGTCGCACATGGCCGAGGCTTTCCGCCAAGGCCGGTACGAGGACGGTCTGACCCAGGCGCTGAGCGAGGTCTCTGCGCTGCTCGTGGAGCACTTCCCGGCCACCGAGGGCGTGGACTGGCCGAACGAGCTGCCCGACGCTCCCGTCATCCCGGGCACGGTGGACTGAGTACCAGAGCACGCCTTGCGAGGCGGAACTCCCTTTTCGATCACTCCTTCAGGGCAGCGCCCAGACGCGCCCCGCCCCCACCGCGAAGCGCTGGCGCCCCGGCGCGGCGGGCACGGCATGGCCGCCGGTGAACTCGCCAAAAGCCGGCAACACCAGCAGTCCCGGCTCCGCCACGAAACAGGGCATGCGCAACGCATCGCGCCCGCCGCCGTACAGCACGGCCGTGGGGTGCAGGTGTCCGGCCAGCACCCACTGCCCCGCGCGGTGCTGTGGATGGTGGCAGCAGGCGAAAGGTCCCAGAGACCAAGGCTCCTCCACGATGCGTGCGCCCAGCCACGCCGGCGGGTCGCCCGCGTGGCGGTCGTGGTTGCCGCGCACCAGCACCAGTTCCAGTGCCGCATGGTCCTCGCGCCAAGCGGCCAACGCGCGCAGCAGCGCGGGCGCGTGGGCCTCGGCCGCATGCAGGAAGTCGCCGAGCACCACCAGGCGCTGCACGCCGGAGTGGCGCGCCAGCAACTGCGCCAGCCGAGCCAGGTTGCCCTGCGTGGTGCCCGCGGGCACGGGCAGGCCGCGCGCGCGGAAGGTGGCGGCCTTGCCCAGGTGCAGGTCGGCCAGGCACAGCATGGCGCCCTCCGGCCACCACAGCGCGCGCTCGGGCAGCAGCCACACGGTGGTGCCGGCCAGGTCCACGGCCAGGTCGGCGGGCGGATCAGGCGCATGCATGGGTCACAGGCGCGGCAACGGGCGCGAAGGTTTGCGCGCGCGGCGCGGGGAACGGCCCCGCGCCGCGGCCGGCGCGGCGCCCGTGCCCTCGGAGGCATCGGCAAAGTCCAGCGTGCCGCGCAGTGCGTCGGTGACGGCGGACGATGCTTCCTGCCGCGGTGGCGCGGCCGGGGGGGCGGCGCGCCGGCGGCGCGCCGGGTCAGGGGGCACGACGTCCTGCACCGGTGGGGCGGGTACGGGTTTGCGCGCGCTGGCGGCGGCTTCCATGTCGCCCAGCATGCGCGCGATGCGGTCGGCCAGCGCCTCGTTGCTGAGCTGCTCGCGAAAGCGCTCCACCATCAGCGGAAAGGCCAGCGGCCCGGGTCGCACGAGAGGCTGCACCATGAGCTGCTGCGCCTGCATGCGTGTGAGCGTCGCCAGCAGCTGTGCCACGTCCAGCTCCTGGCTCAGCACTTCCTGGTCGGCCTGGCGCAGCAGCAGGTTGCCCGCGTCATAACGCCGAAAGACCTCGAAGAACAACTGGGAAGACGCCTGCAGCTGGCGCGCACTGCGCTGCTCGCCCGGGTGGCTTTGAAAGATGAGCCCCGCCACGCGCGCAATCTCGCGAAAGCGCCGGCGCGCCATCTCGGTGGCGTTGAGGCTGGCCAGCACCTCGTGCAGCAACGCTGCGCGCGCGTCACGCTCTTGCGGCACCGACTCGGGCGCCGTGGCGTTGGCAGTGTTGCGAATGGCCAGCGCCTCGTCGGGCGCCAGGGCGTGCGCCTGCCGGGCGGCCTGCGGCGCGGCGGCGTCGGTGCGCAGCAGGTCGGGCAGCAAGGCCGGCCAGTCGCGTTCTGTGGCGGACAGCAGCTCCAACCCATAGTCGTTCACCGCGATCGAGAAGGTGCCCGGCACCCCCTGGGCCGCGCGCCAGGCGAACAGGCTGGCCAGCCCGATGTGCGCATGCCGGCCGGCGAACGGGTAGAGGAACAGGTGCCAGCCCTCGCGCGTGCGCAGCGTCTCGGCCAGCAGCGTGCCCGGCGTGGGCAGGGCGGACCAGCGGCGCTGCACCTCCAGCAGCGGGCGCACGGCGCGCAGCTCGGGGCTGGCGTAGCGGCCCCGCCCCGCCTGCGCGAGCTGTTGCACCACGTAGTCGGCCAGCACGGTGGACAGCGGCATGCGCGAGCCGTTCCAGCGCGGCACCGTGGCTGGCGCCCCGGCGCGCGCCGCACGAAGGCGGTCATCTCGCGCGTGCGCACCAGTTCCAGCACCTGCCCGGCGAACACGAAGCAATCGCCCGGCGACAGCCGCGCGATGAAGCCCTCTTCCACCGCGCCCAGGCGAGCGCCCCGCAGAATCTGCACCTGCATGCTGGCATCGCTCACGATGGTGCCGATGTTGGCGCGGTGGCGGCGTGCCAGGCGCGCATCGGGCAGGCGCCACACACCGTTCTCGTCCGGCACGACACGGCGGTAGTCCGGGTAGGCCGCCAGGGCGCTGCCGCCACGCGCAACGAAGTCCAGGCACCACTGCCACACGCCGCGCGGCAGCGTGCGGTACGCGGCCGTGCGGCGCACCTCGGCATACAGCGCCTCGGGCTCGAAGCCCCCGCCCAGCGCCACCGTGGCCAGGTGCTGCACCAGCACATCGACGGGCTGGTGCGGCGAGACGCGTTTTTCCACCCGCCCGGCATGCACCGCGGCGCGCGCGGCGGCGGCCTCCACCAGTTCCAGGCTGTGCGTGGGCACCAGCGTGATGCGCGAGGGCCGCCCTGGTGCGTGGCCCGAGCGGCCGGCGCGCTGCAGCAGGCGCGCCACGCCCTTGGCCGAGCCGATCTGCAGCACGCGCTGCACCGGCAGAAAGTCCACACCCAGGTCCAGGCTGCTGGTGCAGACCACGGCGCGCAGGCTGCCGCTCTTGAGCCCCGCCTCCACCCATTCGCGCACAGCACGGTCCAGCGAGCCGTGGTGGATGGCGATCTGCCCCGCCCAGTCCGGCCGCGCATCCAGCAGCGCCTGGTACCACTGCTCAGCCTGCGAGCGCACGTTGACGAACACCAGCGTGGTGCCGGGCGACTCCTCCAGCGCGCGCACCACCGCCGGCAGCATGGCCAGGCCCAGGTGGCCGGCCCAGGTGAAGCGCTCGGGCCGCTCGGGCAGCAGGGTGTCCACCACCAGGCGCTTTTCCACGCGGCCGCGCACCAGCGTGCCGCCCTCCCGGCCCAGCAGCGTCTGCATGGCCTCGGGCAGGTTGCCCAGCGTGGCCGACATGCCCCAGACCAGGAGCCGCGGGTTCCAGCCCGCGAGCCGCGCCAGCGCCAACTGCACCTGCACGCCGCGTTTGTTGCCCAGCAGCTCGTGCCATTCATCCGCCACCACCAGGCGCACGCGGGCCAGTTGCTCGCGCGCGTCCGCGCGCGCCAGCAGCAGCGACAGGCTTTCGGGGGTGGTGACGAGCACCGTGGGCAGACGCCGCGCCTGGGCGCTGCGTTCGGCGCTGCCGGTATCGCCCGTGCGTGCGCCCAGGCTCCAGCGCGCCAGGCCGGCATGCTGTGCGGCCAGGGCCTGCAGCGGCGCCGCCAGCGCACGCAGCGTGTCGGCGGCCAGCGCGCGCATGGGCGTGATCCACAGCACGGTGAGTGGTGCGGTCCGCGGTGCCGCTTCGCTAGTAATAGCGCTTAGCGCTGGATGGACGGGCGCTACAGGCCGTTTTGACTCCCATTCAGCGAAGGCCTGCAGCGCCCCTAGCCACACCGCATAAGTCTTGCCGGCGCCCGTGGTGGCATGTAGCAGGCCCGAGCGTCCCTGCGCGATGGCGCGCCACACCTGGCGCTGGAAGGCGAATGGCGCCCAGCCGCGCGTGGCCAGCCAGCCCGACGCGAGGGGGAAGCGCGGGGCGGTCACGGCACCCCCCGTTGCACCGCGCGGCCAAGGCATTGCCGCCGCACGGGGCCATGGCATTTCAAGGGGAAATGGCCCGCAGCGCCCGTCCATCCAGCGCCAGCAGCTCTTGTATTCATAGCACCAGATCAGGGCGTAGCAGGCAACAGCGCTGCCAGCGTATCCAGCGAATCGGCTTCGTCCACCGGCTTGTCTTCACGCCAGCGCAGCATGCGCGGGAAGCGCACGGCGATGCCGCTCTTGTGCCGCGCGCTGCGCGCTATGCCCTCAAAGCCCAGCTCGAACACCAGCGTGGGCCGCACGCTGCGCACCGGGCCGAAGCTCTCCACCGTGGTCTTGCGGATGATGGCGTCCACCCGCGCCATCTCGGCATCGGTGAGGCCCGAATACGCCTTGGCAAACGGCACCAGAGTGCGCCCCTGGGTGCCCTGCGGCGCACTCCACACGGCGAACGTGTAGTCGCTGTACAGGCTGGCGCGGCGCCCGTGGCCGCGCTGCGCATAGATGAGCACGGCGTCCACGCTCATCGGGTCGATCTTCCACTTCCACCAGATGCCCACGTCCCGGGTGCGGCCCACACCATAGTGCGCCGTGCGCCCTTTGAGCATCATGCCCTCCACGCCCAGGGCACGCGCGCTGTCCCGCAGGCGTGCCAGTTCGGCCCAGCTCTGTCCCTGCAGCACCGGGCTGGGCACCAGCGCCGGGTGGTCGGTGCGCGCCAGCAGCGCGTCCAGCCGCGCGCGCCGTGCCTGCAGCGGCAGGCCTCGCAGGTCCTGGCCGTGTTCCTCCAGCAGGTCGTAGGCCAGCAGCACCACGGGCACCTCGCGCAGCAGCTTGGGGCCCAGCGACTTGCGGCCGATGCGCTTTTGCAGGTCGGCAAACGGGCGCAGCTGCGCCGGCGCAGCCGCTCGCGCGGGCTGCCAGACGACGATCTCGCCGTCGAGCACCGTGCCGTCGGGCAGGGCTTCGTCGCCCAGCGCCTGCAGTTCGGGGAAGCGATCGGTCACCAACTCCTCCCCGCGCGACCACAGCCAAGTGGCGCCCGCGCGCCGCACGAGTTGGGCGCGGATGCCGTCCCACTTCCATTCCACGATCCAGTCCGCCGGCGGGCCGAGCGCGGCGTCAAACTGCGCCACCGGCAGTTGCAGCGGGTGCGCCAGAAAGAAGGGATAGGGATGGCCCTGGGCCTCCGCAGCCTGCGCGCCCGCACCATCTCCCTCGGGCGTCACGAGGCGCTGGTAGTCGGCCGCCCCGGGCTGCGCGCCCACGTGGGTGTAGCCCATGAGGCGCTGGGCGATGCGCTTGGCGTCCACGCCGCTCACGGCCGCGAGCGCCTGCGTGACCTGCAAGCGCGACACGCCCACGCGGAAGGCCCCCGTGATGAGCTTGAAGTACACCAGCCGCTCCTCGGGCGCCAGCCGCGCCCATTGCGCACCCAGCCGTTCAGCCTGGGTGTCGGGCGCCAGGCCGCGCAGCGGCAAGAGGTGTTCGCGCATCCATGCGGCCAGCCCCAGGGCGTGTGCCTGCGTGGGCGGGGGCAGCAGCAGTGCGATGGTCTCGGCCAGATCGCCCACAGCCTCGTAGCTTTCGTCGAACAGCCATTCCGGCAACCCCGCCGCCTCGCGCGCCACCGCGCGCAGCAGCTTGGTGGGCACGAGTTGGCGTGGTTTGCCACCCGCGAGGAAGTAGACGGCCCAGGCGGCATCCTCGGGTGGCGCACCCCGCAGATAGTCGCGCAGCGCGGCCTGCTTGGCGAGGCTGGACGTGCTGGCATCCAGCGCCTGGTAGAGCGCGGCAAAGGCCTGCATCAGGAGGTGCCTCCGGCCGCGTCGCCTGCGTCGGCTTCCGGTGCAGTGGGCGCTGCAGTTGGCGCGTCGGCCGGCGCTGCCTCGTCCTCG
This sequence comes from Diaphorobacter sp. MNS-0, assembly GCF_019602835.1. Classification (NCBI taxonomy): domain Bacteria; kingdom Pseudomonadati; phylum Pseudomonadota; class Betaproteobacteria; order Burkholderiales; family Comamonadaceae; genus Diaphorobacter; species Diaphorobacter sp. MNS-0. The sequence continues at coordinate 362,768 of NZ_CP080761.1, read as the reverse complement.
TCGCCGTATTCGGTGGCGAAAGCCTGGGCATCCAGCCCTTGCTCGCGCAGCCAGCGGACCATGACGGTCACGCTGCCGTGGGTGACGAACACGCGCTCGGCCCCCGTGGCGGCAATCGCCTGCTGCAGGCCCGGCCAGTCTGCGTGATCGGAGAGCACGAAACCACGATCCACCCCGCGGCGGCGACGCGTGCCACGCAGCTGCATCCAGCCGCTGGCAAAGGCATCGGCGTGGCGTGGGAAGCGGCGCATCCACGGACTGCCTTGGGCCGAGGGCGGCGCCAGCACCAGTGCGGTCTCGCGCGTCGCGGCGTCCAGTGACGCGTCGGTGGCCCCCTGCGTGGGCGGCAGGCGCACGCCGGCGGCGCGGTAAGCGGCATTGAGGGGCTCCACCGCGCCATGCATGAGCAGCGGACCAATGCTGGCATCTACGCCATGCAGGATGCGCTGGGCCTTGCCGAACGCGTAGCAAAACAGCACCGAAGGGCGGCGCAGGGCCGCGTTGGAACGCCACCAGTGGTTGACCTGGGCTTGCAGGACGGCCTGGGCGGGCCAACGGTAGATGGGCAGGCCGAAGGTGGATTCGGTGATGAACGTATCGCAGCGCACGGGCTCGAACGGCGCGCAGGTGCCGTCGGCCTCCAGCTTGTAATCCCCCGAGGCCACCCATACGCGACCGCCGTGCTCCAGCCGCACCTGGGCCGAGCCCAGCACATGGCCCGCAGGGTGCAGTGAGATACGCACGCCGTTGTGGTGCAGGGGTTCGCCGTAAGCCAGCGTCTGCAAGGCGATGTCCGCCCCCAGCCGACCGCGCAGGACACCCGCGCTGTGCTCGTGCGCCAGGTAGTGTCCGTGTCCGCGCCGCGCGTGGTCGCCATGGCCATGGGTGATGACGGCCCGGTCCACCGGCCGCCAGGGGTCGATGTAAAAGCCACCCGGTGGACAATACAGCCCTTCGGGGCGCGCTACCACCAGGTCGCCTGCCGCAGTCTCTGCCAAAGGGTTGACCATGGCCCATGCTAGCGTCGCGTTGGGCCTGGCTGGCGTCGGACGGCGCCGATGGACGAGCGCCATAGCGGGCCCACCCATAACGACAAAAGCCGCCCGAAGGCGGCTTTTGCGATGGAAGGCGACCAGTCGATCAGCGCTTCTGGCGGAACTTGCGCAGCGCGGCAATCTGCGCTGCCATCACGGCCAGCTCGGCCTGGGCGCGCGCCAGATCGATCTCGCTCTTGGCGTTCTTCAGGGCTTCCTCGGCCGCAGCCTTGGCTTCCTGCGCCTTCTGGTCGTCCAGGTCATGGCCACGGATGGCGGTGTCGGACAGCACGGTCACGCAGTCGGGCTGCACTTCCAGAATGCCACCGGCCACGAAAACGAACTCTTCATTGCCGTCAGGCAATTCGATGCGCACCGAACCCGGCTTGATGCGGGTGATGAGTGGCGTGTGGCGCGGATAGATGCCCAATTCGCCCGCTTCGCCGGGCAGCGCGACGAAGCGCGCCTCGCCGGAGAAGATGGACTCTTCGGCACTGACCACATCAACATGGATGGTGTTCATCTTTGCTCCTAGAAAAAGGGAATGGCAAGCCTGTGGGGCTCACGAGGGCCGGACGCGGGGCCGGCCTTCGGACCATCAGGCCACCTTCTTCGCCTTTTCGAAGGCTTCGTCGATGGTGCCCACCATGTAGAAGGCCTGCTCGGGCAGGTGGTCGCATTCGCCAGCCACGATCATCTTGAAGCCGCGGATGGTCTCGGACAGCGGCACGTACTTGCCAGGCGAGCCCGTGAACACCTCGGCCACGTGGAACGGCTGCGACAGGAAACGCTGGATCTTGCGGGCACGGGCCACGACCAGCTTGTCCTCGGGCGCCAGCTCGTCCATACCCAGAATTGCGATGATGTCGCGCAGTTCCTTGTAGCGCTGCAGGGTACCCTGCACTTGGCGGGCCACTTGGTAGTGCTCTTCACCCACGACCTGCGGGTCCAGCTGGCGGCTGGTGGAGTCCAGCGGGTCCACGGCAGGGTAGATACCCAGAGCGGCGATGTCACGCGACAGCACCACGGTGGAGTCCAGGTGGGCGAAGGTGGTGGCGGGCGACGGGTCGGTCAAGTCGTCGGCAGGCACGTACACGGCCTGAATGGACGTGATGGACCCGACCTTGGTCGAGGTAATACGCTCTTGCAGACGGCCCATTTCCTCGGCCAGCGTCGGCTGGTAGCCCACGGCGGAAGGCATCCGGCCCAGCAGGGCGGACACTTCGGTACCGGCCAGCGTGTAACGGTAGATGTTGTCCACGAAGAACAGCACGTCGCGGCCTTCGTCGCGGAAGGACTCGGCGATGGTCAGGCCGGTCAGGGCCACGCGCAGACGGTTGCCCGGGGGCTCGTTCATCTGGCCGTAGACCATGGCCACCTTGGACTCGCCCAGGCTCTCCAGATTCACGACGCCGGAGTCGGCCATCTCGTGGTAGAAGTCGTTGCCCTCGCGGGTACGCTCACCCACGCCAGCGAACACGGACAGACCCGAGTGCGCCTTGGCGATGTTGTTGATGAGCTCCATCATGTTCACGGTTTTGCCCACGCCGGCACCACCGAACAGGCCCACCTTGCCGCCCTTGGCGAACGGGCACACCAGGTCGATCACCTTGATGCCGGTCTCGAGCAGTTCCTGCGAAGGGCTGAGCTCGTCATAAGCGGGGGCCTTGCGGTGGATGGAAGCCGTCAGGCTCTGGTCCACGGGGCCGCGCTCGTCGATGGGGTTGCCCAGCACGTCCATGATGCGGCCCAGCGTGGCCTTGCCCACGGGCACGGTGATGGGGTTGCCGGTGTTCGTGACCATCAGGCCACGCTTGAGGCCGTCCGAAGAACCGAGCGCAATGGTACGCACCACGCCGTCGCCCAGCTGCTGCTGCACTTCCAGCGTCAGGGGCGAGCCCTCGAGCTTCAGGGCGTCATACACCTTGGGCAGCTGGTCGCGCGGGAACTCCACGTCCACCACGGCGCCGATACATTGAACAATCTTGCCTTGCACTTGAGCCATTTGATTTGCTCCAAAAATTTAAACCGAGACCCGAAGGCGGCATCAGACTGCCGCGGCACCTGCAACGATCTCCGAAAGTTCTTTCGTGATCGCCGCTTGGCGCGTCTTGTTGTAGACCAGCTTGAGCTCGTTGATGACGTTACCGGCGTTGTCGGTGGCGGCCTTCATGGCCACCATGCGCGCGGACTGCTCCGAGGCCATGTTCTCTGCCACTGCCTGGTAGATCAGCGACTCGACATAGCGCACCAGCAGTTCGTCGATCACGCTCTGCGCGTCAGGCTCGTAGATGTAATCCCAACCATGGCCGGTCTTCTGGGCCTGCATCTGCTCGGACGACAGGGGCAGCAACTGCTCCACCACCGATTCCTGCTTCATGGTGTTGATGAACTTGGTGTAGCTGAGGTACACCGCGTTGATCTTGCCTTCCGCGTAAGCATCCAGCAGCACCTTCACCGGTCCGATCAGCTTGTCCAGGTGCGGCGTATCGCCCAGCCCGGTGGCATGCGCCACGACCTTGGCACCCACGCGGTTGAGGAAGCCCAACCCCTTGTTGCCAATAGCGACGGACTGCACATCGACACCCGTAGACTGCAGTTCGCGCAGCTTGGTGGTGACGGCGCGCAGCACGTTGGTGTTCATACCTCCGCACAGGCCCTTGTCGGTCGTCACGACAATAATGCCAGCCGCCTTCGCATCGTTCGCCTTCATGAAAGGGTGCACGTACTCAGGGTTGGCCTCGCCGAGGTGGGCGGCAATGTTGCGCACCTTCTCGGCATAGGGTCGGGCGGCACGCATGCGGTCTTGCGCCTTGCGCATCTTGGACGCGGCCACCATTTCCATGGCCTTGGTGATCTTCTTGGTGTTTTCCACCGATTTGATCTTGCCGCGTATTTCCTTACCTGCTGCCATGATGGTTCCTCGTCCGATTTAAACGAACGACTTCTTGAACGCCGTGATGGCTTGCGTCAGTTCGGCCTCGTCCTTGCCTTCCTTGTCGAACGCGCGGTTCTGCTGCAGGCGGTCCAGCAGCGCACCGTGGCTCGTCTTCAGGTACTGGTGCAGGCCGGCTTCGAAGGCCAGCACCTTCTTCACGTCCACGTCGTCCAGGAAGCCCTTGTTCACCGTGAAGAGCGTCGCGCCCATCAGGGCCGTGCTCAGCGGGCTGTACTGGGGCTGCTTGAGCAGTTCCGTCACGCGGGCGCCGCGATCCAGCTGCTTGCGCGTGGCTTCGTCCAGGTCGGAGGCGAACTGCGCGAACGCCGCGAGTTCACGGTACTGGGCCAGGTCGGTACGGATACCGCCGGACAGGCCCTTGATCAGCTTGGTCTGGGCGGCACCACCCACGCGCGACACCGAGATACCGGCGTTGATGGCGGGGCGGATACCAGCGTTGAACAGGCTGGTTTCCAGGAAGATCTGACCGTCGGTGATCGAGATCACGTTGGTTGGAACGAAGGCAGACACGTCGCCGGCCTGGGTTTCGATCACGGGCAGTGCGGTCAGCGAACCCGTCTTGCCCTTGACCTCGCCCTTGGTGAAGGCTTCCACATAGTCGGCATTCACACGGGCTGCACGCTCCAGCAGGCGGCTGTGGAGATAGAACACGTCGCCGGGGAAGGCTTCGCGGCCTGGCGGGCGGCGCAGCAGCAGCGAAACCTGGCGGTAGGCCACAGCTTGCTTGGACAGGTCGTCGTACACGATCAGCGCGTCTTCGCCACGGTCGCGGAAGTATTCGCCCATCGTGCAGCCGGAGTAGGCCGACACGTACTGCATGGCGGCGGACTCGGAAGCCGAAGCCGCCACGACGATGGTGTATTCCATGGCGCCGGCCTGCTCCAGGGCGCGCACCACGTTCTTGATCGACGATGCCTTCTGGCCGATGGCGACGTAGATACACGTCACGCCCTGGCCCTTCTGGTTGATGATGGCGTCGATGGCCACTGCCGTCTTGCCGGTCTGGCGGTCGCCGATGATCAGCTCACGCTGGCCACGGCCGATTGGCACCATGGAGTCGATGGACTTCAGGCCGGTTTGCAGCGGCTGGTCCACGGACTGGCGCGCGATCACGCCGGGAGCGACCTTCTCGATCACGTCCGTCATCTTGGCATTGATCGGACCCTTTCCGTCGATCGGCTGGCCGAGAGCGTTCACCACGCGTCCGATCAGTTCCGGGCCCACCGGCACTTCCAGAATGCGGCCCGTGCACTTCACGGTATCGCCTTCAGAAATGTGTTCGTACTCGCCCAGAATCACGGCGCCGACGGAGTCGCGCTCGAGGTTCAGGGCCAGGCCGAAGGAGGGCTGGCCGTCTGCCGCGGCAGGGAATTCGAGCATTTCGCCCTGCATCACGTCCGACAGGCCGTGGACGCGCACGATACCGTCGGTCACGGACACCACGGTGCCCTGGTTACGGATGTCGCTGCTGGCTGCCAGACCTTCGATGCGGCTCTTGATCAGTTCAGAAATTTCTGCGGGATTGAGTTGCATGACTCTTTCCTTCTTTCTTGGGGGTATAGCCGAGACCTCACGCCCATCAGGCGGTGAGGGCAGCTTTCATTTGTTCCAGACGGGCTTTGACGGAAGCGTCGAGCACCTCGTCGCCCACCACCACGCGCACGCCGCCGATCAGGGTCTCATCCAACTGCACGGAGAGATTAAGCTTGCGACCGAAGCGCTTTTCAAGCGTGGCACCCAAATCGGTCAGAGCGCCCGCATCCAGCGGGAAGGCGCTGTACACCACGGCATCCGAAGTGCCGTGGCTGCGATTGACCAGCGTACGGAACTGGGCCGCGATTTCAGGCAGCGCCTGCACGCGCCCGTTATCGATCACGGTACGCAGGAAGTTCTTGGCCAGGTCAGGCAACGCCGAGCGGGCCACGCCCACGATGACGTCGAACACCTGCTCGCCCGTCACCTTGGGGTTGTCCGCCAGTTGGCGCAATTGGGGATTGGCGGCAATCGCCGCCAGCTCGTCCACCCAGGCTGTAGCGCCATTCAGGTCCACACCGGCTTGGTCGGTGCAGGCCTTGTACAGCGCCTCGGCGTAAGGGCGGGCAATGGTGGCGAGTTCAGCCATTGAATGCTCCCTTACAGCTCGGTCTTCAGACGGTTCAGCAGATCGGCATGAACGCCGGCATTGACTTCCTTGCGGAGAATCTGCTCAGCCCCCTTGACGGCCAGGGCCGCCACCTGCTCGCGCAGGGCTTCACGTGCCTGGATCGCTTGCTGCTCGGCCTCGGCACGGGCAGCAGCGACGATCTTGTTGCCTTCGTCGTTGGCGCGCGCCTTGGCCTCTTCGATGATGGCCTGTGCGCGGCGCTCAGCGTCGGCCAAGCGTGTCGCGATTTCGTTGCTGGCGGCAGCCAGTTCCTGCTTCACACGCTGGTCGGCAGCAGCAAGCTCGGTCTTGGCACGATCGGCAGCTGCGAGACCATCGGCGATTTTCTGGGCTCGCTCATCCAGCGCCTTCGTGATCGGGGGCCACACGAACTTCATCGTGAACAGCACCAGGATCAGGAAAACAATGGCCTGAACGAACAGGGTCGCGTTGATACTCACGGCAACACCTTTCTTTCTAGGGCGTTGACGGAGGCTTAGGCCAGAACGAAGGGGTTGGCGAAAGCGAACAGCAGAGCGATGGCCACGCCGATCAGGAAGGCGGCGTCGATCAGACCTGCCAAGATGAACATCTTGGTTTGCAGTTCGTTGATCAGCTCAGGCTGGCGTGCGGAGGATTCCAGGAACTTGCCACCCATCAGGGCAATACCGATCGAAGCGCCGATAGCGCCGAGGCCCACGATCAGACCACAAGCCAGAGCGACGAGACCGAGAATGTTTTCCATGATGACTCCTAGGATGAAAAGAAAGGAAGGTTGAGAAAGGAAACGAAAGGATCAGTGAGCTTCATGCGCCTGGCCGAGATAAATCAGCGTCAGCATCATGAAAATGAAGGCCTGCAGGGTGATGATCAGGATGTGGAAGATCGCCCAGATAGAGCCCGCAATGATGTGCCCCACGGGGAGCAACACACCAGAGAGCGACATAGCCGCTGCGCCACCCATCAGGGCAATCAGCATGAACACCAACTCACCAGCGTACATGTTGCCGAACAGTCGCATGCCATGCGACACGGTCTTGGCAACGTATTCAATGATCTGCATGAGCAGATTGACCACGCCCAGGATCAGGGCGAAAACAGGGTTCTTGCTGGTGCCGAAGGGCGCGGTCACCAGTTCATGCGCCCAGCCGCCCAGCCCCTTGATCTTGATGCTGTACACGAAGCACAGGATCAGCACGGCGCTGGACAGGCCCAGGGTGGTGGACAGGTCGGCGGTGGGAACGACGCGCAGGTAGGCATGCGAGTCACCTGTGGCGACCTGCCAGAGCACGGGCAGCAGGTCCACCGGCAGCAGGTCCATGGCGTTCATCAGGAAAATCCAGACGAACACGGTGAGCGCCAGAGGTGCAATGAACTTACGGCTTTGCGCGTTGTGGATGTTGGCCTTGGCCTGGTTATCCACCATCTCGACCAGCATCTCGACAGCCGCCTGGAAGCGGCTTGGCACACCGGAAGTGGCCGTGCGGGCAGCGAGCCACATGACGAACAGACCCAAAACACCCAAGATCACGCTGACGGCAACGGAATCGAGGTTGACAACCGAGAAGTCGATGATGGACTTCTGCTTGATGTTCTGGAGATGCTGCAGGTGGTGAACGATGTATTCACTTGCAGTCGGGGCGTGCGCATCTGCGGCCATCGGACAACTCTTCTCTCAAATATCAATCGGTTCGTCGGACACCAGGCCGCGCCAGCAGCGCGATCCAGTACGTTTTCATCGTTACCACCATGCCGACCAGCAACGCCAGCCAGCTGAGCCCCGGCACTACCCGGGGCGCCGCCGCCAACATGGCGACGGTCAATGCAATCTTGACCAACTCCCAACCCAGAAGCCCGACCATCGCAGCACCAGCCGTGGAGCGCCTGCGCGCCATGCCACGGGCAAACAGCGCCGCCGGCACCACGACGGACAGAGCCCCGTACCCGGCGGACCATGCCACCGGCAGCCTGCCCGTCAGCCACCATGCCAGCAGGGCCACTACCGCCCCCACCGCCGCCTGGCCCCAGACAATGCGCCAGACCGACAGCGCCGGATGGCGTGAGCGCCACTCCTGCGCCTCTTGTGCGGTCAGGGGCTTGAAGTCGGAATCCTCAACCTCAGATTCAGTCTCGGAGGCGATTTTTTTATCGTTGGAAGACGCCTGCGCCACAGACCAAAACTTTCACAAAGCCCTTGATTATAAGTAAAAACCCCGGCCGATCCACAATCGGTAACGGAGCGCGGGTGGATCACTGCACATAGCCGCACCATTGTGGCAACGCGCCAACGCCCATTGTGGTGCAGCGCGGCCACGGGGCCCGCCTAAAGCCACAGCGAACCGCGGGTATACCATCGCCACCCGCTTGGGGCACCCCCTTCCCTTCGGCCCCGCCGGCCTTGAAAGAGCCTAATGACGACGCCCAACCAGCCCTCTTCCGCCGATCCTCGCAAGGACTCGTTGATCGAATATCCGTCCCGCTTTCCCATCAAGGTCATGGGAGCAAACGTGAACGGGTTCGTGCATGCCGTCACCGAGGTTGCGCGCCGCTTCGACCCCGACTTCGACGCCTCCACCATCGAGTTGCGCGACAGCCGCGCGGGCAACTACCTGGGCGTGACCATCACCGTGACTGCCACCAGCCGGGAGCAGCTCGATGATCTGTACCGGGCCCTGACCTCGCACCCGATGGTCAAGGTCGTGCTCTGAACGTCCGCACCATGGAGCTGCGCATGCTGGGCCGGGTGGACTACCCGGCCACGGTGGCTGCCATGCAGCGCTTCACGGAGGAGCGCACTGACGAGACGCCCGACGAGCTGTGGATTTGTGAGCACCCCGCGGTGTACACGCAGGGCCTGGCCGGCAAGAGCGACCACGTCCTCTCGCCCGGCGGCATCCCCGTCGTTGCCACCAACCGCGGCGGGCAGGTGACGCACCATGGCCCCGGCCAGGTCGTGGCCTATCCGCTCATCGATCTGCGCCGTGCGGGCTACTACGTCAAGGAATACGTGTACCGCATTGAGGAAGCCGTGATCCGCACGCTGGGCCACTACGGCGTGACGGGCCACCGCGTGGCCGGCGCGCCCGGCATCTACGTGCGCCTGGACGATCCGCACGGCCACAGCATGCTGCCGCAGCGCCCGCAAAAACGTGCCCACGCCGACGGCCCACCCCAGCCGGACTTCACCGGCTTGGGCAAGATCGCCGCGCTGGGCATCAAGGTCGCGCGCCACTGCACCTACCACGGTGTGGCGCTGAACGTCGCCATGGACCTGGAACCCTTCTCCCGCATCAACCCTTGCGGTTACGCAGGTTTGCAAACGGTGGACCTTTCTACAATCGGCGTCCACATCCCCTGGGACGATGCCGCGGCCATGCTGGGCCAACAGCTCGCACGCCGCCTCGCGCCCTGACCTCTCCCTCAGCAGCCATGAGCACTCCCGACGTCGTGCGCGAAGCGCAGTCCACCGAAGCCTACAACCCGCTGGCCAAGCAGAAGGCCGCGGCCAAGCTGTCGCGCATCCCGATCAAGGTCGAGCAGGGCGAGGTGCTCAAGAAGCCCGAGTGGATCCGCGTGAAGGCAGGCAGTCCCACCACGCGCTTTTACGAGATCAAGAACATCCTGCGCGAGCACAAGCTGCACACGGTGTGCGAGGAAGCCAGCTGCCCCAACATCGGCGAATGCTTTGGCAGGGGCACGGCCACGTTCATGATCATGGGCGACAAGTGCACGCGCCGCTGCCCGTTCTGCGACGTGGGCCACGGCCGCCCCGACCCGCTGGACAAAGACGAGCCGCTGAACCTCGCCAAGACGATTGCCGCGCTGCGCCTGAAGTACGTGGTCATCACCAGCGTGGACCGTGACGATCTGCGCGACGGCGGCTCGGGCCACTTCGTGGAGTGCATCCAGCGTACCCGCGAACTCTCGCCCAGCACGCAGATCGAGATCCTCACGCCCGACTTCCGCGGCCGCGACGACCGTGCGCTCGAAATCCTCAAGGCCGCGCCCCCGGACGTGATGAACCACAACCTGGAAACCGTGCCGCGCCTGTACAAAGAAGCGCGCCCCGGCTCCGATTACCAGTTCAGCCTCAACCTGCTCAAGAAGTTCAAGCAACTGCACCCCGGCGTGCCCACCAAGAGCGGCCTGATGGTGGGCCTGGGCGAGACGGACGAGGAAATTCTGGAAGTCATGCGCGACATGCGCGCACATGGCATCGAGATGCTGACCATCGGCCAGTACCTCGCCCCCAGCAACAGCCACCTGCCCGTGCGGCGCTATGTGCACCCCGACACCTTCAAGATGTTCGAGGAAGAAGCCTACAAGATGGGCTTCAGCCACGCCGCAGTGGGTGCCATGGTGCGCTCCAGCTACCATGCCGACCAGCAGGCGCACGCCGCTGGCGTTTGACTCGGAATACAAGTCAAATCGACCTCCAGGCCAATACTGACAAGCGCCAGCAGCTATTATTTAAATAGCGATCAGGGCGCTTGCAACGACGCAGCCGGATCGTCCGCATCCAACAGCTGCTGCGCCCACTCGCCCAGCTTGCGCGCGTCGGCGCGCAGCACCTCCTGCTTGACGGCCAGGATCTGCGCCGGCTGCATCGAGAAGCTGCGCAGGCCCAGGCCCAGCAGCAGCCGGGTCATGGCGACGTCGCCCGCCATCTCGCCGCACACGCTCACGCTCCTGCCCTGGCGCGCGCCCTCCGCGATCACGTCGGCCACCAGCCGCAGCACGGCCGGGTGCAACGGGTCGTACAGGTGGGCCACGGCCTCGTCCGCGCGGTCGATGGCCAGCGCGTACTGGATCAGGTCGTTGGTGCCGATCGAGAGAAAGTCGAAGTAGCGCAGGAACTGGCGCACCATGAGCGCCGCAGCCGGCACCTCGATCATGGCGCCCAGCTGCACCGCACCGTAGGCAGCGCCGCGTGCGTCCAGCTCGGCGCGCGCCAGGTCCACCTGGGCCAGCGTCTGCCGGATCTCGCTCACATGCGCGAGCATGGGGAACAGCAGCCGCACCGGGCCGTGTGCCGCAGCGCGCAACACCGCGCGCAGCTGGGTGCGGAACATGGCCGGATCGGCCAGGCTCCAGCGGATGGCGCGCAGGCCCAGCGCCGGGTTGAGCGAACTGTCCTTGTGCCCTTTGTCCAGCGGCTTGTCGGCGCCCACATCGACGGTGCGGATGGTCACGGGCAGGCCCTGCATGCCCTCCACCGCCTCGCGGTAGGCGCGGTACTGCTCCTCCTCGTCCGGCAGGCGGCCGCTGCGGCCCATGAACAAAAATTCGCTGCGAAACAACCCCACGCCCGCCGCGCCTGCGCGCAACGCGGCACCCGCATCACCGGGCTGCTCGATGTTGGCCAGCAGCTCAATGGCCTGCGCATCCAGCGTGACGGCCGGCGTGTGGCGCAGCCGCATGAGGCGCTCGCGCTCCAGCGTGATCTGGCGCTGGCGAAAACCGTATTCCGCCAAGATGATCGGCGTGGGGTCGACGATGACCACGCCGGCATCGCCGTCGATGATGACCCAGTCGTCCTGTCGCACCAACTGGCTGGCGCGGCGCGCACCCACCACGGCGGGGATGTCCATGCTGCGCGCCACGATGGCCGTGTGGCTGGTCTTGCCCCCCACGTCGGTCACGAAGCCGGCGAACACACTCTGCTTGAACTGCAGCATGTCGGCCGGCGACAGGTCGTGCGCCACCAGCACCAGCGGCGCATCGGCCGCGCCGCCCAGCAGGAACTCCGCCTCCGCACCCGCCTCGGCCTGGCGGCGCGGGGCGGAGGGCGGCGGCGCGACGGGGCTGGCCACGCCGCGCATGTGGCGCAGGATGCGCTCCACCACCTGCTCCAGGTCGGCCTTGCGCTCGCGCAGGTAGTCGTCCTCCATTTCGTCGAACTGGCGGCTGATGATCTCCAGCTGCGTGGTCAGCGCCCACTCGGCGTTGTAGAGGCGGTCGGTGATCCAGTGCTTGACGCCGTTGACCAGCATCTCGTCCTGCAGCAGCATCAGGTGCACGTCCAGCAGCGCGGCCAGCTCGGGCGGCGCGTCGTGCGGCATGTCGGCCTGCAGGCGCTGCAGCTCCTCGGCCACCGCGTCCCGTCCGCGGCGCGCACGCAGGATCTCGGCCTCAACCTGGCCGGGCTCGATGAAGTAGTGCACCACCTCCATGCGGCTGGATACCGCGAGCACCGCCCGCCCGATGGCGATGCCGCGCGCGACAGCCAGACCGTGGATGGAGAAGGTCATGCGTGCCTCGCCTGCGGTTTATTCGCCCTCGCCGAACTTGCCATCGATGAGCGCGACAAGCGCATCCATGGCTTCCTGCTCCTGCGCACCATCGGTCTCGATCTCGACCTCGGACCCCATGCCCGCCGCCAGCATCATCACCCCCATGATGCTCTTGGCATTGATGCGGCGCTCTCCCTTGCGCATCCAGACGTCGCAGGGAAAACTGCCCGCCATCTTGGTGAGCTTGGCGGAGGCGCGGGCATGCAGGCCCAGCTTATTGCTGATGGTGATGTTCTTCTTGATCATGAGACGGACGTCGGTTTTGATTCTGCGGCGCAGCCGCGCCCACCTGCATCACGCCCTGCGTGCCACCCACGAGGGCGCGTGCCACCAGCGCATCCAGCGGCTCGCTACGGTAGCTCACGGCGCGCAGCAGCATGGGCAGGTTCACGCCCGCCACCAGGCGGGACTGCAGGCCGTCCACCAGCCGCTGGGCCACGTTGCAGGGCGTGGCGCCGAACAGGTCGCTCAGCACCAGCACCGAGGCCTCGCCCTGCTGCTCCATCAGCGCGCGGGCGGCCGACAGCGTGGCCTCGGGGGCCTCATGGGGCGGCACGTCCAGCGCCAGCACCTCCTGCCAGCAGTCGGGGAACACGTGCAGCGCGCATTCACGCAGCGCATGGGCCAAAGGGGCGTGGGCGATGATGAGAAGGCGCGTATTCATGGGGTACTGCAGTGCAGTGCATTATCACCGTGCCCGCGCCGCGCCATGAACCATGCATAGGCTCCCGCCGTGCAGGCCAGGTGCAGCGCCATGGCGGCCCGGTAGGCGCGCGCCATGTCCAGCCCGGCGGCCACGAACGCGTCCACCGCCAGGCCAATACCCCATTGCACGGCAAACACCCCCGCAAAGATCACCAGGTTGTACGCCGACAGCGCGCGCCCCGCCAGCGCCTGCGGGAACGCCAATGCCACCGCGGGCTGCGACAGCGCCACGCTGGTGCATGACACGCAATACAGCGCCCAGGCCGCGGCGCCCGCACGTCCGCCCGCCAACACAATGCCCGCCAGCACCAGCAGCGACAGCGGCAAACTCGCGGCCATCACCGGGTCGGCCCCGCCCACGCGACGCAGCAACCACGGGCTGGCCATGCCCCAGGTCCAGAAGGTGATCAGCATGCTCACATTGATCCAGAACAGTCCGGTGGCGGCCTGCAACGGCGTATAGCCGGCCACGTGCTGCATCCAGGGCGCGGCCCACAGCGTCTGCACCGCGACCATGCCGCCATAGCAGAAGAAGCCCAGCGGCGCCGTGCGCAGGAAGTACGGATGGCGCCACACCTGTGCATAGCCCGTTTCTACGCCTGCTCCCGACTCTGCCGGCGCCTGCGGCCAGCGCGGCACGCCCAGCGCCAGCAGCGCCATGGCCAGCACGATGAGCGCCGCCAGCCCCCAGAACAACGGGCGCCACCCTGCCAGTGGCAGCAGCCACTGCACCGGCAGCGTGGACGCCACCATGCCCAGCGAACCGGTCATCAGCATCCAGGAGTTGGCGCGTAGCTGCGCACCGGGCTCCAGCCAGCGCCGGAATCCCGTGAGCGGAGCCATCAGGCAGGCGCTGACGCCCGCGCCGCACAGCATGCGCCCCGCAAGCAGCCCCGAGAAGCCCGTGGCCCACGAGAACACCAGGCACCCCGCCACCGCCACGCCCAGAAAGCCCAGCAGCACCGTGCGCGGGCCGTGACGATCCAGCCACCGGCCCAGCGGCAGTTGCGTGAGCGAGAAACCCAGGAAGTAGCCACCCGCCAGCAGCCCCAGGTCGCGCGCGTGCAACTGGAACTCGGCCTCCAGTGTGGGCGCCAGAGTGGCGGTGATCGCGCGCAGCAGCGCCGAGATGAAGTAGGTGAACGCAAAGGCCAGGAAGACGACCACGGCCGTGCGCCGCGTGAGCACGCTCATGGCTGCAGCGCCAGGCTGGCGAAGAAGGTGTCAGCCGCCGTGGCCGTCGTGCGGCGCGGCGCATAGACCGCCGCGTGGTACAGACGTGCCTGGCCGCCCTCCAGGCGCGCGAACCACACGGCATCGACGGTGACGGCCGAGCCGCGGGGCGCCTGGCCCTGCGCCTGCAGCCGCACCGACTGCGGCACAGCCAGCGCGCGCGTGGGCACGAAGGCGACGGGTGCAGCCGGCTGCGAAGCGCGCATGCCGGCCTGTACGGCCGCCTGCCAGCGCGCCAGCATCGCCCCGGCCTGCGCCGCTTCGGCCAGCGGCATGTGGGATACGGCGAAGGTGGCGCCATCGGCCTCGCAGCCGACCATGGCGAGCGGCACGGCACCCGTGCCCAGGTCCACGGGCCGGCTCGCATACTCGGGCTTGCAGGGCAGCGTCAGCGCCAGGCCGGCGTCGGGCAAGGTGACGCTGCGCCAATTCAGCGCAGGGCTGCAGGCGGCCAGCGCCAGCATGCTGGCCGCGAAGGCCAGGGTCAGGAGACGGCGCGCGCCGGCAGGAGCAAGGGTCATGTGCCTGATTATTCCCAGCGCCGCCCTGGCTGGCTGCTGGCGGTTGCCCCTCTAGACGGCGCACGGTATGGACCCCAGGGCTTTACGCTGGCGCAAACCGCGCGCTCGCGGCCGGCCGTCCGGTGAACTTACCGCCTTGCTGGCAATCCCATGGTGGCGAGTGCTGGAACGCCCCGCGCGGCACAATCCCGTACCTATCGCGTCAAACACACGAACGGCCACCCGAACGGCGGCCCACACGGAGTACCTGGTTATGCAGATCAAGAAATGGCTGGCGGCGGGCGCCCTGGTGGCGGGCGCTGCCATGGGCGCCGTGGTGGTGCTGGGCTCTGGCACGTCCCAAGCACCGCAGTCCACGTTCGTTCTGCTCGACGGTTCGCAGCAGACCACCGCCGACCTCAAGGGCAAGGTGGCGCTGGTGAACTTCTGGGCCACCAGCTGCACCACCTGCGTGGCGGAGATGCCCGAGATCGTCGCGACCTACGACAAATACAAAGGCCAGGGCTTCGAGACGCTGGCCGTGGCCATGAGCTACGACCCGCCGAGCTACGTGGTCAACTTCACCGAGACGCGCAAGCTGCCGTTCAAGGTGGCCATCGACAACACCGGCGCCGTGGCCAAGGCCTGGGGCGACGTGAAGCTCACCCCCACCACGTACATCGTCAACAAGCGCGGAGAGATCGTGAAGAGCTACATCGGCGCACCCGATTTCGAGGAGCTGCACAAGCTCATCGAACGCCTGCTGGCCGAAGCCTGAAGCACCTTTCTTCAGAAAAAAAGGCCGAGTTCCTGAACGAAATCGGCCTTTCGCGCTTATGCAGCAAGCGCTAGCAGCTACTAGTTCAATAGCGCATCAACGTGCGCGGTAGGCGTCGTGGCACGCCTTGCAGGAATTGGCCGCCGGGCCGAACGCGGTCTTCAGGTTGTCCAGGCGGCCCGTTTTGGCGGCGGCGGCCAGCTTGGCGGCCTCGGCCTGGAACTTGTCGGCATGCTCCTGGAACTTGGCCTGTTCGGTCCACACGCCGGGCTTGGCCTTGGTGGGCGCGCCCTTGTCCGTGCCGGGGCCGAAGCCGGCCCACGGCAAAGCGGCCAGGGCGGCGACGGTATCGGCATTCTCTTGCGCAGCCTTCGCGTCGAACGGCACGCGGCCATTGGCCATTGCGCCGATGCGGCCGAAATGCTGTCCCATCACGAACAGCGCACCCTGGCGGTACTTGATGGCGTCTTCTGGCTTGGCGAACTGGGCAGCGGCGGGCAGCGACACCAGCGTGGCGGCTGCTGCGGTGGCGGCAAGAGCGAGGGCTTTGATTGGCATGGAATGCACCTTGTCGTGGGGAAGGGAATGGCTGCGGCGACGGCTGGACGCCCTGCGCCGGCGCGCAGTATGGCGCGGCCGCGTGACGCCATGGTCGCATGCGCCCGAGGGGCAGTCGGATATAGCCCGACGGGGGCACGCTGGGCACAATAGCCGCGTCCTCCGCTCCCCCGCTTCGCCATGCCGCACACCGTACGCATCTGGGATTTGCCGACCCGGCTGTTCCACTGGTCGCTCGCCGTGACCACCGTCGCCCTGGTCGTCACCGCCAAGCTGGGCGGCAACGCCATGCAGTGGCATCTGCGGCTGGGCTACGTGATGCTGGCGCTGCTGGCCTTTCGCCTGGCCTGGGGCCTGGTGGGCGGACGCTGGTCGCGTTTTGCGAGCTTCCTGCCCACACCCGCGCGCCTGCGCAGCCACTTCGCCCACCAGGAAGGCAAGGTGACCAGCCCGGGCCATTCGCCGCTGGGTGCACTGTCGGTCTTTGCCCTGCTGGCGGTGCTGCTGGCCCAGGTAGGCACCGGCCTGCTGAGCGACGACGAGATCGCCTTCGCTGGTCCGCTCACGCGTTTCGTTTCTGGCGAGTGGGTATCGCAGGCCACTTGGTATCACAAGGACGTGGGCCAATTCCTGCTGTTGGGGCTCGTCGCGCTGCACCTGGCGGCGATTGTTTTCTACGCCCTGGTGCGCCGTCAGGCCCTGGTGGGTGCCATGGTGCACGGCGATCGTCAACTGCCCGGGGCCACACCCGCGTCGCGCGACGATGCGCTCAGCCGCGCAGGGGCGGCCCTTGTGGCGGCTCTGAGCGCGCTGCTGGCCTGGTGGGTCGCCAGCCTGGGGGCTTTTTGAGTGCCCACAGCGGTGCGGCTACACTGGCCCCTGCCTTTTTCATGCCGGATTCTTTCTGCACAGTGGACCATTCCCCTGACATTACGCTGCTGAGCCCCGCCCTGCCCCACGAGATGCACGTGGTGCGCGACATCTTCCAGGAATATGCCGACACCCTGGACGTGGACCTGTCGTTCCAGAACTTTGCGCAGGAACTCGCCACCCTGCCGGGCGAATATGCGCCGCCGCGCGGCCATATCCTGCTGGCCGAAGTGGAGGGCAGCATTGCCGGGTGCTGCGCCCTGCGGCCGCTGGACACCGCCGACTACCCCAACGCCTGCGAGATGAAGCGCCTGTACGTGCGCAAGGCGTTCCGCGGCTTCGGCCTGGGGCGGCAGTTGGCCGAGGCCATGCTGGACCAGGCACGGCAGGCCGGCTATGCCTGCGTGTTGCTGGACACGCTGGACGGCATGGAATCGGCGCGTGCGCTGTATTCCGAACTGGGCTTCGAGGAAATACCGCCGTATTACCACAACCCCCTGCCGGGTTCGCACTACCTGAAAGCGGAAATTTACTAACCTTTTGGGCCTCTAGCGCTTATCAGGAAAGCGTTAATAGCTATTCAAATAATAGCAAAGCCACCCGCATCTCGCGACGGGGCGGCGTTTCGCCTGCGGCGTGGTGCCAGCACCGGAGCCCTCCGATGCCAGCACCAGCAGCCTCAGCCCTTGGCCTGGCCGAGCAGCGTAGCGGCGTCGCTCACCTCGAACTTGCCCGGCGCCTCGACGTTCAGGGCAACCACCTTGCCGTCCTTGACCAGCATGGAATAGCGGTTGCTGCGCAGGCCCAGGCCCTTGCCGTTCAAGTCCAGCGTCAGACCGGTGGCCTTGGCGAAGGCGGCGTCGCCGTCCGCCAGCATGCGCACCTTGCCATCGGTCTTCTGGTCGCGCGCCCACGCGCCCATCACGAAGGCATCGTTCACCGACAGGCACCAGATCTCATCCACGCCGGCAGCCTTCAGGGCGCCCGCCTGCTCCACGTAGCCGGGTACGTGCTTGGCCGAGCAGGTGGGTGTGAAGGCGCCCGGCACCGCGAACAGCGCAATCGTCTTGCCCGCGGCGGCCTTTTGCACATCCACCGGGTTCGGGCCGAGGCTGCAGCCATTGCCCTCGACTTCCGAGTACTCCATCAGTGTGATGGCGGGCAGCGTGTCGCCGACTTGGATCATGAGAATCTCCTTGCTGGGTTGGAGGGCCCCGGCAGGATCTGCGGGCCCCAAAAAGAAAAACGACCCACATTGTGGGTCGTTTCTCGGAGGCGCGCAGACGGCGTCTGCGAAGGCTTAGAGCAGCCCGGCCTTTTGCACCAGGCGCGTGGCCACCCAGTTCTTGGTCTTGGAGAGCGGACGGCTCTCCGTGATCTCGATGGTGTCGCCCATCTTGTACTCGCCATTCTCATCATGGGCGTGGTACTTGCTCGACTTGATCATGATCTTGTCGTAGATGGGGTGCTTCACACGGCGCTCGACCAGCACGGTCACGGTCTTTGCACGCTTGTCGCTGACCACCTTGCCAACCAAGGTGCGCTTGAGGGATTTTTTAGCTTCCGTCATGTCGGCTCCTTACTTGGCGGCTTGCTTTTCAGCAAGAATGGTCTTGGCGCGGGCGATGTCGCGGCGCGTGGCCTTCAGCGTGGCAGTGTTGCCCAGCTGTTGCGTGGCCTTTTGCATGCGCAGGCCGAAATGGGCCTTTTGCAGCGATTTGATTTCGGCTTCCAGGCCGGCCACGTCTTTTTGGCGGAGTTCAGCAGATTTCGTCATGTTGATTTCTCCTTAGGCGCCAATCTGACGGGCAACGAACGTGGTGCGCAGCGGCAGCTTGGCGGCAGCCAGGCGGAACGCTTCGCGGGCCAGTTCTTCGGGCACGCCAACGATCTCGAACACCACCTTGCCGGGCTGAATCTCAGCCACGTAGTACTCGGGGTTGCCCTTACCGTTACCCATACGCACTTCAGCGGGCTTGGTAGAGATCGGCTTGTCGGGGAACACGCGGATCCAGATACGGCCACCACGCTTGACGTGGCGGGAGATCGCACGGCGTGCGGCCTCGATCTGGCGGGCCGTCAGACGGCCACGATCCGTGCACTTCAGGCCGAAGTCACCGAAAGCTACCGAATTGCCACGTGTGGCAACGCCGGTGTTGCGGCCTTTTTGTTCCTTACGGAACTTGCGGCGAGCAGGTTGCAGCATGTTTATTCTCCTTTACCGTCCGCCGCTGCGGCAGCGGGCGCGCTCTTGACGCGCTTAACGGAATCGCCACCAGCGCCGGCGGGCTTGTCGCTACCGTCGGCAGGGGCTGCATTGGTGCCCATCGGGCGGCGGCCACCACGGCCTGCACCGGCGCGGTCGCCAGGGCGGCCATCGCCACGACCGTCACGACGGGGACCGCGGGGGCGACGCTCTTCTTCAGGGCGCGGCGTTTCTGCGGCTGGCAGGTCGTTACGACCCAGTGTGTCGCCCTTGTAGACCCACACCTTCACGCCGATCACACCGTAGGTGGTCTTGGCTTCGGAGGTGCCGTAGTCGATGTCGGCGCGCAGGGTGTGCAGCGGCACGCGGCCTTCGCGGTACCACTCGGTACGCGCGATTTCGATGCCGTTCAGACGGCCCGAGGACATGATCTTGATGCCCTGGGCGCCCAGGCGCATCGCGTTCTGCATCGCGCGCTTCATGGCGCGGCGGAACTGGATGCGCTTTTCGAGCTGCTGGGTGATCGAGTCGGCGATCAGCTTGGCATCGATTTCGGGCTTGCGCACTTCCTCGATGTTCACGGCCACCGGCACGCCCAGGCGCGTGGCGAGTTCCTTCTTCAGGTTCTCGATGTCCTCGCCCTTCTTGCCGATCACCACACCCGGACGTGCCGAGAAGATCGTGATACGGGCGTTCTTGGCAGGACGCTCGATCAGGATGCGCGACACGGCGGCGTTCTTCAGCTTGGCCTTCAGGTACTCGCGCACCTTGATGTCTTCGGCCAGCATGCCGGCGAAGTCACGGTTGCTGGCATACCAACGGCTGGCCCAGTTGCGGCTGACCGATAGGCGAAAGCCGGTAGGATGGATTTTCTGTCCCATATTCGTTCCTATTGGCCTTAGTTACCCACGGTCACGTAGATGTGGCACGTAGGCTTGCTGATACGGTTGCCGCGGCCCTTGGCGCGCGCGGTGAAGCGCTTGAGCGTGGTGCCTTGCTCGACGAAGATGGTCTTGACCTTCAGGTCGTCGATGTCGGCGCCGTCGTTGTGCTCGGCGTTGGCGATGGCGGACTCCAGCACCTTCTTGACGATCACGGCAGCTTTTTTCTGCGTGAAGGCCAGGATGTTCAGGGCTTGGTCCACTTTCTTGCCGCGGATCAGGTCAGCGACCAGGCGACCCTTGTCCACCGACAGACGGACGCCCCGGAGGACTGCACGTGTTTCAGACATGGTCGTTCCTTACTTCTTCTGGACTTTTTTGTCCGCGGGGTGACCCTTGAAGGTGCGCGTCAGGGCGAATTCGCCCAGCTTGTGGCCCACCATCTGGTCGGTGACATAAACCGGCACGTGCTGCTTGCCGTTGTGCACGGCAATGGTCAGACCGATGAACTCGGGCAGAACCATGGAGCGACGCGACCAGGTCTTGACTGGCTTCTTGTCCTTGGTAGCAATGGCCTTTTCGACCTTGGCGACCAGGTGATGGTCAACAAACGGACCCTTTTTGAGAGAACGAGTCATTTGCTAGCCCTTACTTCTTGCGACGCGACACAATCATCACTTGTGTGCGCTTGTTGTTGCGGGTGCGGTAGCCCTTCGTCAGGTTGCCCCATGGGTCAACAGCATGACGGCCCTCGCCGGTACGGCCCTCACCACCACCGTGCGGGTGGTCGATCGGGTTCATGGCAACGCCACGCACCGTGGGACGGATACCCATCCAACGCTTCACACCGGCCTTGCCCAGTTGGCGCAGGCTGTGCTCTTCGTTGGCGACTTCGCCGATCGTGGCGCGGCACTCGATGTGGATCTTGCGCACTTCGCCCGAACGCATACGCACCTGGGCGTACACGCCTTCGCGGGCCAGCAGCGTGGCCGACGTACCAGCGGAGCGGGCGATCTGCGCACCGGCACCGGGCTTGAGCTCGATGCAGTGGATGGTCGAGCCCACGGGGATGTTGCGGATCGGCAGCGTGTTACCGACGCGGATCGGCGCCTCGGAGCCGCTGACGATCGTGGCGCCCACTTCCAGGTTGCGCGGAGCAATGATGTAGCGGCGCTCGCCGTCGGCGTAGCACACCAGGGCGATGTGGGCCGTACGGTTCGGGTCGTACTCGATGCGCTCCACCTTGGCAGGGATGGCATCCTTGTTGCGACGGAAGTCCACCACGCGGTAGTGGTGCTTGTGGCCACCGCCCTTGTGACGGGTGGTGATGTGACCGTTGTTGTTGCGGCCGGCCTTCTGGAACTGGGGTTCCAGCAGACCTGCAAACGCTTCACCCTTGTACAGGTGGTCACGCGAGATCTTCACCGCGCCGCGCTGGCCCGGGGAAGTCGGTTTGATCTTGATAACGGCCATGGTTTACGCAGCCTCCCCGGACAGGTTCAGCTCTTGACCTTCCTTCAGCAGCACATAGGCCTTGCGCACGTTATCGCGGCGGCCCATGGTCTTGCCAAAGCGCTTGGTCTTGCCTTTGGTGTTCACCACAGAAACGCCCTTCACCTCCACCTTGAACATGAGTTCCACGGCGGCCTTGATCTCGGGCTTGGTTGCGTTCTGCAGCACCTTGAACGTCACAGCGTTGGACTTCTCGGCAACCATGGTGGCCTTTTCGGACACGATGGGAGCGACCAACACTTGCATCAGACGACCTTCGTCAAACTTGAGCGTGCTCATGCGAACATCTCCTTGAGTTTGTCGATCGCGCCCTTGGTGACGAGCACTTTCTTGTAGTGCACCAGCGACACGGGATCTGCATAACGCGGCTCGGTCACGAACACGTTCTTCAGATTGCGGGATGCCAGGTACAGGTTTTCGTCCACTTCATCGGCGATCACCATCACCGATTGCAGGTTCATGGCCTTGAACTTGTCGGCCAGGACCTTGGTCTTGGGTGTATCAAGCTTCAGGGAGTCCACCACAGCCAGACGGCCTTCACGGGCCAGCTGCGACAGAATGGAAGCCATGCCAGCGCGGTACATCTTCTTGTTGATCTTCTGCGAGAAGTTTTCTTCAGGCAGGTTCGGGAAGATGCGACCGCCCCCACGCCACAGAGGCGAGGAGGTCATACCGGCACGTGCATTGCCAGTACCTTTTTGCTTGAAAGGCTTCTTGGTCGAGTGCTTGACCTGCTCGCGGTCCTTCTGGGCGCGCGTGCCTTGACGGGCGTTGGCCTGGTAAGCGACGACGATCTGATGGATCAGGTCTTCGTTGTACTGACGGTCGAACACGGTCTCGGGCACATCCACCTTGGACGCCGCCTGGCCCTGTTCATTCAGGAGTTCGAGCTGCATTAGTTCGCTCCTTTGGAAGCTTGCGCCTTGACAGCCGGACGCACCGTGACGAACCCACCCTTGGAGCCCGGAACAGCGCCCTTGATCAAGAGCAGTTGGCGTGCTTCGTCGATGCGAACCACGTCGAGGTTTTGCGTCGTGACGGTGACATCACCGAGGTGACCCGTCATCTTCTTGCCAGGGAACACACGACCCGGATCCTGCGCCATACCGATGGAACCAGGAACGTTGTGCGAACGGCTGTTACCGTGCGAGGCGCGCTGCGAACCGAAGTTGTGGCGCTTGATCGTGCCGGCGAAGCCCTTACCGATCGAGGTGCCCTGCACGTCGACCTTCTGGCCCACGGCGAACACATCAGCCACGGGCACAGCAGCGCCAGCGGCGTACTTGCCTGCGACTTCGGGGGTCACGCGGAATTCACGGATGATTTCACCGGCTTCAACACCCGCCTTGGCGAGGTGGCCAGCTTCAGGCTTGGTCACGCGAGATGCCTTGCGCGAACCGAACGTGACCTGCAGGGACACGTAGCCATCGTTCTCTTGGGTTTTCACCTGGGTCACGCGGTTGTTGGACACATCCACCACCGTGACGGGCACTGCGTCCCCGTCATCGGTGAACAGACGCATCATGCCCACCTTGCGGCCCAGCAACCCGAGGGAGTTGCTCAGACTCATTGGTTGTTCTCCAAAACTTCCGCCGCCCCGACTTCAATTGGCCAGAACGTTTGCACGACGGGCGCTGGCCTCGACGGCTTGCACCTATGTGCGCGAAAGAAGGTTGATAAAACTCCGCATCACGCATCCAAAATTGGACGCAAAAACGCGAAGCCGCAAAGTATAACGCGGACTGCTTTTACAAGCAAGTCCGCGTTGGGGGTGCCCGGTCCTCAGCGAGGACCGGGACGAAGCAAGCAACAGGAAGGGATTACTGGAGCTTGATTTCGACGTCCACGCCAGCCGGCAAGTCCAGCTTCATCAGGGCGTCCACCGTCTTGTCCGTGGGATCGACGATGTCCATCAGGCGCTGGTGCGTGCGGATTTCGAACTGGTCGCGGCTGGTCTTGTTGACGTGCGGCGAACGCAGGATGTCGAAGCGCTTCATGCGCGTCGGCAGGGGCACGGGGCCCTTGACGATGGCGCCGGTACGCTTGGCGGTGTCAACGATCTCGGCTGCAGACTGATCGATCAGCTTGTAGTCGAATGCCTTCAGGCGGATGCGGATCTTTTGCTTGGACATTGTGTATTCCTTCAGTGCTTTGCTGGATTACGCAATGATCTTGGCAACGACGCCGGCGCCCACGGTACGACCGCCTTCGCGGATAGCGAAGCGCAGGCCTTCTTCCATGGCGATGGGGTTGATCAGCTTCACAGTGATCGACACGTTGTCGCCGGGCATCACCATTTCCTTGTCGGCCGGCAGCTCGATGGAGCCGGTCACGTCGGTGGTGCGGAAGTAGAACTGGGGACGGTAGTTGTTGAAGAAGGGCGTGTGACGGCCGCCTTCATCCTTGCTCAGCACGTACACCTCAGCCGTGAAGTGGGTGTGGGGCTTGATGGAGCCGGGCTTGCACAGCACTTGGCCGCGCTCGACGTCTTCGCGCTTGGTGCCGCGCAGCAGCAGGCCCACGTTGTCGCCAGCCTGGCCCTGGTCCAGCAGCTTGCGGAACATTTCCACGCCGGTGACGGTGGTCTTTTGCGTGTCGCGGATACCGACGATTTCGATTTCTTCGCCGACCTTGATGATGCCGCGCTCGACGCGGCCGGTCACCACGGTGCCGCGGCCGGAGATGGAGAACACGTCTTCCACGGGCATCAGGAAGGCGCCGTCCACGGCGCGCTCAGGCGTGGGGATGTAGGTGTCCAGGGCTTCGGCCAGGCGCAGGATGGCGGGCTCGCCCTTGTCGGACTGGTCACCTTCCAGGGCCAGCTTGGCGGAGCCGCGGATGATGGGGGTGTCGTCGCCGGGGAAGTCGTACTTGTCCAGCAATTCACGCACTTCCATCTCGACCAGCTCGAGCAGTTCCTCGTCGTCGACCATGTCGCACTTGTTCAGGAACACGATGATGTAGGGCACGCCCACCTGACGGGCCAGCAGGATGTGCTCGCGCGTCTGGGGCATCGGGCCGTCAGCGGCCGAGCACACCAGGATGGCGCCGTCCATCTGAGCGGCGCCGGTGATCATGTTCTTGACGTAGTCGGCGTGGCCGGGGCAGTCGACGTGGGCGTAGTGGCGGGTGGCCGTTTCGTATTCCACGTGCGAGGTGTTGATCGTGATGCCGCGCGCCTTTTCTTCAGGGGCGTTGTCGATCTGGTCGTAGCCCTTGGCTTCGCCGCCGAACTTCTTGGACAGCACCGTGGCGATGGCCGCCGTCAGCGTCGTCTTGCCATGGTCCACGTGACCGATCGTGCCCACGTTCACGTGGGGCTTGGTACGTTCAAACTTACCTTTTGCCATTTTCGAACTCCAAAAGAGCAATGCCTGTGTGAGGGTTTAACGTCTGCATCCGGTTGCTGGTTCGGCCCGCACAGTGCAACAGGACGGCACCGGATCGCAGATTGCAAGAAACTTGCTAGAAAAACAGGAGCTGCCTGCGCTTGATGGACAAGCGTTAGCAGCTCTTTTGCTTATATGCCCGGCTTACTTGGCGCGAGCCGCAACGATGGCTTCGGACACGTTGCGCGGTGCTTCGGCGTAGTGCTTGAACTCCATCGTGTACGTCGCGCGACCTTGCGTCATGGAGCGCAGCTGCGTGGCGTAGCCGAACATCTCGGACAGCGGGACTTCGGCCTTGATGGCCTTGCCGCCGCCGACCATGTCGTCCATGCCCTGCACCATGCCACGACGGCTGGACAGGTCACCCATCACGGTGCCAGCGTAGTCCTCGGGCGTCTCGACTTCCACGGCCATCATGGGCTCGAGGATGACGGGGTTGGCCTTGCGAGCCGCTTCCTTGAAGCCGAAGATGGCGGCCATCTTGAACGCCTGCTCGGACGAGTCCACGTCGTGGTACGAACCGAAGGTCAGGCGCACCTTGACGTCCACCACGGGGTAACCCGCCAGCACGCCGGAGGTCAGCGCTTCTTCCACACCCTTCTGCACCGCAGGGATGTATTCGCGAGGAACCACGCCGCCCTTGATTTCGTCGACGAACTCGAAGCCCTTGCCGGCTTCTTGCGGCTCCAGCGTGAACACCACGTGGCCGTACTGACCCTTACCACCGGATTGGCGCACGAACTTGCCATCCACATCGGTGACGGTCTTGCGCACGGTTTCGCGGTAGGCCACCTGGGGCTTGCCCACGTTGGCTTCCACGTTGAACTCGCGCTTCATGCGGTCCACGATGATTTCCAGGTGCAGCTCGCCCATGCCGGCGATGATGGTCTGGCCCGATTCTTCGTCGGTGCGCACGCGGAACGACGGGTCTTCGGAGGCCAGGCGCGACAGGGCAATACCCATCTTTTCCTGGTCAGCCTTGGACTTGGGCTCGACGGCCTGTGCGATCACAGGCTCGGGGAACACCATTTTTTCCAGCACGATGGGCGATTCGATATCGCACAGCGTGTCACCGGTGGTCACGTCCTTCAAGCCCACGCAGGCAGCGATGTCGCCAGCGCGAATTTCCTCGATTTCCTGGCGTTCATTGGCGTGCATCTGCACGATACGGCCGATACGCTCCTTCTTGCCCTTCACGGCGTTGAACACGGTGTCACCCTTGGTCAGGACGCCCGAGTACACGCGCACGAAAGTCAGCTGGCCCACGAACGGGTCAGTCATCAGCTTGAATGCCAGGGCCGAGAATTTCTCGTTGTCGTCGGCCTTGCGCGACAGCTTCTTCTCTTCGTCGTCGGGATCGGTACCGGCCACGTCAGGGATGTCCACGGGCGAGGGCAGCAGATCCAGCACGGCGTCGAGCATGCGCTGCACGCCCTTGTTCTTGAACGCGGAGCCGCACAGCATGGGCTGGATTTCCGTGGCGATGGTGCGCTGGCGCAGGCCGCCGATGATCTCGGCCTCGGACAGGTCGCCCTCTTCCAGGTACTTGTTCATCAGCTCTTCGCTGGCTTCGGCGGCGGCTTCCACCATGTTCTCGCGCCACTTCTTGCAGGTGTCGACGAGCTCGGCGGGGATCTCGCCGTATTCGAACTTCATGCCTTGCGAGGCCTCGTCCCAGATGATGGCCTTCATCTTCAGCAGGTCGACCACGCCCTGGAAGTTGTCTTCCGCACCGATCGGCACCACGATGGGCACAGGGTTGGCCTTCAGGCGCAGCTTCATCTGATCGTAGACCTTGAAGAAGTTGGCACCGGTGCGGTCCATCTTGTTCACAAAGGCCAGGCGCGGCACCTTGTGCTTGTTGGCCTGGCGCCATACGGTTTCGGACTGGGGCTGCACGCCACCCACGGCGCAGTACACCATAACGGCGCCGTCCAGCACGCGCATGGAACGCTCCACCTCGATGGTGAAGTCCACGTGGCCGGGGGTGTCGATGATGTTGATGCGGTGCTCAGGGCGGGACAGGTCCATGCCCTTCCAGAAGCAGGTCACGGCGGACGAGGTGATCGTGATGCCGCGCTCTTGCTCTTGCTCCATCCAGTCGGTGGTGGCTGCGCCGTCGTGCACTTCGCCCAGCTTGTGGGTCACGCCCGTGTAGAACAGGATACGCTCGGACGTCGTGGTTTTGCCAGCGTCGATGTGTGCGGAGATACCGATATTGCGGTAGCGCTCAAGGGGTGTTTTGCGAGCCATGATGAATCCTTGGTTGATCGCTTGGGTTTCGGAGCCGCACGCTGCGCGCGACTATTGTCTTAAGGGCCTCCATCAACACAAGGCCGCAGCGCGCTTGTGCACGCCTGCGGCCTTTATCGTGATCAGAGATGAACCCTTGATGACTTCCGTCTGGTTTAGAAGCGGAAGTGGCTGAAGGCCTTGTTGGCTTCGGCCATGCGGTGCACTTCGTCACGACGCTTCATGGCGCCACCACGGCCTTCGGTGGCTTCCATCAGCTCGTTGGCCAGGCGTTGGGCCATGGACTTCTCGCCACGCTTGCGGGCGGCTTCCTTGATCCAGCGCATCGACAGGGCCAGACGGCGCACGGGACGCACTTCCACGGGCACCTGGTAGTTCGCACCGCCCACACGGCGGGACTTCACTTCGACCATCGGCTTCACGTTGTTGATGGCCGTGACGAACACTTCCAGAGCATCCTTTTCAGGCTGCTTCTGGGAGATCAGATCCAGGGCGCCATAAATGATGCGCTCTGCAACTGCTTTCTTGCCGCCTTCCATGATCACGTTCATGAATTTGGACAGCTCGACATTGCCGAACTTGGGATCCGGCAGGATTTCACGTTTGGGGACTTCGCGACGACGTGGCATTTTTTACCTCTATCTTTGCTTCAGTTGGCACCGTTCCCGGCACCGCGAGAGCCATTCAGGACTCCCACTTACTCGACCCGCGCAGAACACCTGCGTTTAGGGTCACTACGCTGTGTCACCGCGCCACGCGGGAACAGCACCGAAAAATCTCAGACCGAAAGGTCCAAGGCTTACTTGGCCTTGGGCTTCTTCGCGCCGTACTTGGAGCGGGCCTGCTTGCGATCCTTGACGCCTTGCAGGTCAAGCGAACCGCGCACGATGTGGTAACGCACACCGGGCAAGTCCTTCACACGACCGCCGCGCACCAGCACCACGCTGTGCTCTTGCAGGTTGTGGCCTTCACCGCCGATGTAGGAGATCACCTCGAAACCGTTGGTCAGGCGCACCTTGGCGACCTTACGCAGAGCGGAGTTTGGCTTCTTCGGCGTCGTGGTGTACACACGGGTGCACACGCCACGGCGCTGGGGGCAGTTTTCCATAGCAGGGCTTTTGGATTTGACAACTTCGACCGTGCGGCCCTGACGCACGAGTTGGTTAATGGTTGGCATTAATACGTCCCTAAACGTGAATTGCTATAAAAAGCGAAAACGTGAAACCCTTCGGAAATTCCGAAAAGCCTTCTAATGTACCAGTTTGGGAGCGGACAGGCAATCCGGGGACGATGAACCCCCGGCTGAGCCGCCTCCAAAGCGTGGCGATTACTTGATCCAGAGGCGAATGGCGTCCCAGGCACGGCCGAAGATGCCGGCCTGTGCCACATCCTCCAGCGCCACCAAGGGCAC
Organism: Diaphorobacter sp. MNS-0; assembly: GCF_019602835.1. Lineage (NCBI taxonomy): Bacteria > Pseudomonadati > Pseudomonadota > Betaproteobacteria > Burkholderiales > Comamonadaceae > Diaphorobacter > Diaphorobacter sp. MNS-0. The sequence goes on along the minus strand of NZ_CP080761.1, from coordinate 334,043 downwards.
CTCGGCCACCTGCTGCTCACCCAGCTTCACCTTCAGCGTGCCGATGGCCTGACCCTTGGTGAAGGGCGCGACCAGCGGGTCCTTGCGCACGATCTCGGTCGTGACCTTGCCCGCGCTGCCTGAAGGCACGGTGATCACGATGGCTTCGGGGCGGCCGATCTTGAGGGTGCTCTGCGTGCCCTTCCACACGGCGGGCGTGGCGGCAGCCTGGCCAGCGTCGAACAGCTTCACCGAATCGAACGCCGTGTAGCCCCAGTTCAGCAGCTTCTGGCTCTCGTTGGCGCGGGCGTTCTCGCTCGCGGCCCCCAGCACGATGGACAGCAGGCGGCGCTGCCCCACATTGGGAAACTCGCGCTTGGACGTGGCGACCAGGCAATAGCCCGCGGCGGCGGTATGGCCGGTCTTCAGGCCGTCCACCGATGGATCGCGGAACAGCAGCATGTTGCGGTTGTTGCTGTTGGAGGCGGGCGTGCCCTCGTAGCGGTACTGCTTGGTCGAGTAGTAGTGCATGTACTCGGGGAAGTCCTGCATCAGCCGGGTGGCCAGCGTGGCCAGGTCGCGCGCGGTGGTGGTGTGGCCAGGCTCGGTCAACCCCTCGGGGTTCTTGTAGGCGGTGTTCGTCATGCCCAGCGCCTTGGCCTGCTCGTTCATCAGGCGCACGAAGTTTTCCACCGTACCGCCCACACCTTCGGCCAGGGCCACGGTGGCGTCGTTACCCGACTGCACGATCATGCCCTTGAGCAGGTCGTCCACCGGAACCTGCATCTTGGGATCGATGAACATGCGCGAACCCGGCATCTTCCAGGCGCGCTCGCTCACCGGCAGGCGCTGCTCCAGAGTGATCTTCTTGGCGCGCAGTGCGTCAAAGACCAGATAGCCCGTCATGAGCTTGGTCAGCGAAGCCTGCTCCACCGGCGCGTCGATGTCCTTGGTCGCCAGCACCTGGCCGGCCGTCACGTCCACCAGCATGTAATTGCGGGCGGCGATCTCCGGCGGTTGGGGCACCTGCGCCCAGAGGATGGCGGGGGCCATCAAGGCGGCGCAGGCAAAGGTTCGCAGGGAGGACAAAAGAGACTTCATGGTGGGAACAGGCACTCGGGAAACGGGAGAAGAAACGGCCCGACCGCATGGCCGGGACAAGAGAAATGGTGCCGAGCCGTCAGGGCGCGGATTGCAGGTGGCGCATGACCAGGCCCTTGAGCAGCGGCAATTGTCCGTGAAAGAAATGACCGCCCCCAGGCACAACCGTAACCGGCAGTGTCTGCGGGCGCGCCCAATCCATCACTGCGGACAGGGGCACGGTGTCATCGGCTTCGCCGTGCACGACCAGGGTGCGCAGATGGGCCTCGGCGGGTACGTCGGCCACCTTGAAACGGCTGGCCGCCGTGCCCACGAGCACGGCGCGCTCCACTGGGCGCTCGGGCCACAGCCGCGCCAGCGCGTAGCTGGTGACGAAGGCGCCGAAGGAAAAACCCGCGAGGGCAATCGGCACGGCGCCAGGCCCCTCGGGCGCCACCTGGCGGACGACGGCCAGCAGATCCTCCAGTTCACCGCGCCCTTCGTCATGCACGCCAGCGGTACCACCGACGCCGCGGAAGTTGAAACGCACGGCCGTCCAGCCGCAGGCCACGAAGGCCCGCGCCACGGTCTGCACCACCTTGTTGTCCATGGTGCCGCCGAAGAGCGGGTGGGGATGGGCGATCACCGCCACGCCGCGCGGCGGTACGCCGTCGGCCGCGGCATCGCGCGCAGCCTCGATGGCGCCCGCGGCGCCCGCGAGGGTCAGGCGTTCGGTCTGGGCATTCACGTTGCTATCCAATCAAGAGCTGCCCGCGCTGGATGGGAAAGCGCTGGAGCCCAAAACACTACAAAGAGGATAGTGAGCGCAAATCAGCGGCCAAGTTCCGGCGGCGTGAGCAAGCGCTCGACCACCACGCCGTTCTTGAGGTGAGACTCCACGATCTCGTCGATGTCACTCTCATCCACGTAGGTGTACCAAGTCCCTTCGGGATAGACCACGGCGATGGGGCCGCCGGCGCAGCGGTCCAGGCAGCCCGCCTTGTTCACGCGCACCTTGCCGGGGCCCATCAGGCCTTGCTGCTTGACCAGCATCTTGCAGCGGTCAAACGCCTGCTGGGCGCCATGGTGGGCGCAGCAGTTCTCGCCGTTCGTGCGCTCGTTCAGGCAAAAGAAGATGTGGCGCTGGTAGTACTGGGGGGTGGTGTCGCTCATGACACGATTCTAGGAGTCGCCATCGCGGCGCGACACCCGCAATACCACATAGGCGAGTGCCCCATAGGGCCAGAGCCAGCCCAGCCACTGCCCCAGGCCGTAGAAGCGGATGAAGCGCCCCTGCTCCCAGGCCTGAAGCGTCTGTGCGAAGTAGGCGCTGGTGGGCGCCTGGTTGAGCAGGTTCAGGTGCAGCATCAGCGCCAGCAGCAGCAACGCCGCGCAGCCGCGCCGCGGCACGGCCGCCATCGCCAGGACCGCCCCCAGGGCAACGAGCACGCCCATGCGAGCCGGCAGCGTGAGCCACTCCCAGGCGTGCGTGGGCCCGTAGCTCAGCAGCGACGATAGCGCCGTCACGCCCACGCCCACGGCGGCCGTCGCCAGTGCGAAGGCCATGCGGCGCCCCGCATGGCGCATGACGCAGTAGCCCAGCAGGCAGGGGATCAGCAGCCCCAACGCGACGGCCATGAGCTCGGCGCCCGGCGACAGGGGCTCCAGCGGCGCCTCGCGCACGGGCAGCCACTGCAGAAACGGCGTGTCCTGCAGCGCGTCGATGAGCGCGGCCTCCAGCCGCTCCCACATCTGCCCCAGGCCAAAGGGCAGCGCCGCCGGGAACAGCAGGGCCCAGGGCCACAGCGCCAGTAGCACCAGCGCGCCGCGCGCATGCGGAACGAACCAGCGCTCGCGAAAGCGGCTCCAGCGCGCGATGGCCCCGAAGCGCTCCAGCAGCGCGGCCGCCAACGCTCCCAGCAGCGCACCGGTCGCGTTGAGCGCGAAGTCCATGTTGGACGGCACCCGCCGCGGCAGGAAGATCTGCAGGTATTCCATGCCCAGCGACAGCAGCGCACCCGCCAGTGCCGCCAACGGCACGGCCGCGCGCGGCCAGCCAGAACGCAGGCCCGCCAGGGCCAGCAGGAACCCCAGCGGGGCATAGCCCGCGATGTTCATGTTGACGTCGAACCAGGTCCAGTACGGCGGCGGGATGCGCGCCGAGAAGAACACCCAGGGCGAGATTCCCTGCTCGCGCCACCCGTCGAACGGGAACAGGCTGGCGAAGACGATCAGCGCCGCGTAGATGAGCGCCAGAGGCCAGGCGGACGTCTTGTGCATGCCCTCTCAATCACCTCGTGCCGTGGCCACTGCCGCCCGCCGCGCGGCGCCCCCATTGCAAGGGAACGAAGCCGGGCAACGCTGCAGCCGCTGCATCTCAGAACGGCTTGACGACCACCAACACCACGGCGACCAGCAGCAGCAGCACCGGCACCTCGTTGAACCAGCGGAACCAGCGGTGGCTGTGCTGGTCCGCGTTGGAAGTCAGCCTGCGCAGCAGTACGGCGCAGGCGTGGTGGTAGCCCACCACCAGCAGCACCACGGCCAGTTTGGCGTGCAACCAGCCGTTGCCCGGCCCCTTGCCGATGCCGTAGCCCAGCCACAGCCACAGGCCCAGCGCGATGGCGGGGACCGACAGCAGCGTGGTGAAGCGCAGCAGCTTGCGCGCCATGAGCAGCAGGCGCTCCCGCTCGGCCACCGACCCGGGCGCCACCATGGCCAGGTTGACGAAGATCCGCGGCAGGTAAAACAGGCCAGCAAACCAGCTGGCGACGAAGACGATGTGAAAAGCTTTGACCCAGAGCATCGGCGCAGTGTACGTGGCGGTGCCGGCGCTGCATGACCCGGTCGGGACCCGGAACCGCCATGAGGCAAAAAAAATGCCCGGAAATCCGGGCGGAAAACCCCGCCGCGTCGCAGGCAGCGGGGCCCGCTCAGGGAGGTGAAGCGGGGGGCGGAGGGGCCGCCCGGGGCCAATGTAGCACCCACCGCCAGGGTGCGCAAGATGGAGCGTCCGCTAGGGACGGTTCGGCGCCGTTGCCTGGCGCGCGGAGTCGTCCGCCGCCTCGCCCGCGCCGTCGCCCGCTTCTTCACCCAGCGTCTGTGTCAGCGCCACGCGCAAGGCGCGGGCCATCTGCTGCGCATCCGGCGCACGGGCACTGAGTTCGGCGCACGAAACGGTGCGCGCGCGCAGTGCAGCTTCGTCGCCCTGCTGGTCCAGCGCCTGGCACAGCAACGCCCAGTCCGGGGGCGTGACCAGGGTGCCCGCCACCAGCAGCACGCCGGCGCGCTGGCGCCGCTGGGCCAGGCCGACCAGCTTGCGGCCGGCCACATCCACCACTTCCCACGGTGCAAGGCTGCCGTAGCAGGCCCAGGGCACCACCGGCCCGCCGCGGACGTTGGCAGCGGCAACCTGATCGGGCGGCAGCGCCCGCGCCGCCACACCCCACGGAGCCAGTACCTGCGCATGCAGTTGGCCCAGCCCCTGGTAGCTGTCGGGCAGGCGGCCCTGCACCCAGGGGTGCGATGGCGGCAGCACCACCGAACAACTCACCATCCACGGGCCGCACAGCACCGCACCACCGCCCGACGGGCGCTGCAACAACTCCATGCCGAGCGCCAGGCGCGCGCGTGCCCCGTCCAGATAGGCGCGCTGCGAGCAGCCCAGCACCACCGCGGGCGTTTCGTAAGTCCACACGCGCCAATAGGGCCGCGTCACTGCGGTTTGCATGTACCGCTGGTTCCAGCGGTGCTCCTGTGCTGCGGTGGTGATGGCGCACTCCTGGCGAGATGGCAAGTGGCACAGGCTACCACCAGCGGCCACGGGCAGGCCCGCGCAAGGATGAGCGCAGGGGTGGAGCCCGGCATGGGAGTGAAGGACAATCGACGCCATGCATCTGTCCAGCCCCACCCCCTTTCCCGCCAATCGCCCGCGCCGCCTGCGCCGCGATGCATTCACCCGCAACCTGGTGCGTGAGACCGTGCTCACGCCGCACGACTTCATCTATCCGGTGTTCGTGCACGAGGGCACCCACCTGCGCGTGCCCGTGGCCTCCATGCCCGGCGTGGAGCGCCTGAGCCTGGACCTCCTGCTGCCCGTGGCCGAGGAATGCGTGAAGCTTGGCATCCCGGTGCTCGCGCTGTTTCCGTCGATCGATGCGGCGCTCAAGACGCCCGATGGCAAGGAGGCGCTCAACCCCGACGGGCTGATCCCGCGCGTGGTGCGCAGGCTCAAGGCCGAGTTCCCCGACTTGGGCGTGATGACCGACGTGGCGCTGGACCCCTACACCAGCCACGGCCAGGACGGCCTGCTGGACGACACCGGCTACATCCTGAACGACGAGACCGTGGAACTGCTGGTAGGCCAGGCCCTGACCCATGCCCAGGCCGGCGTGGACATGGTCGCGCCCAGCGACATGATGGACGGGCGCATCGGCGCCATCCGCGAGGCGCTGGAGGCCCACGGCCAGATCTACACCCGCATCATGGCCTACAGCGCCAAGTACGCCAGCGCCTTCTACGGCCCGTTCCGCGACGCGGTGGGCTCGGCCGCCAACCTGGGGCGCAGCAACAAGAACGTCTACCAGATGGACCCGGCCAACACCGACGAGGCCCTGCGCGAGGTCGCGCTGGACCTGGCCGAGGGCGCCGACATGGTCATGGTCAAGCCCGGCATGCCCTACCTGGACGTGGTGCGCCGCGTGAAGGACGAGTTCAAGGTGCCCACCTTCGCCTACCAGGTCAGCGGCGAGTACGCCATGCTCAAGGCCGCCGCCGCCAATGGCTGGCTGGACCATGACAAGGTGATGATGGAGTCGCTGCTGGCCTTCAAGCGCGCGGGCGCCGACGGCGTGCTGACCTACTTCGCGCTGGATGCCGCGCGTTTGCTATTAAAACAATAGCTGTTTGCGCTTGATCCATAAGCGCTGGAGGCCGATTTGACCACAACCCCGCAGGCGATCCGCATCTTCCACCTGCAGCCCGGCGCCCAAGCGCAGGAACTGCCCGAGCTGCCCACCCAGCCGCCCGCGCGGGGCTTTTACTGGATCGCCTGCACACGTGCGGCATTCAGCACCGAACTGCCGCGCCTGCAGGGCGTGCTGCAGGCGCTCACGGGCCAGCAGCTGGTGGACCTGCACGTGTCCGATCTGCTCAACGCCCAGCTGCCCTCGCATTACGACTACACCTCGCAGTACGACATGCTGGTGGTGCGTCGCCTGAGCGCATCGCTTGCCCCCGCGGCCGCCCCGCTCATGCCGGCGGCGGCGCGCGGCGGCCCGCCCGTACTGCGGCGCATCGACACCAGCCCCGTGGGCTTCGCGGTGTTCGACCAGGTGCTGCTGTCGGTGCACCCGGCCGACTGCTCCGTGCGCGATGCCTACGCGGCGCGCCTGATCACCCCGCCGGCTCCGACGACGACGCCCCCGCCCGAGGCGCCCAACGGCAACGCGCCGCCCGCCACGCCCGCCGAAGCCGTGGTGCGTGAACTGCGCACCGGCCCTGTGGCCGGCACGCGCCTGCCCGCCAGCCCGGCCGACCTCATGCTGCGCATGGTCAACCAGATCGTGGACAACTACCTGGACCTGCGCCGCGAGCTGTCGCGCCAGCTCGACCACTGGCAGGCCGAGCTGCTGCAGCCGCGCACACGCTTCAACAACTGGCGCGCCCTGATGGACGCGCGCCTGACCCTGCACCAGCTCGACGAGATCTGCGAAGACCAGCGTGCCGCCGTGCAGGCCTGGTGCGCGGTGCTGGAGACCTGGGCCCCCTCGTCGGACACGCCGGCGGCCCTGCGCGAGCTGGACCTGCTCAAGGTGCGCAGCCGCGACGTGCTGGAGCACATCGAGCGCGTGGTGCACCACGTGCGCCGGCTGGAGCAAAGCACCGAGGCCACGGTGCAGATGCACTTCTCGGCGCAGAGCAACCGCACCAACGACATCATGCGCACGCTCACGGCGCTCACCGCCGTGTTCCTGCCGCTGAACCTGATCGCCGGCATCTTCGGCATGAACTTCGAGTTCATCCCCTTGGTGCACAAGCAGGACGGCTTCTGGTGGGCCATGGGCAGCATGACCGCCACCGCCATCGGACTCACCCTGTTCTTCTGGCGCAAGCGCTACCTGGCCCGCACCGGCCAAGGCTGACCCCTTCCCCGCACGCACGGCTGCACGGCCACGCCGTCCCGGTTTCCAGCAGGGTTTTGTTTTCCTGCTTTGACAATAATTGATCAGTCAACTATTGACACGGCATGAATTCGCCTTCCATTCCGCCCCCCCTGTCAGCGGATGCCGCCTGCCCGCTGTCCGACCCCGAGCTGCCGGTGCCGTTCGAGATCGAGCGCAGCATCGGCTTTCAGATGCGGCGCATCACCACCCTGCTGGGGTATGAGGTGGAGCGCCGCATGGAGCCCCTGGGCCTGACCGACGCGCAGTGGAAACCCCTGCTGCGCCTGCTGCTGGACCCGCCCGGCACCGCCGCGGCCCTGGCGCGCATGTGCCACCTGGACGCGGGCGGCCTCACGCGCCTGCTGGACCGGCTGGAGGCCAAGGGCCTGTGCCAGCGCGAGCGATCGCAGGAAGACCGCCGCGTGGTGCATGTCGCGCTCACGCCAGAGGGCCAGGCCGTCGCCGCCCAGCTGCCCGCCCTCCTGGGCGAGGTGCAGGACCAGCTGCTGCAGGGTTTCTCCGCCGAGGAAGAGGCGCAGTTGCGCGACTTCCTGAAACGCATCTACGCCAACGTACGCCCTCCAGAAGGCGGGCCATAGGCGCCAGTGCCTGGGCCTTGCAGCCCGCCCCGTTTGCCCTTTGCCGAGAGACCACAACATGAAAAACCACCTCTCACCCTCCAGCGCCCCGGCGCTCACTCCTCCGACCGCGCCCCGCGGCAGTGCGCTGCTGTATGGCGCCACGCTGGCCGTCGCGCTGCTGGCCCTGCCTCTGCTGTCGGGCTGCGCCGACATGGCGGGTATCGACTCCCATGCCCGGATGCGCGACCCTGCCTCCCTGGGCCTGGCCGCTGCGCCCTCATCCGGCGCAGATGCTGCTGTGCAGCCGCAGACTGCGGTCTCCGCCGACTGGTGGCGCAGCTTTGGCGATGCGCAGCTGGATGCGCTCATCACCCAGGCCTTGCAAGGCAACCCCGGGCTGCAGCAGGCCGCCGCCCGCATCGCGCGCGCCGAGGCCTTTGCCGACACCGCCCGCGCGGCCCAGAGCCCGCAGGTCAACGGCAGCCTGGACGCCACGCGCCAGCGCTACAGCGCCAACGGACCCTACCCCCCCGGCCAGGCCGGCGCCATTCGTAGCGTGGAAACCGCCCGCCTGTCGGGCAGCTGGGAGCTGGACTTCTTCGGCAAACACCGTGCCGCCCTCGCCGCCGCACTGGGCGAGGCCCAGGCCGCGCGCGCCGACGCCGAGGCCGCGCGCCTGCTGCTCGCGAGCCGCGTGGCGCAGGGCTACTTCCAGCTGGCACGCTTGCAGGCCCAGCGCGCCGTGGCCGAGCGCACGCTGCAGCAGCGCACCGAAATGCTGCAACTGGTGCAGCGGCGCGTGCAGGCCGGGCTGGACACCCAGCTGGAGCTGCGCCAAAGCGAAGGCGCCCTGCCCGAAGCGCGCCAGCAGATCGAGGCGCTGCGCGAGCAGGAAGCCCTGGCACGCAACGCGCTGGGCGCGCTGATTGCAGACCCCCAGACGGCCCAGACGCTGACCCCACAAGCGCTGGCAGCTATCCATTTTTCAGAAACCCCCGCCGCCGTGCCGGCCGACCTGCTGGGCCGCCGCCCCGACGTGGCGGCCGCGCGCTGGCGCGTGGAAGCCGCCACCCAGGACATGGGCGTGGCGCGGGCGCAGTTCTATCCCAACGTGAGCCTGACCGCCTTCGTGGGCCTGGCCAGCGTGGGGCTGGACCGTTTCATCGAGGCCGGCAGCCGTGAATGGGGCGTGGGCCCGGCGCTGCGACTGCCGATCTTCGATGCCGGCCGCCTGCGCGCCAACCTGCGCGGCAAGGCGGCCGACCGGGACGCCGCCGTCGAAAGCTACAACGCCGCCCTGCTGGAAGCGGTGCGCGACGCAGCCGACCAGCTGGCCAGCAGCAGCTCGATCGCACGGCAGATCGCGGAGCAGCGCCAGGCCGGCGAATCCGCGCAGGCCGCCTATGGCATTGCGCGGCGCCGCTATGAGGCCGGCCTGGGCACCTACCTGCAAGTGCTGTCGGCCGAAAGCCAGGTGCTGGCCCAGCGCCGCCTGGCCGTGGACCTGGCCGCGCGGCGGCTGGACAACCAGGTGGGCGTGATGCGCGCCCTGGGCGGAGGCTATGCGGCCACGCCGCCGCCCACGGCGCAAGCCCCGCAAGCGGCCCCCACGGTGGCGGCCGCCCGCTGAATTCGCCCCCTCCCCCTTTTTTGCCCTTGTCCACCATGACCGCAACTCCCTCCACCCCTTCCACCGCGTCGAAGGCTTCCCGCCGCAAGGCGCTGTTCACCCTGGCCGGCGTCGTCGTGCTCGCCGGCTGCGCCTGGGGCCTGTACGACTGGCTGGTCGCCAGCCACTATGAGCACACCGACAACGCCTACGTGCAGGGCAACGTCATCCAGATCACGCCGCAGACCGGCGGCACGGTGATGTCCATCCTGGCCGACGACACCGACTTCGTGCGCGCCGGCGCCGCGCTGGTGCAGTTGGACCCGGCCGACGCGCGCGTGGCGCTGCAGCAGGCCGAGGCCAACCTGGCGCAGGCCGTGCGGCAGACACGCACGCTGTACGCCAACAACAGCGCCCTGGCCGCGCAGGTGCGCCTGCGCGAGGCCGAGGCCGCACGCGCCCAGGCCGAGATCGCGCGCGCCGAGGACGACCTGCGCCGCCGCCAGGCCCTGACCGGCGAGGGCGCCGTCTCGCAGGAGGAACTGCGCCACGCGCAGAGCCAGCTGCAGACCGCGCGCACGCAGTTGGCCGCTGCGCAGGCAGGCGTGGCCGCCGCGCGCGAGCAGCTCGCCAGCAACCAGTCGCTCACCCAGGGCGTGGCCGTGGCGCAGCACCCCAGCGTGCAGGCCGCAGCCGCCAAGGTGCGCGAGGCCTACCTGGCCGATCGCCGCACCGCCCTGCCCGCACCCGTGGACGGCTACGTTGCGCGGCGCACGGTACAGCTGGGCCAGCGCGTGGCCGCGGGCACGCCGCTGATGACCATCGTGCCGCTGCGCGAGGTCTGGGTGGACGCCAATTTCAAGGAGAACCAGCTGCGCAACCTGCGCCTGGGCCAGCGCGCCACGCTCGTCGCCGACCTTTACGGCAAGAAGGTGGAATACACCGGCACCGTGGCCGGGTTGGGCGTGGGCACGGGCGCTGCCTTCGCGCTGCTGCCGGCGCAGAACGCCACCGGCAACTGGATCAAGGTGGTGCAGCGGGTGCCCGTGCGCATCGCGCTGGATGCCGGGCAGCTGGCCGAGCACCCGCTGCGCGTGGGCCTGTCGATGAACGTGAGCGTGGACACGCAGGACCGCAGCGGCCCCGCGCTGGCCGATGCGCCGCGCAAGGAAGCGGTGGCCAGCACGGCCGTGTACGACGCGCTGGACAAGGGCGCCGATGCCGACGTGGCGCGCATCATCCGCGCCAACCTGGGCACGCTCTGAGCCGACGCGCATGACCGCACCCGCACACACACCGCCGCTGCCGCCGCCACCCCTCACGGGCAGCGCCCGGCTGTGGGGCACGCTGGCCCTGTCGGCGGCCACCTTCATGAACGTGCTGGACACGTCGATCGCCAACGTGTCCCTGCCCGCCATCGCGGGCGACCTGGGCGTGAGCCCCACCCAGGGCACCTGGGTGATCACCAGCTTTGCCGTGGCCAACGCCATCGCGGTGCCGCTCACGGGCTGGCTGTCGCAGCGCTTCGGGCAGGTGCGCCTGTTCGTGGCGAGCGTGGCGCTGTTCGTGATCGCGTCGCTGCTGTGCGGCCTGGCGCCCAACATGGCGCTGCTCATCGCCGCGCGCGCGCTGCAGGGCTTCGTGGCGGGGCCGATGATCCCGTTGTCGCAGTCGCTGCTGCTGTCCAGCTACCCGCGCGCGCTGGCGGGGTTGGCCATGGCCATGTGGTCCATGACCACGCTGATCGCGCCGGTCATGGGGCCGCTGCTGGGCGGTTGGATCACCGACAACATGACCTGGCCGTGGATCTTCTACATCAACGTGCCCGTGGGCATTGCCGCCGTGGTGGTCACCTGGGGCATCTTCCACCAGCGCGAAACCGAGCGGCGCGCGCTGCCCATCGACTCCATCGGCCTCGCGCTGCTCGTGATCTGGGTGGGTGCCATGCAGGTCATGCTGGACATCGGCAAGGAGCACGACTGGTTCGAGTCGCCCTGGGTGGTGGCCTGCGGCCTGGTCGCGCTCGTGGGCCTGGTGGCCTTCGTGGTCTGGGAGCGTGGCGAGGACCACCCCGTGGTGGACCTGGCGCTGTTTCGCATCCGCAATTTCTGGGCCGGTGCGCTGGCCACCTCCGTGGGCTACGGCCTGTTCTTCGGCAACGTGGTGCTGCTGCCGCTGTGGCTGCAGCAGTACATGGGCTACACCGCCACGCAGGCCGGCGAGGTGATGGCGCCCGTGGGGCTGCTGGCCATGGTGCTGTCGCCCCTGGTGGGCAAGAACATCGCCAAGGTGGACCCGCGCCGCTTTGCCACGCTGGCCTTCCTGGTGTTTGCGCTGGTGCTGTGGATGCGCTCCAATTTCAACACCCAGGCAGATTTGGCCACCATCATGGTGCCCACCATCATCCAAGGCGTGGCGATGGCGTTCTTCTTCATCCCGCTGGTCACGATCACGCTGTCGGGCATTGCGCCCGACCGCATCCCGGCGGCCTCGGGGCTGTCGAACTTCATGCGCATCACGGCCGGCGCGGTGGGTACGTCCGTCACCACCACGCTGTGGGAGCGGCGCGCCAGCCTGCACCATGCCCAGCTGACCGAAGGCCTGCACCAGGGCCACCTGCCCTTCACGCAGGCGCTGCAGGGCCTGCAGGCCGGGGGTCTCACGCCCGAGCAGGCACTGGCCCAGGTGGAGCGGCTGGTGAACCAGCAGGCCTTCATGCTCGCGGCCAACGACATCTTCTATGCCTCGGCCCTGCTGTTCCTGCTGCTGATCCCACTGGTGTGGCTGGCCCACCCCACGCGCGCTGCCAGCGGCAGCGCCGACGCCGCGGCCGGTGCGCATTGAGCGGCGATGTCGATGCGAAAACGCTATCAATAATCTAGCTGCTAGCGCTTACCAGGTGGGCGCTAGCAGTGATTTTCTCTATAAATCTCAGCCGACGTGCCGTGCCAGGAAGGCGAGCGTGCGGTCGCGCGCGGTCATAGCGGCGGCCTCGTCGTAGCTGGCGCGCTGGTCACAGTTGAAGCCGTGGTCCGCCGCGTACACGTGCACCTGCGCCTCGGGGTGCGCGCGGGCAAAGGCCTGCACGCTGTCCAGCGGGATCCACTGGTCGCGCTCGCCAAAGTGCGCCAGCACCGGCACGCGCGGCTGGCGCGCCACCTCGGCGGGCGTGGTCATGCCGCCGCCGTAGTAGGGCACGGCCGCGGACAGCCCCTGCAGCATGCAGGCCGCGCGCCAGGTGAGCAGCCCGCCCCAGCAAAAGCCCACCACGCCGACCTTGCAGTCGCTGTGCCGCGCGGCATAGTCGATGGCGGCCTGGATGTCGGGCATCACGCCCGGCGCGGGCAACCCCTCCACGGCGGCCTTGAGTGCCCGGCCGGCCTTCATGTCGGCATCGCTGTAGCCCAGGTCCACGCCCTTTTGCACCCGCGCGAAGGTGGACGGCGCCACCGCCAGGTAGCCGCGCATGGCCAGCCGGTCGGTCACGGCGCGGATGTGGGCGTTGACGCCGAAGATCTCCTGCAGCACCACCACCGCGCCGCGCGGCGCGCCGTCGGTGCGCGCCACCCAGGCGGGGGCCGTGAATCCGTCGCTGGCGGTAAGGTCCACCCACTGTCCCATGTCGTGTCTCCCGAGGCGTTGAGCGAAGGGAATGCAGGCGCGTGGACGATACGCGTCAGCGCCGCAAACCTGTTCCAATGCGCCATTCTTGCAGGAGTCACCCGTACATGGACAAGATTGTTCTGATCACCGGCGGCAGCCGGGGCATCGGCGCTGCCGCCGCCGTACTGGCCGCGCAGCGCGGCTGGGCCGTGGCCATCAACTACCTGCGCCACGCCGAAGCCGCGAACGGCGTGGTGCGCCAGATCGAGGCCGCGGGCGGGCGCGCCATCGCGGTGCAGGCCGATGTGGCGGTGGAGGCCGACGTAGTGACTTTGTTCGAGACCGTGGACCACCGCCTGGGGCGCCTCACGGCACTGGTGAACAACGCGGGCGTGGTGGACCGCCCTGCCCGCGTGGACGAAATGCACGGCGAGCGCCTGCGGCGCATGTTCAGCATCAACGTGCTGGGCGCCTTCTACTGCGTGCGCGAGGCGGTGCTGCGCATGAGCACGCGCCATGGCGGCGCCGGCGGCAGCATCGTCAACGTGTCCAGCATCGCGGCCCGGCTGGGTGCGCCCCATCAATACGTGGACTATGCGGCGTCCAAGGGCGCGCTGGACACGCTCACCATAGGCCTGGCGCACGAGGTGGGCGGCGAGGGCATCCGCGTGAATGCCGTGCGCCCCGGCCTGATCGACACCGATATCCACGCCAGCGGCGGCCTGCCCCACCGCGTGCGCGACCTGGCAGGCCAGGTGCCCATGGAGCGCGGCGGCACGCCCGAGGAAGTGGCCGAGGCCATCGTGTGGCTGATGTCGGACGCGGCCAGCTACACCTCGGCCACGCTCATGGACATTGCCGGGGGCCGCTGATGGACTTGAAGCCGCTCATCACGCTGCTGGCCATCGTGAATCCATTGGCCATCGTGCCGTTCTTCATCCACTACACCAGCGGTTTCAACGCCGCGCAGCGCCGGCGCACCGTCCAGGTGGCGGCGTTCAGCGCGTTTTGCGTGATCGCGGCCTGCGCGCTTGTCGGTCTGCAGATCCTGGACTTCTTCAACATCTCGCTGCAGAGCTTCCAGGTGGGCGGGGGCATGCTGCTGCTGATCAGCGCCATGAACATGCTCAATGCGCAGCCGGCCGAGGCCAAGCCGCACACCCACGAGCTGGAGCAGGGCGCCGAGAAGGCGGCCGCGGGCAGCAGCATCGCCGTGGTGCCGCTGACCATCCCGCTGCTCACGGGGCCGGCGGCCATGTCCACCGTGGTGATCTACGCCGACCGCGCGCAGAGCATCTGGCAGCACCTGGCGCTGGTGGGCTACGGCGTGGTGGTGGGCGCGGCCACGGCGCTGTGCTTTGCACTGGCCGAGCCCATCGAGCGCGTGCTCGGCAAGACGGGCATCAACGTGATGACGCGGCTCATGGGGCTGATCCTCGCGGCGCTGGCCGTGGAGGTGATGGCCGACGGGCTGAGCAAGCTGTTCCCGGTGCTGGCCGCGCGTTCATAGCGGTCAGGCCGTGGCCTCGATGCGGTTGCGCCCCGCGTGCTTGGCACGGTAAAGGCAGCGGTCCACCGTTTCCAGGAACCGCTTGGAGTCATCCTGGGTGCCGGGCAGGGCCGTGCCCATGCCCACGCTCACCGTGAGCTGCTGGCCCAGGGGCGAAGCCGCATGGACGATACCGGCGTGGGCCACCTCCTGCATGCAGCGCTGCGCCACCGCGCGCGCGGAAGATGCATCCGCGCCGGGCAGCAGCAGCACGAACTCCTCGCCCCCGTAGCGCGCCAGGCAGTCGCGCGGGCGGTGGGCGGCCTGCTGCAGCGCGCGGGCCACGCGCCGCAGGCACTCGTCGCCCTCCACGTGGCCGTACTGGTCGTTGTAGCTCTTGAAGAAATCCACATCGAACATCAGCAGCGACAGCGGCTCTCCGGTGCGCTGCGCCTCCTGCCATTCGCGCTCGTACACCGCGTCGAACTTGCGGCGGTTGTTCACGCCCGTGAGCCCGTCGCGGAATGACAGTTCCTGCAGCTCCTGCTGCAGTTGCAGCAGCTGGTGTTCGTTCTGCTTGCGCTCGGTGATGTCGAACATGAAGCCCACGAGCGACACCACATTGCCCTGCAAGTCGCGCACCACATGCACCACGTCGCGGATCCACACGTAATCCCCGCCTGTGGTGAGCGCGCGGTAGTCCGCCTCGTGGTCCACGCCCGACTGGGATTGCGAAATGCAGAAGTTGACCACCCGGTCCCGGTCGTCGGGGTGCATGCGGTCGGCCCAATCCTGCACGGTGCGCCAGCTGGTGGGCGCCCAGCCCAGCAGGTCCTCGATCTGCGGGCCGATGTAGGCAAAGGTCGCCGTGGCCCAGTCGATCTTCCACGGAATGGCGCGCGTGGATTCGAGCAGGGTGCGATAAAGCGCGCTTTCGGGTGGTTCATGCGGCGTCATGGGGGCTCCGGCTGGCCGTGAAAACGCAGCAAGCTTAGCAGGGCGACGCGACAGCGGCCGTGGCGGGCGCGGGACGCCACGCCGCGCCACTCCGGCACAACCTGTCGCCACGCGCCACACGCACCCGGCGCGGCGCCGCACCGCCCCAGTTTTGCAGTTCTGCTGAGCCGGCCGATCGTTCAGGCCACGGCGGCGGGCTGGGCGGGGGTGTCGTCACCCGAAGAGCAGGCCCCACCGCAGCCGTGGATCAGATCGTCGGGCAGCGCGCCCGGCTTCTGCACGCTGCCCGTGGCGGGGTCGAAGCCCACGCGGCGCAGGTGCTGGGCGAGGGACGCGTCCATGGCGTCCGTATGCTGGGGGAACCATACGGCCAGCTCTGCAGCCATCTCGCGCAGGACATGCAGCTCGCCCTGGCGCGCGCGGTCGGTGCCCTCGCGCATGATCTTGAGCACCACCTGGTGCTGCGTGCTGTGGCAGTTGCCCGCGGCAAAGCGGGTGGCCTGCATCCAGCGGTCCTCCTGGGCGAAGTGGGCGTCGGTGTGCGCCACCAGGTCTTCCCAGGCACCGATAAGCGCCGCGTCATCGGCGCTCTCCACGGCCTGCAGCAGTGCCACGAATTCCTGGTGCGTGTGGTCCATCTGCGGCAGATCCAGTGCGAGTTCCTCGGACCATTGCAATGCGGCCATGGGCGGTCTTTCCTTCCTGTGCGGCGTTGTGAAGCGGCGCGAGCTTAAGAAAAACCGCCACCGGCGGTATTGACACATGTCATGTCGGTGCCGCTGGTGGGGGACAAAAAAAGCCCCGCCAGAGGCGGGGCTGCACGTGTTTGCCGGTTTATTGGCCGTGGGTGCGCTTGGCATCGGCCACGCACTTGTCCTTGGCGTCACCGCTCATGGTGTCGCAGCGCTCCTTCGCAGCCTTGTAGTTGGCTTCGCGCTGGGCCTCTGCGGCGTCCTTCTTGGCCTCTGCGACATCGGCGCGCTTCTCGGCGGTGGAGTCGGCGGGCTTGGCCTGCGCGCGCTGCACCTTGGCGTTTTCCTTGGCGGCCACATGGGCGGCCTTGGCGTCCTTCACGCAAATGTCCTTGGCGTCGCCCTTCTGGTCGTCGCATTTTTCCTTGGCCACTTCATAGTCAGCGTCGGCACGGGCCTCGTTCACGTTGTAGGTGGCCTTGTCGCTGGGCTTGTACTGGGCTTCCAACTCGGCCTTGGCCACCTTCTCGCGGCCCTTGGCCTCCTTCATGCAGACGTCCTTGGCGTTGCCCTGCAGGGTGTCGCACTGCGCCTTGGCGGCCTTGTAGTCAGCGCCGATGCGGTCCTTGCCGGCGTTGTATTCCTCCTTGGTCATGGCCATGCCCGAAGTGGCCATCAGGGCAGCGGCCGCCAGGGCCAGCAGATTGCGTGCGTTTTTCATGGAATGTCCTCCAGATGAATGTGATGGAAATTGGATCCCGCAGGGCGCGCGAGTCGTGCCCCTGCGGCGCGTTGCGTCAGTCGTAGCGGAAGTCGGGGTTGCGCTGTTCCCAGCCCTTGAGCTGTTCCTCGGCTGCCTCCCGGGCCAGCCCATGGCGCTCCTGCAGCTTGCCCAGCAGCTGGTCGCGCTTGCCGGCGATGACGTCCAGGTCGTCGTCGGTCAGCTTGCCCCATTGCTCCTTCACTTTGCCCTTGAACTGCTTCCAGTTGCCTTCAATGCGGTCTTCGTTCATACGTCACTCTCCTGTAGCGGTTGTTGAGGGATCGCCTGCCTGGCCCCTGTATGGCGCCGGGCATTGCGAGGCGATGAATGGACTCTAGGCAGGTGCCCGGCGGCAGCGCGTCGGTGCGCGCACGCAAGCGGCGTCAGCCCAGGGCGACAGCGGCATGTAGGCCGCCGCCCCGTCGCCGGTGCGCGGCGGGCAAAAAAAAAGAGGCATGCGCAGCATGTCTCTGGGGGTGGGAAGGGCGCAGGCGCTCAGCGGCCGGACTGCTCCACCCATGCGGCCAGCTCCTCGGCCACCTGGGCCGCCGCATCGGCCAGGGCCTTGGCGCCGCCAGCGGCATCGGGCGTGGCGGCATCGCGCCGCGCCACGAACACCCGCTGCGTGACCAGCGTCTCACCCGCGGTGCTCGCGTCGGCCAGCACGGCGCGCACACGCACCAGGCCGGCGCTCGCCTGGGGCGCGCCGAACACGTGGCTGAACTCCTCCAGCTCCAGGCGCAGCACGCTGGGCATGCGGCCGCGCTCCAGCAACACGGCCATGCCGTCGTCGCCAGAGAGCACCGCGCGGCGCTGGCCCAGGCGCTCGCGCACCGCCTGGTGCAGCAGCACGGCGGGCGGCAGGCTCCAGCGCGCCTGGGTGTAGGGGCGCAGTTGCTGGGCGTTGGTATAGGCCAGCCGGTACAGCAGCGCGGTGCTGCCCTCGGGCAGGCCCGTGGCGGTCACCTCGGCCAGCGCGATCGGGGGCAGCGGCGCGCTGGCCGCGGGGCCCGGCGCCTGCAAGGGACCGGGGCCAAAGTCGTACACATCGGCGCGCACCGGCGGCTCGGGGAGGATGGAGCAGCCCACCACCAGGGCCAGGGATGCCAAGAAAAATATGGCCTTAGCCCTTATCTGATAAGCGCTAGCAGCTATCTTTTTGATAGTCATCATAGGATCCTTGCGATGTGTCATTGCTGTGCTGCGGGGGCGGTGAAACCGGGCTCGCCCGGTCCCGCGGCCGAGCGACCGGGCCCGTAGATGAGCGACTGCGGGTTGTCGTTGATACCCGAGGCCGTGCGGCCCAGGCGGCGCGCGGCGCGCGCGGTCTCGTCGGCCGCATGGTTGATGCGCGGCAGCGTGACGCGGCCGAAGCGGTCGGCCGCGCCGGCCAGCGACTTGGCGCCCGCGGCGATCTCGTCGAGCGCGCCGCCCTCGGCCTGCAGCGTGCGGATGGCCTGGCTGACGTCGTTGGCGGCCGTGGCCGCGCTGCTGCCCGCCTGGCGCAGCGCCTGCAGGGTCTGCTGCGTGTCCTGCACCAGCGGCGGCACGCCCGCCAGCGCGGGGTCCAGCCGGGTGGTCACGGTGTTGTCCAGGCGGCGCGCGAGCTGGTCGATGCTGCCCGCCGCGTCGCCCAACTGCTTCAGTGCCGTGGAAAAGCGCTGCTGGTTCTCGTCGCCCAGCAGGGTGTTGATGCGCTGCGTGGCCTCCTGCACCTGGCCCAGGATGGCCGGACCCTGCTCGGCCAGTTGGCTGAACGAGGAGCTGTGCAGCGGCAGGCGCGGCAGCCCGCTGGCGCCCGGCGGCGGCGCGGGCAGCGGCGCCTCCGCGTCGTCCAGCTGCACATGAGCCAGGCCCGTCACGCCCTGGTAGCCCAGCGTGGCGAAGGTGGTGGGGCTGATGGGCGCGTCCGCATTCACGGCGATACGGATCAGCACGTTGCCCGCGACCTGCGGGTCAAAACCGATGTGCGTGACCTTGCCTACGGCCACGCCCTTGTAGCGCACGGCTGCCTGGGGCTGCAGGCCGCTCACGCTGTCCTTGCTGGACAACTCGTAGAGCTGGTAATCGGTCTGGTCGCGCGTGAGCCACATGCCGAGGCCGGCCAGCAGCGCCGCCACGGCGATCACGAAAATGCCTGCGGCCAGGGCATGGGACTTGTTTTCCATCAGGCTTCCTTGGACGAAGAGGCGGCGGGCGGCTGGGCCATGGCACGGCGGCCGCGTTCTCCGAGAAAAAAGTGGTGAATGAAGGGATGGTCGAAGCGCGCGACCTCCTGCGGCGTGCCGGTGACGATGACGCGCCGGTCGGCCAGCACGGCCACGCGCGTGGACAGGGCGTACAGGGTATCCAGGTCGTGCGTGACCATGATCACCGTGAGGCCCAGCGCCGCATGCAGCTCGCGCAGCAGCGCGCAGAACTCGTCGGAACTGCTCGGGTCCAGCCCCGCCGTGGGCTCGTCCAGCAGCAGCAGCGGCGGGTCCATGATGAGCGCGCGCGCCAGGGCCACGCGCTTGATCATGCCGCCCGAGAGGTCCGCCGGCATGCGCGTGGCGTGCTCGGGCTTGAGCCCCGCCAGGCGCAGCTTGACCATGGCCGCGTCGTTGACCAGCGCGGGTGGCAGCGTGCCCAGCTCGCGCAGCGCGAAAGCAATGTTGTCCAGCACGTTGAAGGCCGAGAACAGCGCCCCGTGCTGGAACAGCATGCCCACGCGGCTGCTGGCGCGCTCGCCGCCGACCAGCTCAGCCGCCGAGCGGCCCAGCACCTCCACACTGCCGCGTGTGGGCCGCGTGAGCCCCAGGATGTGGCGCAGCAACACCGTCTTGCCGGTGCCCGAGCCTCCCACGAGCGAGAGGATCTCGCCGCGCTGCACGGTGAGCTGCAGGTCGTCGTGCACCGTGAACGCTTCGTCACCCCGGCCGAACACCGTGGCCAGGCCGCGGATGTCCACCACCGGCGGCTCAACCACGGCCCGGGTGTCGGCGTCTGCGGCGGGGCGGGTGGCATCCATGGCTAGAAACCCACGTTCTTGAAGGCGACGGCGAACAGCGCGTCCACGATGATCACCATGGTGATGGCGCTCACCACCGAGGCGGTGGTGCCTTCGCCCAGGCTCTGGGTGTTGGGCTTGACGCGCAGCCCCCAGTGGCAGCCGATGAGCGCGATGAACACGCCGAACACCACCGACTTGGACATCGCCAGCCACAGGTTGGACACATTCACGGCGGCAGGCAGGGCCTGCGCGAAGTAGGCCGACGAGATGCCCATGGTCAGGTCCGCAGCCAGCATGCCGCCCGCCAGCGCCGCCAGCGTGGTCCACAGGGCCACCAGCGGCATGGCCAGCGCCAGCGCCAGCGCGCGCGGCATCACCAGGCGAAAACCGTGCGGTATGCCCATGACGCGCATGGCGTCCAGCTCCTCGGTGACGCGCATCACGCCAATCTGCGCGGTGATGGCCGAGCCCGATCGCCCCGCCACGAGGATGGCGCCCAGCATGGGCCCCAGCTCGCGGATCAGCGAGATGCCCAGGATGTTCACGATAAACGCTTCGGCGCCGAACTGCCGCAACTGCAGCGACATGAGATAGGCCAGCACCACGCCGATCAGGAAGCCCACCAGCGCCGTAATGGGCAGCGCCGTGGCGCCCATGCGGTACAGGTGGCCCGAGATGTCGCGCCAGGGCCCGCGCCGCGGGTTGCGCAGCAGGCGCAGTACGTCCAGCACCAGCTGGCCCACCAATATCACCAGATGGCGCACATGGTCCAGCGCGTGCAGCACCAGCACGCCCAGGCGGTCCACCTGGTCGCCCAGGCGCCAAGGCGCGGGGGGCTCGCAGGGGGTGGTGTACTGCGCCACGCGCTCCAGCATCTCACGCTGGTTCTCGGTCAGTTCCAGCTGCTCGGGCCAGGCGCGGCCCCAGTGGTTCCACAGGATCTGCGCGCCCACGTGGTCCAGACGCTGCACGCCTTGCAGGCTCCAGGCAACGCCGGGACCGCACTCCTTGAGCTGCGCCGCCACCCGCCGCCAGGCCCGGCGGTCGGCAAAGGCCGCGGCCACCCACTCGCCCTGCGGCTGGGCAAGGGGCCTGGCAGCGTGGTCCTGCACGACCGATGGAGGGTGGGTGACGGGCATGGTGGTCGGGAAAGAGGCCGGGCGACCGGCTGGCGCCGGCGCCACTGGCGGCGCCCGCAGTTTTGCATATTCCGGCGGCCGCGCCGCGCACGGGGCTGACGCGGCGCATCATTCCACAGAATTGGCGCGTGGCAAAAGCGAGGCCCGCCGGCGCTTGAAAAAACATCAAAAACCGGCCGTGACGCACCCGCAGCGCGCGCTGCCACTATCAAAAAGCGTAGCGCAGCGGGGTTTCCCTCTCGACACCCGAGTGCCGAATCGCACAATCGATTGCTGCACTGCGGCAGCCCCGGCGCTGGCGCGTTGCGCTCCTTCCCTGACGTGCGATCGGCATCCATGAGCGACACCACTTTCGACTACATCATCATCGGCGGCGGCACCGCCGGCGCCCTGCTGGCCAACCGGCTCAGCGCAGACCCCAAGAACCGTGTGCTGCTCGTGGAGGCCGGCCGCAGGGACGACTACCACTGGATCCACATTCCCGTGGGCTACCTGTATTGCATCGGCAACCCGCGCACCGACTGGCTCTATCACACCGAGGCCGACACCGGCCTGAACGGCCGCAGCCTGCGCTACCCGCGCGGCAAGGTGCTGGGCGGCTGCAGCAGCATCAACGGCATGATCTACATGCGTGGCCAGGCGCGCGACTACGACCAGTGGGCCCAGATCACGGGCGACGACGCCTGGCGCTGGGACAACGTGCTGCCGGCCTTTCGCCGCCACGAGGACCACTGGCGCCTGGACCAGCCCGAGGGCGTGAACGAGAACTTCAAGCGCCTGCACGGCAGCAAGTCCACGGGCAGCTCGGGCGAGTGGCGCGTGGAAAAGCAACGCCTGCGCTGGGACATCCTCGACGCCTTCGCCCAGGCCGCGCAGCAGGCCGGCATTCCCGCCACCGACGACTTCAACCGCGGCACCAACGAGGGCGTGGGCTATTTCGAGGTCAACCAGAAGAACGGCTGGCGCTGGAACACGGCCAAGGCCTTCCTGCGCCCCACCTGCTACGGGCGGCCCAATTTCGAGATGTGGACCTCGGCCCAGGTGACGCGCCTGGTACTGGACCGTCAGCCGGACGGCAGCCTGCGCTGCACCGGCGTGCAGGTGTGGACCGGCGAGGAAATGGTCACGGCCCACGCGCAGCAGGAGGTGATCCTGAGCGCCGGCGCGGTGAACTCGCCACAGATTCTGCAGCTGTCGGGCATCGGCCCCGGCGCGTTGCTGCAGCGGCACGGTATCGACATAAGGGGTATCTATTTAGCTCCAGTGACGTGAGAATAGCTGGATGGAAACCCAGATGCTAACGCCAACTCCTGGAGGGGACTACCCCCGCACCTGGAACGAATTTCTTGACTGGTTTGCCACCGAAGAGGCTTGCCAGGCGTTCCTGGAGAAGCTTCGGTGGCCCCAAGGCTTCGTCTGCCCGCGTTGCGGCAACGCTGGCGATGTGTACCGCGCCAGCCGCACCCGCCTGATGTGCCGCTCATGCCAGTACCAAGGCACAGTGACATCTGGAACCATCTTTGACAAGACGCGCACACCGCTGCGTGTCTGGCTGGCTGCAGCTTGGTACCTGACCAATCAGAAACAAGGCGTGAGCGCCCTGGGGCTGCAGCGCGTATTGGGTTTGGGGAGCTACCAGACCGCCTGGACCATGCTGCACCGGTTTCGACGTGCCATGGTCCGCCCGGGCCGGGACAAGCTCAAGGGGCTTGTGGAGGTGGATGAAACGTACCTGTCCATCACGGATCGCAAGAATCCCGCCACCCCTGCAGGGCGCAAGAGCAGCACCACCAAAGTGTTGATGGTCATGGCGGTGGAGATCGTGGAGCCCAAGGGGTTTGGGCGCATCCGGTTACGCCGCATTGACCGAGACGCCGCCACCCACGTAATCCCCTTTGTGCAGGAGGTGGTCGAGCCTGGAGCCCAGGTACGCACGGATGGTTCGGCGGCATACCGCGCTCTGGGAGAACTGGGTTACACCCACCAGCGCACCGTCATGCTCGGCTCAGGCGTACCTGCCCATGTCTCCATGGCGGGAGTGCACCGGGTCGCCTCACTGGTACAGCGCTGGGTGCTGGGAACACATCATGGCTCTGTACAGCCAGACCACCTGGACGCCTATCTCGATGAATTCGTGTTCCGTTTCAACCGGCGCACATCCAGCTCACGCGGGATGCTGTTTTACCGCTTGCTGCAGCAAGCGGTGGTTACGCCGCCAGTGACGTATGGGGATGTCGTGAGCAAGAACACCGGGGAGAGCCAATCGGATACCATTGCTGGATGAAATCAAGGGGTATCTATTTAGCTCCAGTGACGTGAGAATAGCTGGATGGAAACCCAGATGCTAACGCCAACTCCTGGAGGGGACTACCCCCGCACCTGGAACGAATTTCTTGACTGGTTTGCCACCGAAGAGGCTTGCCAGGCGTTCCTGGAGAAGCTTCGGTGGCCCCAAGGCTTCGTCTGCCCGCGTTGCGGCAACGCTGGCGATGTGTACCGCGCCAGCCGCACCCGCCTGATGTGCCGCTCATGCCAGTACCAAGGCACAGTGACATCTGGAACCATCTTTGACAAGACGCGCACACCGCTGCGTGTCTGGCTGGCTGCAGCTTGGTACCTGACCAATCAGAAACAAGGCGTGAGCGCCCTGGGGCTGCAGCGCGTATTGGGTTTGGGGAGCTACCAGACCGCCTGGACCATGCTGCACCGGTTTCGACGTGCCATGGTCCGCCCGGGCCGGGACAAGCTCAAGGGGCTTGTGGAGGTGGATGAAACGTACCTGTCCATCACGGATCGCAAGAATCCCGCCACCCCTGCAGGGCGCAAGAGCAGCACCACCAAAGTGTTGATGGTCATGGCGGTGGAGATCGTGGAGCCCAAGGGGTTTGGGCGCATCCGGTTACGCCGCATTGACCGAGACGCCGCCACCCACGTAATCCCCTTTGTGCAGGAGGTGGTCGAGCCTGGAGCCCAGGTACGCACGGATGGTTCGGCGGCATACCGCGCTCTGGGAGAACTGGGTTACACCCACCAGCGCACCGTCATGCTCGGCTCAGGCGTACCTGCCCATGTCTCCATGGCGGGAGTGCACCGGGTCGCCTCACTGGTACAGCGCTGGGTGCTGGGAACACATCATGGCTCTGTACAGCCAGACCACCTGGACGCCTATCTCGATGAATTCGTGTTCCGTTTCAACCGGCGCACATCCAGCTCACGCGGGATGCTGTTTTACCGCTTGCTGCAGCAAGCGGTGGTTACGCCGCCAGTGACGTATGGGGATGTCGTGAGCAAGAACACCGGGGAGAGCCAATCGGATACCATTGCTGGATGAAATCACAGTATCAATGGGGCTGCTGGAGCTAAATAGATACCCCTTATGAAATCACAGTATCAATGGGGCTGCTGGAGCTAAATAGATACCCCTTATCGACATACAGGCCGACCTGCCCGGCGTGGGCGCCAACCTGCAGGACCACCTGCAGATCCGCGCCGTGTACAAGGTGCAGGGCGTGCCCACGTTGAACATGCTGGCGGGCAACCTGCTGGGCAAGGCCAGGATCGGACTGGAATACGCCTTCAAGCGCAGCGGTCCGATGAGCATGGCGCCGTCGCAACTGGGCGCCTTCACACGCAGCCAGCCGGACCTGCCGCACCCCAACCTTGAGTACCACGTGCAGCCCCTGTCGCTGGAGGCCTTCGGCGAGCCGCTGCACCGCTTCCCGGCCTTCACGGCCAGCGTGTGCAACCTGAACCCCACCAGCCGCGGAACCATCCAGATCAAGAGCCCGGACTTCCGCACCGCGCCGGCCATCGCTCCCAACTACCTGTCCACGCCCGAGGACCGCCAGGTGGCCGCCGACAGTCTGCGCGTCACGCGCCGCATCGTGGCCCAGCCCGCACTGGCTCCCTACCAGCCCGAGGAATACAAGCCCGGCCCGCAGTACCAGAGCGACGAAGACCTCGCCCGGCTGGCGGGCGATATCGCCACCACCATCTTCCACCCCGTGGGCACTACGCGCATGGGCCGGCTGGACGATCCGCAGGCCGTGCTGGATGCGCGCCTGCGCGTGCGCGACGGCCGCGGCGGCGTGGTGGCCGGCCTGCGCGTGGTGGACGCGGGCGCCATGCCCACCATCACCAGCGGCAATACCAATGCACCCACGCTGATGATGGCCGAGATGGCCGCCCAATGGATTCGCAGCGAGGCGCGTGCCCCAGTTTGAACCAGTGGCAGCAGGTGCGGGAAACCACCAATGCACCACCGGGGTGCGTTTTATTACAGTCCATGCACTCGAAGCGCGCCTCGGCACGCCAACCGAGGGGACCGAGGAGACAACAGCCCTAACACAAGAACATCAACCATCCAATCAGGCATCCGCAACGAGACGCCCCTTCACAAGGCACCCGCAACCCGGGTGCCTTTTTATTTATCGAGACTTTCAGCAAAAGTGGCCCCAGCGCCCGCAGGTTGGGCGCAAGCAGCTACTGATTCCGTAGCGGTAGCGGTGCGACAATCGCGCCCATGGAATGGATCATCGTCTCGCTGGCCTCGCTGCTGGCCGGCTTCGTGGACGCAATCGTCGGCGGGGGCGGCCTGATCCTGCTGCCCGCCCTGTTCGCCACGTTTCCCACCGCGCCGCCGGCCACGCTGATGGGCACCAACAAGAGTGCCGCCATCTGGGGCACGGGCATCGCCACCTGGCAGTACAGCCGCCGCGTGCAGATGCGCTGGCGTGCCCTGCTGCCGGCGGCGCTCGCGGGATTCGTCGGCGCGTTCGCCGGCGCCTGGGTGGTGACGCTGATTTCCGCCGATTTCCTGCGCAAGCTGCTGCCGCTGGTGCTGGTGGCGCTGCTGATCTACACCCTGGCGCGCAAGGACCTGGGGCGCCACCACGCGCCGCGCCTGGCTGCAGGGCGTGAAACCCTGGCGGCCTGCGCCATCGGCGTGACCATCGGTTTCTACGACGGCTTCTTCGGCCCCGGCACGGGCAGTTTCTTCGTGTTTCTCTTCGTGCGCGTGCTGGGCTACGATTTCCTGAACGCGTCGGTGTCCGCCAAGCTGCTGAACCTGGCCACCAACGTGGCCGCGCTGATCCTGTTCACGGCCAAGGGCCATGTCTGGTGGCACTTCGCGCTGCCGCTGGCCGTGGCCAACGTGGTGGGCAGCCTGCTCGGCGCCCACCTGGCGCTGAAGCATGGCGCGGGCTTCGTGCGCGGCATCTTCATCCTGGTGGTGGGCATGCTGATCCTGAAGACCGGCTACGACGCGTTCCTGCGCTGACCCGATTCACCCGCATTCACTGGCAAGGAGAGACCCGATGACGACCCTGACCCTGATCGGCGCCCCCACCGACGTGGGCGCCAGCGTGCTGGGCGCCAGCATGGGCCCCGACGCGCTGCGCATCGCGGGCATTGCGCGGGCCATGCAGGCACGCGGCTTCGACGTGCGCGACCAGGGCAACCTGGCCGGCCCCGGCAATCCGCAGGCCGAGCCCGCCAGCGGCTTTCGCCATCTGGCCGAGGTCGCGGCCTGGAACCGGGCGGTGTACGAAGCCACGCACGCTGCGCTGCAGGCGGGACAGTTGCCGCTGCTCATGGGCGGAGACCACTGCCTGGCCATCGGCTCCATCAGCGCCGTGGCGCAGCACTGCCGCGCGCGCGGGCGGCGGCTGAAGGTGCTGTGGTTCGACGCGCACGCGGACGCCAACACCCCCGAGTCCTCCCCCAGCGGCAACCTGCACGGCATGCCTGTGGCGTGCCTGCTGGGCCACGGTCCGGCGCAGCTCACGCGCCTGGCCGGCCCCGATGCGCCGCCGGCGCTGCAGTCCGGCCAGATCACGCTGATCGGCGTGCGCAGCGTGGATGCCACCGAGAAGCGCTTCGTCAACGAGCACGGCATCGAGGTGTACGACATGCGCACCATCGACGAGCTGGGCATGCGCGCGGTGATGCAGGCCGCGCTGGCCGACGTGGACCAGGACACGCACCTGCACGTGAGCTTCGACATGGATTGCCTGGACCCGTCGGTGGCCCCGGGCGTGGGCACCGGCGTGCGCGGCGGCCCGACCTACCGCGAGACCCAGCTGTGCATGGAGATGCTGGCCGACTGCGGCGCGCTCGGCTCGGCGGACCTGGTGGAGCTGAACCCTGCGCTGGACGTGCGCAACCAGACGGCCGAGCTGGCCGTGGACCTGCTGGAGAGCCTGTTCGGCAAGTCCACGCTGATGCGCCCGCAATGACCCTGGCCCCCGGGTTTGCGTCAATGCGGCGCACCAGGGGCCGCTCTCTATAATGTGACCGCCTCGTGACGCCGCCCTTACCCGGGCTTCTTGCGCAGGCGTTGGTTTCCGGCTTGTGATCCGCAATGCCGGATTTTTTGTACCTGAAGCAAGCAGGAACTCCCTATGAAGATGTTCAAGACCCTGGCCACTGCTGTGGCGCTGTGCGCCGCCGTTGTCGTGCAGGCGCGTCCCCTGGAAGAAATCCAGAAGAGCGGCACCATCATCCTCGGCTCCGAGGGGCAGTACGCGCCGTTCAACTTCTTCAAGGGCAAGCAGCTCACGGGCTACGAGATCGAAGTGGCCGAGGCCGTGGTCAAGAAGATGGGCCTGAAGTACGAGTGGAAGACCGTCGGCTTCGACGCGCTGCTGACCGGCCTGGCCCAGGACCGCTGGGACCTGGTGATCGCCTCGCACGCCATCACCGACGAGCGCTCCAAGGCCGTGACCTTCACGCTGCCGCACTACTGCTCGGGCGGCATCATCGTGTCGATGAAGCCCGAGGTGGCCAAGGCCGCCGACCTGAACGGCAAGGTGGTGGCCGTGCAGACCGGCACGACCTATCTGGACGCCGTGAAGAAGGTGCCCGGCGTGAAGGACGTGAAGAACTTCCCCACCGACGAAGCCGCGCGCAACGCCCTGGCGTCCAAGCGCGTGGACGCCTGGGTGACCGACCGCTTCGTGGCCAAGGAAATGCTGGCCAAGGCGCCCAAGGCGGGCTTCCGCACGGGCGACATGCTGTTCGTGGAGCAGGTGGCCGCCGCCGTCTCCAAGGGCAACCAGGGCCTGGCCGACGCCTGGAACAAGGCGCTGAAGGAAGCGATCGCCGACGGCACTGTGGGCAAGATCTCCCAGAAGTACTTCCAAGAAGACGTCACCTGCAAGTAACCGACTGCGCCGGGCCTGCGGGTCCGGCCCGCTTTGCCCATGCTTCTCGCTCTCTGGCCCGCACACTGGAGCCGCACCCAGCGCAGCAATGCAACGCTGGTGGCGGCTTTGGTGTTGATGGCGCTGGTCCTCGCCCTGCTCGGCCAGTTCCTCTCCTTCTTTCCTGAGCCCATCGGCTCCAACGCGGAGCTCTTCTCCGAAGGCGCGCTCACCACGCTGTACCTGACGCTGGTCAGCGGCACCGTGGGCCTGCTGCTGGGCACCGCCGCGGCGCTGGCGCGCACCTCGCGCCTGGCCTGGCTGCGCTGGGTGGCCAGCTTCTACATCTGGGCGATCCGCGGCACGCCGCTGCTGGTGCAGATCCTGTTCGTGTACTTCGCGCTGCCCGTGCTGGTGCCGGGCCTGAACCTGCCCGACTTCGCCGCCGCCGTGGTGGCGCTGGGCCTGAACGTGGGCGCCTACAACGCCGAGGCCATCCGCGCCGGCCTGCTGGCCGTGCCGCGCGGGCAGACCGAGGCCGCGCGCGCGCTCGGCCTGTCGCGCACGCACGTTTTCTTCGACGTCGTGTTCCCCCAGGCCTTCAAGATCGCGCTGCCGCCGCTGGTGAGCAACTTC
Organism: Diaphorobacter sp. MNS-0; assembly: GCF_019602835.1. Lineage (NCBI taxonomy): Bacteria > Pseudomonadati > Pseudomonadota > Betaproteobacteria > Burkholderiales > Comamonadaceae > Diaphorobacter > Diaphorobacter sp. MNS-0. The sequence goes on along the minus strand of NZ_CP080761.1, from coordinate 305,214 downwards.
GTGGCGCTGCTCAAGGACTCGTCGCTCGCCTACGCCATCGGCGTGGTGGAGCTGACCAACGTGGGCAACCGCATCCAGTCCGCCACCTTCCAGCCCGTGGCCACGCTGACCACGGTGGCCATCACCTACCTGATCCTGACCACGCTGGTGACGCAGGTCACGCATGCCATCGAGTACCGCTTTGACGTCGAAGGGCGTGTGAAATGAGCCACGCCGCTTCCGCCAATCCCTACATCGTGTGCAAGGACGTGCGCAAGGCCTTCGGCAGCCACGAGGTGCTCAAGGGCGTGTCCACCGTGTTCCGCACGGGCGAGGTCACCGTGATCATCGGCGCCTCGGGCTCGGGCAAGTCCACGCTGCTGCGCGCCATCAACCGCCTGGAGCCGCATGACAGCGGCAGCATCACCATCGACGGCGTGGAGGTCACCGACGACCCGCGCACGCTGCAGCTGCAGCGCAGCGAAGTGGGCATGGTGTTCCAGCAGTTCAACCTGTTCGGCCACATGACGGTGCTGGACAACGTGACGCTGGCGCCGCGCCGCATCCGCCACACGTCGCGCCGCGAGGCCAACGACAAGGCCATGGCCCTGCTCAAGCGCGTGGGCATGCAGGACCATGCGCACAAGTACCCCTGGCAGTTGTCGGGCGGCCAGCAGCAGCGCGTGGCGATTGCGCGCGCGCTGGCCATGGCGCCGAAGGTGATGCTGTTCGACGAGCCCACCAGTGCCCTTGATCCCGAGATGGTGCAGGAGGTGCTGGACGTGATGCGCGAGCTGGCGCGCGGCGGCATGACGATGATCGTGGTCACGCACGAGATGGGCTTTGCGCGCGAGGTGGCCGACCGCGTGATGTTCTTCGACCAGGGCTGCATTGCCCACGATGCGCCGCCGGCCGAGTTCTTCTCCAACCCGGCCAACGACCGCATCCGCTCCTTCATCGGGCGCATGAGCCACTGACCGGCCGGGTGGCACGGTGCGGCCGCTTATAAAACCATAGCTGCCAGCGCTTGATGTACTTGGGTTCCGATATGAAAACATATCAGAATCCTTTTGAGACAAGCGCCAACAGCTCTCATTTTTGAAGAAGCCATGCGTTCCGAACGCCAGGGCCTGCTGGCCCTCCTGCTGGTGGTCGCCGTCTGGGGCACCACCTTCCCTGCGATGAAGATGATGTCCGCGCACCTGGATGCGCTGCAGATCATCTGGGCCCGCTTCGCGATTGCGCTGCTGGTCCTGGCGCCGCTGTGGCGCGGTCTGCGGCGCACGGAACTGCGCTGGGGTCTGCTGCTGGGCGCCCTGCTGTTCCTCGCGTTCTGGCTGCAAATCGAGGGGCTGGCGCGCACCAGCAGCAACCGCAATGCGTTCGTCACCGGGCTGAACGTGCTGGTGGTGCCGCTGTTGGCCATGGCCGTGCTGGGCCGGCGCTATGGCGCCGCGCTGTGGGCGGCCTGCGCCATGGCGTTGGCCGGCATGGTGCTGATGTTCCACGAGAACGAGCCGTGGAACCTGGGCGACACGCTGACGCTCGCCAGCACGCTGTTCTATGCCATCTACATCCTCACGCTGGAGGAATGCGCGCGCCGCACGGCGGCCCGGCCGCTGCGCGCCACACGCATGGCGGCGGTGCAGGCGCTGGTGATGTTCGCCGCGGCCAGCGTGCTGCTGCTCGCGCGCCATGGCGAGGTCGCCACGACGCTGCAGGCCCTGGCGGACCTGCCGGCGCACGCGCTGACGGCGCTGGCCTACCTGGGCGTGGTGGCCAGCGTGCTGGTGGTGACGCTGCAGGCCTGGGGCCAGCAGCGCGTGGATGCCATGCGCAGCGCCATCGTCTTCGGGCTGGAGCCGGTGTTTGCCGCCGCCACGGCCTGGGTGCTGATCGGCGAGCGCCTGGGCGCGGCCGGCCTGGCGGGCGCGGCGCTGATCGTGGCCGCCCTGGTGGTGAGCCAGTTGCCGCCGCCGCGCGCACTGGCGCGTCCTTCCGCACCCTGATCGGGCGCAAGAGCCCTCAGGGCATCGCGAGCGGCACGTCCGCCGCGTTGCGCGGCGTGCCCATGGGAGCACCGGCCTGCCCCTTGGAGACGGCCGCCAGGTCTTGCTCGCTCGGGTACTGGCCCAGCAGCCAGTAGTCGAACACGCGGCGCACGATGGGCGCCGCCGCCGCCGCGCCAAAGCCCGCGTTCTCCACGATCACGGCCACGGCGATGCGGGGCTCCTCCACGGGTGCGAACGCGGCAAAAAGGGAGTGGTCGCGCTGGTGCTCCTCCAGCAGCTTGGCGTTGTACCGCACGTTCTGCCCCAGGCTCACCGCCTGCGCCGTACCGGTTTTGCCCGCCGAGGTGTAGGGCGCGCCCGCGAACACGCGCCGCCCCGTGCCCGCCTGGTTCACGGCCATCAGCGCGTTGTTCACGATCGCCACATGCTTGGGGTTGTAGCCCAGGCGCTCGCCGGGGGGCTGCTGCACCTCGGTCACCTGCCCGCCCACCTGGTCTTTCACGGCCTTGATCAGGTGCGGACGGTGGCGGGTGCCGCCGTTGGCCAGCGTGGCCTCGGCCACGGCCAGCTGCAGCATGGTGAAGTTGTTGTAGCCCTGGCCGATGCCCAGCGACACTGTCTCGCCCGAGTACCAGCGCTTGGCCTCAGGGCGCTTGTAGGTGTTGCGCTTCCACTCGGTGCTGGGCAGCACGCCGCGCACTTCGCCCCCGAGGTCGATGCCGGTGATCTGCCCGAAGCCCAGCGGCTTCATGAAGTCGTGGATGGCGTCCACACCCATCTCCACGGCCAGCGAATAGAAGTAGGTGTTGCTCGAATACTGGATGGCGCGGTGCATGTCCACGCCGCCCAGGCCGCCTTCGTGGCTGCGGAAGGTGCGCCCGCCATAGTTGTAATAGCCCGGGTCGTTGAACACCTGCCCCGCCGTGCGCTTGCCCAGCTCCAGCGCGGCCAGCGCCATGAAGGGCTTGTAGGTGGAGCCGGGAGGGTAGGTGCCGCGCAGCGCGCGGTTGAGCAGCGGCTTGTTGATGGACTCGTTGAGCGCCTGCCAGTTTTCCTGGTCGATGCCCTCGACGAACAGGTTGGGGTCGAACGTGGGTTTGGACACCAGCGCCAGCACCTCGCCGTTGCGCGGGTCCAGCGCTACCAGAGCGCCGCGGCGCTCGCCGAACATATCTTCGATCAGCTTTTGCAGCTTGATGTCCAGCGACAGCATCACCGTGTTGCCCGGCGTCGCCGGGTGGCTGTTCAGGCGCCGCACGGCATGCCCGCCGGCCGAGGTCTCCATGCGCTCGAACCCCGTCTGGCCGTGGAGCGTGGATTCGAAGCTCTGCTCCACCCCCAGCTTGCCGATGTAGTCCGTGCCGCGGTAGTTGGCCGCATCGTCCGAGTCCTCGATGCGCTCCTTTTCGCGCTGGTTGATGCGGCCGATGTAGCCGATGGCGTGGCTCGCCACCTCGCCCAGCGGGTAGTTGCGAAACAGCCGCGCCTTGATGTCCACGCCGGGGAAGCGGTAGCGCTGCGCCGCAAAGCGCGCCACCTCTTCGTCCGACAGCCGTGTGCGAATGGGCAGGGAGTCGAAGCTGCGCGACTCCTCGCGCAGACGCTTGAAGCGGCGCCGGTCGCGCGGCTGGATGTCCACGACCTCGGCCAGCGCGTCGATCGTCGCCTCCAGGTCCATGGTCCGCGAGGGCGTGATCTCCAGCGTGTATGCCGAGTAGTTGGTGGCCAGCACCACGCCGTTGCGGTCCAGGATGAGGCCGCGGTTGGGCACGATGGGCACGACCGCCGTGCGGTTGCTCTCGGCCTGGTCCGCGAGGTCCTCGTGGCGCACCACCTGCAGCACCACCAGGCGCGCGACGATCAGCAGGAATGCCAGCAGCACCACCACGCCCACGACGAACACGCGCAGGCGAAAGTGCCAGACATCGGCCTCGGCATTGCGCAGTTCGGTCATCCGCGGCGGCCCTTCACCCCTGCGCGCTCACAGCGGCCGGTTTTCATCGCGGTCGGGCGGGCGGCGCTGCGGCGCCAGCAGCACCCAGCTGGCCAGCGGCCAGAGGGCGGCCTCCAGCAGCGGTGCCACCAGGCCTTCGAAACCCGGCAGGATGCCCCCGCCGATGGCTACGCGCAGCAGCAGTTCAAGCGCATGGGCCGCAAAGAACAACGGCAGCAGTTGCAGCGCCTGCAGCAGCGGGCCGAACCACAGCAGCCGGCGGTGCGTGTATTGCGCGCCGAACATCAGCAGACAGTACACCAGCGCATGCTGGCCCAGCAGGGCAGACTGGTACACATCCAGGCACAGCCCCATGAGGAAAGCCACCCCCAGCCCCACGCGCTGCGGCTGGTGCATGCCCCAGAACACGAGCAGCACCATGACCCAGTCGGGCGTCCAGACCACGCGGCCCAGTGGCAGCATGTTCAGCGCCAGCGCGGCCACCAGGCTGGCAGCGATGAAGACCGGGTTCACGGGCAGCAGCAGCTGCTGGCCCTTGGGCATGATCATTTGCGGCCTCCGCGCTTGGGCGCCGCCGGCGCAGGTTCGGGGCGCGGCGGCAGGTCGGCCACCACCGGCTTGAGCACCATCACATGGCGCGCTCCGTACATCTGCGCCACGGGAGCGCAGTAGATGCGCGCAAAGGCGGAGTCGGCACGCCGCTCCACGCGCAGCACGCGCGCAACCGGCAGGCCCGCGGGGTACAGGCCGTCCACGCCGCTGGTGGTGAGCAGGTCGCCTTCCTGCACATCCGCATTGCCCGGCGTGAAGCGCAGCTCCATGCCTCCGCCATGCCCGGCCACCGGGTCGCCGTAGGCCACGCTGCGTGCACCGGTGCGCAGGTTGAGCACAGGAATGGCCTGGTCGCGGTCGATGAGCAGCGTGACTTCGCTGAGCATGGGGAACACGCGTGTGACCTGCCCCAGCACCCCCGAGGCATCCATCACCGGCGAGCCCGGCTCCACGCCTGCCAGCTGCCCACGGTCCACCATCACACGCCGCGTATAGGGGTCTGCCGTGTCATAAATCACTTGCGCGGCCGTGGCCTCGGTGGTCAGGCGCTCGCGCAGTGCCAGCAACTGGCGCAGCTCGGCGTTCTCGCGCAGCAGCTGCTCGGCCTCGCCGGCGCGCACCGCCATTTGCGCCATGGTGCGCTGCGCGTCGTCCATGCCCTGCTGTGCGGCCTGCAGCGACTGGAAGTATCCGGCCCCCTTGTCCGCGAACTCCACCGGCTGCAGCATCAGCCATTGCAGCGGGTACAGCGCCGTGGAGACGGCCTTGCGCAGCGGCTCTGTCAGGTGAAAGCGTGCGTCCGCCACCATCAAAAACAGCGCCAGGGCGCTGTAGAGGGTGAGGCGGGAGAGCGGCGATGGCCCCTGCTTGAACAGCGTCGGCGCCGAACGGTCCAGGGTTCCCTGTGGCATGCGGACAGCTCGTCAGGCGCGGTTCGGGCTCAGTCGCTGGTGAAGATGCTGCCCTGGCGGTCCATGCGCTCCAGCGCAATGCCGCAGCCGCGCACCACGCAGGTCAGGGGCTCCTCGGCCACCAATACGGGCAGGCCGGTTTCCTCGGCCAGCAAGCGGTCCAGGTCGCGCAGCAGCGCGCCGCCGCCGGTGAGCATCATGCCGCGCTCGGCAATGTCGGCGCCCAGCTCCGGCGGGGTCTGCTCCAGCGCGTTCTTGACGGCGGAGACGATCTGGTTGAGCGGCTCGGTCAGGGCCTCCAGCACCTCGTTGGACGAGATGGTGAAGCTGCGCGGCACGCCCTCGGAGAGGTTGCGGCCCTTGACCTCCATCTCCTTGACCTCGGAGCCGGGGAAGGCAGAGCCGATGTTCTTCTTGATGGCCTCGGCCGTCGGCTCGCCGATCAGCATGCCGTAGTTGCGGCGGATGTAATTGATGATGGATTCGTCGAACTTGTCGCCACCCACGCGCACGCTGCCCTTGTAGACCATGCCGCCCAGCGAGATCACGCCGACCTCGGTGGTGCCGCCGCCGATGTCCACCACCATGGAGCCAGAAGCCTCGGATACCGGCAGGCCCGCGCCGATACCGGCGGCCATGGGCTCTTCGATCAGGTACACGGCGGTGGCGCCGGCCGCTTCGGCCGCGTCCTTGATGGCGCGGCGCTCCACCTGGGTGGAGCCGCAGGGCACGCAGATGATGATGCGCGGGCTGGGCGTGAGCACCGAGCGGGGATGCACCATCTTGATGAACTGCTTGATCATCTGCTCGGTGATCACGAAATCGGCAATCACGCCGTCCTTCATCGGGCGGATGGCGTCGATGTTGCCAGGCACTTTGCCCAGCATGGCCTTGGCCTCGTGGCCCACGGCCTGGATCACTTTCTTGCCGTGCGGGCCGCCCTCGTGGCGGATGGCGACGACGGAGGGCTCGTCGAGCACGATGCCCTTGTCGCGGGCGAAAATCAGGGTGTTGGCTGTGCCAAGGTCAATGGCCAGGTCGGTGGAGAAGTACCGACGGAAAGCTCCGAACATGCAGGGGTCCTCTCAGGCACGGCATGCACGTCGGCCTGCCGTCGCCGGATATTACGGGGGTGTTTGTTGGCTTTTTTCGCACAATGACCGGCAATATGGAGGTCTAGCGGCAAAGCCGGGATAATAACGCATCCCCTGTGAATAACTCCCCCTGGCGGAGCCCGGAAAACCGCTTTACATCTGGTTTCCGCCCGTCCCTCTTCCCTATGGCACTGACACCCCAGGATATCGGCCGCATCGCCAATCTGGCCCGGCTCGAACTGAGCCCCGACGAAAGTGAGCGCATGCTCACGCAACTCAACGGTTTTTTCGGCATCGTCGAGAAGATGCAGGCTGTGGATACCCATGGCATCGCCCCCCTGTCGCACCCGGTGGCGGTGGTGCGGGATGTGCAGCTGCGCCTGCGCGAGGACGTGGCCAGCGAGCCCGACCAGCGCGAGGCCAACCAGCGCAGCGCGCCGGCCGTCGAGCGCGGCCTGTTCCTGGTGCCCAAGGTCATCGAGTGAGGACGACAGCATGAGCAACACCCCCTCCTCCGAACTCCACGACCTGGGCATCGCACAGCTGACCAGCGCACTGCGCAGCAAACAGGTCTCGGCCGTCGAGGCCGCGCAGCATTTCCTGGCCCGCGCACGCCAGCACCAGAACCTGGGCGCCTACGTCGCCATGAACGAGGACGCCACCCTGGCGCAGGCCCGCGCGCAGGACGCGGCCCTGGCCGCCGGCACGGCTGCCCCGCTGGCCGGCGTGCCGATCGCGCACAAGGACATCTTCGTCACCCGCGACTTCCCCAGCACCGCCGGCTCGAAGATGCTGGCCGGTTACCAGTCGCCGTTCGACGCCACCGTGGTCACTCGTCTGGCCGATGCCGGCTGCGTAACCCTGGGCAAGCTCAACTGCGACGAGTTCGCCATGGGCTCGGCCAACGAAAACTCCGCCGTGGCGCCCGTGGGCTGCGACGCCCCCGCACCGGTGCGCAACCCCTGGGACACCAGCCGCATCCCCGGCGGCTCCTCGGGCGGCAGCGCCGTGGCCGTGTCCGCGCGCCTGGCGCCGGCCGTCACCGGCACGGACACCGGCGGTTCCATCCGCCAGCCGGCATCGTTTTGCGGCGTCACCGGCATCAAGCCCACCTACGGCCGCGCCAGCCGCTACGGCATGATCGCCTTCGCCTCCAGCCTGGACCAGGCTGGCCCGATGGCCCGCTCGGCCGAGGATTGCGCGCTGCTGCTGTCGGCCATGTGCGGCCCCGACCCCGACCGCGACTCCACCAGCCTGGACGTGCCGGCCGAGGATTTCAGCGCCCAGCTGAATGACTCCATCGACGGCCTGCGCATCGGCATCCCGGCCGAGTTCTTCGGCGACGGCCTGGCGGGCGACGTGCGCGCCGCTGTCGATGCGGCGCTCAAGGAGTACGAGAAGCTCGGCGCCAAGCTGGTGCCCATCAGCCTGCCGCGCACGGAGCTGTCGATCCCCGTGTACTACATCATTGCGCCGGCCGAGGCGTCGTCCAACCTCTCGCGCTTTGACGGCGTGAAGTTCGGCCACCGCGCCAAGGACTACGCCGATCTGGTGGACATGTACAAGAAGACCCGCGCCGAAGGCTTCGGCGACGAGGTCAAGCGCCGCATCATGATCGGCACCTACGTGCTCTCGCACGGCTACTACGACGCCTACTACCTGCAGGCGCAGAAGATCCGCCGCATGATCGCGGACGACTTCCAGAACGCCTTCAAGGATTGCGACCTGATCGCCGGCCCCGTGGCGCCCAGCGTGGCCTGGAAGCTCGGCGAGCACGGCAACGACCCGCTGGCCGACTACCTGGCCGACATCTTCACCCTGCCCGCGTCGCTGGCCGGCCTGCCCGGCATGAGCGTGCCCGCCGGCTTTGGCGCGGGCGGCATGCCCGTGGGCCTGCAGCTCATCGGCAACTACTTCCAGGAGGGCCGCCTGCTGAACGCCGCGCACCGCCTGCAGCAGGCGACCGACTTCCACCTCCGTGCGCCGGAGGGCATCTGACCATGACCGCGAAACTCATCCAGGGCTACGAAGTCGTCATCGGCTTCGAGACCCACGCCCAGCTCGCCACCCGCAGCAAGATCTTCAGCCGCGCCAGCACCGCCTTTGGCGCCGAGCCCAACACCCAGGCCTGCGCCGTGGACCTGGCGCTGCCCGGCACCCTGCCGGTGATGAACCGCGAGGCTGTCGCCTGCGCTATTAAATTGGGACTGGCCCTTGGCTCCCACATTGCGCCAGAGAGCATTTTTGCGCGCAAGAATTACTTCTACCCGGATCTGCCCAAGGGCTACCAGATCAGCCAGTTCGAGATCCCGGTGGTGCAAGGCGGCGAAGTCTCCTTCTATCTGGGCGATGAGAAGAAGACCGTGCGCCTGGTGCGCGCCCACCTGGAGGAAGACGCGGGCAAGTCGCTGCACGAGGACTCCTCATTGGGTGGAGGGGGCCAGTCGGGCATCGACCTGAACCGCGCCGGCACGCCGCTGCTGGAGATCGTGACCGAGCCCGACATCCGCAGCAGCGAAGAAGCCGTGGCCTACGCCAAGGAACTGCACAAGATCGTGACCTGGATCGGCATCTGCGACGGCAACATGCAGGAAGGCAGCTTCCGCTGCGACGCCAACGTCTCGGTGCGCAAGCCCGGCCAGCCCCTGGGCACGCGCCGTGAGATCAAGAACCTCAACAGCTTCAAGAGCATGCAGCAGGCGATCGACTACGAGATCCGCTGGCAGATCGAGGAGATCGAGGATGGCCGCGCGATCCAGCAGGCCACCGTGCTGTTCGACCCCGACACGGGCGAGACGCGCGCCATGCGCACCAAGGAAGACGCGGCCGACTACCGCTACTTTCCCGACCCCGACCTGCCGCCGCTGCGCATCGCCGCGCCGTGGATCGACGACATCAGGGCCCAGATGCCCGAGCTGCCGCGCGCGATGGCCGCGCGTTTCGTGCAGCAGTACGGCCTGCCCGAGTACGACGCCACCACGCTCACGCAGAGCCAGGCCATGGCGGCCTATTTCGAGGACGCCGCCAAGGGCTGCGGCCAGCCCAAGCTCGCCTCCAACTGGGTGATGGGCGAGATCTCGCGCCGCCTGAATGCCGAGGAGATCGGTGTGGAGCAGGCCAAGGTGAACAGCGCCCAACTGGCGGCGCTCATCGGCCGCATCAACGACGGCACCATCAGCAACAACGCCGCTCGCCAGGTATTCGAAGCCTTGTGGAGCGGCGAAGGCCATGACGTGGACGCCGTGATCGAGGCCAAGGGCCTCAAGCAGATGAACGATACGGGCGCGCTGGAGAAGATCATCGACGAGGTGATTGCCGCCAACGCCGCCAACGTGGAACAGTACAAGGCCGGCAAGGACAAGGCCTTCAACGCCCTCGTAGGCCAGGTGATGAAAGCCAGCAAGGGCAAGGCGAACCCCCAGCAGGTCAACGACTTGCTGAAGGCCAAACTGGCCTGAAACGCTGGCCAGTCAAGCGCTGGCAGCTATCAAAAAAGAAGGCTCCCGTTGGAGCCTTTTTTGTGTGCCGTCTCAGCGCGAGGCGCCGGGCGATACGAGCGTGGACTGCGGCGGCACCAGTTGCGACGCCGCCGCGCGCTGGGCCGCCCATAACTGGCGCAGCTGGGCCAGTTCGGCGTCGAAGCGCTGGTGGATGCGGCGCTTTTCCTGGTCCTGCGCGGTCAAAAAGCGCTGCTGCTCGGCCACGGCCTCATCGTTCTCGGCGATCTGGCGCTGCAGCTTCATCGGCGCCTTGAGCGGGTCGCGGCGGTAGAACTCCATCTCGCCGTCAATGCGCTTGCGCTCGACCTGCAGTTCCTGGATGCGCTTGCGTGCTACGGCCATGACCTCGTCCACCTGCACGAGGGCGGCCTCGCGCTCAACCTGGTGGGCCGCCTCGTCGGGGTAGCGCGCCATCAGCACGCGCTCGCGGCGGCGCTCTTCGGCAATGCGCGCGCGCTCCTGCGCCTCCTTGCGGCGCTGCACTTCCAACGCGGCATGCTCGTGTTCGGTCAGCGTGGGGCCGATGCGGCGCCGCTCGGCCCCCGTATGGTCCAGGATGCGCTGCTCACGGTCCACGCAGTCGGCGATGGGGCGGTCGGCGGTGATGCGCCTGCCGGTTTTGTCGATGCAGGTGTACACCTCTTGCGGCGGCTTCGGCTGCGCCCAGGCGACCGGGGACAACAGGCCCAGCGCTGCGGCGGTTGCTCCTGCCATGAACCAGCCCGCGTGTCGTGTGCCTGCTTTCAAAACCCCTGCCCTCCTGGCTGCTGCCGTTGTTTTCAGTCGTTCACGCCGTAGCGCTGGCGATAGGCCAGCACCCGCTCGTGGTGCTCGCGCATCTGCGTATCGCCGCCACCCACCGATAGGTATTGCAATAAGTCCGCCAGCTTGGCGATAGCACAAACCTGCATGCCCAGTTCACGGCGCACGTACTGCACGGCGCTGTGGTCCACGTCCTGTCCATTCTCGGTGGCCTTCTCCTGGCGGTCGAGGGCGATCGCAATGGCATGCGGCGTGGCACCCGCAGCGCGGATCAGCGCGATGGACTCGCGCGCGGCGGTGCCGGCGCTCATCACGTCGTCGATGATGAGCACCTTGCCCTGCAGCGGCGCGCCCACCAGCGTGCCGCCCTCGCCATGGTCCTTGGCCTCTTTGCGGTTGTAGGCAAAGGGGACGTTCTTGCCCAGGCGCGCCAGCTCCACGGCCACCGTGGCGGCCAGCGGAATGCCTTTGTAGGCGGGGCCGAAGACCATGTCGAACTCGACGCCGCTGGCCATCAGGGCTTGTGCATAGAATTGCGCCAGCCGCCCGAGCTTGGCGCCGTCGTCGAACAGACCGGCGTTGAAGAAATACGGGCTCAAGCGGCCTGCCTTGGTCTTGAATTCACCAAAGCGCAGCACCCCTGAATCCACAGCAAACCGCACGAAATCCTGCGCCAGGCGGGCTTGGCTCGCCCCTTGTTCCACCGTCTGCGCGCTGTCTGTCACCATGGATGCATCCTTGTTCAAATTAACCAGTCTCAACCTCAACGGCATCCGCTCGGCCACGTCCAAAGGGGTCGAGGCATGGATTGCCCAAAGCCGGCCGGATTGTATTTGCGTACAGGAAATCAAGGCCCAGTCTGCGGACATGCATGGGCGTTTCGAGGAGCTGGCCGGCCTGAAGGGCTACTTCCATTTTGCGGTGAAGAAGGGCTACTCCGGCGTGGGCATCTATGCGCGCCACGAGCCCAGCGACGTGGTCATCGGCTACGGCTCCAGCGAGTTCGACACCGAGGGGCGCTACGTGGAACTGCGCTTTGACACGCCCGCGCGGCGCCTGTCCATCATCAGCGCCTACTTCCCCAGCGGCTCCTCGGGCGAGGAGCGCCAGTTGGCCAAGTTCCGCTTCCTGGAGGAATTCCATCCGCACCTCATGCGGCTGAAGGCCGAGCGGGAGTTCATCCTGTGCGGTGACATCAACATTGCCCACCAGCAGATCGACCTGAAGAACTGGCGCAGCAACCAGAAGAACAGCGGCTTTTTACCCGAGGAGCGCGCCTGGATGACAAAGTTGTTGCACATCTCCGACCCCGCGGGCGGGCTGGTGGACGTGTACCGTCGGCTGCATCCCGATACAACCGATGACTGTTACACCTGGTGGAGCAACAGGGGGCAGGCCTATGCGAAGAACGTCGGTTGGAGACTTGACTATCAGATTGCGACAACTGGGGTCGCGCAAGCTGCTAAAGCCGTTTCGATCTACAAATCCACGCGGTTCAGCGACCATGCGCCGCTCACAGTCGACTATGACATCATGCTATGAATCGGCCAGCGCGAACCGACGCAGGCCGACGTTGCGACTTCAGCGACGTCACCACGCTATGAGTAGCACTGTGCTTCGGAGCCCAAGAGTTAATTTAACGGGTTTTGCGCCAGCCTTTAGGCATGGGTAGCCGGGGTCAAGGCAGCTTCCGCATGACTTCATCAACAAGCGGCGCCTCCTCCAGCGGTGGTTTAGGCCGCATGTTGTGTGCTTGATGTAACATAACATACATGGCAAAAGGTGAGTCGGGCAGGATCGTCATTGAGGTAGACCCCTCGCTCAAGCGGGAGCTTTACTCTGCTCTTGCGCTATCAGGCAGTACCCTGAAGGACTGGTTCATTCGTAGCGCTGAAGCCTATTGCGGCGACGTTCACCAGCCAGCGCTCTTCGGAAGTGCGGTGCAAATTCCGGAGCCGGAGCAATCGCATGCAGCTACGCATGGGGGTGTTCCACCTGTGAGCGGTCGGGGCGTCAGGTGAAGTCCGTCGACACGGTCACGCCGAGCTCTAGGTTCCCCTAGTGGGTAAGCTTGCACGTTCGGATACACGTAATCTGCAAAAAGAACTAGACGAGCAGCTTGAAGTGAAGCAATACAACTACATTGATCTTTTTGCTGGGGCCGGTGGCTTGTCCCTGGGCTTAGAGCGCGCAGGTTTTAAGGGTGTCTTCGCCGTAGAGCAGGACAAGTGGGCAGCCGAGACCTTCCGCGCCAATCATCCAAGTATCAAGATGCATGTGCGCGACATTCAGTCGATTGAGGAATCTGAGATTCGTCAACTTATGACATGTCCGATTGATCTGATTGTTGGTGGCCCCCCGTGCCAGGGTTTCTCCCATGCAAATACAGCCAAGCGAGATAGCAAGGACCCAAGGAACTCTCTATTCAAAGATTTCGTGCGTTTTGCGCGAGTAATTCAGCCGTCGATTTGTATCATCGAGAACGTACCAGGGCTTCTTCGAACAAAGATGAGCTCCGGATTACCAGCTATCTCAGCTATTGAAAGCGCTTTCCTTGAGATTGGGTACGTCGCAAAATGGAGAGTGCTCAACGCGGCGGACTTTGGTGTCCCTCAGGTTCGTGAACGCTTATTCATTGTGGCGATAAAAGAGGAGCTCCAGGGTCTTGATTTCGAGTGGCCATCGGCGACGCACACGAACTACGGACGGGCGGAGCAGAGTGACCTCTTTCATACCGAATCCAGCCTGCAACGTCGTGTTACGCTTTGGGATGCCATCTCCGATTTGCCTCAAATTTGCGCTGACGATGAGGTGCCCACTTTACTTTATCGCAACCCACCAAGCAACTCGTATCAGGAGGAGATGCGCGAAAGGGAAACGGTAGTGCTAGAGAACCACGAACCGATGCGCCACACGAAGCGGATAGTGGAGCGGTTTGCGGCTATCGGATATGGACAATCGGAGGCCGACGTCCCTGACCATCTACGGCCTCGAAGGAGGGGTGGGTCAGGCGAAATCTCCGGGGTTGTTTACGACCAAAATAGCCGACGCCAAAGGCCGGATGAACCTTGCAACGCGATTGTCGCATCTTCTCACTCGAACTTTATCCACCCCTATTTGCACCGCAATTTTACAGTGCGAGAGATGATGCGAATCCAGTCTTTCCCTGACTGGTTCGTCGCGAGAGGAAAACGAGCAGTCTTGAGTAAGAAGCTCTCTGCCAAGAAGGGCTACGTTGACGACATTTTCCTAGATCAACGAGCTCAGATTGGAAATGCGGTTCCGCCTAGGCTGGGTCAAGCTATCGGGCAAGCAGCGCTAGACGCTCTCCAGAACTACTACAAGAAAGCCCTCAAACGTGCAGCCTAAGGTACTCGATCTATTTGCTGGATGTGGGGGCTTATCACTCGGCCTCTCTCAAGCCGGCTGCGAAATAGTAGCTGCGGTTGAGATTGATCAGTGGGCCGCAGATACATATCGTCGCAATCACCTAGGCGTTGAAGTTATACAAGCGGATATTCGGTCTCTAGATAGTGGCTACCTGCGAGAACGCTTTAAGGGGGGGGTTGACCTGATCGCCGGAGGGCCTCCGTGTCAAGGTTTTTCTGTTTCGGGTAAACGGCAGTACGGGCACATCAAGGAGCAGAATAATCTGGTTGAGGAATTCATTCGCGTTGTTGAAGCAGTGGAGCCCAAGGTCGTCTTAATCGAGAACGTTAGCGGATTTCGTACAGGGCACATCAAGCCAGGCAACCCAGTGATGAGTTACCTTAAGGTGGAACTCAATCGACTTGGGTATGAGTTCGATGCCCGGGTCCTTCAGGCCACAGAATACGGGGTGCCTTCGCTAAGACGTCGAATTTTTGTTGTGGGATCCCGAATTGGTTTCCCCAGTTCACCGTTCCCAATCGCCACACACAGTGCCGAAGCGACAATCTCCGCAGAGCCATTCATCTCAACATGGGATGCAATAAGTGACCTCCCCTCTCTTCGAGCTTCTGAGGGTGTGGACGAGTTTGTTCCATATGCTCACGAGCCAGCTAACGACTATCAGCGAGAAATTCGCGCTCAGTCCTCCGGGGTCGCCAACCACATTGCAATGAAGCATACGCCCCGGCTTGTTGAGAGATTCACGGCGCTGCCGCAAGGTTCCAAGGGATATGACCTTGGCCGTACTGCAGGACGCGATGGCGAAGGTCCGGTAACAATTTACAAGTCAAACAATCAAAGGTTGATTGCTTGTGAGCCCTCTCTGTGCATTACCGCAAACTTTCAATCCACATACGTTCATCCATTTCAGCCGCGCAACCTAACAGCGCGAGAAGCCGCGCGCCTCATGAGTTACCCAGATACTTATTACTTTTGCGGGAAAAGAACCCAAATGAGTAGTGGGTTCCTCAAAAAATACGGGCGAGAGCATGAGGACTTTCTTAGTCAATACAACCAAATAGGCAACTCCGTACCGCCTCGCTTGGGTCGGGCGATTGGTTTGCAGCTGCGATCTCTCTTGTCTTTTCCAGAAACACAAGACCAAGATAGGAGATTTACCGCTTTACCTCTAATTGAAGAGTCAGCATAATGCCGCAGCGATTTGAACCCGAAGATGCACTCCTGTCGCACAGGAATAACCTATTGCAAAAATGGCGACTGAGCGCAGACGCGGAACATCAGGCGCTCTGCCAGCAAATTGATGCCAAATACAACGAATATCTAGCTTCGCTTTTGCCTGACAAGATTTCAGCCGGCGATTTGGAAGATGCAGTAGTTGCCGTGGGTGTGTACCTCGATTTTGCCAAAGAAGTCGAGAAACAATACAGTCGCTTCAATTGGCGCAGCGACTTTGCAGCGAGCATCCTGCCAGAGTTCATCTATAGATTATTGGGCATATCACTGGCAGCAAAAGACTTGCCACCAATGTTTTCAACTCGCGACTCAATTGTTGAGGTTTCGCTTTCAGGCAGTGTCGGCGGTGGATGGGATGTCCGACGAAAGAATCAAGACTTATGTCTTGGGCTTCGGAGAGAGAAGATTATTCGACGTGATGGAGAGGAGGAGTTTCTCGTTCCCTTGATTGCGATGGAAGTTAAGACCAACATCGACATTAACAAGTTGAATGGGCTGGATTTCTCCGCCGAGAGGTTGAAAAGGACTTTTCCAACTTCGAAGTACTTCCTAATCACGGAGACCATTGATTTTTCGCTCGAGCAGAACTATGCGTCTGGTTCGATAGATGAGATCTACACGCTGCGAAAGCAAGTTCGTAGTCAGGCAAGGCGCGAGAAGAAGCCACTTGAGGCAGACGTCTTTGTGCAGCTTCAGGCCGATGTCGTCGAAATCGTGAAAAAGGCTAGTTCAACCATGGGTCATGTGTACGACCGCCTCGATGTTGGAAAGTTAATCAGTGTCAGATAACCTTGAACCACAAACCTACGTTCACGGAAGCAAGCTTTATAGAAAGGCCGAACGGTCTGCAGAGCTTCGCCCCTTACTTCCTCACTATGAGAAATGGCGTAGTGCGTCTCTGAACATTCGCGGTCGTTCAGATGAAGAAATCGTAGAACTTGTTAGTCTGCTAAATGCATACAAGGATGCCGTTGAACCAGTGCTCGATGCGCGACCGAACAGTGCGCAGGAGGTACTTCAGCCTTCGATTCTGGAGGAGTTTTTTGAATATCTCTTCTGCCAGCTAGACTCAGAATTTAAGCTTGCACTATTACGCCGACCAGAGTCGGGGTTTATCGATCTAGCATTTAATCCCAGGTCGCTCAGCGAGCTTGTTTCACATCCGGCGTACACGATACGGCGCAAGGACCACGACTTCGTGATTGGATCTTGCCTAGAGTTGACTATGAAGGTCCCCGGTTCTGAGCAAGCTCAGAACGATGTGGTCGTGATTCCTGCTGTGGCAATTGAATGCAAGCGGTATCTTGAGAGAAATATGCTTGATGAATGCAGCGGCACAGCTGAGAAGGTCAAGAAGGCCACACCGTATTGCCTCTATTTCGTAGTTGCTGAGTTCCTTAAGATGGATGATGCCGCGCCAGAGATGTCACGAATCGACGAGATCTATGTTTTGAGGAAGCAACGGAACTCTGAACGTTTGGCTGAGAATTTCATACCCAAGCCTATTGACGCGTCTCTCGTGGTCGATATTTACCGGCAGGTGCAACGACACCTGACACGCGTATGGTGGGACCCGCAGTCTGCGCTCACAGTCGGTAAGGCCTTCAACGTTCCCAGATGACGAAATGGTCTAACGCGGGAGGCAGCCAGGGGGTAGAAAGCGCATAGCTTACTACGCCTAATGCAGGTTTTTTGTCGCATTGACTACCACCTGGCGACGCCCGCCATCGCGGCGCTCGCGCGTACCGAGGAAATCTACAAGGCGCAGAAGTTCAGCGACCACGCGCCCATCACCGTCGGGTACGAGCTGTCGCTCTGAATTCAGGAGCTATTCGCGCCGGGTGTTCGGCGTTTTCCGTGCGCTTTCGCATGGAAAAGCTTACATATCCAGCGCGAACAGCTTCTATTTTCACAGCGACCTGCTTACTGGCGCCCGGCCATGTAACGCTGCGCCGCCTCCCAGCCCAGTTCGGCCAGCGGTCCGGCCTTGGCGCCTGTTTCCACCGCATCGGCGGCCGCGGCATTGCCGTCCTGCGCCCGCTGGGCGATGCCGTGCAGGATGGCCGCCATGCGGAACAGGTTGTAGGCCAGGTAGAAATCCCAGTGCTCCGCCGCCTGGCGTCCGGTGGCCTGCTCGTACCAGCCCACGTACTCGCTTTCCTGAGGGATGCCCAGCGCCGCGAGATCGAGCCCGCCGATGCCGCGCCACAGGGTGGGCGGGATGCGCCAGGCCATGCACTGGTAGGCCAGGTCGGCCAGCGGGTGGCCCAGCGTGGACAGTTCCCAGTCCAGCACGCCGATCACGCGCGGCTCGCTGGGGTGGAACACGAGGTTGTCCAGGCGGTAGTCGCCATGCACCAGCGTGGTCTCGTCGTCCTGCGGCAGGTGCTGGGGCAGCCAGTCCATGAGCCGCTCCATCGCCGGCGTGACGGGCACCGTGGCCTCGCGGCACTGGCGCGACCAGCGCGCGACCTGGCGGCCCACGTAGTTGCCAGGTTTGCCGTAGTCGGCCAGGCCCACGGCGGCGTAGTCCACGGCGTGCAGCGCGGCAATCACGCGGTTCATCTCGCGGTAGATGGCGGTGCGCTGGGCCGGGTCCATGCCGGGCAGCGACTGGTCCATGAGCACGCGGCCCTGCAGAAACTCCATCACGTAGAACGGCGTGCCCAGCAGCGCCGCATCGTCGCAATAGGCCAGCATGCGCGGCACGGGCACGGCCGTGTCCTGCAGCGCGCGCATCACGCGGTACTCGCGGTCGATGGCGTGGGCCGATGCGATCAGCGCCCCCGGGGGCTTCTTGCGCAGCACGTAGTTGCGGCCTTCCGCCGTGGTGATGCGAAAGGTGGGGTTGGACTGCCCGCCCGCCAGTACCGTGGCCGCGAGCGGCCCCGTGCCCGCCAGGCCCTGCGCGCGCAGGTAGTCGCCCAGCGCGTCCAGCGGCAAAGAAGTGGACGCGCCGCTCATAGCGAACTCACCAGGTGCGCGCCGTCGACCGCCACCGTGGCGCCCGACATGGCGGCGCCGGCGTCGGACGCCAGCAACAGCAGCGGCCCGTCCAGGTCCGTCAGCTCGCCAAAGCGCCGGCTGGGGATGCGGCTGCGCAGCTTGTCGCCCGCCTCGCTGGTGAGGAAGTCGCGGTTCAGGTCGGTCACCACGTAGCCGGGCAGCAGCGCGTTCACGCGGATGCGGTGGCGCGCCAGCTCCAGCGCCATGGCCTTGGTGGCCTGGACCACGCCGGCCTTGGAGATTGCATACGGCGCCACGCCGCCCGCCACGCGCTCGCCCAGGATGGAAGCCACATTGACGATCGCGCCGCCCTTGCCCGCGGCCACCATGCGGCGCGCCGCCTCGGTGGCGACTAGCCAGCAACCCTTGAGGTTGGTGTCCAGCACCTGGTCGAAGTCTTCTTCGGTCTGCTCCAGCAGCGGGCGCGTCACCGTGACGCCCGCGTTGTTGATGACCACATCGGGCACGCCCCAGGCGCCCACGGCGTCCAGGCACGCGCGCACGCTGGCGGCGTCCGTCACGTCCAGCGTGAACGCCCGCGCCTCGCCGCCCGCGGCGGCGATGTCATCCACCACGCCCTGCAGCTTGTCGGCCCGGCGCGCGGCGACGGCTACGCGAGCGCCTACCGAAGCCAGCAGCCGCGCGAAATGCTGGCCCAGGCCACTCGATGCGCCGGTGACCAGCACCACGCGGCCGTCCAGACGAAAGGGCGTCAATGCATCGCTCATGCCACCTCCTTGGCTGCGGCGGCCTTCTCGGCCATGTGCACGAGCTTGCGCGCCATGCTCCAGCGGTGCACCTCGCTCGGGCCGTCGTAGATGCGAAAGGCCCGCATGTCGGTGAAGATGCGCATCACCGGCGTCTCGCCCGTCACGCCCTGCCCGCCCAGGATCTGCACGCTGCGGTCCACCACGCGCCACTCGGCCTCGGAACACACCACCTTGGCGCGGCTCGATTCGAAGTTGCACTTCTCGCCCTGGTCCAGCATCCATGCGGTGTGCCAGATGTGCAGGCGCGCGGTGTGCAGGTCCATGTCGTTGTCGGCCAGCATGTAGCCCACGCCCTCGTGCTCGGCCAGCGGCTTGCCGAAGGCGTGGCGCTTGCGCGCGTATTCCAGCGCCGTATCGTGCGCGCGGCGCGCCTGGCCCAGCCAGCGCATGCAGTGCGTGAGGCGCGCGGGCGCCAGGCGCACCTGCGCGTAGCGAAAGCCCTTGCCCACCTCGCCCAGCACATCGGCTGCGGGCACGCGCAGGTTGTCGAAACGCAGCACACCGTGCCCGCCGGTGAAGCAGGCATCCATGGCGTCCATGTTGCGCTCCAGCACGATGCCGGGCTTGTCCATGTCGGTCAGGAACATGGTGGCCGAACCGTCCTCCATGCGCGCCATGACGATGGCGTAGTGCGCGCCTTCTGCGCCGGTGATGAACCACTTGCGGCCGTTGATCACGTAGTCGTCGCCATCCCGCACGGCCGTGGTGTCCAGCATGGACGGGTCCGCCCCCGCGCCCGGCGCGGGCTCGGTCATGGCGAAGCACGAGCGCCAGTCGCCGGCCACCTGGCCGCGCAGCCAGCGCTCTTTTTGCGCGGGCGTGGCCACCTCTTCCATCAGGTGGATGTTGCCCTCGTCCGGCGCGTGAATGTTGAGCGCCGTGGGGCCCAGCCAGGAGTAGCCCGCCTCTTCAAACACCACGGCCTTGGCGACATGCGACAGCCCCAGCCCGCCCATGTCGCGCGAGGCGTGGGGCGTGAGCAGCCCGGCCGCCCTGGCACGCGCCACCAGCTCGTTGCGCAGCGCCTCATCGGGGCCGTGGTGCGACTGGCGCCCGTCGTTTTCCAGCGGAATCACCTGTTCGGCGATGAATTGCCGCACCTTGTCGCGCAAGGCGAGCAGCTCGGGGGAGAGGGAAAAGTCCATGCAGGGCCTCTTTGAAATGAAGCGCCAGAACGCCTGGCGCGTTGCAGATGATATTGTCAGACAATATTGGAAACAAGCCCTGTCACGCTGTGATAATGTTTGTCCTCCTTCCTGCCGCCCGCCCATGTTGCCCACCCTGCCGCCCGAGCCCGCTGACGACGCTCCCGAAATCGCCCCCGTGACCGCCGCCGACGCGGTGTTCCACGGCATCGTGCAGGGGCTGGCGCAGCAGCGCCTGGTGCCCGGGCAGCGGCTGGTCGAGGTGGATCTGGCCGCGCAGTTCGGCGTCAGCCGCGCGTCGGTGCGCGAGGCACTGCAGCGCCTGGCCGCGCAGGGACTGGTCGATTTGCACCGCAACAAGGGCGCCGCCATACGCAGCCTTTCGGCGCAAGAAACGCTGGAAGTATTGGACGTGGCCGAGCGCATGACCGGCCTGCTGGCGCGCAGCGCGGCGCGGGCGATTGCCGCGGGAGCACCGCCCGCCCCCATCGAGGCGGCGCTACAGCAACTGCACGAAGCCGACCGCAGCCAGGATGCAGACCGCTTTGCCAGCGCCCGACGCGCCTTGTACCGCGCGCTGCTGGCCACCAGCGGCAGCCGCGAGCTGCGCCGCCTGCTGCCCTCCATCCACATGCCCATCGTCTATGCCCAGCACCGCCCCGCCACGCTGCAGCAGGTGCGCATGCGCGACTACCAGGCCATGTGCCAGGCCATCCTGGCCGGTGACGCAGCCGCGGCCGACGCCGCCGGCATGCAGCATGTGCGCAATGTGCGCGAGGCCATCGCACCCGCGCTGCAGGCGGACGACATGCGTTTTGCATGAAATATGCCTCCAGCGCTTGTTTAACAAGCGCTGGCAGCTATTGTTTTTGAATAAGCAACGCGCCGCAGCGCCGACGATCCGCAGCCGCGCGACAATCGCCGCATGCTGCAATACCACACCGTCCCCGTCACCCCGTTCCAGCAGAACTGCTCCCTCGTCTGGTGCGACCAGACCCAGGATGCCGCGGTCATCGACCCCGGCGGCGATCTGGATGTGCTGCTGGCCGAAGCGCAGCGCCTGGGCCTGCACCTGAAGGCCATCTGGCTCACGCACGCGCACATCGACCACGCGGGCGGCACGGGCGAGCTGGCGCAGCGGCTGCACCTGCCCATCATCGGCCCGCACGAGGGCGACCAGTACTGGATCGACGGCCTGGCGCAGCAAAGCGCCATGTTCGGCTTTGCGCCCGCGCAGCCCTTCACGCCCACGCGCTGGCTGCATGACGGCGACACCGTCGCCATTGGCCATGAGTCTTTGAGCGTGCGCCACTGCCCGGGCCACACGCCCGGCCATGTGGTGTTCCACGCGCCGCAGATCGACCGCGCCTTTGTGGGCGACGTGCTGTTTGCCGGCAGCATCGGCCGCACCGACTTTCCGGGCGGCAACCACCAGCAGCTGATAGACAGCATCACCCAGAGGCTGTGGCCCATGGGCGACCAGACGGTGTTCATTCCCGGCCACGGGCCGGAAAGCACCTTTGGGCGCGAGCGGCGCAGCAACCCCTACGTGGGCAATACCTGAATCAATCCACTATTAATTCAATAGCTTGCAACGCTTGCTGGATAAGCGCTGCAAGCTATTTTGGCTACAAGGCGCTTACCGTCCCAGTTCCTTGGCGCTGACGCCCGCGATGCCCCAGTTTTCCTTGGGAACATCGTGGATCCAGACGCGCACGTTGGCGGGCGGCGCGCCCACTGCATCGACGAGGGCCTGGGTCACCTTTTCGATGACGGCCTTCTTCTGCTCCTCGGTGCGGCCTTCGAGCATGTAAATCTGGGCAAAAGGCATGTGCGTGACTCCTGGGAAATCAATCAAGTTGCAGCCCAAGGCTGCGGATCAGGGGGCTCCAACGCTCGTTCTCGGCGCGGATGAACTGCGCAAACTGCTGCGGCGTATTGCTGCGCAGATTGGCGTGGATGGACTGGAAGGCCGCCTGCACCTCGGGCGTCTGCGTGCCGGCCGCCCAGGCCTGGGCCAGCCGGTCGGCCATGGACGCCGGCATCGCGGCGGGTGCTATCAGGCCAAACCAGTTTTCCACGACAAAGCCCGGGTAACCGGACTCGGCCACCGTGGGCACGTCGGGCAGCGCCGGGGCGCGCTGCGGCGAAGTCACGGCAATGGCGCGCAGCTTGCCCGCTTTGATGTGCTGGAAGGTGGTCACCAGCGAGCTTTCCATGCTCAGCATGACGTTGCCTGAAATCAGGTCGGGCACGATCTGGCTGGAGCCCTTGTAGGGCACATGGGTCAGCGCGATTTCGGCGCGCTTTTGCAGCAGCTCCGCCGCCAGGTGGTTGCCGGTGCCCACGCCGGAGGTGGCGTACAGCAACTTGCCTGGGTTGGCCTTGGCATAGGCCACCATGCCGGCCAGATCGGTAAAGGGCGCGCGCGGATTGGCCACGATGACGTTGGGGGTCGTGCCGACCAGCGAGATGGCCTGCAAGTCCTTTTCGACGTTGAAGGGCAGCTTGGCATAGAGATACGGCGAGATGGCCAGGCTGCTGATGGCCGCGATGCCTAGGGTGTAGCCGTCCGGCGCGGCCTTGGCCACCGCGTCGGTGCCGATGTTGCCGCCCGCCCCGGCCTTGTTCTCGACCACGAACTGCTGGCCCAGCCGGTCGCCCATGGCCTTGGCGGCCGTGCGGCCCATGATGTCGGTGGGGCCGCCCGGCGGAAAGGGCACGATCATGCGCACCGGCTTGGCCGGGTAGCCGGATTGCGCCCAGGCGCTGCCCTGCAGGCTGGCGCCGAATGCGGCCAGCGCGCTGGCCGCCATGAAGTTGCGTCGTTGCATGGTTTGTCTCTGGTTGTCGTTATGGAATGGCCCAGGTGCTCAGGCTCAGGCAAAGCGCAGCGACACGCTGCCCATGCCCTGCACGCGCAGGCTCACGCTGTCGCCCGCCGCCACGGCCACGGCCTCGGTGGCGCCGCCGGACAGGATCAGGCTGCCGGCCGGAATCTCCTGACCGCGCCGGCCCAGGTGGTTGGCCAGCATGGCAATCGCCGCCGCCGGGTGGCCGAGCACGGCCGCGCCCGCGCCCAGGGCCACGGGCTCGCCGTTCTTCTCCAGCACCAGGCCGACGGTGCGCAGATCGACATCCTGCGGCCGCATGGGCTGGCCGCCGACCACGAAGCGCGCGGCCGAGGTGTTGTCGGCCACCACGCTCTTCAGGTCGAACTTGAAGTCGCGGTAGCGGCTGTCGATGACCTCGATGCCGGGCATGACGAAGTCGGTGGCGGCTAGCACGGCGCCGATGTGGCAGCCCGGCCCTTTCAGCGCGTGCTTGAGCACGAAGGCGATCTCGGGCTCGACCTTGGGGTGGATCAGCGCCTTGGTGTCCACCGCCGCGCCCTCGGCCACGGCGTAGTCGTCAACCAGAAAGCCGAACACCGGGTCGGTCACGCCCATCTGCTGCATCTT
Organism: Diaphorobacter sp. MNS-0; assembly: GCF_019602835.1. Lineage (NCBI taxonomy): Bacteria > Pseudomonadati > Pseudomonadota > Betaproteobacteria > Burkholderiales > Comamonadaceae > Diaphorobacter > Diaphorobacter sp. MNS-0. The sequence goes on along the minus strand of NZ_CP080761.1, from coordinate 281,445 downwards.
GGCGTGCGAGGTCAGGCCCGCCTTCAGGCCGACCACGCGCGCGCCGCGCGCCAGCTTGCGCTGCAGGATGGCGTCCTGGATGGCGTAGGCGTCGTCCCAGTCCATGTCGGGATGGGCGTCGGTGATCTTGGGGGTGTCTTTCGCCTGCAGCTGGCAGTTTTCGAGGTGCTCGGCCAGCTGTGCGATGGTGTCTTGTGCGAGTGCCATAGGTGTAGCTCCAATCAGGCGTTGACGGTCAGGCCGCGTGCGCGCGCCATGGTGAGGGCGGTGTCTTCGATCATGTCTTCCTGGCCGCCGACCATGCCGCGGCGGCCCAGCTCGACCAGCAGGTCGCGCGCGGGAATGCCGTATTTCTTTTCGGCGCGCTTGGCAAACAGCAGGAAGCTGCCGTACACGCCGGCGTAGCCCAGCGTGAGCGCATCGCGGTCGATGCGGATGGGGAAGTCCATCAGCGGCACCACCAGGTCTTCGGCCACGTCCTGGATCTTCCAGACGTCCACGCCGGTATCGATGCCCATGCGGTCGAGCACGGCCACCAGCACTTCCAGCGGCGTGTTGCCCGCACCGGCGCCCAGACCTGCAGCGGCGGCGTCAATGCGGTTGGCACCAGCCTGGATGGCGGCGATGGAGTTGGCCACGCCCATGGCCAGGTTGTGGTGGCCGTGAAAGCCCAGCTCGGTCTCGGGCTTCAGGGCGGCGCGCACGGCGGCAATGCGCTCGGTCACCTGATCGGGCAGCAGGTAGCCGGCCGAATCGGTGACGTAAATGCAGTTGGCGCCATAGCCTTCCATCAGCCTGGCCTGCTTGACCAGACCGGCCGCGTCGTTCATGTGCGCCATCATCAGAAAGCCCACCGTGTCCATGTCCAGCTTGCGCGCCATGGTGATGTGCTGCTCGCTCACGTCGGCCTCGGTGCAGTGCGTGGCCACACGGATGGTGTGCACGCCCAGGCCGTGGGCCATCTTCAGGTGATCGACGGTGCCAATGCCCGGCAGCAGCAGCGCAGAGACCTTGGCCTGCTTCATCAGCGGAATCACGGTGCCCAGGTATTCCTCGTCGCTGTGCGCAGGAAAGCCATAGTTGACCGACGCGCCGCCCAGGCCGTCGCCGTGGGTCACTTCAATCAGCGGCACGCCCGCGGCATCCAGCCCTTGGGCCACGGACTTCATCTGCTCCAGCGTCATCAGGTGGCGCTTGGGGTGCATGCCGTCGCGCAGCGTCATGTCGTGCAGGGTGATTTTCTGTGTCATTTCAGTGTCCTCGTGTGGTGTGGCACATGGGGGAATCCACTCCCTCTCCCGCTGGCGGGAGAGGGCGGGGGTGAGGGTGGCTTATTGACTTGGGCGCAGCGCCCGTTCACCCCCTCACCCCTGCCCTCTCCCCCACGGGGGAGAGGGAGTAATACCCTCAAGCTGCTTGCAGGCTGAGCTTGCCGGCCAGGATTTCCTCGGCAAACATCTCCGCCGTGCGGGCGGCGGCCGCCGTCATGATGTCCAGGTTGCCCGCGTACTTGGGCAGGTAGTCGCCCAGGCCCTCGACCTCCAGGAAGACCGAGACGCGCTGACCGTCGAACACCGGCCCGTTGACCAGCTTGTAGCCGGGCACGTATTTCTGCACCTCGGTGATCATGGCGTGGATGGATGCGGTGATGGCCTCGCGGTCGGGCTCGCCCTCGGTCAGGCAGTGCACGGTGTCGCGCATGATCAGCGGCGGCTCGGCCGGGTTGATGATGATGATGGCCTTGCCCTTCCTGGCGCCGCCCACTTTTTCAATCGCCCCCGCCGTGGTGCGCGTGAACTCGTCGATGTTTTTGCGCGTGCCGGGGCCGGCGGATTTGCTGGACACCGTGGCGACGATTTCGCCATACGCCACCGGCTGCACGCGGCTCACGGCCGCCACCATGGGAATGGTGGCCTGGCCGCCGCAGGTGACCATGTTGACGTTCATCTCGCCCTTGCCGACATGCTCTTTCAAGTTGACCGGGGGCACGCAGAACGGGCCGATGGCGGCGGGGGTCAGGTCGATCATCAGCGCGCCCTGCGCGTTGACCTTGCGCGAGTTCTCGGCGTGCACGTAGGCGCTGGTGGCGTCGAACACGATCTGCACGCCGTCGGCCTTCATGTGCGGCACCAGGCCATCGACACCCTCGGCGGTGGTCTTGATGCCCATTTCGCGGGCGCGCTTGAGGCCGTCGGATTCAGGGTCTATGCCCACCATCCACACGGGCTCCAGCACGGGGCTGCGCTGCAGCTTGGCCAGCAGGTCGGTGCCGATGTTGCCGGGGCCGATCAGGGCGCATTTGATCTTGCGGGTCATACTTTTTTCCTCAAATAAAACGGACGGAGCAGCCGCCGATGCCGCCAATGGTCACGCGCAGGTTGTCGCCCGCCTGCACCGGCACCATGATTCCGAGCGAGCCCGACAGCACGACCTCGCCCGCCTCCAGCGCGATGCCGTGCGCGCCCAGGGTGTTGGCCAGCCAGGCCACGGCGTTCGCCGGGTGGCCCAGGGCGGCGGCGCCCGCGCCGGTGGCGACGATGTCGCCGTTCTTCTCCAGCACCATGCCGCAGGTGCCCAGATCGACGTCGCGCGGGTCCACCAGGCGGTCGCCGAGCACGAACACGCCGCAGGATGCGTTGTCCGCCACGGTGTCCTGGATCTTGATCTTCCAGTCGCGGATGCGCGAGTCAACGATCTCGAAGCAGGCCATCACGCCCTCGGTGGCGGCCAGCACGTCGGCGGCGGTGACGCCGGGGCCTCGCAGCGTTTTCTTCAGCACAAAGGCGATCTCGCCCTCGGCCTTGGGCTGGATCAGCGTGCTGGCGGCAACGGCCTGGCCTTCGTTGAAGACCATGCCGTCGGTGAGCCAGCCGAAGTCGGGCTGGAACACGCCCAGCATGTCCATCACCGCCCGGCTGGTGACGCCGACCTTTTTGCCCACCACGCGCTCGCCGGCGTCCAGGCGGCGCGCCAGCATGCGCTGCTGGATGGCGTAGGCGTCGGCGATGGTGATGTCGGGGTGGCGGGTGGTCAAAGGCTCCACCACCTGGCAGCCCGCGAGGGCCTGGTACAGCTCGTCGCCGAGCTGCTCGATCTGTTGGGAGTTCATGGCCATGGTTTTGCTATATAAAAAGTAGCTGCTTACGCTTGATGGATAAGGGCTTGAGGCTGATTTGGCTTAAATTCCTGCCTCACAGCTTGATACACACGTTCTTGAGCTCGGTATAGAACTCCAGCGAGTGCACGCCGCCCTCGCGGCCTATGCCCGACTGCTTGGAGCCGCCGAACGGCGTGCGCAGGTCGCGCAGGAACCAGCTGTTGACCCAGGAGATGCCGACCTCCATGCGCTGCGCCACGCGGTGCGCGCGCGACAGGTCGCGCGTCCAGATGGCGGTGGCCAGGCCGTACTCGTTGTCGTTGGCCTTGGCCAGCACCTCGTCCTCGGTGTCGAAGGGGGCGATGTGGCAGCAGGGGCCGAAGATTTCTTCCTTGATGACGCGCGCCGTCTCGGGCAGGCCAGTCCAGATGGTGGGCTGCACCCAGCAGCCGTCCTTGAGTTCGCCCGGCATGTCGGGCACGCCGCCGCCGGTGACCACCGTGGCGCCCTCCTGCACCGCCAGCTGGTAGTACGACAGCACCTTGGCCTGGTGCTCCTTGCTGATCAGCGGGCCGAGCTGGGTGTCGGCGCCCTCGGGCACGCCGATCTTCCAGCCCTCGACCTGCTGCTTCAGCGCGGCGACGAACTTGTCGAAAATCGGGCGCTCGACATAGACCCGCTCGGTGCCCAGGCAGACCTGGCCGCAGTTGACGAAGGCCGAGCGCAGCGTGCCCTCGATGGCGGCGTCAAAGTCGCAGTCGGCAAACACGATGGCGGCGTTCTTGCCGCCCATTTCCAGGCTGACGGGGCGCGCGCCCTTGGCGGCGGCCTTCATGATGACCTCGCCGGTGCGCGTCTCGCCGGTGAAGGTGATGGCGTCGATGCCGGGGTGGCTGGTGACGAACTCGCCGGCCGAGCCGGGGCCGAAGCCGTGCACCACGTTATAGACCCCCTTGGGGATGCCGACGTGGTTCATCACCTCGCCCAGCAGGGCGGCGGTGCGCGGCGTTTCCTCGGACGGCTTGACCACCACCGTGTTGCCGCAGGCCAGCGCCGGGCCGACCTTCCAGGTCATGAGCAGCAGCGGCAGGTTCCAGGGGCAGATCACGCCGACCACGCCCACGGGCTTGCGGTAGCCGTAGTTGATGGCGCCGCGGCCGTCGGGCGTGGCCATCTCGAAGAACTCGGTGGGCACGTTCTTCACCACGTCGGCAAACACCTTGAAGTTGGCGGCGCCGCGCGGAATGTCGATGTGCGAGGCCAGGCTCCTGGGCTTGCCGGTGTCGGCGCATTCGGCCTCCAGGAACTCGTCGAAGCGGCGCGTGATCTCGGCCACCAGGGCCTCCAGCAGCTCCACCCGCTGGGCCAGCGTCATGCTGCCCCACGGGCCCTTGAGCGCGGCGCGCGCGGCGGCCACGGCGGCGTCCACCTCGGCCTGGCCGGCTTCGGCCACCTGGCCGATCACCGCGTTGGAAATCGGCGTGCGGTTGTCGAACCACTTGCCGGTGGCGACGAACTCGCCGTTGATGAAGTTCAGGATCTGTTTGGCTAGCATGTCACTCTCTCTTTTCTACAGGTGGGCGGGGCGGGCCTGCACGCGGGCACCGGCCCCATCGTCACGTTGTCCTCGCAGCGATGAGGGCAACGATAGGCGGCAGTCTTCATACTGTCCAATACCGAATTTTGCGAAATCAATACCTCCGAGGTATGAAAAACAGGGGTGCCCATGGACTTGCGGCAGATGAAATACTTTTTGGCCCTGGCCCAGGAGCTGCACTTCGGGCGCGCGGCGCAGCGGCTGCACATGGCCCAGCCGCCACTGACGCGGCAGATACGGGCGCTGGAGGAAGAGCTGGGCACGGCGCTGTTCCTGCGCACGCCCAAGGGCGTGGAGCTGACGGCCGCGGGCCAGACGCTGCTGGACGAGGTGCCCAACATCCTGTCGCTGGCCCAGCGCGCCGACGAGCGCACCCGGCTGGCGGGCGCGGGGCTGATAGGGCGCCTGGACGTGGGCATCTTCGGCTCGGGCGTGCTCGACGTCATCCCCCGGCTGCTGGCGGACTTCCACCGCCAGCGCCCCGACGTGCGCCTGGAGCTGCACAACATGACCAAGGCCGAGCAGCTGCAGGCGCTGCGCGAGCGCCGCATCGCCGTGGGCTTCAACCGGCTGGTGCAGGCCGAGCCCGGCCTGGGCGTGCAGGTGGTGCTGCGCGAGCCGCTGGTCGTCGGCCTGCCCGAGACCCACCCGCTGTGCGGGCGCGCCCAGATCGGCCTGCGCGAGCTGAGCGGCGTGCCGATGATCCTGTACCCCAACGCCCCCCTGCCCGGCCTGGCGCAGGAGGTGACCGCCGCCTTCGCGCGCGAGGGCGCGCGGCTGGAGGTGGCGCAGGAGGTCGAGGACGTGCTGACCTGCGTGGCCCTGGTGGCCAGCGGCTTTGGCTGCTGCATCACCACCCAGTCCGCCATGAGCCTGCGCCTGCCGGGCGTGGCCTACAGGCCGCTGCACTCGCGCCAGCTGCGCGACATCGCCCTGTGCTGCCTCTACCGCACCGATGACGGCTCGCCGGTGCTGGCGGCCTTTTTGCGGGTGGTGCAATCCTTCGCCGCGCGGCAGGGCGCCGTGGAGCCGTAGCCAGGCAGGCATGGCCTCAAGCCTCCGCGCCTTCGGCCAGGAAGTCGCCGACCAGGCGGGCAAAGCGCGCCGCGTGCTCGATCTGCGTCCAGTGGCCGCAGCGGCCATAGACATGCAGCTGCGATTTTTCAATCCATTGGGCCAGCGTGAGCGAGGTGGACAGCGGAATCACCCGATCCTCGCGCCCATGCACGATCAGGGTCTCGTGCGCAATGCGGCGGATGTCCTGCTCGGGGCTGGTCAAGGCATCGACCCAGCGCTGGCGCGGCGCGGGGAACATGGCCGCGAACGACTCCTGGAAGCCCGGGCGGATGCTGGCCTCGTAGCGCAGCTGGGCCAGCTCGTCGTTCACCAGGGAGCGATCCCAGGCGAAGAAATCCATGATCGCGCGCATGTTCTCGAACGAGGGGGTGTAGCCCCAGACGGCGTCCAGCCCCTCGGTGAGGGTGAACGGCACGCCCACGCTGCCCATCAGCACCAGGCGGCGCACGCGCTCGGGGTGGCGTATGGCCAGCGCCAGCGCCAGCCCGCCGCCGAACGAGTTGCCCACCAGGTCGGCGCGCGCGATGCCCAGCGCATCGAGCAGGCCCACGGCCTGGCGCACCCAGGCGTCCATGCCGTAGGCAAAGCCCTCGGGCCGCTCGCTGAAGCCGAAGCCCGCCATGTCGGGCGCGATCACGCGCGCGCGCTCCGACAGCGCGGGCATGACGAGCCGCCAGTTGGCCCAGGCCGACACACCCGGGCCGGAGCCATGGATCAGCAGCACCGGATCGCCGCTGCCCACGTCGTGGTAGTTGGTGCGGATGCCGGCCGCCACGATGGAGTGCGCGACCTCCGGGTTGTGCCGGACTGGCTGGTCAGGATGAGAGACAGACATTTTTCGACTTTCGTGTGGAACCCCCGCGAGCGCGCGGCGCGCATGCGCGGGGGGTATTTGCGGGGTATGACAGATCAGGCATCGAGGCCCAGGGCCTGCAGGCCGGCCCGCGCAATGGCCTCGTCCTGCGCCTCGCTGCCGCCGGACACGCCAATGCCGCCAATGCGCGCCCCGTGCTCCACGATCGGCAAACCGCCGCCGAAGGCCACGAAGCGCGGGCGCAGCACCAGCCCCTGGCGCACGGCCTCGGAATGCGAGGCCAGCGCCGCGTGCCAGGCGCCCGTGGGCAGGCCGAAGCTGGCGGCGGTATAGGCTTTGTCGTTGGCAATATCGATGGAGTGCAGCGGCGCGCCCGCCATGCGCGCAAACGCAGCGGGCAGGCCCGCGGCATCGACCACGGCCACGTTGACACGCAGGCCCAGCGCCGTGGCGTGCCGCACCGCGGCCTCCACGGCGCGCAGCGCGGCCGGAGCGTCGATGACGGGCTGCGGCACCGAAGCCGTGTGCGGCATCTGCGATACCTGCGGCATCTGCGACATACGCTCCTCCATCAGAAGGCTTTCACGACCGAGAAGCGCAGCAGCGAGCCCTTGGACTGCGGGCCGGTGCCGGCCTCGGCGCGCAGTTCCTTGTAGAGCGCGCCCTTGAGGAACAGGCCCGCGCCCGGCACGGGATAGACCACCTCGGCGCCCAGCGCATGGCGCGATGCCTTGTGGGTGCTGGCGCCCGGCCCGCTGTCTTCGCTGGTCTGCCACTGGCTGTAGCCCACCAGCCCCGCCTGCCAGGTGCCGAAGGACTTGCCCACCCCCCACTCCATCGTGAGTTGATTGCCCGGGCGCAGGCCCGCGTCGTTCTTGCCGTTGCGCTCGAAACGCATCAAGGCCGACCCGGTCCAGGTTTTGGCGCTGTCGAAGTAATAGGTCAGGCCACCCGTGAGCATGGTGCTTTTGAAGCCCTTGCCCGGCGATGCGGGGTGGCTGGTGCTGGCGCTGTCCAGCCACACGCCGGCGGAGGCCACGGCGTCCCATTGCTGGCCATGCCAGCCCAGCACCAGCGGGCCCAGATACACGTCGCCCACGCCCGAGCGGGTGTCGGAGATGCCCGCCGCGTTGATGGTGAGCGAGGTGCGCATTACCGGCACGATGGCCTCCATGCCGTAGTCGGCGCCCAGCAGCTTGTATTGCGAGATCCACACAAAACGGTTGGACAGCGCCGTGACGGTGCCCCGGTTGTGGCCCGGCAGGTTGCTGCTGGTGCCCGGCGCGCGGAAATCGTCAATGTTGTAGTTGACGAGGTAGCCCAGGTAGTAAAAGCCGGGCGGCGGCACGCTGGCGCCCTGCAGCCCTTCCACGCCCGGCACGTAGTGCCCCTCGGCCTGCGCGCTGCTGACGGCCAGACCGCCTGCCAGGGCAAGCGCGGCAATGACCCTGTGTTTTTTCATGCTGTGTTCCTTGTGCATGGATGCGCGCCCGATCAGGTATAGACGTCCGTGAAGGACGGCACCAGATCACCCGTGTGATAGAAGATGCCGCTGCCCATCTTGTCCTCGCTCCAGGTGGTCACTGGGCGGTCGGGCTGCGCCAGGTAGCCCAGTCCGGCAAAGGTTTCGTTGCGGTTGCCGCTGGGGTCGAAGAAGTAGATGGTCTCGCCGCGCGTGATGCCGTGGCGCGTAGGGGTCACATCTATCTTGACCTTCTTCTTGGCCATGACGTCGGCGGACTTGAGCACGTCGTGCCACGAATCCAGGAAAAACGCGATGTGGTGCAGGCCGCTGACGGGGCCGCCCACAAAGGCGATGTCGTGTGGCGTGGACGTGCGCGCCATCCAGGTGGCGGCCTGCATGTCGCCCTGGGGGCCCACCAGCACCTGCTCGGTCAGGAAGAAGTCCAGGCATTCCTTCATGAAACGCGTGTTGTCCTGCACGGTGTTGATGCCGGCCTCGGGGTTCATCTCGCACATCAGCAGCAGGTGGTCGAGCCAGTGCGCGCCCGCGCCCCGGACACCGTCGGGCCACGGGTCGGGATTGACAGTGCCCACATCGGTGCCCACGTATTCCTTCATGGCGTACAGGCGCATTTCGTGGCCGCTGGGCAGGTTGAACTGCAGCATGCGGCCGGTGGAGGGCAGCGTGCCTTCAGGCAGCAGCGTGGTCTTGATGCCCCAGGCCTCGATGCGTGCCTGCAGCGCCTCCAGATCCTCGTCTTTCTCCACCTTGTAGGCAACGTGGTTCAGGCCCGCCCGGTCGCTGGGGGTCAGGATGATGGAGTATTTGTCCCACTCGTCCCAGCATTTCAGGTAGACGTTGCCCGCACTGTCCTTCATGACGGTCTTGAGGCCCAGGACCTCTTCGTAGTGCTTGACGGCAGCAGCGATATCCATGACCCGCAGGCTCGCGTGGCCGATTCTCAGTACACCCATTTCATGTCTCCTCTTGGTTGATAAATCTTCAATGACTCAATTGGCTGGACGTTGCGCCACCGAGGCGGCACTGCCCAGAAACGGTTTGCGCAATCGGGCGGCCACTTCCAGGCACACCGCCTGGGTGGGCGCCACGCGGCAGGCCAGCGTGTAGCCTTGCGCTTCTTCTTCGGTGCTGACATGCGCCCGGCTCACGGGGCCCAGCGGCTGCACGCCGCCCTCGACGATGCGCACCTTGCACACGCCGCAGCCGCCGTTGACGCATCCCACGGGAATGCCCTTGCGGCCCAGCCGCAGCATGCCCTTGAGCAGGCTTTCGTCGGTGGCGCAGGCATAGCAGTCACCGGTCTGCGCGACATGCACATCCACGGTCGGTCGTTGGCTCATCCACATGCCGGCCTCCGTCAGACGCGCTTGAACAGCGGGCTGCGCGCGCCCTGCGCATCGGCGGCCGAGAGGAACTTCTCGGTGTAGATGTCGCGCTCGAACAGCCGCCCCTGCATCAGCGTGGCAATGCAGGCCTCGACCATGGGCGGCGGGCCGCACAGATAAGCCTTGTGGCCCGCAAAGTTGCCCTGGAAGTGCGCCTGCGCGGCCTCATGCACAAAGCCGCGCGCGCCGCTCCAGTCCGAGCCCTCGGGCTCGGCTGACAACGACGGCACGTAGGTGAACTGCGGGTGCTGCTGCGCGAGTGCGCGAAATTCATCGTCGTAGTACAGCTCGTCGCGCGAGCGCTGGCCATAGACCAGCGTGACCGGCTCCGTGCAGCCGCCAGCAAGCAGCGCATGGATCATGGAGCGCGGGCTCGACAACCCCGAGCCGCCCGCCAGGAACACCATCGGCAGCCGCGCCGAACGCCGCACAAAAAAGCGCCCATACGGCCCGGCCAGGCGCAGCCGCGCGCCTTCTTGCAGCTGCTCGTGCAGCCAGGTGGTGCCGGCACCGCCGGGCACATGGCGCACGTTGAGCTCAACCTGCGCGCATTCGCCATCTGCGCCCGGCGCGTTGGCGATCGAGAAGGCGCGGCTTTGCCCCAGGCCCGGAATCGCCAGCTGCACATACTGCCCCGGCTGAAAGCGGATGGGCTTGTCCAGCCGCAGGTGCAGCGCCTTGATGGTGGGCGTGAGCCGCTCGATGCGCTCCACCGTGGCCGCGAAGTCGCGCACGGGAATGATTTGGGCGTCGGGCTCCTCGTCAATGTCGGCCTCGATGGTCGTATCGCACTGCAGCGTGGCGCAGCAGGCCAGCGTCTTGCCCTCGTCGCGCTCGAAGTCCATCAGCGCGAACGGGTTGGCGGCACCGTGGTCCACATCGCCGTCGGCAACCTGCACCTTGCAGGTACCGCACAGGCCGTGGCCACAGGCGTGGGGAATGTAGATGCCCTGGCGCAGCGCGGCGTCGAGCAGGGTCTGGCCCTCTTCGACATCAATCGTTGCGCCCAAGGGCTCGATGGTCAGTTGGTAGGTCATGGCATGGACGCGGGGCCCGGGGGTAGCCCCCGGGCTTCCCTCACCGAATGGGACTTAGCTGCACGTACCCTGGATGCCGGTCAGGCCCGGGGTGCGAAAACGGATCGCGTCCTTGTGCTGAAGGCCATTGGCCTGCAGCGACTTGGCCGGATCGGGCGTCCACGGCTGGCCGGACTTGAACCACTCGACCTGGGACCAGTCGATCTTGGCAAAGTCGGGGTGCTCGCCGTACACGCCGGGCAGCACGCCCTGGGCCAGCGCGCCGAACGGGGTATCCGGCGGCAACGGCAGGCAGACCGGTGATGCAAACATCAGGTGGTCCTCCCAGCCGATGTAGAGCAGCGGTGCGGGGAAGTTCTCGCGCCGGTCGCGGGCGGGAAAGTCGTAGGGTTTGACAGCAACGACGCTCATGCCTTGTCTCCTTGAACAGCATCACCACGCCAGGCGGCAAAGTTCTTCTGGTCTTCCGAGCCTTCAAAGTCGAAGTTGTCCCGGCCCACCTTCAGGTCGTAGTAGTCCATCACGGCAGCCATCGGGTCAAAGCCCTCCACCGTCGGGTCGGTGCCCGCGGGGAAGCAGTTGCCCTGGTAAATCTGGTGCACGGGCAGCCAGGCTTGCGAATATTTCTCGGGCTCGTTGTCAAAAATTTCTTTGCAACCGTCGCTGCAGAAGTGGTACTTGTCGCCGTGGTAGTCGGACTCGCGGTAGCAGATCTTGGTCGGATCGCCGGGCTCGGTAAAGAACATGGGGACCTGGCAGATGGTGCACAGCATGGGCAGCGTCTTGTTGTAAAAGCGCTTGCCCTGTTGCTGCTGCGCGTGGAAATGCTCGAAGCGCGGCCGGTAGTACTTGTCGAAGGTGTCGGGGTACTTCTCGGACAACCAGTTCAGCTCGTCTTCCTTGGGAATCCAGGTGTGGAACGGGGCGGCGGCCGCGTAGTTGTAGAAGCCGCTCCAGGCCTGGTGCGTGATGTGGTCCTTGCCGGCGCAGGCTTCCTTCCAGCCCTTGGGTTCGCGGATGCCATAGCGGGCCAGATCGCGGAACAGGGCGCCGCCGTTTTCCTCGCCGTACATCTCCCACGCTTCCTTCCAGCTCATCACGCGCTTGGGCAGCATGTAGTCCTGCATCATCCCGACGATGGTGAGCAGGCGGTAGCCGCGCCAGAGCCACTTGTCGATCCACTTCTGCACGATCGGCACGTTGGCCGGGTCCTGCTCGAGCATGAACTTGATGCACTCGATGCCCAGGGTCATGTGACGCGATTCGTCGGACTGGGCCGAGAAGCCAAACGTCACGGTGCTCATGTCGCCGTTGTGGGCGGCGCCGGACATGAAGGGCACGAACAGCAGGTTGGTCAGCACGTACTCGAACGAGAAGCTCACGGCGGTGAGGAACTCGAACGGCCCTGCGGTGGAGGCGTCTTCAAAAAACGACTTGGGCACGGACAGGTACCACACACGGTCAAACATGTGGGGTGCCTGGTGCAGGCCATTGAAATACTTGTTGTAGTGCGACAGGGCGTGGGTTTCGGTCTGGCAGTGGCGCAGCTCGTCAATGGACTGCATCTGCGCGGCAACGCGGGCACCGGCACCGGTGAAGTGGCGGCCCACATGGGCAAAGCCGCGGTGCGCGAGGTACTCTATCGGGGTCACGGCCTGGAAGAAGATCTTGATCGCATTCACATAGCGCGCATCCGAAATACCCAGCTGGCCATTGTTCTGCGCAAAGGCCTCGATCACGGCATAGAGCTTCTTTTCCTTCTCGCCCTGGTATTTCCAGTAGGCGTCCATGGTCAGGCGAAACGGGTCTTCCCATTTATCCCAGTCGTGGATCTTGATGCCTTCGTACTTGTCGAACGGAAAGACCTTGTCCATGGGCTGGTAGGTCGTATCCCAGGCCAGGCCGCGCGTCATGGCGGCGTAGCGGTCCTTGAGGCCCAATTTCTTCTTGATAGCAGGTGCGTCCATGGTGTTATCTCCTGGTTGTTGGGTGAAACGGCCGGCTGGCTCAGTGCTGCCAGCTCAGTGAAAACTCGTCGTCGTCTTCGTCGATGTAGCCGGAAAGCGTGACGAGGTTGACGTGCAGCTGCTGCAGGTTGAAGCGCTGCCCGGTCTGCTCTTCGATGGTTGCGCGCCGAATGACAAGCCGACCGGGCGCGTTGATCTTCACGAGCCCCTGCGGATAGGTGGCTACGGCTTCGGCGTTGTCGGCCAGGATGGCGTCCACAACGGGGCGGGACTCTTCGTTGTCCTGAAAGGCAATGAAGACGCTGGAGATGACGGAGGCGTTGGGGGTGTTCATGGTGATGACCTCCTTCAGACAGCCAGGCCGCACTTGCGGGCACGCGCGTCCAGCGCCGCGCGCACGGCAGTCAGGGCCGCGCTGCCTTGTGCGCCCAGCGCCATCTCTGCCACCGGCGCCAGCGCGGCCTGCGCACTGTCGGCATAGGTCTTGAACCAGCCGGTAATCAGCGCGCGGTTGTCGTCCGATGCGGCGGCGGCCACTTTGATGACCGCGTCCACCCAGCGTGCGCTCTCGTCATGCCATTCGGGCATGAAGGCCGTGAGCATGGCCACCGCCGTACCGCCCTGCACCGCAAGGTGGTCGTCCACGAAATGCGTGTAGATCAGTGGGTACAGCAGACCGTCGAGCGCCAGGTTCTGCGCCACAAACAGCTCGAACGGGTCGTTGACGACCAGCGTGTCCTCCACCAGCTTGCGCAGTCCCTGCCAGCGCGGGTCCTGCAGCCAGTCGTTCTTGCCGGCTTCCAGTGCGCCGGGCTCGCCCAGTGCCAGCCCCAGGCGCGTGAGGTACTGCGCAACCGCCAGATGGTCCATGGCATGGAACATGGCCGGTGCAGTGAACGCCGTGCCATAACCGCGTGAACAGATCGTGCAATTGTTCATGTTGGCGCCCCAGGCCGCGTGGCGCAGCGGCATGAGCACCTCGCAGGCTGCGGCGCGCTGCGCGTCAGGAATCTTGTCGATCAGGCCGCGCGACTCGACAAACTGGTAGTTGGCCTCCATCGCCTCTTGCTGGCGCGCACGCGCCATGGTCCAGTTGGCGTAGTAGAACTGGCGCGGGTCGCGCAGCGCGTCCCAATCGGCCAGCTTGACTGCGGTGCGCGCGGCATCAAACAGCTCAAACTCGGGCTCCCAGGTCGGGCGGTAATGAAAATTCACGGCGGGCTGTATGCCCAGCGTGGCTTCAAGGTAGCGCGACGCGGGCTTGTCGCCCGTGTAAGCAGCCACGCGGGCGAAGGTGTTGCGCAGCGGCTGAATTTCGCGCGCCTGCAAGTCGATGTTCATGGGGCTTATCTCCTGGTCGTGGTTGTTGGGGCAGGGCTCAGTCATCCAGGTGGCGCACGCGGTGCGCCGCGCAAAAGGCCTCGAATGCCGGTGCGGGGAGCATCAGCTCCACCGACAGCTCAGGCCATCCGATCGAGAACGAAAACTCGACAAGGCCGTTGTCGCGGCGGCCCAGCACGCGAACGAACCGCTGCGACAGATCGCAGACGGGTTGCGGGGTGGTGGCGGGCGCCTCGGTGGCAGTGCAGGTCATGGCTGTCTCCTGTTCGGTTTTGCGCCATCTGTTTTGCACGGGCCATGCCAATGCTGGCGTTTTGCGCGCAAATATCGATAAATCCAGGGTTAATCCCTAGCAAATCGCGTCAAAGAGGCCCGCCCGCAGGTTGGTAGCCGCCGGCTGCGGCACCCGCGGACAGCCCGGAGCCGCGATTGCTGCACAGCAGCATGATGTTTTGATGAGACCCAGGGGTCAGCCAGTTCATGAAATGATGAAAAACCTCCCCGGGTCGATCCCGATGGACGACCACCCGCTGTTTATCGATACTTTTTTCATGCCAGCCACCACCCTGCCCCCCTACCCGTCCGACGCCGACTTGCGCCGGCTGGTGCACTTCTCGCCCGTCGATGGGCGCATCTGGCTGGCTGATCAGCGCATGCTGCTGGTACATGCGGCGGCCTTTCAGGCGTTGCGGCGCGAGCTGGTGGCCAGCCTGGGGCCGGAGCACGCCCGCCGCTTGCTGATGCGTGCGGGCTACGCATCGGGCGAGCGCGATGCGCTGCTGGCGCGCCAGGTGCGGCCGGGCGCATCGCTGTTCGACGCCTTTGCCGTCGGGCCGCAGCTGCACATGCTGGAAGGCGCGGTGCGCGTGCAGCCGCAGGTGTTCGAGCACGACGAGGCAGCAGGCCACTTTCACGGCATCTTTCAGTGGGATCACAGCTGGGAGGCCGAGGTGCACCAGCGCGCCTGGGGCCCGCAAGGTGCGCCCGTGTGCTGGATGCTGCTGGGCTATGCCTCGGGCTACACCAGCGCGTTCTTTCGGCGTCCGGCCCTTTTCAAGGAAGTGCAATGCACTGCCTGCGGCCACCCGCACTGCCTGATCGAGGGCCGCTTTGAGCACGAATGGCCCGACGGCGAGCAGCTGGCGCGCGACTACGACCCTGACTCCATGCTGGTGCGCCTGGGCGAGCTGCAGTCGCAGGTGGATGCGCTGCGCACCCAGCTACAGCCCGCAGATGATCAGGGCCCGCTGCTGGGACGCTCGCGCGCCTTCAACGACACCGTGGAGCTGCTGCGCAAGGCCGCGCCCACGCAGGTCACCGTGCTGCTGACCGGCGAGACCGGCGTGGGCAAAGAGCGCTTTGCGCGCGCGCTGCACGCCATGGGCCCGCGCGCCGACAAGCCCTTCGTGGCAGTCAACTGCGCGGCGCTGCCCGCCGATTTGATCGAAAGCGAGCTCTTCGGCGCCGAAAAAGGCGCCTACACCGGCGCCACCGCCGCGCGCGTGGGCCGCTTCGAGCGCGCGCACGGCGGCACCTTACTGCTGGACGAGCTGGGCGAGCTGCCGCTACCCGCGCAGGCCAAGCTGCTGCGCGTGCTGCAGCAGGGCGAAGTGGAGCGCCTGGGCGGCACGCAGCCGCGCAAGGTGGACGTGCGCGTGGTCGCCGCCACCAACGTCGATCTGGAAAAAGCCGTGGAGGAAGGGCGCTTTCGGCGCGACCTGCTCTACCGCCTGAACGTCTATCCCATCCGCATACCGGCGCTGCGCGAGCGCGCGGACGACATCGAACTGCTGGCCATGCACCTGCTGCAGCGCTACGCCGCCCTGCACGGCAAGCGCCTGGCGGGCTTCACTGACCTGGCCATGACCGCCATGCGCCAGCACGCCTGGCCCGGCAACGTGCGCGAGCTGGAAAACCTGGTCGAGCGCGGCGTGATCCTGGCGCCCAACGACGACCTGGTGGACGCCGCCATGCTCTTTCCCACGTCAGCCCTGCCCACGGCCCACACCGTGAACGCCGCCGGTGCGCTGGAAAGCGAAGCGCACTGCCAGCAAAGCGCCAGTCTGTACGACACCCTGCAAGCCAGCGGCCTGACGCTGGACGCGCTCGAAGACGCGCTGATCCGCGAAGCCGTGGCGCGCGCGGGCGGCAACCTGGCGGCAGCGGCGCGCGCGCTGGGGCTGACCCGCCCACAACTGAGCTACCGCCTGTCGCGCCTGCAAGAGCGGCCGCTGGCGGCTTCGTGAGGCGAACGCCAGCCCCGCATTGCCATGGCCAAACGCAGTTTTCACCCCCTGATTGCACTGCCCGGCGGCGACGCCGCCGAGGACGCAGCCCTGTACGACGCCCCCTCGCGCACGCTGATCGAGCAAACCTACGCCACGCTGCGCAGCGACATCGTCGAGGGGCGCCTTGCGCCCGGCAGCAAGCTGCGCATCGAGCACCTGCGCACCCAGTACGCGGTGGGCGCGGGCACGCTGCGCGAGGCGCTCACGCGGCTGGTCAGCGACGCGCTGGTGACCGTGGAGGGGCAGCGCGGCTTTCGCGTGGCGCCCATCGCGCTGCAAGAGCTGGAAGACATCACCACGCTGCGCGTGCACATCGAGACCGACGCGCTGCGCCAGTCCATTCGCGCCGGTGACGCGCAGTGGCGCGAGGCGCTTGCCGAGGCCTATGCGGCGATATCTGCCGAGGAACAGCCCATCGCGCCGCACCGCCGCCGCCAGTGGGAGCTGCTGAACGTGCGCTTTCATGAGGCGCTGCTGGCGGGACACGACTCGCCGTGGACCGTGCGCGTGTTGCGCCTGCTGTCGCGCCACAGCGAGCGCTACCGCTTCTGCGCCATGGGCCTGCCGGGCGGTGTACGCGATGTGCACGCCGAGCACACCGAAATCTTCGAGCTGGCCATGTCAGGCCAGGACGCGCGCGCCGCGCTGGCGCTGGAGGCGCACATCCGCGCCACGCCCGACCTGCTGATCCGCGCCCTGCGCGAAGGCCGCGCCTTTTTGCCGGGCTGCGCACCGCCGCAGCTTCAAGTCAAATCAGCTGCCAGCCCTTGAACAGCGAGCGCTGCCAGCTACTAATAAAGTAGCAAATCAGCCCCCCCGCGCTGCCTGGTACAGCCCCTGCACCTTGGGCACGTTCTGCTCCAGCTCGCGGATGCGGTCGGGCCCCGACGGGTGGGTGGACAGGAACGCGATGCCGCCGTTGCCCGTGGCCTCGCCCATCTTGCGCCATAGGCTCACGGCGGCCTGCGGGTTGTAGCCGGCGCGGGCGGCCAACTCCAGGCCGACCAGGTCCGCGTCGGTCTCGTCGGAGCGGCTGAACTTGAGCGTGAGCAGCTGCGCCCCCAGGTTGGCGGCTGCATTGCCCAGGTCGCCCAGGCCCAGCAGCTGCGCGCCCAGCGACAGGCCGATGCTGGTGGCCTGGCTCTTGGCCACGCGCGAGCGGGCGTGCTCGCGCAGCGCGTGGGCCATTTCGTGGCCCATGATCATGGCGGCCTCGTCGCCGGTCAGCTTGAGCTGATCCAGGATGCCCGTGTAGAACGCAATCTTGCCGCCCGGCATGCAAAAGGCGTTGATCTGGCGGCTAGCGATCAGGTTGATCTCCCAGCGCCACTGGGCCGCGCGGCTGTTCCACTGCGCGGCGTGGGGAATGAGGCGGCGGGCAATGCCGCGCAGCGCCACCAGCTGCGGGTGGTTGTCCGGCGCCAGTGCGCGTTTGGCCTTGGCCTGCGCCAGCAGCTGGCTGTATTGCTGCACGGCGGATTCTTCCAGCGTCTCGGCGGGCACCAGCATGCGCATGCCCGATGCGCTGCCCACATCCACCTGCGCCGCCGCCGGCAGCGCCGCCGCGCCTGCCGCCGCCAGCACAAAGGCGCGGCGCGCCTGCCAGATTCCGCCGGCCTGATCACCGCGCACGTCACCGCGCGCATTCACGCGCGCAACGCAGCACAGGCAGCCCGGCCAGGCGGACAACGAGGACAAGGGGTTGGTAGTGCGGGTGGTCATGCGCGCGAGTCTAGGACACCCTGGCGCGCTGCGCCACACCGGGTGGGCGCGCCCTGCGGCGGGCGCCGCCGCAGCGTGCGGATAATCCCGCCACAGCACGCACCTGCACCTGTCCTGCGCTGCTCGGGTGCTCATACCGCACCCGCCCTGCACTCATCTCGCACTCATCTCGCGCACCCTGCCGCCCCTGCACATGCCCCCCGACACCACCACCGCCGCCGCCCCTGCCGCAGCCACCAATGCCACCGCCGCCCCCCGGCGCAGCTGGCGCCAGGCCTGGCTTGTCTATCTGGAGCCCGCCAGCCTGCGCATGCTGGCCCTGGGCTTTGCCGCCGGGCTGCCGCTGTTGCTGGTGCTGGGCACGCTGTCTTTCAGGCTGCGCGAGGCGGGCATCGACCGCACCACCATCGGCTATCTGTCGTGGGTGGGGCTGGCCTATGCGTTCAAGTGGGTCTGGTCGCCGCTGGTGGACCGCCTGCCGCTGCCACTGCTCACGCGCTGGCTGGGGCGCCGGCGCAGCTGGCTGCTGCTGGCGCAGGCGCTGGTGATGGCCGGGCTGGTGGGCATGGCGCTGGCCGACCCGCGCGACGCGCTGGGGCCCATGGTGTGGTGCGCGCTGCTGGTGGCCTTCGGCTCGGCCACGCAGGACATCGCGCTGGATGCCTTCCGCATCGAATCTGCCGACGCCGACCACCAGGCCGCCCTGGCCGCCACCTACCAGACGGGCTACCGCCTGGCCATGATCTGGGCCGGCGCGGGCGTGCTGTGGGTGGCCGCGCGTGCCGAGGTGGCGGGATTGGCCGGCTACCAGGCCAGCGCCTGGGCCACGGCCTATCTGGTGATGGCGGCGTCGATGCTGGTGGGCACGGTGACGGTGCTGCTGTCACCCGAGCCCCAATCCGATGCCGCGCGCCCACTGCCGCCCGCGCGCAACCTGGGCGAGTGGCTGCATGGCGCGGTGGTGGCGCCGTTTGCCGACTTCATTCGGCGCTACCGTTGGCAGGCGGCGCTGATCCTGGCGCTGATCGCCGTGTACCGCATCAGCGACGTGGTCATGGGCATCATGGCCAACCCGTTCTACGTGGACATGGGCTACACCAAGGACGAGGTGGCCGCCGTGACCAAGGTCTTCGGCGTGGTGATGACGCTGGCCGGCGCCTTCGTGGGCGGCGTGCTGTCCATGCGCCTGGGCGTGATGCGCGTGCTGATGCTGGGCGCGGTGCTCAGCGCGCTGACCAACCTGCTGTTTGCCTGGCTGTCCGGGCATGGCCACGACCTGACCGCGCTGGTGGCCGTGGTCAGCGCCGACAACCTGGCCGGCGGCATCGCATCGGCGGCGTTCATCGCCTATCTGTCCAGCCTGACCAACGTGCAGTACTCGGCCACGCAATACGCACTGTTCAGCTCGATGATGCTGTTGCTGCCCAAATGGCTCGCGGGCTTCTCGGGCCAGTTCGTGGACGCGCAGGGCTACAGCGCGTTCTTCACGGGCACGGCCCTGCTGGGCCTGCCGGTGCTGCTGCTGGTGGCGCTGGCGTCCAGAGCCCAATCACCCTCCAGCGCTTGATGGACAAGCGCGGGCAGCTATCAAAACGAGACCCACAACGGTTTACCTAACTTTACCCGGCCGACAACCCTGCGAGATGCCGCGCGGGGAACATGGCAGTCCAGAAAGGCCCACCCACCCATGAGTTCGCAACTGCTGATGATCGAAGACGACCACCGCCTCGCGCAGATGGTGGGCGAGTACCTCGGCCAGTCCGGATTGCAGGTCACGCACATGGCCGACGGCGCCAGCGGCCTGGCGCGGCTGCAGGCGCCCGAGGGCGGCCAGCTGCCCGACCTGGTGATCCTGGACCTGATGCTGCCCGACATCGACGGCCTGGAGGTGTGCCGGCGCATCCGCGCGCTGCCGGGCGCCGCCGCCCAGGTGCCGGTGCTGATGCTCACGGCCAAGGGCGACCCCATGGACCGCGTGATCGGACTGGAGATCGGCGCCGACGACTACCTGCCCAAGCCCTTCGAGCCGCGCGAGCTGCTGGCGCGCATCCGCGCCATCCTGCGCCGGCGCGAGAGCGGCGCCCAGCCGGCCACGCAGGTGCTGCGCTTCGGCTCGCTGGAGATCGACCGCGACGCACGCACCGTCAGCGTGCACGGCCAGCCGGCGGAGCTGACCTCCTACCAGTTCGACCTGCTGGTGACCATGGCCGAGCGCGCGGGCCGCGTGCTCACGCGCGACCAGATCATGGAGGCCGTGCGCGGGCGCGAGCTGGAGGCGTTCGACCGCTCCATCGACGTGCACATGGGCCGCATCCGCGCGGCCATCGAGGCCGACCCCAAGAACCCGCGCCGCATCCTCACCGTGCGCGGCGTGGGCTATGTCTTCGCCAAGCAGCAGGACTGACCTGCCTCTTTTGAAAAGCCCCGCACGCATGTCCCTCATCAGCCCCTTCTCCCGC
Organism: Diaphorobacter sp. MNS-0; assembly: GCF_019602835.1. Classification (NCBI taxonomy): domain Bacteria; kingdom Pseudomonadati; phylum Pseudomonadota; class Betaproteobacteria; order Burkholderiales; family Comamonadaceae; genus Diaphorobacter; species Diaphorobacter sp. MNS-0. The sequence goes on along the minus strand of NZ_CP080761.1, from coordinate 261,175 downwards.
CGCCTGTACCTGCGCATCTGGCTGGCCGTGGTCGGGGGCGTGCTGGTGTTCGCCTTCGCCGTGGGCATGGCCTGGCGCTGGGCGGCCGAGCAGAACCAGCAGCAGCCGCCCTCGCGCGAGATCCGCATCACGGACGCCGCGGGCCGCACGCTGGTGGATGGCGTGGGCCTGCGCCAGCGGCGCGACCCCAGCGAAGGCGTGCTCTACCGCATCGAGAGCGCCACAGGCGAGGTGTTCGAGATGCACCTGTCCCCGCGCACGCCACGCATGCGCCCCGACGAGCGCGGTCCCGCCGCGTGGTTCCGCCCGCCCTTCGGCTTTCTGTGGATGCTCGCGCTGGTGGGCATTGCCGTCACCGTGGGCGTGTTTCCCATCATCCGGCGGCTGCTGCAGCGGCTGGAGCAGCTGCAGCGCAGCGTGCAGCGCTTCGGCGAGGGCGACTTGTCGGTGCGCGTGGCCGAGCAGGGCCATGACGAGGTGGCGGCGCTGGCGCGCCAGTTCAACGCCGCCGCCGCGCGCATCGAGACGCTGGTGCAGTCGCACAAATCGCTGCTGGCGAATGCCTCGCACGAGTTGCGCTCGCCGCTCACGCGCATCCGCATGGGGCTGGAGCTGATGCAGGGCGGCACGCCCTCCCCTGCATTCCGCGCCGAGATTGAACGCAACATCGCCGAACTGGACCAGTTGGTGGACGAGATCCTGCTGGCCAGCCGCCTGGATTCCGGCGCCGCCGATGTGGGCACGGTCGAGCCCGTGGACTTGGTGGGCCTGGCCGTGGAGGAATGCGTGCGCGTGGACGCCGAACTGCACGTAGGCTCCGGCGATGGTGCAGACGCCATGACGGCGCCCGTCGAAGTGCCGGGCGTGTCCAAGCTGCTGCGCCGCGCCGTGCGCAACCTGCTGGAGAACGCGCGGCGCTACAGCCAGGGCGAGATCACCCTCACCCTCACGCGCGAAGGGCACGACGCCGTGCTGCGCGTGTGCGACCACGGTCCGGGCGTGCCGCCCGCGCAGCGCGAACGCATCTTCGAGCCCTTCTACCGCCTGCCGGGCGCCAGCGAACGCTCGGGCGGCGTGGGCCTGGGCCTGGCGCTGGTGCGCTCCATCGCGGCGCGCCATGGGGGCAGCGTGGTGTGCGAGGACCGGCCCGATGGCGCGGCAGGCGCCTGCTTCACGCTGCGCCTGCCGGTCAAACGCTGAAGGTCTGCGCACACGCCCTTGCCCCAGCAGGCACATTCGCCCATGTTGTAGGGTGGCGCTTTTCCGTTCCGCAAGGCCTGCCCATGACCGCCGCCGCGCCCTTCTTTGCACCTGCGCCGCCGCTGCAAGTGGCGCACTGGTTCAACACCCCCGAGCCGCTCACGCTGGACAGCCTGCGCGGGCGTGTGGTGGTGCTGCACGCTTTTCAGATGCTGTGCCCTGGTTGCGTGGAGCACGGCATCCCGCAGGCGCGGCGCGTGCATGAGGCGTTTGCGCAGGATCAACTCGTCGTGATCGGCCTGCACACGGTGTTCGAGCACCACGCCGTGCAGGGCACGCCAGAGGTGCTGCAGGCCTTCATTCACGAATACCGGCTGCGCTTTCCCATCGGCCTGGACCAGCCCGATGCGCCGCGCAGCATTCCACGGACCATGCAGAGCCTGTCGCTCAGCGGAACGCCCAGCCTGGTGGTGCTGGACCCGCAGGGCCGCGTGCGCCTGCACCACTTCGGCCATCTGGACGATCTGCGGCTGGGCGCGCTGCTGGGCCGGCTGCTGGCGGAACCCACGCCAGCCGCCCCGGCGACCGTGCCCGCCACGGGCTGCGACGATGGCGGCTGCCCACTGCCCGATCAGCCCCGCCCATGAACACGACCCCCTTGCCTTCCGAACCCATCACCCTGGGCACGCTGCGCACCGTGCTCACCGGCCGCGCGCAACCCTACACCCGCCCCGGCAGCCGCAGCGCCATTGCCAAGCAGGCACGCAGCGGCCCCGTCGCCGTAGGCGCGGAGGGACTGGACGGTGACGAGCAGGGCGACCTGCGCGTGCACGGCGGCCCCGACAAGGCCGTGCACTGCTATGCATGGCCGCAGTACACGCCCTGGCGCGAGGAGCTGGCGGGCCACGCCACGGCGCAGGCGCTGCTCGCGCAGCCCGGTGCCTTTGGCGAGAATTTCAGCCTGGACGGCGTGCAGGAGGCCCAGGTGTGCATTGCGGACCAGTGGCGCATCGGCAGCGCCGTTTTCGAGGTCAGCCAGGGCCGCCAGCCCTGCTGGAAGCTGAACGACCGCTTCCAGGTGCCCGACATGGCGCTGCGCGTGCAACGCAGCCTGCGCGCGGGTTGGTATCTGCGCGTTCTGCAACCCGGGACGGTGCAGGCGGGCGACACCGTCTGGCTCCTCGCGCGGCCGCGGCCCGCGTGGCCCATCGCACGGTTGCTGGAGGTGATCGACCGGCGCGACTGCACACCCGCCACGCTGCGCGAAATCCTCGCGCTGCCGCTGCCGCCGTCATGGCAGCGGCTGTTCCAGCGGCGCCTGGACAGCGGACAGAGCGAGGCCTGGGACGCGCGCCTGCAAGGGCAGCACTGACGGCCTGTCAGGCGCGCTGCGGCCAGCGCCAGGCCGACCAGCCGTACATCGCCGCGCCGGCCACCAGTGCCCCCGCCGCCAGCGCCAGCCCGCGGGCAAAACCCTGTCCGGCATCGGCGTGCGCGAGCAGCCACGCCACCAGCGGCGGACCCGCGATCTGGCCCAGGCCGTAGACGGCCGTGACCAGGCTCGCAAAGCTGTCGGCAGACTGCGGCCACAGGCGCCGCGCCTCCTGCAGGCCGTAGAAGGTGATGGCCGTGAACGGCAGGCCCACCAACGCGCTGCTGAGTGCAAAGCCCGCCGGCGTGGGCCAAAGCAGCCCCAGCACGATGCCCAGCGCCTGCAGCGCATACGCCGCCAGCAGCAGCCAGCGCCGGTCCCAGGCGCTGGGCGCGCGCGTGCTGAGCGCCGCGCCCACGGCCACGCCCGCGCCGAACATCGGCCAGAAAAGGTCGGGCCAGGGTGAACCGGAGGGCAGCGCGGCACGCGCAATCACGGGCAGGAAGGTGGCGGTCACGATGTAGCCCAGCCCCGCCAGGCCGTACGCTACGGCGTGCACGCCGCGCGCCGCCAGGGTGCCGGCGTTTCCCCCCTGCGCGGCCGCGCGGGGCTGGGCACCGGCGTCGGCCTTGACCGCGCGGCCACGCACCACGGGCCACACGCCCACGCACAGCAGCACCGAGAGCACCCCGAACACCACCCAGCCCGAGGCCGCACGCCACTGCGCTGCCACCATCGCGCTGGCGGCCAGCCCCGTGAGCACGATGCCCACGCCCGGCCCGCAGAAGATCAGCCCGCCCATGGCCGGGCGGCCCAGCACCGCCAGGCGCACCATGCACCAGGCCGCCACGTTCAGCAGCACGAAGGCGCTGGCGGCCCCGGCCGCAAAGCGCAGCGCCGGCCACGCGGCGGCCACGGGAAGCGCCATCGCCAGCGTGAGCAGCACCGTGGCCACCAGCCCGGCACGCGCCAGCCGCGCCGGATGCCAGCGTGCATAAAAACCCGGTGCCACCCAGGGCAGTGCCATGCAGGCCAGCGCCCCCAGCAGGTAGCCCACGTAATTGGCCGTGGCCAGCCAACTGCCCTCGGTGAGGGTCAACACCCCGTCGTGCAGCATCATGGGCAGCAGCGGGGTGAACGCGAACCGCCCCACGCCCATAGCCACCGCCAGCGCCAGCATGCCGGCCAGGGCCACGGCATGGGGCCGCTCGCTCCAGTGCAGGGCGGGCCCGCGGGGCGCGGGCACATCAATCGACGGGGTGGCTTGTGGTTCCATGGCGCGGTCTCCGGCGGTATGATCGCCATCAATCTTTTTTTAAGATGATTTTTTGACAAATCATCTCACAAACATATCCATGGACCTGGTCGCACTGGAGATTTTTCGCACGGTGGCCCATGAGGGCAGCGTGACGCGGGCGGCCGAGCGGCTGGGCCGCGCCCAGTCCAACGTGACCACGCGCGTGCAGCAGCTGGAGGAGCAACTGGGCACCGCCCTGTTCCTGCGCGAGGGGCGGCGCATGGTGCTCACACCCGCAGGCGCCACGCTGCAAGGTTATGCCGAGCGCCTGCTGGCGCTGGCCGAGGAGGCGCGGCAGGCCCTGCACCCGGGCACTCCCGCCGGCCACCTGCGCATCGGCGCCATGGAAAGCACGGCCGCCGCACGCCTGCCCGCGCCCCTGGCGCAACTGCATGCGCGCTGGCCCGCGCTGGTGCTGGAGTTGCGCACCGCCCCGTCGCGCCAACTCGTGGAGCAGGTGCTGGCCCACGAACTCGACTGCGCCCTGGTGGCCTGGCCGCCGCCGGGCCTGGACGAGGAGGCCCCGGTGCAGCGCACGCCCGTCTGGACGGAATCGCTGCTGCTGGCCCTGCCGGCCAGCCACCCGCCCGTCGAAACACCTGCCGACCTGCGCGTGCACACCCTGGCCGCGTTTGCGCACGGCTGCACCTACCGCCGCATCGGCGAAGACTGGATGCGCCAGGCCACGGGCCAGGCGCCGCAGGTGCTGGAGCTCGCGTCCTACCCCGCCATCCTGGCCTGCGTGGCCGGGGGCCGTTGCGCCGGCGTGGTGCCTGAGGCGATGGTCGATCTGCTGCACACGCCGCCCGCGCTGCGCTGGGTGCCGCTGGGCCCCTGCGACACGGTGCTGGTGCACCGCACGGGCTATGCCACGCCCGCGCTGGCCGCGCTGCAAGCAGCGCTACACGGCGCCCAGGACACCCCCTCTGTCCTCGCCCCCGATTCTTCTTTGCGGAGCTGACCCCATGAATGCCTTGCTGCAACGGCTGCAGATCGACCTGCCCCTCTTCCAGGGGCCCATGACGGGCTCGGACACGCCCCAGTTGGCTGCCGCCGTCTCCCAGGCCGGCGGCCTGGGCTTTCTGGGCTGCGGCATGCGGTCGCCTCAGGCCATGCGCGAGGCCGCTGCCGCCGTGCGTGCGGCCACCGCCAAGCCCTTCGGCATGAACCTGTTCGTGCTGGAGCAGCCCACGCCCGATGCGGCCACGGTGCAAGCGGCCATAGCCCGCCTGACGCCGCTGTACGCCGACCTGGGCCTGCCCCCGCCCGAAGCGCCAGCGCGTTGGTGCGAAGACTTTGACGCCCAGTTCGAGGCGCTGCTGCAGGCCCGCCCCGCGGTGGCCAGCTTCACCTTCGGCATCCTGAGCCGCGCGCAGGTGCGGCGCCTACAGGACGAAGCGGGCTGCTGCGTGATCGGCACCGCCACCACGCTGGCCGAGGCGCAGGCATGGGCCGCCGTGGGTGCGGACGCCGTCGTCGCCAGCGGCATGGAGGCCGGCGGCCACCGCGGCACCTTTCTGGGCGACTTCGAGGCCAGCATGGTCGGCACCCTGGCGCTGGTGCCGCAGTGCGTGGATGCGCTCTCCATCCCGGTGATTGCCGCCGGCGGCATCATGGACGGGCGCGGCATTGCGGCTGCCCAGGCGCTGGGCGCGCAGGGGGTGCAGTTGGGTACGGCCTTCCTCGCCTGCCCCGAGTCCGCCATCGGCCCTGCGCAGCGCGCCGCCATGGCCCGCGCACAGGCCACGGACACGCGCGTCACGCGCATCTACTCCGGCCGACCCGCCCGCGGCATCGTCAACACGCTGATGCAGCGGCTGGCACCGCACGAGGCCACGGTGCCGGCGTACCCGGTGCAGAACGCGCTGACCGGCCCACTGCGCAAGGCCGCCGCCAGCCAGGGACGCGCGGACTACCTGTCCCTGTGGGCAGGCCAGGGCGTTGCCGCCGCGCGCGCGCTGCCGGCACAGCAGCTGGTGGCGCTGCTGGCGCAGGAATGGCAGGCCGCACTGCGGCGCCTGAAGGTTTAAGTCTTTTGGGGCTCTAGCGCTTTACCATCAAGCGCCAGCAGCTATTTAATATATAGCAAAGCAGAGAATTATCGGAGGGCGGGGCGATCCCCATCCAGCCACTGCCCCGCCACGCTGTCCGGCAGGTACAGGCCCTGCGTCAGGTAGTCGTCCAGCCGCCGGCGGTCGGGCGAACGCAGTTTGATCAGCGGCGGCAGCGGCCCGCGCGCACGCATGAACAGCAGCCGCAGCTTGAGCGCAGCGCGGCGCCAGCGGCCCTGCACGTGCAGGAAGTACGGCCCCGACTCCGCCGGGGACAGGCTCAGTCGGTAGCTGCCGCCGCGCAGCAGGATCACCTGTAGCGCCAGGTGCATGGTCAGGTAGGCGGGCATGTCGATGCGCTGCAGCGCCTGCGTGTACAGGCCCTGGGCCTGCAGGTGGGCGATGTACTGCTCGCCGGTGCGGGCGATGACCTCCTGCGTGAATTCACGCTGCAGATCCTCGATGAAGGGGCTGCCGGGCGGCGCGGCCATGAACCAGTTCTCCACCACCGGCCGGTCCGGGACACTGGTGTACTGCTGCAGGTAGTAGCCCACGAAGTCGGCACCCGTGCGCGCCTGCTCCTGCAGAACCCAGTCCAGCGGCTGGGTGAGGATGGTGCTCGCGTCCAGCCAGATGCCGCCGTGGCGGCGCAGCAGCTCCAGGCGGATCCAGTCGGCACGCTTGGCCGCCGATGCGCCGTCGAGGGCAGCAGGGATGGCCGGCAGGTACCGCAGCACGCCACGCTCGTCCAGGATGCGGATCTCGAAATGCGGATGCAGGCGCCGCCAGTGGTCGAAGCAGCGCTGCACCAGCAGCGGCGGTGTGCCGCCCTGCCAGTAGCTCCAGAGAATGCGGGGAATGGCCGTGCGCGCGGCCGGCGCTGCGGCTGCGGTGCCCGTGGCGTGCAGCGTGAACACGGGTGCCGGGGCGGGCTCCAGGTCGCGCGGGCGCAGGCGGTACCAGCGCTTCAGCCAGCCCGCCAGCCACAGTTCGCCCCGGTGCTTCCAGTGGGCGGAGGATGGCGCATGCGACATGGGTCAGCCCTTTGCTTCGACCGCCACGACACCCCAGGCACGGCGCAGCCGCAGAGCGCGCAGCCACCAGCCGCGCCGCACGTAGGCGCGCAGCAAGGCCTGCGCCGACAACGGCGATGCCGCAGCGAAGTCGTCACGCAATCGCTGCGCTGCGGCTCGGCGTTCGGCCACGGGCAGATCGGCCCGCTCCAGGAAGCGCGCCGCGCCGGCAAGGTTGCGCGCACTCTGGTGGGCCAGGGCGAAATGCAGCGCCGCGCTGCCAGGCAAGGCCCCTTCGGCCTCGGCCGTGCGCAGCGCATGGGCAAACGCGCCCAATGCCCGTGACTGATCGAGCGCCTTAGGCAAGGTCATCGTCGCCAGGATGCTGCTGCCGCGCTGGCGGTAGGCCACCCAGGGCTGGGGCATGTAGCAATAGCTGCGCGCGCGCAGCAGGGCCAGCGGCATGGCGGCCATGTCCTCGAAGTAGCGGCCCGCGGGAAAGCGCAGGTCCGCGCCCCACAGCGCGCGCCGCGTGACCTTGGACCAGGCATGCAACTGCCCGGTCATCAACACGCCCGTCAGCAGCGCAGCGCGGTCGCGCTGAAGCCCTCCCTCCGGGCCGGCAAAGGTGGCGCGATGGCCCTCGCCGCGCAGCCGGTGCTTGAGTTGCGTACGCTCGCGCCACACCATGAAGTCGCACAGCACCGCATCCGGGGCATGGCGCTGCACGGTGGCCTGTAAACCGGCCAGCGCACCGGGCAGCAGCTTGTCGTCGGAGTCCAGGAACCAGAGGTATTCACCGCGGGCGGCGTCAATCATGGTGTTGCGCGCGGCGCTCAGGCCCTGGTTGACCGCGTGGCGCATCAGGGTCAGCCGGCCGGGCCAGCGCTGCGCCAATTGCTCCATGAGCGCACGCGAGCCATCGGTGGAACAGTCGTCGAGCACCAGCACCTCCACGCCTGCCCCCCCCTCCACGGCAAGCGGCAGTTGCGCCACCTGCTCCACCACGGAGGTGAGACACGCTTCCAGATAGTCCCGCACGTTGTAGACCGGCACCAGGATGCTGAGCCAGGGCGCAGCCGGCGCGCGCACGGCGCCGCTCACTGAGCAACCTCCAACCCCCGCAGCAGCAGGTCCTCGTACCGCTTCGTCATGGTCTGCAGGCTGTATAGATGCCGGGCATCTTCCTGCGCAGCCTGGGCCATGCGCCGCGCCTCGTCATCGCGCACTAGCAGCCGCTCCAGTGCGTCGGACAGCGAAGCGGGATCGGCATGTTCGGCCAGCAGGCCATTGCGGCCGTCATCGATGATTTCCTGCACGCCCACCACACGGCTGCCCACCACCGCACAGCCTGCGGCCATGCCCTCGATCAGCGACAGCGGCATGCCCTCGTAGTGCGTGGCCAGCACGCAGATGCGGTGGCCCATGAGCAGTCCCGGCACATCACCGCAATGGCCCAGGAATTCCACCTGCCCGTCCAACCCTAGGGCCGTGCACAGCTTGCGCGCCGCCCGCTGCGCCGCCGCCTTGCCGCCGCCGGCCAGTTTGACGGGCGGCGTGAGGCCGCGATCGCGCAGCAGCGCGACGGCGCGCAGCAGCGTGGCATGGTCCTTCTGGCGCGCAAAGCGCGCGGCCATGACGATGCCCGGCACACGGTCGGCCCAAGCGGGATGGCGCGCCAGCTCATACGGCCCCAGCGCGATGCCGTTGGGAATGGCCACGGTCTTGGCGGCGGGAAAGCCACGCGCGAGCAGGCTCTGGCGCACGCCTTCGGAGACGCCCACGATGAGGTCGGTGCGCTCAGCCAGCCACAGCGCTTGGCGCAGCCGCCAGGCGGTGTAGCGCTCGCGCGAGTTGTGCTCTACATGCACCAGGTGGGGCACGCCGGCGATCAACCCGGCATAGCGGCCCCATAAATGCTCGCTGAACCCATGGGCCACCAGCACATCGGGTTGGAAACGCCGGCAGAGCGCGACCAGCTGCCAGATGGTGGCCACGTGCGCCCAGCCGGCCACGGTTTCCACAGTTAGCCCCTGGTCCCGCAGGGCCTGCACGCGTTCGTTGCGCGTGTGCCGCTTGCGGCGCAGCACCAGCAAGGCCTCGCAGCGGCCCGAAGCCGCGTGCGCTCGTACCAGATCCACGGCCACCTGCGTGGCGCCGGAAAACCCGCCCGTCACGAAATGCAGCACCCGCGGCCGGCGCACGGCCGGGGTGCCGGCCGCGCCGGGAAGGCCAGGGGCAGACGCCGCAGACACCATGGCGTGGCCTTATGCCGCAGCCGCAGCGGATCCCTTGCCCGCGTACAGCGCGTCCATGCCGCGCACCGCCGACCAGGTGGTCATCACCATGAACAGGTAGAACATGATCCCGCTGTTGTGTGCAAAGAAGACCTGCGTCATTCCGAATCCCGCGTACAGCAACGGAATGCACACGCCCGCCATGCGCAGCGCCAGCACCTGCGCACGCACCTCGGCCGCTTGCCCCGCGTAGGCGGCCATGCGCGCGCGGGTGGGCCAGAACATGCCCAGCGGCACCGCATAGAACAGCAGCAGCAACAGCACGCCCACAAGGCCCGCCTTGATGAACATATCCAGGGGTTCGTTGTGGGTGTAGATGTACTCAAGGATGGAGGGCTCGTACTGCCCCGCCGCCACCCGCTTTTCCTTTTCGGCCAGATAGCCGCGCATCCCCCAGCCGAGAATGGGTTTCTCCAGGCCTACCTCCCAAGCAAAGCGCCAATGCTCCAGCCGCTGACCCACGGAGGTGTCGGCCGCGCGTTCGGTGCCGTAAATCAGCACTTCCTGCTCCATGATGTCCCAGCGCTCTGCCAGCACCGCATGATTGGCTGCGCCCAGCACCAGCAGCGCAATGGCAGCGCCCGCCAGGGTGCGCCACAGTTCGCGGCAGAAAAAGCGCCACAGCAGATACAGCCCCCACGGCGCCGCCAGCAACAGCGCCAGCCAGCCGCCACGCGACTGTGAGAGAACAGAAGCGTTGAATGCCAACAGCACGGCGATACATGCTAGTGCCACATCCCGACGGTTGAGATGCTCGCGCAACGCAATGGTCTGGACGGCAAGCATGGTGCCCAGCAAGAGTGCCAGATTGCCCCACTGAATGGCATTGGTCCTGCCTGTCGGGAAACCCGAGGCACGCGGAGCCCCTTCCACGTACACCTGCCACAGCGCGACGGCGCCAGCGCCCGCACAACCTGCCACCAACCCCCAGAACTGGGCGCGCGGCCGAGGCCCTACAGGGCTCACAAACAACAGGCAGGCAATACCCAGAGCGAATTTGGACGGTCGGTCCCATCCTCCCAGTCCCTCCAGGGGATTGGCCAATACCAACCAGAGGATGCCCATGCCGAGCATGATGGCCGCAAAGCTCCAGGTCCAGCGATCCTGCGGCAGACGAGGCCATCGGTGCGCAGAGCACAGCGCACCAACCAGCAGCAGCACGGCGCCATAGGAGTAGCCTGACTGCACCGTCAACGCCAGCGCAGGCAGCAGGAACAAGGCCGCCGTGGCGACCCGGCGAGGCCAGGGGCCTGGGCCCAGAAGGTTTTCAAGGGTCATGAACAGTACGCAGCCCAGAGCCTGCGGATCAGCCCTGCAGTGATCAAGGCACCACCGCCAACGCGACGGGGGTGCCAACACAGGCGTGGCGCGAACGCCGCATCAATGCCCGGCGTGGACAACCTCGCCCGCCTTCAGGCGGTACACGGTGCCGCAGTAGGGGCACTTGGCCTCGCCCGTGTGGGCCACGTCCAGGTAGACCTTGGGGTGGCTGTTCCAGAGCTTCATGTCGGCCTTGGGGCTGGGGCAATACACCCCGCCCTGGAGGTTGAGATCCTTGGCCAGCAGTTCAACGATGGCTTGTGACATGGGTTCAGACCTTGGTGAGCCAGTGGGCGTACTTGGGATTGCGGCCGTTCACGATGTCGAAGAAGGCCGATTGGATCTTCTCGGTCAGCGGGCCGCGGCTGCCGCTGCCGATCTGCACGCGGTCCAGTTCGCGGATCGGGGTGATCTCGGCGGCCGTGCCGCTGAAGAAGGCCTCGTCGGCGATGTACACCTCGTCGCGCGTGATGCGCTTTTGCACCAGCTCCAGCCCCAGGTCCTTGCAGATGTGGAACACGGTGTTGCGCGTGATGCCGTTGAGCGCGCCGGCCGACAGGTCGGGGGTGTACACCACGCCGTCCTTGATGATGAACACGTTCTCGCCCGAGCCTTCGGACACGAAGCCGGCGCTGTCCAGCAGCAGGGCTTCGTCGTAGCCATCATCGGTGGCTTCCATGTTGGCCAGGATGGAGTTGGTGTAGTTGCTCGACGCCTTGGCCTGCGTCATGGTGATGTTGACGTGGTGGCGCGTGAAGCTGCTGGTCTTGACGCGGATGCCGCGTTGCATGCCTTCCTCGCCCAGGTACGCGCCCCAGGCCCAGGCGGCGACGATCAGGTGAATCTTGTTGCCCTTGGGCGAGACGCCCAGTTTTTCCGAGCCGATCCACGTCAGCGGACGCAGGTAGCAGGATTCGAGCTGGTTTTCGCGCACCACGGCCTTCTGTGCCTCATTCACCTCGTCCTTGGTGAAGGGGATCGTCATGCGCAGGATCTTGGCGCTGTTGAACAGGCGGTTGGTGTGCTCTTCCAGGCGGAAGATGGCCGTGCCCTGCTCCGTCTTGTAGGCGCGCACGCCTTCGAAGGCGCCGCAGCCGTAGTGCAGCGAATGGGTCAGCACGTGGATCTTGGCGTCGCGCCAATCCACCATCTGGCCATCCATCCAGATCTTGCCGTCACGGTCGGCCATGGAGGGAACAACGGGGCTCATGGAGATCCTTTTCGAGAGAACTGCGTGGGTCGCAAAGCGGGCAATTCTACGATTCGTCCGCCGGGTTGGCGGCGGCAGGGGGGCCGGCGTCCTCCTGCGGGGCGGGTCGCACCAGTTCCCAGCGCACCAGGCGACCGTTGACGAACTCGCAGGTCACGTGCGACTGCGTGCCGTCGGTCCAGCGGTAGAGCTCGGGCTGCTGGCCGTCCGCCGACAGCTGCTGGCCCAGGGCGCGCGTCATGGCGACCACGTGCAGCAGGTTCACACCGGCTTTCAGCTTGGCATTGAGCATTACCGCGCTGCCCACGTAGCCGATCGGGTGGTTACGGGCCTTCTGCATCACGTTCATGAGCCGCGTGTAATGCAGCAGCCCCCACATGACCAGCCCTCCGCTCACGGTGAGGATGCCCTGAGGGCCATAGGCGCGGTAGGCGGCAATGACCAGGACGACGATGCCCGCCGGGATCAATATCTTGCGCAGATTCATGGCCGCATTGTCCTACGCAGCACCACCAGCGCCGCTGTGGAAGCTGCGTAGCCCCAGGGACACGACGCGTCAGTCCAGCCCGCGCACGGCAGTCATGGCCTCGTCCACGCGCTCCACTGCGTGGATCTCCAGCCCGGCGATCGGCTTCTTGGGCGCATTGGCTTTGGGCACCACGGCCACCGTGAAGCCCAGTTTGGCGGCTTCCTTCAGGCGCTCCTGGCCACGCGGCGCGGGGCGCACCTCGCCAGCCAGGCCCACCTCGCCAAACGCGATGAAGCCCTTGGGCAACGCCTTGCCGCGCAGGCTGCTGGTGATGGCCAGCATCACGGCCAGGTCGGCCGCGGGTTCGCTGATGCGCACGCCCCCAACGGCATTGACGAATACGTCCTGGTCGGCGCAGGCCACGCCCGCGTGGCGGTGCAGCACGGCCAGCAGCATGGCCAGGCGGTCGCGCTCCAGCCCCACCGACAGGCGCCGCGGGCTGGGCCCCCCGCCGTCCACCAGCGCCTGGATCTCCACCAGCATCGGCCGCGTGCCCTCCAGCGTGACCAGCACGCAGCTGCCGGGCACCGGCTCGCTGTGCTGGCTCAAGAAAATGGCACTGGGGTTCGCCACACCTTTGAGGCCCTTCTCGGTCATGGCGAACACGCCGATCTCGTTCACGGCGCCAAAGCGGTTCTTGATGGCGCGCACCAGACGGAAGCTGCTGTGCGTGTCGCCCTCGAAGTACAGCACCGTGTCCACCATGTGCTCCAGCACGCGCGGGCCGGCCAGCGCGCCTTCCTTGGTCACGTGGCCCACCAGGATGACGGCGATGCCTGTGGCCTTGGCCATGCGCGTGAGGTGGGCCGCGCACTCGCGCACCTGGGCCACCGAGCCCGGGGCGCTGGTGAGCTGGTCGGAATAGACGGTCTGGATGGAGTCGATCACGCACACCGCGGGCTGCGTGGCCTCCACGGTGGCGAGGATTTTTTCGAGTTGGATCTCGGCCAACACGTTCACCTGGCTCGCATCCAGCCCCAGCCGGCGCGAACGCAACGCCACCTGGGCGCCGCTCTCCTCGCCCGTCACGTACAGCGTGGGCAGGCCCGCGCGCTGCAGCGCGTCCATCGCCTGCAAGAGCAGCGTGGACTTGCCGATGCCCGGGTCGCCGCCGATGAGCACCACCCCGCCCTCGACCACGCCACCGCCCAGCACGCGGTCCAGTTCCTCGATGCCACTCGCCGTGCGCGCCACCTCGGTCGCCTCGATGGCGGCCAGCGGCATCACCGCCTGCGCCTGGGCCAGGCCCGCGTACTGGCCGGCCCCGCTCAGGCGGTTCTTGCCCGGTCCAGCGTCGGGCACGGATTCGATCAGGGTGTTCCACGCACCGCAGGAGGGGCATTTGCCCAGCCAGCGCGGACTGGTGCCACCGCATTCGGTGCAGGAGAAGATGGTTTTTTCTTTGGCCATGGTGGCAGGACGCAGCGTAGGCCGGCGGTGGGCCGGCGCGGGGGATCTGTCCTATCCTAACGGGCAGTGCCGCCCCGCCGGGCGAACACCGACTCAGGAAGGACCCCGCCATGCCCCTGCCGACACTTCGCCCCCTGGCCGCGCCGCTGCTGACCGCCTGCGCACTGGCGCTGGCCGCTTGCGACAAGAAGCCCGCCGATCCGCCGCACCTGCCCTCGGTCCCCGCCGTGCCCAAGCCCTCGGCGCCCGCCGCGCCCAAGCCCTCGGCGCCCGCCGCGCCCCTGCCCGGCGCGCAGCCGGCCAGCGTGGGCTCCTGAGTTCCTGGCGCATCAAAAAAAGGAGCTGTCAGCGCTTGCCACAAGCCACATTCAGGTACTTATTGCATCGAAATGACCTGGGATTGAGCGCAAGCCGCTCCTCTTTTTATAGATACGATCATCCATCCTCGATCACGCCCGCCGTCCATGACCTCTCTCACCCTCTACTTCACCCCCGGTACCTGCGCACAGGCCGTGCGTATTGCGCTGGAGGAAGCGCAAGCACCCTATACCCTGGTCCGCGTGGACTTCGCCAGCCAGCAGCAGCGCTCGCCCGAGTACCTCGCGGTCAATCCCAAGGGCCGCGTGCCCGCGCTGGTGACCGAGCACGGAACGCTCACCGAGACCCCCGCCCTGCTGGCCTACGTGGCGCAGCGCTTCGCGGATGCGCGCCTGGCGCCCGCCGACCCCTTCGGCTTCGCGCGCATGCAGGAATTCCACAGCTACCTGGCCTCCACCGTGCACATCGCCCACGCCCACCGCCCGCGCGCCAGCCGCTGGGCCGACGAGCCCGAGGCCCAGGCCGCCATGCAGCGCAAGGTGCCCGCCAACATGACGGAGTGCTTCACGCTGATCGAGCGCCACAACCTGGGCGACGGCCCGTGGGTGCTGGGCGAGCAGTACTCGGTGGCCGACGGCTACCTCTTCACCGTTGCGGGCTGGCTCAAGAGCGACGGCGTGGACATCGCGCAGTTTCCCAAGGTGCACGCGCACTCCCACCGCATGGCGCAGCGCCCCGCGGTGCAGCGCGCCCTGGCCTGACGCCCAGCCCCCCCCAAAAAAGGCCGGCGCCCCTTGCGAGGCCCCGGCCTGTAAAGGCCCGCAAGCGGGCCGGCTTTCATCCGTGACGGCGCATCAGTCGAAGGGCTGAGGGCGCTTGGTCGCATCGCTGGAGGGCGGCAGGATCGGCAGGGAGATCCGCGGCTGATCGCCCGTGAGCGTCTTGAGGAAGGCCACGATGTCGGCGTTCTCCTGCGCGGTGAACTTCTTGCCCAACTGGATGCGGCCCATGGTGTCCACGGCCTCGGCCAGCGTGTCGGCAGCGCCGTCGTGGAAGTAGGGGTAGGTCAGTTCCACGTTGCGCAGCGTGGGCACCTTGAAGTTGAAGCGCTCGGCATCGTTGCCCGTGACGGCGGAGCGGCCCTCGGCCGGGTTGTCCGTCTTGTATGCCTCGACCAGGCCCATCTTCTGGAAGGAGTTGCCGCCCAGGTTGGGGCCGTTGTGGCAGGCCACGCAGCCGCTGGTCTTGAAGAGCTGGTAGCCGCGCAGTTCCTGCGCCGTGATGGCCTTCTTGTCGCCCTTGAGCCATTGGTCGAAGCGCGCGTTGGGAGTCACCAGCGTTTCCTCGAACGCGGCAATGGCGGCCGTCACCTCGTCGATGGTGAGCTTGTCATGCCCGAAGACCCGCTTGAACTCCGCCACGTACTGGGGAATGGAGCGCAGCATGTCTACCGCGAGGTCATGCGAGAAGGCCATCTCGCCCGGGTTGGCGATGGGACCGCCCGCCTGCTCTTTCAGGTCCTTCGCGCGGCCGTCCCAGAACTGGGCCAGGTTGAGGCTGGAGTTCAACACCGTGGGCGAGTTGATCGGGCCTTTCTGCCATTTGTCGCCGATGGAGGTCTTGAGGTTGTCCGAGCCCCCCATGCTCAGGTTGTGGCACGAGTTGCACGAGATGAAGCCCGAGCGCGACAGGCGCGGATCGAACCACAGCTTCTTGCCCAGCGTGACCTGGGCGGGGTTGGTCACCTTGTGGGGCGCGATGGGCTGCACGGGCTCCTGTGCGCCGGCGCTGCCCATGGACAGCAGGGCCGCAGCCGAGACGATGCCCAGGAAGAACCGCGCGGCGGGACGGGAGGAGGGGGACTGGCTTTGCATAGGGGACTCCACTTCTTGTTCAGCGAACGTTCAAAGCGCTGCACGCCCGAGCACCCGGGGCGCCCTGCGGGCCGCACAGCAGGTGTTCGCTGTAAGAGTCATTCTTCGGGAAGACCCTGGGCAATGGCTTGATGCAAAACAAAGCCAAAAACATTTTCAGCAAAATGGTCTTTCAGCAGCCCAGCGCCATCACCAAGGCATGCCGCATGGGCCGCAGGGCCCGCCAGAGGCAAGGTCAACGGCCCCGCAGCAGTTGCACCGCGTGTGGCAGCGAGCGCGCCTGCGGCAGCCAATGGTCCAGCGCCGCGCCCAGGGCCACCGCGCACAGCAGGGCGCCAAGCAAGGGCTTGCCCGTCAGGCGCCAGGCCGCGCCAAGCCAGCCCGCGCGCTCCGCGCCCATCAGCGCCCGTGCCGAGGCCACGGAGAACGCCAGTTCGACGGCCACGGCCAGCAGCACCTCGCTGCCAAAGTACAGCCACGCCAGCGCACCCGCACCCCCCAGCAGCGCCACGCCCACCACGAAGATCGCCACCACCGGCACGACCACCACGGCGGCTTCGTCGGCGCTTCCCGCGGCCTCCAGCGCTCCCGAGGCCGCGTCGCCCAGATCACCGCCCCATCCGGTGCCGCCAGCGCCATCTGCGGCCGGCGCGTCCCACTGCCCAGTCGCGCCCGCCCCGCCAAAGTCGCCGCCACCGCCGTGCAAGGGTGGCGTGGTGCCCTGCGGCCCCGGGCCGGCGGGCCAGCCCGCATCGGGCAGCAGGTCCAGCCCGTCGGGCGCATCGCCCGCATCGCTGCGCCGACGCAGCAGCCATGCGGCCCACAGGCGCAGCACCAACAGATAGACCCCATATCCCACGCCCAGCGTGACCAGGTAGCGCAGCGCCAGCGACGGCACGCCCAGCGCCATCTGCGCATGGGACACCGCCCACATCACACCCAGGATCAGACTGCCGATGCACCAGCCGTGCAGCCGCAGGGCATGGCGCTGGCGCAGGCCCTCCTGCAGCCGCTGCGGCAGGCGCATGCCGCGCCACGAGGCGCCCGTGCGGCCGCGCACCCGGACCATGGAGGGAATCAGTCCTGCACCACCACGGGCACGCGCGGTGCCAGCGCGCACATCAGCTCGTAGCCGATGGTGCCGCCCGCTTGCGCTACCTCGTCGATGGGCAGCACGGCGCCGTTGGCGGCGCGGCCCCAGAGCGTGACCTCGGCCCCCAGCCCCGCGCCGGGCACGGGCGTGAGGTCCACGGCCAGCATGTCCATGCTCACGCGCCCGATGGTGCGCGTACGCACCCCGTTCACCAGCACGGGCGTGCCGGTATCGCAGTGGCGTGGATAGCCGTCGGCATAGCCGCAGGCCACGATGCCGATGCCCAGCGGCCCCTGCGCCGTGAAGCGCGAGCCGTAGCCCACGGTGTCGCCCGCCTGCAGCTGCTGCACGCCGATGATGCGCGAAGCCAGCGTCATGGTGGGCAGCAAGTCCCAGTCGGCCGCGCGGCGCTCGGGATGGTCGGGCGCGCTGCCGTACAGCACGATGCCCGCGCGCACCCAGTCCAGCCGCACCTGCGCATCACCGCCGTGGCGCAGCAGCGCGGCGCTGTTGGCGATGCAACGCTCGCCCGGCAGGTCCCGCGTGGCGGTCTGGAACGCCTGCACCTGGTGCGCGATGCCGCGCGGGCCGTCGGCGTCGCTGAAGTGGGTCATGCACGAGATCTCGTCCACCTGGGGCAGCGCGTTCAGGCGCGCCCAGGCGCTGCGGTAGCGCTCGGGCGTGAAGCCCAGGCGGTTCATGCCGGAGTTCATCTTGAGGAACACGCGGTGCGGCACCTGCGTCTTGTGCGCGGCCAGCCAGTCGATCTGCGCATCGCAGTGCACGGCATGCCACAGGCCCAGGCGCGAACACAGCTCCAGGTCGCGCGGCTCGAACACGCCCTCCAGCAGCAGGACCGGGCCGCGCCAGCCGAGAGCGCGCACGCGCTCGGCCTCGGCCAGGTCCAGCAAAGCGAAACCGTCGGCGGCGCGCAGGCCTTCGAACACGCGCTCGATGCCGTGGCCGTAGGCGTTGGCCTTGACCACCGCCCACACGCGCGCATCGGGCGCGGCACGCCGCGCGCGCTCCAGGTTGTGGTGCACGGCTGCGGGGTGGATGGTCGCAAGAATGGGGCGCGGCATGGGGGTGTTTCTACGGACTGGACGGGGGCCATTCTGGCACTGGGCGCGCGGGGTCGCGTGATATAACCGCCCGTCGCTCCTCGGAGTGTTTCGAATTTTCACAGGCCATCATTCCCGCTGATGGAGCCACCAGCCACCCGATGAAGCGCGGTTTCTACACCATCATGTCGGCGCAGTTTTTCAGCTCGCTGGCCGACAACGCATTGTTCGTGACCGCGGTGGAACTGCTGCGTACGAGCGGCGCGCCGGAGTGGCAGCGCGCAGCGCTGGTGCCCATGTTCGCGCTGTTCTACGTGGTGCTGGCGCCGTGGGTGGGCGCATTCGCCGACTCCATGCCCAAGGGGCGGGTGATGTTCATCAGCAATGCCATCAAGGTGGTGGGCTGCCTGATGATGCTGTTCGGCCACCACCCGCTGCTGGCCTACGCCGTGGTGGGCCTGGGCGCGGCGGCGTATTCGCCGGCCAAGTACGGCATCCTCACCGAGCTACTGCCCGCATCCCAACTCGTGAAAGCCAACGGCTGGATCGAGGGGCTGACCATCGCCTCCATCATCCTGGGCGTGCTTGTGGGCGGCCAATTGGTCGCACCCCACATCGCCAGCCATCTGCTGGCGCTGGACATGCCGGGCATCGATCTGGGCATCGACCTCGCGGCCGAAGCCGCCATCCTGGCGCTGGTGCCGGTGTACATGCTGGCGGCGTGGTTCAACCTGCGCATCCCGCACACGGGCGTGGAGATGCGCCCCCTGCCGCCCAACCCGCTGGCGCTGCTGCCCGACTTCTGGACCTGCAACGGGCGCCTGTGGCGCGACAAGCTCGGGCAGATCTCGCTGTCCACCACCACGCTGTTCTGGGGGGTGTCGGGCAACCTGCGCTACATCGTGCTGGCCTGGAGCGCCGCGGCCCTGGGCTACAGCACCACGCAGGCCTCGGCCCTCGTGGGCGTGGTGGCCATCGGCACGGCCGCGGGCGCGGTGGCGGCGTCCCTGCACATGCGCCTGGACATGGCCACGCGCGTGATCCCGATGGGCATCGCCATGGGCCTGCTGATGATCCTGATGAATGTCATCAGCAACATCTGGCTGGCCATTCCGTTCCTGATCCTGCTGGGTGGGCTGGGGGGCTTCCTGGTCGTGCCCATGAACGCGCTGCTGCAGCACCGCGGCCACAACCTGATGGGCGCGGGCCGCTCCATTGCCGTGCAGAACTTCAACGAGCAGGCCGCCATCCTGGGCATGGGGGCGTTCTACAGCCTGTCCACCAAGTTCGGGCTGTCGGCCTTCGGTGCCATCACGGCCTTCGGCATGCTGGTGGCGGGCGTGATGTGGCTGATCGGCCGCTGGCACGCGCACAACGTGCGCAGCCATCCCGAGGAAGTGGAGCACCTGCTCTCCATCGCCCGGCACGACCACCACTGAACCGGCGCGTGGGGCTACCCCGCGCGCCCGCCATCGCGCCGGCACAATGCGCCGCAAAGGCTGGGCGTCTTCGCGCCTTCACCACTCTGTTTTTGATAGCTGCTTGCGCTTGCCAGATAAGCGCTACGGCCACTTTTTGCATGCAATCTCCGCTTCCCGCCCTGGCCTTGCTGTTCAACGCCTTCATCTGGGGACTGTCCTGGTGGCCGTTCCGGCAGATGCACGGCGCGGGACTGCACCCGCTGTGGGCCACGGCGCTCATGTATGGGGCCATCCTCCTTGTGCTGCTGGCGCTGCGGCCGGGCATTTCCGCGCAGCTGCGGCAGCACAAGGCCCTGTGGTTGCTGGCGCTGTGCTCGGGCCTGAACAACGTGGCCTTCAACTGGGCCATCACCATTGGCGACGTGGTCCGCGTGATCCTGCTGTTCTATCTGATGCCAGCCTGGAGCGTGCTGCTGGCCTGGCGCTTCCTGGGCGAGCGGCCCACGCCGCAGGCGCTGGCGCGGCTGCTGCTGGCCTTCAGCGGCGTGCTGCTGGTGCTGTGGCCCGCCGAGGGCGGCCTGCCGCGCCTGCTCGCCGCCCTGACGCTGGCCGATCTGCTCGCGATCCTCGGCGGCTTCACGTTTGCCGTGACCAACGTCACCCTGCGCCGCCTGCACGCCGTCCCGGGCCAGGCGCGCATGGTCGCCATGTTCGGCGGCTGCATGCTCATGGCGCTGCTGGCGGCCCAGCTGGGCCGATCCCTGGGCGTGGTGCCGCCCTTTCCACCACTGAACGCCACCTGGGCCTGGGTTGCGGCGCTTCTGGCGGTCGTGCTGCTGGCCGGCAACTGGGCGCTGCAATTTGGCGCCGCGCGCCTGGCGGCGGGAACGACGGCGATCATCATGCTGTCGGAGGTGGTGTTCGCCAGCGGCTCCTCGACGCTGCTGGGCGCGGCACAGCTGACGGGCGGGACCCTCGCCGGCGGCGCGCTGATCCTGCTGGCGGCCGGCTGGTCGGTCTGGCGGCCGCGGGTGCATGCAGCAGGCACACCCCATGCCCCCAGTGATAAGGTGACGGACACACGACCGGAGGCCCCATGACCACTGCGTATGACTTCGACGCGACACGCATCGACGGCGCACCCCAGCCACTGAGCGACTTCCGCGGTCAGGTGCTGCTCATCGTCAACACCGCCAGCGCCTGCGGCTTCACGCCGCAGTTCACCGGCTTGCAGGCGCTGCATGAACGCTACGGGCCGCGCGGGCTGGTAGTGCTCGGCTTTCCGTGCAACCAGTTCGGCCACCAGGACCCGGGCAGCAACGACGCCATCGCGGGCTTTTGCCAGCGCAACTATGGCGTGCAGTTTCCCATGATGTCCAAGATCGACGTCAACGGCAGCGACGCGCACCCGCTGTACCGCTGGCTCACCGCCGAAGCGCCCGGCGTGCTGGGCACCAAGGCGATCAAGTGGAACTTCACCAAGTTCCTGGTCGGTCGGGACGGCCAGGTGATCCGCCGCTACGCGCCGCAGGAGGCTCCCGAGAAGCTCACGGTCGACATCGAGGCAGCGCTGACGGCCTGAAGCCAAGCGGTTTTCACAAGCGGTCCGGCGCGACATGCGCGCTCCACAAAGGCCGCGGCAAGTACAGCCCCGATACCGGCCTCCGGGCCTGCCAAGACCAGCCAAGGCAGCAAGCGGGCCACGACCCGCGGCTCTCACCGTGCCATGCTGCGTGGGTACGCCGTGGGGCAGGTTTGCAGCGCGTGCAGGCCCGGCGCTGGACCCGCAGCGGAGGAGCAAAAAAGGTCAGGAGGAGAACGCGGCGCCGTCCAGCCCCTCGGCCGGGCAGTCACACATCCGGGCCTCGACCTGGCGCAGCAGGTCGGCCTGGGTCTTGCCGGGCTCCTGGCGGAAGCGCTCGTCCAGCACCTCGAAGGCCGCGATGCGGTCGATGCGAAAGCCCCGGAAGTCATCGCGCAGTTCGCACCAGGCCGACAGCGTCCACACCTTGCCCCAGTAGAAGCAGCCCAGCGGCCGCACGCGCCGCAGGCTGGGCCGGCCCTGCACGTCGGCGTAGTCAAGCCGCACCACGTGGCAGGACTGCACGGCCTCGCGCAGCGCCTGCAGCGCGGCCTGGGCGCGCGTATCCAGCCCCGAGCCCGGCGCGTAGAGCGCTTGCGCCTCGGCCCCCGCGCGCGCGGCGGGCGGCAGCACCGAGAGGATCTTGCCAAGCGCACCCTCGATCTCGCGCGCCATGCCGCCATCGACCCAGGTCTGCGCAAGCCGCGCGGCGGCCACGAGGGCGTTGGCCTCGCCCTGGCTGAACATCAGCGGCGGCAGCTCGAATCCCGCGCCCAGGCGGTAGCCCACGCCGGCCTCGCCTTCAATGGGTATGCCCTGGTGCTGCAGGTCGGCCACGTCGCGGTAAATGGTGCGCAGCGACACTTCCAGCCGCCCGGCGAGAAAGGCGGCCGTGGACAGGCGCCGGCCCCGGATGAGCTGGACGATCTGGAACAGGCGGTCGGCACGGCGCATGGAATCTCAGGCCACGGAAGGAATGGTCCGCATGGTACGGTGCCGGGTGCCAGGCAGGACAGCGCCCGGGCCTGCACTCAGAGCAGCACGCCGATGTGCAGGGCGACGCACTCCGGCCCCTCGTAGCATTCGAAGTCGGTGTCGAAGCGGCGCCGCACCTCGGGATGTTCCTCGAAGTAGCGCCACGCGGCGGCCCAGGCGTCGAGCACCATCTGCGGCATGGGTCCCTCGCAGTGGAACACCAGATAGCTGCCCGGCTGCACCTCGATGCGGGCCGCGCCCACCGGCGGATCGGCCTGCACGGCGGCCGACACGCCGGCCGTCACGTCGAAGGCGCCATGCTGATCGGACTCATAGGCACTGTAGACGCCGTAGAGGCGCCCGTCGGCCCCGGGGCCGGGCAACTGGCGCGCCCAGCTTTCGGTGAAGAACTGGTCCCACAGTGCGCCTATGCGCGCCCGTTCGGGCTGGGCCTCGTCTCGGTTGCAGGTGCGCACGGCAACGCCCGCCACGCTGAACGCCGGCACCTGGACGGTGATTGGGGTCATGGAAATCTCTCCTGAACGGAATCCAAGAACGCGCCGATGCTGCCGCCACCCTGCTGACAACGGGGTGTCAGCAGGGTGTGCGAGCCGGCGCCTCAGCGCGCCATGGCGTGCAGGCCGATGGTGTTGCCCTCGGTATCGCGCACGTGGGCGATGTACCCCATGCCCTGGGGCAGCTGCGTGCAGGCATCCACGACCTGTCCACCGGCAGGCACTACACGGGCCAAAGCCGCCTCCACGCTGGGCTCGCAGTCCAGGTAGATGCGCACGCCCGCGTCAGGCGCCGCGCGGCGCTGCGGGCCCGCCACCAGGCAGCCGCCCGTCGCGGGATCGTCCTTGGAGAACAGGGCCATGGGTTCGCCGCCGAAGTCTTCGCGGCGCATGGGCCGGTCCAGCATGCGCTCGTAAAAGGACTGCGCACGGCCGAGATCGGCGCACGGAATCTCGAACCAGTTGATGGCCTGGCTGGATGAGGGGATGGTCATGGAGGGGCTCCTTGAAAGCAAGTTGCGAAGGCCTCCATGCTGCGGGGAAGCTGCTGACAGCGTCGTGTCAGCAGCCTGTCACCACCCCTCGCGCCGCGCTCAGGCTCCCGGTGCGCGGCGCTGGCGTGCCCGCTCGAGCATCTGCGCCGCCTGCCGAGCGGGCAGGCCGTACATATCGGCAAAGGCCTCGGGGGTCTGGCCGCTGGCCTCGAAGGCACGCAGCAGCGCCTCGGCCTTGGCATCGCGCTCGGCCACCTCGGCAAAGGCCTCATCGAGCAGGGCGTTGGCCTTCTCGTCGCGGCCGCGCACCAGCGCGTCATAGGCCTCGCGCGTGAGGCCGCTGGCCTCGAACGCCTGGGCAATGCGCCGGCGCAGCTTGGCCGTCAGGTCCTCGCCGTCCTGCGGCTTGCGCCGGCGGAACACCTCCAGCAGCGCGTGGTGCACATGCTCGGGCGCCATGTCCTCCACGGGCTGGCCCTGCAGGTCGTGGCGCTTCATGCCCTGGGCCACCGCATTCAGATAGCGCGTGGACCGCGTGTGGATGGAGAGGGCGAGCTTGAGCGCGTCCTTGTCGATGGCTTCGCCATGCGCGGCCAGCAGGTCCTGGAAGATGCCGCGCTTGAGCGGCAGGAACTGCGCGCCGAACAAGTGCGGATACCAGCCCGCCAACTGCTCCAGCAGCGGATGCGTACGGCGGGGTGCACCCGCCGCGGGGCCGCCCTTGGCGCCGGCCTGGGGCGCATCGCCTGCGGCCTGCGCTCCCGGCTCACGCCGCCCCCCCGCGCGGCCACGGCCGCCGCGGCGATTGGCCCTGGGCGCGCGTGCGGCGCCGCTGTCAGCGGCGGGTGCCGGGCTGGCCGACGCGGGGCTCTCCGGTGTCGCATGGCCTTCGGCCGCGGGGACCGCAGCGGCGATGGGTGGCACGCCTTCTTCGTGGATCGGAGCGGGTGCGTTCACGGTGTCGTTCATGGCTCGAAAGCGCGCGGCCGGGCCCCGAAAGCCCGCCCCGCGCGGCGGTCAAAACCCGCCATCATGCCAGCAATGCAGCGTCCAGCACCTCCACCCAGTGCTTCACGGGAATGCCCGTGCCGCTTTGCAGGTGGGTGATGCAGCCCATGTTGGCCGAGAGGATGGCCGCAGGCGGCTGCTCGGTGAAGGCCTCGCCCAGCGCGCCCAGCTTGCGGTCGCGCAGCTGGTACGACAGTTCCGGGTTGAGCACCGAGTAGGTGCCGGCCGAGCCGCAGCACAGGTGCGACTCGGTGCGCGCCACGCGCAGCTCGAAGCCCAGCGCCGCCAGGTGCCGCTCCACGCCGCCGCGCAGCTTCTGCCCGTGCTGCAGGGTGCAGGGCGGGTGGTAGGCCAGCGGCGCCGCGGGAGGCTGGATGCGCCCGCGCAGACGCTCCACCAGATCGGGCAGCAGTTCCGACAGATCGCGCGTGAGGGCGCTCACCCGCGCCGCCTTCTCGGCGTACTGCGCGTCGTTGCGCAGCAGGTGGCCGTATTCCTTCACGGTGACGCCGCAGCCCGAGGCATTCATGACGATGGCCTCCACCTCGCCGCGTTCCACGTAGGGCCACCAGGCGTCGATGTTGGCGCGCATCTGGGCGAGGCCCCCTTCCTGATCGTTCAGGTGGAACTTGACCGCGCCGCAGCAGCCCGCCTCGCGCGCCACCACGGTCTGTATGCCTGCAGCATCCAGCACGCGTGCCGTGGCGCTGTTGATGTTGGGCGCCATCGACGGCTGCACGCAGCCCTCCAGCAGCAGCACCTTGCGCGCATGGCTGCGCGTGGGCCAAGCGCCCGCGTCCTGGCGCGGCGGCACCTTGGCGCGCAGGCGCTCGGGCAGCAGGCCGCGCACGGCCTGGCCCACCTTCATTGCCGGGGCAAAGAGCGGCGATGGCAAGCCTTCCTTGAGCATCCAGCGGGCCGCCGCCTCGCCGCGCGGGCGCGGCACCTTTTCCTC
Organism: Diaphorobacter sp. MNS-0; assembly: GCF_019602835.1. NCBI lineage: Bacteria > Pseudomonadati > Pseudomonadota > Betaproteobacteria > Burkholderiales > Comamonadaceae > Diaphorobacter > Diaphorobacter sp. MNS-0. Next base: position 236,180 of record NZ_CP080761.1, on the reverse strand, counting down.
GACGATGCGCCGGCCGATGTCCACCAGATGCCCGTACTGCACGCCGCTCGGGCAGGTGCTCTCGCAGTTGCGGCAGGTCAGGCACCGGTCCAGGTGCAGCTGCGTCTTGCGCGTGGGCTCGGCCCCTTCCAGCACCTGCTTGATGAGGTAGATGCGCCCGCGCGGGCCGTCCAGCTCATCGCCCAGCAACTGGTAGGTGGGGCAGGTGGCAGTGCAAAAGCCGCAATGCACGCATTTGCGCAGGATGGCCTCGGCCTCCTGCCCTTCGGGCGTGCCCTGGTACTGGGGTGCGAGCTGGGTCTGCATGGTGTGTCGTGGAGATCGTGGAGGGTTAGCGGCGCGCGGGGGCGTCTTCGGCGGGTGCGGGAGCGCGGCGCGCGCGCCACAGCTGGGCCAGGCGCTGGCGGTCGGCGGCGAGGGGGGGCAGCGACAGCGCCAGCAGGATGGACGCCAGCGGCACCACCCAGATGAAGCCCACGTACTTGAAGCCCGCCGCGCCGACCACGCCGCCGGCGGTGAACATGCCCAGCAGGCTGGCGAACATGCGCAGGCGCGTCTTGTTGGCATGCACCTGCGACTCGCGCGGCGTCCCGCTGCGGTTCCAGTACAGGGCCTTGCCCATCTCGATGCCGAGGTCGGTGACGATGCCCGTCATGTGCGTGGTGCGGATCTGGGCCGAGGACATCTTGGTCACCACCGCGTTCTGCAGCCCCATGATGTAGGCCAGCAGCAGCACCGTGAGCGGCACGGCGAACGGCGTGCGCCAGCCCAGCGTGATGGCCCCCATCAGGCCGAACAGCAGCATCAGCACCGCCTCCAGCAAGAGCGGCAGCGCAAAGCCGCTGCGCAGGTGCTGGTGGCGCGCCCAATTGACGAGGATGGCCGTGGAGCCCGCGCCCGACATGAACGCCCACAGCGTGCCAATGGCGCTGAGCACCAGCGTCATGTTGCCCAGCACCAGGTTGTCGGCCACCAGCGAAAGGAAGCCCGTCATGTGCGAGGTGTACATGTGCACGACCAGAAAGCCCCCCGCGTTGATCGCTCCCGCGTTGAACGCCAGCAGCAGGCCCAGCGTGCGGTTGGTGACCGTGGTGCGGTGCCGCCCGGTCAGGTGGCGCAGCAGGCGCATGGCTAGGGCCTGTTCACACTATTTTTGCCAGTGCGAATGGCGTGAAAACCGCGCCAATCTAGGCGCGTGACGACGCCAAGGCCGGGGCCTTGGCTAGGAGGGCAACGACGCGTGGCGCGGTTTTCACTCCGTTCCCTCCGGGTTGCGATCAAAAAGGGCCATTCGCGGCGTTGCCAAGCCTCGCTGGGGTAGCACCCCAGCTTCGTTTGGCGCCTTGCGCCTGGCCCTTTTTGATCGCAACGCATCTGGCAAAAATAGTGTGAACAGGCCCTAGACGAGGCGCCCGGGGTTGAAGATGCCGGCCGGGTCGAACGCCTGCTTGAGCCGCTGGTGGATCGCAGCGAGCGCCGCAGAATTTGCATCAAAAATGGCTCTAGCGCTTATCTCATCTGCGCTAGCAGCTATGAATAGAGAAGCACTACCCCCCACCTCGGCGGCCAGTGCGTGCAGCGCATCGCCGTGCTGCGGCAGCGCCTGCACCCAGCGCAGACCGCCGTGCCACTCCACCAGCGGCGGCGCCACGCCCGCGGGTAATGCCAGCACGGGCGCGGTCTGGGGAACCGACAGGCGCCACAGAGCATGGTCCGCCGCGCGCGCGGCGAACCAGGGCAGGCGCTGGTCGCGGCAAGCCTGCCAGTCGTTAGGCACGGTGGGAGCGTCTTGCAACTCACCTCCCATGCTGCGGCAGGCGGCCTGCACCGCCGCCTGCGCGCCACGCAGGCGCAAGTAGAGCTGGCCGCGGCCCGCATCCTCCACCCAGCAGCTGGCGTTGAGCGGCAGCGGCTGGCCGCCCCAGGCGTTGAGGCGGCGCAGCGCCTCGGCCTGGTCGCAGTCAAAGCGCAGCGTGGCCTCGGCCGGCGGCACCGGCAGCACCTTCAGGCTGACCTCGGTGATCACGCCGAGCTGCCCCCAGGCCCCGGCCATGAGGCGCGAGACGTCATAGCCCGCCACGTTCTTCATCACCTGCCCGCCAAAGCGCAGCAGCTCGCCGCGCCCGTTGATGATCTCCACGCCCAGCACGTAGTCGCGCACCGCGCCCACGCTGGCGCGCGCCGGGCCCGACAGGCCGGCCGCCACCATGCCCCCCACGGTGCCGCCTTCGGCAAAGCGTGGCGGCTCGAACGGCAGGCTCTGGCCATGGCGCGCGAGCAGCGCCTCCAACTCCGCCAGCGGCGTGCCGGCCAGCGCGGTCACCACCAGTTCGCTGGGCTCGTAGCTCACGATGCCGGCCAGCGGCCGCATGTCCAGCGGCTCGCCGGCATGCTGCGGCGCGCCCGGGCCATGGAAGTCTTTGGTGCCTCCGCCGCAGATGCGCACGGCGCTGCGGCGGTCTGCGCTGTCGCGCACGCGGTCGATGATCTGGCGAAGGGCTGCGTCCATCCGGCGATGGTACTGCCCTGCCCTTTCGGGCGGCCGTGGCGCAGGTTTGATTTTTTTGAACGCGCGGCGTGAATGGCGCCGGCAGCCATGCGCGCCGCAGGGGTCAGCGCTGGCCGATCTCGCACCAGGCCACGGGCAACCCCGCCACGGCCACGCGGGTGGACAGCACCCGCCCCGACTGGGGCCAGCGCGCCAGCTCATCGGCACTGCGGCCCTTGCGTGCAGAGGTGACGAACAGCGTGTGCCCGTCCGGCCCACCGACGCAGGGCATGGTGGGGCAGGACAGCGGCGTGGGCAGCTCGGCCAGCACCTCGCCGCGCGGCGACAAGCGCAGCACGCGCGCGCCCTCGTACAGCGCGCACCAGTAGGCGCCTTCGGCATCCACAGCGGCACCGTCCGGGCGGCCGCCATAGGGGACTGCCTCATCGCGCGTCGCAAAGCGGTGCAACACACGCGGCGCCCCGATGGGCTCCAACTGGGCGTTGCAGTCCCACGCGCGGATGGTGTGCGAGGGCGTGTCGCTCCAATACAGCGTGTGCCCGTCCGGCGACCAGGCCAGGCCGTTGGCGGTGGCCACGCCGTCCAGCATGCGGCGCACCGTGGGAGCATCGGGGCCGTCCTGGTCCCCGCCGCGCAGGTCGATGCAGTACAGCGCAGCGACGGGCTGGCGCGGGCCCTGGGCGGGCTCATGCACCGTACCCACCCACAGGCGCCCGAGCGCGTCGCACTTGCCGTCGTTGGCACGCTCGGTCGCCGGGTCGATGGGCAAGTGCGCCAGCGTGAGGAGCGGCCCGCCCCAGCGCGGCGCGTGGCAGATGCGGTCGCGCAGCGCCACCACCAGGCCTGCGGGTGTGCCCCCTTGGCGCGCCGGCGCGATGCAGCCGGGCTCGGCCGGCAGGGGCCAGCATTGCGCATCGCTCCCGTGCACGCCGCTGCGCCACAGCGCGCGGCCAGCGATGTCCACCCAGTACAGACGGGACTCCAGGGGGTGCCAGAAAGGAGATTCGCCGAGTTGCGCGGGCGCGGCGGCCAGGGGCGTCCAGGCAGTGTTCATGCAGGCATTATTGGCCCCGGGCCTGCGCGCCACCCAAAGAAAAGGCCCGCCAAGGGCGGGCCCAAAAAAGGGACAGGGAGTTGCTCGCTTGTCATCGGGGGCGCCGCGCCACCACGCGGCGCCCGCCGTTCAACGCCGCTCAGCGGTGGTAGGCCGTCTCGCCGTGGGAGGTGATGTCCAGGCCCTCGCGCTCGGCTTCCTCGCTCACGCGCAGGCCCACCAGCAGGTCGGCGACCTTGTAGGCGATGAAGGACACCACGCCCGACCACACGATGGTGAACAGCACGCTCTTGACCTGCACCCACACCTGCGCGCCCATGCTGAAGGTGTCGGGCGTCAGGCCGCCGGTGCCGCCCAGGCCCTGGGCCGCGAACACGCCGGTGAGGATGGCGCCCACGATGCCGCCCACGCCATGCACGCCGAACACGTCGAAGGCGTCGTCCACGTTCAGCATCTTCTTCAGGCCGCCCACGCCCCACAGGCAGACCAGGCCGGCGATCAGGCCGATCGCGATGGAGCCCATGGGACCCACGAAGCCCGCGGCGGGCGTGACCGCCACCAGGCCGGCCACGGCGCCCGAGGCCGCGCCCAGCATGGAAGCCTTGCCCTTGTGCAGCGCTTCGCCGGCAATCCACGACAGCGTGGCGGCCGAGGTGGCCAGCACGGTGTTCACGAAGGCCAGACCGGCAGCAGCGTTGGCGGCACCGGCAGAGCCGGCGTTGAAGCCGAACCAGCCCACCCACAGCAGCGAGGCGCCCACCATGGTCAGCGTCAGGCTGTGCGGGGTGAAGGCCTCTTTGCCGAAGCCGATGCGCTTGCCCACCATGTAGGCACCCACCAGGCCCGCGATACCGGCATTGATGTGCACCACGGTGCCGCCCGCAAAATCGAGCGCGCCGTCGGCCGCCAGCAGGCCGCCACCCCACACGATGTGGGCCATGGGCACGTAGCTGAAGGTGAACCACAGCAGCGCGAAGATGAGCACGGCCGCAAAACGCATGCGTTCCGCAAAGGAGCCCACGATCAGCGCCACGGTGATGGCCGCGAACGTGCCCTGGAAGGCGATGAACACGTATTCGGGAATGGTCGCCAGCGCACCAAAGGTTTCCTGGCTCACGCCCTTCAGGAAAAGCTTGGACAGGTCGCCCACGAATTGGCCCTCGCCGGAGAACGCGAGGCTGTAGCCATAGATGGACCACAGCAGCGACACCAGGGCAAAGATCACGAACACCTGCATCAGCACGGACAGCATGTTCTTGGTGCGGCCCAGCCCCCCGTAGAACAGGGCCAGGCCCGGGATGATCATCAGGATCACGAGCAGCGTGGAGGTCAGCATCCAGGCGGTGTCGCCCGAGTCCACCTTGGGCGCGGCGGGCGCCTCTGCCGCGGGTGCGGGTGCGGGTGCCGCAGCAGGTGCTGCGACGGGCTCGGCAGCGGGCGCAGGCGCGGGGGCGACGGCCACGGGCTCCGAAGCCGCCGCGGCCGCGTCGGGTGTCTGGGCCAGCGCGCCGGCGCCACCGGCCAGCAGGCTTGCACCGATCAGTAGGGAAGCAAATAGTTTTTTCATGGCAGATCTCTGGGTCGGGAGGGACGAATGCCTGTGCGGCGCGCGCTCACAGGGCTTCCTGGCCGGTCTCGCCGGTGCGGATGCGCACCACCTGCTCCAGGTGCGCCACGAAGATCTTGCCGTCGCCGATCTTGCCGGTGCGGGCCGCGCCTTCGATGGCCTCGATGACGCGTTCCACCAGCTCGTCGGCCACGGCGGCCTCGATCTTCACCTTGGGCAGGAAGTCCACGACGTACTCGGCGCCGCGGTACAGCTCGGTATGGCCCTTCTGGCGGCCGAAGCCCTTCACCTCGGTCACGGTGATGCCCTGTACGCCGATGTCCGACAGGGACTCGCGCACCTCGTCGAGCTTGAAGGGTTTGATGATGGCGGTGACCATTTTCATGATCGGTTCCTTGTCGAGAGTTAAAGGGTCTTGGTGAGGGAGACGATCAGGCGGGCCTTGTTGGCATCGCCGAAGAAGCCCTTCTTGTTGGCTCCGGCAACCGCCGCGGACAACGACAGGCCGGCGCCGAAGTCGTAGGCGCCGCCCACGCTGTAGTCCACGTAATTGGGCACGCCCAGATCCTTGATGTCGCTGGCAAAGCGCGTGTAGCCCACGGACGCCTTCAGCGTGACGCTGGGCGCAACCTCCTGCGCAAACGCCAGGTTCAGGTAGCCCGTGTTGCGCCCACGGTTGCTGGAGGTCTTGGCGCCCGCCCAGCCGAAGTAATCCTTGGACACGGTGTGCGAGTACTTGGCCGTGAACGGGCCGTACGTGGCCGCGCCGTACAGCTCGGTGGTGTTGCCGTTGGTGTTGCCTGGGTACACATACGTGAGCGCGCCCACATCCAGGTCCACCTCGCCGGCCTTGAATTTGTAGCCACCGTAGAAGTCGGCCTCGATGGAGTTGCCGGACAGCCAGTCCACGCTGGAGTTCCAGTTGCCCACGTAGAAGCCACTGTCGCCAAAGCTGTAGTCGAACCCGCCCTGGATGGCCGGGTTCACGGCCTTGATGCGGTTCACGTCCTGGTCCTGGCCGCGGAACTTGTAGTTGCTGGTCAGCGACACATTGGCAGTGAGCTGGGCGCTGGCAAGGCCCGGTACGGCGACGGCCGCAAAAGCGAGGGTCAGGGTCTTGAGGGAAAAGCGGTGCATGGTTCCTCCAGTGTTGGGCGACGGTTGACACCCCTCAATGCATGGACCGTGCCACCCCGAAATCCGCCCCGCGACGGCCTGCCGGGTACCATCCTGAGACATACGTGCAGTCACAGGGGTTGCAGCCCGGCGCATTTCGCACCAGCCTGGTGCAGGGCTGCCCTCTTGCGCATCCCGTCGCCATGGTTGCACGCACATGCCTGGGGAGATCCGTTGCGATGAGTCTTGCTTTGGTGCAAAGCCGCGCCCTGCTGGGCCTGCACGCGCCCGCCGTTACGGTGGAAGTACACCTGGCCAACGGGTTGCCCAGCTTCGCGCTGGTGGGCCTGGCCGATGTCGAGGTCAAGGAGGCGCGCGAGCGCGTGCGCTCCGCGCTGCAGAACGCCGGGCTGGAATTCCCGGCCAACAAGAAGATCACCGTGAACCTGGCGCCGGCCGATCTGCCCAAAGACTCCGGCCGCTTCGACCTGCCGATCGCGCTGGGCATCCTGGCCGCGAGCGGGCAGATCGACGCGGCCCGGTTGGACGGCTGGGAGTTCGCCGGCGAGCTATCGCTGTCGGGCCTGCTGCGCCCGGTGCGCGGCGCCCTGGCGACCAGCTTGGCGCTGCGCGCGCTGGCGCAGCCCGTACGCACGGTGCTTCCCCCCGGCAGCGCCGAAGAAGCTGCGCTGGTGCCGGGCACCGAGATCTACCGCGCGCACCACCTGTTGGACGTGGTACGCCAGTTCGTGCCCGTGCCCCCGCCGAACGATGATGGCGCGGACGACGGCGGTTGGCAGCGGCTGCAACCCGCGCCGCCGGCCCCGGCCACCGATGGCCCGGACCTGGCCGACGTGAAGGGGCAGGCCGCGGCCAAGCGCGCACTGGAGATCGCTGCCGCAGGCGGGCACGGGCTGCTGCTCGTGGGGCCCCCGGGCTCGGGCAAATCCATGCTGGCCCAGCGTTTTGCCGGGCTGCTGCCCCCGATGGGGGTGGAGCAAGCGCTGGAGAGCGCGGCCATTGCCAGCCTGGCCGGGCGCTTCAGCCCCGCGCAGTGGATGCAGCGCACCACAGCCAGCCCGCACCACAGCTGCAGCGCGATCGCACTGGTGGGCGGGGGCTCGCCGCCGCGCCCGGGCGAGATCTCGCTCGCGCACGAAGGCGTGCTGTTCCTCGATGAATTCCCCGAATTCGCCCGCAGCGCCCTGGAGGCGCTGCGCGAGCCGCTGGAGAGCGGGCGCATCACCATTGCCCGGGCGGCGCAGCGCGCCGAGTTCCCGGCGCGCTTTCAGCTCGTGGCGGCCATGAACCCCTGCCCCTGTGGTTTTGCGGGCTCGCACCAGCGCGCCTGCCGCTGCACACCCGACCAGATCGCGCGCTACCAGGGCAAGCTCAGCGGCCCGCTGCTGGACCGCATCGACCTGCATGTGGAGGTGCCCGCGCTGCCGCCCGAGGAACTGCTGGGCGCCCCGCCCGGCGAACCCAGCGGCGCCGTGCGCGAACGCGTGGCCCGCGCGCACGAACGAGCGCTCCAGCGCCAGGGCAAGGCCAACCAGGCATTGCAGGGTCAGGAGCTGGAACAGATGGCGGCGCTGGACGCGCCGGCCGCGCGGTTCCTGCAGGCCGCGGCGGCGCGCCTGGCGTGGTCGGCGCGCAGCACGCACCGGGCCCTCAAGGTTGCACGTACTATTGCCGATCTATCGGGTTGCGAGACCGTGGGCGCCGCCCATGTGGCCGAAGCCGTGCAATACCGGCGCGCCCTGCGCGCACCGGCGTGACGCGCCACCGCTGCCCTTCCTTGTTTGAATCCTCCTGAAGATCCTATGAAAAACCTCAGCATCGGCACCCGCCTAGGAGGCGGCTTCGCCCTTGTCCTGCTGCTGATGGCCCTGATGACGGCCTTTGGCGTATGGCGCCTGCAGACCGTGGCGCAAGCCACCAACGAGATGACGCAGCAACCCTTGGCGGTAGAGCGCATGATCAGCGACTGGTACCGCTACGTGTACAGCGCGGCGCGGCGCACCTCGGCCATCGTCAAGAGCACGGACCCCTCGCTCGGCCAGTTCTTCGCGGCGGACACCGCCACCTCCACGCGCGAATCGGCCGAGCTGCAAAAGCGTATCGAAACACTGCTCACCAGCGACGAGGAAAAGGCCCTGTGGGCCGACATCCAGAAGGCGCGCGTGACCTACCTGTCCTCGCGCGACCAGGCCGTGAAGGCCAAGGCCGAGGGCCAGCTGGAGGAGGCCGAACGCCTGCTCACCCAGGTGTACCTGCCCGCCACCGACCAGTACGTGGCGCTGATCCAGCGCCTGCTGGACATGCAACGCGCCCGCATCGACGCCACGGCGCAGGGGATCAATGTCACCTATGGGCAAAGCCGGCTGTGGCTGATCGTGCTGGGCGTGCTCGGCCTGGGCGCAGGCGCCCTGTGCGCATGGTGGCTCACACGCGGCATCACGCGGCCGCTGGCGCAGGCCGTGCAGGTGGCCCGCGCCGTGGCGGCCAACGACCTCACCAGCCGCGTGCAGGTCGACTCGCGCGACGAGACCGGCCAGCTGCTGCAGGCGCTGCAGGAGATGAACGCCAGCCTGTCGCAGGTGGTGGCGCGCGTGCGCTCGGGCACCGACGGCATCGCCACGGCGTCCAGCCAGCTCGACGCAGGCAACCAGGACCTGTCCTCGCGCACCGAGGAGCAGGCCAGCTCGCTGCAGGAAACCGCCGCCTCGATGGAGCAGCTGACCAGCACCGTGCGCCAGAACGCCGACAACGCGCGCCAAGCCAACCAGTTGGCCTCCTCCGCCGCGCAGACGGCCACGCAGGGCGGCCAGGTGGTGGCTGGCGTGGTGCAGACCATGGGCGCCATCAACGCCAGCAGCCGCAAGATCAGCGACATCATCGGCGTGATCGACTCGATCGCCTTCCAGACCAACATCCTGGCGCTGAACGCCGCGGTGGAGGCCGCGCGCGCCGGCGAGCAGGGCCGCGGCTTTGCCGTGGTGGCCGGCGAGGTGCGCGCACTGGCACAGCGCAGCGCGGCTGCCGCCAAGGACATCAAGGGCCTGATCGGCGACTCGGTCGCCAAGGTGGAGGAAGGCTCCCACCAGGTCGAGGAAGCCGGCCGCACCATGGACGCCATCGTGCAGAGCGTGCAGCGCGTGAGCGACCTGGTGGCCGAGATCACCGCCGCCAGCCAAGAGCAGAGCGCGGGCATCGAGCAGGTGCACCAGGCCATCACGCAGATGGACCAGGTCACGCAGCAGAACGCCGCACTGGTGGAGGAAGCCACCGCCGCCACGGGCTCGCTCAAGGCCCAGGCTGGCCAGTTGGCGCAGGCAGTGAGCGTGTTCCGCGTGGAAGGCCTGCAGGCCGCCCAGACGGCAACGGCAGCGCCCGCCCCCCTCCGCCGGCCCGCACCGGCCACAACGACCACAACGACCAAGCCCCCCGCAGCAGCGCGCACGCTGGCGGCGCCCGCCCGCCCGCCCGCCGGCAGCTGCAGCGGCCAAGGCGGCCCCGGCCGCCGCGCGCCACAGCGACGACGATTGGGAAGCCTTCTGAGCGCCCCCGGGCGGGGATGCCTCACCCGCCCCGTTTTACTACGTTATTTATAGCTGTTAGCGCTGATGTAACAAGCGCTACAGCCCAAAAATGCAGTAAAGCAACCAGGCGCAGCCCCGCTGCCGGGCGTCAAACGAACATGCCGCCCGATGCCTCGATGCGCTGCGCGTTCACCCAGCCCGTGCCCGGCTGCAGCAGCGCTGCGATCACGCCACCGATGTCGTCCGGCAGGCCCACGCGGCCCAGCGCGGTCTGGCCGGCGATGAAGGCGTTGAGCTGCGCGTTGTCGCGCACGGCGCCGCCGCCGAAATCCGTCTCGATCGCGCCAGGCGCCACCACGTTCACGGCAATGCCGCGCGCGCCCAGTTCCTTGGCCAGGTAGCGCGTCAGCACCTCTACCCCGCCCTTCATCGCCGCATAGGCCGCGTAGCCCGGTAGCGCGAATCGCGCCAGGCCCGACGACACGTTCAGGATGCGCCCGCCGTCGTTCATCAGCGGCAGCAGCTTCTGTGTGAGGAAAAACACGCCCTTGAGGTGGATGTTGACCATGTCGTCGAACTGCGCCTCGGTGGTCTCCATGAAGCTGGCATACACGCCCACGCCGGCGTTGTTCACGAGGAAGTCGAAACGCTCGCGCTGCCAGTGCCGCGCCAGCACGTCGCGCACCTGGCCTGCGAAAGCGGTGAAGGTGGCGCTGGCCGCCACGTCCAGGGGCAGCGCCACGGCGCGGCGGCCGAGGGCCTCGATCTCGGCGACGACGGCCTGCGCCTCGGCGGCCTGGTTGCGGTAGGTCAGGATCACATCGGTGCCGGACCGCGCCACGTGCAACGCGGCATTGCGGCCCAGTCCCCGGCTGCCGCCGGTGATGAGGGCGATGGCCGGGCGGGCGGCCATGCCGGCGGTGGCCGTAGAGGAGGAAGAAGATGCGGCGTGGGTCATGGCGGGGACCTTTCAGTGAGGAGTGAGAAGCAGTGAACGGACTCTATTGATCCGCGCTGCATCCATAAATCACTGAAAATTGATCGCATCGTTCTTTGGATACGAACAATGAGCCCGTTTGACCGCATGCACATCTTCGTCCGCGTGGCCGAGCTGGCCAGCTTCACGCAGGCCGCCGAAGCGCTGGGCATTCCCAAGGCCAGCGCCTCCACCGCCGTGCAGCAGCTCGAAACCCAGCTTGGCACGCGCCTGCTGCACCGCACCACCCGGCGCGTCCAGCTCACGCAGGACGGGCAGGCCTATTACGAGCGGTGCAAGGATCTGCTGGCCGACGTGGACGAGCTGCAGTCCATGTTCCAGCACCCCGACGGCGCCGGCCTGAAAGGACGCGTGCGCATCGACATGTCCACCGGCATGGCGCGCAACGTGGTGGTGCCCCGCCTGCCCGAACTGCTGGCGCGCCACCCCGGTCTGGAGGTGGAGCTGAGCAGCACCGAGCGCCGCGTGGACGTGGTGCGCGAGGGCTTCGACTGCGTGCTGCGCACGGGCGCCGTGGTGGACAGCAGCCTGGTCGCGCGCCCGCTGGGGCTGGCGCGGCTGGTCAACTGCGCCAGCCCGGCCTATCTGCGCGCGCATGGCACGCCACGCTCGCTCGCCGACCTGCCGGGCCACCGGCTGGTGCATTTCGTGAACACGCTGGGCGCCCGCTCTGCAGGCTTCGAGGCCGTGGTGGATGGCGCACCCGTGCTCACCCCCATGCAGGGCGCCCTCACGGTGAACAATGCCGAGGCCTACATGGCCGGCTGCCTGGCGGGGCTGGGCCTGATCCAGGTGCCGCACCTGGGCGTGGTGGACCTGCTGGCGCGCGGCGATCTGGTCGAAGTGCTGCCGCAACTGGCCGCCCCGCCGATGCCGCTCACGCTGATGTACGCCAACCGCCGCAACCTGCCGCGGCGCGTGCGCACGGTGATGGACTGGCTGGCGCAGGTGGTGGCGGAGCATCTGGCGCAGGTGGCCGCCGCCTGAGCGGCCTGGCCCCCACGTGTCCCTGGGCCGCTAGACGCCCAGGTACTGCCGCCGCGCCGCGGCGTCGCCTGCGAGCTGCGCCATCCCGGCGCTGTACACGATGCGGCCCTGCTCCAGCACGCAGGCGCGGTCGGCCACGGCCACGGCGAAGGGCAGGTTCTGTTCGCTCAGCAGGATGCCGATGCCCTGCGCCTTCAGCGCGCGGATGGTGCGCGCCATCTGCTGCACGATGACCGGCGCCACGCCCTCCGAGGGCTCGTCCAGCAGCACCAGCAGCGGCTGGCCCATGAGGGTGCGCGCCACGGTCAGCATCTGCTGCTCTCCGCCGCTCATGCGCCCGCCGGGGCGGTCGGGCATTTCGCCCAGGTTGGGGAACAGCGTGAACAGCCGCTCGGGCGTCCACAGCGGCGCGGGCGTGCCGTCCGGCCAGTGGCGCGGCTTCTGACGGCCCACTTCCAGGTTCTCCAGTACCGTGAGGTCGGTGAAGATGCGCCGGTCTTCGGGCACGTAGCCCAGGCCGCGCCGCGCGATGGCGTGCGGCGGCTGGCGGTCGATGCGCTGGCCCAGGAATTCGATGCGCCCGCTGCGCCGCTCCAGCAGGCCGGCAATGCCCTTGAGCGTGGTGGACTTGCCCGCGCCGTTGCGCCCCATCAGGGCCACCACCTCGCCGGGCCCCACGCTCAGCGATACGCCGTGCAGGATGTGGGCCGCGCCGTACCAGGCGTGCAGGTCCGTCACCTCCAGCAAGGGTGTTTTTGCTGCCAAAGCCTTGTCTGTCAACCGCGAGGCGCTATCGTTTTGATTATTCATGCCGACTCCAGCGCCAGCCCCGTGCCCAGGTAGGCGGCCTGCACCCGCGCGTCGTCCTGGATCTGCTGCGGCGTGCCTTCGGCCAGCAGCTGGCCGCGCACCAGCACGGCCACGCGGTCGGCCAGGCCGAAGACCACGTCCATGCTGTGCTCGGTGAACAGCACGCCCATGTGCCGCTCGCGCGCGATGCGCTGCACCAGCTGCATGAGCGCCAGGCGCTCGGCCGGTGCCATGCCGGCGGTGGGCTCGTCCATCAGCAGCAGCGCCGGGGCGTGCGCCAGCGCCATGGCCAGCTCCACGCGCTTGACGTCGCCGTAGGCCAGCGCGCTGCACGGGCGCTGCGCCTGGGCAGCCATGCCCACCTGCTCCAGCAGCGCCAGGGCATCGTGCGGACGGTGCGCGTCGGCACGGCGCCACCAGCGCCAGGCCTGCCGGTCGTGCGACAGCAGCGCCATCTGCACGTTCTGCAGCACGGTAAAGCTGGCGAAGGTCTGCGCGATCTGGAAGGTGCGGCCCACGCCGCGCCGCCAGACCGCGCGTGGCGCCAGGCCGGTGATGTCCTGCCCCTGCAGCAGCACGCGCCCCGCATCGGGCAGGAGCTGCCCGCCCACCAGGTTGAAGGTGGTGCTCTTGCCCGCGCCGTTGGGGCCGATCAGCGCCAGCAGCTCGCCGGCCTGCAGTGCGAACGACACGCCCTGCACGGCCTGCACGCCGCCGAAGGACTTGCGCAGCCCCTGGACCTGCAGCAGGCTCATGGCGCGCCCTCCTGCGCTTTGTTTTTGATAGCTGCTCGCGCTTGCCACATCTGCGCAAACCCCGAAATTCCTTGAGGAAACAGCAGCACCAGCAGCAGCATGATGCCGCCCAGCAGCGCGCGCCAGTAGTCAGTACTGCGCGCCACGGTGTCGTGCAGCCAGGTGAACACGCCCGCGCCCACCACCGGCCCGGCCAGCTGCTGCATGCCGCCCAGCAGCACCATCACCAGCCCGTCCACCGAGCGCGACACGCCCAGCGCATCGGGCGCCACGCTGCCTTTGGAAAACACGTACAGCGCCCCCGCCAGACCGGCCAGCAGCCCCGCCGCCACGAAGGCGGCCCACTGCACGCCGCGCACGTCGATGCCAATGGCGTCGGCCCGCAGCGCCGAGTCGCGCGCCGCGCGCAGCGCCCAGCCCAACGGCGCAAACAGCATGCGCCGCAGCAGGTAGATGCCCGCCACGGCCAGCGCCAGCACCAACCAATAGAAGCCCGCGCCCTGCGCGGCCCACTGCGGCGGCCACACGCCGGTGATGCCGTTGCTGCCGCCGGTGAACCCGTCCCACTGGTAGGCGATGGCCCAGGTGATCTGTGCGAACGCCAGCGTCAGCATGGTGAGCGACACGCCCGACAGGCGCACGCAGAACCAGCCGTACACCAGCGCACCAGCAGCCGCCACCAGCGGCCCCAGCAGCAGCGCCGTGCCCATGGGCCAGTCCAGCCAGCGCACCAGCAGCGCCGCGCCGTAGGCGCCCAGGCCGAAGTACGCCGCATGGCCAAACGAATGCAGCCCGCCCGGCCCCAGGATGCAATGCAGGCTGGCGGCGAACAGCGCGGCAATCGCGATGTCGGTCAACAGCACGGTGGCGTAGCTGCCCGGCTCCACCGCCAGCGGCAGCAGCGCCAGGGCCAGCACCAACGCGCACCAGGCGGCCGTGGCACCCTGCCCCGCCTGGCGCAGCGGCGCCTCGGGCGCGCCCACGCCACGCGCCACGGCCTGCGGGCGGCCCAGGAGGCCCCAGGGCCGCCAGATGAGCACGGCCGCCATCACCAGGAATTCCACCACGAGCGTGAGCTGGGGAAAGGCCACCTCCACCCCCGCGACCTCGACCACGCCCAGCCAGATGCACACGGCCTTGAGCTCGGCAATCACCAGCGCCGCCACGAAGGCGCCGGGCAGCGAGCCCATGCCGCCCACCACCACCACCACGAAGGCGGCGCCGATGGTGAGCATGTCCAGTTCCAGACTGGCAGGCTCGCGCGGCAGCTGCAGCGCGCCGCCCAGGCCTGCCAGCAGGGCCCCCAGCGCGAACACGCTGGTGAACAGCCAGGCCTGGTTCACGCCCAGCGCACCGACCATCTCACGGTCCTGCGTGGCGGCGCGCACCAGCGTGCCCCAGCGCGTGCGCGTGAGCAGCAGCGTGAGCAGCACCAGCACCAGCGGCCCCACGGCGATGAGGAACAGGTCGTAGGCCGGAAAGCGCCGGCCCAGCAGGTCCACCGCGCCCTCCAGGCCCGGCGCGCGCGGGCCGAACAGCTCCTCCGGCCCCCAGAGCCATAGCGCCGCGTCCTTGATCACCAGCACCAAGGCGAAGGTGGCCAGCAGCTGCAACAGTTCGGGGGCACGGTAGATGCGGCGCAGCAGCAGCACCTCCACCGCCGCGCCCAGCAGGCCCACGGCCAGCGGAGCCAACAGCAGCGCAGGCCAGAAGCCGAGGGCCTCGCCCAGACGCTCCACCAGGGCATAGGCCAGGTACAGGCCCAGCATGTAGAACGAGCCGTGCGCGAAGTTGACGATGCGCATCACCCCAAAGATCAGCGACAGCCCCGCCGCCACGAGGAACAACGTGGAAGCGCCCGCCAGGCCATTGAGCAGTTGGGCCAGCAGCCCCGAAACATCCATGTCAGTCGTCCAATGCCGCACAGGGCCACCGCAGCCCGCGCGGTTGAAGCCCGCAGCCATACCGCCCGGGTCGCCCCGCGGTAGCGGCCGCGCGGTCCCCCACGGGAAGGGCGCCGGCGCAGAGTCCGGCGGTCACTCGTCCTTGCGCAGCCGCTTCACCTCGGCGTCGCTGGGCTGGTACTTGGCGCCGTCGCGGTAGGTGAAGTCCACCATCACACCCTTGCCCATGCGCAGCGCGGTCTTGCCCACGTAGGCACCCATGGTGGACTGGTGGTCCTGCGTGCGGTAGGTGATGGGACCGAACGGCGTGGCCACCTGCAGGCCGCGGAAGGCGGTGATGAGTTTCTCGGTGTCGGCCGATCCGGCCTTGGCCAGCCCCGCCGCAACCGACTGGACGGCGTTGTAGCCCACCACCGAGCCCGCGCGCGGGTAGTCCTTGAAACGCTTCATGTAGGCGTCCAGAAAGGCCTTGTGCTCGGGGGTCTGGATGGCATACCAGGGGTAGCCGGTGACGATCCAGCCCTCGGGCGTCTCGCTCTTGAGCGTGTCCAGGTATTCCGGCTCGCCCGACAGCAGGCTCACCACGCTGCGGCCCGCGAACAGCCCGCGGGTGTTGCCCTCGCGCACGAATTTGGCGAGGTCGGCGGCGAACAGCACGTTGAAGATCGCATCGGGCTTGGCGTCTTCCAGCGCCTGCGCCACGCTGCCGGCGTCCACCTTGCCCAGCGGCGTGGCCTGCTCGGCAACGAACTCCACGTCCGGCTGCGCGGCCTTGAGCAGCTGCTTGAAGGTGGCCACGGCCGACTGGCCGTACTCGTAGTTGGGGTAGACGATGGCCCAGCGCTTTTTCTTCAGCGCCACGGCTTCGGGCACCAGCATGGCCACCTGCATGTAGGTGGAGGGGCGCAGGCGGAAGGTGTAGCGGTTGCCGTGCTCCCACACGATCTTGTCGGTGAGCGGTTCGGCCGCCAGGAAGAAGCGCTTCTTCTGCTGCGCGAAGTCGGTCAGCGCCAGGCCCACGTGCGACAGGAAGCTGCCCATGAGCACATCCACCTTCTCGCGCGCGATCAGTTCCTCGGCCGCGCGCACCGCGTCGCCGGGGGTGGCGTTGTCGTCGCGCGTGACCAGCCGCAGTTGCTTGCCCTGGATGCCGCCAGCCGCATTGATCTGCTCGACCGCCAGTTCCATGCCCTTCTTGTAGGGCTCCAGGAAGGCGGGCTGGGCCTTGTAGCTGTTGATCTCCCCGATCGTGTAGGCCCCCTGCGCATAGGCGCCACCGGCAAACAGCAGGACGAGCAGGGGGGTGAAGGGCTTGTGCATGGTCGAATCCTTTGCCACAGGTCAGCTTCCGGGCAACGCAACTGTACCGCTGCCACGAGTTTGCCCGACAATGTGCGGGTTTGCCCGCATGGCAGGGGGCAGCCAACGCCCGCACGCGATGCTTGACGGGTGCCGTGGACACAGCGCAAATGTCGGCTTATGCCGAGAGCGCATATCAAAGCCGCGACACTAACGCCACCGGCCCTGCCCCCACGGCTCCCGTTCGCCCTGTTTTCGTTCATTTTTCTGGCACCCATCCATGAGCGCATTTCACGAAGAGCGTGTACTGACCGTACACCACTGGACCGACCGCCTGTTCTCCTTCACCACCACGCGTGACCCGGCGCTGCGGTTCTCCAACGGCCACTTCACCATGATCGGCCTGAAGGTGGACGGCAAGCCGCTGCTGCGCGCCTACAGCATCGTCAGCGCCAACTACGAGGAGCACCTGGAGTTCCTCTCCATCAAGGTGCCCGACGGCCCGCTGACCTCGCGCCTGCAGCACATCCAGGTGGGCGACTCCATCATCGTGGGCAAGAAGCCCACGGGCACGCTGCTCATCGACTACCTTTTGCCCGCCAAGCGGCTGTACCTGATGTCCACGGGCACGGGCCTGGCGCCGTTCCTGAGCGTGATCCGCGACCCCGAGACGTACGAGAAGTTCGAGCAGGTGATCCTGATCCACGGCGTGCGCCAGGTGGCCGAGCTGGCCTACCACGACTACATCACCAAGGAACTGCCCCAGCACGAGTTCCTGGGCGAGCTGATCACCAAGCAGCTCAAGTACTACCCCACGGTCACGCGCGAGCCCTTCCGCAACCAGGGCCGCATCCCCGACCTGATCGATAGCGGCAAGCTGGCCGCCGACCTGGGCCTGCCCGAGCTCAACCCGCTGGAAGACCGCGTGATGCTCTGCGGCAGCCCGGAGATGCTGGCCTCGCTCAAGGAACTGCTGGAAAAGCGCGACTTCGAGGAAGGCAACACCACGCGCCCCGGCGACTTCGTGATCGAGCGCGCCTTCGTGGAGAAGTGACGCACGCGGCCCTCGCCGCGTCGATTTGCTATCAAAATAGGAGCTATTGGCGCTTACCCACAGGCGATCCAACGCCAATCCCCCCTCAAAACGGCCTGCCCGCAAGCGCAGGCCGCTTTTATTTTCGTAGCACCTGGGTAGCCACTCTCGTCAAGCGCAGGCCCCTGCGCTCAATAGCCCCGGTCCACTACGCGCACCGGCTCCACGCCCGCGCGGTCGGCATCGGCCCCAGTGTCCACGCGCAGGCTCTTGCCCTGCACGCGCACGGCCGTGCCCTCGGCCAGCGGCTGGGCGCGCGTGAAACTGCGCACCGAACCGTCATCCATGCGCACGCGCATCTGGTAGACCGTGGTGGTACGGGCGCGCTGCTCCACCTTGTGGCCCACGTAGCCGCCGCCCACGGCGCCCAGCACCGTGGCCGCGGTGCGGCCCGACCCCTTGCCGATCTGGTTGCCCAGCACGCCCCCCAGCACACCGCCGGCCACCGCGCCCACGCCCGTGGCCGGCGCGGCCTGCTCGACAGCGCGCACCGACTCCACCCGCCCGCAGGTGGCACACACCGGCGCCGCACTGCGCTGCGCCACGGCCCGCTGCAGCGGTTCGCCGCGCTGGGTTGGCACTGGCGAGGGCGATGCGCCCGGCTGTGGATAGCCCTGTGCATACGTCTGTGGGTCGTCCTGTGGATACGCCTGTGGAGAAGGCGGCGCTGCTGCGCGCCGGGCTGTGGGATTTGCTCCTGAATCGAGAGCTGCCATCGCTTGCTGAGACTGGGCTGGAGGCGCTTTTTCATTCAACACTTCCGCCTCGGGCGTGCGCGGCGCAGTGGCTGCCAGCGTGGCAGCCGGTCCGCCGGCCGCGGAGTCGCCAGCAGGCGGACCGCCGCGCAGGTTCTGCGCCAGCAGCGTGCCGCCCAGGGCCAGCACACTCACGCCCAGCACGCCCACGGCGGCCCACAGCCATTTGAGCGAAGCCGCGGACGGGGCCGCGGCAGGGGAAGCAGAGGTGGAATGCATGTGCTCGTTCGGTTGCCAGAGGAAAAGCCGCGGGCTGCGCATGCAGCCGCCACGGCACCGGCGCCAAGGCTAAGGATGCTCTGCACGAATCCGTCTGCGATGTGCTTTACCATGCCTGAAGCCCAGACAATACAAGCATGAAGCAAAGCAGCCTGGGCCTGAGCAACACCACCAAGCGGACACGCAAGCGCGAATTCCTTGATGCGATGGAACTGGTGGTGCCCTGGGCGGAACTGGTGTCGCTGATAGAGCCCTACGCTCCCGAGAGCGGGCGCCGGGGTCAGCAGCCGTTTGCGGTGCAGACGATGCTGCGCATCCACTTCATGCAGCAGTGGTTCAAGCTCAGCGACCCGGCGATGGAAGAGGCCCTGCACGACGTACCCGCATTCCGTGACTTCGCGGGCCTGTCCCACTGGGACGAACACATCCCCAGCGAGTCGAGCATCCTGCGCTTTCGTCACCTGCTGGAGCGCCACAAGTTGGCCGATCAGATCCTGGCCACGGTCAATGCACTGCTGCAGGCCAAGGGACTGCAACTGAAGGCCGGCACCGTGGTAGATGCCACGCTGATTGCCGCGCCCAGTTCCACCAAGAACCAAAGCGGCGAGCGCGACCCCGAGATGCACCAAAGCAAGAAGGGCAACCAGTGGTACTTCGGCATGAAGGCGCACATTGGGGTGGATGCGGACTCGGGCCTGGTACACACGGTGCGGGGCACCAGCGGCAACGTGAGCGATGTGGTTGAAGCCAACAGCCTGCTGCACGGGCAGGAGACAGACGCCTTCGGCGATGCGGGCTATCAGGGAGTAGACAAACGCAGCGACGCCAAGAAGGAGGTGCGCACCGACAAGCGAGCATCGATCGCCCCGTCGGAAATTGCGATGCGCAGACTGCCTCGCAAACCTGCTGCCACGGCGTGGGCGCTTTCGCGTGCCTGTTCGAGCACGGTGAACAATCTGCGGATATCTTGAAGAAAGACAACACCCGCCGACGTCAGCACGGTTCCACGGCGGTTCCGGTCGAACAGCACGACCCCTAGCTCGTCCTCCAGTTCTTTGATGGCACGGGACAAGGGGGGCTGTTCGATGTGCAGGCGCTCGGCGGCGCGCGTGAAATGCAACTCTTCAGCCAGGGCCATGAAATAGCGCAGATGTCGTAATTCCATGGTCTCAGCCCCCCCATGCCGACCGGCAGTCGTGTGCTACGCCCGTATGTAGATCCATCCCGCTTGCTGCATGCGCGCCATCTCGATGACGGCGGGCCCGTCCAGTACTTCGAGCGGCTCTCTGTTGTCCCTGCCGATCCGCGAAAGTGTGTTGGGACATACCCAGGTGAGCGCGTCGAGGTCGGAAGGTGCCGTGTCCAGGGCGGCAGCGACGGCTTGCGCGTTTGCAACGATGCGCACATCGGCATCGGGCGCCGCGCGCTTAAGATTGCTTGCATTGTTTCGCGCACGCTCAAAGGCTTCTGCCGTCGGTGCGTGGATGATCACTTTCAATGTAGGGCGTTGGGTGTCTTGGGTCATGGTCGCTCGGCTGTAGCCGTCAGAAAGGTCGTTCACGGGCGCATCTGCAGGGATGCGGATTTCAAGGCGCTTTGCAGCATCTCCTCGATGGAGGGGTGGTAGTACGGCATGGCCAGCAGATCGTTGACCGTCTGCTTTGCCTCGATCGCCCAGGCGATCAGGTGCGCCAGATGCTCGCCTTGCGTCAGGAGCATGCTGGCACCGAGCAAGACGCCTGAGCCGGGGTCGGCATAGATGCGCAGCAGGTTTTCCGGGGCTCCCAGGATCTTGGAGCGCCCGTTGCCGCTGCCTTCCGCAGTGCCGACGACCGCGCCTTCCTGCATCGCGGCCCCATGGGTCATGCCGACTGCGCACGCATCCGGGTCGGTGAACAGGATCGTGATCGGCACGCGCCGCGATGCCCCTGGCCAGCTTTCCCCGCGCAAGCTCGACAACGCGGCCTGCGCCGCCATCTGGCCCTCGTCTGCGGCCTCGTGCATCAGAGGGCGATCCGGCTGCACATCGCCTGCGAAGAAAATCGGCACCTGGGAGGACCCGGGGGCCTGCATGGTCGCGGGGTCGATGCTCGGTCGGCCAGCCTGATCCAGGGAGATGCCGGCCGCGGCGAGGTCGAGCGCCTCGGTATTGGGCTGTCGTCCCGTCACGACGAGAAGCCGATCCACCAGGGCGTCGCGCTCGCCGGCGCGCATGCGTACCTGGTCGCCCTCAAGGCTGACTTCGACGGCGGCGCCCAGCCACATCGGCAATTCGGTCTCGAACCTGGCGATCGCTCGCTTCAGGACATCGGGGTCTTGGATACCGCCGATGGCGTCTTTCTGGTCTGCCGCGACCACCTGCACATCCAGCCGAGACAGGGCCAAGCCGAGTTCCAGCCCGATGGCGCCCAGCCCCAGGATCCCCATCCGGGTCGGCAGGACTTCCAGGTCGAACAGGGTATCGGTGGTCAGAACGCGGGAGGCGACACCTTCGAGCGCTTTGGGAACCACCGGGCGGGAGCCCGTCGCCACGATGAAGGCGCCGGCCTCGATCCGTTGTTCGCCCGCCTGCAGGATACCCGGCGCGACGAAGCGCGCTTCGGCCATGATCAGGCTCTCGCCGGCCGCCTTGCGCGTGCGCTCTGCGGCGGCGCCGGCCAGCGCATCCCTGGTCTGGCGGGCGTGGGACCACAAGGCCTGCGGCCCTTGGGTCGACGGCGTGGCGCTCGCCGCGAGTGCCTTGGCAACCTTCCAGTGCATGCCGGCATGCAGGGCTGCCTTCGAGGGCATGCATCCTACGCGCGCGCAGGTCGTCCCCAATGGCCCCCGATCGATCAGAACCACCTGTTTGCCTGCCGCCTTCAGCGCGTGGAATGCGGTGCTGCCAGCGGTTCCCGCACCAATGATGGCGATATCTGCTTTCCTTGTCTGCATTGAATATTCCCGTCCACATCAATTAATCGAACATCGGACCTCTAGCCAACATTGCGCATGAGCATGAGGGCCGCCACGGCTACGCAGGTGATCGAGAACACCCGCTGGAGCATCTTTGAGGGAATCCTGCGTGCCAGAACGCGGCCAATTGACATGCCCACGAGCGCCGTGAGAACGAATGTCCAGGCAGGTGCGGTGAGCGTCAGGCCGTGACTCCACGCGATGAACACGGTCACCGCGGACAGCAGCGCGATCACCATGAGCGAGGTCGCGACGATGCTGTGCATGCGCAGCTCGCTGAAATGCGCCAGAGCCGGGACGATGATGAATCCGCCGCCGACCCCCAGCATGCCCGTGGCCAAACCGGAGACGACGCCGATGCTTCCCAGCGTGGTCGCGGTTCGCACGTTCCAGACGAAGCGGCCGGTGTCCTTGGAGATCTTGCAGACCCGGCCCTGCTCGTCAGCCGAATCGCCCTGCGGCTGGTTGCCACGGGATGACATGAACATACGGTAAGCCACCACGAGCATGATGGCGACGAAGATCAGGTTCAGCCATCGAGGCGAAAGCCAGTGGGCGAGCTGCACGCCCAGCGGAGCCGTCACGGTACCGGCAGCCGCCAGCATCATCGCTGCCTTGTACCGAACAACGCCCTGGCGCAAGCCCTGCGCAGCCCCGAGGGTCGCCGCAGCGCCCACGGCGAGCAGCGCCACGGGCGCGGCCTGACGGATGTCCATGCCCAGGCCGAACACCAACGCCGGTACGGCGAAGATGCCGCCGCCGGCCCCAGTCAATCCCAGCACGGCTCCGATGATGAGGCCCAGCACTCCACCCGTCAGCGAGAGCATGGTGAATGATCCTTTGTGCAATTTCCGCTGAACAGCCTGGGATGCGGTCTGAGAGAAGTGGCCATCAGGTTCGGCGCCTCGGCGGCTGGTTCAGCGCGGTCCCAGCACTTCACCCAGTTGCGCCCCTCGCGGCATGCCGTTGTATTTCTTGAGGACCCCGTTGGGGCCGCGCACGACGATGCCGGGCGTCCCCCGGAAGCCGGTGCTCGCCATGAGTGCCAGGTTGTCATCGAGGATCTTGCGCACATCGGCAGGCACGCTCTTGGCTGGCGTAATCCCGCCTTGGCCGAACTGCCGTTCGTTCCTCAACAATGCCGCGCTCCGGTCAGGCGCGCCAAGGATGGCCGCGGCTTTGGCCGGGCTGTCATCCTTGATGATCCCCACCAGAATGTGCCGCAATTGGACCTTGCCGGAATCCACCCAAGGGCGTGCAGCTTCCCAAAAGGCGTTGCAATAGGGGCAGTTGGCATCGCTGAAGGTGTAGATGACGCGCGGCGCATCTGCCTTGCCGTCCAGCACCCAGGTAGACGACTGGAGCTGCGACCATTCCTTGTCGCTGATCGGTTTGGCGGCCAGCTTTTCGAGGTCCGCTTCGTCCATCGGCTCGCCCTTGGAGTTCAGGCGAGTTCCCACGATGGCATTGCCATCGCTCGTGATGTACACGGCAATGGGCCGGTCACCCGCGACGGCGGCGAAGGCGCGCAGACCGCCGCCGACCTTGAATTCCTGCGTGACGGTCAGGCCCTGGCCCTCCAGCGCCTTGAGGACGGCCGGCTTGTCCGCCGTCTCTGCCTTGCTGCAGCCGGTGACCGCCATGAAGCTGGCGGCCAAGAGGAACGAAATGTGCGAGCGTTGTGCAAACATGATTACTCCTTGTCTGTCTTGATCTGTTGGGCTGGCGCGAATCGGCGCGACACCGTGTGTTTGAGGCTTGCCATCGTGAGTTCGCCCAGATGGGTATCCACCAGGCGTCCTTGTTCATCGAAGAACAAGGTGGTGGGCAGGCCTCGCGAGGCGACGGCCTGCATGGTCTGGGAAGCGGGGTCGAGCAGCACATCCTTGAGCTGCAGGCGTTCGCTTTCAAGAAAGGCGCGGGCCTGCTGGGCGCTTTCTCCCTGGTTGACCATGACGAAGGCGATACCGGGATACTGCGCTTGCGCCTGCTCGAACACCGGCATCTCGCGACGGCATGGTGGACACCACGACGCCCAGAGGTTGAGCACGACGGGCCGCCCAGCATAGGAATTGAGGACGACAGGCCGTTCATCGAGCGTTGCGAGCGTCAAGGCCGGCAATGGCGGCGCCGAGCGCTGAAGCAAAGCCAGCACGCCACCGGCCGCAAACCAGGCCAAGAGTCCAGCCGCAACTCCCGCCAGCACAGGCCGGCGCAATGCCTGAACCGCACGGGTGCGCCACCAGATGAGCGTCACCGCTGCCAGGACACCGACCCACCACAAAAAGCCTTGATCGCCAATGGAAATCATGGACATCGGCGACTGCACGTACTCTTCCCACCACTGCGCGATGTAGCCGAGGCGAGCTGCCACAAGCCCCACAAAAACGGCGTCCAGCAGCATGCCACCGGCCGCCTTGTACGGAGAGTCGGGCAACCGCTTGGCCACCATGCGCGCCACGGCCCAGGCCAGCAGGATGGCCAAGAAGACGGCAACCACCTGAACGGAGAATGGACCGATGCTGATCATCAGGAACCAGCCTTGTCCAAGCGCTCCAAGAAGGCGCTGGCATCGATCTCGCCGACGACGCGCAGATCGCGCCGTTCCTTGCCATCCGGACCGACCAGAATGAGAGTAGGCGGTCCCATGACACCCCAATGCTTGAGCAAGGTCTGGTCGGTCGCATCATTGCGCGTCACGTCCGGTCGCACGACCTGCATCCGGGCCAGTCGGGACGCGACGGCCGGGTCGCCGAATACGTTGCGTTCGATCACATGACAACTGACGCACCAGTCGGCGTAGAAATCGATCAGAGTCCATTGACCGCGTGAGGCGGCCTGTACCAGATGCGCATTGACGTCCTCGACCGATTTGGCCTGCAGGTAAGCGACGCCGCCTGTCGCCGGTGCTGCCGACGCCGAATCCCCGCGCAGGTGTGCCAGCGGCTGCAATGCCGATTCGCCGCCAGAGGCCGCGCCGACCAGCATCAGGATGGACCACAAGCCGGCGAAGACAGCGCCGGACCGCAGCGTCCATGCCAGCCGATGCTTTGCTGCCACGGCCTGGCCCCAAGCGATCAGTCCAATCGCCACCGACAAGACCCACGCGCCCCACAGAACCAGGCTGACCGTGCCAGGCAGGAAGCGCGTCAGCATCATCACGGCCATGCCCACCATGACGTAGCCGAATGCCACGCGCACGCGGTCCATCCACGCGCCAGGCCGCGGCAGGACCCGGGCACCGAACACGGCGATGGCCAGCAGGGGCAGTCCCATGCCCAAACCCAGCGCGAACAAGGCCATGCCGCCGTAGACCGCGCTGCCGGTCTGCCCGATGTACAGCAATGCGCCCGCCAATGGAGCGGTCATGCAAGGCCCGACCAGAAGCGCCGAGAGGAAGCCCAGCGCCGCCGCGCCGGGGAGGCTCCCGCCCGAGCGCTCTCTGCCAGCGGATTCGACCCGATTGATCAGCGCCGAGGGCATCTGCAGCTCGAACAGACCGAACAAGGAACTCGCCAGGACCAGGAACAAGGCTGCAAACGCTCCGAGCAGCCAAGGCGATTGCAGTGTGGCCTGCAGATTGGCCCCGGCCAGGCCAGCGGCCACACCTACCGCGGCGTAGGTGCCCGCCATCGCCAAGACATAGGACAGGGAGAGGAAGAAAGCCCGTCGCGGCCTGGCCTGGCTGCCGACCACCATGGTGGAGATGATGGGGATCATCGGGAGCGAGCATGGCGTGAAAGCCAGCAGCAACCCGAAGCCGAAGAACAGCAGTGTCCCCCACACGGGCCCCAGCGCTGCAAGCCGCTGTGCTGCGGCTTGATCCTCCGCCACCTCGGTCGGCCCACCCTGGCTGCCTGCGTGGGTGGCGGCCACGGCCGAACTCCCCTGGACGGAATCATTGCCGGCCGGGGAGGTACCGGCCACCACAGCCGGCAGTGCCACGTTCATGGTCTGCGGCGGATAGCAGATCCCTGCTTCCGCGCAGCCCTGCCAGTGGAGCGTCAGCGGGCCGGGGGCAGTGGCAGGAAAGCGCAGCTTGAGCGCCTCGCCCGTGTAGATTTCCGTGTCGCCAAAGAATTCGTCGTGTTTGGCCGTTCCTGCCGGAAGGCTCAAGCTGACCTCATGGCCCTGGGCATCGACCAACTTGAGGGCATGGCGATAGACGTAGTAGCCATCGGCAATGTGCCCAGCGGCCGAGAACGAATCGCCCTGCTGCTGCGCAGGGTCCAGCTTGAGAACTTCGGCAACGTCCAGAAATTGCCGTTCACTGCTGCCCCAGGAGGAAAAAAGGCCATTCGCCCACGCGCTGCCGACCGCACAACAACACAGGAGAAAGATCGCTACGACGCGCCGATGAAAAGCCAAATCCGAATCCTCCAAGCAAAGCTGCCTGGATCATGCGATGACCCGATTAAGCGAAACTAAAGGTCCCCCGCACGGCCCCTGGGGACGGGGATGCCATCAAGGCTTTGCGCTTGGCTCTGATGATCGACCGTGGGCGAGTTCCGCCTGCTCCGTCCGGGCCCGTTCGATCCCGGCCTCGACGACTTTCGCCGCCTCGGAATCGGGGGGCATCATCCCTAGCAGCTTCTGCCAGTGCGCGATGGCCGAGTGGTAGTCCCGGCGCTGCACCGCAGCAGCGCCGGCCAGAGTCAGAGGCAGGGCTGCATTGGGATCGAGCGACAAGGCCCGCTCAAGCAGACGAGTGGGCTCTCCCTCAAAGCCGGAGCCACGGATTCTGGACAGCGACTCCGCGTATTCCGACAAAGCTTGTGGATCGTTCTGGACAAGTTCATTGGCGCGGGTGAATGCATTGACGGCTTGCTCATGATCGCCGAAGTAGCGGTAGGAACGCGCCAGCATAAGCCAGCCTCCAGGATGATCGGGGTGCTGGGCCAGTCGTGCCTGCAGTGAGGCCACCATGGCTCGCACATCGGCTTGCGTCGTCATACCTGCGCTGCGAACCTGTGACGGGTCCACGGCGGCCGGATTCCCCAAGTACGAATAGGTCAGCGCCGTCGCGATCGGCAGCACAATGGCGACAGTGATCGCTGCCCGCCTGCTTCCAGCAGGTGGCCCCAATCTCGACGGCGATGGAGCAGTTTCATCCAGCGCTCGCCGTTGCAGATCGGATCTTGCATCGGCCAATTCATGGGCCGACAGCGTGCCATTGAAGTGGTCTCTCTCCAATTCCGCCCATTGATCGCGCAGTACCGCGACGTTCACGCTGTCAGGGGCAACCTGGTTGCCCGCATCATGTCCCCCTCGCCAGAGGAGGAAAGAAAGCCATAGCGAGACGCCTCCCACGAGCACCGACGCCAGAACCAGGAAAACGATGCTCATGACTCGTCCAGGGCATTGTGTGGCGGAGCCAGCAGCGCGTCCGCGTGTCTGCGCTCCTCTTCATTGAGGGCAGCATTCTTCGGCTTGCGGTTTCGGCTGCGCAGACTCATGACCAAGACCACAAAGCCCAAGGCAAGCAGCGCGAACGGGCCAAACCAAAGCAGCATCGTTGTCGGCTTCAATGGTGGGCGGTAAAGCACAAAGTCGCCGTATCGTTCGACCATATAAGTTCGGATGTCATCATCGCTTTTTCCGGCACGGATCTGCTCGCGAATCTGTTGACGCAAGTCAGCGGCGAGATCGGCCTGCGAAGCTGCAATCGACTCGTTCTGGCAAACCAGGCAACGCAACTCGGATGCAATGCCCAGCATGCGGTCCTCGGCCGCCTGGTCGCTGGCCCAGACCGGAGCTGTGAACAAAAAGAAAAACAATGCCAGCCGCCAGAGGATCATCTCTCAAGCTCCTGCACCAGCGGCAGCAGCTCGCTGCGCATTTCACCCGCGTCCATCGGCCCGGTATGCTTGTAGCGAATGATGCCCGCCTTGTCGATCAGATAGGTTTCCGGCACGCCGTACACCCCGAAGTCGATGCCGACAGCCCCATGCGCATCGGAGATCGTCGTTTCAAAGGCGTTGCCATTGCGTCCTAGCCAGGCGATGGCGTTCTGGGGCGTGTCCTTGTAGTTCATGCCGACCACCGAAACGGCATGCCTGCTGGCCAATTCGGTGATGACGGGATGCTCCTCAAGACAGGGCGCGCACCAGGAAGCCCACACGTTCAGTACCCATACTTTCCCGATCATGCTCTCGGGCGAGAAAGTCTTGTCCGGGGCTTGCAGTTGCGGAAGACTGAAGCGTGGCGCGGGCTTGTTGATCAAGGGCGACGGCACCTCGCTGGGCTTGAGCGTCAGTCCCATCGCAAGGAATGACACCAATACAAAGAATCCGAGCAGCGGCCATAGGAAGCGGTTCATGATGTGGCCTCGGGCAATGGCTGGGCGGCGTGTTGACGGCGAGGCTTCAGACGGTATCGACGATCGCTGATGGCCAAGCCGCCGCCAAGCGCCATCAGGATGCAGCCGATCCAGATCCAGTCGACGAACGGCTTGTGGTAGACACGAACGCTCCAAACGCCCTCTCCGAGCGGTTCGCCGAGCGCCGCGTAGACGTGGCGCAGTCCATTTGCGTCGATCGCCACTTCGGTCATCGGCATCTGCGAGGCCGGGTAGTTGCGCTTCTCCGGATGGAGCCGACGCAAGACCTTGCCGTCGCGCGACAGTTCGATATCGCCTATCTGCGTCACGTAGTTGGGTCCTCGCGCGCTCCTTACGCCGACCAAAGTGAGGTTGTAGCCGCCGATGCTGACGGACTCTCCCTGGGCCAATCGAACGTCTCGCTCGGTCTCATACCCACTGACGATGGTCACGCCAGTCACGAATACCGCGATGCCCAGATGCGCCATATGCATCCCAAGCCAACTGCGCGGCTGGGCACGCAACCCGCCGCGGGT
Organism: Diaphorobacter sp. MNS-0; assembly: GCF_019602835.1. Classification (NCBI taxonomy): domain Bacteria; kingdom Pseudomonadati; phylum Pseudomonadota; class Betaproteobacteria; order Burkholderiales; family Comamonadaceae; genus Diaphorobacter; species Diaphorobacter sp. MNS-0. The sequence continues at coordinate 207,763 of NZ_CP080761.1, read as the reverse complement.
GGCGCGCATTCGACCGAAGATGACCTTCGGAGCAAGGCCACTTCCAAGTCCCGGCGAATCACGACAAACACCGGATGGGCAACGAGGGGCTGGCTCACTGGCTCATGCCCCCATCCGGACGGTCTGAGAAGCTTTCACGGCCAGCTCTTGGTGACTTGTCAGAACGACCATTCCGCCACGGGACTGGTGCCCATGGATCACTTCACCAAGCCATCGCGCACCGAATTTGTCCAGCGCTGTGGAGGGCTCGTCGAGAATCCATAATTTCCTCTTGTAGAGGAGCAGTCGAGCCAGGCTTGCACGGCGCTTTTGGCCTTGCGACAACATCCGGACCGGCAGATGCCTGTGCTCGGTCAAGCCAACGTCGTCCAGCGCTGATTCCACACGTTCCGGGGTGAGTGGCTCACCTGCAATGGCGGCTGCGGCGAGCAGGTTGTCCAAGGCATTCAGGTCTTCTTTGAGCCCAATGCCATGGCCGCTGTAGACCAGTTCGCGTTGGTATTCACTCCATTGATTGCGTAGCGGCTTTCCTTTCCATAAAACTCTGCCGGCATCCGGCGTTGCGAAGCCTGCGAGCGATCGCAATAGCGTGGTCTTCCCGTTGCCGTTCTCGCCTTGCACCAACAGGCACTCGCCCGGCGCGATCCGGAAAGTCAAATGGTCAAACAGTCGGCGCTCCCCCCGAATGCCCACCAGATCGAGAGCTTCAAGCATGGGCCGGGTCATAGTTCATACACATGGGCATCCTTGGAAGGTGCGCCCTTAACAGGCCGTTGAAAAAGTGCTTTTCGAACGCATCAGGGACGCTGAGTGCGAAGACACGAGCTGCCCAGACGCGTCTGCGCAGCGATTGCAACGGCCCATCTGGCCGGTTTGCAGGCCCTCCCGCCCATTTCGGGCGCACGTATCCCTGGGCTCACGCATGATGCGCGTCCCACCAGCCGCCGATGCTGCCCATTCGCACAAGGTTGTAGGTGGCAAAGCACAGCAGCGCCTGGCCCGTGAGCTTGGCCTGACCGATCAGCTTGGTCTTTGCCAGACCACCGACGGTCTTGATCCAGCCAAAGGCCTCTTCGATGCGCTTGCGCACCTTCAGGCTGGTCTTGTAGCCCTCGTGCCGTGTCACTCGCGCATCCACCGCCGAGTGTTTGTCCTTGGCCGCCACGTGGGGCGTGACTTTGAGCTTTCTGCAGCCTTTGATGAAGGCCTTGCTGTCGTAGCCCTTGTCGGCACCGACCGTGGCCCGTTTGTTCCTGTTGCCCCGACGCTCCAACATGGCCAGCGCCGCCTCGCGCTCGGCCGTGCCGCTGGCGTGGGTGATCTCGACATCCACGATCAGCCCGTTGCGGTTCTCCATGAGGATGTGCCCCATGTGGCACAGGCGGGATTTGTCGCCCTGGCTCTTCTTGAACAGCCGGGCATCGGCGTCCGTGGTGCTCTCGTGGGTGTCGTTGCAGCGCTCCTGCCCCTTGAAGTCCACCTCGGGGTTGCGCCCAGGCGGCGTGCCGCTGTCGTCGTCTTTGCGCTTGAAGCTCTTGTGCGAGGCCCAGGCGTCAATGAGCGTGCCGTCCACGCTGAAGTGCTCGTCGCTGGCGAGCTTGCCCCACTGGGCACTGAGCTTGACGCGCTCGAAGAAGGCGCGGGCGAGGTCTTCGTTGAACAGACGTTCGCGGTTGGCGCTGAAAGTGGAGTGGTCCCAGACCTTGTCTTCGATGTTCAGGCCCACGAACCAGCGGTACAGCAGGTTGTAGTTGATCGCTTCGACCAACTGGCGCTCGCTGCGGATGGAGAACAGGATCTGCAGCAGCAAGGCCTTGAGCAGCATCTCCGGTGGCACCGATGGGCGGCCACGGCGGGCGTACACCGCTTCGAACTCGCGGTTCATGGTTGCCAGCAGCGCATCAACCACCGCGCGCAACTTGCGCAGCGGGTGTGCCTGCGGCACGCGCTCTTCAAGGCTGATGTAGCTGAACATCGCCCCCTGGAAATCTTGACTGCCTCTCATCGTCCTCGTCTGGGTCGGGCTTCAGATCGTAGCGGCCAACGCGGGCGTCGGCGGGGGATTTTTCAACGGCCTGTTAAGGGGCAATCTTCAAAATCATGTCTTCTCCCGATTAACTGAGAATTAGCGGGAACTTGCGTCCTACGTTGCTGTCATTTCTGGCCTAACATGAGCGTGTCAAACAAGCAAACTCAGGTGGGTAGGCGCCATGCGAATATTGTTGGTGGAAGACGACGAACTGATCGGGCGAGGGATCGTGGCCGGTCTGCACAAGCACGGCATCGCGGTGCATCACGTCGCCACCGCAGAAGAAGCCGAAGCCACGCATGCAGAAGACACCTTCCACGCCCTGGTGCTCGATCTCGGGCTTCCCGACCGGGACGGCATGGAGTTGCTGGCCAGCATGCGGGCCGTCGAGCCTCTGTTGCCTGTCCTGATCCTCACGGCGCGGGACGCCATCGAACACAGGCTCAAAGGGCTACATGAAGGTGCCGACGACTACATGGTCAAACCGTTCGATCTGCGTGAACTCGCGGCCCGGCTGCATGCGCTGTTCAGACGCACGCAAGGCCGTGCGGCCCAGGTCATCTCGGCCGGCCCCCTGCGGCTGGAGCCGGAGAGCGGGCTGGCCTGGTTCGAGGGCGAGTCCGTCTCCTTGTCGCGCTGCGAGGTCGATCTGCTGGCCCATCTCGCCAACGCCGATGGCCGGTGGGTCCCGCCCGACATGCTCAACGAGCGCTTGTATGGCCTCGGGAAAGAGATCGGCAGCAATGCGCTCAATGTGCATATCCACAACATCCGCCGCAAGCTCGGTGCCGAAGCCATCGAGACGGTCCGGGGGCTCGGCTATCGGCTGGGCTGGAGGCTCGCATCATGAGCCTGCGCCTTCGGGCTGTTCTGATCGCCGGTATCTCGCTGTTGGTTCTGTGGGGTGCTGCCGCCGGCTGGATGATGCGCGGCGTTCATTCCAATCTCGACCGAACCCTCGACGGCCGCCTTGCCATGTCGGCACGCATGGTGTCCGGGCTTCTTGAACGCGCCGCGCTGGCTCCGAATGCGGCGTCCAACGACTTCACCCAGGCGGTGCGCGTCAGCGGCAAGGAGGGCATCGCATGTGAAATCCGGTCCTTGCAGGGAGAGATCCTGGCACGAACGACCACTGGACCTCACTCGGAGTTCGAGTCACTGCCGGCCGGCTTCAGCACGCGGGACGTTTTGGGACATCAGTGGAGGGTCTACGTTCTTCGTGCCAATGGCTACCAGATCACGACGGCGGATCGCGTGGATCAGCGGGATATGCTGATCAACGAACTGCTGAGCGTGGCTGGCGTGCCATTCTTGATTGCTTTCCTTGGCGGCCTGGCTGCCCTTTGGATCGGCATTGGCCGGGGGCTGGCCCCCCTGGAGGCTCTGTCGCAGCAATTGCGCGACAAACACGCGGACGACACGTCCCCCATTGCTGTCAACCATTCGCCCTCGGAACTGCGCCCGGTTCTGGACGCAATGAATGGGCTTCTCAAGCGCCTGGCACGAACACTTGCCAGCCAGCGGGCATTCACCGATGCCGCGGCGCACGAGCTGCGCACACCGTTGACCGTGATCGATACGCATCTGCAGGTGGCCCGGCTCAGTGAAGGCGACGAGGTGGCATCGTCTCTCTCCAGTGCAGAGGAAGGCGTGAAACGACTGAGGCGCACCTTGGACCAGATGATGACGCTGGCCCGCGCCGAGACGTCTGCCGACAAGGCGGACGGTTGCACCTCTGTGGTCGCTTCTATCGGCGGCGTGCTGGAACAGTGGAAGGCGCACGAAAATGAGCGCTTGTCGTTGAACATCATCGGCGAGGACACCGGAACTCCGGTGCCCAAGTCGATGCTGGAAACGGCGGTTCGCAATCTGGTTGACAACGCAATGCGCTACTCGCCGCGAGATGCGGCGATCGAGGTTGGCGTGTTCCTGGATCCGAATGCACAGCGGTGTGTGGTTACCGTATCGGACCGTGGCCCCGGGCTGACTGCCGAGCAGGCATCCCAAATCGGCCAACGTTTCTGGCGCGGCGACCAGGGCCGAAAGAGCAAGGACGGGGCGGGCCTGGGCATTTCGATCGTGCGGGCCATTGCAGAGAGATTTGGTGGGGCACTGAATCTCGAACCCCGGGAAGGGGGAGGTCTGGTTGCGAAATTTCTCGTGCCCACTGACCCTGCACCCAAAAAAAGCCAAGCCTGGCCTGCAGGACGCAGTTTGGATTCAAAGCCGTAGGTTTGGTGTGCTGCCATGGATGGCGGGGTTACAGCCAAGGGACGGATGCATGCTGATGTGGTTCCCCTTCGTTCGATCCATCGTCTGACTTGGGTGTAACCAGCCGCCGGGGATCGGGCTCATGGCAGTGCTCGTGCGGCTGCCGGTCTTGCGGCTACCGTCGGGTCGGGCGCCATGCGAGACCAGCCAGCACCATCCCTATGAGCAACAGGACGGGCTGGTCGCCATGGCGAACGTACGGCGTCAGGCCGCTCATGCCTTGTACGGTCACGGACAACACGCCCGGCCTGTGTGGCGGCAGAGCGGCAGCGACCCGTCCTTTCGCTGGCATGTGGCCATGAAACGAAGCGTGCGCCAGGCGCTGGACAAGGACAAGCCCGTAGATGCGTTGATCGAGCAGCACGAGAAGATCAAGGCGAGCATCCGGGCCAAGGTGGAACACCCGTTTCGAATAATCAAGCAGCAGTTCGGGTATGTGAAGGTGCGCTACCGCGGCCTGAAGAAGAACACGGCGCAGATCGTCACGCTGTTTGCGCTGAGCAACCTGTGGATGGTCAGGCACAAGTTGCAGGCCCTGGGACAGGTGCGCGTGCAAGGGGCGTAATGCCCGCCAAACCGGGGGAATTACGCTCGATACGCGCTTGAACTGAGCTTGGCGACTTGGTCGAGGCCGGTTTTACCTGTCAAGCGGGCGTGGCACGTTCACAAGTGATTCGTGCAGAGCATCCCTAACGCCGGCCCTGCTTCACAAAACCGCGCGCGGCGTAACGGACGTAATCAGCGGTCAACGGCCCGCAGGCGCGGAGGCGGCGGTACGCGTTTCGTGCAGCGCCCGCGCGCTGGCGGCCGAGAACAGCAGCACCGCGGACGAAAAGTAGATCCACATCAGCAGCACCACCAGCGAGCCCGCAGCGCCATAGGCCGACACCACCGCCGCGGTGGACAGGTACAGCGCCAGCAACTGCTTGCCCACCGTGAACAGCGTGGCGCCCACCACCGCGCCGAATACCAGGCAATGCGTGGGCGGCTTGGGGCCGCTGCCGATGCGCATCAGCCCCAAGAACAGCGCCACCGCCACGGCGAAGGCCACGGCCTCATTGACGATCTGCAGCAGCGTGCCCGAGCCGAACGGCAGCCGCGCGCTGGCCCAGGTGGCCAGCACGTTGATGGCCGTGGACAACACCAGCGACACCAGCAGCAGAAAACCGATGGCCAGCACATAGGCCAGGCCCCGCAGGCGCAGGGAGGCCATGCGCCACCACGCCTTGCGCTCGGGCGCGGGCTGGCCGTGTGCCCACAGCCGCTCCAGCGCGCTCTGCAGCTCCACAAACACCCCCGTCGCGCCGGACAGCAGCAGCACGAAGCCGGCCACCGACGCGAGGCGCCCCTCGGCCGGCTCCTGCGCGCTGGCCAGCGCCAGGCGCACCACCTCGGCGCCGCGCTCGCCCATCACCCCGCGCACCTGGGCGATGAGGTTGCTCTCCAGGTAGGCCTGGTCGATCCACCACCCGAGCACCCCCACCAGCAGCAGCAACAGCGGCGCCAGGCTCAGCATGCCGTAGAACGACATCGCCGCGCTCATGCGCAGGCCGTCGGCGTCCAGCCACATCTGCACGGCGCGCACCAGCGGCGCAATGGGCTGCAACACCCGCTGCAGCAGTGGCTGGGCAAAAGATTTGAGGCTCTGCAGGGACAGTGGCATGGCCCGATTGTGAACAGTGCGGGCCCGGCCCCCTGTCGGCGCAAGCCGATAGCCGGCCGCGCACCGGCTGCCACGGACCAGGTGGACGCTCTTACACTCCCCAGTCTTCACTCACCACGACAGACAAGCATGCAAACGCGTTGCGCCCTGGTCGGTATGCCGGGCTCGGGCAAATCCACGGTGGGCCGCCAGCTCGCCCGCCGTCTGGGGCTTCCCTTCGTGGACCTGGACCAGCGGCTGGAGCAGCGGCTGGGCACCAGCATCCGCGACTATTTCGACCAGCATGGCGAAGCGGCCTTTCGCGACCACGAGGCTGCGCTGCTGGCCGAGCTGGCCGCCCAGCCCGGCGGCATGGTGCTGTCCACCGGCGGCGGCGCCGTGCTGCGCGAGGACAACCGCGCCACGCTGCGCCGCGGCTTTCCCCATGTGATGTACCTGCGCGCTTCGCCCGACGAGATCTTCAAGCGCATCAAGCACGACCGCACGCGGCCCCTGCTGCAGGTGGACGACCCGCTGGCCCGCCTGCGCGACCTCTACCGCGCGCGGGACCCGCTGTACCGCGAGGCCGCGCACTACGTCATCGAGACCGGCCGGCCCACGGTGCACACGCTGGTCAACATAATCATGATGCAGCTGGAGATGGCGGCGCCGGGCGACCCGGTGTAGCAAGCGCCCTTCCTCAGACATGAAAAAGGCCCCGCATGCGGGGCCTTGGTTCTCTTGCGGCGCAGAGGCTTACCAGCTGCGCACACGTCCGGTGTCGATGTGCACGAACTGTTCCCGGGCGTAGTAGCCCACGCCGCCCGCCCGCAGGGAGATGGCGGCGTCGCGCAGGTCGCTCAGGGACACGCCGGGCAGGCGCACGTCGATGGCCTTGCCGTCCATGTGCAGGCTGCGCCGCGCCACACCGCCGCCGCGCGTGGTGCGCAGCGTCTCGTTGGTGTGGGGGCTGCGGTAGCCGGAGATGACCTCGAAAGGCCGCTGCGTCTGCAGCGTCTGTCGCACGCGGTGCAGCAGGTGGAACAGGTCCGGGTCCATCACGCCGACGTCGCCGCTGTAGTGGTCGCGCAGGAAGTGGTTGAGCGTGGGCAGCGCCGCGGGAACGAATTGTTCGCCCTGGGCGTAGACCAGCGCCAGCCGCTCATGGGTGTGCAGGTGGTTGAAGGCCAGGCGCCGCGCAAGGTCCTGCTCTTCGCTGAGCGACGCCAACGCCGCCTTGGGCAGCAGCACCGCGGCCGCTGCGGCGTGCGCGACGGCGGCGCCGCGCCCCAGGAATAGACGGCGGTGGGGGTTGTGCGGTGGAGCCATGCGCGAAAAACCTCGAAAAAGCGAAAAAACGCGCTATTTTGGACCGATCACCCCGGCAGCACTACCCGCGCGGACCGCATCGTAGGGTTTTGCCGAATGCTGGCGCAGCAGGCTGGCGAGCTTGCGGTCATGGCCGTACAGGTCGCCATAGAAGTGCGGACGGCCGTCCTGCACCACCACGGTGATGTGCGTGATGATGACCGGCACCGGATGCGGCAGCCGTACGAACACAGGCTTGGGCTGCGCCATGGCCGCACGGATGCGCTCCACGGTCCAGGTGGGATCGTCCTGCAACACGAACTGGGCGAGCGCCACCGGCTCCTCGACACGCACGCAGCCGTGGCTCAGGTCGCGCCGGCTGCGGCCGAACAGCGTGGGCGCCGAGGTGTGGTGCAGGTAGATGTTGTCGTTGTTGGGCAGCACGAACTTGATATCGCCCAGCGCGTTCAGCGGCCCCGGGCGCTGGCGTATGCGCGCCTGGCCTGCCAGCACGGCGCCCAGCATCTCGGGTGTAGCGTCGGTGCTCACGCCCGCCGCGCTGACGAATTCCATGCCCTGCCGGGCCAGGTAGCCCGGGTCGCGGCGCAGGCGCGGCACGATTTCGCCGCGGGCGATGGACGGCGGGATGTTCCAGTACGGACTGAATTCGATGGACTGCATGTCCTCATCGAACAGCGGCGTGCGCGTATCCAGCGCCTTGCCGACGATGACCGCCATGGACAGGCGCAGCGTGATCCTGCCGCCCGCGTACTCATAGGCGCGCAGGCGGTATTCGGGCACGTTCACGGCGATCATGCGCGGGCCCTGCAGCACGGGCGTCCAGCGCAGGCGCTCCATCTGCAGCGCGATCTGCTCGGCGCGTGCGGCCGGGGGCACATTCAGCGCCGCCAGCGTGGTCGCGCCCAGCACCCCGTCCGCCTCCAGCCCGTGGCGGCGCTGGAAGGCCGTGACGGCCTCGACCAATGCGGGGGTATATTGCGCGGGCGCGGACGCTGCGGGCGGCTCGCCCGTGGGCTGCGGCGGCAGGTCGCCCAGCGCCACCAGCCGCTCGGCCAGCACGCCCAGGCCCTCCCAGGGCTGGCCCGGCGTGAGCTTGCGGCCCGGCAGCGCGGGCAACGGCTGCGCCCAGGCAGGGTGAGCGCCCATCGCGCGGTACTGCGCCAGCAGTGCGCGCAGCGCCGGGTACATGGGCACGCGGGGGATGGCCGCGTCCCGCGCCTGCTGGATCTGGCCGTCGGCCAGCGCGGTCTGCAGCGCGGCGCGCAGGTCGGGCTGGGGGCGGCGGGAGTGGTCGTAGCGCTCGTTGAGCCGTGCCGGATCGATGCGCCCGCCATGCAGCTCATACAGGTAGCGCTCCACGGCCTGCGTCAGCTCCTGGTCGAGCGCCACGGCGCAGGCGGCATCCAGGCCGCGTGCGGCTGCGGCCGCCAGCGCATCCCTCAGGTGCTGCGCGCCATAGTCGGCCGGCTCCAGCCCATCGGCTGCGGCGTCGTTGAGCCAGCGCACCGCTTCATGCGCAGCCGGCAGGGGGCGCCCGTCAGCCGTCAGCCAGGACGGGTTCGCCCAGGCAGCCAGCGGCATCCAGGCCGCCAGCAGCAGGGGTGCAGTGTGGTGTGTCAGCAGGCGCAGGTTCATGGGTCGATCTTGGCATGGCCTGCGCCGACCAGGCGCTATAGCCCCAGATTCGGCGCAAGCGCGCGCTCCACCTCGGCCAGGGGCACTCCGCTGCGCTGGGCCATGTCCTGCACCTGCGCATCGTCGATCTTGCCGACGCTGAAGTAGGTGCTCTCGGGGTGGCTGAAGTAAAAGCCGCTCACACTGGCCGCGGGCGTCATGGCGTAGCTGTCGGTAATGTCCATGTCCACGTCGGCCGTACCCAGCAATGCAAACAGCGGCTTTTTCACCCGGTGATCGGGGCATGCGGGGTAGCCCGGCGCGGGGCGGATGCCCACGTACTTCTCGGCGATCAGTTCGTCGTTGGACAGCCGCTCGCCCGCCTGGTAGCCCCACCAGTCGGTGCGCACGCGGTGGTGCAGCCATTCGGCACCGGCCTCGGCCAGGCGATCGGCCAGGGCCTTGAGGGTGATGGCGCTGTAGTCGTCGTGGTCGGCCATGAACTCGGCCACCTTGGCATCCACGCCGATGCCGGCAGTGACGGCAAACGCGCCAATGTGGTCGGCCTGCGTGGGTGCGCCACCCTCCAGGCGAGGCGCGATGAAGTCGGCCAGGCAGCGACTGGGGCGCATGCGGCCCTCGGCGTCGGGCTGCTTCTCGGCCTGCTGGCGCAGGCCGTACCAGGTGAGCACGACCTTGTCGCGCGCGGCATCGGCATACAGCTCGATGTCGTCATCGCGCACGGTGTTGGCGGGCCAGAAGCCCACCACGGCGTGGGCCGTGAGCCAGCGGCCCTCCACGATCTTCTTGAGCATGGCCTGTGCGTCGCGGAAGACGCGCGTGGCTTCCTCGCCCACCACCTCGTCCTGCAGGATGTCGGGGTACTTGCCGGCCAGGTCCCAGGTCTGGAAGTACGGCGCCCAGTCGATGAAGGGCACCAGCTCGGCCAGGTCGATGTTCTTGATCACGCGCCGGCCGATGAACTTGGGCGCCGGCGGCTGGTAATGCGCCCAGTCGATGCGCGTCTTGTTGGCGCGGCACTGCGCCAGCGGCCACACCGGCGTCTTCTTCTTGTTGGCATGCAGGTGGCGCACATGGTCGTAGTCGGCCTGCACCTCCGCCAGGTAGCTGTCCTTTTGCTCGCCCAGCAGGCTCTGCGCCACGCTCACGCTGCGCGAGGCATCGGGCACGTAGACCACGGGGCCCTGGTACTGCGGCGCGATCTTGACCGCCGTGTGCACGCGCGAGCAGGTGGCGCCGCCGATCAGCAATGGAATCTTCTTGATGCGGAAGTACTCGTCCTTGTCCATCTCGCCGGCCACGTACTGCATCTCTTCCAGGCTGGGCGTGATCAGGCCCGACAGGCCGATGATGTCCGCGCCTTCGGCCTTGGCGCGCGCCAGGATTTCATGGCAGGGCACCATCACGCCCATGTTGATGACCTCGAAGTTGTTGCACTGCAGGACGACGGTCACGATGTTCTTGCCGATGTCATGCACGTCGCCCTTCACGGTGGCGATGACGATCTTGCCCTTGCTGGACACGTCCAGGCCGGCGGCTTCCTGCTGGCGCTTTTCTTCCTCGATGTAAGGGATCAGGTGGGCCACGGCCTGCTTCATCACGCGGGCGCTCTTGACCACCTGCGGCAGGAACATCTTGCCCGCGCCGAACAGGTCGCCCACGATGTTCATGCCGTCCATCAGCGGACCTTCGATCACGTGCAGCGGGCGGCCGCCGCCTTGCACCACGATCTGCTGGTAGGCCTCCTCGGTGTCTTCGACGATGAAGTCGGTGATGCCGTGTACCAGCGCATGCGACAGGCGCTCACCCACGGTTTTCGGGTGCTCGGGCGTGCCGCGCCACTCCAGCTTCTTGCTGTCGTCCTTGGCGGCACCCTTGGCGGCCTCGGCGATCTCCAGCAGGCGTTCGGCCGCGTCGGGGCGGCGGTTCAACACCACGTCTTCCACACGCTCGCGCAGCTCGGGGTCGAGGTCGTCGTAGACGCCGACCATGCCCGCGTTGACGATGCCCATGTCCATGCCGGCCTTGATGGCGTGGTACAGGAACACGGTGTGGATCGCCTCGCGCACCGGCTCGTTGCCGCGGAAGCTGAACGACACGTTGGACACGCCGCCCGACACCTTGGCGCCCGGCAGATGCTGCTTGATCCAGCGCACGGCCTCGATGAAGTCCACGGCGTAGTTGGCGTGCTCTTCGATGCCCGTGGCGATGGCGAAGATGTTGGGGTCGAAGATGATGTCCTCGGGCGCCATGCCCACCTCGTCCACCAGGATGCGGTAGGCGCGCTCGCAGATCTCGGTCTTGCGTGCGAAGGTGTCGGCCTGGCCCTTCTCGTCGAAGGCCATGACCACGGCGGCCGCGCCGTAGCGGCGGATCAGCTTGGCTTGGCGCTTGAACTCTTCCACGCCCTCCTTCATGCTGATGGAGTTGACGATGCCCTTGCCCTGCAGGCAGCGCAGGCCGGCCTCGATGACCTCCCACTTGGAGCTGTCCACCATCACCGGCACCCGGGCGATGTCGGGCTCGGAGGCAATGAGGTTCAGGAAGCGCACCATCGCGGCCTTGCTGTCCAGCATGGCCTCGTCCATGTTCACGTCGATGATCTGCGCGCCGTTTTCCACCTGCTGACGCGCCACCGACAGTGCCTGCTCGTACTGGTCGTTCAGGATCATGCGCGCGAACGCCTTGGAGCCGGTGACGTTGGTGCGCTCGCCCACGTTGACGAACAAGCTCCCCTCGCCGATGAACACGGGCTCCAGCCCCGACAGGCGCATGGGCGGCACGGCGTGCGAAGGGACGGAAGATGCGGGGGCGGACGACGGCATGGGGCTCACCTGGATAACAAGAACAGACACATCAGGTGAGCGCCGTTGGTACACGCACGGCTGCATGCCGCGGTGGGCCCGAGCCTGACGCCGCCACGCGCGAGCCGCCTGTGCGGCCCCGGCCGGCGGGCGCTGCAGCGCTCCTCGGGAAAGCGTCGAATTCTACGCGGCCCACCTTTGGGGGGCAGGCATATGGATATACCCCCGCGTGCACTGTGCGCCCAGAACGTGGCCCCTACACGGGCGGTGGTTGGTTCAAGCAAAAACAGACCGCAAGCCAGCCACAGCAAGCGCTAAAAGCTATCAAGCAAGGAGCATCAGCCCTGCTCCCGTAACAGTCGCAGCTTGCGGTACAGCGTGCGCGTGCTGACCCCCAGGGCGCGCGCCAATTCGCGACGCGACGCGGCCCCCCCCGCCAGCGCTGCGCGCAGGGCCTCGGATTCGATGTCACGCAGGGTGGCATGGTCGGGCTGCTGCGCAGCGCGGGCCGGCGCCGCCGCGGGCGCATCGAACGAGAGCGCGCGCTCGATCGTATGGGCGGTCACCACCGCGCCGTCGGTCAGCAGCGCGGCACGTTCCAGCACGTTGCGCAGCTCGCGTACGTTGCCGGGGAAGGGGTGCCGCGCCAGCCGGCGCAGCGCCGCGGGCGCAAGCACCAGGCCCCGCCCCCCGGCCACGCGCTGCAGGAGCGATTCCGCCAGCAGCGGAATGTCCTGCGGGCGTTCGCGCAGCGCGGGCAGCTGGATGGGAAAGGTGCTCAGGCGGTAGTACAGGTCCTGGCGAAACCGGCCCTCGCGCACCATGGCGCGCAGGTCGCGGTGGGTGGCCGCCACCAGTCGGATGTCCGCGCGGCGCAGCTCGGTGTGGCCCACGCGGCGGTAGGTGCCGCTTTCCAGCAAACGCAGCAGCTTGACCTGCATGGTGAGCGGGATGTCGCCCACCTCGTCCAGGAACAGCGTGCCGCCGTGCGCCGCCTCCACCAGGCCGGCGCGTGCGGCATGGGCGCCGGTGAAGGCGCCACGCTCGTGGCCGAACAGTTCGCTCTCGAACAGCGTCTCGGGCAGGCTGGCGCAGTCCACCACCACCAGCGGCCGCCCCGCGCGGGGGCTGGCCTCGTGCACGGCGCGCGCGGCCAGCTCCTTGCCCGTGCCCGACTCGCCCAGCAGCAGCACGCTGGCCTGCGACGGGCCCACGCGCGCGATCAGCTCCAGCACGGCCTGGAACGCGGGCGCGCGCCCGATCATGCCCGGCGCGCCCGGCTGCCCCTGGGCAATGCGCAGCGGCTCCATCTTCTCCAGAAAGTACTGGGGCTGGCCCGCCTCGTCGCGCAGCGGCACCAGTTCGATCTGCACGTATTCCTCACCCGCCGGGGTGTGGTGCAGGTGCAGCACGCGCTCACGCTGACCGCTGAAGAGCGAGCGCGCCAGCGGGCAAGTCTCGCCCGCCTGGTCGCACGGCACGGGTGAATGGTGCGAGACCGCATGGCAGGTGCGCCCCACCACCGGCGCGCCCTGGCCGAACTGGCGACGGTAGGCGCCGTTGGCGGCCACGATGCGGTAGCCGCGGTCGAACAGGATGTGCGGCTCGGGCAGCCCCTCCAGCCAGGAGGCAAGCAGCGCGGTCTGCGCCACCTGCGCCGGGGTGGGAGAAAGATCAGGAGTGTCGGCCATGGTGACATATGGTGTCACAAATGGCATGCATTGGCAGTGTTTCTGCCGTCCACCATGGCAGCGCTGACTCCTTGGGTGGATGTAAGCCTTTGTTCCACATGGAGATTTCGCACGCAGTGCCGCGCAGCCAGGCTGGCACGGCTCTTGAGTCAGGACAAGCAAGCGCGCGGTCCTTTGGCCGCGCCCATCGTGAAGGAATCGCCATGACTGCCCTGCCCGCCTCGTGCACCTGCGCTGCGCCCGACGCAGAACGCCGCACCCTGATCCACGCCACGGCCGCCGCCGGGGGTCTGGCCGCCGTCGGCGCGGCCGTGCCCCTGGTCAGCAGCCTGGCGCCCAGCGAACGCGCACGCTCCCTGGGCGCAGCCGTGGAGGTGGACATCGCCGGCTTGCCGCCGGGCGGCATGCTCACGGTGGAGTGGCGCGGCAAACCCGTCTGGATCGTGCGGCGCACGCCGGAGATGCTGCAGTCGCTGCAGGGGCTGGAGGCACAGTTGGCCGACCCCGCATCGGCCAAGGACCAGCAGCCCGACTACGCGCGCAATACCCACCGCTCCATCCAGCCGGAGGTCTTCGTGGCCATCGGCATCTGCACGCACCTGGGCTGCTCGCCCACGGCCGTGGCCCCGGGCGCGCCGCAGTCCGGCCTGGGCGCGGGCTGGCCCGGGGGCTTCTTCTGCCCCTGCCATGGCTCCACGTTCGACAACGCGGGACGCGTGTACCGCAACAAGCCCGCACCGACGAACCTGGAGGTGCCGCCGCACCGCTTCCTGAGCGCCACGCGGCTGCTGATCGGCGAGGACAGCGCCAGCGCCTGATCGACCGCCCTTCGCCCAAGACCATCACAACCACGCCCCTTCCATGCCCGCCCCGCAGACCCAGCCCCCCGCTGCCGAACGCGACGTCTACGTCGACCTGTACGAAGCCAAGAAGAAGATCTACCCGCGCGCCATCGGCGGCGTGTTCACGCGCTGGCGCTGGGCACTGGTGCTGCTCACCCAGGGGGTGTTCTACGGCCTGCCCTGGTGGCAGTGGGGCGAACGGCAGATGGTGCTGTTCGACCTGGGCGCGCGGCGCTTTTACCTGTTCGGCCTGGTGCTGTACCCGCAGGACTTCATCTACCTCACCGGCCTGCTCATCATGTCGGCGCTGTCGCTGTTCCTGTTCACGGCGGTGGCGGGGCGGCTGTGGTGCGGCTTCGCCTGCCCGCAGACGGTGTACACCGAGCTGTTCCTGTGGCTGGAGCGCCTGACCGAAGGCGACCGCAGCGCGCGCATGCGCCTGGACAAGGGCCCGTGGACCTTCGAGAAGCTGTGGCGCAAGACGCTCAAGCAGCTCGCCTGGGTGACGGTGGCGCTATGGACCGGATTCACGTTCGTGGGCTACTTCGTGCCCATCCGCCAACTGGGCGGCGAACTGCTGGCGCTGCACGGCACCTGGCAGATCTTCTGGGTGGGTTTCTACAGCTTCGCCACCTATGGCTTTGCGGGCTACATGCGCGAGCAGGTGTGCAAGTACATGTGCCCGTATGCACGCTTTCAGAGCGCGATGTTCGACAAGGACACGCTGATCGTCACTTACGACACCCAGCGCGGCGAGCCGCGCGCCGCGCGCAGCAAGAAGGTGGACGCCAAGGCCGCCGGCCTGGGCGACTGCATCGACTGCTCGCTGTGCGTGCAGGTGTGCCCCACGGGCATCGACATCCGCAAGGGCCTGCAGTACGAGTGCATTGGCTGCGGCATGTGCGTGGACGCCTGCAACACCGTGATGGACAAGGTGCAGTACCCGCGCGGGTTGATCCGCTACGCCACGCAAAACGGCATGCAAAACCGCTGGAGCAGCGCACAGATGCTGCGCCGCGTGCTGCGCCCGCGCGTGCTGTTCTACAGCGCCGTGCTGCTGGCGCTGTGCACGGCCATGCTGGCCAGCCTGGTCACGCGCGCGCCGCTGAAGGTGGATGTGGTGCGCGACCGCGCCGCGCTCTCGCGCGTGGTGGCGGGTGGGCAACTGGAGAACATCTACCGCGTGCAGGTCATGAATGCCACCGAGCAGCCCCAGCGCTACCGCATCACGGCCAGCGGCCTGCAGGGGCTGCAGGTGGCCTCGGAGCCCGAAGTGGAGATCGGCCCCGCCGAGTCGCGCTGGGTGGCGGTGCGGCTGCAGGTGCCCTATGGCGCCGCGCCCGCCGGTTCGCACACCGTGCACCTGGACGTACAGGCGCTGGGCGACCGGGCGCAGGTGTCGGAAAAGACCGTGTTCCTCGTGCCGCGGTAGGCGCCGCCGCAGATTACAAGCCAAAAGAGCTTCCAGCGCCCTTCTATCAAGCGCTGGAAGCTCCTTATTTCATAGCAACCCGCTATCAATCCATGCGGATGTTGCGCTCCTTGATCAGCGCGCCCCAGCGGGCCAGCTCCTTGTCCAGGTGCGTGGCCAGCTGCTGCGGCGTGGTACCGATGGGCTCGGCGCCGATGGTCTCGAACTTGGCCACGGTATCGGGCTGCTTCATGGCGTCGATCAGCGCGGCGTTGATTTTGTTCACGATGGCCGCCGGCGTGCCCGCGGGCGCGAACACGGCGAACCAGGGCGAGACCTCGTAGCCCGGCACGCCGGCCTCGGCGATGGTGGGGACGCCCGGCAGCGTGGCCGATCGCTTGGCGCTGGTCACGCCCAGCGCGCGCAGCTTGCCCGACAGGATGTGCGGGCGCGCCGAGGTGATGCTGTCGAACATCAGGTCCACCTGGCCGCCCAGCATGTCGGTCACGGCCGGGCCGCTGCCCTTGTAGGGCACGTGCAGCAGGTTCAGCCCGGCCATGGAGGCGAACACCTCGCCCGCCAGGTGAATGGAGGTGCCGTTGCCGGCCGAGGCATAGGTGAGCTTGCCGGGGTCGCGCTTGGCATGGGCGATCACGTCGGCCACGGACTTGTCGGTCGTCTTGGCGGTGTTCACCACCAGCACGTTGGGCACGATGGCCAGCAGGCTGATGGGCGCGAAGTCCTTCACCGGGTCGTAGCTCAGGCGCGGGTACAGCGCCTTGTTGGTGGCCATGCCGATGGACGTGATCATGATGGTGTAGCCATCGGCCGGTGACTTGGCCACGGCGTCGGCGCCGATGTTGCCGCCCGCGCCGGGGCGGTTCTCGATCACGAAGGGCTGGCCCAGCGTGCGGCCGGCCTTCTCGCCCAGCGTGCGGGCAATCACGTCCATGGCGCCGCCCGGAGGGAAGGGCACGACCCACTTGATGGGCTTGGAAGGCCAGTTGGCGTCGGGCTGCGCCATGGCGGCAGCGGGCAGCAGGCCGGCGGCGGCCAGGGTGCAGGCGCCCAGCAGGGCAATGCGGCGGGAGAAAGTCATGGTGTGTCTACCTCAGGTCCAGGATGTCAGGCGGCGGCCACGCGGTCCATGCGTGCCTCGGGGCGCTGCTCGTCGGCCGACAGGGCCTTTTGCAGCACGAAGTCAAAGCGCACGCGGGTGAACGGCGCGCTGATGCCCAGCGATTCATAGCCGGCGGCGGGCGTGCCCGGCTCCAGCGTGACCACCAGGCCGTCGCGCGTGGCGAAGGCGAAGTCGTCGTCCAGGAAGCTGTCGCCCGGAATGTTGACCTGCGTGGTCAGCGTGCGCAGGCCGTCTGCCACCACCAGGAAGTGGATGTGCGCGGGTCGGTTGCCATGGCGGCCCAGGGCGTCGAACAGTTCGGCCGTGGGGCTGCCCGGCGGGATGGCGTAGCCCGGCGGGATGAAGCTGCGAAAGCGATAGCTGCCGTCCGCGCCCGTGCGGATCTTGCGGCGCAGGTGGTAGGGCGCCTGGTCGGGGTCGAAGTGCGAGTAGCGGCCCAGCTCGTTGGCGTGCCACACGTCCATCAGCGCGCCGGCCACAGGCTGGCCGTCGGTGTCGAGCACGCGGCCTTCCATCACCACCACCTCGCCGCGCGGCGGCTCCTCGCCCTCGTCCAGGCGCACCTCGCGCTCGGACAGCGGCGCGCCGGCCACGAACAACGGGCCCTCGATGGCGCGCGGCGTGCCCGCGGCGCGCTGGGCGCGCTCGTCGGCCTCGTCCATGCGGATGTCGATCAAGCGGTCAAAGCCCAGGCCGGCGGTGATCAGGCCCGTCTGGCCGCTGGCGCCCAGGCGCGTGAGCCAGCTCACGCCGGCCCAGAACTCGTCGGGCGTCACGTCCAGGTCTTCGATGGTGCGGAACAGGTCCGTGACGATGCGCTGCGTGATCTGGCGCACGCGGGCATTGCCCTCGGCCACGTGCACGGTGTTGACGATGTCCAGCAACTGCTGGGCGGTGTATTCGGCCATGTCTCTCTCCTGTGGGATGGAATGTGGGGTGTCGGGGGCCGTGCGTCAGCCGGCGGCGCCGTCCTGCACGATGGCTGAAGGGTGGTTCGCCAGCGGCGTCACGTGGATGTCCATGTAGGGGAACAGCGGCAGCTGCGACAGCAGCTGGTGCAGCTCGTCGTTGGACTGCACGTCGAACACGCTGTAGTTGGCGTACTCGCCCACCACGCGCCAGATGTGGCGCCAGCGGCCGTCACGCTGCAGGTCTTGCGAGTACTTCTTCTCGCGGGCCTTGATTTCGTCGGCCTGCGCGGCGGGCAGGTCGTGGGGAATCTTCACATCCATGCGAACGAGGAACAGCATCTGGGTTTCTCCTGGCAAAAAAAGGGGGTCAGGCGGGCTGCGCGCTGGCGCGGCCCAGGTCCACGTGCACGGGCGTGAGGCCCTGGCGTGCACGGTCGAAGCGGTCGAGCCGCTCGGGCACCACGGTGAGGCCGAAGCCCGGCCCGTCGGGCAACTGCAGCGCGAAGTCGGAAAGGACCATCTGCTGCTCCACGATGTCGTCCACCAGCAGCTGCGGGCCGAACAGCTCGCAGTTGTGGTGCGTGCCGCCCAGCGTCGCAAACACATGGGCCGAGGCGGCGCTGCCGACGGAGGTCTCCAGCATCGTGCCGCCGTACCAGCCGATGTCGGCGGCGCGCGCCACGTCGGCCACGGCGCGCGTGCGCAGCAGGCCGCCGTGCTTGGCGATCTTGAGCGAGAACACATGGCAGGCGTTATGGCGCGCCAGGCGCATCGCGTCCTGCGGCGTGCAGACGGTCTCGTCGGCCATCACCAGCGCGGTGTGGGGCAGCGTGGCGGTGAGCTGGCGCAGCGCCTCCTCGTTCCACTGGGCCACGGGCTGCTCGATCAGGCCCACGCCGGCATCGATCATCTCGGGCAGGTAGCGGCGCGCGGCGGCGCCGTCCCAGGCCTGGTTCACGTCCACCGTCATGCTGGCGCGGCCGTCCAGCGCGCGGGCGATGCGTGCCACGTGCGCCACGTCGTCCTGCGGCGCGCGCGCGCCGATCTTCAGCTTGAAGATGCGGTGGCGGCGCGCGGTCAGCATCTTCTCGGCCTCCTCGATGTCCTTGGCGGAGTCGCCGCTGGCCAGCGTCCACGCTAGGGGCAGGCTCTCGCGCTGCTTGCCGCCCAGCAGTTGCCACACGGGCAGGCCCAGGCTGCGCGCCACGGCGTCGATGGCGGCCTGCTCCACGGCGCTCTTGGCAAAGCGGTTGCCCTTGCAGGCCAGATCCATGCGCTGCAGCAACTGCTCAAAGCGGCCCGCGTCCTGGCCGATCACGGCAGGCGCGAGGTAGCTGTCGATGGCATGCCGGATGCTCTCGGGCGATTCCTCGTTCCACGAGGGGCCGCCGATGGTCGCGGCCTCGCCGAAGCCGCTGGCGCCATCGCTCAGCCACAGCTGCACGATCACGGGGCTCTGGCGCTGGATGGCGCCGAACGAGAGCTTGTGCGGGCGGATCGTGGGGATGTCCAGGATGCGTGCCTGGATGCGTTCGATGCGCGGCACGGAAGCGGAAGGAGAAGTCGTCATGGAAAGCGGGCCGTGGCGGAAAAAAGCGTTACGGGCCATGACCTTAGCGCTGCCCTCGGGGCGAATCCAATGAGATATATTGCAGTTTTTGTTCGACGCTATCGAACAGTCACAGGTTTTAGGGTTAACCCTTAGAACGGATTGCACCCATGGAACTGCGCCAGTTGCGGTACTTCTTGAGCGTGGCCGAAACCGAGCACCTCACCCGCTCGGCGGATGCGCTATTCGTCACGCAGTCCACGCTCTCGCATGGCCTGCGCCAGCTGGAGGCCGAGCTGGGCGTGCCGCTCTTTGACCGCCTGGGGCGCGGGCTGCGCCTGTCCCAGGCGGGCCACGCCTTTCGCGACCACGCGGCGCGCGCGCTGCAGGAGCTGGAAGCCGGGCGGCAGGCCGTGGCCGACATGAGCGCGCTGCAGACCGGCACGCTCCAGGTGGGCGTGATCCCCACCTTTCTTACGCGCTTCGTGCCCGACGCGGTGGCCGCCTTCAGCGCGCGCTACCCGGGCGTACAGCTCACCGTGCGCGACCTGCGCAGCGGCCAGATCGAGGAACTGCTGATCGCCGGCCGGCTGGATCTCGGCATCGCCTTCCATCCGGCCAGCCGCGAGGAGATCGAGGCCGAGCCGCTGTTCGAGGAACGCATGCACCTGGTGGTGCACCAGGGCCACCCGCTGGCGCGCAGGCAGCGCCTGCGGCTGGCCGAGCTGGCGGGCGTGCCGCTGGCGCTGCTGCCGGCCAGCTTCGCCACGCGCCGGTTGATCGACGCGGCCTTCGCCCAGGCGGGCGTGACGCCGCTGGTGCGCGTGGAGATGGAGTCGGTGGATGCGCTGCTGCAGGCCTGCCGCAGCGGGCCGCTGGCCACCATCGCCGCCGAGCACGCGGCCCTGCACGCGGGCCCCGACATGCGCGCCGCCGTGCTCACCGAGCCGCGCACCGTGCGCCGCGCCGGCCTGCTGTGGCGCCGCGGCGCCTCGCGCAGCGCCGCGGCGCGCGAGTTCGTGGCGCTATTGCGGCCCGCCATCGCACGCACCGCTGCTCCGCCTTCCCTGCAGGGCAGTGTTGCACAGCAAGAGTAAAAAATGGCTCTAGCGCTTACCAGTCAAGCGCAAGCAGCTATGAACTAAGGAGCGCCTACCGCTACCCCGGCTGGCGCGGCAGCAGGCACGGCCTGGGCCGATGCGGGCAGGCCGAAGATGCGGTCGAACGCCCAATTGAAGGCGTAGGTGTAGACAAGGAAAAACAGCAGCAGGCCGGCCTCCATCACCGTGGCCTGCCACAGGCTCACGCCGAACCACCAGGCCATCAGTGGGATGAGGACCAACGCCAGACCGCCCTCGAAGCCTACGGCGTGCACCACGCGCCGCAGTACGGAGCGGCCCTTGACGCGCTGGCGCGCCTCCCAGCGCTCGAACAGGGCGTTGAAGGTCACGTTCCAGGCGATGGCCAGAGCGGACGCGACGACGGCCATCACCCCCGAAGCGCCCGCGCCCTGGCCAATGGCCATGAAGAGCAGGCTGGAGACGATGATCGCGATGATTTCGTAGAGGGTGACAAAGACCACCCGGCGCTTCGGCCCCTGCAGGCCGACCGCATGTGTTGTTGCACTCATGCGGCGCAGTATAGGGAGTGAAATCTGAAGGAAAAAGTCATCTTCTTTCAGAAATATTGATAGATTGGCGCATGGCCTTCACTTCCGACAACGTCCTCGTGTTCCTGGCCGTGCTGGACCGCGGCTCGTTCTCCGCCGCGGCGCGGGCGCTGTCGCGCGTGCCCTCGGCCGTGAGCATGGCCATCGCCCAGCTGGAAGCCGAGCTGGACATGCCCCTCTTCGACCGCAGCGGCCGCGAGCCGCGCCCCACGGCGGCCGCGCGTGCGCTGGAGCCGCAGGCACGCGCGCTGGCGGCGCAGCTGCAGCAGCTCAACACCCAGGCGCTGGCGCTGACCCAGGGGCTGGAGGAACGCCTGACCCTGGCCATTGCACCCGAGCTGCTGGCCGCGCGCTGGCACGGCCCGCTGGCCACGCTGGCGCAGGACTACCCGCTGCTGCAGGTGGAGGTGCTGGCCGCGCCCCAGGCCGATGCGCTGGCCCTGCTGCATGCCGGGCGCGCCCAGCTCGCGCTGGTGTTCGAGCGCCCCAGTCTGGACGGGCGGGAAGACTTCCAGGAGGTGGGCAGCGAAACCCTGGTGGCCGTCATCGCGCCGCAACATCCGCTGCTGGCGCCGCGCGCGGCGGGTGCGGGCCCTGCAGGCCTGCGCGAGGAACACCTGGCCGGCACGCGCCAGATCGTCGTGGCCGGGCGCGACCTGGGGCAGACCGATGCGCGCTTCGTCTACGCGCGCCACCATTGGCGCACCGACAGCCACTTGGCCGCGCTGGGCTTGATCGAGGCAGGCCTGGGCTGGGGCTGGCAGCCGCGCGCGCTGGTGGCGCCGCGCATCGCCGCCGGCACGCTGGTGGAACTGCCCCTGGAGAATCTGAGCAACGGCGCCCAGTTGTGGGTGGACGTGGTCTGGTCGCGCGAGCGCCCGCTGGGCCTGGGCGCACGCCGCTTCGTAGAGTTGATGGCGCGCCAGCGGCCCGGCAGCAGCCCGGCGCCACAATAGCCAGGCACTGACCATCTTGAGGAGCGTTCATGCCCACCTACCTGCCACCCTTTGACATCGCCGACGACGCGCTGGCCAAGCAATGGCGCCAGTGGCAGCCCAAGGACTTCGCCCCGAACGGGGGCAACGGCAAGAACGACAAGAACGGCAAGCACGCCGACAAGGACAACGGCGCGCTGCACCTGAAGGACTACGACCCTGGCGCCAAGCCTTTTTCCTGCGGCGACAAGGCACTGGACAAGGCCCGCGTGGAGGAGCTGGCGCTGGAGCTGGACGCGCTGCAGGACCTGCTGTACGCCGACCGCCGCTACAAGCTGCTGGTGGTGCTGCAGGGCATGGACACCGCCGGCAAGGACGGCACCGTGCGCGGCGTGTTCGGCCGCATGAGCGCCCTGGGCGTGCATGCCGTGGGCTGGAAGGCGCCCACCGAGCTGGAGCGCGCGCACGACTACCTGTGGCGCATCCACCGCCAGGTGCCCGGCGCGGGCGAACTCACCGTGTTCAACCGCAGCCATTACGAGGACGTGCTGGTGCCCGTGGTGAACGGATGGATCACGCCCGAGCAGCAGCGCCAGCGCTATGCGCACATCAACGACTTCGAGCGGCTGCTGGCCGAAACGGGCACGGTGGTCATGAAGTTCATGCTGCACATCAGCAAGGACGAGCAGCGCCAGCGCCTGCAGGAGCGCCTGGACGACCCCACCAAACACTGGAAGTTCGACATGGGCGACATCCAGGTGCGCGAGCAGTGGGACGCCTACCAGCGCGCCTATGAGGCGTTCCTGCCCGCGACGCACACCCCGTGGGCGCCGTGGACCATCGTGCCCGCCGACTCCAAGACGCACCGCAATCTGATGATCGCCAGCGTGCTGCGCGGCGTGCTGCAGCGGTTGGAACTGCGCTACCCACCGGGCGACCCCGCGCTGGAAAATTTCACAGTCAAATAGGGCTCTAGCGCTTGCGCGGCAAGCGCCAACAGCTCCTTTTAAAGGAGCAAATTTCACCAAGACGCGGGCATGGCAAGGTTATGCATCGAATGCATTAGATGGAAACATGGCGGCGTTGGACAGCCCTGGGCGACAGGCATAAAGTGCTTCGCTTGGTAGACATTCCCCAAGGAATTCCGCATGTCCAACACCCCCAACCCACCCCTTCCCACCCACGCGCTGCCGTCCTATCTGGACCCCAACCACCTCGGCCCCTGGGGGGTGTATCTGCAGCAAATCGACCGCGTCACCCCTTACCTGGGCAGCCTGGCGCGCTGGGTGGAGACGCTGAAGCGCCCCAAGCGTGCGCTGATCGTGGATGTGCCCATTGAGCTGGACAACGGCACCATCGCCCACTTCGAGGGCTACCGCGTGCAGCACAACGTCAGCCGAGGCCCGGGCAAGGGCGGTGTGCGCTTTCACCAGGACGTGACCCTGTCCGAAGTCATGGCCCTGTCGGCCTGGATGAGCATCAAGAACGCGGCCGTGAACGTGCCCTACGGTGGCGCCAAGGGCGGCATCCGCGTCGACCCCAAGACCCTGTCGAAGGCCGAGCTGGAGCGCCTGACGCGCCGCTACACCAGCGAGATCGGCATCATCATCGGCCCCTCCAAGGACATTCCCGCGCCGGACGTGAACACCAACGCCCAGGTCATGGCCTGGATGATGGACACCTATTCCATGAACGTGGGCACCACCGCCACCGGCGTGGTCACGGGCAAGCCCGTGGACCTGGGTGGCTCGCTGGGCCGCGTGGAGGCCACGGGCCGCGGCGTGTTCACCGTGGGCGTGGAGGCCGCGCGCCTGACCGGCATGGCCATCGAGGGTGCGCGCGTGGCCGTGCAGGGCTTTGGCAACGTGGGTGGCACGGCCGGCAAGCTGTTTGCCGAGGCCGGCGCCAAGGTGGTGGCGGTGCAGGACCACACCGGCAGCATCCACAACGACAAGGGTCTGGACGTGCCGGCGCTGCTGGCGCACGTGCAGCGAACCGGCGGCGTGGGCGGATTCGCCGGCGCCGAGCCCATGGCCAACGACGCCTTCTGGGGCGTGGCCTGCGACATCCTGATCCCCGCAGCGCTGGAGAGCCAGATCACCAAGGACAACGCGGGACGGATCCAGGCCAAGATGGTGATCGAGGGCGCCAACGGCCCCACCACCCCCGAGGCCGACGACATCCTCAACGACAAGGGCGTACTGGTGCTGCCCGACGTGATCTCCAACGCCGGCGGCGTGACGGTCAGCTACTTCGAGTGGGTGCAGGACTTCTCCAGCTTCTTCTGGACCGAGGACGAGATCAACGCCCGCCTGGTGCGCATCATGAAAGAGGCCTTCGCGGGCGTGTGGCAGGTGGCGCAGGAGAACAAAGTCACGCTGCGCACGGCGACCTTCATCGTGGCCTGCAAGCGCATCCTGCATGCACGCGAGATGCGCGGCCTGTACCCCTGAAACGGCCCGCTCCGTGCGCAAGGCGGCCTGCGGGCCGCCTTTTTCTTTGCCTGCCCTTCCGGCCCCGGCGCACGCGCATACGGGACATCGCGGATGGCGCGCGCGCACCCCATTTTTATAATCGGCCGTGCAGACTGCCCTTGGCGGCCTGTATGCGCCCTTTTGTTCGGGCAGGCCGCAGTCCCTGTGGCCACCTGCAATCCCGAACCGTCTGCCGGGCGCGTCATCGCGCTGGCCATTCCTGCGATGGCCAGTTTCATCGCTCTCCCTGCTGCCTGCGGCAGCGCCACGCCCATGCCTTCCCCGAGAGGGAGCGGCAGGGCGTTTCATCACACAAGGAGTCTCCCCAGGATGCGCATGTCCCAATGCCTGCCTCTCAGTTTTGCCACCCTCGCCGCCATCGCCCTGCCGGCCGCCCTCGCCCTGCCGGCCGCCGCGCAGTCGCAAGTGACCATCAGCGGCTATCTGGACACCGGCGTCTTTCGTGACTACGACAAGACCCGCAAGCTGGGGACGATCCAGCGCAGCCATCTGGCGGTGGCCGGCACGGAAGACCTGGGCGGTGGCCTCAAGGCCACCTTCCGCCTGAGCACACGCTTCGAGCTGGACACGGGGCAGTCCGAAGGGGCGGGCAGCAAGCCCTTCTGGCATGACGAATCCACCGTGGGCCTGCAAGGCGGCTGGGGCCAGTTGCGCCTGGGCCGCGCCCTCAGCGCGATGTGGAGCCAGGAATGGAAGTTCGACGCCTTCTCCAACTTCAACCGCATTGCCTCCACCGCCTGGCACATGGCCCACTACTACACGCCCACCGACCGCGCCAGCAACAACGGGGCCGCGGAGTACGGGCGCATGACCAACGGCATCTACTACGACTCGCCCACCTGGGACGGCTTCTCGTTCAATGCCAGCGCCTCGACCGAGCGCACCCAGGCACCCGGCCGCGACGGGCGCGGCGGCTCGGTGGCACTGAACTACGACCAGGGCCCGGTGGCCGCCATGGTGGGCTACGAGCGCAACGGCAGCGGTGACAAGGACCTGTTCCTGGGCGGCCTCTACCGCCTGGGCGCCGCCACGCTGATGATGGCCTACGACCACAGCCGCGCGGGGAGCAGCCCCGCTACGTCGCGCATGGTGTCGGTGGGCGGCAGCTACGCCCTGGGTGTCACCACGCTGCGCGCCAGCTACGGTCGCCAGCGGCTGAACGACGGGGTAACCCACCACATGGCGTCACTGGGGGCGGAGTACAACCTGTCCAAGCGCACCATGCTCTACGCGAGCCTGGGGCACCAGCGCTACGAACACAACCCCTCGCGCACGGCGTTCGGCGTGGGCGTGGCCCACGCCTTCTGACGCTGCCTCAGAGCACGCGCTGCGCGCGCAGCGCCTGCAGCTGCGCGGCATCCAGCCCCAGCCGCTCGCGCAGCACCTCGTCGGTGTGCTGACCCAGTGCGGGCGGGGCATAGCGCAGGGTGACGGGCGTATCGGACAAGCGCAGCGGGCTGGCGGTGGTCACCACGCGGTTGACCACCTCGCCGGCCGGCGGCTGGGCGCCGGGGTAGCGCTGCTGCTCCACGCGCAGTCCGCGTGCGCGCACCTGCGCATCGTCGAACGCCTGGCCGACGTGGTTGATCGGGCCGCAGGGCACGGCCTTGTCCTCCAACAGCGCGATCCAGGCGGCCGTGGGCCGCGTGCGCGTGAGGGCGGCCATCAGAGGGATCAGCGTCTCACGGTGGGTCACCCGGCCGGCGTTGGTGGCAAAGCGTTCGTCGCCGGCCCAGTCGGTACCCGCCGCTTCGCAAAAGCGTGCGAACTGCCCGTCGTTGCCGATGGCCAGCAGCATGTTGCCGTCCTGCGTGGGAAAGTCCTGGTAGGGCACGACGCTGGGGTGGGTGTTGCCCTGGCGCTTCGGAATGTTGCCGGCGTTGAGGAAGCCCGCACCCTGGTTGGCCAGCACCGCCATGGCCACGTCCAGCAACGCCATGTCGATGTGCTGGCCGCGTCCCGTGCGGTGGCGCGCCTCCAGCGCGCCCAGGATGGCGGTGGTGGCATACATGCCGGTGAACAGGTCGATCACGGCCACGCCCACGCGCATCGGGCCGCCGCCAGGCTCGCCATCGGCATGGCCGGTGATGCTCATCAGGCCGCTCATGGCCTGGATCAGCAGGTCGTAGCCGGCCCGTGGCGCATACGGCCCGGTGTGGCCGAAGCCGGTGACCGAGCAGTAGATCAGGCGCGGGTTCAGGGCCGACAGGCTTTCGTAGTCCAGCCCGTAGCGCTTGAGGCCGCCGGTCTTGAAGTTCTCCACCACCA
Source organism: Diaphorobacter sp. MNS-0 (assembly GCF_019602835.1). Taxonomy (NCBI): domain Bacteria; kingdom Pseudomonadati; phylum Pseudomonadota; class Betaproteobacteria; order Burkholderiales; family Comamonadaceae; genus Diaphorobacter; species Diaphorobacter sp. MNS-0. Next base: position 181,141 of record NZ_CP080761.1, on the reverse strand, counting down.
CATCGCTTTGCTGGGCCAGCTCGCGGATCAGCCGCTGCCCCTCGGGCGTGGCCATGTCCACGGTCACTGAGCGCTTGTTACGGTTGCAGGCCGCAAAGTAGCACGCGTGCTTGCTCGGCTGGCCGTCGGCGTCGGGAAAGAAGGGCGGGCCCCAGTGGCGCGTGTCGTCCCCCTCGCCGGGCTTCTCGATCTTGATCACGTCGGCACCCATGTCGGCCAGGTTCTGGGTGCACCAGGGGCCGGCCAGCACGCGCGAGAGGTCGAGCACGCGCAGATGGCTGAGCGCACCGGCACGTTCGGTGCCCGTGGAAGAGGAGATGTGAGGTGTGGTCATGGACAGCGGTGTTTGCCGAGCGGAAAAGGCATGGTACGGCGCATCCCTGCACGCCGGCTTTGCATTTGTGAAAGCTGGCGTTCACATGCCCGCCCGGGCCGCTGGCGCTTTCTACAATGCCGGCCATGGCCATGCATTTCGATCTTGTGGATCTGCGCCTGATGGTGCACATCGCCGACGCCAACAGCATGACGCGCGGCGCGGAACTCTCCTTCATCTCCCTGCCGGCGGCCAGCACGCGTATCAAGAACCTGGAAGAAAGCATCGGCACCAAGCTGCTGTACCGCACCAGCCAGGGCGTGACGCTCACGCCGCCGGGCCAGGCCTTCGTGTCCCACGCGCGCATGGTGCTCGGGCAGATCGAACACCTGCGCGGCGACATGCAGGAATACGTGCGCGGCATCAAGGGCCATGTGCGCGTGTTCGCCAACACCACCTCTCTGGGCGAATTCCTGCCGCCGGTGCTGCGGCACTTCCTGCGCCGCAACCCCGACGTGAACATCGACCTGCGTGAGCGCCTGTCGCACGACATCGTGCGCGCCGTGACCGAGGGGCAGACCGACATCGGCATCGTTGCCGGCCTGGTGCGTACCGAGAACCTGGAGACCCTGCCCTACCGCCGCGACCGGCTGGTGTTGGTGGTCCCCAAGGGCCATGCCCTCGACGGCGAGATGCAGATCGACTTTGCCGACACGCTGGAGCTGGACTACGTGGGGCTGCACGAATCCAGCGCCATCCATGCCTTCCTGCGCCACGCCAGCGACCAGCTGCACCGCCCGATCAAGCTGCGCATCCAGGTCGGCAACTTCGAAACCGCCTGCCGCATGATCGAGGCCGGCGTGGGCGTGGGCGTGCTGCCCGAGTCCGCCGCCAGCCGCCATGCGCAGGCCATGGACATCGCCATCGTGCCGCTGTCGGACGCCTGGTCGGTGCGCGAGATGCAGATCTGCGTGCGCAGCATGGAGGCCCTGCCCAGCTTTGCGCAGGAACTGGTGGACCTGCTGGTGGCCGATGCGCAGGGGCGGCTGCAGCTGGAGTGACCGCCGCAGCCGCTGCGGCCCGCGCGATCTTTGAGTGAAATTGGCCTCTAGCCCTTGCTATACAAGCGCTAGCAGCTCACTTTTTTGAATCAAGCGTGGTCGGCGCCAGCCAGTACTTGAAGGTGCCGTGTGCGGTGGCCACGAGCTGGCCGTCCTCGTCCAGCAGCTGGCCCGCGCAACTGCACAGGCTGCGCGTGGCATGCACCACCCAGCCTTCGGCCAGCAGCGCGCCGCGCCCCGGGCGGTGAAAGCGGCTGCTCATCTCCACCGTCACCGCGGTCTGCGAGGGCGCCTCGGGCAGCTCGCCTGCGGCGCGCGACATCACGGAATCCAGCAGCGCCATGACCACGCCGCCATGCGCAGCGGGTAACTGGTTGAGCAGTTCCTCGCGCAGGTGCGGCAGGCGCACCTGCACTTTGCCCGGCGGCGCCGGCACCTGCGCGGCGCCGATCAGGCGCATGAAGGCGCTGCGGTCCACCAGCGGCGGAGCCCCGCTCATGCGGCGCGCGCCTCACGCACCATGTTGCGCGCGATGATGATCTGCTGGATCTGCGTCGTGCCCTCGTACAGGCGGAACAGGCGCACGTCGCGGTAAAAGCGCTCGATGCCGTACTCGGCCATGTAGCCTGCGCCGCCCAGGATCTGCACCGCGCGGTCGGCCACGCGGCCGCACATCTCGGTGGCAAACATCTTGGCGCACGAGGCCTCGGTGGAGACGTTGTGCCCGTCGTCGCGGCGGCGCGCGGCGTCAATGGTCATGCATTCGGCGGCGTACAGCTCGGCCTGGCTGTCGGCCAGCATGGCCTGCACCAGCTGGAAGTCGCAGATGGGCTGGCCGAACTGCTTGCGCTCCAGGGCATATGCGAGGGCGTCGCGCAGGATGCGCTGGGCCACGCCCACCGCCACCGCGGCGATGTGGATGCGGCCCTTTTCCAGCACCTTCATGGCGGTCTTGAAGCCGCGGCCCTCCTGCAAGCCGATGAGGTTGGCCGCCGGCACCTTGACGTTGTCGAAGATCACGTCGCAGGTGTGGGCGCCGCGCTGGCCCATCTTTTTGTCGTACTTGCCAAAGCTGATGCCGGGCGTCTTGGCGTCCACGATGAACGAGGACACGCCGCCCGCGCCCTTGTCGGCCGGGTTGGTGCGTGCCATGAGCGTGAACATGCCGGCGTGCGGCGCATTGGTGATGTAGCGCTTGGTGCCGTTGACGATGTAGTGGTCGCCGTCCTTGATGGCCGTGGTGCGCAGCGATGCGGCGTCCGATCCCGCCTCGGGTTCGGTCAGCGCGAACGAGGCGATGACCTCACCGGTGGCCAGCTTGGGCAGCCACTGGGCCTGCTGCTCGGGCGTGCCATCCATCAGGATGCCCTGCGAGCCGATGCCCACGGTGGTGCCGATGATCGAGCGGAAGGCCGGCGCCGTCTGGCACAGCTCGAACAGTACGCGGCATTCCTCCTCCATCGTCAGCTCCAGGCCGCCGAACTTCTCGGGAATGGTCATGCCGAACAGGCCCAGCTCGCGCATCTCCTGCACGATGGACTCGGGAATTTCATCGGTCTCGGCCACTTCGTTCTCGGCCGGCACCAGGCGTTCTCGCACAAAGCGGCGCACGCTGTCGAGCAGGGCTTCCAGGATGTCTGGGTCGCGGATCATGAGGGTTCTTTCTTCGGTATGCGGGTTCAGAGGGTGTCGGCGGTGCCGAGCACGGCGGTGGACTGGCTGGACAGCGTGCCGCCGTTGCCATGCACCACGGCGGTGTCATGACGCGATAGCTGGCGCGCGCCGGCCTCGCCACGCAGCTGGCGCACGGCCTCGATCAGCGCAAAGATGCCGTACATGCCCGGGTGCACGCACGACAGGCCGCCGCCGTTGGTGTTCACGGCCAGGCGCCCGCCGGGCGCGATGCCGCCGTTCTGCACGAAGGCACCGCCCTCGCCCTTGGCACAGAAGCCCAGGTCTTCCAGGAACAGCAGGGTGTTGATGGTGAAGGCGTCGTACACCTGGGCCATGTCCATGTCTTTGGCCTGCAAACCCGCCATCGCGAAGGCCTGGGCGCCCGACTGCGCTGCCGCGGTGGTCGTCAGGTCGGGCATGCAGGAGATCTGGCGGTTCCAGATCGCGGTGGCATTGCCCAGCACATAGACGGGCGGATTGGGCAGGTCGCGCGCGCGCTCGGCGCGGGTGAGCACGAGGGCGCCGCCACCGTCCGTCACCAGGCAGCAGTCGCGCACGGTGAGCGGGCTGGCGATCGGCCGGGCCGCCAGCACATCCTCGATGGTGAGCGGGTCGCGCATGAACGCCTCGGGGTTCTGCTGCGCCCAGGCGCGTGCGGCCACGGCCACCTCGGCCAGTTGTTCGCGCGTGGTGCCGAATTCGTGCATGTGGCGCGCGGCGGCCAGCGCATAGGCGGACACGGGCAGCACCGGCTCATAGGGAAATTCGTACGGTTGCGGGTCCAGGAAGCGGCGTGCGGCCACGCTTTCCTTGCGCCCGAAGGTGGCCGAGCGCTGCGCGCTGCCGTAGCACACCAGCACGGCCTTGCACTGCCCGGCCTCCAGCGCGCGGATGGCGGGCAGCAGGTGGGCGATGAAGCTGGAGCCACCGATCATCGTGCCGTCCACATAGGTCGGATTGATGCCGAGGTGTTCGATCACCGGCATGGTCCACATGCTGGCGTTCACACTGCAGGTGGCCAGGCCGTCGATGTCCTGCATGGTCAGGCCCGCGTCGGCCACGGCCGCGTGCGCCGCGCGCACCAGCAGCGTCATGTCGTCCATGCCGGGCGCCTCGCCACAGCCGTAGGTGGCAGCGCCGACGATGGCTGCGCGGCCGCGCAGCGGGCGGTTCACGGCGGCGGCGTCCAGGGGGGATTGCGGAACGCGGCTCATGCGGCACCCCCTTGCGCTGCGGGCTGGAACAGCACCAGGCCACGCCCGTCCTTCTGCGCCACGCGGGCCTGCACCCGCTGGCCGATGCGCACGTCTTCGGGCGCCACGCCCTCCACGCGGCTCATCATGCGCACGCCTTCATCCAGATCGATCAGCGCGACGTTGTAGTTGCCCCCCGCGTCCGCCTTGCGTGCGATGGTGGTGGCGGAATACACGGTGCCCAGGCCGCTGGCGCGCACCCAGCGCAGCGGGCTGGCGCCGCAATGCGGGCACAGCTCGCGCGGCGTGAATACGTGGTTCTTGCACTGCGGGCAGTGCTGCAGGCAGAAGCGGCCGGCATCCAGCTCGGCCTGGTAGTGGGTCTGTGCGCTCAGGTGCATGGGATTCTTCGAGTCTTCGGAGTACGAGGCACAGCATGCCCCGGCCACCGCATCACTTCAATTCGACAATCTGAAAGGGCGTCTTCGCCGCGGCATCACCCCGGCGTGATCCCCGCCGTCTTGATGACCTTGGCCCACTTGTCCAGCTCGCCGCGCAGGCGCTGGCGCATCTGCTCCTGCGTGCCGGGGTCGGCCTCGGCGCCGGCGTCCAGCAGGCGCTGGCGCACGGCTGGGTCTTTCATCGCGGTGTTGAAGTCGGCGTTGATCTTGTCCAGCACGGCCTGGGGCGTCTTGGCGGGCGCGAACAGCGCGGCCCACGAATACGCCTCATAGCCGGGCAGGCCCGATTCCACGCCCGTGGGCACGTCGGGCAGCATGGCCGAGCGCTGGCGGCTGGCCACGCCCAGCACCTTCACGCGGCCGCTCTTGATGTGCTGCAGCGCCGTGGGTGCGTCGCTGAACATGAGCTGCACCTGGCCGCCCAGCAGGTCGTTCATCGCGGGGGCGCTGCCCTTGTAGGGAATGTGCTGCAGCTTGGTCCCCGCCTCCATGTTGAACAGCTCGCCCGCCAGGTGCGTGCCGCCCCCGTTGCCCGACGAGCCATAGGCCAGCGGCGTGCCCTTCTTGGCCAGCGCGATCAGCTCCTGGATGGTGTTGGCCGGCACCGAGGGGTGCGCCACGATGAACACGGGGAACATGGCCGCAAAGCTGATGGGCGCGAAGTCCTTCTCGATGTCGTAGGGCAGCTTGCCCATCAACGATGGGTTGACCGAGTGGTGGATGGCACCCACGAAGAGGCCGTAACCGTCGGGTGCCTCCTTGGCGGCGGCCGTGGCGCCCACCACGCCGCCCGCGCCGGCGCGGTTGTCGATGACGGTGGGCGTCTTCCAGATCTCGGACAGCCTGTGGCTGAAGACGCGGGCGGTGGTGTCCACCGGGCCGCCGGGCGGGAACGGCACGATGAAGCGCACGGGCTTGCTGGGCCAGGGGTCGGCCGCGAGCGCCGCCAGCGGATGGGCGGCGGCAAGCAGGCTGCCGGCGATGAAGTTGCGGCGGGAGGGGGTGGAATGCATGGTGTGTCTCTTATCGTTCAGGTGGTCAGGCCCAAGGCCTGGTCTTTCAGGGTGCGCTTGAGCACCTTGCCATTGGTATTGGTGGGCAGTTCGCTCAGGGCGACGATGTGGGACGGGCGCTTGTAGGGCGCGAGCAGCTCGCGCAAATGGGACTGCATGGCATCGGCATCCAGCGCGGCGCCGGGGCGCAACTCCACAAAGGCCACGATCTCCTCGTTGCCGTCCTCCACCGTGCGGCCCACCACGGCCGAGCGCTGCACGCTGGGGTGGGTGTTGAGCGCGGTTTCCACCTCGGCGGGGTAGACGTTGAAGCCCGAGCGGATGATCATTTCCTTCAGACGCCCCACGACGAACAGCGCGCCGTCGGCATGCATCTCGCCCAGGTCGCCGCTGGCGTACCAGCCACCTTCGCGCATCACCGCGGCCGTGGCCGCGGGGTCGCGGAAGTAGCCGGGCATCAGCCCCCGGCCGCGGATCCACAGCTCGCCGCGCTCGCCCAGCGGCAGCGGCTCGCCCGTGGCCGGGTCGCTCACGCGCACCTCGGCCTCGGCCACGGCGTAGCCGGCACTGGTGTCGGGCCGCTGCTCGCCCAGGCGCGTGAGGTGCACCGAGCCTGCGTATTCCGACAGGCCGTAGCCGTGGTGCAGCGCCTGGCCGAAGGCGGCCTCCACGCGCTGCTTCAGCGCCAGGTCGAGCGGGCCCGCTCCGGTGTAGAGGTAGCGTAGCGCTGGCGCCTCGGGCCGCTGGATGCCGCGCTCCTGCAAGTGCGCCAGCAGGCGCGAGAACAGCGCGGGCGGCCCCTGCAGCTGCGACACGCCATGGTGGGCCAGCGCATCCAGCAGGTCGTCGGGATCGAACTGCGGACGCATCACGAGCTGCGCACCGGCCAGCAGCGAGCTGATCAGCACCGTGCCCAGACCGAAGATGTGGGTCATGGGCACAAAGGCGTAGCTGCGGTCCTGCGGACCCAGCGCACGCGATGCCCCCGACACGCGCGCAAAGTGGATCAGCGCATCGTGCGTGAGCATCACGCCCTTGGGCTGGCCCGTGGTGCCCGAGGTGAAGATCAGCGAGGCGACCGTATCGCGCAGCGCACCTGCCTCGGGCTGCGCGTCCTGGAGAACCGCGCCGTGCTGCATGCCCGGCAGCGCGGAATCGACCGCCGCGAAGCGCTGGGCATGCGCGGCGGCGCTGCGCGATGCCGCAGCCGTGAAGAACACCACGCGCGCATCGGCCTTGCCGACGAAGGCGTCGATCTCGGCCGGTGCCATGCGTGCGTTCACGCCGCAGGACCAGGCGCCCACGCGGCTGCAGGCCAGGATCAGCGCAGCATGCTCGGGGCAGTTCTCGGCCACCACCAGCACGCGGTCGCCAGGGCGCACATCCAGGGCCCGCAGTTCGGCCTCGGCCGTGTCGGTGAGCGCGCCCAGGTCGGCAAAACTCAGGCTGCGGCCGTCCGGCAGATGAATGAAGGGCCGCGCGGGCGCCTCGGCCAGCCAGCGGTCCAGCAGGTGATGGATGCGCTCTGCCATCTCAATCCACGGTGATGCCCTGGGTCACCGTGGCCCACATGGCGCGCTCCTGGGCGCCGCGCTCGGCCAGCTTCTGCGGCGCGCCGGTCCACTCGTCGTAGCCCAGTTCCTTGTACCGCTTCTTCAGATCGGGTTGCTGCAACGCGGCATTGACGGCCTTGTTGAGCTTGGCCACCAGCTCGGGCGACATGCCCTTGGGGCCATAGACGCCGTACCAACCACCCACGTCGAAGCCCTTGAGGCCGTCGATGCCCGACTCGGCGAACGTGGGCACGTCCGGCAGCGAGGCATTGCGCTGCGGCGAGGTGACGGCAATGGCGCGCACCTTGCCGCTGTGGATGTAGGCGCTGGCGGTGCTGATGATGTCCAGCATCATGTTGAGCTGGCCGCCGATCACGTCCGTCATCGCCGGGGCGTTGCCCTTGTAGGGGATGTGGTTCATGTCGATGCCGCTGCGCTTGGCGAACAGCAGCGCGCCCAGATGGTTGGAGCCGCCCACACCGGCCGAGCCGTAGGCGAGCTTGCCCGGATTGGACTTGGCGTAGGAGACCAGTTCCCGCACGCTCTTGTAGGGCTCGTTGTTGTTGACCACCAGCACGTTGTAGTAGCTCAGGATGGGCGCCACGGGCGTCAGGTCCTTGGCCGGGTCGAACGGCATCTTGGTCATCACATTGGGGCTGATGGTGATGGTGGGGCTGGCGGCAAACCACAGCGTCATGCCATCGGGCTTGGAGCGCACGACCTCGCTGCCGGCAATGGTGGCGTTGGCGCCGGTCTTGTTCTCCACCATGACGGGCATGCCCAGTTCTTTGGACAGGGCCGGTGCGAACAGGCGCGCACCCTGGTCCACGGGGCCGCCCGCGGCATAGCCCACGATGAGGCGCACGGGCTGGCCGTCCTGCGCGGCGGCAGGCAGAGCGAAGGCGAAAGGCGCCAGGGCCAGGGCGGCCGTGGCGAGACGACGGGAAGCGGGCATGGTGTGTCTCCTGATGTTGTAGGTAACGCGGGCACCGCTGGGGCGGAGGGCCAGCGCGTTGGCTGCAATGGTGCGGCCCGGTGCGCACGCTGGGAATCTGCTTTTGCCAAAGCCGGGGTTCAGGTGTCCTTAGCAGGCCGTTGAAAAATCCCCCGCCGACGCCCGCGTTGGCCGCTACGATCTGAAGCCATCGGTGAACGACCCAGACGAGGACGATGAGAGGCAGTCAAGATTTCCAGGGGGCGATGTTCAGCTACATCAGCCTTGAAGAGCGCGTGCCGCAGGCACACCCGCTGCGCAAGTTGCGCGCGGTGGTTGATGCGCTGCTGGCAACCATGAACCGCGAGTTCGAAGCGGTGTACGCCCGCCGTGGCCGCCCATCGGTGCCACCGGAGATGCTGCTCAAGGCCTTGCTGCTGCAGATCCTGTTCTCCATCCGCAGCGAGCGCCAGTTGGTCGAAGCGATCAACTACAACCTGCTGTACCGCTGGTTCGTGGGCCTGAACATCGAAGACAAGGTCTGGGACCACTCCACTTTCAGCGCCAACCGCGAACGTCTGTTCAACGAAGACCTCGCCCGCGCCTTCTTCGAGCGCGTCAAGCTCAGTGCCCAGTGGGGCAAGCTCGCCAGCGACGAGCACTTCAGCGTGGACGGCACGCTCATTGACGCCTGGGCCTCGCACAAGAGCTTCAAGCGCAAAGACGACGACAGCGGCACGCCGCCTGGGCGCAACCCCGAGGTGGACTTCAAGGGGCAGGAGCGCTGCAACGACACCCACGAGAGCACCACGGACGCCGATGCCCGGCTGTTCAAGAAGAGCCAGGGCGACAAATCCCGCCTGTGCCACATGGGGCACATCCTCATGGAGAACCGCAACGGGCTGATCGTGGATGTCGAGATCACCCACGCCAGCGGCACGGCCGAGCGCGAGGCGGCGCTGGCCATGTTGGAGCGTCGGGGCAACAGGAACAAACGGGCCACGGTCGGTGCCGACAAGGGCTACGACAGCAAGGCCTTCATCAAAGGCTGCAGAAAGCTCAAAGTCACGCCCCACGTGGCGGCCAAGGACAAACACTCGGCGGTGGATGCGCGAGTGACACGGCACGAGGGCTACAAGACCAGCCTGAAGGTGCGCAAGCGCATCGAAGAGGCCTTTGGCTGGATCAAGACCGTCGGTGGTCTGGCAAAGACCAAGCTGATCGGTCAGGCCAAGCTCACGGGCCAGGCGCTGCTGTGCTTTGCCACCTACAACCTTGTGCGAATGGGCAGCATCGGCGGCTGGTGGGACGCGCATCATGCGTGAGCCCAGGGATACGTGCGCCCGAAATGGGCGGGAGGGCCTGCAAACCGGCCAGATGGGCCGTTGCAATCGCTGCGCAGACGCGTCTGGGCAGCTCGTGTCTTCGCACTCAGCGTCCCTGATGCGTTCGAAAAGCACTTTTTCAACGGCCTGTTAGGGCCTGGCCAACAACGCGCACGCTGGCGCGCGCCTTGCACCGCAGCCGTGCAAGGCGCCAGGTCACGCAGTCACGCACGGCGGTCTGCGGCAGCGCAGATCCACCGCTCAGTGCAAGGGCCGCGCGTCAGACGCGCTCGAACACCGCGGCGATGCCCTGGCCGCCGCCGATGCACATGGTCTCCAGGCCGTAGCGGCCTTGGCGGCGCTGCAGCTCGTGCAGCAGCGTGGCCAGGATGCGCACGCCCGTGGCGCCGATGGGGTGGCCCAGCGAGATGCCCGAGCCGTTGACGTTGAGCTTGTGGGCGATGGCGTCCTGGTCCTGCCATTCCCAGCCCTTGAGCACGGCCAGCACCTGGCAGGCAAAGGCCTCGTTGAGCTCCACCAAGTCCATGTCGTCGATCGTGAGGTTCAGCCGCGCGAGCAGCTTCTTCACGGCCGGCACCGGGCCGATGCCCATGTGCGAGGGCTCGCAGCCCGCGGCCGCCCAGCCCACCAGCGTGGCCATGGGCGTGAGGCCCAGCTCGGCCAGCTTGTCCTCGGCCACGATCAGGCAGGCGGCCGAGGCATCGTTTTGCTGGCTGGCGTTGCCGGCGGTCACGGTGCCGTTCGGCATCAGCACGCGCAGCTTGGCCAGGCTCTCGGGCGTGACGTCGGCGCGAAAGCCCTCATCGCGGGCAAACGTGACCGGCTCGCCCTTGCGCTGCGGCACCTGCACGGGAACGATTTCGTCGGCAAAGCGGCCCGCCTCCCAGGCGGCCGCCGCGCGCTGGTGGCTGCGCAGCGCGAAGGCGTCGGCCTCCTCACGGGTGATGCCATAGTCGCGCGCCAGGTTCTCCGCCGTCTCGATCATTCCGCTGATCTTGCCGAAGCGCTCCACCGGCTGCGAGCGCTCGCGCCCGCGGTCCAGGCGGTCGTAGAAGCGCACGTTGCCCGAGCGCGCGCCCCAGCGCATGTCGGTGCTGTAGTACTCGATGTTGCTCATGCTCTCCACGCCGCCGGCGATCACCACGTCGGCGGCGCCGCTCTGCACCATCATCGACGCGGTGACGATGGCCTGCAGGCCGCCGCCGCAGCGCCGGTCCAGCTGCATGCCCGGCACCGACACCGGCAGGCCCGCCTGCAGCGCGGCCCAGCGGCCCACGCAGGGCACCTCGCTGTTGGCGTACGACTGGGCCATGACCACGTCATCGATGCGTGCGGGGTCGATGCCACTTCTCTCAACCACGGCACGCACCGTGGTGGCGGCCAGCTCCTCGACGGGCACGGGCCGCAGGCTGCCGCCAAAGGTGCCGACGGGGGTGCGGACGGGGGTGACGATGGCGGCTCTGCGCATGGTGTTGCTCCTTGAAATATGAATGAAAATGGCCGCTAGCGCTTATCTGACATGCGCTAATAGCTATCAAATTTGAAATACCGCGCCACAGCGGCGCAGCGTGTCGTGGGCCTGGCGCTCCAGGTCGGCGCGGTGTTCGGGGGCGGCAATGTCGATCAGCCGGCGCACGCGGCGCGACAGCGTCTGCCCCCGCAGGTCGGCCACGCCATGCTCGGTGACGATCAGGCCCGCGTCGCTGCGCGGCGTGCTCACCGGGCCCGAGAGCTGCGCCACGATGCGCGTCTTGCCCTTGGCGGTGGCGGGCAGCGCCACGATGGGCAGGCCGCCTTTGCTGCGGGCCGCGCCGCGCAGGAAGTCCACCGCGCCGCCCACGGCGCCCACGTAGCAGCCGGCAGCCACCTCGGCGTTGATCTGGCCGGTGAGGTCCACCTCGATGGCCGCGTTGATGGCGGTGAGCTTGTGGCTGGCGGCCAGCACCGCGGGGTCGTGCGTGTAGTCGGTGCCGCGCAGCTCGATCTGTGGGTTGCGGTGCGCCCAGCGGCGCAGGCGCTCGCCGCCCATGAGGATGCCGCCAATGCCCACGCCGGTGTCCAGGCTCTTCCTGGCGTTGGTGAGCACGCCGGCTTCGGCCAGAGCGGCAATGCCGTCGCCCACTGCACCGCTGTGCAGGCCCAGGTCGCGGTGGCCGTGCAGCGCGGCCAGCACGGCCTCGGGCAGGTTGCCGATGCCCAGCTGCAGCGTGGCGCCGTCCTCCACCCACCCCGTCACATGGCGCGCAATGGCCTGCTCCACCGGGCCGGGCGCGCTGCGGCTCTGGTTCAGCGGCGGGTGCTCGGCGTCGATGAGCAGCGCGAAGTCGCTGGCCTGCAGGTGCAGGCCGCCGTGCGTCCAGGGCACGTCGGGGTGCACCTCGGCGATCACCACACGCGCGCGCTCGATGGCGGCGGGCAGGTATTCCTGCACCAGCCCCAGGCTGTAGCGGCCCTGCGCATCGGGCGGCGACACCTGCAGCAGCACCACGTCGGCCGGCAGCACCCCCGCGCGGATCAGGCCCGGCAGATGGGAATAGTGGCTGGGCAGGATGTCCAGCACGCCGGCCTGGGCCAGGGCGCGGTGCGGCCCGCCCGCGGCATAGCCGAAGAAACCGATGGCGTCGGCCTGCCCGGGCTGCAGCGTGTCCGACGCGCCGATGCCCACGAACACGCGCAGCCGCCCGCCCTGCGCCAGCGCGTGGCGCTGCTGCACCACGGCCCGCGTGAGCGTCAGCGGCTCGGCCGTGGCCTGGCCCCACCACAGGGTGTCGCCAGGGCGGATCAGTGCCTGCAAGCGTTCGGCCAATGCGCCCATATCAGTGCTCCAGGGCGCAGCGCGCCCCCCGCAAGCCATGAAACTGGCGCGCCGGCACCGGTCCGATGGCCGCAGAGCAGGCCATGCCAGCGGACGCCGTGGAGCGGGCTTTGCCCGGCCACTGGCGTCGTCCCCCTGGGGGGATGGCGCCGAAGGCGACACAGGGGGGAGTCATTTCCTGTCCCAGTCGAAGCGCAGCGGCTGCTTGTCCTTGAAGCGTCGCACCGCGTCCTGGTGGTAGTCGGAGCCACGGCACACAGATTGCGCATAGGACTCCAGCTCGGCGATGGTGCGCGCGTCGCTTTCAAAGGACTGGTTCATGATGGTCTTGGCCATGCCGATGGCAGCGGTGGAGGCCTCGCCAAACCGCTGCGCCAGCGCCAACGCGGCCTCGGTCAACGCGGTGTCGTCGTCCACGATGTCAAACACCATGCCCAGTTGCTTGGCTTCCTCGGCATCGACGGTGCGCGCGGTGAAGACCAGCTCCTTGGCCTTTTGCTGGCCCACGATGCGCGGCAGCAGGTGCATCGCGCCCAGGTCGGGGATCAGGCCGATGCGGCCGAACACCGCGCAGAACTTGGCGCGGCGCGTGGCCAGCACGAAGTCGGCTGCCAGCGCCAGGCTCAGGCCCGCGCCGAAGGCCGGGCCGTCCACCGCGGCGATCACGGGCTTTTCCAGGTTCACGAGTTCGGGGAACCACTGGTGCAGCTCGCGCATGCCCTTGCGAAAGGCCAGGCCGGTGCGGCTGGTGTCCAGCATGGCCGAGATGTCGCCGCCCGAGCAGAACGCGCCGCCCGCGCCGGTGAGGATGACCGCGTGCACCTGCGCGTCATCGCGCATCTGCGCGATGGCGGCGGCCAGGGCTGGGCGCATGGCCTGGTTGAGCGCGTTGCGTGCCTCGGGGCGGTTCAGGGTGATGGTGCCGATGCCGTCCTGCACGGCGGTCAACACGGGGGGTGCGCTCATGGCGTGCTCCAGGGTTTTTGATTCAGAACGAGCTCCAGCGCTTACCTATGAAGCGCCGGCAGCTCACTTTTTGATAGCTCACGCCAGTTCGGCGAAGCCGTGGCTCAGCACCACCTTGTCGCGTTCGAGCACACGGGCGCGCAGCTGCACCTGCGTCGGTTGGCCGGGCACGCGCCAGATCTCGGTCACCAACGTCTCCCCTGGGTACACGGGGGCGGCAAAGCGGATGTCCAGCGCCTTGAGGCGCGCGGGATCGCCGCCGCAGCACCGGCGCAACACCGCATGCGCCACCAGGCCGTAACTGGCCAGCCCGTGCAGGATGGGGCGCTCGAAGCCGGCCTTGGCGGCCACGGCCGGGTCGGCGTGCAGCGGGTTGTAGTCGCCCATCAGGCGGTAGAGCAGCGCCGCCTCGGGGCGGGTGGGCTGGGTGTCGGTGAAGTCGGGCGCGCGGTCCTGCGGCGTGGGCTGCAGCGCGGGCAGCGGTGCGTCGCTGGGCTGGCCGTCGCCCTGCTGGCTGTAGCCGCCGTCGCCGCGCAGAAAGGTCACCTGCTGCACGGTGGCCAGCAGCTCGCCGGCGGCGGTTTCCAGGCGCCGCTCCGTCACCATGATGGCGCCCTTGCCCTCGCCCTTGTCGGTCAGGTGCGTGATGCGGTTGTGGCCCACGACCTCGCAGCTCGCGGGTAGCGGGCGGTGCAGGCGCATGCGCTGCTCGCCGTGCAGGAGCTTGACCCAGTCGATGCCCGTGTCCGGCTCGCGCGCCCAGAAGCCCGGGTAGCCCAGCACCACGGCCTGCGACGGCAGGGCGCGCAGGCCGCCTTCCAGCCCCTCGTAGACGAAGGGCAGCGCGCTGGCGTTCAGCGGATCGTTGCCCAGCCCGAGGCTGAGCGCATAAAGCATGGTGTCGCGCTCGGTGTACGTCTGGCGGATCACGCCAAAATCGCGCGCCTTCAGGTGGTGATAGTCAATGGCCATCTCAGTTGTCCATAAGGTTGTGTATTGCCAGCGCGCCATACAACTGGCGCGTCCCCAGGCCAGCGGCCACCGCGCAAGGGCCTGGGCTGGCCGCGCCGCCCCGCCGCGCTGATGGCGTCCCCTTTCCCGTAGCGCGCAGAGAGAAGGGGGAAGGCGCGCAGCGCCTCAGGGGGTTGTCTCTGTCACACAGGATCCCAGGAGAACACGTCGCCCGAGCGCTCCATGGGCACGAACGAGGCCTTGAGCGCGGGCATGCCGTGCTCAGCGATGAACTCGGGCGTCCAGCCTTCGCTGCGGTGCACCGAGCGCAGGGGGCGCGGCTGGCTCATCAGGAAGATTTCGTTGTTGCGCACGGCGAAGACCTGGGCGTTCACGTCCTGGGCCTGGTCCGACAGCAGGTACACGGCCAGCGGGGCGATCTTGTTGGGCGTCATCTGCTGGATCTTGGCCACGCGCGCCTGCTGCTCGGGCGTGTCGGTGGGGATCGAGCCGATCATGCGGCTCCACGCGAAGGGCGCGATGCAGTTGGAGCGCACATGGAACTTCTGCATGTCCAGCGCGATGGACTTGGACAGCGCCACCAGCCCCAGCTTGGCCGCGCTGTAGTTGGCCTGGCCGAAGTTGCCGATCAGGCCCGAGGTGGAGGTCATGTGCACGAAGGCGCCGCTCTCCTGCTCCTTGAAATGGTTGGCGGCCGCGCGGCTCATGTAGTAACTGCCGTACAGGTGCACCTTCAGCACGGCGTCCCACTCGTCCAGGCTCATCTTGTGGAAGAACCGGTCGCGCAGGATGCCCGCGTTGTTGACCACGCCGTCGATACGGCCGAAGTGGTCCAGCGCGCACTGGATGATGCGGCCCGCCGCGGCGGCCTCGGCCACGCTGTCCATGTTGGCCACGGCCTGGCCGCCAGCGGCCTTGATCTCCTCGACCACCTTCTGCGCGGGGCCGGCGTCGGTGCCTTCGCCCGTGGTGGAGGTGCCGATGTCGTTCACCACCACCTTGGCCCCGGCGGCGGCCAGCGCCAGCGCCATGTCGCGCCCGATGCCGCCGCCAGCCCCCGTCACCACCACCACCTTGTCCTGCACCATCTTCTGCGCCATGTCTGTCGTCCTTTGTTTGCGATAGGAAATCAATGGCTGCGAGCATGACGGCAAAGGGCCGCCCGCGCTATTCGGCAATCGCAAGGGCGGGCTTCGGCCCCATGAAAGCGGCGCGAGGACCCCGGGGGCTTCATGGGCGCCGAAGAGGCGCTTTCACAAACGCGGATTGCGCGGGTGTCGGCCAGACCGCACGATGGCGACCATGACCGAACCCACCATCGACACCGCCCAGCTCGCGCACCTGCAGACCTGGCAGGGCCAAAGCGAAACCCTGAGCGACACCCTCACGGCCACGCCCATCGCGGCGTTGTCGGCCACGCTGGACCGCGACGACCCCGCGCCCGCCCCTGGCACCACCGTGCCGCCGCTGTGGCACTGGCTGTACTTCCTGCCGCATGCGCGCCAAAGCGAGATCGGCCCCGACGGGCACCCCAAGCGCGGGGGGTTTCTGCCGCCCGTGCCGCTGCCGCGCCGCATGTGGGCGGGCGGGCGCCTGCGCTGGGAAATGCAGGGGGATGGTGCCAACCCGCTGCAGGTGGGCCAGCAGGTGCAGCGCACCTCCACCATCCAGTCCGTCAAGCACAAGGCGGGGCGCTCGGGTGAGCTGCTCTTCGTGCTGGTGGAGCACCAGTACCGCAACGCGCAGGGCCTGGCGCTCACCGAGGAGCACGACATCGTCTACCGCAGCGCCGCCCAGCCCGGCGACCCGGCGCCCACGCCGCAAAAGCCGCCGCTGGAGGGCCAGGCCGCCTGGTCGCGCACCATCGTGCCCGACGACGTGCTGCTGTTTCGCTACTCCGCGCTCACCTTCAACGGCCACCGCATCCATTACGACCGCAAGTACGTGACCGAGGTCGAGGGCTACCCCGGCCTGATCGTGCACGGCCCGCTGATCGCCACGCTGCTGCTGGACCTGCTGCGCCGCAGCCTGCCCGGCGCGCAGGTGCTCACGTTCGACTTCCGCGCCGTGCGACCGACGTTCGACCTGCACCCGTTCAGCGTGCACGGCAAGCCCTCCAGCGACGGCAAGACCGTGGAGCTGTGGGCCCAGGACCACGAGGGCTGGCTGACCATGCAGGGGACCGCCACGCTGGCCTGAACACTACTAAATTCATAGCTACTAGCGCTTGCTGCATCAGCGCTAAAGAGCAAAAACACTTGAAATCCACCATGATCCACCAGCCCGACCAGTACCAGGAAATCCGCGACGCCGTGCGCGCTCTGTGTGCCCAGTACCCTGACGAATACTTCCGCAAGGTCGATGAGGCCCGCGCCTACCCCGAGGCCTTTGTCGATGCCCTGACCCAGGCCGGCTGGATGGCCGCGCTGATTCCGCAGGAGTACGGCGGCTCGGGCCTGACCATGGCCGAGGCCTCGGTCATCATGGAAGAGATCAACCGCAGCGGCGGCAACTCCGGCGCCTGCCACGGCCAGATGTACGTGATGAACGCCATCGTGCGCAGCGGCAGCGAAGCGCAAAAGCAGAAATACCTGCCCATGATTGCCTCGGGCGAGCTGCGCATCCAGTCCATGGGCGTGACCGAGCCCACCACGGGCAGCGACACCACCAAGCTCAAGACCAGCGCCGTCAGGAAAGACGGCCGCTGGGTCATCAACGGCCAGAAGGTCTGGATCTCGCGCATCCAGCACAGCGATTTGATGATTTTGCTGGCGCGCACCACGCCCGCCGACCAGGTGAAAAAGCGCTCCGACGGCCTGTCGTGCTTCCTGATCGACCTGCACCAGGCGATTGGCAACGGCCTCACCGTGCGCCCCATCCTGAACATGGTCAACCACGAGACCAACGAACTGTTCTTCGACAACCTCGAGATCCCCGAGGACGCGCTGCTGGGCGAAGAAGGCAAGGGCTTCAAGACCCTGCTGGACGGCCTGAACGCCGAGCGCACGCTGATCGCCGCCGAGTGCATTGGCGATGGCTACTGGTTCATCGACCGGGCCAGCAAATACGCCAAGGAGCGCGTGGTGTTCAACCGCCCCATCGGCCAGAACCAGGGCGTGCAGTTCCCGATTGCCGATGCCTTCATCGAGCTGGAAGCCGCCAACCTGATGCGCTGGAAGGCCTGCGAGAAGATTGACGCCCACCAGAACGCGGGCGCCGAGGCCAACATGGCCAAGTACCTGGCGGCCAAGGCCAGCTGGGAAGCGGCCAACGTCTGCCTGCAGACCCACGGCGGCTTTGGCTTCGCGTGCGAGTACGACATCGAGCGCAAATTCCGCGAGACGCGCCTGTACCAGGTGGCGCCGATTTCGACCAACATGATCTACAGCTACGTGGCCGAGCACATCCTGGGCTTGCCCCGTTCGTTCTGACGTGCGACACCCCCCTGTGGCGCTTCGCGCCTTCCCCCCGCTCTCGCAGCGCTACGCGCTGCGGGCAGGGGGACGACGCCCTCGCTGCGGGGCGGCGCGGCCGGCCCAGGCCCTTGCTCGGCGTCCGCTGGTGTGGGTCGCGCCAGTTTCGAACGTCGCGGGCAGCGCCACCGCTCGATAGAAGTCCTGAGATATGAATCCAAACATCCGCCCCCTTGACGGCATCACCGTCGTCTCGCTGGAACACGCGGTGGCCGCGCCGTTCTGCACGCGGCAGCTGGCCGACCTGGGCGCGCGCGTCATCAAGGTGGAGCGGCCCGGCAGCGGCGACTTCGCGCGCGGCTACGACCAGCGCGTGAAGGGCCAGTCGTCGCACTTCACCTGGATCAACCGCAGCAAGGAGAGCCTGGCGCTCGATGTGAAACAGCCGCAGGCCAAGGCCGCGCTGCTGCAACTGCTCAAGACCGCCGACGTGCTGGTGCAGAACCTCGCGCCCGGCGCCGCCGCGCGCATGGGTCTGTCGTACGAAGCCCTGAAGGCGCACAACCCCAAGCTCATCGTGTGCGACATCAGCGGCTACGGCGCCGATGGTCCCTACCGCGACAAGAAGGCCTACGACCTGTTGATCCAGAGCGAGGCGGGGTTCCTGTCCGTCACGGGCACGCCCGAGACGCCATCCAAGTCCGGCATCTCGGTGGCCGACATTGCCGCGGGCATGTATGCCTACACCAACATCCTGTCGGCCCTGCTGCTGCGCGGCAGGACGGGCGAGGGCAGCCACATCGACGTGTCCATGCTCGAAGCCATGGGCGAGTGGATGGGCTATCCGATGTACTACGCCTTCGACGGCGCACCGCCGCCGCCGCGCACCGGCGCATCGCACGCCAGCATCTACCCCTATGGCCCGTTCGTGGCGGGCGATGGCAAGACGGTGATGCTGGGCCTGCAGAACGAGCGCGAATGGAAGGCCTTTTGCGACGCCGTGCTGCAGCGCCCCGAAGTGGCCACGGACGCGCGCTTCTGTTCCAACGGCCAGCGCAACGCCCACCGCGACGCGCTGCAGGCGCTGATCCTGCAAGAGTTCTCCACGCTCAGCGCCGCCCAGGTCGTCGAGCGGCTGGACCAGGCGGGCATCGCCAACGCCCGCGTGAACGACATGGCCGACCTGTGGGCGCACCCGCAGCTGGCCGCACGCCAGCGCTGGAGCGAAGTGGATTCCCCCGTGGGCCGCATCCCGGCGCTGCTGCCGCCCGGCGTGAACAGCGCGTTCGATTACCGCATGGATGCCGTGCCCGCCGTGGGCCAGCACAACGCCGCCATCCTGGCCGAGCTGGGCTGGAGCGCCGAGCAGATCGACGCCCTGCAGGCACCGCAACCTCTTTGACGCAAAAACCATAGCTGCTAGCGCTTGATACGCCTGCCCGGGAGCCCGAAATGAAGCAAGAAACCCAAGTCACCATCCATCCCCTGGCCCAGTTTGCCGCCACGCTGCAGTGGAGCGACGTGCCCGCACCCGTGCAGCGCCGCACCGAAGACCTGTGGGTGGACTGGTTCGGCTCCGTGCTGGCCGGCTGCCGCGCCCGGCCCGTGGCCAGCATCACGCGCTTTGCCCTGTCGCAAGGCCCTGCCAGCGGCCCGGCCGAGGTGATCGGCCACGGCGCCACCAGCAGCCCCATGATGGCCGCGCTGGCCAATGCCGCAGCCAGCCATGTGGCCGAGCAGGACGATGTGCACAACGGCTCGGTGTTCCACCCGGCGGCCGTGGTCTTTCCGCCCGCGCTGGCCGTAGCGCAAAGCATCGGCGCCAGCGGCGCGCAGCTCATGGCGGCCTGCGTGGCGGGCTATGAGGTCGGCATCCGCGTGGGCGAATTCTTGGGCCGCAGCCATTACAAGGTGTTCCACACCACGGCCACGGCCGGCACGCTGGCGGCAGCCGCTGCCGTGGGGCGCCTGCTGAATCTCACGCCCGCGCAGATGCAGCATGCGTTTGGCTCGGCCGGCACGCAGTCGGCGGGGCTGTGGGAATTTTTGCGCACCGCGGCCGACAGCAAGCAGCTGCACACGGCCCACGCCGCCGCGGCCGGCCTGATGGCCGCCTACCTGGCCCAGGACGGCTTCACCGGCGCGCAGGACATCTTCACCGGGCCGCAGGGCCTGGCCGCGGGCATGTCCAGCGATGCCAACCCGGCCAAGCTCACCGAGGGCCTGGGCACCCGCTGGGCCACGGCCGAGACATCGTTCAAGTGGCATGCCTCGTGCCGCCATACGCACCCCGCGGCCGACGCGCTGCAGCAGGTGATGCGCGAGCACGGCCTGGCGCCCGCCGACATCGCACAGGTGACCTGCCATGTGCACCAGGGTGCCATCGACGTGCTGGGGCCGGTGGTCTCGCCCACCACGGTGCACCAGAGCAAGTTCTCCATGGGCACGGTGCTGGCATTGGCCGCACGCTTTGGCCATGCGGGTTTGACCGAATTCGACGAGCAGTTCCTGGCCCCGGACACTGTGACCTTGCGCGAGAAGGTGCGCATGGTGCTGGACCCCGAGGTGGACGCCGCTTACCCGCAGCGCTGGATCGGCAAAGTCACCGTGCAGACGACCGACGGCCGCACGCTGGCCGGGCGCGTGGAAGAGCCCAAGGGCGACCCCGGCAACACCCTCTCGCGCGAGGAACTCACGGCCAAGGCCCTGCGCCTGGCCGCCTACGGCGGCGCGGTGTCCGACGCGCAGGCCCGGGCGGCCGTGCAGCGCCTGTGGCAAGTACAGGAGTGGCCGCGCACGCAGCATCTGCTGGGCTGACCAGTGGTCCCGCCTGCGCCGCGGCCCATGATCCCCCCAGGGGCGCAGAAGACGCCCCTTTCACCACCACCGACAAGGAGACACACGCATGACCGCACGCTTCACCCCGATTTCCCGACGCACCCCCTTCGGCGCCATCGCCGCGGCCTGCGCGGCGGTGGCCTTGGGCGGCCCTGCCGCCGCCAACACCTGGCCTGAAAAGAGCGTCACCCTGGTCGTGCCCTACAGCGCCGGCGGCCCCACCGACGTGGTGGCGCGCCTGCTGGCCGTGCCCATGGGCCAGTCGCTGGGCCAGACGGTGGTGGTGGAGAACACCGTGGGCGCGGGCGGCACGCTGGCTCCCGCGCGCATCGTGCGCTCCAAGCCCGACGGCTACACCATCCTGATCCATCACATGGGCATGGCCACGGCCCCGGCGCTGTACAAGAAGCTGCCCTATGACCCGCTCAAGGACTTCGAGTACATCGGGCAGGTGCTGGATGTGCCCATGACGCTGCTGTCGCGCAAGGACTTCCCGGCCAGCACCTTCCCCGAGCTGCTGGACTACATCAAGCAGAACCAGGACAAGGTGTCGCTGGCCAACGCGGGCGTGGGTGCCGTGTCGCAGCTGTGCGGCATGCTGTTCATGCACCAGGTGGGCGTGAAGCTGACCACCGTGCCCTACAAGGGCGCCGGCCCGGCCATGAACGACCTGATGGGCGGCCAGGTGGACCTGCTGTGCGACCAGACCACGCAGACCGCCCCGGTGATCCAGGATGGCAAGCGCGCCAAGGTGTTCGGCGTGACCACGCCGCAGCGCCTGGCATCCATGCCCAGCATTCCCACGCTGGACGAGCAGGGCCTCAAGGGCTTCGACGTGAAGGTGTGGCACGGCATGTACGCCCCCAAGGGCACGCCCAAGGACGTGATCGAGAAGCTCAACAAGGCATTGAACGTGGCGATCAAGGACGAGAACGTGAAAAAGCGCATCGCCGAGTTGAGCTCTGACCTGGTCTCGCCCGACAAGGCCACGCCCGAAGGCCTGCGCAAGCACCTGGCGGCCGAGGTGGCGCGCTGGGACAAGGTCATCAAGGCCGCCGGCGTGAGCGCCGAGTAATCTCGCCCGTTTTGCCCCGGCTGGCACGCTGCCGGCCAGGGCGCTTGCACCACAAGGCACCCCATGATCGACCGGCTGGACCACCTCGTGCTCACCACCGCCCATGAGGCGCAGTGCGTGCACTTCTACAGCACCGTGCTGGGCATGGCGCTGCAGACCTTTGGCGAAGGCCGCAAGGCCTTTGTGTTCAACGGGCAGAAGATCAACCTGCACATCCAGGGCCGCGAGTTCGAGCCCAAGGCCCAGCACCCCCTGCCGGGCGCGCTGGACCTGTGCTTCATTGCGTCCATCCCGCTGGCGCAGGTGCAGCAGCGCCTGGCCGAGCACGGCATTGCCATCGAGTGCGGCCCGGTGCAGCGCACCGGCGCGCGCGGCCCCATCCTCTCGGTCTACGTGCGCGACCCGGACCACAACCTGATCGAAATCTCGGAATACGCCTGACCCGCGCTGTTCCCGCCTCCCTGCTTCCCATGACCGACTCCGTGCGCCACGCCTGCTCCTTCCTCTTCGTTCCCGCCACCCAGCCCGAGCGGCTGCCCAAGGCCCTGGCCAGCGGCGCCGACCTGGTGATTGCCGACTGGGAGGACGCCGTGGCCCCCGCAGACAAGGAACGCGCCCGCACCGCCCTGGCCGATGCGCTGACCGCCCTGCCGGCCCCGCAGCGCGCACGGCTGCTGGTGCGCATCAACAGCGAGGCAACCCCCTGGTTTGCGGCCGATCTGCAGGCGTTGGCACAACTCACCGCCCAGGGCTTGGTCGGCGCCGTGGTGCCCAAGGCCGAGCGCGCGCAGACCCTGCAGGCCGTGGCCCGGGCCGCCGGGCCGCAGGCTGCGCTGGTGCCGCTGGTGGAAAGCGTGGCGGGCCTGGCGGCCGCCGACGCGCTGGCTGCCGCGCCCCAGGTAGCGCGGCTGGCCTTCGGGCATCTCGACTTCCAGGTGGACGCAGGCATGGCCTGCGCCGAAGACGAGCAGGAGTTGCTGCCCGTGCGCATGGCCCTGGTGCTGGCCTCGCGCCGCGCGGGGCTGGCCGCGCCCATCGACGGCGTGACGGTGGACACGCGCAATCCCGAGCGCATGGGCCGCGATGCCGAGCGCGCGCGGCGCATGGGCTTTGGCGGCAAGCTGTGCATCCACCCGGCGCAGGTGCCAGTGCTGCATGCCGCGTTCGACCCCGATGAGGCTGCCGTGGCCTACGCGCAGCGCGTGCGGCAGGCGCTGGAGCAGGCGGGTGGCGGCGTGTGCGTGCTCGACGGCCGCATGGTCGATGCACCGGTCCTGGCGCAGGCCGAGCAGACCTTGCTGCGCCACGCGCGGGCGCTGCAGCGCCTGGCGAGGGTCTGAAGGCCCGCTCCGGTTTCGTGCCTGCAGCTCTGCCGCGCGCCGGCACAATCACCGGCGTGCCCCTACCGTCATTCTTCCCTCGATGAGACTCTCCCGTACACAACCGCTGTGGGTCATGCTGCTCACGCTGCTGTCGGGCTTTGCGCTGAGCCAGGCTTACCGCACCACCACCGCCATCGTGGCCCAGGGCCTGCAGGCAGATTTCGGCCTGCAGGCTTCCTCGTTGGGGGCGTTTGCCGGACTGTTTGGTTTGTCGTTCGGCATTGCGCAACTGCTGATGGGCATCGCACTGGACCGCTACGGCCTGCGCCGCACGGTGCTGGTGGCTGCGCCCCTGGGCATCGCTGGCGCGGCCCTGTCTGCGCTGGCGCCCAGCTATGGCTGGCTGATGGTCGGTCAGGTGCTGATCGGGGTGGGCTATTCACCCGCCTTCGTGGCCTGCACGCTGTTCATTGCGCGCTATTTCGCGGCCGACCGGTTTGCCTTTTTCTCGGGCCTGAGCATGGGCCTGGGCGGGCTGGGGTTGCTGTTCACCGGCACGCCGCTGGCCTGGGTGGTGCAGCACTGGGGCTGGCGTGCCGGCTTTGGCCTGCTGGCAGGCCTGAGCCTGCTGTCGTGGCTGTTGATTTATGCGCTGGTGCATGAACCGGCACGTGCCGATACCGCACACCGTCCAGCCAGCAGCTGGGGGGAAGCGCTGACGGGCATGGGACGGCTCTTTACCGTGCCACACACCTGGGGCATCGTGATCCTCGGCATGTCGTGCTATGCGGCCTTTTTGTCGCTGCGCGGCCTGTGGCTGGGGCCTCTGCTGATCGACCGCTACGGTTTTTCGCTGGTGGACAGTGGCAACGTGGCGCTGGTGTTGTCGCTGATTGCGCTGTTCACCCCCGCCGCTTTCGGCCGCATGGACCCGGGCCCCGCCCGGCGCCGCACCTGGGTGGGCCGCGCTTCGCTGTCGATGGCCGGCCTGTTCGCCATCATGGCCTGGGTCAACAACGCCCAGGCCATGGTGGCGCTGATGATCGCGATGGGACTGCTGTCAGGCTACAGCATCTTGCAATATGCCGACGTGCGCTCGTCCTACCCCAACGAACAGACGGGACGCGCCCTGTCTCTCTACACCATGGCCATGTTTCTGGGGGTGGCGCTGATGCAATCGCTGACCGGCGCCGTGGCCGCCTGGGCCACCAGCGCCGGGCTGGAGCCCTACCGCGCGGTGTTGCTGTGCATCGCCGCCTGGCTGGCGCTGGCTTCGCTGGCCTTCAGGCTGCTGCCAGCGTCCGCGCTGCTCCAGCAACGGTAACCAGGGCCGCGCGGGAGACTGCCCCGCGCAACGTGCTCAGCGCTGGCGCCACACGGCCCGCGCGCCGGACTGGCCCAGTCCTTCCATGACCGACTGCGTATGCGCGCCGGGCGCGCAGGCCTCGCCCGGCTCGTAGGCTGCACCATCAAAGCGGGGCGCGGGTGCCGCCTGTAGCACCCCCTGGCGTTCGGAATACACACCCCGCGCACGCATGTGCGGGTGCTGCGCCGCCTCGACGGGGCTGAGCACGACGCCAAAACAGGCGTCGGTGGGCTCCAGCAGCGCCTGCCAGTGCGCACGCGGCTGCGCCAGGAACAGCGCGGCCAGCCGCGCGCGCCGCACCGGCCAGGCGGCCTTGTCCCATTGCGACCCGGTGAAATCGGGGTCCTCGGCCAGCCCCAGCACCTGCAGCAGCAGGGTGTAGAACTGCGGCTCGATAGCGCCCACGGTGACGTAATGGCCATCGGCGCAGACATAGGTGTCGTAGAAGGGCGCGCTGTCGTGGATGCTCTGGCCGCGCACATCGGCCACCAGGCCGCTCTGGCGCGCACTCAGCATCAGGTTCAGCATATGGGCCGAGCCGTCCACGATGGCTGCGTCCACCACCGTGCCGCGGCCCGTGGCGCGCGCCTGCACGATGCCCGACAGCAGCCCCGTCATCAGGTACATGGCACCGCCGCCGATGTCGCCGAGCACGGCGAAAGGCGAGACGGGCCGCGCGCCCGCCGGACTGCAGCCCCACAGCGCGCCGCTGACGGCGGCATAGTTCGTGTCGTGCCCCGCACGCGGTGCCAACGGTCCGCTCTGGCCCCAGCCCGTCATGCGCCCGTACACCAGGCGCGGGTTGACCGCCAGGCACTCCTCGGGGCCAAGACCCAGGCGCTCCATCACGCCAGGGCGCATGCCCTCGATGAGGGCATCGGCTTCGGCCACCAGGGCCAGCACCAGCTGGCGACCCTCCTCGGTCTTGAGGTCGGCAAACACCGAGCGCTTGCCGCGATTGAGCAAGGCGCCGGTGGTCTCGCGGCCCTTCGTTTCACGGACTATCGAGATCACGTCTGCACCCAAATCGGCCAGGTGCATCGCACAAAACGGCCCCGGCCCCAGGCCGCCAATCTCCAGTACGCGCACGCTGTCCAGAACCTTCACGATGTCTCCTTGGTAGATGTTGTATGGGTGGCGGGCGCGGGTATCAGGTGAGGCCGGAGGCCCCGAGCACGCTCTCCACCGAGCGCACCAGCGTGCGCAGGCGCGGGCCCAGGTCTGTCTCCAGCCGGGCGTACATGGGGCTGAACACCGGCACCGAGGCGGCGAACACCCAGAGTTCCCCGTCCTGCGGCTGCGACATGGGCACGGCGATGGATTCGATCTCGCGGTGCAGGTCGCCGTGGCTGCGGCAGAAGCCGTGGCGCGCGAAGTCGTCGCGCGCGTCCGTCAGGCGCTGCTCCAGCCACGCGGCGCGCTGCGGGTCGTTGCGCTGCAGGTCCTGCAGGTAGGCCTTGCGCTCATCCTCGGCCATGCCCAGCAGGTAGGCGCGGCCCGTGGCCGTGCGCGACAGCGAGATGGGCACGCCGATTTCCTGGCGGAACACGGTGTTTCCCATGCCGTTGGCCAGCTCCACCATGCACAACCGGCGCTTGTGGCCCACGGCCAGCTGCACCTGCCCCTCGGTCAGGTCGGCCAGCGCCTGCATGTGCGGCCGGGCGAACTGGCGCAGGGCCATGCGCGTGAGCACGGGCGAGGACAACTGCAGCAGGCCCAGGCCCGGCACGTACTTGGACAGCCGCTCCGAATAGCGCAGCAGGCCCAGCTCGCACAGCGTGTCCGTCAGGCGAAACAGCGTGGGCTTGGGCAGGCCGGTCAGGTCCATCAGCTCCTTGGCGCTGAGTTCCTGGCACTTGCTGGAGAAGCACCGCAATATGGAAACGCCACGCACCAGGGCGCTGACCAGTTTGCCGTCCGGATCTGCGTTCACGTTCACATTGACCTCAAAAAGCTTGAGATTTTCACCTGTTTCAAAGTCAGGTCTGCGGCCACTGGAAGGGCATGGGCCTTTTCTCCAGAAAGCAGCGCACCGCCTCGCGGTGCTCGGGCGTGCCCATGGCCAGGGCCTGGGCGTTGGCCTCCTGCTCCAGCAGCGAGGGCAGGTCGCTCGCGGCCAGCGCGAGCGATCGCTTGATCAGGCTCAGCGCCACGGGCGACGCGCCCACAAAGCTGCGCGCAATGGCCTGGGCGCGGGCCTGTAGCGCATCGGGCTCGACCAGCTCGGTGGCAATGCCCAGTTGCAGCGCCTCCTGCGCCGTCACCTCGCGGCCCGACAGCATCAGCTCGCGCGCGCGCTGCACGCCCACCACGCGCGGCAGGGTGTAGAACGCCGCGCAGTCCGGCACCACGCCCACGCGGATGAACGACATGGCAAAGCGCGCGCGGGTGCTGGCAATGATGAAGTCTGCCGCCAGCGCCAGGCTGAAGCCCGCGCCATAGGCCGCGCCATCGACGGCGGCGATCACCGGCTTGTCCAGCAGCATCAAATCTTTGAGCCAGTCGTGCAGGCTGGTCAGGCGCCGGCGCCAGCCGCCGTTGTCCAGCCCGCTGGCGGCGATGTTGCCCAGGTCGCCGCCCGAGCAGAAATGCGTGCCCGCGCCCGTCAGCACCAGCGCGCGGATGGCCGGGTCGGCCTGCACCTGGCGCACCACCTCGGCCATTTCCACGCGCATGGCGGGGTCGAAGGCGTTGCGCTTGGCGGGGTTGTCCAGCACCAGCATGGCCACGCCGTCCTGCACGTCGAAGGCGATGCGCTCAAAAGATTGGCTCATGCCGCGCTCCGGGGCACGTAGGACGCACGCATGTCGCGCCCGCCGCGCAGCGACGAGCCGCCGTCCACGGGGATGACGGCGCCCGTCACATAGCCCGCCTGCGGCGACGACAAAAACAGCGCCATGTGGGCAATGTCTTCCAGCGTGCCCATGCGCTGCAGCGGCACGCTGGCCACGGCATTGGCCAGCGCCTCGGGCGTGGGCGCCAGGCGGCGCATGCCCTCGGTGTCGCCGATCGGGCCGGGCGCAATCGCGTTCACGCGCACACCCACCTCGCCCCATTCCATGGCCAGCACGCGCGTCATCATGTCGATGCCGGCCTTGGCCGCGCAGGCATGCACCTGGTACATGGTGGGGTTGACGCCCTGCGGTGCCGAGATGTTGATGACGCTGGCGCCGGGCTTTTTCAGCAGCGGATAGGCCAGCCGCAGCACGTGGAAGGTGCCGTTCAGGTCGATGTCCACCACGGTCTTGAAACCGTTGGGCGACAGGTCGGCCGCGGGCGCGATGAAGTTGCCCGCTGCGCCGGAGATCAACACGTCGATCTCGCCAAACTGCGCGTGCGACCGGCGCAGCGCGGCCTCCACCGCCGCCGGGTCGCGCACGTCGGCGCTGATGCCCAGCGCCTGCGCGCCCAGCGCGCCCAGCGCGCGCAGCGTGTCTGCCGCCTGCTGCACCTTGTCGGGCGAGCGGCTCATCACCGTCACGTTGGCGCCAGCGCGCGCGAATGCCTGGGCAATGCCCAGGTTGATGCCGCTGGTGCCGCCGGCCACGAAGACGTGGCGGCCAGCGAAGGAGGAGGACTCAGCCATGGCGCTCTCCTTTCAGTCCAGCTGCAGCTTCTGGCTGCGGATCAGCGCGCCCCAGTCCTGCCGGTCGCGCTCCACCATCTGCGAGAACTGCTCGGGCGGCATGCCGCCGGGGCGGCCGCCCAGCTCGCGGTAGCGTTGGACCACGGCCGGGTCCTGCAGCACGGCGATGAGGTTGTCGGTGAGCTTCTTGACGACGGCCGGCGGCGTCTTGGCGGGCACGAAGAAGCCCATCCAGCCCACCTTGTCGAAGTCCTTCATGCCCAGCTCGGTCATGGTAGGCACGTCGGGCAGCTCGGGCTCGCGCGTGGCGCCGGTCACGGCCAGCGCACGCAGCTTGCCATCCTTCACATGGCCCAGCGACCCCGTGAGGTTGTCGAACATGAACTGGGTCTCGCCGGCCACGATGGCCATGGTGGCGGGTGCCGAGCCCTTGTAGGGCACATGCACCACGTCCACCCCCGCACTCTGGCGCAGCAGCTCGCCCATCAGGTGCGTGGTCTGGCCCACGCCCGCGGACGAGAAAGCCAGCTTGCCCGGCTCGCGCTTGGCCGTGGAGACAAGCTCCTTCAGGCTCTTGATGGGCGACTTCACCGGCACGACCAGCACGTTGGCGAACGAGATCATGTCGGTCAGCGCCACGAAGTCCTCGGCCTTGTAGGGGAGCTTCTGGTAGGCGGTGTAGTTGATGGCGTTCGAGCCGGTGTTGCCCACCAGCACGGTGTAGCCGTCCGGCTGCGCGCGCGCTACGAGGCTGCTGCCCAGCGAGCCGCCCGCGCCGGGCTTGTTGTCCACCACGATGGGCTGGCCCAGCCGCTCGCTGAGCTTTTGCGCCATGAAGCGCACGGGCGTGTCGGTGGTGCCGCCGGCCGCGCCGGGCACGACGAAGGTGATGGGGCGTGTGGGCCAGGCGGCGTCGGCCCGTGCGGGGTGCGACGCCGTCAGGGCGGCCAGGCCCAGCAGGGCGGTGGCGCCCGCGAGGCGCAGCGCGTGGCGGCGGGGAGGGAATGGCATGGTGGTGTCTCCTGGGGTCCTTGCGGCACTGTGGCCACTTTTGCTATGAATTAAATAGCTATTAACGCTGGATGGACGGGCGTCAACGCCTCTTTTTCCATCAAACGCCCTTCCAGACCGGCGCGCGCTTCTCGGCAAAGGCCGCAGCGCCCTCGCGCGCGTCCTGCGAGGCGAATACCGGCGCGGTGATGGCGGCCTGGCGCTCGAACATCTCGGCCTGCGACCAGTCGGCCGACTCCTGCGCCACGCGCTTGCTGGCGATCAGGGCCAGCGGGCCGTTGGCGGCCACGGCCTGGGCCAACTCCAGGGCGGCGTCCAGCGCTTGGCCGGTCTCGACCAGGCGGTTGACCAGGCCATGGGCCTGCGCGCGCTCGGCGCTGAACATCTCGCCCGTGAGGATGGCTTCCATCGCCACGTGGTAAGGCAGGCGCCTGGGCAGGCGCAGCAGCCCGCCGGCCGCGGCGGCCAGGCCGCGCTTGACCTCGGGAAGGCCGAATTGGGCCGTCTTGGCGGCGACGATCAGGTCGCAGGCCAGCACGGTCTCAAAGCCGCCGGCCAGGGCATAGCCCTCCACCGCCGCAATCAGCGGCTTGCGCGGGGGCTGCTGCGTGAGGCCCAGGAAGCCCCGCCCCGGCAGGCTGGGGCGCTTGCCCTGCAGAAAGCCCTTCAGGTCCATGCCGGCGCAGAACGTGCCGCCCGCGCCGGTGATGACGCCCACCTGCAGCGCGGGGTTGCGGTCCAACTCGTCCAGCGCCGCCGCCATGGCCTCGGCCATCTCCAGCGTGGCGGCGTTGCGCGCCTCGGGGTTGCTCAGCGTCATGACCAGCACGTTGCCGCGCACTTCGACCCATACCGTGAATGCCATAAAAAAAGTCCTTTCAGTTCTTCACCGCGTTGCCTGACCCGCGCCCCATGAAACTGGCGCCACCCATGCCATGGCAGCCGAGCAAGGGCCTATGCCGGCCGCGCCGCCCCGCAGCGAGGGCTGCGTCCCCCTTCCCGGAGCGCGAAGCGCGCAGAGAGAAGGGGCTGAGGGGCGCGGATCCAAGCCTGCCTGCGCAGGCTTGGACGTCCCCGAAGCGCTGTCGCCTCTGGCGGCTGCACGGAGGGGCGCTCCTCAGGGGTTGTTATCTAGGCGCCATGCGGATGGCCCCATCCAGGCGGATGGTTTCGCCGTTGAGCATGGGGTTCTCGAGGATGTGCAGCGCCGTCATCGCGTACTCGCTGGGGTGGCCCAGGCGCGCGGGGTTGGGCACCGATGCGCCCAGCGACTGGCGCACGGCCTCGGGCAGCTTGGCCAGGATGGGCGTGTCGAACAGGCCTGGTGCGATGGTGCACACGCGGATGAACTTGGAGGCCAGGTCGCGCGCCGCCACGATGGTCATGCCGATCACGCCGGCCTTGGACGAGGCATAGGGAATCTGGCCGATCTGCCCCTCGTAACCCGCCACCGACGCGGTGAGCACGCACACGCCGCGCTCGCCGTCGATCGGCTCGTTCTTGGCCATGGCAACGGCCGCCAGGCGCAGCGTGTTGAAGGTGCCGATCTGGTTCACGCGGATGATGTTGATGTACTTCTCCAGCGAGCCGGGGCTGCCGTCCTTTTCGATCAGGCGCACCGGGCCGCCGATGCCCGCGCAGTGCACCAGCGCGCGGAAGTTGCCGAACGCCTCGGCCGCGGCGATGGCCTGCTGCATCTGGCCTTCGTCGGACACATCGGCCTTCACATAGCGCAGGCGGCCGGCGTATTGCTGTTCCATGGCCTGGCCGCGCTCGTCGTTCAGGTCCACAACCACCACGTTCAGGCCACGCTCCAGCAGCGCGATGGCCGAGGCCTCGCCCAGGCCCGAGACCCCGCCCGTGACGAGGGCGGTCATTCCTTGTTGCAGCTTCATGCTTCTTTCCTCATTATGGCTTGCGACGCCCGTCCATCAAGCGCCAGCAGCTATCAAATCAATAGTTACAGACGTTCGATGATGGTGGCGTTGGCCATGCCACCGGCCTCGCACATGGACTGCAGGCCGTAGCGCTGGCCGCTGTCTTCCAGCGCGTGCAGCATGGTGGTCATCAGGCGCAGGCCCGAGGCGCCCAGCGGGTGGCCCAGGGCGATGGCACCGCCGCGCGGGTTCAGGCGCTCACCGTCGGCCTTCAGCTCCTTCTGCCACGCCAGGGGCACGGAGGCGAAGGCCTCGTTGATCTCGTAGTGGTGGATGTCGTCCAGCTTCATCTTGGCCTTGGCCAGCACGCGCTGGGTGGCGGGGATGGGGGCGGTGAGCATGTACAGCGGGTCGTCGCCCACCACGTCGAAGGCCACGAAGCGCGCGCGCGGGGTCAGGCCGAGCTGCAGCGCACGCTCCTCGCTCATGATCAGCATGGCGGCCGCGCCGTCGGTCATCTGCGAGGCGTTGCCGGCCGTGGTGTTCCACTGGATCTGCGGAAAGCGCGCCGACAGCTCCTCGCTCTCGAACACGGCCTTGAGGCCGGCGAGCTTTTCCACCGTGGTGCCGGCGCGGATGGTCTCGTCCTGCGCCACGCGGCCGGCGGGCGTGTCCATGCCCACGATCTCGCGCGCGAAGCCGCCGCCCGCCTGCGCGGCGTGGGCGCGCTGGTGCGAGCGCGCGGCATAGGTGTCGAGCTCCAGGCGGCTCAGCCCCCACTTGGCGGCCACCAGGTCGGCCGACACGCCCTGGCCCACCAGGCCGGGCGCGTAGAGCGCATCGAAGCGCGCGCCGGTGGTGTTCTTGCCCATGCGCGAGCTGCCCATGGGCACGCGGCTCATCGACTCCACGCCGCAGGCGATGACGATGTCCTGCACGCCGGCCATGATGGCCTGGGCCGCGAAGTGCACGGCCTGCTGGCTGGAGCCGCACTTGCGGTCGATGGTGGTGGAGGGCACGTGCACGGGCAGGCCCGCGGCCAGCCAGGCCAGGCGCCCGGGGGTGTTGGCCTGCTCGCCGGACTGGCTCACGCAGCCGCAGATCACGTCGTCCACGCTGCCGGGATCGATCTTGTTGCGTTCCACCAGTTGCTGCAGCACCTGCGAGAGCAGGTCCACGGGGTGCAGCTGGGCCAGCGCGCCATCGGGCTTGGCCCGGGCCATGGGGCTGCGGATGGCATCGACGATGACGGGATTTTTCATGTTCACTTCATGTGTTTTCTGAAACTTATGATCCATTAAAAGCATTTTTCACGCGTTAGTTTGTGCTGAATACTGCGTTTACCCTATGTTTAATGGGACTCACGCCTGAAAAAATCGCAAAACTCAATTGTTTTGTGAGACTTGCGTTTCGCATTTGACGGCACATCGCCCCTGGCGGTGCGCCTGGAGACCACAGGTGACAGGCATGCAGGATTTCTTTGGCCGCGCACAGGCGGCCCCCGAACGGGTGGTGGTGTTCATGGCCGACCAGGGCCGCAGCTACACCGCCGGCGCGCTGGCGCAGATGGCGCGGCAGATGGCGCAATGGCTCGCGGCGCAGGGGCTGCAGGCGGGCGAGCGCTTCGCCGTGCTGCTGGAGAACCGCGTCGAGATCCTGGCCCTGGTGCTGGCCGCGCGCCAGGCGGGCCTGTATGCGGCCGTGCTCAGCACCCACCTGACGGCGGACGAGGTGGCCTACATCGTGGGCGACAGCGGCGCGCGCCTGGTGGTGGCGTCCGACAAGACGCTGCCCCAGCTCCAGGGCATCGGCCTGCCCTGCTGGACCGTGGACGAGGCCCGGCCGCAGGCCCCGTCGCTGCACGCGGCGCTGGCGGCGCTGCAGGGCCCGCCGGTGGACTTCGCCGACCGGCCGCTGGGGCGCGACCTGCTGTATTCCTCCGGCACCACGGGCCGGCCCAAGGGCGTGCTCAAGCCCCTGTGGCCCGCCGGCCTGCGCGGCCAGGCCGACCCCGAGGCCCAGGGCACGGCGCGCCTCATGGGCATGGGCGAGGACACGGTGTACCTCTCGCCCGCGCCGCTGTACCACGCCGCGCCGCTGCGCTACACGCTGCGCGTGCTGGAGCTGGGCGGGCAGGCTGTGATCATGGAGCGCTTCGACGCGGAAAACGCCCTGGCGCTCATCGAGCGCCACCGCGTCACGCACAGCCAGTGGGTGCCCACCATGTTCGGCCGCCTGCTCAAGCTGCCTGCAGAGGTGCGCCGGCGCCACGACCTGTCGAGCCACCGCATGGCCATCCACGCCGCCGCGCCCTGCCCGGTGGATGTCAAGCGCGCCATGCTCGACTGGTGGGGCGACATCCTGATGGAGTACTACGCCGGCTCCGAGGGCTGCGGCACGACCATGATCGATTCGACCGAGTGGCGCCAGCGCCCCGGCTCGGTGGGCCGGGCCACCACGGGCCGGCTGCACATCGTGGACGACGAAGGCCGGGAGCTGCCCGCGGGCGGGATCGGCCAGGTGTATTTCTCGGGCGGCGGGCAGTTCACCTACCTGAACGACCCGGAGAAGACGCGCCAGGCCATCAACGACCGCGGCTGGGTCACGTACGGCGACATCGGCCACGTGGACGCCGAGGGCTACCTCTTCCTGAGCGACCGGCGCGCCGACCTGATCCTCTCGGGCGGCGTCAACCTCTACCCGCAGGAGATAGAGAACGCCCTGGTCCGCCACCCCGGCGTGCAGGAGGTGGCCGTGGTCGGCGTGCCCCACCCCGACTTCGGCGAGGTGCCGCTGGCGGCCGTGGTGCTGCGCCCGGGCCAGGAGGCCACGCCGGAGACGGCGCGCGCCATCGCCGCGCGGGCCGCCGAGGTGCTGGCCCGGCTCAAGCTGCCGCAGCGCATGGTGTTCGTCGATGCGCTGCCGCGCCTGGAGACCGGCAAGCTGCTGCGGCGCAAGCTCAAGGAACAGTTCCGCGAGCAGCCGCAGGCCGGTTTCGCCCTGCGGGACTCATAAAAAAGTAGCTGCCATCGCTTACCCCATAAGCCCTGGGGCCATATTTCATTCACAAACCTTGGAAAGTCCAACAGCCATGCAAGACCTGATCCAGCGCACCATCTACCGCGAGGACCACGAACAATTCCGCGAGCAGGCGCGGCGCTTTTTCGACAAGGAAATCGTGCCCTTCCACGCCCAGTGGGAGCGCGACGGCATCGTGCCCAAGGAAGTCTGGCGCAAGGCCGGGCGCGAGGGCCTGCTCAACACCATGCTGCCCGAGCCCTACGGCGGCGGCGGCGACTTCGGCCACGCGGCCATCCTGATCGAGGAGGTGGCGCGCACGGGTGCCAGCGGCCTCGGGTTTCCGCTGCACTCGGACATCGTCGCGCCCTACATCCACGCCTACGGCAGCACCGAGCAGAAGGACCGCTGGCTGCCGCGCATGGCCGCGGGCGAGCTGATCGGCGCCATCGCCATGACCGAGCCCGGCGCGGGCAGCGACCTGAAGTCGGTGCTCACCACGGCACGGCGCGAAGGGGACCACTACATCCTCAACGGCAGCAAGACCTTCATCACCAACGGCATCAACAGCGAGATCGTCATCGTCGTCGCCAAGACCAACCCCGAGCTGGGCGCCAAGGGCGTGTCGCTGATCGTGGTGGAAGAGGGCACGCCGGGCTTCTCCAAGGGCCGCAAGCTCGAGAAGATCGGCCTGATGGCGCAGGACACCTCCGAGCTGTTCTTCGACAACGTCAAGGTGCCCGTGGGCAACCTGCTGGGCGAGGAGAACATGGGCTTCAAGTACCTGATGAAGGAG
The DNA here is from genome assembly GCF_019602835.1 of Diaphorobacter sp. MNS-0. NCBI lineage: Bacteria > Pseudomonadati > Pseudomonadota > Betaproteobacteria > Burkholderiales > Comamonadaceae > Diaphorobacter > Diaphorobacter sp. MNS-0. The sequence goes on along the minus strand of NZ_CP080761.1, from coordinate 146,538 downwards.
CTCGCGCAGGAGCGCCTGGTGGTCGCCGTGCGCGCGGCCCGCTGCATCGAGTCCTTCCTGCAAAAGACCATCGACTACACGCGTGAGCGCAAGGCCTTCGGCCAGACCGTGTTCGAGTTCCAGAACACGCGCTTCAAGCTGGCCGAGGCCAAGGCGCAGGCCACCATGCTGCGCACCTTTGTCGACGAATGCATGAAGCTGCACATGCAGCGCAAGCTGACGCCCGAGCGCGCCGCCATGGTCAAGCTCAACGCCACGGCGCTGCAGAACAAGCTGCTCGACGAGTTCCTGCAACTGCACGGCGGCTACGGCTACATGACCGAATACCAGGTGGGCCGCGCCTGGACCGATGCCCGCATCGGCCGCATCTACGGCGGCAGCGACGAGATCATGAAGGAAATCATCGCCCGCACGCTGTAGCACGAGCCATTCCCTTTCTACATAAAACCCAAGGAGACAACACCATGGCATTCACCCGGCGCAAGACCCTGGGCCAATGGCTGCCCCTGATCGCCCTGGCCGCCACGTGCGGCGTGGGCGCCGCACAGGCGCAGGACCATTACCCGAGCAAACCCATCCGCGTCATCGTGCCCTATCCGGCCGGCGGCGGCACAGACATCATTGCCCGACTGATCGGCACGCAGCTGTCCCAGCGCCTGGGCCAGGCCGTGGTGGTGGAAAACAAGCCCGGGGCCAGTGGCATCCTGGGCAACGACACCGTGGCCAAGGCGCCCGGCGACGGCTATACGGTGCTCATGGGCATCACCACCGTGGTGCAGATCCCGGCGCTGTACAAGAAGGTGCCCTACAAGCTCAGCGACCTGGCCCCGGTGTCGCAGGTGGCCAAGTCGGCCGACCTGCTGATGGTGCCGCGCAGCTCGGGCGTGACTACGCTGCAGCAGTTCGTGGACAAGGCCAAGGCAGCCCCCGGCACGCTCAACTTCGGCAGCTACGGCAACGCCACCTCGTCGCACATGAACGGCGAGCGCTTCAAGCAAAAGGCCGGCATCGACATCACGCACATTCCCTACCAGGGCTCGGGCCCCGAGATGGCGGCCATGCTGGGCGGGCAACTGTCGCTGGCCTTCGTGGACGCCACGGCCGCCTACCCGCACATCAAGTCGGACAAGATCAACATCCTGGCCATCACCGGCGCACAGCGCCACCCGGCCCTGCCCCAGGTGCCCACCATGACCGAAGCCGGCTACCCCGGCCTGGAAGCCAACGGCTGGTTCGGCATGTTCGTGCCCGCCACCACGCCCAAGGCCATCGTGGACAAGCTGGGCAGCGAGGTGAGTTCCATCGTCAAGTCGCCCGAGCTGAACAAGCGCCTGACCGAGATGGGCCTGATCCCCGTGGGGTCCCTGCCCGACGACTTCAAGGCCCAGATCGACAAGGACGCTGCCCACTGGAAGGCCGTGGCCGAGGCCGCCAAGATCTCGATGGACTGAGATGAAACGACGCCCCCCGAGTCGCTTCGCGCCTGCCCCCGCTCTCGCATTGCTGCCGTGCGGGCAGGGGACGCAGCCCTCGCTGCGGGGCGGCTCGGCGCGGCGCGGGCCTAGGCCGGCATAGGCCCTTGCTTGGTGGCGGCCCTGGCTTGGGGTGCGCCGGTTGCATGGGCTGCGGGCGGTGCGTAGCGCTATGGATAACTGAGAGGCCATACAGGCAAAGGAGACGCGCGATGAATCACGAAGCCCACCCCCTTGGATGGAACCGGCGCCACCTGCTGGCCCTGGCCGCCGCAACCGCGGCGGCAGGCCCGCTGGGCGCACGGGCGCAGGCCGCGCCCGCCGGCTTCGCCACCCGCCCCGTGCGGGTGGTGGTGCCCTTTGCCGCTGGCGGCGCCACCGACGTGATCGCCCGGATACTGGGCGAGCGCATGGCGCAGCGCTTTGGCCAGTCGGTGGTGGTGGACAACAAGCCCGGCGCGGCCGGCCTGATCGCCGGCGAGATGGTCGCCAAGGCGCCGCCCGACGGCATGACCGCGCTGCTGGGCACCACCTCGTCGATGCTGACCAACAAGTACCTGTACAAGAAAACGCCCTACGACCCGCTGACCGAGCTGACCCCGCTGGTGCGCGTGTGCCTCGCGCCGATCGCCCTGGTGGTCACCGCCGACACGCCGGCGCAGAACCTGCGGGACTTCATGGCCTGGATCCGCTCCCAGAAGGGCAAGCTGACCTATGGCTCCTACGGCATCGGATCGCACGGCCAACTGGCCTGCACCACGCTCAGCAAGGTGGCCGGCGCCGACATGACGCATGTGGCCTACAAAGGTGAGGCGCCGATGGTGCAGGACCTGCTGGGCGGACAGATCAAGATCGGCATGGGCAGCCTGCTGTCGCTCAAGGCGCACGTCGACGCGGGCAAGCTGCGCGCGCTGGCCGTGACCGGCCCGCGTCGCGTGCCGCTGCTACCCGAGGTGCCCACCTTCACCGAGGCCGGCTACCCACAGGATGCGCTGTCGATTGTGGGTTGGTTGGCGATTGCCGGCCCCAAAGCCATGCCGGCCGACGTGGCGCGGCAATGGGCCCTGGCCGCCAACCACGCCGTGGCCAGCCGCGAGGGCCTGGCGCGCATCATCGCCGCCGGCTTCGTACCGGTGGACGACGACACGCCCGAGAAGTTCGCCCGCCTGTGGGCCCAGGAAGCCCCTGTCTGGGGCCGCCTGCTGCAAGCTGCAGGCGTTCAACCCAGCTGAGCAGCCCCGCTGGCGCCTAGGCGCTGGCGGATGCAGTGGAGCGGGCGATCAGCTTGAAGCTGCCCGTCGCCATGGCCACCAGCGTGCCGTCCTCGGCGCGCACTTCGCCGCGCACGAAGCTGATGGAGCGGCCGCGCCGCTCGCAGCGCGCGGTGGCAATCAGATCGCCCGCGCCCGCGGCGACGTAATGCAGCGTCAGGTCGATGGTGGCCACGCCATAGGCAGCCGGGTCGTGCGCGCGCGCGGCCGCGGCCAGCGTGCAGTCCAGCAGCGTAGCGATCGATCCGCCGTGGACCTCGCCGCGGCTGTTGGCCTGGTCCGCCTGGAAGCCCATGCGCACCTGGGCCATGTCGTGGCCGATGCGCTCACCGCGCAGCGCCATGGCGCGGGCCATGGCCATGGGCAGGCCAAAGAACATGTCGGGGGCTTCGCCGGCGAAGGGGCTCAGGGGAATGTCGGCGGTGATGGAAGACGGTTGTTGCATGAAGGGGATTGTCAGTGGTTCATGGTGCACCCGCACGGCAGGGCCCAGGCACGGGCGGCCGCGCAAGCGGCCTATGCCGGCCGCGCCGCGCTGGCGCAACCGCGAGCGGGGGAAGCGGCGCAGCGGCTCAGGGGGTGTCAATCCACTCTTGCCCCCGTGGACTTGACCACGGCGGCCCAGCGCGTGATCTCGCGCTCGATGTGCGCCTGCAGCGCCTCGGGGGTGGAGCCCACGGGCTCGTAGCCGCCGGCGGCCAGTTGGGATTGCAGCTGGGGCTGGCGCAGCGCGGCGGCGATCTCGCGGCTCAGGCGCTGGGTGATCTCGGGTGGCGTGCCGGCTGGCGCGATCAGCGCATACCAGCCGGTCACGTCAAAGCCGGCCATGCCCTGCTCCTGCACCGTCGGCACCTCGGGCGCCAGGGCCGAGCGCTGCGGGCTGGTGACGGCCAGCGCATGCATGCGCCCGCCGCGGATGTGCGGCATGGAGGTGGAGATGCTGTCGAACGTGAGGTCGATGTCACCCGCCAGCATGGCGTTGACCACGCCGGCGCTGCCTTTGTAGGGCACGTGCGTCATCTTGACCCCGGCGATGCTGCTGAAGTATTCCGCCGCGAGGTGCCCGGTGTTGCCGTTGCCGGCCGAGCCAAAGGTCAGCTTGCCCGGCGCCGCCTTGGCGGCCTGGATCAGTTCATGGATGTTTTTTGCAGGCAGCTTGCCGCTGGCCGCCACCACCATGGGCAGGTTGGCCACCAGCGACACGGGGGCGAAGTCCTTGCGCGTGTCGTAGGGCAGCTTGGGGTAGAGGCTGTCGTTGATGGCATGCGCGGCCAGCACCATGAACACGGTGTAGCCATCGGGCTTGGCCCGCGCCACATACTGCGAGGCCAGCGTGCCGCCCGCCCCGGGTTTGTACTCCAGCACCACGGGCTGGCCCAGCTGCTGCTGCAACTGCATCGCCAAGGGGCGCCCCAGCAGGTCGGCGCTGCCACCAGGCGGGTAGGGAATCACGAGCTGGATCGGCTTGGCGGGCCAGGCGTCCGCGGCGTAGGCAACGGGCGCCAGCAGGGCGCTGGCGGTCAGGGCCATGCTGGCGAGCAAGGCGCGGCGCAGCCGCGAGGGACGAGGCAGTGACATGGCAGTCTCCGGGTGGTGAGAGGAAAGTCAGCCGGCGATGGGCGCCGCTTGCAGGTACTGCTCGCGCAGCGTGCGCTTGAGCACCTTGCCGATCTCGCTGCGCGGCAGGCGCTCGACCAGCCGCAGGTCGGCCACGCGCTGGGTCTTGCCCACGCGGGTGTTGAGCCATTCGCGCAATTCTTCTGCGGTGTGCTGTGATCCCGAGCGCCCCACCACATAGGCCACGGGTGTCTCGCCCCACTGCTCGGAGGGCACGCCGACCACGGCGCACTCGGCCACCTGCGGGTGCTGGCACAGCACAGCCTCGATGTCGCTCGGGTAGACGTTGAAGCCGCCCGTGATGATCATGTCCTTCTTGCGGTCGCCCAGCACGATGAAGCCGTCCGCGTCCAGCCGGCCCACGTCGCCGCTGCGGATGTAGCGCCGGCCTTCCGCATCGAACCACTCGGCCTCGCGCGTCTTGTCCGGCAGGCGGTAGTAGCCGCTCATCATCCCAGCCGAGCGGCCGACGATCTCGCCCTGCTCGCCCGCAGGCAGTTCGCGCCCCTGCTCGTCGATAAACCGGATGGCGGCGCCCTCACCCGGGCGGCCCACGGTGTGCAGCTTGTGCGGAAAGTCATGGCAGTGCAGTTCGCAGCGCACGCCGCCTTCGGTCATGCCGTAGTACTCGATGAGCCGGCCCGGCCAGCGCCGCAGCACCTCGGCCTTGAGCGCGGCACTGAAGGGCGCGCTGGTGCAAAACTTATGTTGCAGCCGGCTCAAGTCCGTGCGGTCGAAATCCGGGCAGGCCATCAGGCGCTGGTACTGCACGGGCACCAGCATGGTGTGGGTAGCGCCGTGCTGCTGGGCCAGCGCCAGATAGCGCGTGGCATCGAACTTGCGCATCAGCACCAGCGTGCCGCCCAGCGCCAGCGTGGGCAGCGCCGCCACCAGCGTGGTGTTGGAATACAGCGGCGTGGCGCACAGCGAGACGGCATCGGGCCCGTAGCCGTTGGTGACTGCGCGCCGCACATGCGCCCAGCGCATGGCCCACGACTGCACGATGCCCTTGGGCACGCCGGTGGTGCCTGATGAATAGATCACGTTGAACGGCCAGTCGGGCTGCGGCGTGATGGGCGCGGGCGCTGTATCGCCGGGGGCCAGCCATTGAACCCAAGGCTCGCCCGCGTCGGGCGCATCGTCCAGCGCCACGCAGCGCAGCGCAGCGCCCGCATGCAGCGGCCATTGCGCGGCCACCTCGCGGTCGCGCAGCACCAGGCGCGCGCCGCAGTTGTCCAGCATGGCGCCCAGGTGCTCGGCCGTGGCCGAAGGCGCCAGCGGCGCCACGGCCACGCCGGCGCGCAGAGCGCCCAGGTAGGCCAGCACATATTCGACCGAGGTGCCTGCGCAGATGGCCACCACATCGCCGGGTTGCATGCCGTCACGCTGCAGGCTGCGCGCCACGCGGTCCATGCCGGCGTGCAGCGCGGCGTAGTCCAGGCGCTGGCCCTCCAGGACCAGGGCAGTGTGGCCAAGGCGGTGCGCGGCCTGGCGTTCAATCAGTTCGGGCAGCGAGCCGAAGGGCTGGGCCAGCAGGTGTTCGATGTCTGGATGCATGGAATGGGAGAGCAGTGAAAAGACGGGGCGCGCGCCCCGCCCGGGTTATTCGAGGGACAGGCCCGCCGCCTTGACGATCTGTGCCCAGCTCTTGCGTTCCTGGGCGATGAAGGCGTCGTACTCGGCCGGCGTCTCGCCACCGGGCACGCCGCCCAGTTCGGCAAAGCGCTGGCGCACCTCGGGCGTTTGCATGGCCTTGCGCGCCGATTGCTGCAGGCGCTCGACCACCGCATCTGGCGTGCCGGTCGGCGCCAGCAGGCCGAACCAGGCCGTGACCTGCATGGGCACGCCGGCCTCGGCCATGGTCGGCACATCAGGCAGTTGCGCCGAGCGCTCGGCGCTGGTGATGGCCAGCGCGCGGAACTTGCCGGCCTTGATGTGCGGCATGGAGCTGGGCAGGTTGTCGATCATGAAATCCACCTGCTGCCCCAGCAGCGCCGTGACGGCAGGCGCCGCGCCGGGATAAGGCACCAGGGTCACTTCGATGCCTGACTTCTGACGGAACATCTCCGAGGACATGTGGGGGGACTGCCCCACGCCCGAGGTGGACACATTGAGGCGGCGCGTCTTCGCCAGGCTGACCAGCTCCTGCGCACTGCGCACGGGGGAGTCGGCATGGACCACGAGGATGTTGGGCACGGAGATCACGTTGGTGATGCCGCGCAGGTCGCTTTCCTTGTAGCTGAGCTGCTTGTAGAGGCTGAAGTTGATCGCCACCGGGCCGATGTTGCCCATGAGCAGCGTGTAGCCGTCGGGCTTGGCGCGCGCCACCTGCGCGGTGCCGATGCTGCCGCCGCCGCCACCCTTGTTCTCCACGACGATGGAAGTGCCCAGGTCCTTGGCCATCTTTTCGGCCAGCACGCGCGCCGCGATGTCGGTGGTGCCGCCCGCAGCGGCTGGCACGACGATGGTGATGGGACGCTCGGGCCAGGCAGCCCAGGTGGCCAGCGGAAGGGCGGTCAGGCAGAGGGCAAGCAGATGGCTGCGCAGGGGCATGTCGTGTCCTTGTCGTGTGCAATGGGGTTCACCACACGATAAGGGCAGGCTGACGGCGACGGCTCAGGGTTTCATGGGAGACACGCTTCGTGATTCAGCAACCCATGCTTAGGCAGGTTGAAAGGACGGCGGGGACGCGTGTACACGTGGTGACTGCGGCCACCGGCCGCACACGCCTGTCAAGCCGTGGCACGCTGCACGAATCGCGCAAGACGCTCCACGCCCTCACGCAGTCTGGCCCCGTCGGACACCGCGTGGCACCAGCGCAGCCAGCCTTCACCCTCGGGGCCGAAGGCCGCGCCCGGCGCCAGGCCCAAGCCGGCCTCGCTCACCAGATGTTTGGCAAGCGCCAGGGAGTCGTCAAAGCCCGCCAGGCGGAAGAACACGTACATCGCCCCGCCGGCATCGGGCACTTCCACACCCGGCACGGCACGCAGCGCTTGCACCAGCAGCCGGCGGCTTTCCACGAGGCCCGCGCGCAGCTGCGCCACATGCGCCTCGCCCTGCTGCAAAGCCACCGTTGCGGCGCGCTGCACGGGCTCGAAGATGCAGGAGAAGTTGTATTCGATGACCTTGCCCAGGTCGGCCTCCAGCGCCTCGGGCACCACCATCCAGCCCGCGCGCCAACCCGTCATGCACCACGCCTTGGAACAACTGTTGACCGAGATGATGCGGTCGCCCGGTGCGTAGTGGCGCAGGAAAGAAGGTGCGCTGGCCAGCTGCGGGTCGTATACCAGACGCTCGTACACGTCGTCGCTCAGAATCCAAATGCCATGGCGGCGGCAGTGCGCGAGGATCGCCACCAGGCTTTCCTCATCGATGGTCCAGCCTGTGGGGTTGTTGGGTGAATTGAGGATGAGCATGCGCGTGCCCGGCGTGAGCGCATCCAGCAGCCGATCCAGCGCAAGCGTCCAGCGCCCGCCCCGCACCGCCAGTGGCACGCGTTCAACCTGCGCGCCCAGGATGCGCGGCATCTCCAGCAGGTTGGGCCACAGCGGCGTGACGGCCACCACGCGATCGCCCGGTGACAGCAGCATCTGGCAGGTAAGCATCAGCCCGGCATCGCCCGAGGCCACAGCGCCGATGCGCTGGGCGGACACCTCGCGTCCGTGCAGGCCCGACAGATATTGCGCGATGGCCTCGCGCAGGTAGGGCCGGCCCAGATTCTGCGAATAAAAGGTCTCGCCCGAGCCGAGCGACTGCGCCGCCGCATCCCGGATGAACTGCGGCGTGGGCTGATCGGACTCGCCGAACCAGAAGGGCAGCACGTCCGCGCGGCCCATGCCGGTGTTGGCGACTTCGCGGATCAGCGATCCGCCCAGGCTCTGGATGGCGGGCCGCGCCAGGGCGGGCAGGAGGGTATCGGTGGGCGAAGCGGGGTTGTGCATGCGGGTCAGATGGAAAGCGAAAAGGTATGGGAAACAAGGCGCTACGGGTCGTAGCGCGTCAGCACTCCACGATGTTCACCGCGAGGCCGCCGCGCGAAGTCTCCTTGTACTTGGTCATCATGTCCGCGCCGGTCTCGCGCATGGTCTTGATGACCTGGTCCAGGCTCACATGGTGCGTCCCGTCGCCATGCAGCGCCATGCGCGCGGCGTTGATGGCCTTCACCGAAGCCAGGGCGTTGCGCTCGATGCACGGGATCTGCACCAGCCCGCCCACCGGGTCGCAGGTCAGGCCCAGGTGGTGCTCCATGCCGATCTCGGCGGCGTTCTCCACCTGCGCGGGCGTGCCGCCCAGCACGGCGCACAGGCCCGCCGCGGCCATGGAGCAGGCCACCCCCACCTCGCCCTGGCAGCCCACCTCGGCGCCCGAGATGGAGGCGTTCTCCTTGTACAGGATGCCGATGGCGCCAGCCGTGAGCAGGAAGTCGACCACGCCAGCCTCGGTAGCGCCGGGAATGAAGCGCCAGTAGTAATGCAGCACCGCCGGCACGATGCCCGCCGCGCCATTGGTGGGGGCCGTGACCACGCGCCCGCCGGCGGCGTTCTCCTCGTTCACGGCCAGGGCGAACAGGTTCACCCAGTCGATCACCTGCAGCGGGTCCTGCTGGGTGTCGGGCGCGTTCTGCAGCGCCTGGTGCAGCGCGGGCGCACGCCGGCGCACCTGGAAGCCGCCGGGCAGCACGCCGCCCACGCTGCAGCCGCGCGCCACGCAGTCCTGCATGGCGCGCCAGATGGCGAGCAGGCCGGCGTCGATCTCGGCGTCGGTGCGCCAGTGGCGTTCGTTCACGCGCATCACCTGCGCGATCGATCCGCCCTGCGCCGCGGCCTGCGCCAGCAGCTGTTCGCCACTGTGAAAGGGCAGCGGCAGCACCTCGGTGTCGGGCGCGATGGCGGCCTGGCGCTGTGCGTCAGCGGCCGCCTCCTCGCTCACGATGAAGCCGCCGCCCACCGAGTAGTACACCTGCGCGGCCAGCGTGCCGCCCGCCGCATCGAAAGCCTCGAAACGCATGCCGTTGGCGTGCAGTGGCAGCGTGACGTCGGGTACCAGCAGCAGGTCGGCCGCCTCGTCGAATGCCACTTCGGGGCCGTCGGCCAGCGGCAGGCGGCGCCGGCTGCGGATGCGGGCGATGAGCGGCTCGATGGCGTCCACCTCCACGGTGTCCGGCGCATGGCCGGCCAGGCCCAGCAGCACGGCGCGGTCGCTCGCGTGCCCGCGCCCCGTGGCGCCCAGCGAGCCGTAGAGCGTGCTGCGCACGCGCGCCACCTGCGCCAGCACCCCCTCGCGCGCCAGCCGCTGCGCGAACAGCCGCGCAGCGCGCATGGGCCCCACGGTGTGCGAACTGGACGGCCCGATGCCGATCTTGAACAAGTCGAAAACGCTGACGGCCATGGGCAAGACTCCAGAGGGCAAGGGTTACGGTCGTGCGCCATGCTGGCGCGGTCGCGATGGCAAGGGAATCGGGTGTTTCGCCCTAGCCAGGCCCCGTCGGTGCCGCAAGCGGCGCCGGCTGCACGCGCAGCGCCAGGCAGAAGGGCTGCACGCAGGGTGCGCGGCCTTCGTAGGGGCAGCCGGGCGCGCTGCAGGGGGGCTCGGCCGCACGGTCGTGTTCTTGCACACGCGACTGGCCGCTGGCCTGCAGCGCGGCCAGGGCCAGCCAGGGGTCGGTGCGCGCCTGCAGCGGGTCGCGCCCGTACACCACGGCGGCCGCACCGGGCGCCGGCGCCAGGTCCAGCGACAGCCACCCGCTGGTGCGCTGGCCCGCGGCGCCCGGGCCTTGCAGCACCAGCGCGAACAGTCCGGGCGCCAGCGCCTGCGGCGGTCCGGCAAAGCCCACCGGCAGGGCCGCTGGCGCGGTGGGCGCAGACGGCAGCGCAGGCATTGCGGCAGCAGGCAGGCGCAGCGTGAGCGTGAAGCCGCGCGCACCGTCGGGCGTGTACACCATGCCTTGCGCCACGCGCGCAATCTGCAAAGCCGGCAGTCCGGTGCCGCCGGCCGCCGGGTCGGTGCCGGCGGGCCACGGCTGGGCCGCCAGCACACGCGGCGCCGCGCCGCCTGCCGGGCCGAGTTGCTGCACCAGCGTATTCAACAGCCGCAGCAGCGGCGCCCCCACACCCTGGGCAGGCCACGGCGCAGGGATGGCCGCGGCGCGCGCAAAAGCGCCCTCGTCGGCCACGGCATCGGCGGAAAGAGCCGCCGGCCCGTGGGATGCGGCCGCTGCCCTGGACGGTGCAACCGCGCCGCCAGCCATCGCCTGCAGGCCCTGGCGTGCCTGATCGGAAAGGCTTACCCGCTCACGGCCTGCCGGCACGGCAGGCATGGGGGCCAGCGCCGGCGGCAGCAGGTTTGGCGAGAACGGCACAGGGGGAGCGTCGGTCGGCGCGGAGCCTGCTGGCGCGGCCCCCGCCGGGGTGGGCGCTGCCGGCGCGGCCAGCAGCCAGTTCTGCCGCTGCAGCGCAGCCTCGGCCAGCACGCGCACGGCGGGTGCCAGCGGCGGACGGGGCGGGTCGATGGAGGAGGCCATGGCGCCCCAGTGTCGCAGAGCGCGAGCCCCGCGCCAACGGTGGCGGCCTCCCGAGGGGAGGCTTTTTGCTACTCAATTAATAGCTTCTACCGCTTACTGGATAAGCGCTAGAGGCAATTTTGTTTCAAAACCCTGCGCGGAGCCTCATCCCTTGAGGCCCAGCCGCCGCGCGAGCTTGTGCAGGTTGCTGGGGTCCACGTCCAGCATGCGCGCAGCCTGCGCCCAGTTGCCGCCATGCGCCACCAGAGCGGCATTCAGGACCTGGCGCTGGCAGGCATCCACCGCGTCGCGCAGCGTGCCCGTGGGCGCGGCCAACGACAAGGCGCCGCCTGCCGCGGGTGCCATGGGGGCATCGCTGCGGGGCGTGGCCACGGGTTCGTCCAGCGCGTCCAGGTCCAGCAGGCCGGCCTCCAGGGTGACGATCTCGTTGCGGTCCACGCCGCGGCTCAAGGCCTTGAGCGCGGCGCGGCTGATCACGTGTTCCAGCTCGCGCACGTTGCCCGGCCAGCGGTAGCGGCGCAGCGCGGCCTGCGCGTCAGGCGACAGGCGCAGGCTGCGCAGCCCCAGGCGGGCGCGGTTGAGCTCCAAAAAGCGGCCGGCCAGCACCAGCACGTCGTTGCCCCGCTCGCGCAGCGGGGGAATGGGCACGGGGTAGACCGAGAGGCGGTGGTACAGGTCGGCGCGGAAGGCCCCGCTGGCCACCTGCTCGCGCAGGTTGCGGTTGGTCGCCGCAATCACGCGCACGTGCACGCTGCGCGGGCGGTCGGCGCCCAGGCGCTGGATCTCGCCGTTTTGCAGCGTGCGCAACAGCTTGGCCTGCACGGACAGGGGCAGCTCCCCCACTTCGTCCAGAAACAGCGTGCCGCCCTCGGCGGCCTCGAAGCGGCCCGCGCGGTCACTCACCGCGCCCGAGAACGCGCCGCGCACGTGGCCGAACAGCTCGCTCTCGGCCAGAGACTCGGGCAACGCCGCGCAGTTCACATGCACCAGCGGTCGCGCGCGCCGCGGCGACTGGTGGTGCAGCAGCCGCGCGAACAGCTCCTTGCCCACGCCGGTCTCGCCCAGCAGCAGCACGGGCAGCTCGGACGCGGCCACCACGCTCAGCTCATGCAGCAGCCGCTTGAGCGCCGGGCTTTCGCCCACGATCTCCAGCTCGCCGGCGCCGCCGCGCTCGGGCGTCGCCAGGGCCAGGTCGCCTTCGGCCGGGCCGGTCGCGGCCATGCGCAGGGTGCGCAGTTCCTGCTCCAGCCGCGCCACGCGCACCACGGCCTCCACCAGCGGCACCCACTGGCCCAGCCGCTGGCGCGCGGCGGGTCCGAAAGTGCCGGTGGCCAGGGCATCCAGCGTGAGCACGCCCCAGGGCCGCCCCTCCACGTGCAGGGCCACGCCCATGCAGTCGTGCACGGGCAGCGGCTCGCCCACCAGGGTGTCGAGCAGGCCGTCGTAGGGGTCGGGCAACTGGCTGTCGTGCTCGAAGCAGGTCACCTCGCGCCGCGTGAGGATGGCCGCCAGCCGTGGGTGCTGGCCTACGGCAAAACGCCGGCCCAGGGCGTCGCTCACCAGCCCGGTGACGGCCACGGGGCGCAGGCGCTCCTCCTCCAGCCGCAGCAGGGCCACGGCCCCGCAGCCGAACTGCGTGCGCAGCAGGTCCACCAGGCGCTGCAGGCGCACGGCCTGGGGCAGCTCGGCCCCCAGGTCGGCGCACAGCAGCAGGGCGGAGGTGGCGGCCGCAGGCGATGCCTCAACAATGGTCATAAAAACCCTTTAAAGGTGTTTTTTACCCAAATTGACATGGGTCTATTTTACCCACGATGGTGTAAACCCTTGATTTTTCATGGCAGAGCCGCTGGCCCAGGGATTGCGAGAGGGAGGCATCTCTTACCGCGACTGTTCGACCATGCATCGTTACTCCCCCTCCCCCACGGTGTGCCGGGCCCGGCCCGCGCACCCTTGCGAGGGCGCAAGGAAAGTCCCCCCACCCTTCGCCCCGCTGCACCGCTTGATAAACACAATGACGGAGGCCCAACATGGGTAAGTACGCCAAGTATTGGTACACGCTGATAGGCGTGTTGATTGTCACCTTCAGCCTGCTGGGCTTCTACGGCGCAGAGGTCTACCGCACCGCGCCGCCGATTCCGGGGCAGGTGCTGGTGCAGGGCAGCGACAAGCCGCTCTACACCAAGGACGGCATCCTCGACGGCCAGACCGCCTGGCAGTCGGTGGGCGGCATGCAGCTCGGCTCCATCTGGGGCCACGGTGCCTACCAGGCGCCCGACTGGACGGCCGACTGGCTGCACCGCGAGCTGACAACCTGGCTCGAACTGGCCGCGCAGAAAGACCATGGCAAGGCGTTTGCCGATCTGGACGTGGGCCAGCAGGCAGTGCTGCGCGACCGGCTCAAGACCGAGTACCGCACCAACACCTACGACAAGGCCAAGGACACGATGGTGATCTCGCCGCTGCGCGCCGAGGCCATCGCCATGACCGCCCAGTACTACGACAAGCTGTTCAGCAACGACCCCGCGCTGCACAAGACGCGCGAGAGCTTCGCCATGAAGGAGAACACCCTGCCCAGCGCCGAGCGCCGCGCGCAGATGGCCGGCTTCTTCTTCTGGACCGCCTGGGCAGCCGCCACCGAGCGCCCCACCGACGTGGGCGGCGGCAACGGCGCCACCTACACCAACAACTGGCCGCACGAGCCCCTGGTCGGCAACCAGCCCACCGGTGAGAACCTGGTCTGGTCGGTGATGAGCGTGGTGGTCATGATGGCCGGCGTGGGCTTCCTCGTGTGGGGCTGGGCCTTCCTGCGCAAGCACGACGAGCAGGACCCCACCCCTCCCCAGCACGACCCGCTTTCCCGCGTGGCCCTGACGCCTTCGCAGCGCGCCCTGGGCAAGTACCTGTTCCTGGTGGTGGCGTTGTTCACCGCACAGGTGCTGCTGGGTGGCTTCACCGCGCACTACACGGTGGAAGGCCAGCAGTTCTACGGCATCGACGTGTCACAGTGGCTGCCCTACTCGCTGGTGCGCACCTGGCACCTGCAGGCCGCACTGTTCTGGATTGCCACGGGCTTCCTGGCGATGGGCCTGTTCCTTGCGCCGGTGGTCAATGGCGGCAAGGATCCCAAGTACCAGAAGCTCGGCGTGGACGTGCTGTTCTGGGCACTGGTGGTGGTCTGCGTGGGCTCGTTCATCGGCAACTACTTCGCCATCGCGCAGATCATGCCGCCCGAGTGGAACTTCTGGCTGGGCCACCAGGGCTATGAGTACGTGGACCTGGGCCGCCTGTGGCAGATCGGCAAGTTCGCCGGCATCGCCTTCTGGCTGGTGCTGATGGCCCGCGCCATCTTCCCCGCCCTGCTGGCCCCCAACGGCCAGGACAAGAACCTGCTGGCACTGCTGACCTCCTCGGTGGTGTGTATCGGCCTGTTCTACGGTACCGGCCTGTTCTACGGCGAGCGCACCCACATCTCGGTGATGGAGTACTGGCGCTGGTGGGTGGTGCACCTGTGGGTGGAAGGCTTCTTCGAAGTGTTCGCCACCACGGCACTGGCCTTCATCTTCTCGACCCTGGGCCTGGTGTCCTACCGCATGGCCACGGCTGCCAGCCTGGCATCTGCCTCGCTGTTCATGCTGGGCGGCGTGCCCGGTACCTTCCACCACCTGTACTTCTCGGGCACCACCACTCCGGTGATGGCCGTGGGTGCCTCCTTCAGCGCGCTGGAAGTGGTGCCGCTGGTGGTGCTGGGCCATGAAGCCTGGGAACACTGGAGCCTGCAGCACAAGGCCACCTGGATGAAGAACCTGAAGTGGCCGCTGATGTGCTTCGTCGCCGTGGCCTTCTGGAACATGCTGGGCGCCGGTGTGTTCGGCTTCATGATCAACCCGCCGATCTCGCTGTACTACATCCAGGGTCTGAACACCACGCCGGTGCACGCCCACGCCGCACTGTTCGGGGTGTATGGCTTCCTGGCCCTGGGCTTCACGCTGCTGGTACTGCGCTACGTGCGTCCCCAGATGGTGTTCAACGAGCGGCTGATGAAGACCGGCTTCTGGTGGCTCAACGCCGGCCTGGTGCTGATGATCGCGACCAGCCTGCTGCCGATCGGCCTGTTCCAGTTCCACGCCAGCGTGGCCCACGGTACGTGGTACGCCCGCAGCGAGGAATTCCTGCAGCAGCCGTTCCTGGAGACCCTGCGCTGGGTGCGTACCTTCGGTGACCTGGTGTTCATCACCGGCGCCCTGTGCGTGACCTGGCAGGTGGTGAGCGGCGTGCTGTTTGCCCCCCGCGCCCCGGCCGCCCCGAGCACCGGAGCCCTGGCAGGCGCCAACCGCTGACGCACCGCGGATACCGGGTGCGCCGCCCCCCGCGGCGCGCCTGGTCCCACCCTCGGACCTTTTGAAGAACCGCCATGAACATCGACCGCTTCAAGCACGAGCACCGGGACATCCTGGGCCAGATCGCCACCCTGCGCCAGCTGGCACACAGCGGCGTGGAGCACAACGCGACGGCGATTGCGCAGGGCATCGTGGCCATGAGTTCCACCATCAAGCTGCACCTGGCCGTCGAGGACCGCCTGCTGTACCCCGCGCTGCGCCAGGGCGCCGACGCGGAACTGGCACGCCTGGGCGAACAGTTCCAGCGCGAGATGGGGGCGATTGCCGCGGCGTACATGGACTTCGCACGGCGCTGGAACACGCCGGAGCGCGTGCGCACCGACGCCGAGGGTTTCCGTGCAGATGCCAACACCGTGCTGCGCCATGTGTACGAACGCATGCAGCGGGAAAACCGCGACTTCTACCCGCGCATCGAGGCCGAGGAGGCCCTGGCGCATTAAGGCCCACTCTATTTTTCATAGCTGTAAGCGCTTACCTGTAGAGCGCTGCAGCTCGAAAACGTTTCCATCGGCAAGGCCTTAGCAGGCCGTTGAAAAAGTGCTTTTCGAACGCATCAGGGACGCTGAGTGCGAAGACACGAGCTGCCCAGACGCGTCTGCGCAGCGATTGCAACGGCCCATCTGGCCGGTTTGCAGGCCCTCCCGCCCATTTCGGGCGCACGTATCCCTGGGCTCACGCATGATGCGCGTCCCACCAGCCGCCGATGCTGCCCATTCGCACAAGGTTGTAGGTGGCAAAGCACAGCAGCGCCTGGCCCGTGAGCTTGGCCTGACCGATCAGCTTGGTCTTTGCCAGACCACCGACGGTCTTGATCCAGCCAAAGGCCTCTTCGATGCGCTTGCGCACCTTCAGGCTGGTCTTGTAGCCCTCGTGCCGTGTCACTCGCGCATCCACCGCCGAGTGTTTGTCCTTGGCCGCCACGTGGGGCGTGACTTTGAGCTTTCTGCAGCCTTTGATGAAGGCCTTGCTGTCGTAGCCCTTGTCGGCACCGACCGTGGCCCGTTTGTTCCTGTTGCCCCGACGCTCCAACATGGCCAGCGCCGCCTCGCGCTCGGCCGTGCCGCTGGCGTGGGTGATCTCGACATCCACGATCAGCCCGTTGCGGTTCTCCATGAGGATGTGCCCCATGTGGCACAGGCGGGATTTGTCGCCCTGGCTCTTCTTGAACAGCCGGGCATCGGCGTCCGTGGTGCTCTCGTGGGTGTCGTTGCAGCGCTCCTGCCCCTTGAAGTCCACCTCGGGGTTGCGCCCAGGCGGCGTGCCGCTGTCGTCGTCTTTGCGCTTGAAGCTCTTGTGCGAGGCCCAGGCGTCAATGAGCGTGCCGTCCACGCTGAAGTGCTCGTCGCTGGCGAGCTTGCCCCACTGGGCACTGAGCTTGACGCGCTCGAAGAAGGCGCGGGCGAGGTCTTCGTTGAACAGACGTTCGCGGTTGGCGCTGAAAGTGGAGTGGTCCCAGACCTTGTCTTCGATGTTCAGGCCCACGAACCAGCGGTACAGCAGGTTGTAGTTGATCGCTTCGACCAACTGGCGCTCGCTGCGGATGGAGAACAGGATCTGCAGCAGCAAGGCCTTGAGCAGCATCTCCGGTGGCACCGATGGGCGGCCACGGCGGGCGTACACCGCTTCGAACTCGCGGTTCATGGTTGCCAGCAGCGCATCAACCACCGCGCGCAACTTGCGCAGCGGGTGTGCCTGCGGCACGCGCTCTTCAAGGCTGATGTAGCTGAACATCGCCCCCTGGAAATCTTGACTGCCTCTCATCGTCCTCGTCTGGGTCGTTCACCGATGGCTTCAGATCGTAGCGGCCAACGCGGGCGTCGGCGGGGGATTTTTCAACGGCCTGTTAGGGGCGCCTTGCTTTTCAGCCGGCCTTGTGCCGGCTTTTTTTTTGCGCCGCGCGGGCCCCTCCGCGGCTGCCGGCGGGCTTGTCGTTTTTGGGGGCGATCGCCCGCACAATCACTGCCGTGATGTAACGTCTGCCTACATTTGCACGGGGTACCGCGTCCACGCGCCCCTGGCATCGACCCACCACCACGCCGCACATGATGCACCCCGCCCACCGCCAGGAGTTCCGCCAGTCCCTCATCTGGTTCGCCGTGCTGCTGGTCAGCCTGTGGCTGTTGAAGACCCTGCCCGCGCCGGATGCCGCGCGCGGCATGGCGGGCTACCTGCCGCTGCACACCGCGATGGAGGTCGTGTCCATCGGCGTGGCGGCAATGGTGTTCAGCATCAGTTGGGCCACGCAAAGGTACCGGCCCAACGGGCGGGTGCTGGTCCTCGGCCTGGGGCTGCTGGGCGTGGCGGTGCTGGACCTGACCCACAGCCTGTCCTACGCCGGCATGCCGGACTTCGTGACCCCCAGCGACCCGGAAAAGGCCATCAACTTTTGGCTGGCCGCGCGCGCGCTGGCGGCGCTGGCCCTGCTGTGGGCCGCGTTATGGCCCCACCGCTGGAATGAATGGCTGGGCCGCCGCTCGCGCTACGCGGGGCTGTTGTGGGTGGCGCTGCTGGTGGGCGCGGTGCACTACGTGCTGCTGGGGCATCCGCAGTGGCTGCCCCGCACCTTCACGCCCGAGGCAGGGCTCACGCCCTTCAAGGTCCGTTTCGAATACGCGCTGGCAACCGCGTACGTGCTGGCGGGCGTGGGCTTCCTCACGCAACTGCGCCATGCGCGCGAGTTCGGTCTGTCGCACCTGGCGCTGGCATCGTTCACCATGGCCATGAGCGAGATCTTCTTCACGCTCTACGCCAACGTGACCGATGTGTACAACGTCGCCGGCCACTTCTACAAGATCCTGGCCTATGGCTTCCTGTACCGCGGCCTGTTCGTGGAAACGGTGCAGATCCCGTACCTGGACCTGCGCGCCGCCGAGGCCCGGCAGCGCGCCACGCTGAACACGCTGCCCGACCTGCTGTTCGAGGTGGACCGCAAGGGGGTGTACCTCGCGGTGCACGCCAACGAGACCAGCAAGATCCTGACCCCGCTGCCCCAGTTGCTGGGAAAAACGCTGGACGAGGCGCTGCCGCCGGCGGCTGCCGCGCAGTGTTTCGAGGCACTGGCGGAGGCTGAACGCACGGGCATGAGCCGCGGCCAGCGCATCACGTTGCCGCTGCCCCTGGGCGAGCGGCATTTCGAGCTGTCCGTCTCCCGCAAATCCGCGGTCGCGGGCCAGCCCGACACCTTCCTGATGCTGTCGCGCGACATCACGCCCACCGTGGAGAACGAGGAGCGCATTCGCTCCGAGGCCGGCCTGAACGCCGCCCTGCTGGACCTGCAGCAGCACGACATCCACCAGCCCGAGGCAGACCTGCTGCGCCGCGGCCTGGCGCATGTCCAGACCCTGACCGGCAGCGCGCTGGCCGTGCTGTACTTCGTGCACGACGACGCACGCGGCACCTCACTGGCCGCCTGCTCGCACGAGAACGCCCCGCCCGACATGCCGCCGTGGGAAACCGCCCTGCGCGAACGCCGCGCCGTGGTGACGAACGCGCCGCACGATGCGGCGGCTGGGCGCGCACCGGGCGGCGCGACGGCCCGCTGGGCTTGCGTGCCCGTGGTGGAAGGCGGCAGGCCGCGCCTGCTGCTGGGCGTGGCCGGCAAGGCGCGGGACTATCACCCACGCGACGCACAGGCGCTGCAGACCGTGGCCGACGCCCTCTGGAAGCACACGGCCCAGCGCCGCCAGGAGGCCGTCATCCACCGCCTGTCGGAGGCGCTGGACCAGAGCCCCAGTCCGGTGGTCATCACCGACATCGACGCCAGCATCGTCTACGTCAACAAGGCCTTCAGCGAAGTCAGCGGCTACGGCGCACAAGAGGTGCTGGGCCGCAACCCGCGCGTGCTGCAGTCGGGACTGACGCCGCGGACCACCTATGCCGATATGTGGACCAAGCTGCCGCGCGGCCTGCCCTGGCAGGGCGAACTCATCAACCGCCGCAAGAACGGACAGGTCTATACGGAAAACGCCTCGCTTTACCCCGTTCGCGACGTGTTCGGCGAAGTGACGCATTACGTCGCGCACATGGAGGACATCACGCAGCGGCGCGAGGCGGAGGAGCGCATCCGCGCCCTCTCCAACTATGACACGCTGACCGGCCTGCTCAACAAGAAAGCCTTCGACGAACAGTTGACGCAAGCCATCGACCGCGCCGACGCAAGCCACGAACGGGTGTCGGTGCTGTGGTTCGACCTGGACAACTTCAAGCTGGTGAACGAAACCCTGGGCCACGCGGCCGGTGACGAGTTGCTGTTGGAGATGGGCAACCGGCTGCGCGCCTGCCTGGCGCCGCACATTCCCGTGGCGCGCTATTCGGGCGACGCTTTCACGGCCATCGTGCCCCTGGCGGACCAGGCGGCGGTGGCGCTGCTGGCGCAGGATGCGCTGGCGCAGCTGCAGACCACACTGCAGATCCAAGGCCATGCCGTATCCGTCAGCGCGTCGGCCGGCATCGCCGTCTACCCCGACGACGCGCGCACCGCCAGCACCTTGGCGTCCGCCGCGGAAGTGGCGATGTACCGCGTCAAGCAGGACGGGCGCAACGGGCTGCGCTTCTTCGCACCCGAGATGCAGGCGCACACGCAGCGTTCGCTGGAGCTGGCCGCCGGCCTCAAGGACGCGCGGCGCACCGCGGCGAGCTGTTCCTGGTGTTCCAGCCCCAGCGCACGCTGGGCAGCGGCGCGCTGGCGGGCGCCGAGGCGCTGCTGCGCTGGCGCCATCCGCGCTGGGGGCTGGTGTCTCCGGCCGAGTTCATCCCGATCGCCGAGCAAAGCGGCTCCATCGTGGCCATCGATTTCTGGGTGGTGGAGCAGGTGGCGCAGCAGTTGCGCGCCTGGGATGCCGCGGGCCTGCCGCCGCTGGTGGTGGCGGTGAACGTATCGGCTGCGCAGTTCGCGCGGCCGCACTTCGTCGAGGAGCTGGTGCGCATCCTGCAGCGCATGGACGTTTCGCCCCAGCGCATCGAGGTGGAGTTGACCGAGGCCGTCGCGCTGAAAAACCCGGAACAGGCCGAGACCACCATCCGCCGCCTGCATGAGGTGGGCTTTCGCGTGGCGCTGGACGACTTCGGCACAGGCTATTCCTCCATGAGCTACCTCAAGCGTTACGCCATCGACAAGCTCAAGATCGACCAGTCCTTCGTGCGCGAACTCGCCCACCAGGCCAGCGACCAGGCCATCGTGACGGCCATCATCAAGATGGCCCACAGCCTGCGCATGGCCACCATTGCCGAAGGCGTGGAGACGGCCGAGCAGGCCGCGTTGCTGCAGGCCTGCGGCTGCGACGAAATGCAAGGCTACTGGTACAGCCGGCCGCTGGAGCCCGCCGCGTTCGAGGCCTTTGTGCGCAATGCGCAGGCCGGCGTCGAGTTGGCCTGACACGCGTCGCGCCGCACGCAACCCGGTTGCTACTGTTTTAATAGCTTCCAGCGCTTATCCCTCCAGCGCCAGAAGGCCAAACGGCGTCAAACCCTCCACGGCGCCCCGATCCCCCGCCCAGCCTCTCGGGCGCGGGCCTGCTGCGGCCCCACCCCGTGGCGCTCGGGCCACAAGCCGCGCACCGCAGCCCCCCTCTGCACAGGCCCTTTTCTGCCCTGCGGTTTGTGCCTGATCAAACTACCTATAGTGTTTGATAGGTATGGTGAACACTATATGTAGTGTTTGAAGGGTTGCCATGACACCACCATCTCCGATCGTCGCCAGCCTGCCGCGCGACGTCATCCAACGCAACGGCGAGCGCACACCTTTCGATGCTGTGCGCATCCAGTCGGCCATCGCACGGGCCGGCCAGGCCACGGGCGAGTTCGGCGAGGACGAGGCCCGTCTGCTCACGGCGCAGGCCACCAAGGTGCTGATCCACCGCTTCCATGGCGAGGCACCGGCCATCGAGCAGATCCAGGACGTGGTGGAGCAGACGCTGATCGCCGCCAACCATCTGCAGACCGCGCGCGCCTACATGGCCTACCGCCAGCGCCACGCCACCCTGCGCGCCGACCGGCAGACGCTGGTGCATGTGGAAAGCTCCATCAACGAGTACCTCACGCGCGCCGATTGGCGTGTGAACGCCAACGCCAACCAGGGCTACTCGCTGGGCGGGCTGATCCTGAACGTGGCAGGCAAGGTGACGGCGAACTACTGGCTCTCGCACGTCTACGCGCCCGAGATCGGCGAGGCGCACCGCAATGGCGACATCCACATCCACGACCTCGACATGCTCAGCGGCTACTGCGCGGGCTGGTCGCTGCGCACGCTACTGCACGAGGGGCTGAACGGCGTGCCGGGCAAGGTGGAGGCGGGGCCCCCGAAGCACATGAGCTCCGCCGTGGGGCAGATCGTGAACTTCCTCGGCACGCTGCAGAACGAATGGGCCGGCGCGCAGGCGTTCTCGTCGTTCGACACCTACATGGCGCCCTTCGTGCGCAAGGACGGCATGGACTACGCCGCCGTGCGCCAGTGCATCCAGGAGCTGGTCTACAACCTCAACGTGCCCTCGCGCTGGGGCACGCAGACGCCGTTCACCAACCTCACCTTCGACTGGACCTGTCCCGAGGACCTGCGCGAGCAGGTGCCGGTGATCGGCGGCGTGGAGATGCCGTTTTGCTACGGCGAGCTGCAGGCCGAGATGGACGTCATCAACCGCGCCTACATCGACGTGATGACCACGGGCGATGCCAAGGGCCGCGTGTTCACCTTCCCGATTCCCACGTACAACATCACGCCCGACTTCCCGTGGGAGAGCGAGAACGCCGTCGCCCTGTTCGACATGACGGCCAAGTACGGCCTGCCGTACTTCCAGAACTTCATCAATTCCGAGCTGTCGCCCAACATGGTGCGCTCCATGTGCTGCCGCCTGCAGCTGGACCTGCGCGAGCTGCTCAAGCGCGGCAACGGCCTGTTCGGCAGCGCCGAGCAGACCGGCAGCCTGGGCGTGGTCACCGTCAACTGCGCGCGCCTGGGCTATCTGCACGCGGGCGACGAGGCGGCCCTGCTGGCGGCGCTGGACCGCCTGCTGGAACTGGGCAAGCAGAGCCTGGAGGTCAAGCGCAAGCTCATCCAGCGCCTGATGGACCAGGGCCTGTTCCCGTACACCAAGCGCTACCTGGGCACGCTGCGCAACCACTTCAGCACGCTGGGCGTGAACGGCATCAACGAGATGGTGCGCAACTTCACCGGCGGCGCGCACGACATCACCAGCGACTGGGGTCACCAGTTCGCCCTGCGCCTGCTGGACCATGTGCGCGCGCGCATCGTGCAGTTCCAGGAAGAAACCGGCCACCTCTACAACCTGGAGGCCACGCCCGCCGAAGGCACCACCTACCGCTTTGCCAAGGAAGACAAGAAGCGCTGGCCCGCCATCCTGCAGGCCGGTACGGCCGAGCAGCCCTACTACACCAACAGCTCGCAGTTGCCCGTGGGCTTCACCGACGACCCGTTCGAGGCGCTGCAGCGGCAAGAGGCGCTGCAGGGCAAGTACACCGGCGGCACGGTGCTGCACCTGTACATGGGCGAGCGCATCTCCAGCGGCGCTGCCTGCCGCGAGCTGGTGAAACGGGCGCTCACCCACTTCCGCCTGCCCTACATCACCGTCACGCCCACCTTCTCCATCTGCCCCACGCACGGCTACCTGGCCGGCGAGCACAAGTTCTGCCCGCGCTGCGACGAGGAGCGCCTGGCCGCCAAGCGCGCGCGGCTGGCGGCGTGATTTGAACGAAATTTGCCTCTAGCGCTTATGCAACAAGCGCCAACAGCTATTGTTTTTGAAGTTCTTCCACCACCAACCCAGGAGTTTGTCATGACCCACTTTTCCGCCACCGAGAACACCGCCCTGGCCACCGCCGTGCAGCTGACCGACGCCGAGCGCCAGCCCTGCGAGGTCTGGACGCGCGTCATGGGCTACCACCGCCCCGTGGCCAGCTTCAACACCGGCAAGCAGGGCGAACACAACGAACGCCAGTTCTTCGCCGAGAAATGAGCAACCCCCTGTGGCGCTGCGCGCCTTCCCCCTTCTCTCGCCTCGCTGCGCGAGGCGGGAAGGGGGACGCCACCAGCGCGGCGGGGCGGCCCTTGCGCGGTGGCCCTGGCTCGGGTTGCGTCTCGGCATAGGCCGTGAGCCATAGACACCGTGAGCGAGCCGTCTGTATCCACTCCCCGCCTGCGCATTGGCGGGTTGACACCGCTGACCACCATCGACTTTCCCGGCAGGCTGGCCGCCGTGGTGTTCTGCCAGGGCTGCCCCTGGCGCTGCGGCTATTGCCACAACGCCGGGCTGCTGGACGCGGCCGCACCCGCGCCGCACCGCTGGAGCGAAGTGGAGCAACTGCTGCACACGCGCCGCGGCCTGCTGGACGGCGTGGTGTTCTCGGGCGGCGAGCCCACGCTGCAGGCCGCCCTGCCCGACGCCCTCGCGCGCGTACGCGCCCTGGGCTTTGCCACCGGCCTGCACACGGCCGGCATGTACCCCGAACGTCTGCAGGCCCTGTTGCCGCTGCTGGACTGGGTGGGCCTGGACATCAAGGGGCCGCCGGCACATTACGACGCCATCACTCGCACGCCGGGCAGCGGCGACCGCGCCTGGGAGTCGCTGCGCTGCGTGCAGGCCAGCGGCGTGGACTACGAGTGCCGCACCACCTGGCACGCGGGACTGTTCGACACGGCGGCCCTGCAGGCGCTGGCCGAAGAGCTGGCCGCACAAGGCGTGCGCCAATGGGTGCTGCAGGAATGCAGCACGCCCGCCAGCGTGCCCTGGGCCCGGACGGCGCCGCCCACGCAGTGGCCGCTGCCCACCAGCCTGCGGTGCGCCTGATCAGCCGGCCGCGGCCCCGGCGCCGCACACCCGCAGCACTTCGGCGCCGTACGCCTCCAGCTTTTTCGCACCCATGCCGCTGATGCCCTGCAGATCCTCTAGCGTGGACGGGTTGCGCTCGGCAATGGCGGCCAGCGTGGCGTCGTGGAAGATCACGTAGGCCGGCAGGTTGTGCTCGCGCGCCACCTCGGCGCGCCAGGCCTTGAGGTTGATGAAGCGCACCTGGGCGTCCTGTCCCAGGTTGGCCGCTGCCACCGGCGGGGCGCTGGCGCGGCGCGGCTTCTTGGGGCCGGCTGCGGCCGTGGCCTCGCGCAGCAGCACGCTCTGCTCGCCGCGCAACACGGGGCGCGATCCCTCGGTCAGCGCCAGCGTGTCAAAGCTGTGGCCGCCCTCGGTCGTGACCTTGTGCAGTCCCACGGCGCCGGCGGCCAGCAACTGGCGCAGCACGCCGCGCAGCTGCGCCTCGGAATACTGTGCGCCCAAGCCGAAGGTGGAGAGTTTTTCATGGCCGAACTGCTGGACCTTGTCCGTGGCCTTGCCGCGCAGGATGTCCATGATGTGGCCCGTGCCGAAGGTCAGGCCGCTGGCCTCGTGCACGCGATAGATGGTGGACAGGAGCTTGCGCGCGGCATCCGTGCCGTCCCACACGGCCGGCGGGTTCAGGCAGTTGTCGCAATTGCCACAGGGCTCGGATGTCTCGCCGAAGTAGCCCAGCAGCCGCACGCGCCGGCAGTCCGTGGCCTCGGCCAGGGCCAGCAACGCATCCAGCTTGCCGCACATCACGGCCTTGAACTCCTCGCCCGCGGGGCTCTCGTCGATCATGCGGCGCTGGTTCACCACGTCCTGCAGGCCGTAGGCCATCCACGCGTCGGCGGGCAGACCGTCGCGGCCCGCGCGGCCCGTCTCCTGGTAGTAGCCCTCAATGTTCTTGGGCATGTCCACATGGGCCACAAAGCGCACGTCGGGCTTGTCGATGCCCATGCCGAACGCGATGGTGGCCACCATCACGATGCCGTCCTCGCGCAGGAAGCGGTCCTGGTTCTGCTGGCGCACCTCGGCGGGCAGGCCCGCGTGGTAGGGCAGCGCCGTCAGGCCCGCATCGCACAGCGCCTGGGCCAGTTCCTCCACGCGCTTGCGGGACTGGCAATAGACCACGCCGGCCTCGCCCAGGTGCTCGCGGTCGATGAAGCGCATGAGCTGCGTGAGCGGCTCCTTCTTTTCCTCGATGCGGTAGCGGATGTTGGGCCGGTCGAAGCTGCTGACGAACTGCCGCGCCTGCTGCAGCCGCAGGCCCTGCACGATGTCCTCGCGCGTGAGCGCGTCCGCCGTGGCCGTGAGGGCAATGCGCGGCACGCCCGCATAGCGCTCGTGCAGCACCGCGAGCTGGCGGTACTCGGGCCGGAAGTCGTGGCCCCACTGGCTCACGCAATGCGCCTCGTCGATGGCGAACAGCCCCAGTTGCCCGCGCGCATGCAGACCGTCCAGCAGCGTGAGAAAGCGGTCGGTGGTCACGCGCTCGGGCGCGGCGTACAGCAGCGTGATCTCGCCGCGCGCCAGGCGCCGCTCCACGTCCTGCGTCTGCTGCCAGTCCAGCGTGGAGTTGAGGAAGGCCGCCTCCACCCCCGCCTCGTGCAGCGCACCCACCTGGTCGTGCATCAACGCGATCAGCGGCGAGACCACCACCGTCACGCCCAGCCCCGCATCGCGCCGCACGATGGCCGGCACCTGGTAGCACAGGCTCTTGCCGCCCCCCGTGGGCATCAGCACCAGCGCGTCGCCGCCGGCGATCACATGGTCGATGATGGCCTGCTGCGGGCCACGGAACTGCTCGTAGCCAAAGACGTCGTGCAGGACGAAATGCGCGGGGGACAAACCGGTGGACTCTCTTTTTGATAGCTGTCAGCGCTTATTGGATAAGCGCCAAAGGCACTTTTGGCCTATAAAACGCGGCCATGCGGAGGGCCCCACCATGGCGCAAAGCCCGTTATTGTGCGCCCGCCACCGCGGGCGGCGCCGGCTTCCTACAATCGGCCCCATGACCCTGCCCCACTACACCCGCGCGCAAGCGCTGCCCGCCATCCTGGAACAACGCATCGCCATCCTCGACGGCGCCATGGGCACGATGATCCAGCGCTTCAAGCTGACCGAGGCGCAGTACCGGGGCGAGCGCTTCAAGGACTTTGCGCGCGACGTGAAGGGCAACAACGAGCTGCTGAGCCTCACGCGCCCCGACGTGATCCGCGACATCCATGAAGGGTATCTCGCGGCCGGCGCCGACCTGATCGAGACCAACACCTTCGGCGCGACCTCGATCGCGCAGGACGACTATGGGCTAGCCGAGCTGGCCTACGAGATGAACCTGGAGAGCGCCAAGCTCGCGCGCGCGGCCTGCGACAAATTCAGCACGCCCGACAAGCCGCGCTTCGTCGCCGGCGCCCTCGGCCCCACGCCCAAGACCGCCAGCATCAGTCCCGACGTGAACGACCCCGGCGCGCGCAACGTCACCTTCGAGCAACTGCGCGCGGCCTACCACGAGCAGGCGCGCGGCCTGATCGAGGGCGGCGCCGACGTGCTGCTGGTCGAGACCATCTTCGACACGCTGAACGCCAAGGCCGCGCTGTTCGCCATCGACGAGGTGTTCGAGGAAACCGGCGAGTGCCTGCCCATCATGATCAGCGGCACGGTGACGGATGCGTCCGGCCGCATCCTCTCGGGCCAGACGGTGACGGCTTTCTGGCACAGCGTGCGCCACGCGCGGCCGCTGTCCATCGGCCTGAACTGCGCGCTGGGCGCGGCGCTGATGCGCCCCTACATCCAGGAGCTCAACCGCGCCGCGCCCGACACCTTCATCAGTTGCTACCCCAACGCCGGCCTGCCCAACCCGATGAGCGACACGGGCTTCGACGAGACGCCCGAGGTCACCAGCCGCCTGGTGCACGAATTCGCCGCCGAGGGGCTGGTCAACATCGTGGGCGGCTGCTGCGGCACCACACCGGACCACATCGGCGCCATTGCGCGCGCCGTGGCGCCGGTGGGCACGCGCCGGCTGTTCCAGACCGAAGCCGCCTGAGCGCACGCCGCATGCGCCCAGCCACCGACTGAGAGGACCCGGCGACATGCACCGCACCCCCCGCACTTCTTTCCCCGCAACTCCCCGCCGGGCCACCGCCACGCTGGCCCTGTGCGTGGCCGCGTGCCTTGCCGTCACCGGCTGCGCCACGCCACCCTCGCCCCCGGTGGCGCCCGACCCCGCCCTCGATGCGCGCGCCCGTTACGACGCCGACCTGCAGGACTGCCGCGACCGCGCGCAGCAGGTGGGCGTGCTCAGCGAGACGCTGGACGCCGTGGTCCAGGGCGCGCTGGTGGCGGCGTTTCTCGCCTGGGGACTCGGGCGCAGCGACACCGGCGTGCGCGACTGGGCTCTCACGGGCGGCGCACTCGCGGGCGGCTCGCAGGGACTGCAGGCGCTGGAGCGGCGGCGCCAGCTGGTCGCGCACTGCATGGCCGTGCGGGGCCACCGCATCAGCCCGCTGGCAGTGGCCGGGCCGCAGCCGGGCGCCGCGCCGTCCGTGCCCGTGGCACCGGCGGCGCCGCCGCGCCCCTCGGGCGCCGATGCCTACAGCGCCGAGCGCCTGGCACGCGAGCAAGCCTGCCATGCCCAGCCCGTGGCCGCGCTCGCCGCCAAGGGGCCGGGCTTTGAGACCTACAGCGTGCCGTGCAGCAACGGCGACGCGCTGGCGATCCGCTGCGAGTTCGGCAACTGCCGCGTGCTGCGCTGAGAGAACTCCTGTTTTCATAGCTGTTCGCGCTTGCCAGTTGGGCGCTATGGGCCTATTTGGCTTTGAACGTCGCCCTCTTCCGCGCTCACCCTCTTACCCGGACGGCGCAAGGCTCCTAGACTGGTCCCACGACAACACGGAGGCCACGCACCATGGACTGGACCACCCACCAGGTCTTCAACCAATACCCCGAGCTGAACGACTACCACCCGCTGGCCACCGACGCAGCGCTGTGCGAGGCGCTGGAGCGTGCGGGCGCCGGCTGGGCGCACCCGGCGCTCGACGCCTACGCCGCACGGCTGGGCATGGCCGAGACCTACGCCCTGGCCGAGCAGGCCAACCGCCACACGCCGCAGTTGCAGCGCTTTGACACGCGCGGGCAGCGCATCGACGCGCTGGAGTTCCACCCCGCGTGGCACCAGCTCCTGGCGCTGTACCGCGGCGAGGGGCTGATCTCCCGGCCCTTCCAGGACGAGCGACCGGGCCGCTGGGCCGCATGGGCGGCGGGCTTTTACCTGCACGGCCAGGTGGAACAGGGCACGCTGTGCCCCGCCACGATGACGCAGGCCGCCATCCCGCTGCTGCGCAAGGAGCCCGCGCTGTGGCAGTCGCTGCAGTCCCGGCTCTACAGCACCGCCTACGACCCGCGCGACCTGCCCGTGGCGGACAAGGCCAGCATCTGGCTGGGCATGGGCATGACCGAGAAGCAGGGCGGATCGGACGTGCGCGCCAACACCACCGTGGCGACACCCATCGGCACGGGCGGGCGCGGCGGCGAATACCGGCTGCGCGGACACAAGTGGTTCTTCTCGGCGCCGCAGTGCGACGCGCACCTGGTGGTGGCGCGCACCGGCGAGGGCGGCCCGTTCGCCTGCTTCTACGTGCCGCGCTGGCGCCCGGACGGCAGCCGCAACGCCGTGCGCGTGCAGCGCCTGAAGGACAAGGTGGGCAACCGCAGCAACGCCAGCAGCGAGGTGGAATTCGAGGACGCCTGGGGCCTGCTCATGGGCGAGGAAGGCCGGGGCATCCCCACCATCATCGAGATGGCCAGCTACACGCGCCTGAACTGCGTGGTGGGCAGCGCCGCCATCCTGCGCCAGGCCACCGTGCAGGCGATCCATTACGCGCGCCGGCGCCACGCCTTCGGCAAGGCCCTGGCCGAGCAGCCGTTGATGCGCGCGGTGCTGGCCGACCTGGCGCTGGAGAGCGAGGCCGCGCTGCACCTGGCCATGCGACTGGCCCAGGCGTACGAGGACGACAGCACGCCCGCCCAGCGCGCATGGAAGCGCGTGATGACGCCGGCCGCCAAGTTCTGGGTCTGCAAGCGCGCGGTGGAGCTGACCGGCGAGGCCATGGAGGTGCTGGGCGGTAATGGCTACGTGGAGGACGGCGTGATGGCACGCCTGTTCCGCGAGGCGCCCGTCAACTCCATCTGGGAAGGCTCGGGCAACGTGATGTGCCTGGACGTGCTGCGCGCCCTGCAGCGCGAGCCCGAAGCAGCACACGCTTTGCTGACCGAGCTGCACGCCGCGGCGCAGGGCGAGCCGCGCATTGCCGCTGCCGCGCGCGAGCTGCAGGCCCTGTTGGCCACACCGGCTGAGCAGTTGGAAGGCCTGGGCCGCGTGCTGACCCAGCGCCTGGTGCTGCTGGCCCAGGCCTGCCTGCTGCGCCAGCAGGCCCCCGCGGCCGTGGCCGATGCGTTCATCGCCACGCGGCTGGCGGACAGCGGGGCCGGCCGCGTGGCGGGCGCTATCGACACGCGCGGCCTGGATGTGGCGGCGGTTCTGGCGCGCGCGTTTCCGGGATAGTGGACGGGGCCTTCAGAGCAAAACGGCTTCTAGCGCTCGTCCACCAAGCGCAACCAGCTATTTTTACAATAGCAAAACTGCTTCACCTGGCGCGCTGCGCCACAATGCACCATGCTGACCTTCCAAGACATCCAGCACGCCGCTGAGCGCCTGCGCGGCCAGGTACTCGAAACCCCCTGCGTCGAATCGCGCACGCTCTCGCAGATCGTGGGCGCACAGGTGTTCCTCAAGTTCGAGAACCTGCAATTCACCGCCTCGTTCAAGGAACGCGGCGCCTGCAACAAGCTGAGCCAGCTCACTCCCCAAGAACGCGAGCGCGGCGTGGTGGCCATGAGCGCGGGCAACCATGCCCAGGGCGTGGCCTACCACGCGCAGCGCCTGGGCCTGCGCGCCGTGATCGTCATGCCGCGCTTCACCCCCGGTGTGAAAGTGGAGCGCACGCGCGGCTTTGGTGCCGAGGTGGTGCTGCACGGCGACACGCTGGAGGAAGCCCGCCAGCACGCCTACCAGTTGGCGGAGCAGCAGGGCCTGACCTTCGTGCACCCCTATGACGACGAGGCCGTGGCCGCCGGCCAGGGCACGCTGGTGCTGGAGATGCTGGCCGCCCAGCCCGACCTGGATGCGCTGGTGGTTTCGGTGGGCGGCGGCGGGCTGCTGGCCGGCATGGCAACGGCGGCGCGGGCCATCAAGCCGAACCTGGAGATCATCGGCGTGCAGACGGCGCGCTTCCCGGCCATGGTGAATGCCATCAAGGGCACGCACCACGCGCAGGGCGCGTCAACCATCGCCGAGGGCATCGCCGTGGGCCAGCCCGGAAAGATGACGCAGGAGGTCATTGGCCGGCTGGTGGATGACCTGCTGCTGGTGGACGAAGGCGACATCGAGCAGGCGGTGCTGATGCTGCTGGAGATCGAGAAGACGCTGGTGGAAGGCGCGGGGGCCGCCGGGCTGGCCGCGCTGGTGCGCCACCCCGAGCGCTTTCGCGGCAAGAAGGTGGGGCTGGTGCTCAGCGGCGGCAACATCGACCCGCTGCTGCTGGCGGCCATCATCGAGCGCGGCATGGTGCGCTCCGGCCGGTTGGCGCGCATCATGGTCAGCGCACGCGACGTGCCCGGCGTGCTCGCCCGCATCACCGCCCTCGTGGCCGAAGCGGGCGCTAACATCGAAGAGGTGCACCACCAGCGCGCCTTCACCGTGCTGGCCGCGCAGAACGTGGAGATCGAACTGGTGCTGCAAACGCGCGGCAAGGCCCACATCCAGCAGGTGCTGGACCTGCTGCGCGCCGCGCAGATGGAAGCCGAGCTGCGCTGAGAGCGCCGTGCCGCACGCGCGTGCGGGTAAGGCCCGTGCACGCGCGGGGGCGTTGTGGCTACACTTGTCCCCCATCAAGGCACCAGACCCCACAGGAGACCGAACCCATGGCCCATGACCATCCCATCGCCCCCAACGCCGCCGACGTCGAGGCCGCCACGGCCACCGATGCCGCCGAGTCCGTGGTGCATCTGATTCCCGTCGTGATCCCTGCGGTGGGTGCGGCCATGATCTTCCTGCTGGCCTTCATTGCGGTGTACATGGCCTGAACGCACCGCCCGCTCGCCACCCAGCCCCGCCTCTGCGGGGCTTTGTTTTTTGGTGATCGCGTTTTGCACCGACGCCATGACACGCATAACGTCATGTGTTTTTTGCATGATTTAACCCCCTGTCCGACAGACAAATCGGGGGCGTCTTCATAAAATCGTCACCCCAGCCGACCTGTGCAGGGGTGCCGCCGCGGTACCCCCGTTTCGCCAGCCGACTGAGTCCCAGCGGTTTTTTCAAAGGCAGCGCGCAGATCGGTTCAGCGCGGGCCTGTGCGTCGTGACCCGGTTCGCTTCCTTTGAAAAGACTGTTTTTCAACTTCAAAGAAGCCTTCCCGATGAACGCACCCACCATGCCCGTCCTGGACATTCAGGCGCCCGCATACGTCAAGAACGCCAAGCTGATCGCCTGGGTGGCCGAAATGGCCGCGCTGTGCAAGCCCGCCCGCATCCACTGGTGCGACGGTTCGCAGCAGGAGTACGAGCAGTTGTGTCAGCAACTGGTGGATGCCGGCACGTTCAAGAAGCTGAACCCCGCCAAGCGCCCGGGCAGCTACTTGGCGTGGTCCGACCCGTCGGACGTCGCGCGCGTGGAAGACCGCACCTACATCTGCTCGGAGAAAAAGGAAGACGCCGGCCCGACCAACAACTGGATGGCCCCGGCCGAGATGCGCGCCACGCTGCAGCCGCTGTTTGACGGCTGCATGGCTGGCCGCACCATGTACGTGGTGCCCTTCTCCATGGGCCCTCTGGGCTCGCACATCGCCCACATTGGCATCGAACTGACCGACAGCGCCTACGTGGCCGTGAACCAGAAGCTGATGACCCGCATGGGCAAGGCCGTCTATGACGTGCTCGGCACCGATGGCGAGTTCGTGCCCTGCATGCACACCGTGGGCGCCCCGCTGGCCGCAGGCCAGAAGGACACCACGTCCTGGCCCTGCAACCCCCAGGTCAAGTACATCGTCCACTACCCCGAGACCCGCGAGATCTGGTCGTACGGCTCGGGCTACGGCGGCAACGCACTGCTGGGCAAGAAGTGCCTGGCGCTGCGCATTGCCTCGACTATGGGCCGCGACCAGGGCTGGCTGGCGGAGCACATGCTGATCCTGGGCGTGACCAACCCCGAGGGCAAGAAGTACCACGTGGCCGCCGCTTTCCCCAGCGCCTGCGGCAAGACCAACTTCTCCATGCTGGTGCCGCCGGAAGCCGGCTTCGCCGGCTGGAAGGTCACGACCATCGGTGACGACATTGCCTGGATCAAGCCCCATGCCGACGGCAAGATGTACGCCATCAACCCCGAAGCCGGCTACTTCGGCGTGGCCCCCGGCACCAACATGCACACCAACCCGAACTGCATGCGTTCGCTGGACAAGGACGTGATCTTCACCAACGTCGCCCTCACCGACGATGGCGATGTGTGGTGGGAAGGCATGGAGAAGGACACCGGCAAGCTCCCGGACCACCTCATCGACTGGCAGGGCAAGGACTGGACACCGCAGATCGCCAAGGAAACCGGCGCCAAGGCCGCGCACCCCAATTCGCGCTTCACGGTGGCCGCCACCAACAACCCGGCCCTGGACCCCGAGTGGGACAACCCTGCCGGCGTGGCCATCGACGCCTTCATCTTCGGCGGCCGCCGCTCCACCACCGTGCCGCTGGTGACCGAGGCCCGCAGCTGGATGGAAGGCGTTTACATGGCCGCGACCATGGGCTCCGAGACCACCGCCGCCGCCTTTGGTGCGCAGGGCGTCGTGCGCCGCGACCCGTTCGCCATGCTGCCGTTCTGCGGCTACAACATGAGCGACTACTTCCAGCACTGGCTCGACATGGAACACAAGCTGGAGGAGTCCGGCCACCAGCTGCCCAAGATCTTCTGCGTCAACTGGTTCCGCAAGGGCGAGGACGGCAAGTTCGTCTGGCCCGGCTATGGCGACAACATGCGCGTGCTCAAGTGGATGCTGGACCGCATCGAGGGCACGGCGCAAGGCGAGCCGACCATGTTCGGCATTGCTCCGCAGTACGCCGAGATCAACTGGACCGGCCTGGACTTCAGCACCGAGCAGTTCAAGATGGTGACCAGCATCGACAAGGCTGCCTGGGCCGAAGAACTGAAGCTGCACACCGAGCATTTCGACAAGCTGGCCTACCACCTGCCTCAGGAACTGCTGGCTATCAAGGCCGCGCTGGAGAAGCGTCTGGCGGCCTGACCGCCCTGCCTCGGCTCGGCTCGGCATGAATTCAGCCGGGCCTACACCACAACCCCGCGACCACGTCTGTGGCGCGGGGTTTTTTCATGAATGTGCCCCGGACGAAGCTGCCGCGCACATAGCAAAAAGGGCACCCGAAGGTGCCCTGTTGTCGGTTGGCGCGGGGTCGCCGCGCGGCCGTTCAGCGGTAACGGCGCAGGTCGTCCACCGCGATGCCGTTCATCGCACGGCTCAGGTCGGCCATGATGCGGGCGTCGCGCAGTGCGGCATTCCAGGTGCGCTCGTCCTCTGCCGCACGCCGGTGCGCATCCGACCAAGCCTTGGCAGCGGCACGCAGGCCCAGCACCGCGCTGCGCGCAGGTGCCGCCAGCAACGCCATTCCTGCGAAAGCTATCACCCACATCACCATCCAGCCGGCCAGCATGTGGCCATCGTTCCAGGTGTCCATGACCTGGTTGGCCACGACAAGCAGCGCGGCGACCAGCGCCGCCAGCAGCAGCGACGTTGCGCCGCGGGTGCCGTCAAAGCGGGCAGCGGTTTGCTTCAGATGGCTTGCGGCCTCTTCAATGCGTGCAATGCCGTGGTGCTGGACAGGAACATCGATGTGTACAAACTTCGTCATGATGCGACTCGTACGCCACTGTTGGCGAAATTGCCGGGCGGTGCAGCAATACTAGGGTTTACCCTGGTTTGTGTCTAATTTATATGTTGAATCACCCATATTCATCCGTGTGATGATTGCGGCATGCAGCCATTGAACTTTCGCACGCTGGATCTCAATCTGCTGCGCGTCTTTGACGAGGTCATGGCCGAGCGCAACCTGACCCGCGCCGCCGAGAAACTGGCCATCACACAGCCCGCCGTGAGCAACGCACTGCGCCGGCTGCGCGAGGTGCTGGGCGACGAGCTGGTCACGCGGCGCGGCCACGGCGTGGAGCCCACGCCGCGGGCACTGGCCCTGTGGCCCGCCGTACGGCACGCATTGGCACAGTTGCAGGAGGCACTTTCCCCCGGGCGCTTTGACCCGGCGTCCGCACAGACGACCTTCGTTCTGGCGATGGCCGACGCCACGGGTGCCACGCTGATCCCGCCACTCATCGAGATCGTGGAACGCGAGGCCCCCGGCGTCTCGCTGCGCGTGGTGCCGCTGACCACGCGCGACCCGCGCCGCCTGCTGGACGACGAGAGCGCCGACATGGCCGTGGGCTACTTCCCCGCCGTGCTGGCCGACCTCACGGCGCGGGCGCAGTCGGACAACGTGGTGGCGCACGAAAGCACCCGCCTCTACGATGGCCAGTACGTGTGCGTGATGCGCGCGGACCACCCGCTGGCCGCCGTGCCGATGACGCTGGACCTGTACTGCGCCGCGCGCCACCTGCTGGTGAGCTTCTCGGGCAAGCCCTTCGGCTTCATCGACGGGGCATTGGCCGCGTTGGGACGTGAACGCCGCATCGTGCTTACCGTGAACCAGTTCTTCACCGCGGGACGGGTGGTGGCCACCACGGACCTGCTCACCGTGCTGCCGCGCCACTTCGTCGGCGTGGCCAGCGTGCGCGACGAACTGGTGTGGCGCCCGCTGCCCATGACGCTGCCGCCCGTGCACGTGGACGCACTGTGGCACCGCCGGCGCAACCACGACCCCGCCCACCGCTGGCTGCGCGAGGCGATTGCGCGCGCCGCGCGCAACACGCCCGCCCCCATCCACCGCCAGGATTGACCCCACCCACTCACCCATGAAGCTGCAACTGCTGTCCGACCTGCACCTGGAAGCCCACCCGCATTTCACCCCCAGCCCCGCCGTTGGCGCCGATGTCCTGGTGTTGGCCGGCGACATCGGCTCTTACCAGGCCGGCTCGCTGCTGTCGGACGACGACTTCGGCCTGGCGCGCTTCTCCCCTCTGCCGCAGTACGCCGGATGGCCCACGCCGGTGGTCTTCGTCCCTGGCAACCATGAATACGACACGCAGGACTTCGACGCCGCGCATGCGCGCCTGCGCCGCACCTGCGACCGGCTGGGGCTGATCTGGCTGGAGCGTGAGAGCATGGTGCTGCAGGGGGTCCGCTTCGTTGGAACGACGCTGTGGAGCGACTTCGACGCGCTGGCCGACCACGCGGGGATCACCGACCCGGGCCAGCGACTGCAGCGGCGCGAGAAGGCGTTCCGCGCGGCCAACTTCTATCTCTCCAAGACTGGCAGCACCCGCCAGGGTGTGCCCTTCCTGGCCGCCGAGGTGCGCGAACAGGCCCTGGTTTGCCAGGCCTGGCTACGCAACGCGCTCGCACAGCCCTTTGCGGGCACGACGGTGGCCGTCACGCACTTCGCGCCCAGTCTGCTCAGCGCCGACCCGCGCTACGGCCTGGTGCCGGGCACGGCGGGGTTTTGCAATGCGCTGGACGACTGCCTGCCCCACGCCCAGCTATGGCTGCACGGCCATCTGCATGCGCCCAGCGACTACCTGGTGCGCGGGGCCCGCGCGGACGGCGCGCCCTGGAGCTGCCGCATAGTGGCCAACCCGCTGGGCTATGCCCGCAAGGGGGAGCAGGCAACCTTTCAGCCGCACTGCGTGCTCACCGTATGATGCGTGCGGGCCCTGCGCCCGCCACCGCGTACCGCATCAAAAATATGACTGAAGTCAAGACAACAGGCGCCAGCGCGGATTAGTCTGATTTCTCGTTTCCGGAGCACTTCGAATGAACATCCTGCTTGCTGTCGACGGCAGCACCTACACCAAGAAAATGCTGGCCTACCTGGCCGCTCACGACGAGATGCTGGGCAGCTCGCACACCTACACGGCCATCACCGTGCAGCCCCAGTTGCCTCCCCGCGCGCGCGCCGCGCTCGGCAAGGAAGTCGTGGACAAGTACCACGCTGAGGAAGGCGAAAAGGTGCTGTCGCCCGTCGTGAAGTTCATGGCGCGTCATGGCGTGCAGCTCAAGACCATGACCAAGGTGGGCCCGGCGGGCGAGACCATCGCCAAGGTGGCCGAGTCCGGCAAGTACGACCTGATCGTCATGGGCACGCACGGCCACGGCTCGCTGGGCAAGCTGGTGATGGGCTCGGTCAGCACGCAGGTGCTGGCCAACTGCCAGGTGCCGGTACTGCTGGTGCGCTGATCAGGCCACCCGCATGGCGGGGCCGCTCGCCAGGCCGCTCAGGCAGGTGTCCGCGGCCCAGTCAATGATGCACTCGTCCGCATAGCCGCGGTCGCGCAGCATGCCGAGCATGGGATCGGCATTGCGCGCCAGCAGCGCACACAAGATCACATCGGGCGGCAACTCGCGCCGCAGCTGTCCCTGGGCCTGCGCCTCGACGATCCAGCCGAGGATGCAGGCATGCACCTCCTGCATCGATGCCCGGTAGGCGTCGCAGGCGCGCAGCGCCTGGGCCAGCGCGGAGTTGCGGCTGGGCAGCAGCGGCACCTCGTCGGCCAGTTGCAACTGCAGCGTCCAGCACAGCAGCGCGTGCAGGCGCTGCATGGCGCCCAGTTCGGCCGGCAGCGCCGCCAGAAAGCGCTGCAGGCGCTCCACCACATGCACCATGGCGGCCGAGCACAGGTCGTCCTTGCCGGCAAAGTGTTTGTACAGGCTGGCCTTGGCAATGCCCACGGCCGCGGCGACCTCGTCAACGGTCATGGTCTCGAAGCCTTTTTCGCCCAGCAGGCGGCTCGCGGCCTCCACGATGGCATCCTCACGCGCCCGGAGCATCTGCTCCTTGAAGGACGGACGGGGCGGCTGCAACGTGTTCATGCGGGCGATGTTAGCGAGCCTTCACCCCACGCAGGCCGATAACCCTAAAGACCCCCATCCGCGTGTGCCGTCAGGCCGACAGGCACTGCGCCGCCGCGCTGGTGAGCGCATCGGCCAGCGCATCCAGCACTTCCGACTCCAGGTTCCATGAGTGCCAGTACAGCTGGATGGGCAGCGTATGGCCTGGCGCCAGGTCCACCAGCCGGCCCTGCTGCAGCCAGGGGCGCGCGAGCAGCTCGGGCACCACGCTCACGCCCCAGCCCGCGGCCACGGCGCGCACCTGGCCCTCCGAGCTGGGCACGAACACGCGGCTGAGAGACACGCGTTTCAGGCCAAAGGTGCGCGTGACGAACTCGGCCTGCATATCGTCCTTGCGGTTGAACGAGACGAAAGGCACGTCGCGGAAGTTGTGCGCCGTGAGCCCTTGCGGCAGTTGTCGGCGCGCCAGCTCTGGCGCGGCCACGGCGACGTACTGCATCGCGCCCAGGGGCACCATGCGGCAGCCGCGCAGCGCGCTCTTCAACGTCGTCACGCAGCCCATGACCTGGCCCGAGCGCAGCCACTCCTGCGTGAAGTCCTGGTCGTCGGCAATGATCTCCAGCGGCAGGCGCTGGCGCACCAGGTCGCCGAGCGCGTCCACCGCCCAGGTGGCGATGCTGTCGGCGTTGATGGCGATGGCGATGCGCTCTTCCTCGCGGCCGCCGCCGCGCCCGCTGGGCATGAGGTCCTGCAGATCGCGCTCCAGGTCGGCGCGCAGCAGGCGCAACTGCTTGGTGTGCTTGAGCAACAACTGCCCGGCCGAGGTGGGCTTGAGCGGCCGGCTGCGCACGATGAGCACCGAGCCCACCTGCGCCTCCAGCGCACGCAGGCGCTGCGACACGGCGGACTGGGTGATGTTCAGGCGGCGCGCGGCGCGCTCGAAACCGCCCTCTTCGACGATGGCGGCCAGGCATTCCAATGCGGCGGGGTCAAATGTGCTCACGGTCGGTATCCATTAGTCATTCTGATGAATTCCGAAGAAGTTTAATCACGCTTTTGTTTTTCATTGGGCCGCAGCACACTGCGCGCCATGAAAACCATCGTCCTGGGCGCCGGCATCATCGGCATTAGCACCGCCTGGCATCTGCGCGAGCGCGGGCATGAAGTCACTGTGGTCGACCGCCAGCCCGACGCGGCGCTGGAGACCAGTTTTGCCAACGCGGCGCAGATCTCGGTGAGCTACTGTGAGCCCTGGGCCAACCGCGAGGCGCCATGGAAGGCCCTCAAGTGGATGTTCGACAAGGAAGCGCCGCTGCTGTTTCGCCCCCAGCTCGACTGGGAGCAATGGCGCTGGTGCCTGAAGTTCCTGGCGCAGTGCAACGACACGGCCTTCGCACGCAACGTGCAGCAGATCGTGGCGCTGGGCGCTTACAGCCATGCCGCACTCAAAGAGCTGGTGCGCGTCACAGGCATCGAGTACCACCGGCTGGAACGCGGCATCGCGCACTTCTACACCGACCAGAAGTCCTTTGACGACGCGGCCCACGCCGTGGAACTGATGCGCCGCTTCGGCGTGCAGCGGCGCGTGGTCAGTCGCGACGAGCTGCTCGCCATCGAGCCGGCCTTCCGCGCTTACGGCGACCGCATCACCGGCGGCACCTACACCAGCACCGACGAGAGCGGCGACGCGCGCGTATTCACCCAGGCACTGGCCCGCCGCTGCACCGAGCGCGGCGTGCAGTTCCTCTACGGTCACGACGTGCTGCGCCTGAACCGCTCCGGCGACGCTATTGAATCAATAGCTATTCGCGCTCGCCAGGAAAGCGCTACAGGCCAAAAAGACCAAATACTGAAAGCCGATGCCGTGGTCGTTGCATGCGGCAGCTACAGCGCACCGCTGCTGCGGGGCGTGGGCGTGCACCTGCCCATCTACCCCGGCAAGGGCTATAGCGCCACGTTCCCGCTGCTCAAACCGGAGGGCGCGCCCATGGTTTCCACCATCGACGATGGCAAGAAGATCGCCATGAGCCGCCTGGGCAACGTGCTGCGCGTGGCCGGCACCATCGAGCTGGGCGGCTACGACCTGTCGCTGGACAGCCCTGTGGCGCGCGCGCGCTGCCACATGCTGTCGCGCCGCATTGAGACCATCCTGCCCGGCGTGTGCGACACGCGCACGCCCGAGGAAGGCGGAGATCCGCAGTACTGGACCGGCCTGCGCCCCGCCACGCCCACCAACATCCCGTTCATCGGCCGTACGCCGCTGCACGGCCTGTGGGTGAACGCCGGCCACGGCACGCTGGGCTGGACGCATGGCGCCGGCTCGGGCAAGGCGATGGCCGAGCTGCTGAGCGGCGAGCGGCCAGCCATGGACTTCGCCTTTCTGGGCGACGACACGCCCGCTGCCGCCTACGGGGCGCCGCGCCTGGCCTGAGCGGCTCGCACCTCAGCGTTTGCGCTGCACCAGCAGGTTGCGCTTGGCATCCTCGGGGTAGGCGAAGGTCACCGCGCCGGCCTGCACCTTGCCCATCACCAGCATGTTGGGGGTGATGGCTTCTTTCTCCTCGGCCGAGAAGGGCCGCTCGTAGGTCGCCACCACGCCGTAATACACGCGCTGCAGGTTCTCCAGCGAATGCTTGAGGGCCGTGCCGTTGACCTGCCCGTCGCGGATGCCCAGCAGTGCATACATCAGCAGGTAGGCCGCGTCGTACCCTTGCGCCGCCGCCATCGGCACGGCCGGGCGGCCTTTGAAGGCGCGCGCGTAGGTGCTCAGGAACGAGGCGCGGCGTTCGTTGCTGGGCTCGGCGATGAAGGTCTGCGCCGTCAGCGCTCCCTCGGCGGCGTCCTTGCCGCCCTGGATGAAGAACGGGAACGACAGCGTCCAGCCGCCGACCTGCGGCACCTTCCAGCCCAGCTCCTTGCGACCTTGGGCAATGACAGCGTTCTCCGGCCCTACGGTGTAGCTGAAGATGACCTGTGCGCCCGCATCGCGCGCGGCCTGCAACTGGGGCGCCAGGCTCTTCACGCCCAGAGGGAAGTTGGTCGCGTACACGGGCGTGAGCTGGTGCGCGGCGAGCGCCGCTTCCACGTCCTTGCGCCCGGCCTGGCCGTAGCCCGTGTCGTCGGCAAAGAGGGCCACGCGCGTCCAGCCGCGGCGCAGGATGTCCTCCACCACGAAGGGCGCCTGGATGTTGTCGGGGGCCGAGGTGCGGAAGATGAAGCTCTGCGCCGCCGGATAGGTGCGTGTCACAGGGGTGCCCGTGGCGCACGGCACGATCAAGGGCAGCTTCGCCTGCTGGAACACGTCCAGCGATTTCATCGCCACGCCGGTGTTGCAAAAGCCCAGGGCCGCCACCACGCCTTCTCTGGCCAGTTCCTGCGAGCGTTGACGGCCGGTGTCGGGCGAGCCCTGGTCGTCCTTGACCACCAGCTCCACAGGCCGGCCCAGGTAGCCGCCCACGGCGTTGAACTGCTCCACCGCGAGCTGGATGCCCTGCAGCATGGGCGTGCCGAAGTCCGACGACGGCCCCGAAAAGGGGCCGATGACCCCCACCTTCACGGGCTGGGCGCCCGCCATGCCCGCCAACGCCCACAGCGCCAGCGCCAGCGCCCCTGCCCAGTGTCTGGGTCTCATGGCCATCATCGCGTCTCCGCAATGTTGTGAAAAACACTCCAGCCTAACCAAAAGCGCGGGCGCGCGATGTGGTTTATTGCGCAGCGGTGCGCGGTCGCGGTCAGGGGCGGGTAAGCGATTTGCGGTGAGGGACCGCGCACGCGTTCAGTGCAGCACTGGCGCCGGGCCGGCCAGGAAGTCCAGCAGCGCCGCCTCGAAACCCTCGGGGTCTTCAAGCTGCGGCCAGTGGCCCACGCCGGGCAGCAGCACGGCACGCGCATCGGGCAGCACATGGGCCAGGGCGAGCAGTGCCTCGGGCGGAGTGCAGCGGTCGTGCTCACCCCCGATGAGCAGCGCGGGCACCTGCAGGCGCACAAGTTCCGGCGCACGCCGCGCGAAAGCCGTCAGGGCCTCCAACGCACGGCGGTAGGTGGCGGGCGGCACGCGGCCCATGGCGTGCCGTGCAAGCTGCAGCCCCTCGGGCAGCGCGCCGGGGCCGGCGTCGCGCGCCACGGTAGGGTCGGCCAGCCGGGCCATGTCCCGTCCATCGTCCAGGCCCGCAAGGCGCGGCGCCACCCACACGGCGGTGGCGGCCTCGTCCAGCGCCGGGCCGCCGGCACACAGCACCAGCCGCCGCACGCGCAGCGGTGCCCGCACGGCGATCTCCAGCGCCAGCATCGCCCCCAGGCCGTGGCCGACCAGCACCACCTGCTCGCACCGCAGGGCATCGAGCAACAGCAGCGCACGCTGGGCCAGGCCCTTGAAGTTGTAGGGCTCCACCGGCGCACTGCCGCCATAGCCCGGCATGTCCCATGCCACGGCGCGATAGCCCGCGGCGGCCAGGGTTTCCAGCGTCGGGGCAAAGCCCAGGTGATCGCTATCGGCATCGTGCAGCAGCAACACGGTAGGGCCGGAGCCGAGCAGGGAAAAGCGTGGAAGAAGAGACATCGCAGGGTCCAGGGCCGCAGGGCATGCGCGCTGCAGGCGCGCAGGTGCAGACTGATAATAGCCCTCCCATTGCCCTACGCGGCGCGCCCAAGGCGCCGCCCCCCTTCGTGAACAGCCGCCTGCCCCACCCGCCCTCCAGCCAACCTCCCGTCTTCACGCCACGCGAGTTCCGCGACGCGCTGGGCATGTTCGCCACAGGCGTGACCATCGTCACGGCGCGCGGGGAAGGCGGCGCGCTGATCGGCATGACGGCAAACTCGTTCAACTCGGTGTCGCTGGAGCCGCCGCTGGTGCTGTGGAGCCTGGGGCACAAGACGTCGTCGCTGCCCGCTTTTTCCCGTGCCACGCACTACGCCATCAATGTGCTGACGGTGGAACAGCGCGCCCTGGCCGAGCAGTTCGCCACGCGCGGCATAGACCGCTTCGCCGGCGTGGCCTACCGCCTGGGACTGAGCGGCGTGCCGGTGCTGGACGGCGCGGCGGCCGTGTTCGAGTGCTTCAACCGCAGCCAGTACGTGGAGGGCGACCACACGATCTTCGTCGGCCAGGTGGAGCGCTGCAGCCACCGGGAAGGCGCCTCGCCCCTGCTGTACCACGGGGGGGTGTTCTACACGGAGCATCCGCTGGGAAGCCTTTCGGC
Organism: Diaphorobacter sp. MNS-0; assembly: GCF_019602835.1. Classification (NCBI taxonomy): domain Bacteria; kingdom Pseudomonadati; phylum Pseudomonadota; class Betaproteobacteria; order Burkholderiales; family Comamonadaceae; genus Diaphorobacter; species Diaphorobacter sp. MNS-0. The sequence continues at coordinate 104,165 of NZ_CP080761.1, read as the reverse complement.
CACCGTAGCCCGCCCGATGGAGAAATAGCCGCCCCGGCTTGCGCCGGAGCGCGGGCACGCCCGGCCGCTTCGGGGCTGGGCGGAACGGGCCGGATATCTGCCCGTTACTTGGCTGTCGCCTCGGGCAGTTCGATCTTCACTTCCAGCACTTCCAGGTCGTCCTGGCGCTCGAAGTGGACCTTCAGGTCGTCGGCGTTGATCTTCACGTACTTGGAGATCACCGCCACCAGCTCGCGCTGCAGCGCGGGCAGATAGTCGGGCTGGCCGGCGCTGCGGCCGCTGCGCTCATGCGCCAGGATGATCTGCAGGCGCTCCTTGGCCACCGAGGCCGTCTTTTTCTTCTCGCCTAGCAGGAAGGACAGCAGGGACATCTCGCTTACCTCCCGCCGAAGATGCGCTTGAAGAAGCCGGGCTTGGCCGCCTCGATGAAACGCAGGGGCTTGTCCTCGCCCAGGAAGCGCGCAACCACGTCCTTGTAGGCCTCGGACACATCGGTGCCCGACAGGTGGATGGCGGGCAGGCCCTGGTTGGAGGCCTGCAGCACGCTCTCGGACTCGGGGATCACGCCGATGAGCTTGATGCGCAGGATGTCCTGGATGTCCTCCAGGCTCAGCATCTGGCCGTCTTCCACACGATGGGGGTTGTAGCGCGTGATCAGCAGGTGTTCCTTGACGGGCTCGCCGCCTTCGATGGCGCGCTTGGTCTTGCTGCTGAGCATGCCCAGGATGCGGTCGGAGTCGCGCACGCTGGAGACTTCGGGGTTGGTGACCAGCAGCGCCTCGTCGGCGAAGTGCATGGCCATCAGCGCACCGCTTTCGATGCCGGCGGGCGAGTCGCAGACGATGTAGTCAAAGCCCATGTCGGCGAGGTCCTTGAGCACCTTGCCCACGCCGTCCTGCGTGAGCGCGTCCTTGTCGCGCGTCTGGCTGGCGGCCAGCACGAACAGGTTCTCGCACTGCTTGTCCTTGATGAGGGCCTGGTTCAGGTTGGCCTCGCCCTGGATCACGTTGATCAGGTCATACACCACGCGGCGCTCGCAGCCCATGATGAGGTCCAGGTTGCGCAGGCCGACGTCAAAGTCGATGACGGCGGTCTTGTGGCCGGCGAGCGCCAGGCCCGATGCGAAGGCGGCACTGGTGGTGGTCTTGCCCACGCCCCCCTTGCCGGAGGTCACGACGACGATTTTGGCCATGTTCTGAGAGGTCCTTGCGTTGCGGTCTGTGGAGTAAGAAAGGGTGGGGACAGTCACAGCGGCTCGATGAGCAGCTTCTCACCGTCCAGCCGCACCTGGGCCGGCTTGCCGCGCACGTTGTCGGGCAGCTCGGTCTCGGTGGTGCGGTAGATGCCTGCCACGGAGACCAGTTGCGGCTCCATGCAGGTGCTGAAAATCCGGGCGCTGGTGTCGCCGCGCGCGCCGGCGATGGCGCGCCCGCGCAGCGGTGCGTACACGTGGATGTTGCCGTCGGCGATCACCTCGGCGCCAAAGCTGACCACGGCCATCACCACCAGGTCCGAGCCGCGGGCATACACCTGCTGGCCCGAGCGCAGCGGCTTGTCCACCACCACGGTCCCCGGCGCCGGCGCGGGCACGGGGACCTCGCGCACGACCTCCACCTCGCGGATGACCTCGTGGACCACCTCGCGGGGAGTGCTCTCACGCGGCGCCTGCATGCGGGGGGGCGGCGCGTCGGGGGCGGCAATCAGGCCCGCGTCGTGCGCGTCCTGCCTCTGCGCGCTGCTGCCGCCGCGCACGGCCACGGGCTGCGTACGATGGCTGCGCAGCGTCTTGACCAGCGCGGCGAAGTCGATGGGCTGCGGCTCGTCCTGCACGGCCGAGAGGTCGATCAGCACCGGGTCGTTGTCGAAAAATTCGGGGTCGTCGGCCCTGCGGGCGGCCAGCTCGGCGGCGATGCTGGCCACGTCGGTGGTCTTGAGCACCATGGCCACCACGGGCAGCTGGGCACTCTTGAGGTCTAGGTGGGTGCGGGCCTGGCCCGCCGTATCAACGGCCATGAAGCGGTTCGGATGGGAAAAAAGACGCCGCGCACGGGCGCCGCCTCGAAGCCGCAAAGTGTACCTGCGCTGCGCCGCTGCCACCGTATCAGGACGTGCGGCGAACCCAGGCGCACCCCAGGCCTGGGCCGCCGCGGATCTGGCTTCGCCAGTCCACCGGCTGCGCCCCCCTTCCCGCCGCGCAGCGCGGCGAGAGAAGGGGAAAGGCGCGCCAGCGCCGCGGGGGGATGCTCAGAACTTCGGAATGCGGATGCGGCTGATCATCAGCGAGCCCGACAGCGCGAACAGCAGCACCAGCGGGTGCAGCGTGAAGCCGCCGATCGTCACCGACCCCAGCCACAGCTGGCCGCGCACCGCGCCCACGCTGGCGGCCACGGCCATCAGGCCCACGAGCACGATGGAGGTGGGGATCGGCGTGCCCTCGAAGTACTTGACCTTGCCCGACGGGCCCTCGGCCAGCGTTTCGGCCGTGATGTTGAAGCGCGCCAGGCGCGACACGCCGCAGGCCACGAAAAAGGCCAGCACCACGCGTTCGTACAGCCCCTGCATGCCGCAGGCGTAGGCGATGATGGCGGGCGCCACGCCGAAGGAGATCACGTCGGCCAGCGAATCCAGCTCGCGCCCCATGGCCGAGCTTTTCTGCCGCCAGCGCGCGATGCGCCCGTCCAGCACGTCAAACACCAGCGCCGCCAGCACCAGCGCACAGGCGAAGTACACATGGCGCACGTCCGACGTTTCCAGATAGGTCATCGACGAGAACAGTGCCCCGACGCCGCACACCGCGTTGCCCAGCGTGAACCAGTCCGCGAGGTGGAACTCGCGGATCATCGAAAAGCGTTTGTGGGGAGAAGCCATGGCGGCATTATCGAACGGCCGCCGGGCCTTTCCTTGTCCGCCGATGGCTGATTCGGTCTACTGGAAACGCGGGGCGCGCTTCTCGATGAAGGCGGTGACCGCCTCGCGGTGGTCGGCCGTCTTGTGGGCGATGGCCTGGTAGCCGGCGGAGATCTCCAGCAGCGAGGCCAGCGAGGCGTGCTCGCCCTCGCGCAGCAGCCGCTTGGTCATGCGCATCACGGCGCCAGGGTTGGCGGCGATTTTTGCTGCCAGCGCACGCGCGGTGGGCAGGAGCTGGTCGGCCGGCACCACGCGGCTCACCAGGCCGCAGGCCAGGGCCTCCTGGGCGCTGATGGCCTCGCCGGTGAAAGCCATCTCGGACGCCTTGGCCATGCCCACGGCCCGCGGCAGCAGCCAGGCGCCGCCGTCGCCGGGCACGATACCCACGCGCACGAAGCTCTCGGCAAAGGTGGCGTTCTCGGCCGCGATGCGGATGTCGCACATGCAGGTCAGGTCCAGCCCCGCGCCGATGGCCGGGCCGTTGACGGCGCAGATCACCGGCACGTCGAGCTGGTACAGCGCGTTGGGGATCTGCTGGATGCCCTGGCGGTATTCCTCGCGGATCAGGTCGGGCGTGAGCGCATCGTCGAAGAAGCGCTGCATGTCCTTGACGTTGCCGCCCGAGCTGAAGATGGGCCCGGCGCCGGTGAGGATCAGCACCTTCACGCTGGCGTCCTTGCGCACGGTGTCGCACAGCTGCACGAACTCCTGCACGGCCGTGTTGCCGGTGAGCGCATTGCGCGTCTCGGGCTGATTCATGGTGGCGGTCAGGATGCCGCCGTCGCGTTCAATGGTCAGGAAGGCCATGGTGTCTCTCCGTAGTCAAAAATAGGAGCTTCCAGCGCACATTACTGCTTGATTTCAACATGAAAACACATTGAATTCCTTGATTGATATGCGCAAACAGCTATGGTTTTCAGAGCGCCATTTCCACATCGGTGATGCGGCGCACGAGGTCCAGCGTCAGCCCGCCGTGCGCCAGCAGCGCCTCGCCGGCCACGCCGTGCCAGTAAGACTCGCTGCCGGCCGTCTGGCGCCAGGCGTGCAGGCGGCGGGTAAACAGCTGCAGGTCGTATTCCGCGGTGAAGCCGATGGCGCCGTGGATGGCATGGGCGAACTCGGCCACAGCCAATGCGGCCTCGCTGCAGCGCGCCTTGGCGGTGGCCACACGCAGCCGGTCGGGCAGCACACCGGCGCCGTTGCAGCCCAGCTGCGCAGCCATGCGCGCGGCGAACACATGCTCGCTCATCACCGCCAGCTGGTGCTGGATGGCCTGGAACTTGCCGATGGGGCGGCCGAACTGCTGGCGCTCGTTGGCGTACTGCAGGGTGCGGCGGAACACGTCGCCCAACGCGCCGGCCATCTGCGGGGCCACCACGGCGGCCTGCAGGGTGCGTGCGTCTTGCGCGGCGTCCACCGGCACCCCGGGCGCGGCCTCCACCTGGGCAGCAGACCAGGCCAGGGCGGCATCCAGCGCCAGCGCCTGGGGCGCAGCCTGCGCATCGGCCGTGGCCAGCAGGTGCCAGGCGCTGCCAGCCTGCACCAGCACATGATCGGCCACCTGGCCGCCGCGCACCAGGGCGCAGCGCACGCCGCCATCCGGCAGCTGCTCGCCACGCGCCAGCGTGATACTGCCGGCGGGGCGAGCCACGCCGCCCTGGGCCAGCAGCGCGCGCGCCACCATGGTCTCGCCCAGCGGCAGCGGCAGCGCATGCGCGCCGCATTGCTCCAGCACGCCGAACACCTGTGTCAGCCCCAGCCCGGCGCCGCCGTCGTCCTCGGGCAACAGCGCGTCGGCCAGCCCCGTGGCCTCCAGTTGCGCCCACAGCAGCTGCGTCGCAGGCGCGGCGCGCCCGCCGGATTCGATGGCGCGCACCACCGGGGGGGTGCACTGGTCGGCCAGCACCTGGCGGGCCGCGTCGGCAAACAGATCGTTGTCTTGGCTCATGTCGTGGCTCCGTTTCAGCGCAGGCCCAGGCCCCGGGCGATCATCCCGCGCAGGATGTCGCGCGTGCCGCCGCGCAAAGAGAACGAGGGCGAGGCCTCGGTCACGTATTTCAGGGTCATCAGCAGCTCCACGGGCACGTCTTCCGCCTCGCGCGCAAACAGGTCGTCGGCGATGGCTGCGGGAATCATCTGCTCCAGCGTGGTGCCCAGCTCCTTGACCAGGGCGGCCTCCACGACGGGGCTGGCGCCCTGCACCAGCTTTTCCTGCACGGCCACCGACATGGCGCGCAGCGGTGCCAGCTGCGTGAGGACCTTGCCCGCCAGGCGCACCGCCGATTCGCTGCGGCCCTGGGGCGTGCGCACGTAGTCGAGCCACTGGTCGAACAGCACGATGGAGGAGAACAGGCGCTCGGGCCCGCTGCGCTCGAAGGCGAGTTCCGCCGTCACCTGCTCCCAGCCCTGGCCCTCGGCGCCGATGAGGGCATCCGGGCCCAACTGCACGTTGTCGAAGAACACCTCGCAGAAGTGGCTGTCGCCCGAGAGGTCTTCGATGGGGCGCACGGTCACGCCGGGCAGCGACAGGTCGACGATCACCTGCGACAGGCCCTTGTGGCGGTCTTCCGCCGTGCCCGAGGTGCGTACCAGCGCAATCATGTACTGGCAGTGATGGGCGTTGGTGGTCCAGATCTTCTGGCCGTTGAGCACAAAGCCCTGGTCGTTGGGCACGGCGCGCGTCTTCACGCTGGCCAGGTCGGAGCCGGAATTGGGCTCGCTCATGCCGATGCAGAAGAACGCCTCGCCCTTGCACACGCGCGGAAGGTAAAACTGCTTCTGCGCCTCGGTGCCGTATTTCAGGATCAGCGGCGCGCTCTGGCGGTCGGCGATCCAGTGCGAGCCCACGGGGGCGCCGCAGTTCAGGTATTCCTCGACCAGCACGTAGCGCGCGAACGCGCTGCGCCCGCCGCCGCCGTATTCGCGCGGCAGCGTGATGCCGATCCAACCGCGCTCGCCCAGCCGGCGGCTCAGCTGTGTGCTGTAGCCGCCCCACGAACGTGCCCGCACATGCGCGGGCAGGTCGCGCACCGCCTCTGCGAGGAAGGCGCGCACTTCGGCGCGCAGCGCCTCATCTTCCGGCGGAATGCGCGTGAGCGCGAGTGAATCCAGAACCGACATGGCCTATGCCCTTTTTCCTTGCTTAATCCAGCGATACGCCGGTGCTCTTGACCACTGACGCCCAGCGCGCCAGCTCCTTTTCGATATATGCGCCGTACTCGGCCGGCGTGGATCCCAGCGGCTCGGTGCCCTGGATGCGCAGCTTCTCCAGCACCGTGGGGTTCTTGAGCGCCTGCAGAAAGGCCTGGTTCAAGCGCTCGATGATGGGCGCGGGCGTGCCGGCCGGCACCATCACGCCCTGCCACGCGCCGGCCTCGAAGCCGTTCATGCCGCTTTCGGCCAGCGTGGGCGCTTCAGGGAAGTTGGGCAAGCGCTTGGCCGTGGAGACGGCCAGCAGGCGCAGCTTGCCGTCCTTGATGAAGGGGGCGACGGAGTTGATCGTGTCCGTCATGAAATGGATTTGCCCGGCCACCAGGTCGACGTCGGCCGGTGCGCTGCCCTTGTAGGGCACGTGCGTGGCCGCGATGCCGTAGTGCTGCGTGACCTGGAAGGCCGTGAGGTGCGTGACGTTGCCATTGCCCGCCGAGCCGTACGACAGCTTTCCGGGGTTCTTCTTGGCATAGTCCACGAGCTCGGCCACAGTCTTCACAGGCAGCTGCGGGTTGACCACCAGGCCCAGGGGCACCACTGCGGTGAGCGCGACAGGCGCGAGGTCCTTGCGCAGGTCGTAGCTCATCTTCTTGTAGAGCGCGGGGCTGAGCGCGAGGGAGGAGGTGTTGTAGAGCACCGTGTAGCCGTCGGGCGCGGCCTTGGCGACGAAGGCGTTGCCGATGTTGCCATTGGCGCCGGGCTTGTTGTCCACCACAACCGACTGACCGAGCTGCTCGCCCACGGCCTGCGCCAGCACGCGCGCCACCATGTCGGTGGGACCGCCGGGCGGGAACGGCACGACGAGCGTGATGGGCTTGTCCGGCCAGGCTGCGTGCGCGGCGCCGGCCAGAAGGGCTGCGCCGGCCAGTACGGCCAGGCGGCGGGTGATGCGAGCAGTCATGGGTGTCTCCTTCTTTGTGGTGAAAATCGGCTCTAACCCTTGCGCAGCAAGCGCAAGCAGCTATGTTTCATGTAGCTTCACGGCCGGCGAGCAGGCGCGTGGCCGTGTACTCCATCACCGGCTCGCCGCGCTGGTTGGTCACCGTGATGAGCGAGGTGACCACGGCGCGGTTGTTCTTGGAGGTGGGGCGGATGTCGGTCACTTCGACCACGGCGCCAATGCTGTCGCCCACGACGACGGGCGCGAGGATCTTCTGGCGCAGCTCCAGCATGGCCAGGCCCGTGCCCTGGATCATGCTTTGCAGGATGAAGCCTTCGATGAAGGTGTAGGTCAGCGCGCCCGGCACCGGGCGGCCCTGGATGGCGCCGCCCTCGTAGCCTTCCTCAATGAAGATGGCCTCCAGCATGCCGGTGGTGCTGATGAAGTTCACCAGGTCGGCCTCGGTGATGGTGCGGCGGAAGGTGCGCCAGCGCAGGCCCACCTTGAGGTCTTGCCAGTACAGGCCCTGGCCCATGCGGGGAATGTCTTGGTTCATGCGGTGCTCGGTTCGGAAGGTTGCAGGGCAGCAAGCTGGGCGTCGTCCAGGCCGGCGGCGCGCAGCAGCTCCTCGGTATGCTGACCCAGGCGCGGCGGCATGCCGATGGGCACCTGCGCGCCGTCGAAGCGCACGGACGAGCGCGGAAAGCGCACCTCGCCCATGGCCGGGTCGCGCACGGTGGCAAAGAACCCTGTGGCCACCAGGTGCGGGTCCTGCGGCAGCTCGTCCATGCGCGCCACGGGCGCGGCGGGAATCTCCAGCTGCGCGCAGGTGCGCAGCCAGTGCTGCGTGTCGTGCCGGGCCACATGCTCGCTCAGGATCTCCAGCAGCTCGGCGATGTGGCGCGTGCGGCTGGCCTGGTTGGCAAAGCGCGGATCGTCGGCCAGCTGCGGCTGCCCCACGGCGCTGAAAAAGCGGCGCCAGTGCGCGTCGGTGTAAGGCATCATGCAGACATGCCCATCCAGCGTCCTGTAGGGCTTGCGCCAGGGCGCCATCACGCGCGGGTAGCCTGCGCCGCTGAGCTTCGGCGTGAAGTGCATGCCGTAGAAATGCTCGACCAGGTTGAAGCCCACCATGGTCTCGAACATGGGAATTTCCACAAAGCTACCCTGTCCCGTGCGCTCGCGCGCGAACAGCGCCGCCAGGATGGCGTGTGCCGCCACCAGCGCGCAGGTCTTGTCCGCGGCGATGGTGGGCAGGTAGCGCGATTCGCCCGTCTGGCGCTGCATGAGATCGGCCAGGCCGCTCATGCCCTGGATCACGTCGTCGTAGGCCGGCAGGCCGGCGTAGGGGCCGTCCTCGGCAAAGCCGTGCAGCCCGGCGAACACCAGGCGCGGGTAGCGCGCGCGCAGCTGCTCGGGCGCCAGCCCCAGCTTGCCGAGCTTTTGCGGGCGCATGCTGTGCATGAACACGTCGGCCGTGGCCAGCAGCGCGTGCAGGGCCTGCTGCGCGGCAGGCTGCTTCAGGTCCAGCACCACGCTTTTCTTGCTGCGGTTGCAGCCCATGAACACGGCCGCCATGCCGGGCTCCACGGCGGGACCGGTGTGGCGCGTGGAGTCGCCCGCGGGCGGCTCGATCTTGATGACCTCGGCGCCGTAGTCGGCCAGCACCTGGCTCGCCAGCGGGCCGAACACCACGCTGGAGAGGTCGAGCACGCGCACGCCGGCCAGCGGTCCTTGGAAGCCGCTCATGCCACCACCCCCTGCGCGCGCAGCGCATCGATGGCCTCGGGCGCCAGGCCCAAGTGTTCGCGCAGCACGGTGTCGGTGTGCTGGCCGAGCTGCGGCGGGGTGTGGCGATAGGTGACCGGCGTGTCCGACAGGCGCATGGGGCTGGCCACCAGCGGCACGGCGCCGGCGCGCGGATGCTCCATGCGGATCTGCAAGCCACGCGCGCGCACCTGCGGATCTTCGAAGACCTCGCGCACGGTGTTGATGGGCCCGCACGGCACGGCGTGCTGCTCCAGCAGCGCGATCCAGTCGCGCGTCGTGCGCGTCGCCGTCACCTCGCGGATCAGCGGAATCAGCGCATCGCGGTGCGCGATGCGCGCGGCGTTGGTGGCAAAGCGCGCATCCTGCGCCCAGCCGAGCTGGCCCGCGGCGTGGCACAAGCGCGCGAACTGCCCGTCGTTGCCCACGGCCAGGATCATGTGGCCGTCCTGCGTGGGGAAGTCCTGATACGGCACGGTGTTGGGGTGGGCGTTGCCCATGCGCGGCGGCACCTGGTTGCCGTACAGGTAGTTCATGCCCTGGTTGGCCAGGCACGCCACGCCCACGTCCAGCAGCGCCAGGTCGATGTGCTGGCCGCGGCCGGTGTGCTCGCGCGCCTGCAGCGCGGCCAGGATGGCGGTGCTGGCGTACAGGCCGGTGAGGATGTCGGTGAGCGCCACGCCCACCTTCATCGGGCCGCCGCCGTCCTCGCCGTCGGGGCGGCCGGTGACGCTCATCAGCCCGCCCATGCCCTGGATCAGGAAGTCGTAGCCGGCGCGGTGCGCATACGGCCCGCTCTGCCCGAAGCCGGTGATGGAGCAGTACACCAGGCGCGGGTTGAGCGCGCTCAGCGAGGCATAGTCCAGCCCGTACTGCGCCAGACCGCCTGTCTTGAAGTTCTCCACCAGCACGTCGCACTGCTGCGCCAGGCGCCGCACCAGCTCCTGCCCTTCGGGGCGGGTGAAGTCGATGGTCACCGACTGCTTGTTGCGGTTGGTGCACATGTAGTAGGCCGACTCGCCCGTGGGCTGGCCGGCGGGGTCGGTCACGTAGGGCGGGCCCCAGGCGCGCGTGTCGTCGCCGCTGCCGGGGCGCTCCACCTTGATGACCTCGGCGCCCAGGTCACCCAGCGTCTGGGCGGCCCAGGGGCCGGCCAGCACGCGCGACAGGTCCAGCACCTTCACGTGCTGCAGCGCGCCGGGTTGCAGGGCGGCCGACGAGGTCATTGCAGCGGCACCTTGGCCTGGGTGACGATGCGCTTCCACAGCGCGATCTCGTTCTTCTGGAACTCGTGCATCTGGGCGGGTCCGCCGGTCATGGGCGTGGCGCCCAGGCGCTCGTAAAAGGCGCGGGTCTCATCCATCTTGGAGATGGTGGTGAACAGCTCGGCCAGCTTGGCGGTCTCGGCCGGGGGTGTCTTGCTGCTGACCATCGCGCCCACCCAGGTGTAGGCCTCGAAGCCGGGCAGGCCAGCCTCGCTGGCGGTGGGCACGTCGGGCGAGGTGGCCACGCGCTTGTCCGCCGCCACGGCCAGCACCTTGACGCGCCCGCCCTTGGCCAGCTCCTGCACGGCCGTGACTTCGGCAAAGGCGTAGTCCACGGTGCCCGCCGCGAGGGCGGTCATGGTCTCGCCGGCGCCCTTGAACGGCACATGCACGGTCTGCACGCCGGCGCTGTCGTTGAGCAGCTCGCCCATGAGCTGGTAGCCGGCCGAGCCCGCGCCGAAGTTCACCTTGCCCGGGTGGGCCTTGGCATAGCTGACCAGCCCCTTGAGGTCGGCAAACGGCGCCTGCGGGGCCGTGGCCAGCATGGCGGGCGAACGCATCATCATGGTCAGCGGCGCAAAGTCCTTCACCGGGTCGTAGGGCAGCTCCTTGAACAGCGCCGCGTTCACCGCCAGCGTGGAGTTGCTGCCGATGAAGACGGTGTAGCCGTCGGCCGGGGCCGAGAGCACCTGCTTGACCGCGATAAAGCCGTTGGCGCCGGGCTTGTTCTCCACCACCACGGACTGGCCCGTGAGGTCCTGCAGCTTGCGCGCAAAGTAGCGCGCCGAGGTGTCGGTGCCGCTGCCGGGCCCGAAGGGCACGACGAACTTGAGGGTCTTGGACGGGAAGGCCTGCGCCTGCACGGCGGGCGCGAGGGTGGTGCCCAGGGCCACGAGGCTGGCGCCCGCGAGGGCGCGCAGGGTGGTTCTGCCGTGGAATGCCATGTGCAATGTCTCCTTGGAGTCTCTGCTCCGCTACGGTGCCCCGCAAAGGGGTCGGAGTTGGCACTCTAGGCAGCACCTTGCATGCTGTCTAATATTAAAAGTTTTGATTTCAATACTTTTTTCATATCGCATGAACCTCCGGCAACTCAGCCAGTTCGTCGCATTGGCGGAAACCGGCAACTTCCACCGCGCGGCCGAGCGCCTGCACATGGCGCAACCGCCCCTGTCGGTGTCCATCCGCAAGCTGGAGGAAGAACTCGGCAGCCCCCTGTTCGAGCGCACCACCACGGGCGTGGTGCTCACCCCGGCCGGCGAAGCCATGCTGGGCGACGCCCGCCGCGCGCTGTTCCACGCCCAGCAGTGCCGCCAGGCGGTGCAGGACGCGCGCGAGGGCGAAGGCGGGCTGCTGCGCCTGGGCATCATCGGCTCGGCCACCTATGCGCTGCTGCCGCAACTCATCCCCTCGCTGCGCCAGCGCTATCCGCAGATCGAGTTGGAGCTGAGCGAAGCCACGTCGTCCGAGATCCTGGAGGGGCTGGTGTCGCGGCGCTTCGATGCCGGCCTGCTGCGCTACCCGGTGCTGGACCCGTGCGGCTTCGAGCTGCTGCCGCTGGACCGCGACGACTTCGTGCTGGCCGTGGCCGAGAGCAGCCCGCTGGCGCAGCGCGACGCCATCGCGCTGGCCGAGGCCGCGCACGAGCCCTTCATCATGTACCCGCAGCACAAGGTGCCCAGCCTCTCGGCCCTGGCCATGATGCGCTGCCAGTTCTCTGGCTTTGCGCCGCGCGTGGCACAGGAGGCGATGCAGGTGCAGACCATCATGAGCCTGGTGGCCTCGGGCCTGGGCGTGGGCCTGGTGGCCAGCGTGGCGCGGCAGGTGGTGCCGCGCGGCGTGAAATGCCTGGCGCTCACCGACAACCCGCCGGGCTTTCACGTGGGCATTGCGCTGGCGCGCCTGGCCGGCGGCACCAGCCGCGTGGTGGAGCGCTTCACGGAGCACGCGCTGCGCTTTGCCAGCGTGCCGCGCGTGGAAGGAGAGAACTGGGACAAACCGGGCTGAACCGCCCGTCCATCAAGCGTGATTAGCTATCTTTTATGAAGCACCACCGGCCGCACGCCGCGCGGCAAAGTCCACGTACCACGCCAGGCAGCCGGGATTGGCCATCGCGTCCGGGTTGACCACCTTGTCCATCGGCTGGCCCAGCAGCAGCTTCTTGACGGGCAGCTCCTGCTTTTTGCCGCTCAGCGTGCGCGGCACCTCGGCCACCTGCACGATTTCGTCGGGCAGGAAGCGCGGGCTCAGGCTGGCGCGGATGGCGTCGTTGATCCGCGCGCGCAGGCCGTCGTCCAGCACCAGGCCGCTGCGCAGCACCACGAACAGCGGCATGTAGCTGGCGCGGCCCAGGTATTCCAGGTCCACCACCAGGCTGTCGAGCACCTCGGGCAGGGCCTCGACGGCGCTGTAGATCTCGCTCGTGCCCATGCGCAGGCCGTGGCGGTTGATGGTGGCGTCGCTGCGGCCGTAGATCACGCAGCCGGGGCGGGCGCTGGAGCCGATCTCGATCCAGTCGCCGTGGCGCCAGACGGCCCCGGCCTCGGGCCCCAGATCCCCGCCGCCGGGCCTGCGGCCATGGCCGGGCGGGTACATGTCGAAGTAGCTGGCGCGGTAGCGCGCGCCATCGGCGTCGCCCCACAGGAACAAGGGCATGGACGGGATGGGCTGGGTGCACACCAGCTCGCCCACGGCGTCCAGTACCGGGCGACCTCGTTCGTCCCAGGCCTCGACGGCTGCGCCCAGCATGCGGCACTGCATGCGCCCGGGCGTTTGCGGCAGCTCGCGATTGCCGCCGATGAAGGCGCCCGCGAAGTCGGTGCCGCCGGAGATGTTGCACCACCAGACCTGCGGCACGCCCGCGCTGGCCAGGAGTTGCGATCCCCACCGCTGCACTTCGGCAGGCAGCGGCGACCCCGTGGAGCCCAGCACACGGATCGCCGACAGATCGCCGCAGGCCGCAGGGGTGATCCCGGCCTTCATGCAGTGGCCGTAGAACGCGGCGCCAGCGCCGAAGAAGGTCACGCGCTCCTCGGCCGCCATGCGCCACAGCACCGCCCAGTCGGGCCGCTCCTTGTTGCCGCCGGGGTTGCCGTCGTAGAGCACGCAGGTGGTGCCGCCCAGCAGGCCGCCGACCTGGGCGTTCCACATGATCCAGCCGGTGGAGCTGTACCAGTGGTAGCGCTCGCCCAGGGAGTTGGGCGCGTAGCTGCAGCCGATGTCGTTGTGCAGCACCGCCAGCTGCAGCATCACCAGCATCATGCCGCCATGGCCGTGCACGATGGGCTTGGGCAGGCCGGTGGTGCCGCTGGAATAGACGATCCACAGCGGGTGGTCGAACGGCAGCCACGCCGGTTCAAAGGCCACAGTCTCTGCATCATTTCGGGCGATGACGCTTGCGTAGCAAGCGGTATCAGCTACTGTTTTTGAAGCATCCAGGTTGTTCACCAGCACCACGTGGCGCAGCGTAGGCAGTTGCGCGCGCAGCTCCGCCAGCACGTCGCAACGGTCGTGGTCGCGCCCCCCATAGGTGACGCCGTCCACGGCCAACAGCACCGTCGGTGCGATCTGGCGGAAGCGGTCCAGCACCGCGTGCGTGCCCATGTCGGGCGCGCACAGGCTCCACACCGCACCGATGCTGGCGCAGGCCAGGAAGGCGACGATAGTCTCGGGGATGTTGGGCAGGTAGGCTGCCACGCGATCGCCGGGCCGTACGCCTTGGGCCCTCATGTGCAGCGCCAGCGCCGCCACCTGCCGGCGCAGCGCGGGCCAGGACAGCTCGCGGCGCTCGCCGCGTTCGTTGCGGCCGATGAGGGCCGGCTGGCCCGCGGCCTGTGCGGCGTCCACATGGCGCAGCACCTGGCGCGCGTAGTTCACCTGCGCGCCGGGGAACCACTGCGCGCCGGGCATCACGTTCTTTGCGAGTACCGCGCTGTGCGGCGTGGGCGACTGCAGGTCGAAATAGTCCCAGACGCTCTGCCAGAAGGCGTCCAGATCGGTGGTGGACCAGCGCCAGAGCGCGTCGTAATCGTCAAAGCGCAGGCCGTGCTGCGCCTGCAGCCAATCCTGGTAGCGGCGTATCTGGGGCGCGTAAGGCGGGTGTGTTGGGGGGATGTTGTGGTGTGTCTCCATGCGCACAGCCTAGCGCGGTCGCTGCCTCCGTGCGCGCCACGCACGTGACAACTGGCCGGCCGCACCTCGCCGGTCGCACCTGGCCGGCGGCACCTCGCCGGCCGCACCTGGCCTCAGCGCCGCGGCTGCTCCGTCACGCTGGTGATGGCATAGCCCTTGTCGCGCAGCTGCCGTCCGGGCTCGGGAATACCAAGGTCGTTCCAGTGCGCCTGGGTTTCGTCCCGTTCCACGGCGCGGTGCTCGCAGTTCCAATCGGTATTGATGGCCTCCTGCGGTATGGGCTTGCCCTCGGGCACGGCCAGATGGGAATAACGCCCCTCGGCTTCGGATCGGCGGTAGATGTCCACGCGCATGTCGGGTCCTTTGCTTGCTGGTTGCAGGGTTCTCCACTGTAGTGAGACCATCGCCCGCCCGGCGTAGGAAGCGGCCGCATGGCCGCCGTGCTTGACGCAAGGCAAGATCGCCCCTTTCCGCCCTGCCGACAATTGCCCGCTGTTGCCACTGCCGGCGGCCTGTTTCTGAATCATGACAACACAAGACGTTTCCTCTCAGCGCAGCGACGTGCTCATCGTGGGTGCGGGGCCTGCCGGGCTGTCGCTGGCGGCCTCGCTGGCCCAGGCCGGCATGCAGGTCACGGTGCTGGAGCAGCAACCCGCTTCCACGCTGGCCGCGCCCCCGGCCGACGGGCGCGAGATCGCACTCACCCACCCCAGCGTGGCCACGCTGCAGCGCATCGGCAGCTGGCAGCGCCTGGCCGCGCACGAGGTCGGCCTGCTGCGCGAGGCGCAGGTGCACGACGGCCCCGTGGGCCAGCGCGGGGCCATGCAGCTGCACGCAGGCGGCAGCGGCGTCCAGCATCTGGGCTGGATCGTGCCCAACCACGCGCTGCGCCGCACGGCCTACGAAGTGGCCGCGCACACGCCCGGCGTACGACTGGTCACCGAGGCGCGCGTCACGCGCGTGGCCGTCACGCCCGCGCATGCCGAGCTGGAATACACCGACACCCGCAACCTCGACGCAGCGCCCCTGCGTCTGCAGGCCCCGCTGCTGGTGGCGGCCGACAGCCGCTTTTCCGCCACGCGGCGCCAGTTGGGCATTGGCGCGGCCATGCACGACTTCGGCCGCACGGTCATCGTCTGCCGCCTGCGCCATGAGCTGCCCCACCACGAGGTCGCGCACGAGTGCTTCGGCTACGAGCAGACGCTGGCGATCCTGCCGCTGCCGGGCGACCTGGTCGATGGCGCGCCGATGTGCTCGGCCGTGGTCACCACCGGCGCGGCGCATGCGCAGGAGCTGCTGGCACTGCCCCCTGAGGCATTCGCCGCACGCGTACAAGCCCAGTTCAAGGACCGCCTGGGCGCCATGCGGCTGGTGGGCGAGCGCCACGCCTACCCGCTGGTCGCCGTGTATGCGCACCGCTTCGCCGCCGCGCGCTGCGCGCTGCTGGGTGACGCGGCCGTCGGCATGCACCCGGTGACGGCGCACGGGTTCAACCTGGGGCTGGCGGGTGTGGACAGCCTCACGCGCACTCTCACCCAGGCACGCGAGCGCGGCGCGGACATCGGCGCCGCCAGCGTGCTGGAGGGTTACGCGCGCGGCCATCACCGCCACGCCTGGCCGCTGTACCAGGGCACGAATGCCATCGTGCGCCTGTACACCGACGACCGGCCGCTGCCCCGCCTGCTGCGCCAGGTGGTGCTGGCGGGCGCCAACCGGCTGCCGCCCCTCAAGGGCGCCATCGTGAGCCAGCTCACAGGCCGGCGCCCCGCCTGGCCCAGCGCCGCACCTTAGCGCGCACACCGTGATCCAACTGGAGGGGCAGGCGTTCGCTGCCTGTCCCGGCCTGCGTCCTGCGGCACACCCACCCATAATGGCCGCATGGACAACCTGTTGGACCATCTCAGCGAGACCGTCACCCGCGCACGCACCGTCGAAGAGCTCACCCGGCCGCTGCTGGAGCTGCTGGAAGACATCACCGGGTTCGAATCCACCTACCTCACGGTGGTGGACCTGGAGCGGGGTGTGCAACGTGTGCTGTACGCGCGCAACACGCGCCAGATGCAGATCCCCGAGGGACTGAGCGTGCCCTGGCACGACACGTTGTGCAAACGCGCGCTGGACGAGGGCCGACCCTTCACCGCCGACGTGGGGCAATGCTGGGGCGATTCGCAGGCCGCCGCCGCGCTGGGCATCCAGACCTACGCCAGCACACCGGTGCGCATGTCCGACGGCCAGCTCTATGGCACGCTCTGCGCCGCCAGCGACGAGCGCCAGGAGCTCACTTCACAGGCGCGCAATGCGCTGACGCTGTTCGCGCGGCTCATTGGCCAGCAGGTCGAGCGCGAGCAGCTGCTGCAGCAATTGCTGCAGGCCAATGCCCGGCTGGCGGCCTATGCGGCGACCGATGCCCTCACCGGCCTACCCAACCGCCGCGCGCTGCGCGAAATGCTGCACCAGCAACTGGCGCAAGGCGCGCGCCAGGGCACGGCAGTGCTGATCGCCTTCATGGACCTGGACGGTTTCAAGGCGATCAACGACACCTATGGCCACGAGGTGGGCGACCTCTTCCTGGCCGACATGGCCGAGCGGCTGCGCGGCGCGGCGCGCGCGCAGGACTTCGTCGCACGCTACGGGGGCGATGAGTTCGTGGCCGTAGGCCCCGGCCCCGCGCCCGGCCCGGCGCTGGAGGCGGCCCGCCAGGGGTTCGGCCAGCGCCTGGCACAGGCCACGCGCGGGCGCTTTGGCGGGGCGGACGCCCCCATCGACTACGCCGGCGCCAGCGTGGGTGTGATCGCCGTGCTCCCCAACGGCATGACGGCCGACGAGGCGCTGCGCGAGGCCGACCGCGCCATGTACGCCGCCAAGAAGGCGCGCCGCGCCGTGCGCTGAACAAGCCCCCGCAGGGGCATGCGCGGCAGGGGGCCGGGATAATCCGCCGCTCTGCCAGCCCCCTCCACCCCTTTGCCCATGCCCGCAGCCCTGCCCCGCGTGCTGTCCGTCATCCCGCCGATGACGCAGCTCAACACGCCCTACCCCTCCACCGCCTACCTCACGGGCTTTCTGCGCTCGCGCGGCGTGCCGGCGTGGCAGGAGGACCTGGCGATCGCGCTGGTGTTGCGGCTGCTCTCGCGCGACGGTCTGGCGCAGGTCGCCGAAAGGGCGCGGGCCCTGCCCGCAAACGCGCAGAGCCCGGCGGTGCAGTTCTTTCTTGCACAGCAGGAGCGGTACCTGGCCACCATCGGCCCAGCCATGGCCTTTTTGCAGGGGCGCGACAGCACCCTCGCCCACCGCATCGTGGGCCGCCACTACCTGCCGGAAGGGCCGCGCTTCGCAGCGCTGGACGTGTACGAGGACGACGGCAGCGGCGACCCGCTGGGCTGGGCCTTCGGCGCCCTGGGCCTGACCGACAAGGCCAAGCATCTGGCCACGCTGTACCTCAACGACCTGGCGGACGTGCTGCAGGGCGCCGTGGACACGCGTTTCGAGTTTGTGCGATACGCCGAACAGCTCGCCGGCAGCCAGCCCACGTTCGACCCGCTGGCCGACCCGCTGGCCGACGCGCTGGCGCAGGCGCCGACCCTCGTGGACGAGGTGCTGCAGCAGCTCACCCATGAGGCCGTCGCGCGCCACCAACCCGGCGTGGTGCTGCTCTCGGTGCCCTTCCCGGGCTCGGTGTACGGCGCGTTTCGCATTGCCCAGGCCATCAAGGCACAGCACCCGCACATCGTCACCGTACTGGGCGGCGGCTTCGTCAACACCGAGCTGCGCGAGCTGGCCGACCCACGGGTGTTCGATTTTTTCGACTACGTGACGCTGGACGCCGGCGAGCGCCCGCTGCTCGCGCTGCTGGAGCACCTGCAAGGCCAGCGCGGGCGCCAGCGGCTGGTGCGCACCTTTGTGCGCAATGACGATGGTGCCGTGCAGTACGTCCACCTGGCGGAGCCCGACGTCGCCTTTGCCGAGATCGGCACGCCCACCTGGGACGGCCTGCCGCTTCAGCGCTATCTGTCGCTGCTGGACATGCTCAACCCCATGCACCGGCTGTGGAGCGACGGGCGCTGGAACAAGCTCACCGTGGCGCACGGCTGCTACTGGAAGAAGTGCAGCTTCTGCGACGTGAATCTGGACTACATCGGCCGCTACGAGGGCGCCAGCGCCCAGGTGCTGGCCGACCGCATCGCGGCCATCGTGGCCGAGACCGGGCAGACCGGTTTTCACTTCGTCGATGAAGCCGCGCCACCCAAGGCCCTCAAGGCGCTCGCGCAGGAGCTGATCGCGCGCGGCACCGGCATCTCCTGGTGGGGCAACGTGCGCTTTGAAAAGACCTTCACGCCCGAGCTGGCCGAGCTGCTGGCCGACGCGGGCTGCATCGCCATCTCGGGCGGGCTGGAGGTCGCCTCCGATCGGCTGCTGGGCCTGATGAAGAAGGGTGTCAGCGTGGACCAGGTGGCGCGCGTGACCCGCGCATTCAGCGACGCCGGCATCCTGGTGCACGCCTACCTGATGTACGGCTTTCCCACGCAAACCGTGCAGGACACGGTGGACGCGCTGGAGTACGTGCGCCAGCTGTTCGAGAACGGCTGCATCCAGAGCGGCTTCTTCCACCGCTTCGCCTGCACCGTGCACTCGCCCGTGGGCCGGAACCCCGCGGAATACGGCGTGACCCTGGCCCCGCTGCCGCCGGGCGGTTTTGCCAAGAACGATGTGGCGTTCATCGACCCCACGGGCGTGGACCACGACGCGCTGGGCGCCGGGCTGAAGAAAGCCATCTACAACTACATGCACGGCATCGGGCTGGAGCAGGACGTGCGCATGTGGTTCCCCTTCCACGTGCCCAAGACCACGGTGCGGCCAGGCCGCATCGCGCGCGCCCTGGCGGCGCGATAGCTATTGTTTTAATAGCCTCTCGCGCTTTCCCCGCAAAGCGTTGCGCTCACCGCGCGTACACTACATGCCCGGTATTTCTGAGCAACGAGGTGTCCTATGTGGTGGCAGCAGCAACGTTTTTCGGCACAAGGGCGCTGGCAGGCCATTGCAGAGCAGACGGCCGTGGTCGAAGTGGATGTCCAAGGCGCGGTGCGCGAAGTGAACGCGCGGTTTTGTGACCTGCTGGGCTACCAGCGTGCGGAATTGATCGGCCAGCCCCAAACGATTTTCTATCCACCGGAATACGTTGCCAGCCCTGCCTTTCAGGCCAATTGGCGGCGCCTGTGCGGCGGCGAATTCGTGCAAGGCACGGCGCAGCGCCGCTGCAAAAACGGCACCGTGGTCTGGGTGCAGGGCATGTTCTACCCCGTGCGCGATGCCCGCGGCCGGGTGGAGCGCATCGTGGGGCTGGTTTACGACGTGACCGCCACGCAGGAGCAGACGCAGCGCGCCCATGCCATCCTGGAGGCCATCGAACGCTCCATGGGAGTGATCGAGTTCGACCTGCAAGGCCATGTGCTGCGCGCCAACGACAACTTTCTGCACACCATGGGCTACACCCGCCAGAACCTGGTGGGCCAGCACCACCGCATCTTGTGCCCGCCCGCATTCGCGCAAAGCAGCGACTACCCACGCTTTTGGGACGATTTGCGCGCGGGCGTGTATTCCAAGGGCAAGATCGAGCGCGTCGATGCGCGGGGGCGCACGGTGTGGCTGGAGGCGACGTACAACCCGGTGCTCGACCCTGACGGCGTGGTGAGCCACATCGTCAAGTTCGCCACCGACATCACCGCGCGTGTGCAGCAGGCGCAGGCGCGCGAGCAGGGCGTGAACACGGCGTTTGCCGTGGCGCGGGAGACGCAGCAGCTCTCCGAAGAAGGCACGCAAACCATCGTCGACGCCACGGCGCGCATCCAGTCGATCGCCCAGCTGTTCGAGGACACCGCGGCCCGCGTGCAGGAACTCGGGCGCAAGACCGAGAGCATCGCCGCCAGCGTGCAGGGCATACGCCGCGTGGCCGACCAGACCAACCTGCTGGCCCTCAACGCGGCGGTGGAGGCCGCGCGCGCCGGCGTGGCCGGGCGCGGCTTTGCCGTGGTGGCCGAAGAGGTGCGCAAGCTCGCCGGCGACAGCCGCACCGCCACCAACGACATCCACCAGACCATCCAGGCCGTGCTGCAGGAGATGCGGGCGATGATCGACCACATCCAGGGCGGCGTGGCGGCGGTGGAGCAGGGTGCCCAGCTGTCACGCCAGGCGCGCGACGCCATCGAGCGCATCCGCGAGGACGCACACAAGGTGGTTGACGTGGTGCAGGAGCTGCACGCGCTCGAGACCGGCAAGCCGGGGCGCTGAGGGCCTGGCAAACCTGGGCCCCGTGACGGCAGAAAACGGCCCCGCCACGCTCGGCAGGCCGGCGGCGATGGGCCCGTCTGGCACCCCTGGGTGATAGCGCACTCCGGCACACTCCTGATTTGATAGCTGTTTGCGCTTGCCACACAAGCGCCAGAGGCCCATCCAACCTCTAAAATCAGCGCTTTCACACAAGGAGAGCCCCATGGCCCTTTTGCAATGGAATGAGCGCCCGGCGCAGGTGCTGCAGGGTGGCGGCGTGATCGGACCGGATGAGCGGCTGCCCTGGGCGCAGACCGGGCTGATGGGCATCCAGCACGTCATCGCCATGTTCGGCGCCACGGTGCTGGCGCCCATCCTGATGGGGTTCGACCCCAACGTGGCGGTGCTGATGAGCGGCATCGGCACGCTGATCTTCTTCCTCATCACCGGTGGCAAGGTCCCGAGCTACCTGGGCTCGTCGTTCGCCTTCATCGGCGTGGTGATCGCGGCCACGGCCTATGCAGGCAAGGGCCCCAACGCCAACATCGGCGTGGCGCTGGGCGGCATCATCGCCTGCGGCCTGGTGTACACGCTGGTGGGCGTAGTGGTGCACCTGGTGGGCACGGGCTGGATCGAGCGCTTCATGCCCCCGGTGGTCACCGGCGCGGTGGTGGCCGTGATCGGGCTGAACCTGGCCGGCATCCCCATCAAGAACATGGCGGCCAACAACTTCGAGGCCTGGATGCAGGCCCTGACCTTCGTGTGCGTGGCGCTGGTGGCGGTATTCACCAGCGGCATGCTGCAGCGCCTGCTGATCCTGGTGGGACTGATCATCGCCAGCCTGCTGTACGCGCTGCTGACCAACGGCATGGGCCTGGGCAAGCCGATCGACGTATCGGGCATCGCCAACGCCGCCTGGTTTGGCCTGCCGCAGTTCCACGCGCCCGTGTTCAGCGCGCCCGCCATGCTGCTGATCGTGCCGGTGGTCATCATCCTGGTGGCCGAGAACCTGGGCCACATCAAGGCCGTGACGGCCATGACCGGCAAGAACCTGGACCAGTACATGGGCCGCGCCTTCATCGGCGACGGCGTGGCGACGATGGTGAGCGGCGCGGTCGGCGGCACGGGCGTGACGACGTACGCCGAGAACATCGGCGTGATGGCCGCCACGCGCATCTACTCCACGGCGGTGTTCCTGGTCGCGGCGCTGCTGGCGGTGCTGCTGGGCTTCTCGCCCAAGTTCGGCGCGCTGATCCAGGCGATCCCGCTGCCGGTCATGGGCGGCGTGTCCATCGTGGTGTTCGGCCTGATTGCGATTGCCGGCGCCAAGATCTGGGTGGACAACCGGGTGGACTTCTCGCAGAACAAGAACCTCATCGTGGCGGCAATCACGCTGATCCTGGGCACGGGCGAATTCACGCTGAAGTTCGGCGACTTCGCGCTGGGCGGCATCGGCACCGCGACCTTCGGCGCCATCGTGCTGTACGCGGCCCTGAACCGCGGCAAGTAAGGCTGGGCGGAAGCGCCCAGGCGCGCTCCCGTATCCATAGCTGCCAGCGATTACCCTGAAAGGATTCAAGGCGCTTTCCGCCTTGAAAATCAATCGTAACAAGCGCCAGCAGCTCTTTTTTTAGTAGCAAACCGATCACCGCCGCAACAGCGACCACACCATCTCGATGCCCGCGGTGAGCAGGTCGAACTCGTCGCTGCGCGTGCCCTCCAGCCGTTCGCGCTGGCGCGCACGCTCCTCCCGCGCACGGTTGCGCTCCAGCGCCACCAGCGCATCGGCCAGGGCGTCGGGCGAGGCGGCGTCCGCCGGCGCGGCCTGGCGGGCGGCGCTGCCGTGGCGCGCCAGGGCCTTGTCGACCGCCTGCGGGTCCAGCAGCGACAGGGCCGAGCGGCAGTAGGGGCAGGCGTGGTCGTGGCGAATGTCCACCGTGCCGCCGCAGCTTGTGCAGTTGATGGTGCCCACACGCTCGGCCAGCGCCTCGATCTCCATCGTGGACAGGTGCCGCACGAAGCCCTTCTCGACCATGAACGAGCCAAAGGTCGAAAAGCGCCCGTGGCGCGCCGCGCAGCGGTAGGTGACGTAGCGCCCGCCCTGCGCCACGTCGTAGCCCTTGGCCAGCGCCTGGCTGCAGCGCGGGCAGCGCAGCCGGTCGGCCAGAGGGTGGTGCGCGTCGCCTCGGTGCTGGTGCAGCAGCTCGAACAGCTCCAGCACGGCCGCCGGCGCCAGGCGCGTGTTCTCCTGCGGGTCGAACCACATGCCCTGGCAGGCAAAGCACAGGTCCAGCTCCAGCGTGCCTCCGGTGCTGGCGGCAAAGCGCCGGATCTCGGTGGGCTGGCGGCACGAGGGGCAAAGCGGCGTGAACGGCATGGTGGACGCGATCGTACTGCCTGCCCGGCCGGTGCCGCGACGCGGCCGCGCCTGCGCGGGCGGCCTGCGTCAGCGCGGTGTAAGGCCAGGGTTATCCCTAGCCGCGCAAGGAGCCGCTGCTAAGATTTACGCTCTTTTTTGCGCCCCGCGCCAGCTGCCCGCCAGGCCTGCACGGGGCGCTTGTCCGTCTGGAGTTAGCGTGTCCACCTCGTCGTCCCCCCGTATCCAGCACCCCGGTCTGGCCCAGAAAATCATGAGCGCGGCCGAAGCCGCGGCCCTGATCCCGGCCGGCGCCAATATCGGCATGAGCGGCTTCACCGGCGCGGGCTATCCCAAGCAGGTGCCCCAGGCGCTGGCCGCGCGCATCGAGGCCGAGCATGCAGCAGGCCGGCCGTTCCAGGTCAACGTGTGGACGGGCGCCTCCACCGCGCCCGAGCTGGACGGCGCGCTGGCCAAGGTGAACGGCATCCACCAGCGCCTGCCGTTCCAGTCGGACCCGATCTGCCGCGACAAGATCAACGCGGGCGAGGTGCACTACCTGGACATCCACCTCTCGCACGTGGCGCAGCATGCGTGGTTCGGCTTCCTGGGCCCCATGCAGGTGGCTGTGGTGGAGGTGCTGGGTATCCTGCCCGACGGCCGGCTGATCCCCTCGTCCGCCGTGGGCAACAACAAGACCTGGCTGGAGATCGCCGACCAGGTGATCCTGGAGGTGAACGCGCTGCCCCCGATCGAGATGGAGGGCATGCACGACATCTACTACGGCACGGCCATCCCGCCGCGCCGCCAGCCTATCCACCTGACGCAGGCCACCGAGCGCATCGGCGAGCCCTACCTGCGCGTGGACCCGTCCAAGGTGATCGCGGTGGTCCAGACGCACCAGCGCGACCGCGACACGGCCTTCGCCAAGCCCGACGCAGTCTCCAACCAGATCGCCGCGCACATCATCGACTTCCTGGCCCACGAGGTGAAGGTGGGCCGCCTGCCCAAGAACATGCTGCCGCTGCAGTCGGGCGTGGGCAACGTGGCCAACGCGGTGCTGGCCGGGCTGCTGGACGGCCCGTTCGACGAACTGCTGGGCTTCACCGAGGTGCTGCAGGACGGCATGCTGGAGCTGATCAAGCGCGGCAAGATGACCGCGGCGTCGGCCACCGCGATCTCGCTGAGCAGCGAGGCGCTGAAGGACTTCAACGAACACATCGCCTTCTACCGCGACCGCATCGTGCTGCGCCCGCAGGAGATCAGCAACCACCCCGAGCTGGTGCGGCGCCTGGGCGTGATCGCCATGAACGCCATGATCGAGGCCGACATCTACGGCAACATCAATTCCACGCACGTGATGGGCTCGGCCATGATGAACGGCATCGGCGGCTCGGGCGACTATGCGCGCAACGGCTACCTGTCGTTCTTCGTCACGCCCTCGGTGGCCAAGGGCGGCAAGGTGAGCTGCATCGTGCCCATGGTCTCGCACGTGGACCACACCGAGCACGACACGCAGATCATCGTCACCGAGCAGGGCCTGGCCGACCTGCGCGGCCTGTCGCCGCGCCAGCGCGCGCAGGTCATCATCGACAAGTGTGCGCACCCGGACTTCCGCCCGCTGCTGCAGGACTATTTCGACCGCGCGCGCAGCAAGGGCGCGCAGCACACGCCCCACATCCTGGGCGAGGCCTTGTCATGGCACGAGCGCTGCCTGGCCACGGGCAGCATGCTGCCCTGAGGGCCCAGCCGTCCCTGGCGTCCCGGGGCCTACAGAAAGAACGGAGAACTGGCGCGCCCCAGGCAAGGGCCTGGACCGGCGGCGCCGCCCCATGGCCGTGGGGTGCGCCTCCTGCCCGCATCGCGCAGCAAATGCGAGAGCGGGACTGCGGGGCGCACTAGCTGCCTGCGCAGGCTGGGCGGTCCCGAAGGGCTGCCGCCTTGGGCAGCTGCACCGAGGCGCGAAGCGCCTCAGCGGTGCCGTGTTCAGGCGATGAAGCGGCCCGTGCTGCCCAGCACGCCCAGGTCGATGAAGCGCGAGCCCACGTAGGGCGCCTGGCCGCTGTAGTCCACCACGAAGCCGCCCAGGTCCAGGTTGCGGATACCCGCCAGCGCCGCGCGCAGCTTGGGCTGGGTCACGTCCTTGCCGGCACGGTCCAGGCCTTCGATGAGCACGCGCGCGTTCACGTAGGCCTCCAGGCTGCCTTGCGAGAACTCGCTCTTGCCCTGCGCGCGCATGGCGGACTGGTAGTCGCGCACCAGCTGCAGCTTGGCGCGGTTGGGGTCGGGCACGATCATGGACAGCGCGAGGCCGCTGCCGTCCTCGCCCAGCTGGCCCAGGCTGGCGCTGGGCAGCGTCACGCTCAGGCCGGCCATGAGCACGCCGGGCGATTCCTTCTTGATGCCGCGCACCAGGCCCACGGACACCGTGCCCGCGGTCGCCAGCAGCACGGCCGAGGGGCGCGCCGCGGCCACGGCCTGCAGCACCTGCGGCAGGTTCTTGCCGTCGGTGGCCACGGCCACCTGCACGGCGGGCTTCATGTTCAGTGCCGCCAGGGCGCGCGTGGCGTCCTCCAGCATTTCGCGGCCGTAGCCGTTGTCCAGGTACACCACGCCGATGCCCTTCAGGCCCATGCCCGCCAGTCGCTGGATGAGGCGCTGCACCTCGTCGGTGTAGCTGGCGCGCACATGGAACACGTTGCGCGTGGTCTTGCGCAGCGACGACGCGCCCGTGATCGGCGCCACGTAGGGAATACCGGCCTCTTCCACCAGCGGCACGATGGCCGCGTTGTTGGGCGTGCCCACGCACGACAGCAGCGCCAGTGCGCTGCCCTGGCCGATGATCTGCTTGACGTTGGCCAGCGTGCGCTCGGGGTCATAGGCGTCGTCCACCATCTGCAGCTGCAGCGTGCGCCCATGCACACCGCCGCGCGCGTTGGCCTGCGCGAAAGCAGCGCCCGCGCCCAGCTGGATGTCGGTGCCAAAGCCCAGCAATGGGCCGCTCATGGCGGCCGAGCAGCCGATCGAGAGGGCCTTGGCGGACACGCCTGGCGCGTCCTGCGCACGGGCCGTGAGCACGAAGGCCGGCGCGGCCGCGAGGGCGGCGGCCCGGCCGGCTTGGAGGACAAACTGGCGGCGTTGCATGGTCAAAGGAATGTGTGGGTTGGATGGGAAGGCTGCCCCGCGGCGCCCCGGCCCGCTGGTGGGCCGCACAAAGCACTGCGCACGGGAAACGGATATGCTCCAAACGAGCAAACCGGTCGATTCTGGGCGTGTGGAGGTTGCAACTTCCGCCACCGAGCCCACCAATCGTGCCAAAGCCCGGAGCCGCTGCCGGGCGCAGCCCTGATGTGAGACCCCTCAGACCATGTCCCTCTGGAAAAAACCCACCACCCTCGCGCTGATCACCGCCTCCAGCGCCAACACCGCCGTGAGCCACCTAGGCATCGAGTTCACCGAAGTCGGCGACGACTTCCTGCGCGCGCGCGTGCCCGTGGACGAGCGCACGCGCCAGCCCTTCGGCCTGCTGCACGGCGGCGTGAGCGTGGTGCTGGCCGAGACACTGGGCTCGGTGGGCGCCTACCACGCCAGCCCCGAGGGCTGGCTGGCCGTGGGCCTGGACATCAACGCCAACCACCTGCGCGCCGCCAGGAGCGGATGGGTCACGGGCACGGCCCGGCCGGTGCACATCGGCAAGACCACACAGGTCTGGCAGATCGACATGGTGAACGACGCGGGCGAGCTGACCTGCGTGTCGCGCATCACCATGGCGATGCTGGCGCCGAAATAAAGGCATCCCTGAGGCGCTGCGCGCCTGGGTGCAGCCGCCAGAGGCGGCCGCTCTTTGGGGGATGTCCAAGCCTGCGCAGGCAAGCTCGGAGCCGCGCACCTCAGCCCATTCTCTCGCGCTGCGCGGGGGAAGGGGGACGTCGCCAGGGGCTGGTCAAAGCCCTCTCCACGGCGTCTGCTGAGGTGGCCTGCTCCGCGGACTTCGGAAGAGGCAGCGTGGCGAGGGATCGCGCGCCGGCACCGTTCCGGGCCGCAGTGGGACAATGGGTCCAATCGGGGTGTAGCGCCTGATGGATAAGCGCGAGCAGCTACTTTTTTAATAGCAACACCACCCCACTCGCGCCCAAAGACAGCGCCTGCGGCCTGCGCTGCGGCTTTCGGAAGGTTGGAGCGGGGTGATGGATTGCGCGCCGGCGCACCTGCCGCGTTGCGGAGACTTATGCGCCCCATCGTGCCGCAGCACTTGACCAGTCTGCGCTGGCAGCTACTTATTCAGTAGCATCGTTCTGGCGTGCCAGGCGCTCGCTCTTCCAGTAGACCTCGCTGCCGCCGTCCATGCGGTTGAGCGCGCGCGAGAGCACGAACAGCAGGTCGGACAGACGGTTCAGGTACTGGCGCGGCGCGGCGCGCATGGTCTCGTGCTGCTGCAGCGCCACCACGGCGCGCTCGGCACGGCGGGCCACCGTGCGGCACACATGGGCCTGGCAGGCGGCGCGCGTACCCGCGGGCAGGATGAATTCCAGCAGCCGCGGCAGCTCGGCGTTGTAGCGCGCGAGCGCGTTGTCCAGCTGCAGCAGCGCATCGTCCTTGAGCAGCTCGTAGCCGGGCATGGACAGCTCGCCGCCCAGGTTGAACAGCTGGTGCTGCACGTCGATCAGCAGCTCGCGCATGTCCGCGGGCAGCGGCTCGCACAGCAGCAGGCCGATGTGGGAGTTGAGCTCGTCCACGTCGCCCATGGCCTGCGGGCGGCCGCTGGCCTTGGACACGCGGGTGTTGTCGCCCAGGCCCGTGGACCCGTCGTCGCCGGTGCGCGTGGCGATTTGTGTCAGTCTGTTTCCCATGGCGCGTTTCCTCCTCATTCGGGGCCGGGGCGACGATTGTGCGTTACATCCGCCGGGCCATTGTGGAGACGGGCAACAGCGGGCAAAAGTGCTGGCTGCGGCATCCATGCTGCGGTGCAATGAAGGCCTGTTCAACTTCCACCGGAGCCGAATCGATGCCTCACACACCGCAACGACGCACCCTCCCCTCCTTCGATGCCCGCAGCGTGATGCTGTTTGCGGCGCTGACCGTGGGCGGTGCGGCGGCGCAGGCCCAGACGCCCAGCGCCCCCTCCGCACAACCGCAGTACCAGACGGGGCCGGGCCCAGCCACAACGCAGCCCAAAGCGACCTTTGGCGGCAGCAGCACGGCCACGCCCAGCGACAGCAGCGCCAGCGCCAGCGCCTTTGAACGCGCCGATGCCAACCGCGACGGCCAGCTGAGCAGCGCCGAGGCGGGCCAGCTACCCGCCATCGCCAACCGCTTCCAGGCGCTGGACAAGGACAAGAACGGCAGTCTGTCCCGCACCGAATTCGAGGCCGGCAGCCGGTCTTGACGCTTAAAGGGACGGGCATGGTCAAGCATTGATTACGCACCCTTCGAGCGCAACGCCGTACCCGTCCTGGGCGGCCCGTCTGGGCGACCCCGTCCTCTCGGGCCGCCACCACCCCCCGCCTGCACTGTCCTCCAGGGTGCGGGCGGGGTTTTTCCATGGATATACGGCTACCCCAGCGAGGCTTGGCAACGCCGCGAATGGCCCTTTTTGATCGCAACCCGGAGGGAACGGAGTGAAAACCGCGCCATTCGTCGTTGCCCTCCTAGCCAAGGCCCCGGCCTTGGCGTCGTCACGCGCCTAGATTGGCGCGGTTTTCACGCCATTCGCACTGGCAAAAATAGTGTGAACAGGCCCTAGATCGGCCTTTCGCCACAGGCCGACCATGGTGGACTCTCAACACGCGGCCCGCAGGCCGCAGCCCGGACTTCTAGAATGGCCGCCACCCACGCGCCTTGAAGGAAGCCCGCCATGAACGCCCCCGCGACCACCGCCCATCTGCAACCCCTGACCACGCCGCGCCCCGTGCCGCAGGCGATGCTGGACGCGCTGGCCGCACGCTTTGGCGCGCAGTACTCGGCGGCGCAGGCGGTGTGCGAGCAGCACGGGCGCGACGAGGGCTCGCTACAGGCGCCCCCGCCGGCGGCCGTGGTCTTTGCCGAGAGCACGCAGGACGTGCAGGACGCCGTGCGCCTGGCCGCGCAGTATGGCGTGCCAGTGATCCCCTACGGCGCGGGCTCGTCGCTCGAAGGGCACCTGCTGGCCGTCCAGGGCGGCATCAGCATCGACATGGGCCGCATGAACCGGGTGCTGTCCGTTGACGCCGACGACCTCACCGTGACCGTGCAGCCCGGCATCACGCGCAAGCAGCTCAATGAGGCGATCAAGGACACGGGCCTGTTCTTCCCCATCGACCCGGGCGCCGACGCCAGCATCGGCGGCATGGCCGCCACGCGCGCCAGCGGCACCAACGCCGTGCGCTACGGCACCATGCGCGAGAACGTGCTGGCGCTGGAGGTGGTCACCGCCCGTGGCGAGGTGATCCGCACCGGCACGCGCGCTAAGAAAAGCAGCGCCGGCTACGACCTCACGCGCCTGATGGTGGGCAGCGAGGGCACGCTGGGCCTGTTCACCGAGGTCACCGTGCGCCTGTACCCGCTGCCCGAGGCGGTGAGCGCGGCGATCTGCTCGTTTCCCACCATCGAGGCCGCCGTGCGCACGGTGATCCAGACCATCCAGCTCGGTGTGCCGATCGCGCGCGTGGAGCTCATCGACGCCAACAGCGTGCGCATGGTCAACGCCCACAGCAAGCTCCGTCTGCGCGAGGAGCCGCTGCTGCTGATGGAATTCCACGGCTCGCCCGCCGGCGTGCAGGAACAGGCCGAGGTGGTGCAGGACATTGCGCGCGAATGGGACGGCAACGCGTTTGAATGGGCCACCACGCCCGAGGAGCGCACGCGCCTGTGGACCGCGCGGCACAACGCCTACTTTGCCGCCGTACAGAGCCGCCCCGGCTGCAAGGCCATCAGCACCGACACCTGCGTGCCCATCAGCCGCCTGGCCGACTGCCTGCTCGACTCCGTGGCCGAGGCCGACGCGAGCGGCATCCCCTACTTCCTGGTGGGCCACGTGGGCGACGGCAACTTCCACTTCGGCTACCTGCTGGACCCGGCCGTCCCCGCCGAGCGCGAGACAGCCGAGCGGCTCAACCACCAGCTCGTGGCGCGCGCGCTGCGCCTGGGCGGCACCTGCACCGGCGAGCACGGCGTGGGCGTGCACAAGATGGGCTTTCTGGTGGACGAGGCCGGCGAAGGCGCGGTGGAGATGATGCGCGCCATCAAGCGCGCGCTGGACCCGCAGAACATCCTCAATCCGGGCAAGATCTTCGCGCTGTAGTTCTACTGGCGTCCATCACCCCCGTACATCGTTGCGCTTTGACAAACTCCGTTACGCGTCGACAATAAAAAAGCCTGACAGGTTTCCCTGCCAGGCTTTTGGGTACGGACGGGGTCTTGCGACCCCTCCTTATTGCAGCAACGGCTCTCACCCCGGATAACCACAATCGGAGCAGAGTATAGCAAGGGAGATCTCATGGCGCAGTACGTGTTTGGACTGGACATCGGCATTGCCTCGGTCGGTTGGGCTGTGCTGGATGCGCAACGCATTGTCGATCTCGGTGTGCGCTGCTTCGATAAAGCCGAAACCGCCAAGGAAGGCGACCCGCTTAACCTGACACGGCGCCAAGCGCGCCTATTGCGCCGCCGCCTGTACCGCCGCGCATGGCGCCTGACGCAAGTAGCACGGCTGCTCAAGCGCGAAGGCCTTATTGCCGACGCCAAACTGTTTGCGCAAAGCCCATCATTTACCGACAGCGCCTGGGAACTGCGCCGCCAGGGGCTCGATCGTCTGCTCACGCCGCTGGAATGGGCTCGCGTGATCTACCACCTTTGCAAGCACCGAGGCTTTCACTGGACAAGCAAGGCCGAAGAAGCCAAGGCTGACAGCGATGCCGAGGGTGGACGGGTCAAAAAGGGGCTGAAGGATACGGCGGCACGGATGAGGGAGAAAGGCTATCGCAGCGCCGCCGAAATGGTGCTGGCCGAATTCCCCGGTGCGCAGCGTAACAAGGGCGGACAGTACGACAAAGCCCTTTCGCGCGTGCTGCTGGGTGAAGAACTGGCGCTACTGTTCGCCACTCAGCGACGCCTAGGCAATCCTCACGCCAGCGAGCGTTTCGAGGCGCTCATCCTTGGAAATGGCATTAGCCGCAGCGGTCTGTTCTGGCAGCAAAAACCTGCACTGGCAGGGGCCGATCTGCTCAAGATGTTGGGCAATTGTACGTTTGAAAAGGACGAGTACCGGGCCGCCAAGGCCAGCTTTTCCGCCGAACGCCATGTGTGGTTGACCCGGCTTAACAACCTGCGCATCGTGGTCGATGGCCGCTCGCGACCTTTGAACGAAGCCGAGCGCCAAACCGTTCTGTCGCTGCCCTATCAAATCGAGAGTTTCAAATACAAAACGCTGAAAGGCGTCCTCGTCAAAGCAGGCCTGTGGAGCGATGACCTGCGCTTTGGCGGCCTGGCCTACCCCAGCCGCGCGCAGGCCGAAGGAGAGAAGGCAAAGGATCCTGAAGATCAGATCCTCGTCAAGCTGCCCGCGTGGCACGAACTGCGCAAAGCATTCAAAGAGCAGCAATCCCTGTGGCTTCGCATCAGCACGCCTGCCCTTGAGGGAAACCCCGATTTGCTGGATCGGATTGCCACAGTGCTCAGTATTTACAAGGATGGTGCCGAAGTGGAACAGCAACTGCGCCAGTTGCCCCTGCCCGAGCCGGACACTTGCATCACGGTGTTGGAAAAAATCAGCTTTGACAAATTCTCCAGCCTGTCGCTCAAAGCCCTGCGCCGCATCGTGCCGCTCATGGAAGCCGGTGCCCGCTACGACGAAGCTGTGGCGCAGATTCCGGAGTACGGCCACCATAGCCAGCGCCTCAGCGCCGATGCAGCCAAGCGCCTGTACCTGCCACCGTTCTATGAAGCACAGCGAAAGTACGGCAAGAACGATCGCGTGGGCTCGATGCAGTTTAGGGAGGACGCCAACATCCCGCGCAATCCTGTGGTGCTGCGTGCACTCAACCAGGCCCGCAAGGTGGTCAACGCCCTGGTTCGCGAGTACGGCAGCCCCATGGCCGTGCACATCGAGATGGCACGCGATCTGTCACGCCCACTGGATGAACGCAACAAAGTCAAGAAAGCGCAAGAGGAGTTTCGCGACCGCAACGAAAAGGCCCGCACCGACTTTGAAAGGGATTTTGGCTACCAGCCCAAGGCGTCGGCGTTCGAAAAATGGATGCTATACCGCGAGCAACTGGGTCAGTGCGCCTACAGCCAGCACGCGCTCGACATACAGCGTGTGCTGGACGACCCCAACTACTCCCAGGTGGACCATGCCCTGCCCTATTCGCGCAGCTACGACGACAGCAAGAACAACAAGGTGCTGGTGCTCACGCGCGAGAACCAGAACAAGGGCAACCGCACTGCGTTTGAATACCTCACGAGCTTCCCGGGCGGCGAAGAGGGCGAGCGCTGGCGTGCCTTCGTGGCCTGGGTGCAGGGCAACAAGGCCTATCGCATGGCCAAGCGCAGCCGGCTGCTGCGCAAAAACTATGGCCCCGAGGAATCCAGCGGCTTCATCGACCGCAACCTCAACGACACGCGCTACATCTGCAAGTTCTTCAAGAACTATGTGGAAGAGCACCTGCAACTGACACCCCGCGCGGACGGAGAAACCAACCGCCGCTGCGTGGTCGTCAACGGACAGCTCACATCCTTTTTGCGCGCCCGCTGGGGGCTGACCAAAGTGCGTTCAGACAGCGACCGCCACCACGCCCTCGACGCTGCCGTGGTGGCAGCCTGCACGCACGGCATGGTCAAGGCGCTGGCCGACTATGCGCGCCACAAGGAATTGGAGTTTTTGCAGGAAGGCTTTCCAGACCCCGCAACCGGCGAAATCCTCAACCCTGCCGCTTTTGACCGCGCACGGCGGCACTTCCCCGAACCGTGGGCGCATTTTCGCCACGAGTTGCAGGCGCGGCTGTTCATCGACGACGTGGCCGCGCTGCGCGAAGACATGCAGCGCCTGGGCACCTACACCGAAGAAGATCTCAACCATCTGCGGACCTTGTTCGTCTCACGTGCACCGCAACGGCGCAATGGCGGCGCCGTCCATAAAGAGACCATTTACGCCCAGCCAGAGCGGCTGCTTGCCCACCCAGAGACCAAAGGCAGCGTCATCGAGAAGGTGGCGCTGACCAGCCTCAAGCTCCAGGACCTGGATACGCTCGTCGAACCCCATCGCAACGAACGGTTGTATGCCGCCATACGCCAGCGTCTGGAAGCCCACGGGGGCAAGGCTGAAAAGGCCTTTGGTCCCGGCAACCCGCTGCACAAACCGGACAAGAACGGACTGCCCACCGGCCCCCTGGTGCACAGCGTCAAGCGGGTGGTCAAGCAAACGGGCATTCCCATCCGGGGCGGGCTGGCCAAGAACGACAGCATGTTGCGTGTGGATATCTTCACCAAGGCGGGCAAATTCCATCTGGTGCCGGTGTATGTGCATCACCGGGTGACAGGGTTGCCGAATCGGGCCATCGTGGCGTTCAAGGATGAAGACGGATGGACACTGATTGATGACAGCTTTGCATTCTTGTTTTCGGTATATCCGAATGACTTCGTCAAAGTCACACTCAAGAAGGAAGCTTTTCAGGGCTATTACTCCAGCACCAATCGCTCTACTGCTGCAGTGAACTTGTGGGCACACGATCGAAACATTGCAACAGGCAAGGACGGTCTTTACCAAAGCATCGGTGTCAAAACAGCCCTGTCCTTGGAAAAATTTAACGTCGATGTGCTGGGTCGCATCTACCCCGCCCCGCCGGAGGTGCGCCGTGGTCTGGCGTAGCGTGGTCATCAACCGGCCCGCTCGCCTGAAGCGCGAGCATTTCGCGCTAGTGGTGGAGCAAGAGCAAAGCGCGCGCGTACCCTTCGAGGACATTGCGGTCATCGTGCTCAACCATCGCGAAATCACCCTGACTCACCCCGTGCTCTCGGCCTGCGCCGATTACGGTATTGGCCTGTACAGCACGGGCGACAACCACCAACCGAATGGCGTGTTTCTGCCCTTTCTGCCGCACAGCCGCGCCACACGCATGCAGCGCCTGCAACTCGGTCTGGACAAACCCAGCACCAAACGCGCCTGGGCTCGCATCGTGCAGGCCAAGCTCCAGAACCAGGCCCGCTGCATGGAACTGACCGGCACCACGGGCGCCGAACGGCTGGCCTCGTACGCGCGGCGCGTGCGCTCGGGCGACGGCGGCAACCTGGAAGCGCAAGCCAGCGCATATTACTTTCCGCAGGTGTTTGGCCGAAGCTTTCATCGCAGCCAGACCGGCTGGGTGAATGCCGCGCTCGACTACGGCTACGCCGTCATGCGCGGTGCCTGCGCGCGGGCGCTGGTGCAGCACGGCATGCTGCCCAGCCTGGGACTGTTTCACAGTAGCGAGCAAAACGCCTTCAACCTGGCCGACGATCTGATCGAGCCCTACCGCCCCATTGTCGATTTGCATGTGGCGCAACAACATGTCCGGACGACGGATACCGACCTGCAACCCGCCGACAAGGCCGCGCTGGTGGGGCTGTTGAATGTGGACGTCGCCATGCCGCGCGGGCAAATGAGCGTGCTGGCATCCATCGAGCAGGCAGCCGAATCGCTGGCGCGGCTGTACGACGGCGGTAGCGAGCAAGTGCTGGAGCTCCCCGGCCTGATCGGCCTGCGCCAGCACGTCTTCGAGATGTAGCGGCGCGCACGCACCACCATGGGCCAGGACACGAGGCGATTCATGCGCATGTTGGTGTTCTTCGATCTGCCCGTGGTCACTAAGGCCGAGCGGCACGCCTACACCGTGTTCCGCCGCTTTCTGCTGAACGATGGCTACGACATGATCCAGTTCTCGATCTATGGCCGCATCCTCAACGGCAACGATGCCGTGCAAAAACACATGCAGCGCCTGCTGGCCAACCTACCACCCGAAGGCTCGGTGCGCGTTCTTACGGTGACGGAAAAGCAGTTTGCAAGCATGAAACTGCTGGTCGGCATGCCGCTGTTTCAGGAAAAAAAGGTCTCGGCCAATCAAATGGCACTGTTCTGAAACCGATTTTTGGAGAACGAAAACCCGCGCTCCGCCAAGCGGGGCGCGGGTTTCGAGGGGGCCGAGTGTAGCTATCCGGGGTGAGAGAGGGAGCTACAACCGGTTGCGGAGGCCAGATCCAGCGTCTTTGAGTGTAGCTATCCGGGGTGAGAGAGGGAGCTACAACCTTTTGGACGTGGACTTCAACGATCCGGTTAGTGTAGCTATCCGGGGTGAGAGAGGGAGCTACAACCGCCCGCGAATGCGCCCGATAGCTGCACCAAGTGTAGCTATCCGGGGTGAGAGAGGGAGCTACAACTACATTCAGGCGCTCCTGCCACTCGCGCTCAGTGTAGCTATCCGGGGTGAGAGAGGGAGCTACAACTGGGTGGATCACCGCATCGGCAATGTCCCCAGTGTAGCTATCCGGGGTGAGAGAGGGAGCTACAACGTCCGCGTAGAGCTTATTCAGTCGGTTTTTAGTGTAGCTATCCGGGGTGAGAGAGGGAGCTACAACCCTCTCCAGTTGACTCATCTGCATAGGGGGCAGTGTAGCTATCCGGGGTGAGAGAGGGAGCTACAACCATGCGGACGTTCCATTGCGCTGCCGCGTTAGTGTAGCTATCCGGGGTGAGAGAGGGAGCTACAACCTCTTCCGCGAGGGCTCCGGCAATGGCGGGAGTGTAGCTATCCGGGGTGAGAGAGGGAGCTACAACCGATCTATCAGGAGAAACAGTCCGCTGTCAAGTGTAGCTATCCGGGGTGAGAGAGGGAGCTACAACTTGTGGGGTGTCATCAACACGAGTGAGGAGAGTGTAGCTATCCGGGGTGAGAGAGGGAGCTACAACCTGCCCTGAAAGCGGCGCTGCGCGAGGATGCAGTGTAGCTATCCGGGGTGAGAGAGGGAGCTACAACTCAGCTGCTTTTGATGCTTTCATGGGCCGGAGTGTAGCTATCCGGGGTGAGAGAGGGAGCTACAACGTGCGCACTGGCGGCGGTGCTACTGGCACCAGTGTAGCTATCCGGGGTGAGAGAGGGAGCTACAACCCAGCAGCATGAGTTCGGTTTCTAGCTTTAAGTGTAGCTATCCGGGGTGAGAGAGGGAGCTACAACTATTGGCCCTCGTGCCCTTCTTCTAGGAGCAGTGTAGCTATCCGGGGTGAGAGAGGGAGCTACAACTTCCTGGTGCAGCTCCATGAGCTGGCGCGCAGTGTAGCTATCCGGGGTGAGAGAGGGAGCTACAACCTCCAGCGCAATCGGGTGGAGCCATGCGCGAGTGTAGCTATCCGGGGTGAGAGAGGGAGCTACAACCTGCGGAATCGTGGTTCGACTCCATGACTAAGTGTAGCTATCCGGGGTGAGAGAGGGAGCTACAACTGCCATTATTCCGCCCGCTTTTCATCAATGAGTGTAGCTATCCGGGGTGAGAGAGGGAGCTACAACGGCATGCCGGATAAGTACATCCGCAAAGTGAGTGTAGCTATCCGGGGTGAGAGAGGGAGCTACAACTCTGAAAACTGCATCCAAATCGACCGTCACAGTGTAGCTATCCGGGGTGAGAGAGGGAGCTACAACTTCACATCCTGCCGGCCCTCCAGCGTGGTCAGTGTAGCTATCCGGGGTGAGAGAGGGAGCTACAACCTATTCGCCGCTGGGTGTTGTGGCCTGCGTAGTGTAGCTATCCGGGGTGAGAGAGGGAGCTACAACACGGTCGTAGGTGTGCATCCACACCGTTTGAGTGTAGCTATCCGGGGTGAGAGAGGGAGCTACAACCTCATCGGTGACAAGGCCTGTGGCCATCACAGTGTAGCTATCCGGGGTGAGAGAGGGAGCTACAACTCAACGCTGGCGGCGATGGCGGTGCCTGTTAGTGTAGCTATCCGGGGTGAGAGAGGGAGCTACAACGCCGTACTTGTAGTAGTCGACCATCTTGCCAGTGTAGCTATCCGGGGTGAGAGAGGGAGCTACAACAAACCACCTCTACGGTGTTGTCGGCTTCGTAGTGTAGCTATCCGGGGTGAGAGAGGGAGCTACAACAATTCCTCAAGCACAGTCAGCTTGGCTTTTAGTGTAGCTATCCGGGGTGAGAGAGGGAGCTACAACAGCGCGAAGTGACAGCCGCGCGCAGGCGCAAGTGTAGCTATCCGGGGTGAGAGAGGGAGCTACAACCATAGAGGACACCGGGAATATTCGCGCGCGAGTGTAGCTATCCGGGGTGAGAGAGGGAGCTACAACGCTGAAGTTGGACATGCGCTCTTCGAGCAGAGTGTAGCTATCCGGGGTGAGAGAGGGAGCTACAACGATTTTTCAGCATTGTCCTGCCTGAGTCCAAGTGTAGCTATCCGGGGTGAGAGAGGGAGCTACAACGCACCCCACTGACGGACGGGCAGAGGGCGGAGTGTAGCTATCCGGGGTGAGAGAGGGAGCTACAACGTAGAACGGTTTGATGAACTTCATTTGGTTAGTGTAGCTATCCGGGGTGAGAGAGGGAGCTACAACCCGTCAGCGCATCTATGCGGAGCTGGTTGGAGTGTAGCTATCCGGGGTGAGAGAGGGAGCTACAACCATTGCTGGGGCTTTGTCGCACGTCCTTTGAGTGTAGCTATCCGGGGTGAGAGAGGGAGCTACAACGCTTGTGGCCGATCATCAAGACCGTATAGAAGTGTAGCTATCCGGGGTGAGAGAGGGTAAGCGCACGGTCATCCCACCCTTGAGGGCGGCGGCGTAAGCGGCAACGATGGTGTCCACCAAACCAGATAGGTGGACACCATGACCGAAGCCCAGAACAAGACCCGTCGGCGCCACAGCGCCGAGCTCAAGCAGCAGATCCTGGCCGAGTGCGCCCAGCCCGGTGCATCGGTGGCCAGCGTGGCGCTCTCGCACGGCATCAACGCCAACGTCGTGCACAAATGGCGCCGACTGGCCCATGCCCCCAGCACAGATATGCAAGTTCCCACCTTCGTGCCGGTGACGCTGCCTGCGCCCAGCTGTGCGCCGGCCCCAGACATCCGCATCGAGTTGCGCCGTGGCGCTACCAGCATCTCGCTGACCTGGCCGGTCTGCGCGGCCGAGCACTGCGCGGCCTGGATGCGGGACCTGCTCAAGTGATCCGCATCGACGCCCTGTGGCTGGCTACCGAGCCGCTGGACATGCGTGCCGGCACAGACACCGCGCTGGCCCGTGTGGTGGCCGTCTTCGGTGCTGCGCGTCCGCATCACGCCTACCTGTTTGCCAACCGGAGAGCCAGCCGCATGAAGGTGTTGGTGCACGACGGCATTGGGGTGTGGCTGGCGGCGCGGCGCCTGAACAGCGGCAAGTTCGTCTGGCCGCGTGACGGTGCGTTGACCACCACGCTCAGCCGCTCGCAGTTCGACGCTCTGGTGCTCGGGTTGCCTTGGCAGCGCCTGGGCGATGGTGGCCTCATCACCGTGCTCTGAATCTGATCGCTGACATGCGGCCTGCCAATCGGTGCATGTGCCAATGGCGTGGCGTTACCGGCGCTGGCACAGTCATGCCCATGGTCGTAGAGCCGCAATCCCTGGATAGTCTGAGTCCCGAGCAATTGCGCTCGGCGCTGCTGTCCATGCTGCAAGCCGCTGCTGCCAAGGACCAGGAGCTTGCCTTCAAGCAGACCCTCATCGACAAGCTCACGCACGAGAACGCGCTCTTGAAGCGCATGAAGTTCGCCGCCCAATCAGAGCGCTTCAGCCCTGAGCAGAAGAGCCTGCTCGACGACGAGATCGAAGCGGACCTGGCGGCCGTGGCCAGCGAGATCGACGCGCTGGCGCAGACGCAAGCACCGGCCACCCCCGAGAAGAGACAGGCCAAGCGGATGCCCTTGCCGGCGCACCTGCCACGCCGCGAGATCCGCCACGAACCCACGTCCACCACGTGCGCGTGTGGCTGCCAGATGAAACGCGTGGGCGAGGACGTGGCCGAGAAGCTGGACTATGTGCCCGGCGTCTTCAGTGTCGAGCGCCACATCCGCGGCAAGTGGGCCTGCGCCCGGTGCGAGACCATTCAACAAGCGCCGGTCGAGGCGCACGTCATCGACAAAGGTATCCCCACCACCGGCCTGCTGGCCCAGGTGCTGGTGGGCAAGTACGCCGATCACCTGCCGCTGTACCGGCAGGAGGCGATCTTCGGCCGCGCTGGCCTGGCCATCCCTCGCTCGACCCTGGCGCAGTGGGTGGGCACCTGCGGGGTGCGGCTGCAGCCGCTGGTCGATGCCCTGAAGACCGAGATCCTCAGCCACCGGGTGCTACACGCCGATGAGACGCCGGTGGCCATGCTCAAGCCCGGCGATGGCAAGACGCACCGCGCCTACCTCTGGGCCTATGCGCCGGGGGCCTTCGAGAGCATCAAGGCTGTGGTCTACGACTTCTGCGAATCCCGCTCGGGCGAACACGCCCGGCGCTTCCTGGGCCACGGCACCGACAAGGCCTGGAAGGGCTGCCTGACCTGCGACGACTTCAGCGGCTACAAGGCCTTGATCGCCAGCGGCGTGACCGAGGTGGGCTGTCTGGCCCATGCCCGGCGCAAGTTCTTCGACCTGCACGCGGCCAACCAGAGCCAGATCGCCGAGTTCGCCCTGCAGCAGTTCGCCCGGGTCTATGAGATCGAGCGGGACGTCAAAGAGCTGGACACCGAGCAACGGCAAGCCGTTCGGCAGCAGCAGACCCGGCCGATCCTGGACGCTCTTAACGAGTGGATGACGCTGCAACGGCGCCAGGTGCCCGACGGATCAGCAACCGCCAAGGCGCTGGACTACAGCCTGCGGCGCTGGGATGCGCTGACCCGATTCGTGGATGACGGACAACTGCCGGTCGACAACAACTGGATCGAGAACCAGATCCGGCCCATTGCCATCGGTCGTAACAACTGGCTGTTTGCCGGCAGCCTGCGTGCGGGCCAGCGAGCGGCCGCCGTCATGAGCCTGATCCAGTCGGCCCGTATGAACGGGCACGACCCGTATGCCTACCTCAAGGACGTGCTCACGCGACTGCCCACGCACAAGGCCAGCCGCATCGTCGAGCTCCTGCCACACCGCTGGAAACCCGCCGACGCCTGATCACCGGCCTCGGTAGGCCTGGGTTTGCCGGACGCTTACGAGAGAGGGAGCTACAACAACCTTGAAGTGCTTGTAGAGCTTGGTCATAGTGTAGCTATCCGGGGTGAGAGAGGGAGCTACAACCCACCTGACACCGTCACCGACAACGCAGTGAAGTGTAGCTATCCGGGGTGAGAGAGGGAGCTACAACAGTGCGGAACGGTACACGACCGCGACGTTAAGTGTAGCTATCCGGGGTGAGAGAGGGAGCTACAACGGTCATCCACTACGCCCAGCTCGCGCTGGAAGTGTAGCTATCCGGGGTGAGAGAGGGAGCTACAACCAGTGGCATTGATGTGCGCCGCGCCCACTGAGTGTAGCTATCCGGGGTGAGAGAGGGAGC
Organism: Diaphorobacter sp. MNS-0; assembly: GCF_019602835.1. Taxonomy (NCBI): domain Bacteria; kingdom Pseudomonadati; phylum Pseudomonadota; class Betaproteobacteria; order Burkholderiales; family Comamonadaceae; genus Diaphorobacter; species Diaphorobacter sp. MNS-0. The sequence continues at coordinate 63,870 of NZ_CP080761.1, read as the reverse complement.
TACAACCTTCGAACACGCGGCGGTTCAGACGCCCCCAGTGTAGCTATCCGGGGTGAGAGAGGGAGCTACAACTTGGCGGCGCCAGTGACGTACGTCAGCATGAGTGTAGCTATCCGGGGTGAGAGAGGGAGCTACAACCTCATGGTGCGTATGTCGCCTGATTTGTTGAGTGTAGCTATCCGGGGTGAGAGAGGGAGCTACAACTAGAGCGGCTCTGCCCATTCGTCACCGTCTAGTGTAGCTATCCGGGGTGAGAGAGGGAGCTACAACGATACCGCTGCTGGCGGCGCTGCCTTCGTTAGTGTAGCTATCCGGGGTGAGAGAGGGAGCTACAACCCATCCCACGGCTTGGCACTCTCGGCGAACAGTGTAGCTATCCGGGGTGAGAGAGGGAGCTACAACTGGCGCTGCCATTGCGATTGCGGTGGCACAAGTGTAGCTATCCGGGGTGAGAGAGGGAGCTACAACAGGGTTGCAGCACCTCCTTCGTGCCCGGTGAGTGTAGCTATCCGGGGTGAGAGAGGGAGCTACAACTGCCTGGGTCGCAGAGCTACAGCAGCGCGGAGTGTAGCTATCCGGGGTGAGAGAGGGAGCTACAACGGAGGTGTCGCCGTGATTTCCGGTCTCTACAGTGTAGCTATCCGGGGTGAGAGAGGGAGCTACAACCCTGGCATCGGAGTACGCACGCCCCGTTCGAGTGTAGCTATCCGGGGTGAGAGAGGGAGCTACAACAGTCGTTCGCATGCCCGTTATTGCGGGCGGAGTGTAGCTATCCGGGGTGAGAGAGGGAGCTACAACCCGTGCCATAGCAGGCTGCACCGACCTGAAAGTGTAGCTATCCGGGGTGAGAGAGGGAGCTACAACTGCAGAGCTATGGGAGCGCACTGATGGCCAAGTGTAGCTATCCGGGGTGAGAGAGGGAGCTACAACAGGAGAACTCGCCCTAAATTTCCACAGCCCAGTGTAGCTATCCGGGGTGAGAGAGGGAGCTACAACTGTCAAAGGGAGGAAGGGGCAGAAAGCATCAGTGTAGCTATCCGGGGTGAGAGAGGGAGCTACAACGGCTTGGGACTGGGCCGACTTCACGCCGTGAGTGTAGCTATCCGGGGTGAGAGAGGGAGCTACAACACGTCTCGATCTGTGAAGTCAAGATGGGAAAGTGTAGCTATCCGGGGTGAGAGAGGGAGCTACAACTGGGTTCTGGTGCGGGGCTGTGTTGTGGTCAGTGTAGCTATCCGGGGTGAGAGAGGGAGCTACAACCCCTGCGGCCTCGCGGTCGTTGCGCAGCACAGTGTAGCTATCCGGGGTGAGAGAGGGAGCTACAACAAGTTCTGCCCTGGCACGAAAAACCCGGTCAGTGTAGCTATCCGGGGTGAGAGAGGGAGCTACAACCCCTGCGGCCTCGCGGTCGTTGCGCAGCACAGTGTAGCTATCCGGGGTGAGAGAGGGAGCTATGACCGTATTCAAGCGGGATAAACCCGCCTGAATACGGTCAGCGCTTCGCGCACGTCGATCAAGAAGAAAGCAGCGCAGTGACCACAACGAACTCTGCCTTGAGCAGCCAGTCTCTGTCGCGCCACCATCAGCAACCGTTGACTGCTTCCTATTTGGCCGCATCGTCGATGCCCCACCCACACGCAGCTGCGCTTGTGCTTTACCGCGAGGCTTGCTCCCGCTGGTGTACGGCCACGCAAGGCGCACGCCCTGCGGGACTCTGGCGTAACGACTCAGCCCCCGAACAGCTTGTTGGCCGTCTCGGCCACCAGACGGCCCTGGAAGCGTGCGCCGTCCAGCTCGGTCGCGCTGGGCTGGCGCTGGCCCTGGCCGCCGGCGATGGTGGTCGCACCGTAGGGGGCGCCGCCCACCACTTCGTCCAGCGTCATCTGGCCCTGGAAGCTGTAGGGCAGCCCCACGATCACCATGCCGAAGTGCAGCAGGTTGGTGATGATGGAAAACAGCGTCGTCTCCTGCCCGCCGTGCTGCGTGGCGGTGGAGGTGAACGCCGCGCCCACCTTGCCGTTGAGGGCGCCGCGCGCCCACAGGCCGCCCGCCTGGTCGAGGAAGCTGCCCATCTGCGAGGGCATGCGGCCAAAGCGCGTGGGCGCGCCGACGATGATCGCGTCGTAGTTTTCCAGCTCGGCCACGGTGGCGACGGGTGCGGACTGGTCCAGCTTGAAGTGCGCGGACCGGGCGATCTCCTGCGGCACCGTTTCGGGCACGCGCTTCACGTCCACCGTGGCACCGGCAGAGCGCGCGCCTTCGGCGACGGCCTGCGCCATGGTTTCGAGATGGCCGTAAGTCGAGTAGTAGAGAACGAGTACCTTGGACATGACTTTCCCTTTTCAAGAACGCTTGTGCAGCCACAAGCAGCATGGCAGGCAGCGCGCGCAGCACCCCGCCGCCTTCATGGGCCAGCACACGGTGGCACCCCGCTCCAGCAGGCTCCACCGGCACTGGTTCGATCTCACTTAACCACCCCGGTCCTGCGCCGCGCGGTGCGCGCGCACCCGGGCAGCCAGGCAGCGCACGTAGTCATCGCGGATGCCCAAGAGGTCGAGTTGGCACGCCAGCTGGTCCAGGTAGTCGCGGTTGCTGCCCACGCTGCCCTGCGCGCTGGCGATGATGGCCGCGGTGTCGTCCAGCGACAGCCCGCCGCGGTGCAGCGGGTGCGCGGTGTTGGCGGACAGCACCAGCGCCCGCACACCGCCCTGCGGCGTGTGCAGCGGTTGAAAGCCCGGGCAGTAGCTGCCGTGGATCATTTCGCGCCGCCACAGCATGCGCGACTCCCGCTCCAGCAGCGCCTGCGGAATGCGGAATGCCAACCCCTCGCAGTCACCCACGCCGCGCTGCAACGTGAGCACCAGCCCCGGGCTGTCGGGTGTGCCGCGGCCGATCGTGGTGGCCAGCGCGAAGCGGCGCGCATGGTCCGCGAGCCGGGCGCGGCGCACCTCGTCAAAGTGGATGGCGGGGTTCCACATCAGCGAGCCGTAGGCAAACACCCAGAGGTCGCACCCCTCGCTCTGCGCCAGCACGGCCTGGCGTGAGCGCTCGACCACGTCATCGGGCAGCCGCCAGTCGGCGGACAGGCCCTGCTGGCGCGCCTGCGCATCCCAGGCGGCGAGCACCTCGTCGGTCAGGCGCAGCCCGCTGGCCTGGGGCGGCGTGAGCCGTCCTTGCAGTTGGGGGAGGTGCCTGAAGGCGTGGGGTTCCATGGTTGGGGTCGAAGCAGAACCGGGGGAAGGAGCGGGTCCGTACGCTGGAGAACGGCGCGGCGGCGCGCCGCTCTTCACTGCGGTTCACTGTATTTCGTATCCACCGCTTGATCAATGGGCCAGAGCGCATCACACCGTCCTGCATAACGGCCGAATGCAGGCTGCGACGAACGCTTGCCGCCCCGCGCCCAGCGGCAGGGGAACCGCCAAGCCGGTATGCGCGGCGCAGGGCTTGCCCTGGAGGGCGCGCCATCGCTCCTGTTTCAATAGCTGTTAGCGCTTGCTACGTAAGCGCTGGAAGCCCCCGGCACCTATCACGCAGCCTGCGCCTGGCGCCGTGCCACGCCACCGCCCACCAGTGCCGCCGAGACCACACTCAGCACCAGCGCCAGGGCCGAACCGTAGAAGATGTCGGCGGTCTGCCCGCGGTCCAGCAGCACGCCAAACAACGGCGCCGCGACGGAAAAGCCCAGGTCCAGCCCCGAATACACCGTGCCGTACACGCGGCCCGTGGCGCCGGGGGGCGCGGCGCGCTTGATGAGCATGTCGCGCGACGGGCCGGCAATGCCCACGCCCATGCCCGCCAGCGCCGCCACGGCCAGCGCCACCGTGCCGGGCAGTGCGCCCAGCCCCACCAGCACCAGCAGCGCGGCGGAGGCCATCAGGCAGATGCTGATGGTCTTTTCCAGCCGCACCACGCGGCCCACGAGGAAGCCCCCTATCACCATGCCCACGGCGCTGCACAGCATGTAGCCCGTGACCACCATGGAGGTCAGCGACAGCGGCATGTCGTACATCCGCTGCAGCGCCGGGGCGGCAAAGCTCTGGATGGCGCTGAGCGAGCAGGTGCTCCAGAAGAAGAACGAGAAGCACAGCCACACGGCCGGCAGCTTGAGGAAGGCCATGGGGTGTTCCTGCGCGTGCGCGCTGCCCGTGGCGCCCTTGGCCGGCGCATGCGCCCAGGCGCCCTGGCGATCGTCCAGCGCGTCGCGGTTCCACACCATGACGGCCAGCACCACCAGCGCCAGCGCACCGCCGCTCAGGCAGGCCATGCGCCAGGATCCCGTGGCCGTGGCGATACCCGCCATGAACAGCGGCGCGGTGGCCCAGCCCAGGTTGCCCGAGATGCCGTGCACCGAGAAGCCGTGGCCCAGCCGCGCGGGCGACACGCGCTTGTTGAGGATGGTGAAGTCCACCGGGTGGAACGGCGCATTGCCCAGGCCCGCCAGCACCGACGCCACCACCAGGCCGAGGTAGCCGCTGGCGCTGCCCGCGGTGAGGCCCGCCAGCGCAAAGCTGGCCAGCGCGGCGAACAGCACCGGGCGTGCGCCCACGCGGTCCACCAGGAAGCCCGACAGCGCCTGGCCCACTCCGGAAACCACGAAGAACACCGAGACCAGCAGCCCCAGTTCGGAATAGCTGTAGCCGAACTCCGCGATCAGGAAAGGAAACAGCGGCGGCAGCAGCAGGTGAAAGAAGTGCGAGGAGCCGTGCGCAAGGCCGATCAGGCCAATGGTGCGCGCGTCCTGGCGCAGGGTGGGGACAGCAGTCGTCATGGGCATGATCTTAGGCAAGGCAGTCGCGGCCGATATACGATAGTCGGCCAATTGCTGTCGTGATCATGCCAAGCCCGTCCCTTCCCCGCCCTGCCCCGCCGCCTGCCGAGCCCGCCGCGGCCAGCACCGCCGGCCGCGCCGCGCGGCCGGCGCGCGTGCTGTCGTATGTGGAGTCGCTCACGCCGCACCTGTTCGTGCCCAGCCGGGAGCGCCCCGTGCGCGCCAAGCACCGCGAACTGCGCGCCGACACACAGGTGCGCCCGCACAGCCATCCCTGGGCGCAGGTGGCCATCTCCACCACGGGCGTGCTGCGCCTGACGGTGCCGCGCGGCACCTACATCGTGCCGCCCTCGCGCGCGCTGTGGATCCCCCCGGGCGTGGAGCACGCCGTGACCATGGTGGAAGACGCCGACCTGCGCACGCTGTACTTCTACCAGCCGCCCGGGCGCTGCGGCCCCGCCGTCGCGCGCGCGCAGGAAGAGCCCTGGCGCCAGTGCCGCGTGCTGGATGTGTCCGAGCTGCTGCGCGCCGTGGTGCGCGAGATGCCCACCGACCCCGACGACGGCGCCCCACCGCCGCCCGAGCTGCTGCACCGCGAGCGCCACCTGAGCGCGCTGATCCTGGACGAGTTGCGCCGTGCCAGCAGCGTGCGCCTGGGCGTGGACCTGCCGCGCGACAAGCGCCTGCGCCACCTGTGCGAGGCGGTGCTGGCCGATCCCACGCGCCACGACACGCTGGCCGACTGGGCGCGCGACACCGGCGCCAGCCCGCGCACGGTGGCGCGCCTCTTTCGCCAGGAGCTGGGCAGCACCTTCACGCAGTGGCGCCAGCAGGTGATCCTGGCGCGGGCCGTGGCGCTGGCCGCGGGGCGCAAGCCCATCAACCAGATCGCGGCGGAACTGGGCTACAACAGCCCCAGTGCCTTCAGCGCCATGGTGCGGCGGGCCGTGGGGCTGGCGCCGGGGCGCTTCCTGGGGTCGCCGTAGATCTCAAGGCAAATAGGGCTCCAGCGCTTATCCCATAAGCGCAAGCAGCTCTTTTTTCAGGAGCACTACGCAGACAGCATGCCCGTGGCGGCGGCCAGCCGGGCCAGCGTCCAGCCCCGGCCCAGCAGCAGGCGGCGCGTGGCCAGGGCTTCCTGCACGCGCGCATCCACCTGGCGGCCCAGGTAGCGCGGGGTCTTGTGCTGCAGGCAGACATAGCCCTGTGGGTAATCACGCCCCAGGCGCTGCCACAGCGCGTGGGCCCCTGCGGACTGGCGCGCGCCGGACACCAGGCACTGCCCGCCGTCCAGCGCCCAGCGGTACACGGCCGTGGCAAGGCCCCGGCGCTGGTAGGCGGGCGCGTAGCGCGAATGCGGCGCGCGCAGGTGGCGGTCGGCGCGGCGGTTCAGTTCGACGAGGCGGTTGAAGACCGTGGTGCCCGCCAGGCACTGGCGCAGCGGGTCTTCGATGTAGACGTACAGCTCGCCATCGGCCACGCGGCTGCGCACGAAAAGGCCGGGGTGCCCCGGCAGGGGCGTGGAGGGCAGGCCATGCAGGGCGTCACCGGGAGAGTGCAGCCGCTGGTGCAGGGCCGAGAGTTCCTGCTCGATCGTGGCGTCGGGCGGGTCCACGTCGATGCGCAGCTCGGCGGGCTGCGCGAGGCGGCGCGCCTGGCGCCGGGAGACATCAAGAAAGGAGGAAAAAACGCCAGAAGCGTCGGGGGCGGGCGGCGGCTTGGGCCACGCCAGCCATGACGACCAGAACGGCGGCAGGGACAGGTACATGGAACTGCGGCAATAACAATGCGGCGCGCATGCTAGGCCACCGCGCGCCTGAAGGCCAGCCCCGCCGGCGATACCGCACCCCGCGGGTGCGATACCGTGCCGTTCTTGGTGTTTTCGGGCTATGGCCCGTGCAAGAAAAGCGCTGGCAGCTATGAATAACGAAGCACTTTCCCCATAAAGCGCCCACGAAAAAGCGGCCCGAAGGCCGCTTGCTTGCCGGGGGCCAAGCCCCTTGCGCCCCGCTCAGCGCGACAGCGCGCCGGCCGTGGCCGAGTCCAGGCGGCCGGTGACGGGCAGGCCCTGGGCCTGCTGGAACTCGCGCAGCGCACGCGCCGTCTTGGGACCGGCGGAGCCGTCGGGCGTGCCCACGTTGTAGCCCATGGCGTTCAGGCGTTCCTGCGCCTCGCGCACCGACATGGCCGCGCCCGCGCGGGTCTGCGAGGGAGCCGCGCCGCCATCCACGCCCAGGCGGCCGCCGCCGCCCAGGCCCTGGCCCTGCACCGACTGCGCCTTGTAGCTGCGCAGCGCCACAACCATTTGGTTGTAGGCATCCATGAACGCAGCGGTGATCACCTTGCCTTGCGCGGTGTTCTGGTAGCCCCCCAGGCCACCGCCGGCCGAGCCGCCGAACAGGCTTCCGAAGCCGGCAAAGTCGCTCTTGGAGGCGCTGCCTTCGGAGGCCGCCACCTGCACGCCCGAGCGGTTGTCCACCAGGGTCAGCATGGCGCTGGCCTCGCGCGTCTTCAGGCCGCCGCCGACGGCCGCCAGCGCACGGCCGCTGCCGCCGCCGATCAGGCCGCCCAGCACGCCGCCGATGGCGCCTGCGTCGTTGTTCGAGAAGATGATCTCGGGCGACAAGCCGTAGTCGGACGCCACCATCTGGCCCCGGCCAAAGTTGCTGCCGCCGCGCATCTCGCCGGAGCCCATGAGCTGGCGCTCGCGGTCCATGGCGCGCATGCCGGCTGCGCCGCGCTCCACCACGATGAAGCAGTTGGACTGCTGGATCAGAAGGCGCAGCAGGTTGGCCGTGGGGGGCAGCTTGTACTCGTTGCGCAGGATGGTGTACCAGCCGGCGTCCTGGTTCTCGACCAGCGACACGGTGCCCAGGGGCGACTGGCAGCGCTCCAGCTGGCCGCTCTCGTTGGCGGCGCTGCCGCCGGCGGCAGCGCCGGTGGCCACGGTCTTGGACTCGGCGCTGCCCATCCGCATGTTGGTGGTTTCGCAGCCGGTCAGGGCCAGGGCGGCGCAGGCGGCCGCCAGCAGCGTCAGTGGTTTACGGGACATAGCTTTCCTTCCTCTCTCTCTTTTCTTGCATTCCGGGGTGTGTGGACACGTCTCAACCGAGGCGTTGCGGTCTGCGCACCCGGTACGGGACCGGCGTGGCCGACGTGAATGCAAAGTCATACCGATTCGGCAGTTTTTGCAACCGATGTTTGCAAGTTGTTTCGTTTTAGTGTGGCGCAGCACCGTCCCCCGGCAAAGGCAATTGGTAGATCCACACCGCATGGCCGGCGAAGGAATCCAGCCGCGCGCTGGGGCACACGCCCGGCACGGCGAACGCCAGACTCACGAGCCAGTTGCCCGGCGCCATCTCCGCGCGGGCCTTCGCGGCCACACGGGCCATGCTCTCGGGCCGCTGGAACACGTACACAAGGTCGTAACCGCCCCAGTCTGCGGCCCAGAGGTCACCGCGCCGCACGCGCGCCCAGGGGCAGCGCAGCCGGCACAGCAACGCCAAAGGTCCGCTCCACTCCAGGCCGTGCAGCCGCGCCTGCGGATAGGCCGCGCGCAGGGCCTTGAGGCCATCGCCCAGGCCGCAGCCGGCGTCCAGCACGGCAGCACCCGCGGGCAGCGGCGCGGCGTCCTGCAGGCCATGCAGCGCACCCGGCGGGGTGGGAAACAGCGGCGCATCACGCCAGGCGTTGAGCGGATACACCAGCAGCAGCAGCGCCAGCGGCAGCAGCCAGCCCCAGGCCGGTAGCGCCACCGCGCCGCCCAGTGCCGCCGACAAGGGAAAGCCCAGCGCGATCAGGCCGCGGCGCCACCAGCCCTGCGCCAGCAGGCTGCCCGCCACACCCACGGCGCAGGCCAGCCCGAGCGCCGCCAGCGGGGCCACGCTGCCACGCAAGCCCGCGAACAGCAGCCACGCCGCCGCCCACACCAGCACCGCCGGCAGCGGCCAGGGCAGGACGATGCGCCGCGGCGGCGGCGCGTGCAGATGATGGAGTCGGCGGGGCCGGCGCGGCATGGGCACGGGCCGCAACGATGCGGCGTCAGCCGCCGCGCAGGCGCTCGATGAGGCCGTTGAGCGCCTCCAGCGAGCCGAACTGGATGGCCAGCTCGCCCATCTCCTCGACCCGGCTGCCGCGCTTGACGCGCTTCTTGACGCGCACCTCGACCTCGGCCATGAGCAGGTCGGACAACTCTTCCTCCACGCGCTTGAGGTCGCGCGACTTGTCCTTCTTGGGCTTTTGCGGCGTGAGGGCGAACTCCGCACCCAGCTTCTTGACGAGGCTCTCGGCCTCGCGCACCGACAGCTTCTTCGCCGCGATCTGGTTGCCCGCGGTGATCTGCGCCGCGCGCTCCAGCGACAGCAACGCGCGCGCGTGGCCCATGTCGATGTCGCCGGCCATGAGCATGGTCTGCACCGGCTCGGCCAGGTTCAAAAGGCGCAGCAGGTTGCTCGCCGCGCTGCGCGAGCGCCCCACGGCCTGCGCCGCCTGTTCGTGGGTGAGGCCGAACTCGCGGATCAGGCGCTGCAGGCCCTGGGCCTCTTCCAGCGGGTTGAGGTCTTCGCGCTGGATGTTCTCGATGAGCGCCATGGCCGCGGCCGCCTCGTTGGGCACGTCGCGCACCAGCACCGGCACCTCGGCCAGGCCCGCCAGGCGTGAGGCGCGAAAGCGCCGCTCGCCCGCGATGATTTCGTACAACGGCCCACTGGCGCTGAGGGCACCCATCGCTGCCGAAGCCCCCTGCGATGCACGCTCCTGGCGGCGCTGTTGCGCCTGTTCGTCGTCAAGGCGACGCACAAGGATCGGCTGCATGATGCCCTGGGCCTTGATGGATTCGGCCAGTTCGTACAGCGCGCCCTCGTCCATGCGCGTGCGCGGCTGGTAGATGCCGGGCACGAGACGGTCCAGGGCCAGCGTGCTCACCGGCCCGTCTGCCGCACCCGCTGCGTTGGCGCCGGCGGGCGCCTTGTCGGCCACCTTGGGGCCCAGCAGTGCTTCCAGGCCGCGTCCCAGGCCCTTGGGTTTCTTGGTGACCATGTGTCTTCAGTCCTTGTTCATCAATGCGCGCAGCAGTGCGTGCCCTTCGGGCCATTCGCCCAGGTCGGAATCGGCGTTGATATGGCCGCGGGGCCCGCAGTCCACGAAGCGTGCGCCCCACGCACCGGCCAGCGTCTGCGCACGCTCAAAGCTGCAGTAGGGATCGTCCTGGCTGCCCACCAGCACGGCCGGAAAGGGCAGCACCTGGCGTGCGATGGGCGCCCAGCCGGGGATCTGCGCGGCCAGGTCGGGCCGCTCCACATCGCCCGGCGCCACCAGCAGCGCACCGCGCACCTTGTGCGCGTAGCGGGTGTGCGCCGCCCACCACGCGGTGAGGATGCACCCCAGGCTGTGCGCGGCCAGCACCACCTCGCCCGGCGCATCGGCCACGACCTCTTCCAGCCGCGCGGACCAGTCGCCGCGCAACGGACGCATCCAGTCGTGCTGCTGCACGCGCTGGTAGCCATGCAGCCGCTCCCACTCGGTTTGCCAGTGGCCGGGGCCGGAGTTCTGCCAGCCGGGCAGGAGGAGGATCTGCGAGGGGTTCATGCGGCGTTACTATTATTTATATAGCTTATAGCGCTTATCCAATAAGCCTTGGAGGCTATTTTGACCGGTAAGACCTTGGCCAGGCATCACATGCGCTTCACGCGCTCCACCATCTCGCGCGCGAACTCCAGAAAAGCCTGGCTGCCCTTGGCCGCGGGATCGAACACCACGCCGGGCAAACCGTAGCTAGGCGCCTCGGCCAGGCGCACGTTGCGCGGGATCACGGTGTCGAACACCTTGTCGCCGAAGTGGTCCTTGAGCTGCTCGCTGACCTGGCTTTGCAGCGTGATGCGCGGGTCGAACATCACGCGCAGCAGGCCGATGATCTGCAGGTCGGGGTTCAGGTTGGCATGCACCTGCTTGATGGTGTTCACCAGATCGGTCAGGCCCTCCAGCGCGAAGTACTCGCACTGCATCGGCACGATGACGCCGTGGGCGCTGCACAGGCCGTTCAGCGTGAGCATGGACAGGGAGGGCGGGCAGTCGATGAGCACGAAATCGTAGTCGGAATCCACCGCCGCCAGGGCGGCTTTCAGGCGGCGTTCGCGCTGTTCCAGCGGCACCAGTTCCACCTCTGCCCCGGCGAGTTCGCGGTTGGCGCCCAGCACGCGGTAGCCGCACTGCTCCGACAGCACGGCGGCCTCCGGCACCGAAGCCGACTCCAGCAGCACGTCGTACACCGACAGCTCCAGCGCGCGCTTGTCCACGCCCGAGCCCATGGTGGCATTGCCCTGCGGGTCCAGGTCCACGAGCAGCACGCGCTGGCCGATCTTGGCCAGGCCCGCGGCCAGATTGACGGAAGTGGTGGTCTTGCCGACCCCACCCTTTTGGTTGGCAATGCAGAAGATCTTGGCCATGCGGGGCAATTCGCTATTACTTGGAAATGGCCAGCTTGACGCCGAAGCCGATGAGGAACACGCCCGCCGTTTTCTCCAACACGCGCGCCACCGTGGGGTTGGCGCGCATGCGCTCGGCCAGGAAGTGCGTGAGCAGCACCACAACCAGGCTGTACAGGAAGGTGAGCGTGGCGATGGTGGCGGCCATGGCGGCGAAGGTGACCAACCCGCGGTGCGTGGCCGGGTTCACGAACAGCGGGAAGAAGGCCATGTAGAACACGATGGCCTTGGGGTTGAGCAGCGTGATGACCGCCCCCTGGCGGAAGTAGTGGCGCGGCGCAATGTTCAGCACGGGAACATCCCCCGGCTTGGCGGTGAGCATCTTGTAGACCATCCAGCCCAGGTAGACGGCGCCCAGCCATTGCACGGCATGGAATGCCGCCGGATACGCGGCCAGCAGGCCCGCCACGCCCGCCACCGCCATCCACATGAGCACCTGGTCGGCGGCGATCACGCCCATGCAGGCGGCCATGCCGGCGCGCACACCGCCCTTGCCGGTGGAAGTGATGAGCGCCAGATTGCCCGGCCCCGGGATGGCGAGGAACAACACGATGGCGGCGACGAATGCGCCGTAGTCTGCAATGCCGAACATGGGAGCGCCTTGCGAAGCGGGAGGGGGCTTGAGTTTACGCGACGGGGCGCAGCCAGAGGATGCAGCGTTCGGCCTGCAGGCCCGGCACAGTGAGTTGTTCCACGTGAAACACGCTTACGTCCGCCGGTAGCGCGGCAATCTCGTCGTGCGGGTGCTTTCCCTTCATGGCCAGCCACACGCCGTGCGGTGCCAGTGCCTGGCGCGACCAGGCGGTGAAGTCCGCCAGCGCGGCAAAGGCGCGGCAACTGACCACATCGAACGGACCGGCCAGCGTTTCCACGCGCGCATGGATGCCACGCAGGTTGGACAGACCGAGGGTGCCCGCCGCCTGCTGGATGAACGCTGCTTTCTTGGCCACGGTGTCCACGCAACTCACATCCACTTCCGGGCAACAAATGGCGAACACCACGCCAGGCAGTCCCCCGCCTGATCCCACATCCAGCAGCCGTGCGCCCGGGCGGGCCGCACTGCCCTGCGCCGTTTGCGCGACATGGCGGCGCAGCGGCGGGACGGCAGCCAGGCTGTCCAGCAGGTGGTGCGTGAGCATTTCCTGCGGATCGCGCACCGCCGTGAGGTTGTAGACCTTGTTCCACTTTTGCAGCAGCGCCAGGAAGTCCAACAGCTGCGTGATTTGCGCTTCCGATAGATCCAACCCCAAGGCGTTGGCGCCCTCACGCAGGGTGAACTCAAGGCTTGTGTTCGACACCACGCTCATGCGACCGTCTCCACCCCATCCGCCGGCTGCGGGGCAAACCCTTTGAAACCGCCCTTCTTCAAGTGGACCATCAGCAGCGAGATCGCCGCCGGTGTCACCCCGGAAATGCGTGACGCCTGGCCCAACGTCTCCGGCCGGTGCTTCTGCAGTTTTTGCCGCACCTCGATCGACAAGGCCGCCACCTGCATGTAATCCAGATCTTCAGGCAGACGCAGCTTCTCGAAGTGCGCGGCGCGCTGCACCTCATCCCGTTGGCGGTCGATATAGCCCGCGTACTTGGCGGCAATCTCGACCTGCTCGATCACGGGTGCGCTCAGCTCGCCCAACGTTTCACGTGAAACAGCCTCGCTTGCATACTTGCCGCCATCCATGGTCGTCAGTGCGTCGTACCCCACGTCCGGACGGCGCAACAGGTCGAAGAGGTTGTATTCATGTTCGATGGCTTTACCCAGCACGCGCTCGGCCTCCACCGTGGGCAGGTTGCGCGGGTTCACCCATGTCGATTTCAAGCGCTCTGTTTCACGTGAAACCGCATCGCGCTTGCGGCTGAAAGCGTCCCAGCGCGCATCATCCACCAAACCCAAGCGACGCCCCGCCTCGGTCAGGCGCATGTCGGCGTTGTCCTCGCGCAGCTGCAGGCGGAACTCGGCGCGGCTGGTGAACATGCGGTAGGGCTCGGTCACGCCCTTGGTGATCAGATCGTCCACCAACACGCCCAGATAGGCCTCGTCGCGCGCGGGCACCCAGGCACCCTCCCCTCGGCATTGCAGCGCGGCGTTGATGCCGGCGAACAGGCCCTGCACCGCCGCCTCCTCGTACCCTGTGGTGCCATTGATCTGGCCTGCGAAGAACAGGCCCTGGATCTGCCGCGTCTCGAAACTGCTCTTGAGCGAACGCGGGTCGAAGTAGTCATACTCGATGGCGTAGCCCGGCCGCAGGATGTGCGCGTTCTCCAGGCCGCGCATCGAGCGCACCAGGTCGTACTGGATATCGAACGGCAGGCTGGTGCTGATGCCGTTGGGGTAGAACTCGTGCGTGGTCAGCCCTTCCGGCTCCAAAAATATCTGATGGCTTTCCTTGTCGGCAAAGCGGTTGATCTTGTCCTCCACGCTGGGGCAGTAGCGCGGGCCCACGCCTTCGATCTTGCCGGTGAACATGGGACTGCGGTCAAAGCCGCTGCGGATGATCTCGTGCGTGCGCGCGTTGGTGTGCGTGATCCAGCAGGGCACCTGGCGCGGGTGCATGGCCGCCCCACCGTACGCATGCGCCATGAAGCTGAACACCGGCACAGCATCCTCGTTCACGCCGCCGGGCATGCCATCGCCGGGCTGCTCCTCACACTGGCTGAAGTCGATGCTGCGCCCGTCGATGCGCGGCGGCGTGCCGGTCTTCAAGCGCCCCTGGGGCAGCTGCAGCTCCTTCAGACGTGCCGACAGGCTTACGGCCGGCGGATCCCCCGCGCGGCCGGCCGCGTAGTTGTTGAGGCCCACGTGGATCTTGCCGTCCAAGAAGGTGCCCGCCGTCAGCACCACCGTGCGACTGCGAAAGCGGATACCCACCTGCGTGACGGCGCCCACCACGCGGTCGCCCTCCACCATCAGGTCGTCCACCGCCTGCTGGAACAACCACAGGTTGGGCTGGTTCTCCAGCATGCGGCGGATGGCCGCCTTGTAGAGGATGCGGTCGGCCTGCGCGCGCGTGGCGCGCACGGCCGGGCCCTTGCTGCTGTTGAGAATGCGGAACTGGATGCCCGCCTCATCGGTCGCCAGCGCCATCGCGCCACCCAGCGCGTCCACTTCCTTCACCAGGTGGCCCTTGCCAATGCCGCCGATGCTGGGGTTGCAGCTCATCTGCCCCAGCGTCTCGATGTTGTGCGTGAGCAGCAGCGTGCGGCTGCCCATGCGTGCGGCGGCCAGCGCGGCCTCGGTGCCGGCATGGCCTCCGCCAACGACGATGACATCGAAATCCTGGGGGTACAACATGGTGGGGTGCTCCGGGCCCGCTGCGGCCCTGTCAAACGGTGAACAAGCCCGGCTTTCACGGCGCCGGTACCGCCCCACCCTCGCGCCTGCGCTGCCGGCCCGGCGGGGACCCGTGATTTTCCCATCTTTGCCACCCCGATGCGCGGCGGGGTTTGTTTCACGTGAAACCGCGCAGGAAAAGTGTGCCCGGCCTGTGCTCCAATCCCGCGCATGAAGTTCCTCGTGTTCGCGGGCAGCACCCGCACCCAATCATTCAACCGCCGTCTGGCCGCCGTGGCCGCACACATGGCGCGCGACGCCGGCGCCGACGTCACGCTGCTGGAGCTGGCCGACTTCGACATCCCCCTCTACAACGCCGACCTGGAGACCGCGGGCACCCCGGCCGACGTGATCCGGCTGAAGGAAGCGCTGGACGCCCACCCCGCCTGGGTGATCTGCTCGCCCGAATACAACGGCAGCTACACCGGCCTGCTCAAGAACACCATCGACTGGGCCTCCAGCCCCGTGGCCGGACACGCGGAATGGAGTGATGGCACTCGCCCGTTCGCGGGCAAGGTGGTGGGGATGCTCAGCGCGTCCAACGGCGCACTGGGCGGCCTGCGGTCGCAAAGCCACCTGGCGCCGCTGCTGCTCAACCTGGAATGCTGGCTGGCGCCGCGCCATTTCGCGCTGCCGCGCGCGGCCAGTGCCTTCGACGCCCAGGGCCAGCTGGTCGACGCAAGCCAAGCCGCCCACGTGCGCGGCGTGGTGGAGCAGGTCCTGTGGGCTGCCGGGCGGCTGCACGGCACCGCGTGACAGAAGCAAAAACCGGTACCAGCGCATATCCAGCAAGCGCTGACAGCTATGAATTAAATAGCGCCATGGATTGCCGCCCCGGCTGCGGCGCCTGCTGCACGGCGCCGTCGATCTCCTCGCCCATTCCCGGCATGCCGCACGGCAAGCCGGCCGGCATGCGCTGCGTGCAACTGGACGACGACGCACGCTGCCGCATCTTCGGCCGGCCCGAGCGCCCCACGGTGTGCGCCTCGCTGCGGCCCAGCCCCGCCATGTGCGGCGACAGCCGCGCGCACGCGATGCGCTGGCTGGCGTTCATGGAACAGGCCACACAGCCGTCCACGCCCCGCTGAGGCCGCCTTGCCCACCAGGCGCAGCGCCGCGGGGAAACGCCCCCACAAAGGCCTTGGCATGGCAGACCCGCGCAGGTCGGCATAGCATGCGCTGCGGAGATTTTCTTCATCACTCTCTTGAAAGGACAAGACCGCATGAAGCTCTACTACTCCCCTGGCGCCTGCTCGCTCTCCCCGCACATCGTGCTGCACGAAGCCGGCTTGGCCCACACCTCGGTGCTGGCCAGCACCAAGAGCCACAAGCTGCAGGACGGCACCGACTACTACACCATCAACCCCCTGGGCTACGTGCCGGTACTGGAGCTGGACGACGGCACGCGCCTGCGCGAAGGCCCCGCCATCGTGCAGTACCTGGCCGACCAGGCGCCGCACAAGAACCTCGCCCCCGCCAACGGTACGCTGGCGCGCTACCGTCTGCAGGAGTGGCTGACCTTCATCGGCACCGAGATCCACAAGGGCTTCACCCCCCTGTTCAAGCCCACCACCCCCGCAGACTACAAGCCCCTGGTGCATGAGCAACTGCTCAGCCGCCTCAAGTGGGTGGACGGCGAACTGGCCCACAAGCCCTACCTCATGGGCGAGCACTTCAGCGTGGCCGACGCCTACTTGTTCACGGTGACCAACTGGGCCCCCGCCGTGAGCCTGGACATCTCCGCACTGAAGAACCTGGCGGCCTACCGCGAACGCATCGCCGCCCGCCCCGCCGTGCAGGCCGCCATGAAGGCCGAGGGCCTGCTCAAGTAAGGCCCACATGGCCGCGCCCGGCATCTGCGGGGCGCGGCTTGTGCGCGCCGGCGCCTCACCGCAAAAAATCCCCCCGCACGCCGCACGCCCGGCGCCATCCAGGGCCGCCAGCCGGCCCCACCGCCGTACCCCCTCCCTGTTTGACGTAGCACAGAACCCGTGGTTCTGCAGCGCCTGGGTGTACTGCACGCCCTGAGCGATACCGGTAACCTTTGATGCGTGCCGCACCTCCCGCGGTCCGCTTTGCAAGAAGGTACTGAAGTCGCATGACCACTCTGTTCGATCCCATCCAGGCCGGTGACCTGCACCTGGCCAACCGTATCGCCATGGCGCCGCTGACGCGCAACCGCTCGCCCCGGGCCGTGCCGCGCGACATCACCGCCACCTACTACGCCCAGCGCGCCAGCGCCGGGCTGCTGATCACCGAGGGCACGGCCATCAGCCACCAGGGCCAGGGCTATGCCGATGTACCAGGGCTGTACGCCACCGAGCAGCTCGATGGCTGGAAGCGCGTCACCGCCGCCGTGCACGCACGCGGCGGCCGCATCGTGACCCAGCTCTGGCATGTAGGTCGCGTATCGCACCGCGCGCTGCAGCCGGGCGGCGCAGCCCCCGTGGCGCCCTCGCCCATCGTGGCCAAATCCAAGACCTATCTGGTCGACCCCGAGACCGGCGCCGGCCGGTTCGAGCCCACCTCCGAGCCGCGGGAGCTCGACGCCAGCGAACTGCCCGGCATCGTGCACGCCTTCGCCGCGGCGGCGCGCAATGCGGTGGAAACGGCAGGCTTTGACGGCGTGGAGATCCATGGCGCCAACGGCTACCTGCTGGACCAGTTCCTCAAGACCGGCGCCAACCAGCGCACGGACGACTACGGCGGCAGCATCGAAAACCGCGCCCGCCTCATGCTGGAGGTAACACGCGCCGTGGCCGATGCCGTAGGCCCGGGTCGGGTGGGCCTGCGCCTGTCGCCCGTCACGCCGGCGAACGACATCGTGGACGCCAACCCGCAGCCGCTCTACGAGTACCTGGCCCGCCAGCTTGCGCCGCTGGGCCTGGCCTATGTGCACGTGATCGAGGGAGCAACGGGCGGTCCGCGCGAGGTGGAAGGACGCCCATTCGACTACGCCGCCTTCAAGGCCGCCTACCGCGAGGCTGGCGGCCGGGGGGCATGGATGGTGAACAACGGCTACGACCGCGACATGGCCCAGGAGGCGCTGGCCAGCGGCCGCGCCGACATCGTGGCCTTTGGCCGCGCGTTCATCTCCAACCCCGACCTGGTGGAGCGCCTGCGGCGGGGCGCCCCGCTCAACGCCTGGGACCAAACCACGTTCTACGGCGGCGGCGAGCACGGCTACATCGACTACCCCGCGCTGGAGCAGGCCCCGGCCTGACGCAGGCGGCCCGCCAAGCATCACGCCCGGCGCCGGGCGTGATGCTTCATGGATGGATATAAAAACCGGCCCCAGCGCTGATGGGCAAAGCGCTGGCAGCTATCAAAACAAAAGCGGGTACACCCATGGACCCGCGGGCAGCAGGGAGACATGCATGGAGACACCGGCCATCCTCGTCCTGGGCGCCGTCGTGGCGGGCTTCGTGCAAGGCCTGTCGGGCTTTGCGTTCAGCATGGTGGCCATGTCGTTCTGGGTCTGGGTGCTGGAGCCACACCTGGCGGCGGCGCTGGCGGTGTTCGGCTCGCTCACCGGCCAGGTGCTGGCTGCGGTGACCATGCGCCGCGGCTTCAATGCCCCCCTGCTGTGGCCGTTCATTCTGGGCGGTCTGGTGGGCGTGCCCGTGGGCGCCAGCCTGCTGCCCCACCTGAACGCCCATTGGTTCAAAGCACGCTGCTGGTGTGCTGGTGCCCCGCCATGCTGATGGCGCGCAGCCTGCCGCGGGTGCGTTGGGGCGGGCGCACGGCCGACGCCGTGGTGGGCCTGTGCGGCGGCGTGATGGGCGGCATTGGCGGCTTCACGGGCGTGCTGCCCACGCTGTGGTGCACGCTGCGCGGCCTGCCCAAGGACACCCAGCGCGCCGTGGTGCAGAACTTCAACCTGGCGATGCTGGCCGTGGCCATGGCCACCTATCTGGCCAAGGGTCTGGTCACGCGCGACATGCTGCCCGCCTTCGGCATCGTGGCTACGGCCGTGCTGGTGCCGGTGCTCCTGGGTACGCGGCTGTATATCGGCATCAGCGAGGTCCGCTTTCGCCAGATCGTGCTGGGCCTGCTCACGCTGTCGGGCGGTGCGCTGCTGGTGGCATCCGTGCCGCGCCTGCTGGCATCGGCATAAAAATCGGCTCTAACTCCCGCCCAGTAAGCGCTAGCAGCTACTTATTAAATAGCAATCTGCTAACTTCCTTGCGCGCCATCACAGGCCGCAAAACCAAGGGGCAAAAAAAACGCACCCGAAGGTGCGCAAGGAGGGTTTGTTGAAAACTGGCGGCGGCGCCCGGCCGCCGCGTGCGTCATGCAGCGCTCAAGCGGCGCTCAGGCGCGGCGTGTCGCCGCCCCGCAGCGCGGGGGCCGGCGCGCCGGTGCGCGTGAAGGCCGCTGGCGCGTGGCCGTCGTCGGCCAACTGGAACTGGCTCACCACCTGCGACAGGCGGGCGGCCTGCTCGCGCAGCGACTCGGCCGCCGCGGCGGACTCTTCCACCAGCGCGGCGTTCTGCTGCGTCATGCGGTCGATCTCGCCCACGGAGGCGTTGACCTCGCCAATGCCGCCCGCCTGCTCGGAGGCGGCGGAGTTGATCTCGCCAATGATGTCGGTCACGCGCTGCACGCTGGACACGATTTCCTGCATGGCCTTGCCGGCATCTTCCACGTGGCGCACGCCGCCGTCCACGGCCGTCACGCTGGAGCTGATCAGGCCCTTGATCTCGCTGGCTGCGGCCGCGCTGCGCTGCGCCAGGCTGCGCACCTCGCCCGCCACCACGGCAAAGCCGCGGCCCTGCTCGCCCGCGCGCGCGGCTTCCACGGCCGCGTTCAGCGCGAGGATGTTGGTCTGGAAGGCGATGGAGTCGATCAGGCCGATGATGTCGCCGATCTTGCGGCTGGAGGAGGAGATCTCGTGCATGCTGTTCACCGCCTGCTGCACCACCTGGCCACCGCGCGTGGCGATGCCCGAGGCCGAGGTGACGAGCTGGTTGGCCACCTGCGAGGACGACGCCGTCTGCTGCACCGTGGCGGTGAGCTGCGAGAGCGCGGCCACGGCTTCCTGTGCGTTGCTGGCGGTCTGCTCGGTGCGGGCGGACAGGTCCTGGTTGCCGGTGGCGATCTCCTGGCTGGCCGTGGCGATGTTGCTGCTCGCGTCGCGCACCTGCGCCACCATTGCGCCCAGGCCGTTTTGCATGTCCAGCAGCGCGCGCTGCAGGTCGGCCGCCTCGTCACGGCCTTCCACGTGGATGCGCTGAGACAGGTCGCCCCCGGCGATCGCCTGTGCCATCGCGCGGGCCACTTCCAGCGGGCGGCAGATGGACACCATGTTCAGCAGCGTGAGCGGCACCACCACCACCACAGTGATCAGCACCGCCAGGGCGAACAGCCACTTGGTCTGGTCGGTGACGCGGTCCTGGTGCGCAATGGCGCTGTCCACCTCGGCGGCCAGGCGCTTGTCCAGCGCGGCCACCTTGTCGGTGGCGATGTTGAACTGCTCCACCGCCTTACCACTCATGCGGTTGGCGATCGTGGCGGTGTCGTAGCCGCCAGCCTCCAGCTGACGTGCCACGTGCGCAAACTGCTCGCGGTAGGCCACCAGGTGCTTGGCGACGTCCTTCGCCTCGGCCAGGTCCTCGCCCTGCCAGATCTGGCCCAGCGTGGCCGTGACCTTGCCCGCACGGTCCAGCGACGCCAGCCACCGGTCGTGCGCGGCGCGCACCGACTCGGGGCGCTCGTAGTGGATGATCATGTCCTTCTCGTGCTGGCGGATCTCACCCATCTCGCTGCGCAACTGGCCCATCAGCTTCACCGCGGCATGCGGCTGGCTGATGAAGTCCTGGGCCAGCCCGTGGATGCGGAACATACCCAGCATGCCGGCACCGCCCAGCAGGCCCAACAGGCCCAGTACCACGCCAATGGCGCCGATCATTCGCAGGCGGATCGTGAAGAGCCGCATGAGCGCGTAAATATTCATCACCGTTTCCTTGTCGTGTGCAGCCCCCGGCGGGCCACCCTCCCATGATGTGCGTCGCGCAATCCGTCACCCTGTCAGGCGATGGCTTGCGCGTGACTTACGAACGAAGCCGCGCGCCAATATGCAACAAAACGTTGCAGTTTGCCAGAGAAATAAGAATCCTTTTGTCTCGTTTATCCCGCAATCACCCCCGCCAACGCTTGAGCAACAACGCATTCGTCATCACGCTGACCGAACTCAGCGCCATCGCGGCCCCCGCGACCACGGGACTCAGGTAGCCCAGCGCCGCCAGCGGAATACCGGCCACGTTATATGCAAAGGCCCAAAACAGGTTCTGGCGGATCTTGGCCACCGTGCGCCGCGAGATGTCCAGCGCCGCCGCCACCAGCTGCGGGTCCCCGCGCATCAGCGTGATGCCCGCCGCGTGCATGGCCACGTCGGTGCCATTGCCCATGGCCATGCCCACATCGGCCGCGGCCAGCGCGGGCGCGTCATTCACGCCGTCGCCCACCATGGCCACGACATGGCCCTGCGCCTTCAGCGCATTCACCGCCGCCGCCTTGTCGCCGGGCAGCACCTCGGCCATCACCTCGCCGGCCTCCGGCTGCAGGCCCAGGCGGCGGGCCATGGCCTCGGCCGCACCGCGGTTGTCGCCAGAGATCATCACGCAGCGCACGCCCTGATCGCGCAGTTGCGCCAGTGCCTCGCGTGCGCCGGGCTTGGGCTCATCGCCAAAGGCCAGCAGCGCGCGCAAGACATAGTGCGCCCCCGCGCTCGGCACTATCGTGTCCTCGCTGCCCCCCAAGGGAGTGCTCGCGGCGTCGGGCGACCGTGCGCCGCTCGGATCCTGGGCGACCCGCTCGGCCACCGCGGACACGGTGGCGCCTTCGGCCTGCAGCGTGGCCGCACGATCGGCCAGCGGGCCCAGGTCCACGCCCAGCTCCTGCATCCAGCGCAGGCTGCCGACCAGATAGCTGCGCGCTGCCACCTCGCCCTCGGTGCCGCGGCCGGGCACGGCGCGCACTCCGTCGGGCGCAGGAACAGGCAGGCCACGCTCTTGGGCGGCGCTCACCACGGCGCGTGCGAGCGGGTGCTCACTGCCGCTCTGCACCGCGGCCACAGCCGACAGCAGTGCCGCCTCATCCACCCCTGGTTCCACGTGAAACGCCGTCAGGCGCGGCCGGCCCACGGTCAGCGTGCCGGTCTTGTCAAAGGCCACGGTCTGCACGCGGTGGGCGGTTTCCAGCGCCTCGGCATCCTTGATGAGGATGCCGTGCCTGGCCGCCACGCCGGTGCCCGCCATGATGGCCGCCGGCGTCGCCAGTCCCAGCGCACAGGGGCAGGCGATGACCAGCACCGCCACGGCATGGATCAGTGCAGCCTCCACGCCCGCGCCCGCCCACAGCCAGCCCAGCAGCGTGACGATGGCAATCGCCAGCACCACCGGCACGAAGACGGCCGACACCTTGTCCACCAGCCGCTGGATGGGCGCCTTGGCCGCCTGCGCATCCTCCACCAGGCGGATGATGCGCGCGAGCACCGTCTCCCCCCCCACGGCCGTCACCTGCATCACGATGCGCCCATCGCCATTGATCGAGCCGCCGGTGAGCGCCCCGCCCTCCGGGCCATCGGCGCTGCGCGCCACGGGCAGCGGCTCGCCGGTCAGCATGGATTCGTCCACCTGCGTGTGCCCTTCCACCACCGTGCCGTCCACGGGGATGCGCTCGCCCGGGCGCACCACCAGCCGGTCACCCACCATCACCTCGGCAATCGGCACGTCCACCTCGCCGTCCCGGCCCAGCAGGTGGGCCACCTCGGGGCGCAGCGCGTGCAGCGCGCGGATGGCGGCCGTGGTCTGGCGCTTGGCACGCGCTTCCAACCACTTGCCCAGCAGCACCAGCGTGATCACCACGGCCGATGCCTCGAAGTACAGGTGCGGCGTGTGCCCTGCGCCATGGGTGGATTCGGCCGTGGCCCACAGCCACAGCGACAGGCCGTAGCCCGCGCTGGTGCCGATGGCCACCAGCAGGTCCATGTTGCCCGTGAGCGCCTTGGCGGCATGCCAGCCCGCCTTGTAAAAGCGCGCGCCCAGAATGAACTGCACCGGTGTGGCCAGGATGAACTGCACCCACGCCGGCAGCATCCAGTGCAAGCCGAACAGATCGCCCAGCATGGGCAGCACCAGCGGCGCCGATAGCAGCAACCCCACCGCCACCGGCGTGAAGCCTGCCCAGGGCGACTGCGCGCCCTCCTCACCCGCTTCCTGCTCCTCCACGCTGCGCGGCTCGTAGCCGGCATTGCGCACGGCGCGGCGTGCCAGCGCCTCTATGCCCCCGCCGCTGGCGGCGTCGAACACGATGTGCGCGCGCTCGGTCGCCAGGTTCACCGTGGCGTCCTGCACGCCCGGCACCTTGCGCAGCGCACGTTCCACCCGGCCCACGCAGCTCGCGCAGGTCATGCCGGCAATGCCCAGGTCCAGCGTGCCCGCGGGGGCGTCGCCCGATGCGGCAGGGGAAAGGGAAGCAGAAGTCATGAAAGCCACCTTGGAATCGATACAGGGCGCACCTTAAACCCTGACATGCTGGCAAGGTCAAGCGGTAGGCGCGTGTGTCCCCGCTTGACTTTGACACCATGTCAGGCTTCATGATGCAGCTGTCGGGCACCCGCTGGCCCGCAACCCATCCACCGCCCTTTGATCGAGAGGACCATCATGCAATACACATTTCAAGTCCAGGGAATGACCTGCGGCCACTGCGAACGCGCCGTGGTGCACGCGGTGCGCCAAGTCGACACCGACGCCCTCGTGAAGGTAGACCTGCCCACCGGCCAGGTCATCGTGGAGAGCGACAAGTCGCGCGAGGCGCTGGCCAACGCCATCCAGGAAGAAGGCTACAAGGTCGCCGCATGAGCACCGCGCCGCGGCGCCCTGCCCACCGCGTGCCCAGCGACGGCGCTGGGCCCGTGGTCGCGCTGGACTGGCCCGTGGCCATCGGCACCGCCGCCGAGCGCGCAGGCGTCTCGGCGCGCATGCTGCGCCACTACGAATCACTGGGCCTGCTGACCGGCGTGGCGCGCACCGACAGCGGCTACCGCCAGTACACCGAGGCCGATGTGCACACCCTGCGCTTCATCCGCCGCGCGCGCGACCTGGGCTTCTCGATGGAGGAGATCGCCACCCTGCTCGGCCTGTGGCAGGACAAGCAGCGCGCCAGCAGCCAGGTCAAACGCATTGCCCAGGCGCACATCGACAATCTGAGCGAGCGCATCGCCGCCATGCAGGCCATGCAGCGCAGCCTGCAGGCGCTGGTGCACTGCTGCCACGGCGACGACCGGCCGGACTGCCCGATCCTGGACGATCTGGCCATGGCCGGCATCCCGAATAGCGGCGCCGCCGACGTCGCTATTTAATTCATAGCTGCCAGCGCTTGTGAACAGGGCGCTGGATGCCTAAAACACCCCAAACCAACCCGCCGGCCGGGCCACAATGGCCGCCTTGACACACCCTGCAGGAGGCATGCCATGGCACACCCTTTCAAGGTGGGCGACCACGTCAGCTGGAACTCCGAGGCCGGCCGCGTCAGCGGGCGCATCACCGCCGTCCACACCCGCGCGCTGCAGTGGAAGGGCTACACCCACCACGCCAGCGCCGAAGAGCCGCAGTACGAGATCCAGAGCGACAAGACCGACCATGTCGCCCTGCACAAAGGCAGCGCGCTGCACCGCCTGGCCCGCTGAGCGGCACACGCCATGGCCGCGCCGCCGCTCTACACCATCGGGCACTCCACGCTGGCGGTGCAGGACTTCATCGCGCTGCTGCAGCGCGAAGGCGTGACACGGGTGATCGACGTGCGCGCCATCCCGCGCTCGCTGCGCCAGCCGCAATTCCACGAGGACCGGCTGCCCGGCGCGCTGGCCGCGCAGGGCATCGCCTACACCCACATGCCGGCGCTGGGCGGGCGCCGCCCCCTGCAGCGCGGCGTGCCGCCCACCACCAACGGCTACTGGGACAACCGCAGCTTCCACAACTACGCCGACTACGCGCTGCAGCCCGCCTTTCGCGCCGCGCTGGCCGCGCTGCGCACGGCCGCTGCACGCGAGCCCTGCGCCATCATGTGCGCCGAGGCCGTGTGGTGGCGCTGCCACCGCCGCATCATCACCGACCACGTGCTGGCCGCCGGCGGCGCGGTGCGCCACATCCTGGGCGCGCGCACCGAGAGTGCGACACTCACCCCGGCCGCACAGGTCCACCCGGACGGTACGGTCACCTATCCACCTCCAACCACCGTATCTGCCCCATGACCCACCGCGAAGTCTTCGTCGTCAGCACCGCACGCACCGCCATCGGCACCTTCGGCGGCAGCTTGAAAGATGTGCCCAACACCCAGCTTGCCACCACCGCCGTGAAGGCCGCGATTGCGCGCGCCGGCATCGCGCCCGATGCCGTGGGCCACGTGGTCATGGGCAACGTGATCCCCACCGACACCAAGGACGCGTACCTTTCCCGCGTGGCGGCGATTGACGCTGGCTGCCCCATCGAGACGCCTGCCTTCAACGTCAACCGCCTGTGCGGCTCGGGCCTGCAGGCCATCGTCAGCGCGGCGCAGGCCATTGGCTATGGCGACTGCGACGTGGCCGTGGGCGGCGGCTCGGAATCCATGAGCCGCGGCCCCTACTTCGACCAGGGCGCGCGCTGGGGCCAGCGCATGGGCGACAGCAAGAGCATCGACTACATGCTCGGCATCCTGCACGACCCCTGGCAAAAGATGCACATGGGCATCACCGCCGAGAACGTGGCCGAGCGCTACCAAATTTCGCGCGAGATGCAGGACCAACTCGCCCTGGCCAGCCAGCAGCGCGCCGCCGCCGCCATCGCGGCGGGCTACTTCAAAGAGCAGATCGTTCCGGTGGAAATCGCCACGCGCAAGGGCACCGTGCTGTTCCAGGAAGACGAGCACGTACGCGCCACTACCACGCTGGACGTGCTGGCCGGCATGAAGCCCGCGTTCAAGAAAGAAGGCGGCACCGTGACCGCTGGCAACGCCTCGGGCATCAACGACGGCGCTGCCGCCGTGGTGCTGGCTGCGGGCGACCGCGTGGCGGCCCTGGGCCTGAAACCCCTGGCGCGCCTGGTGGGCTACGCACACGCCGGCGTGGACCCGGCCTACATGGGCATCGGCCCCGTGCCCGCCACGCAGAAGGTGCTGCAGCGCACCGGCCTGAAGGTGCAGGACATGGACGTGATCGAGGCCAACGAGGCCTTCGCCGCCCAGGCCTGCGCCGTGGTGCAGGAGCTGGGCCTGGACCCTGCCAAGGTCAACCCCAACGGCTCGGGCATCTCGCTGGGCCACCCCGTGGGTGCCACGGGCGCCATCATCACCACCAAGGCGATTGCCGAGCTGCACCGCACGGGCGGGCGCTACGCGCTGGTGACCATGTGCATCGGCGGCGGCCAGGGCATCGCGGCGATCTTCGAACGGGTTTGAGTCGTTCTGGCCTTCAGCGCTTGTCCATCAAGCGCTGCTAGCTCCTGATTAAGTAGCAACCAAACGATCCAGCACCTTCCTCACGGCCGATCAGAACGCCGTCTGCACCTCTTGGAGCGGGCCAATGAACCAGCGGGTGCCCACCCACCAGCCACCCGGCGGGACCGGGTGGCTTTTTTATGCCGCGGCTTCCGGCTTGTAGAACACCTCCACGCTGCCCTTGAGGGTGATGAGCAGCGGCCGGCCCTTGCGGTCCAGTGTCTTGCCGGCAGGCACCTTGATCCAGCCCTCGCTCACGCAGTACTCCTCCACGTCGACACGCTCCTTGCCGTTGAAGCGGATGCCGATGTCCGCCGCCTGCTGGAACACGGCCGCCACATGGTGCGGGCTGCGCGGGTCGATGGCCAGGCGGTCGGGCAAGGGGAGCAGGGCGGAGTCGGTCACAGGGAAAGGTCTCGGAAAGCAGTAAAGGGCCTGCATTGTCCCGCAATCCCGGGGCGGCTGTGGCCTGCATCGCAGTACCACGTCTCCATCGCTCCTGAAAAAGGAGCTGCTAACGCTGTTTCAGCCTTCGCTTGCGCCGTTTTTGCTCGGCAGTCTTCCCCGGAAGGGCGCCTTGTGGATAAGTCTGCGGAGCGTTCTGGCACAACTGGCCAGTTATGCACAGGTGCGGGGCGCATCTGGGGCTTGTCCCCATTTGCGGTACAGCAGGCGCCTGCAGCCGTCCCCATGCTTTGGCGCAGCGCAAGTGCTTGATCTGTCAAACAAAAATCGGCTTGCCCACAGGCCGGGCCGCCCTCTACTACTACGACTATTCTTTATAAGAACTACAAAGAACAACCCGTGGCAAACCGCAGCGCCGCACAAAACCCCTTTCTCGGCCCCGGATTGAGGAGGCTTCGGCGTAAAAAAAGCGCCTTGTCAGGCGCTTTTTTGGGAAAGAGGGAAGGTTGCGGTCAGCGCAGCAGCGCGTAGCCCACACCGATCGCGGCCAGCAGCCCCACGGCATCGGCCACCAGCGCGCAGGCCAGTGCGTGGCGTGTGTGCTTCACGCCCACGCTGCCGAAGTACACGGCCAGCACGTAGAAGGTGGTCTCGGTGGAGCCCTGCACGATGGCGGCCAGGCGCCCCACGAAGGAATCCACGCCATGGGTTTGCATCACGTCGATCATCAAACCCCGTGCGCCGGCGCCCGAGAGCACCTTCATCAACCCCACGGGCAGGGCCGGCAGGAAGTCGGTGTTCCACCCCAGCGCCGCCACCCCCGCGCCGATGGCCGCCAGCAGCGCATCCATGCACCCCGCGGCGCGGAACACGCCGATGGCCGCCAGGATGGCCACCAGGTACGGAATGATCTGCACCGCCACGCCAAAGCCCTCCTTGGCGCCGTCGATGAAGGCGTCGTACACGTTCACGCGGCGCCAGGCCCCGGCCAGCAGGAACAGCGCCACCACCCCCAGGATCACGCCCGCGCCCGTGGCACCCGCAATCTGGGCGGCTTGCTCTGCGGGCAGTTGCGCCAAGCCCGCCACCGCCGCCGCCAGCACGCCGCCCACGGCCAGCAAAGGCAGCAGCAAGCGCGCGCGCCAGATCGGCAGGCGCTGAAAGAGCGCCACCGCCAGCACGCCCGCCAGCAGCGAGGCGAAGGTGACCAGCAGCGTGGGCAGGAAGATGTCGGCCGCGTTGAATCCCGCGCCCAGGCCCTGCTTCAGCGCCACGCTCTGGCGGATGGCGATGACGGACGTGGGGATCAGCGTCAGCCCCGCCGTGTTCATCACCACGAACATGATCTGCGCGTTGCTGGCCGTGCCCGCCGGTTCGCGGTTGAGCGTCTGCAACTCCTGCATGGCCTTGAGGCCCAGCGGCGTGGCCGCGTTGTCCAGCCCCAGCAGGTTGGCGCTGATGTTCATGGTCATCGCGCCCTGGGCGGGGTGGCCGGCGGGCACGGCGGGAAACAGCCGCGTGAGCAGCGGCCCGGCCAGGCGCGCCAGCAGCTCGACCATGCCCGCGCGCTCGCCCACGCGCATCAGGCCCAGCCACAGGGCCATGATGCCGGCCAGGCCCAGCGAGATCTCGAAGCCCGCGCGTGCGCCGTCGAACAGCGCCGTCAGCAGGGCCTGGAAGATGCCTGCCTCGCCCAGCAGCCAGCGCACCACGGCGGTGGCGAACGCCACGATGAAAAACCCCGTCCAGACCCAGTTGAGTGCCATGGAACTCGATGGTAGCGGCTGGCCCCATCCGTGCGCCGTGGCAGACTGCACCCCATGCCGCCCCCCACCCTGCTCGTTGCCGACGACCACCCGCTGTTCCGCGCGGCGCTGATCCAGGTGCTGCACGAGCGCTTTGCGCCGCTGCAGACGCTGGAGGCCGCCAGCGCCGCCACGCTGGGCCAGGCGCTGCAGGACCACCCCGAGGTGGAGCTGGTGCTGCTGGACCTGGCCATGCCCGGCGCGCGGGGCTTCTCGGCCCTACTGCACGTGCGCGGGGAGTACCCGCAGGTGCCGGTGGTGGTGATCTCGTCCAACGACCACCCGCGCGTGATCCGCCGTGCGCAGCAGTTCGGCGCGGCGGGGTTCATCCCCAAGTCGGCCCCGGCCGAGGACATGGGCGCGGCCATCCGGGCCGTGCTGGACGGCGGCAGCTGGTTTCCGCCCATGGCGGCCGAGCGCTCCGAGGCCGACGCTGCGCTGGCCGCCAAGCTCGCGCAGCTCACGCCGCAGCAGTTCCGCGTGCTGCTGTGCCTTGCCGATGGCCTGCTCAACAAGCAGATCGCGCACGAGCTGGGCCTGGCCGAGAACACCGTCAAGGTGCATGTGACGGCCATCCTGAAAAAGCTGGAGTGCTACAGCCGCACCCAGGCCGCGGTGCTGGTGAAGAGCCTGGAGACGGAGCCGGAAGCCGCGCCCTGAGCGCAGTACCCTGCCGGCACAAGTTTCAAGCCAAATCGGCCTCTAGCGCTTGTCTGACAAGCGCAAGCAGCTACTGTTTGCGTAGCATCATCTGGCTGATGAGCGCGCGCAGTGCGGACGGGCGCACGGGCTTGAGCAGGTAGCCCCAGCCGCGCTCGGCCGCCTGGCGGCGCAGGGTGCTGCTGCGCTCGGCCGTCACCAGCACCACCGACGGTGCCTGGCCCCACACGGTGCACAGCCGGTCGTACAGGTCGGGGCCGTGGAAGGGCCCCATGCGCACGTCCAGCAGCACCAGCTGTGGCGCGTTGCCGGGCGCGGCCAAGTCCAGGGCCGACTGCGGGCCGCCCGCCAAAGGCACTTCGCAGCCCCAGCGGCGCAGCAGCGCGCCGGTGGCCTCGCAACTGGGCGCGTCGTCATCGATGTACCAGGCCGTGGTGCCCTGCAGGGGCTGGTCGCCCTCGGGCGGGGCGGCTGCGCCCGCGGCGGCGGGGCGGGGTGCGGCGGCGGCATCGGCCAGCGGCACGCACACCCAGAACACGCTGCCGCGCCCCAGTTCGGAGCGCAGGCCAATCTCGTGCCCCAGCAGCTTGCCCAGGCGCTCGACGATGGCCAGCCCCAGGCCCGCACCCCGGTCGCCGTCCTGGCTGTGGCCCTCGCCCAGGCGGCGGAACTCCTCGAAGATCTCGCGCTGCAGGCTCTCGGGAATGCCGGGGCCCTGGTCGTGCACCTCGATGCGCAGGTACCGGCCGCGGCGCCGGCAGCCGATCAGCACGCGCCCGCGGGGCGTGTAGCGGATGGCGTTGGACACCAGGTTCTGCAGGATGCGCCGCAGCAGCGCCTCGTCGCTGCGCACCGCGTAGCGCGTGCCTACGGTGCGCAGGCGCAGGCCCCGGCTGGCGGCGATGATGCCGAAGTTGTGCTGCATCACCTGCAGCAGCGGGCCGAGCGCGAAGTCGCGCACATGCACTTCCAACTGGCCCGATTCCATGCGCGAGATGTCCAGCAGGCTGTTGAGGATGCCGTCCTGCGCGGCCAGCGCGCCGTCGATGCTGTCGGCCACCTGGCGTCCGGCGGCGTCGTGCAGGTGGCCGCGCAGCAGCGAGGCGAACATGCGCGCCGCATTCAGCGGTTGCAGCAGGTCGTGCACCGCGGCGGCCACAAAGCGGGTCTTGTAGCGGTTGGCGGCCTCGGCCTCGCGCCGGGCGGCGTCCAGATCGCGCGTGCGTTCGGCAATGCGCAGCTCCAGCGCGTCGGCCAGCGAGCGCAGCTCGCGCGCGGCGTTCTTGTAGCTGGTGATGTCGGCGTAGCTGGTGACGAAGCCGCCGTCGGGCAGCGGGTTGCCGCGGATCTCCAGCACCGTGCCGTCGCTCTTGGCGCTCTCATGCAGGTGGGGCTTGCCGCTGCGCAGGTGCTGCAGGCGCCGCTGGATGGCGTCCTCGGTGGGCGTGGCGCCCAGCAGGCCGCGGCGCGCGTTGTGGCGGATCAGCGCCTCCACCGGCGTGCCCACGCGCATCAGCTCGGGCGGAAAGCGAAACAGTTCCACGTAGCGCGAGTTCCACGCCACCAGGTTGAGGTCGCGGTCGATCACCACCACGCCCTGGGGCAGGTGCTGCAGGCTGCGCGACAGGCCGGTGTCGGCCTCGCGCGCGGCCTGCACGATGCCGTCCTGTGCGGTGCGCAGCTCCTGGGCATGCTGGCGCAGCACGGTCTCCAGCTCCTGGCGGCTGCGCTGGCGCAGCAGGGCCAGGCGCTGCCGCTGGCGCACGAACAGCACCAGCAGTGCCAGGGCCAGCCACAGGCCCGCGGCCGCACCGGCCGCCCAGCGGCGGGCCTCGATGGCGCTGTCCGCGTGGTGCAGCAGGTGCAGTTGCCAGCCGGCGCCCGCCAGCTCCTGCGTGTGCCACAGCAGCGGGCCGGGCAAGGGGGGCTCCTGCGCGCGTGCCAGCACCGTGCCTTCGTCCACCCGCCGCTCCACCTGCAGGCCCAGCGGCGTGAGGGGCTGGCCGGTGTACTGGCGCGTGGCCTCCAGCTCCTGGCGCGCCTGGGGCGTGAGGGGTGCCAGCAGCCGGTAGCGCCAGGCGTCGCGGCTGGCGAGGAAGACCACGCCGTGCGCGTCCGAGGCCAGCACCACGTCGGGGCTCTGGCGCCATTCGCGTTCCAGCTCGGTCAGCAGGATCTTGATGGCCACCAGGCCCAGCGTTTGCCCGTCATCACCACGGATCGCCGTGGACAGGAAGTAGCCCGCCTCCCCCGTGGTCAGGCCGATGCCGTAGAACCGCCCGTGGCCCTGCGCCAGCGCCTGCTGCACGTAGGGGCGGAAGTGGTAGTCCTCTCCCACGTTGTTGGGGGTGTCGCGCCAGTTGCTGGCGGCGATGGCGCGGCCTTGCAGGTTGATGAGCGTGAGCGTGGACGAATGGCTGGCGCCGTTGGCCTGCTCCAGCTTGCGGTTGAGCACGTCCACCTCGGCGGGCGTGAGCGGGTGGGTCAGCGCGTCCCTCAGTTGCGCGTCCAGCGCCAGCACCTCGGGCAGGGTGCGAAAGCGGTCGATGCGCTGCTCCAGCGCCTGGCCGTACAGCGTGAGCTGGCGCCGCACCCCCTGGCTTTCGTCGTGCAGCGCACGGCGCTGCGCGTACTGGCTGGCCAGCAGCATGCACACGGCCATGCCCGCCAGCACGAACAGTGCGACAAGCGCGGTGAGCAGCGGGCGGCGGCGACGTAGCGGCATGGGCGGAGTGTCTCTGGGTTTGGTGTCCGCGGGCGGGGCGGGCGCGGCGTCTAATACCAATAGGTTATCGGCGCGGCGGCGATGCAGGGGTACAACCGCGGACTTCCAAAGATGCGCGGCATTGCACGGCCCTGGCGCGTCTTTTTTTCGACCTCCGGAGACACGCCGCATGCATGCCATTTCCTCTGCCGCCCCCGCGCCGTCGGTGCGGCTTCCGTTCTATCGCCAACTGTATTTCCAGGTGGTGTTCGCCATCATCATCGGCGTACTGCTGGGCCACTTCCAGCCAGAGTACGGCGCGGCGATGAAGCCGTTCGGCGATGCCTTCATCAAGCTCATCAAGATGATCATCGCGCCGGTGATCTTCCTGACCATCGTCACCGGCATCGCCAGCATGAGCCACCTGAGCGCCGTGGGCCGCGTGTTCGGCAAGGCCATGGCGTACTTCCTCACCTTCTCCACGCTGGCGCTGGTGGTGGGCCTGGTGGTGGCCAACGTGATGCAGCCCGGCACCGGCATGCACATCAACGTGGCCGAGCTGGACCAGACCGCCGTCAAGGGCTACGTGAGCAAGTCGCACGAGATGACGCTCACCGGCTTCGCGCTGGACATCATCCCCAAGACGCTGATCAGCCCCTTCGTGGGCGACAACATCCTGCAGGTGCTGCTGGTGGCCGTGCTGTTCGGTGTGTCGCTGGCCATGGTGGGCGATGCGGGCAAGCCCATCCTGGACTTCCTGGACGGCCTGACCAAGCCCGTGTTCAAGCTGGTGAACATCGTCATGAAGGCCGCGCCCATCGGCGCCTTCGGCGCCATGGCGTTCACCATCGGCAAGTTTGGCCTGGGCTCGCTGGTGAACCTGGCCGAGCTGGTGCTCACCTTCTACATCACCTCGGCGGTGTTCGTGCTGGTGGTGCTGGGCGCGGTGGCACGGGCCTGCGGCTTCTCGGTGCTCAAGCTGATCCGCTACCTGAAGGCCGAGCTGCTGCTGGTGCTGGGCACCTCCTCGTCCGAGTCCGCCCTGCCCTCGCTGATGGAAAAGATGGAGAAGGCCGGCTGTGCTAAGTCCGTGGTGGGCCTGGTGGTGCCCACGGGCTACTCGTTCAACCTGGACGGCACCAACATCTACATGACGCTGGCCGCGCTCTTCATCGCGCAGGCCACCGACACGCACCTCACGCTGGGCCACCAGATCGCGCTGCTGCTGGTGGCGATGCTGTCGTCCAAGGGCGCGGCCGGCGTGACCGGCGCGGGTTTCATCACCCTGGCCGCCACCCTGGCCGTGGTGCCCGAGGTGCCGGTGGCCGGCATGGCGCTGATCCTGGGCGTGGACCGCTTCATGAGCGAGTGCCGCTCGCTCACCAACTTCATCGGCAACGCCGTGGCCACAGTGGTGGTGTCGCGCTGGGAAAACGCGCTGGATGCCGACCGCCTGCACCGCGTGCTGGATGGGGAGGCCGAGTTTCTGCCCGAGCCCGAACGGGCGGTGGAACCCGTCGTGCTGGCCCGCCACCGGGCCTGATCCGGCAGCGGCCTTCAAGCCAGGCCCCAAGCCCATGCACCGGCAACGGCGCGTGGGTTTTTTTTCGTCAGAACGGCGCGTCGTCGTCGGGGCCGCTGGCCGCGGCATGCAAGGCCCCGGCGGTTGGTGCGGGGGCGGCAGCAGCGCCCCCCAGGCTCGTGCGCCCCTCGCCGCCCAGCGCCGCGATCAGGTCGGGAATCAACTGCGACAGCTCGCCCGTGGCGATCGCCACGTCGGCATCGAAGCCGCCATCGTCCTGCGCCTGGCCCTCGAACACCGTGTCCAGGAACGCCACCTTCTTGAGCTGCAGCCCCTCGGTCAGCACGAAGCTCACGCGGTCGTCCCAGCTCATGGCGAGCTTGGTGGGCAGCTTGCCCGCCTCGATGTGGCCCTGCACTTCCTCGATGTCCAGCGGGTGGCGGGCGTAGCGCACCACGGCCTTGGTCTCGTCGGGCGCCTTCAGCTCGCACTCGCGGTCGATGGAAAAGCCCGCCGGCGGCTCCTGCTCCTTGAGCCACAGCGCCATCGCCGCCTGAGGGCTGGTCTGCGTGTCCAGCAGCGCCAGCGACAGGCCGGGCAGGTGCTCCACCAGCAGGCTCACCACCTCGTCGGCACGGCCTTGGGCGCCGGTATCCAGCACCAGCAAGTGCGCCTGTGGGTCGATCCATACCCAGGTGCCGCCCTGCTTGGTGAAGGCCATGGGCAGCAGGTCCAGCTTGGCCTCTTCCTTGAGCTCCTTGGTTTCCTTCTTGCCGGGCTTGCGGCCGGTCTGCTGCTCGATCTGCGCGGCCTTTTCCTTCACCTTGCGCGCCAGCACGGTGGCCGGGAGCATCTTGGCTTCCCATTGAAAGCGCAGCATCCAGTGGCCGCCCACGCTCTCGGCCAGCAGCCCATGGGCCTCGCCGCGCGGGGGCACCCAGCCGCTGGACTTTTCCTGCGTGGCGCCGCACTCCTGGAAAGGCGCCTTGGCCAGCGCTTCCTCCAGCTGGGTCAGCTCCACCTGCCACTCGGGGGCAATGCGGTACACGATCATGTTCTTGAACACGGGGAGATTCCTTTTGAAATGCCGGCCCCGCGCCAGGGCTGCACGACGGGCGGGGCGGTGAATGGTCCTGATTTGATAGCTGTCAGCGCTTATTGGATAAGCGCTGGAGGCACTATTGGCATAAAACGACTGTAGCCGGCATGGTGGCGCATGCCGGGTGAATAGCAGAACTTTACACAGGCGCAGAATTCGCTCACGGGCGCGTTACACACGCGGCGCACACTGCTTTGCAAGCGCAGGGTGCAGTGTCCCCCATTCGGGTGGACCACCAGGCGCCCATCACTTCCTGTGTGAAGCAAGAAAGGAAACACCATGGCCCGTTTCAAGATCACCCAGCGCCTGGCCGCCACCGCCGTGGCGGCCGCTGTGCTCGCCGGCATGGCTGTGCCCACCCTGGCGCAACCCGGCCCCGGCCCAGCTGCCACCGAGCAAGGCGCATCCCAGGCGCAGCAGCGTCCGCGCCAGCGCGCCCTGACGCCCGAGCAGCGCGAGCAGTACATGGCCCAGCGCGCCGAGGCGTTCAAGCGCAAGCTGCAGCTCACGCCCGAGCAGGAGCCCGCATGGAACAGCTTCCTGCAGTCCATGAAGCCCGACGCCGACGCACGCAAGGCGCGGCTGGATTGGCAAGGCATGGACCAGCTCACCACGCCCGAGCGCATTGACCGCATGCGTGCGCTGCGCTCCCAGCGTGCGGCCGAGATGGACCGCCGCGGCGACGCCGTCAAGGCCTTCTATGGCACCCTGACGCCGGCGCAGCAAAAGACCTTCGACGCCGAAGGCAAGCGCATGTACCGCCACTGGGGCGGCGACCACCACCCCATGGGCAAGCGCTGGGGCAAGGACGGTGCGCGGGGCGACTTCCGCGGTGACGGTCGCGGCATGCGCCACCAAGGCCCTGGCCCGGGCGCAGGCGCTGCTCCCGGCGCGCCGCTGACGCCGCAGTAAGCCGGCCCAGGGCCGGGTGCGCATCCGCTGCGCCGGCCGCGGGCTGCGGGCTGCGGCTCCGGCCTACAGGGCGGCTGGGCAGTGGGGGGCTGCAGGGGTTATATAGTTATATATTCAGGTAACAACAACACCTCGCAACCATGCCTACCATCGCCCGCCGCAGCGCCTTTTTCCGGCGCACCGCCCTTCTCTCCCCGGTGCCTTTTCTCGCGGCCGCCGCCGCGTGCCTCACGGCCC
The DNA here is from genome assembly GCF_019602835.1 of Diaphorobacter sp. MNS-0. Classification (NCBI taxonomy): domain Bacteria; kingdom Pseudomonadati; phylum Pseudomonadota; class Betaproteobacteria; order Burkholderiales; family Comamonadaceae; genus Diaphorobacter; species Diaphorobacter sp. MNS-0. The sequence goes on along the minus strand of NZ_CP080761.1, from coordinate 28,470 downwards.
CACCGGCCCTGGCGCAGCCGTCAGAGGACCGGGCCTACGCCCCTTCGGTCTACGTGCAGGGCGAATGGGCGCGGCGCCAGACGGATGCCATCACCATCGGCGCCACCCTGCCCTGGGGCACCTGGCGCCGCCCGCTGTGGGGCGGCGAGCTGCGCGGCCATTGGGATGTTTCACTCAGCCGCTGGTCCTTTGATGGCATCGGCGGGCACAACAGCGCGGTGGTGGTGGGCGTGGCGCCCACGCTGCGCCTGCGCCCCGACGAGGGCCGTTCCCCCTGGTTCTGGGAGGCCGGCATCGGTGCCACCGTGGCCAGCCACCGCTACCGCGTGCAGGACCATGAGTTCAGCACCCGCTTCAACTTTGCCTCGCACCTGGGCCTGGGGCGCAACTTCGGCGCACAGCGCCAGCATGAACTGATGCTGAGCGTGCAGCACGTGTCCAACGCCGGCATCAAGAGCCCGAACCCCGGGGAGAACTTCCTGCAACTGCGCTACGCGTTGCACTTCTGAGCGGCCTGTGGACAAGCCTGGGGATGCGGCGCTGGTCATCTGCGCCTTGTCCACAGCACCCGTCCCACCGGCGCAGTTGTACCCATTTCAGGCCGGACTTGACCCGGTGCCGGGACACAGACTTTGCAGTAGCGCAAGTACGCGCCGCCATTCAGAAAAAGCGGCTTGTCCACAAAATGGCGCGGGCTCTACTACTACCACTATCAAGTAATAGACACATTCATGAATAACCGGAGCGATGGCCGCGTGGGTCAGGCCGTCGGCCGGTGTGCTTCATTATTGATAGCTGCCAGCGCTTGCCCATCAAGCGCCAGCAGCCATTTTTCCTGCAAGCCGGGTTATTTGGCCAAGCCAAGCTTCTCGATGATGACCTTCTCGGTCTTCATGGTGTCCAGCGCGTACTGCTTGTAGGTGGCGCTGTCCATGTAGTAGGTGTCCATGTCGAACTTCGCCAGGGACTCCTTGTAGTTGGGCATCTCCATGGCCTTCTTGAAGGCGTCGTGCAGCACCTGGGTGATCTTCGGGTCCGTGCCCTTGGGCACCACCAGGCCGAACGGCGAGGTCTGCACCAGGTTGATGCCCACTTCCTTGAGCGTGGGCACGTTGGGGAAGCGGGCCGAGCGCTTGTCCCCCCAGACCGACAGCACGCGCAGCTTGCCCTGCTCCACGTACGGCGCCCAGCCGGGCGTGTCGGCAATCGACATCACATGCCCGCCCAGCACGGCCTGCAGCGACTCGGAGTTGCCCTTGTAGGGAATGTGGTTCAGCGTCACGCCGGCCTGCAGGGCGATGTTCTCCATCGTCAGGTGCAACGTGGTCAGCGCACCGGGCGTGCCGTAGTTCAGCTTGCCGGGGTTGTTCTTGGCGTAGGCGATGTAGTCCTGCATGGACTTGATGGGCGAGTCCGCGGGCACCACCAGGCCGAAGGCGTAGCCCGCCAGGCCGATCACGTATTGCAGGTCGGTGGCCGGGTTCCAGTTGATCTTCTGCGTGTAGGGCAGGCGGAACACCGGCAGCGGCACCTGTGCGAGCGTGTAGCCGTCGGCCGGGGTGCTCTGCATCATCTGCGCGGGCAGCACGCCGCCGGCGCCGGGCTTGTTCTCGATGATCACGGGCTGGCCCAGGATCTTGGAGGCGTTCTCCGCCAGCACGCGGAACGGCACATCGGTCGAGCCGCCGGCGGTGAAGCCGATCAGCACCTTGATCGGGCGGCTGGGAAAGCGCTCGGGTTGCGCCAGCGCGGGGCCGGCCACGCAGCCGGCGGCCAGCAGCAGGGACAGGGTGCGGCGGTTGAGCAAAGCATGGGTCATGGAGGGAGTCCTTGGGTCTATGGCCTCCGGCGCTGCGATCAACCCGCTGTGCAGGCCGTGTGCTGTGGAGGCCTTCAGGTAGCGTGGTTTCTCTGTGCGAAATTCATGGAGGCACGGGAGAAGTGGCGTGATTTCAGTATCCCCCTGATGAAAAACCCTTCTCGCTAGGGAAATCCATGAGTCGGTGCAGAAAAGTTGCGATGAAATAATTCCGCTAAGAGAAATTTACCTGGAGAGTGGGAATGGCGCGCACACGGAACATCGACTTCGACGAAGGCGCGGACAGCCGGCGATTCGTGACCGCGCTGGCCCGGGGGCTGGACGTGCTGGCGTGCTTCCAGGTGGACGAAAAATGGCTCACCAATGCCGAGATCGCCGCGCGCACCGGCCTGCCCAAGCCAACGGTGGTGCGCCTGGCCTACACGCTGTGCGTGCTGGGCTACCTGCGCCATTCGCGCGACAGCGGCAAGTACGCGCTGGGCGACAGCCTGGCGGCACTGGGCATCACCATGGTGTCCAACCTGCGGCTGCGGCGCATTGCACGGCCCTACATGCAGGACTTCGCGGACCGCTACGACATCTCGGTGTCGCTGGGCATCCGCAACGGGCTGTCGGTGCTGTACGTGGAAAACTGCCGCTCGGGCACGCCGCTGTCGCTGGGACTGGACCTCGGCGCGCGCCTTCCGGTGGCGGAGACGGCCATGGGCCACGCCTTGCTGGCCGTGATGGAGCCGCGCGAGCGCGAGCGGCTGCTGGCCGAGATCCGCCAGGCCGAAGGCGAGCGCTGGCCGCAATTGCGCCAGGCCATCGAGACCGGGTGTGCCCACTGGCGGGCGCGTGGCTTCACGGTGGTGGTGCGCGACTGGCAGACGGACATCGCGGGCGTGGGCGCCGCCATCCGCCAGCCCGACGGCCGCGTGATCAGCTTCAACGCGGGCGGCTCGGCCAGCAAGTTCCCGCGCGCGCTGCTGGAGCAGGAGATCGGCCCGCAGTTCGCACGCATGGTCAAGGGGCTGGAGCCGTTCGTGCGCAGCGAGGAAGCGTAAGCTATCGATTAAATAGCTGTTAGCGCTTGCTGGACAAGCGTTACAGGCCAATTGGGCTTAAAGAGACGGCGTGCGGGCTGCGGCGATGTGGTCGTGCAGCAGTTGCTCCAGCAGATCCAGCGGCAGCGGCCGGCTGAAAAAGTAACCCTGGTACACCGCGCAGCCTGCGTGCGCCAGCCAGTCGCGCTGCGCGCTGGTCTCCACGCCCTCGGCGATCACCTCCAGGCCCAGGCTGGCGGCCAGGCCGATGATGGTGCGCACGATGGCCGCGTCGTTGGGGTCCGTGAGCAGGTCGCGCACGAAGCTCTGGTCGATCTTGAGCTGCCCGAGCGGCATGCGCTTGAGGTAGGCCAGCGACGAGTAGCCGGTGCCGAAGTCGTCCAGCGAAAAGCCCACGCCCAGCGCGCGCAGCGCCGCCATGGTGGCAATGGTGGCGGCCAAGTCTTCCACCAGCAGGCTCTCGGTCAGTTCCAGCTTGAGCTGGGAGGCCGGCGCGCCGGTGGCGGCCAGCACGCCCGCCACGTCGTCCACGAAACCCGCATCGCGGAACTGGCGCGAGCTCACGTTCACTGCCATGGTCAGCGGCGCCAGCGCCGGCACCCGCTGCCAATCGGCCAGCACCGAGCACGCCGTGTGCAGCACCCAGTGCCCCAGCGGCAGCACCAGGCCGGTCTCCTCGGCCAGCGGAATGAACTGCCCGGGCGACACCATGCCGCGCCGCGGGTGCGCCCAGCGCAGCAACGCCTCCACGCCCACGATCGCGCCCCGCGCGTTGATCTGCGGCTGGTAGTGCAGCAGAAACTCTTTCTGCGCCAGCGCGTTGCGCAGGTCCGCCTCGAGCGAGGCACGCTCGGCCACGGCATGCTGCATGCTCGGGTTGAAAAAGCGCAGCGTGTTGCGTCCCGCGGTCTTGGCCTGGTACATCGCCAGGTCGGCCTGCTTGAGCAGTTCGCCCACCGTGGTGGGCGCGTGGTTGAACAGTGCGATGCCGATGCTGGGCGTGCTGCGGTACTGGTACCCGGTGAGCGCATAGGGGGCGCTGAGCACGGCGAGGATCTTCTCGCCCACGGCGCCCGCCTGCTCCGCCAGCGTGTCGCTGTGCGCGCTGAGCTGCTCCACCAGCACCACGAATTCGTCGCCACCCAGGCGCGCCACCGTGTCTGCGCTGCGCACGCAGGTGTTCAGCCGCTGCGCCACGATCTGCAGCAGCTCGTCCCCCTGGTCATGGCCCAGCGTGTCGTTGAGGGTCTTGAAGTTGTCCAGGTCGATGAACAGCAGCGCCCCGCCCTGCTCCAGGCGCTGCGCCTTGGCCAGGGCCTGGTCCACGCGGTCCAGCAGCTGCACGCGGTTGGGCAGGTGGGTGAGCGGGTCGAAGAAGGCCAGGCGCTGGATCTCGCGCTCCTGGTGCTTGCGCGTGCCGATGTCGGCGTTGATCGCGAGGACCGACTCGGGCTCGCCGCGGTCGTTGCGCACCAGCGTCCAGCGGCCTTCGGCTTCGAGGGTGCGGCCCGCGCGGTCGCACTGCAGGATCTCGCCGCTCCACACGCCGTGCTGCATCACGTGCTGGGTGGCGCGCAGGAAGTCCTCCGGGTTCTGATACAGCAGCGTGGCGATGGAGCGGCCGAGGACCTCCTCGCGCGACCAGCCGTACATGCGCTCTGCGCCCTCGTTCCAGAACGTGATGCGGTGCTCCAGGTCGCGCACGATGATGGCGTCGCGCGCCTTGTCCAGCAGCGATGCCTGCTGGCGGATGCGCTGGTCGTCCGTCTGGCGCTGCAGTTCGGCGGCCGCGCGCGCGGCGAAGATCTGCAGCGTGTTGCTGACGAACCGGCTGCGCTCCAGCGTCTGGCGGAACACCACGAAGATCATGCCGATGGGCGTGCCGTCGCTGGCCGTGAGCTGCTGGCCCACGTAGCTGCGCGCGCCCGTGCGCGCGAGCACCGGCGCCCGCGGGAACCGCTCGCGCGCACGGTCGCGGATGACCAGCGAGCGCTGGGTCAGCAGCCGCTCGCTCGGCGTGCCTTCCAGTACGTATTCGGCATTGGGCTGGGCCACGCCATCGACCACGTGAGACAGCGCCACCGCCCGCCGCGCCTGCCCGGGGGCGGCCGGCAGGAAACGGCCCACGCAGGCCACCTGGGCGCCCAGCGCCTCGGCCATGTGCTGCGCCAGATGGTCGAAGAACGCCGCGCCCACGCCGGCCGAGACGGCGGTGGCCACCTTGACCAACGTGGCCTGCAGGCGCTGCTGCTCCGCGCGGGCACGCAGGTTCTCGATGCCGAACGCGAGGTCGGCGGCCATGGCCTCCAGCAACTGCGTCTCCTGCACCCCCAGGTGCAGCACCTCGGGCGCATACAGGTACAGCAGGCCGAAGGTGCGCTCGGCGTTGCGCAGCGGCAGGCACACCACGGCGTGAAAGCCCAGCTGGGCCATGCGGTCCGCCAGGTGGCTGAAAGCCGGGCTGTGGTGCACGTCGTGCACGATCACCGTGCGGCCGCTGCGCACGCACACGCCTGCCGGGCCGTTGCCGCCCGGCTCCTGCACCGACCAGCTCAGGTGCAGGTGTTCGGTGTAATCATGGGCTTGGGCGACGCCCGCGTGCGCCACGGGCTCGATGCGCCTGTGCGCATCGTCGCGTGCCATGCCCACCCAGCCCATGCGGTAGCCGCCGATCTCCACGGCCACGCTGCACACGGCGTGCAGTAGATCGGACTCGCTGGTGGCACGCACCAGTGTCTCGCTGCAAGCGCCGCGCATGCGCTTGGCCCGGTTGACGCGCGCCAGCTCGTCCTCGATACGGCAGCGCTCGGTCACGTCGCTGGCCAGCATCTGCCACGCCGGGCGCCCGCCGAAATCCGTGTCGCCCACGACGACTTCCACGTCCAGGGCGGCGCCGTCCTTGCGTGCGTGGCGCCACAGCCGTGGTGCGGACGCGGGAGACCCGGGTGCATGGGCCTCGCGGCGCAGCATGTCGAGTGCGCAGGTGGCCGCGTCCTGGTTCTCCGCGGACCAGAGCGCGCGCAACTCCATGCCCAGCAGCTCCTGCTCCGCATGGCCGTAGTGGCGGACCATGGCGTGGTTCACCGCCAGCAGACGCAGGCTGTCGCGGTCGCAGACCCACATGGGCTGCGGATGTTCGGCAAAGAGCGTGCGGTACTGCTGCTCGGACGCACGCAGCTGCGCGTCCACGCGCCGCAACTGCAACATGGCGCCCAGCGACTCGGCCAGGATGCGCAGGTGCAGCAGATGCTGCGCATCCAGCGCTGCGCCCTGGGGCACCCTCACCTGGAGCAGGCCCGCGAGCAGCGCGCCGCTGCCCAGCGGCATGCTGACCCGCCGGTGGGGAGGTTGCGCACTTCCCACATCCTGCGCGGGGGCGTCCGTGGCTGCCTGTAGGCCCGCGCGTGCGGCTTGCTCCATGCCCTGCCAGGATGCGCAGGCGTCCAGCGGCACGCGGGTGCCGATCGCCGGCAGGGGCGGCGCACCCACGCTGGCGCGCACGGCCAGCGCATCGTTTTCGCGCAACGCGATCATTGCCCCGACCGCGCCCGTGATCGCGCAGGCGGCTTGGGCGGCCTGCGCCAGGACGTGCTCCAGGGGCAGCTGCAGGTCTGTGATCAGTTGCTGGAGCTGCAGCAGGAGTGCATGCGCCGCTGCCTCGTCGTGCGCCGGCACCGCTGCGGCCCGGCCTCCTGCCTCGGCCGGGTGGGCTGACGGAGTTCCGGTGGAATCGCTGATAGGCATGGCGCGCTGCGTGTCATGCCCACGCGCGGCCGGGATGGCGCTGCGGGAAGGAGCGAGAGGCGGCCCGGGCCATGGCGCGCGTCAGGAGCCGCCCAGGCTGGCGCCGGCCAAGGGGCTCGGCGGTGGCGCGGCGGGGTGTCGGAAGAACATGGCGGACGCTTGTGGCCCGAAAGGCGGGCGGATGTGACTGATGGTACATGGGCGCCCTCCTTCTTTTCTGCCGCGACGGCGCCGGAGCGTGTCAGCCGCGCGTGCGGCGTTCGCGCACCGCCGCAGCCAGCTGCTGCAGTACCGGCACGGTCTGTGCGAAGCTGATGCAGGCGTCGGTGACCGACACGCCGGGTGTGAGCGGCTGGCCGTCCACGATGTCCTGGCGGCCCTCCTGCAGGTGGCTCTCGATCATCACGCCGGTGATCCGCGCATCGCCCGCGGCGATCTGCTGGGCCACGTCCTGCGCCACGTCGATCTGGCGGCGGTGCTGCTTGCTGCTGTTGGCATGCGACAGGTCGATCATCACCTGCGGGCGCTGGCCGGCCTTCTCCAGCAGCGCGCAGGCGGCCTGCACGTCGGCCGCGCCGTAGTTCGGGGCCTTGCCGCCGCGCAGGATCACATGGCAGTCGTGGTTGCCGCGCGTCTCGAAGATCGCCGCCTGCCCCATCTTGGTCATACCCATGAAGGCATGCGGTGCCTGCGCGGCCTGGATGGCGTCGGCTGCCACCTTCACGCCGCCATCCGTGCCGTTCTTGAAGCCCACGGGGCAGGACAGGCCGCTGGCCAGTTGCCGGTGGCTCTGGCTTTCGGTGGTGCGCGCGCCGATGGCGCCCCAGCTCACCAGGTCGCTGATGAACTGCGGCGACAGCAGGTCCAGGAATTCCGTGCCCACGGGCAGACCCAGCGCCAGCACGTCCAGCAGCAATGCGCGGGCGCGCTCCAGGCCTTCGTTGATGGCGAAGCTGCCGTCCAGGTGCGGGTCGTTGATGTAGCCCTTCCAGCCCACGGTGGTGCGGGGCTTCTCGAAGTACACGCGCATCACGATGAGCAGGTCCTGCGCCAGCGCATCCGCCTGCTCCTTCAACAGGCGCGCGTACTCCATGGCCTGGTCATGGTCGTGGATGGAGCACGGCCCCACCACGACGATGAGGCGGTCGTCCTGCCCGTGCAGCACGCGCGAGATGGCCACGCGGCTGCTTTCCACCAGCGTCTGCGCCGCATCGGGCGCGGGCTGCCATTCCTGCAGCAGCGCGGGCGTGATGAGCGGGCGCACGGCTTTGATGCGCAGGTCGTCGATGCGCGTGGTGTCGTGGGTGGTGAGCGGGGATGCGAGGCGTTCGGTCAGGGTCATGGTGCCCCGATTGTCGCGCTACCCGCGTGAGAGCCTGTCCTGGGAGTCCGCCGCCCTGCCCCGGCGGCAGGTGGCGGTGAAGGAAGGTAACACCGCCTGTGGCCGCCGCAAGCGGCGCCGTGGAAGTTCAGGGGCGCCGGAAGCTCGCGAACTGTTGCGACCAGTAGCGCGACTGCAGGTGGTCCAGGCGCACCGTGCCGCCGCTGGACGGCGCATGTACGAAGCGCCCCTCCCCCACGTAAATGCCGGCATGCGTGGGCCGGCCGCGGCCGAACACCACCAGGTCGCCCGTGCGCAGCTCGTCCGCGTCGATGGACTGGCCGAAGCCGCTCAACTGGGCCACCGTGCGCGGCGGGGCCACGCCCGCGCGGCTGGTGTACACGTAGCCGATGAGGCCGCTGCAGTCAAAGCCGCTGTCGGGCGTATTGCCGCCGTAGCGGTAGGGCGTGCCCACCAGTCCCAGGGCATGGATGGCGATGTCGCTCGACTGCTCGGGCGACAGGCGGGAATAGGCGGCGTTGCGCGAGGCAGAGGTGGGCGGCGTGGTGCCGCAGCCCACCACCAGCAGGCTGGCCGCGAGCGTCAGGACGGGAAGGGCAAAGGCGCGCATGGGGGTCAAGCGTAGCAGCCGCGGCGCGATGGCGCAGCCAACACCCCGCGCCCAGACGCGCTTTCTCCTACTTTTGCAACGTTTTTTGGGGTCATTTTTTGCACTTTTCTTGCGGCGCCTCGCCGTGGGTGCATGCGCGAAGGGTGTGGGGCGCGATTGCAGCGACTGAGCCGCGCAGTACAAAAATTTGTACTAGTACAAACAATACAATGTGTGCATGCCATCGTTGTCTGTAGAAGGAAGCAATGCCAAAGACATTGCGGCAAGCCTTGAATATGCCATGCGCCGCGGCGCTCTGCCAAGTGGCGCCGCCCTGCCCTCGGTGCGCCATCTGGCCGCAGAACTGGGGGTGAATCCCAACACCGTCGCCGCCGCTTATGCGCGGTTGCGCAGCGCGGGCCGCGTGGTCACTGCGGGGCGCCGCGGCACCCGCGTAGCGGGCGAGCCGCCCCACCCTGCCCCGTCGTTCGCTCCGCCCGAGGGCCTGCGCGACCTGGCCAGCGGCCAGCCCGATCCTGCGCTGCTGCCGCGTCCCCGCGGCGCGGCCTGGGCCGCTGCGCTGGGGCAGCCGGCAGCGGTGCCGCATGCGCCGCAAGCGGTTGCGGAGGCGCTGCTGTCGCAGGCGCGCCCCTGGCTGGAGAGCCAGGGCCTGCCTGGCGATGCCGTGGGGGTCTTCTCGGGTGCGCTGGATGCGATCGAGCGCGCCCTGCGCCAGCATGCGCGCCCCGGCGACCGCGTGGCGGTGGAAGACCCGGGCTGGCCACCGCTGCTGGCGCTGCTGTACAGCCTGCGCCTGCAGCCCGTACCCCTGGCCGTGGACGCGCAGGGGCTGTGCGTGCCGGCAGCGGGCGTGTTGGCGCAGTGCTGCGCCGTGGTGGTTACGCCGCGCGCGCACAACCCCACGGGCGTGGCCCTGGGTGCGGCCCGCTGGAAGGCGCTGCGCCGCCAATTGCGGGCCCATCCGCACACGCTGCTGATCCTGGATGACCATTGGGGCCTGCTGAGCCACGCGCCCCTGGCGATGGCCGGGGCCCTGCCGCCGCTGTGGCTGCATGTGCTGAGTGTGAGCAAGGCGTTGGGCGCAGACTGCCGCGTGGCCCTGGCCGCGGGCACGCCGGCGCTGGTGCAAGGGATGTGCGCACACCAGGCGCTGGGGCCGCGCTGGGTCAGCCACTGGTTGCAGGGGCTGGTGGCGCAGTTGTGGCGGCAGGCGGCGCAGGGACGTGCGCGGGGCTCATGGCGCCATGCCGCGGCCCAGTACGCGGCCCGCCGCGCGGCGCTGGCGGGCGCGCTGCGCGGCCACGGGGTGGCGGCGCCCTGGCTGGAAGGCGAGGGCCTGCACGCCTGGGTGCCCGTGTCCGACGAAGCCGCGGCGGTGCAGGCCCTGGCGGCCGCGGGCTGGGCGGTGCAGGCGGGCGCGCCGCTGCGGCTGCGCAGCGGGCAGGGTGTGCGCATCGGCCTGGGCGCCGTGGGCGTGCGCGATATGGGCCGGCTGGCGCGCGACCTGGCAGGGGCGCTGCGGCCTGCGGTGCGGGCGGTGTTTTAACGAACGCGAGCGCGCCGCGAATACGGCAGCGCTCCCGTGCTGCATGCCGCCCGTGGGGGGAATGTTGTCAAAGTCCGCTTCTTGAGATCTCGCTTCTTGCGGAGGGAGGCGGTCCTTGGAACTGCCGCCACGTGGTCTGTGGTTGGCCTCTTTGCGGGCGACGGGCTACCTGTGGCGGGGCACGCCGCGGCTTGCGGCGCCCGCTCTCCGCTCCAGCAACGCGCGCTGGCAAGACAGACGCTCCTCGCGCAAAGTGCCCCCGCGCGGGTTGGGCGCGCCGTCAATCCAGCGACAGCTCGCGGTGCTCGCCCAGCGGCTTGGGCTGCTCGCCGGTCAACGCGGCGGTGGCCAGTTGGTAGAGCTGGGAGAGCTTGCTGTCCTTCACGTCCCAGTATTCCGCATGCTCGATGCGGACGGCCAGCAGCACCAGATTGGGGTCTGTGGGACCGTCGGGGAACCAGGCCTTGGCCAGCGGCGTCCACAGTGCTTCCTTGCGCGCGGGGTCCTCGATGAAACCGGCCGTGCCCGACAGCGACACGTAGCAGTCTTCGCCCGGGTCGGCGTAGCTCAAATGCACCTGGCTGTCGGCCTGCAGGCGGCTGTGCAACTCGCTGCCGCGCGGGATGAAGAAGAACAGTTGACTCTGTGCATCGATGTCCTTGTTCAGCGTGGTCAGCGGGTGGGCATGCAGCCGGCCGTCGGCTGCGCGGTGGGCGAGCATGGCAAAGCGGATGTCCTTGATGCGGTTCCACAGCGTGGCGTGGGGGGAATCGTCGGGCATGGACATGGGAGAACCTCCGTGGGATGTAGGTAGGACGCAACGGCGCGGTGCGTCACGCACGCGCCGGGACGGGCATGCAACGCACTGTAGGGTGCGCTCGAGGTGCGCGGCGTCGGCCCCGGTCACGCCTGGATGTGCGCGCAATCCGACGCGCGGTATGAGTGGGAGAAGGATGAAAAATGCCCTGTAGCGCCCGCAACAAGGGCGGGGCAGCTACCCCATTTGCAACGCCGTTGGCGGCTGTTCGGCTGGCGCGGCCTGGCGGTGGTGCTGCAGCAGCTTGCCGATGGCAGGGCGTGCGCAGCGCTGCAACTGCATCAGCAGCGCGTGGTCCGGCCAGGCCAGGCCGAAGCGTTGGCACAGGTCACGCTGCATACAGGCCAGCAGCGCAGCGGCCATTTCCGCATCGGCCAGCGCGCGGTGGGCGCGTCCGGCGCGCGGCAGGCCGAGGTGGTCCGTGAGGCGGCCCAGGCTGTGGCTGGGCGCGTCGGGGTATACGCGGCGCGACAGCAGCACGGTGCAGGCGAACGGATGAGGCGCGCCGAGCCCGGCGTACTGCAATTCCGCCTGCCAGAACTTGCGGTCGAATGCGGCGTTGTGGGCCACCATGGGCGCGTCGCCCACAAAGCGCGCGGCCTCGCGCATCACTGCGGCGGCATCGGGGGCGGCTTCCACCATGGCATTCGTGATGCCGGTGAGCTGCGTGATGAAGGGCGGGATCCGCACGCCCGTGCGCATCAGGCTCTGGTAGCGGTCCACCACGCGGCCGCCTTCCATGAGCACGATGGCCACCTCGGTGGCGCGTGCACCCCGGGCAGGCATCATGCCGGTGGTTTCGAAATCGATGACGGCGATGGGGGCGGACGGCATGCGGGACGGCAGGAAACCGGCCCCGCGCACCCCGTGCGATAGGCACGGGCCACCGGCACCGGTGCGTAATCGTAGCCGCCACGCACGAAGCGCCGCCGCCCCCAAAAGTGTGGGGTGTGGGGCCAAGCAGGCCCCTGAAGGCCGGGCTCAGCCCGCGCCGCCCTGGTTCTTGCTGCCGCGGCGCGACTGCGCCTGGTTGCCGCTGCCCACCTGGTCCGTGCGGTCGCTGCGGCTGTCGGGCGTGCGACGCGCCTGGTTCAGGGCCGTGGGGGGCTGGTGCCCCTGCTGGTTGTGGTCGTTGGCCACCTTGTCGGTGGCGCCCGAGTTGTCGTTGGTGCGCTTCATGGCGGGCCTTTCAGAGATCGGTCCAGTCCACTCTAGGCAGCACGGCAGAGCGCGGGCGTCGGCGATGGGCCTGCCCGCCTGTGGGACGCGGCCCGACAGGCGATGCGGGAAGGGGTTAATGGTCCAATCGGGCTCCAGCGCTTATCCAGCAAGCGCCAACAGCTATACCCATAGGAGCAATCGGTCACCCTGCGGCCCGGCGCGCCAGCGTGAACGGCGGCAAGCCCTGCAGCAGGCGCTGGCCGTAGCCGGTGCGCACCAGGCGCTTGTCGTAGCAATACACGTGGGCGCGGTCTTCCTCGGTGCGGATGGCGCGGCCCACCCACTGCGCCAGGCGGATGGCGGTGGCGGGCACCACCAGTTCGCTGAACGGGTCGCGCCCGGCGCCGCGCAGCCATTCGGCGCGGGCCTCGCCCACAGGGTCGTCGGGCGGGGCGAAGGGCAGCTTGGTGATGAAGAGCGATTCGCACAGCCTGCCGGGCAGGTCCAGCCCCTCGCCGAAGGATTGCATGCCGAAGATGATGGAGGGCTGGCCTTCGGCCACGCGCTCGCGGTGGCGCGCCAGCAGCTGTGGGCGGGGCAGGGTGTTCTGCACCAGCACGGCGCTGCGCATGGCGGTGGGCAGCATGTCCACGGCCTGGCGCATCTGCTCGCGCGAGGTGAACAGCACCAGCGCGCCAGCCTCGACCAGGGCCAGGTCGGACAGCAGCGCGTCCACCATCTCGGCGGTGAAGGCCTGCGCATCGCGCGGCTCGGCGCGGGTCTCGGTGGCCACCAGCGTGCCCTGCAGCGCGTAGTCGAACGGGCTGGGCACGGCCAGCGTGGTGACGGCTTCGTCGCCGAACAGGCCCGATTCGCGCAGAAAAAAGTCAAACTGCCCGCAACTGGTGAGCGTGGCCGAGGTCAGCACCGCGCCGCGCACGGCGGACCACAGGTGGTTGCGCAACGTATTTCCCGGCAGCACGGGGCTGGCATGCGCGCGCACGACGATGAAGTCGCCCTCGACCTCCAGCGTGAACCACTTGGCGGCCGGCACCGCGCCCTCGGGCGCGTCCTGCAGCAGCAACTGGGCGCCCGCGTGCACGGCCTCCAGCCGCGGCGCCAGCACGCCGATCTGCGCATACAGCTGCGACAGGCGCCGCGCCTCATCGGGCTTGTCGCGCATTTCGCTGCGCAGGGCCTTGGAAATGGCGCGCAGGGCGTTCAGGAAGCCCTCGGCGTGGTGCGCGGCCTGGCTGAAGGGCTCCACCAACGCTTCGGGCAGCACACCGCCGGCCACGCGGGCGCGCGTGGGCAGGCTGGATGCGAACTGGCGGCGCCCCGGCACGGGCGCACGCAGTTGCTCGCCATACACGTCCATCACCAGGCGCGCGGCATCCTGCAGCGCGGCGCGCAGGCGCGCGGCGTGGTTGGGAATGTCGGCAATTTCCTCGACCTCCACCAACTGGCCGATGCGCAGCGCGCGGCTGGCCAGGCGGTCGATCCAGGTCAGGCGCGAGAGGTCGGCCTCGCAGGCGAACTGGTCGAGCGCGGTGGCGGGCAGGTGGTGGGCCTCGTCGATCACCAGCAGGCAGTTGTCCAGCTCGGGCAGCAGACGCGCGCCCAGGGACGACAGCAGCAGGTCGTGGTTGGCCACGATGACCTGCGCGGCCACGAGCTGCTTGCGCCGCTCGTAGTAGGTGCACTGGTTGAACACCGGGCAGTGCTTGCCGGTGCAGGAACTGGCCTCGGCCGCCACGGGACTCCAAGCCTCGGGCTCGGGCGGCGTAGCGAGCGTGTCGCGGTCGCCGTCCCATTCGCTGGTCGCCAGCGCGTCGGCCATGCTGGCGTAGAACTTCATGCGCGCCTCGGACTCGTGGCGCGGGCGCTTGCCGCGCTGCTCGGCCTCCTCGTCGGCGAACAGGTCGTCGTCGGGCAGGTCGCCGTCACCGCCCGGGCCGGCCGCGCCGCCGCCGGCCAGGCGCTCCAGCTTGAGCTTGCACACGTAGCGCCCGCGCCCCTTGGCCAGCGCGAACTGGAAGGGTTGCTCCATGCGTGCGGCCAGGGCCGGTAGGTCCTTGTGCACCAGCTGCTCCTGCAGCGCCACGGTGGCGGTGGAGATCAGCACCCGCGTGCCGCGCGCCAGCGCCATCGCGATCGCGGGCACGCTGTAGGCCAGCGACTTGCCCACGCCCGTGCCGGCCTGCACCACGGCAATCGCGCGCTGGGGCAGGGCATCGTCGTCCTCCAGCTTGCCCAGCTGCGCCTGGCTGAAGGTCTGGGCCACCTGCTCGGCCATGCGCCGCTGGCCCTCGCGCACGCGAAAGCCGGCCGTGGACTGGACCACCGCCTCGAACGATTGCAGGGCCTGGGCGGCCCACTCTGTGGAAGACATGGAAGGGGAGATCAGGCGCGGGACCGGCTTTGCAGTGCGTGCCACTGTAAATGCATAAGGGGTATCTATTTAGCTCCAGTGACGTGAGAATAGCTGGATGGAAACCCAGATGCTAACGCCAACTCCTGGACGGGACTACCCCCGCACCTGGAACGAATTTCTTGACTGGTTTGCCACCGAAGAGGCTTGCCAGGCGTTCCTGGAGAAGCTTCGGTGGCCCCAAGGCTTCGTCTGCCCGCGTTGCGGCAACGCTGGCGATGTGTACCGCGCCAGCCGCACCCGCCTGATGTGCCGCTCATGCCAGTACCAAGGCACAGTGACATCTGGAACCATCTTTGACAAGACGCGCACACCGCTGCGTGTCTGGCTGGCTGCAGCTTGGTACCTGACCAATCAGAAACAAGGCGTGAGCGCCCTGGGGCTGCAGCGCGTATTGGGTTTGGGGAGCTACCAGACCGCCTGGACCATGCTGCACCGGTTTCGACGTGCCATGGTCCGCCCGGGCCGGGACAAGCTCAAGGGGCTTGTGGAGGTGGATGAAACGTACCTGTCCATCACGGATCGCAAGAATCCCGCCACCCCTGCAGGGCGCAAGAGCAGCACCACCAAAGTGTTGATGGTCATGGCGGTGGAGATCGTGGAGCCCAAGGGGTTTGGGCGCATCCGGTTACGCCGCATTGACCGAGACGCCGCCACCCACGTAATCCCCTTTGTGCAGGAGGTGGTCGAGCCTGGAGCCCAGGTACGCACGGATGGTTCGGCGGCATACCGCGCTCTGGGAGAACTGGGTTACACCCACCAGCGCACCGTCATGCTCGGCTCAGGCGTACCTGCCCATGTCTCCATGGCGGGAGTGCACCGGGTCGCCTCACTGGTACAGCGCTGGGTGCTGGGAACACATCATGGCTCTGTACAGCCAGACCACCTGGACGCCTATCTCGATGAATTCGTGTTCCGTTTCAACCGGCGCACATCCAGCTCACGCGGGATGCTGTTTTACCGCTTGCTGCAGCAAGCGGTGGTTACGCCGCCAGTGACGTATGGGGATGTCGTGAGCAAGAACACCGGGGAGAGCCAATCGGATACCATTGCTGGATGAAATCACAGTATCAATGGGGCTGCTGGAGCTAAATAGATACCCCTTAAATGCATCCAGGCATGTTAGCCGAAGCAGGCTGGGCACTGCTCAGGGGCGGCTATACACCCCTGGCCGAGCACCCAGGCAATGTCTGGTCGCCCGTGCGCCCAACGCTGATGCCGTCGTCCGCCCCCGGCCTACGCGGAACCGGACGGGGTCTGCCTAGCATGGGGCGATCTGCCTTGCAGGCAAACGAGAGGTTCCCCATGCCATCCCATCGCGATACCCCGTCCCCTTCCAATGCCCCGGGCGCCGCGCCACCGTCGCCGGACGAGCACACCGATGTCCACGAACAGGGCGTGGACCTGCAGACCCCGCCCCAGCAGGAACGCGCCGCCGGCACCCCCGCCGCGCCCAAGCTGCCGCACGAGCGGGACCAGTCCGTCACCATGACCGGCGGCGAGCGCCATCCCGAGGTCGAGCAAGCCCACCGCGACGTGGAACGCGGCCTGCAAGACACCGACCGTGGGCCGCCCGCCGACCGCACCTATCGCAAGCTCAAGGACTCGGAATAGCTATTAAAAACGTAGCTGTTAGCGCCTGATGGTAAAGCGCTAGCACCTGTTTTTATTGTTCATCCGTGAGGGCGCTGCACAGCTCCACGCGCAGCCGCCGCACCTGCGCACCCGTGTACGCCTGCAAATGCGCCGTGGCCTCTGCGGCCAGCGCATCGGGCGTCGGCGCGGTGAGCAGCAGCAACTCGGGCGCTCCGCCCGGTGTGGCGGGTGCCGCCCACGTGCGGCGCCGCACCCTGACGCCCTCGCGCGCCAGCGCCCGTAGCACTGCCGTTTCGCACAGGGCCGCACCGGGCAGCAGGCGCAGCAGGTGCGGGGTCTTCACTGGGGCCATCGGCAGTACGGCGGGGGCGTCGCCCGCGCGGCGGTGGGTGCCCAGTGTGGGCACGCCAGGGCCCGTGGGTGCCGCGGAAGAAACGGCCGGCAGGCGCGCCAGGTCGATCAGGTCCGCCAGCACGGCGCTCGCCGTGGGCTCGCCGCCGGCGCCCGCGCCGCTGAAAAAGGCGCTGCCGGCTGCGTCGCCGCGCACCAGCAGCCCGTTGGTCGCGCCGTCCAGCAGCGCCAGCGAATGCCGCGCGGGCACCAGGGCCGGGTGCACGCGCAGCTGGATGGCCACGCGGCCCTCGCACTCCTGCTGCTCGGCCACGGCCAGCAGCTTGACGGCGTAGCCCAGATGCGCGGCGGCGGCCACGTCGCCCCGCTGCAGGTCGCGGATGCCCTCGACATGCACGGCGTCCAGCCGCACCGGCATGCCGAACGCGTTGGCGGCCAGCAGCGCCAGCTTGTGCGCGGCGTCGGTGCCGTCCACGTCGAAGGCCGGATCGGCCTCGGCATAGCCCAGTGCCTGGGCTTCGGTGAGCGCGGCGGCAAAGCCGAGGCCCGCCGCCTGCATGCGCGTGAGGATGTAGTTGCTGGTGCCGTTGAGCACGCCTGCCAGCGCGGTGATGCGGTTGGCCGCCAGCCCTTCGCGCAGCGCCTTGATCACGGGTACGCTGCCGGCCACGGCCGCTTCATAGGCCAGCACCCGGCCGTGGCGCGCGGCAGTCTGCGCCAGCGCCTCGCCGTGCGTGGCCAGCAGGGCCTTGTTGGCGGTCACCACATGCTTGCCATGCACCAGCGCGGCCTGCACCCAGTCGCGTGCGGCGCCGGTGCCGCCGGCCAGCTCCAGCACCACGTCCACACCGGGGTCGGTGGCCAGTTGCAGCGGGTCGGCCAGCAGGCGCACGCCGGGCGCGCCGTCCAGCGCCGTAGCGGCACGCGCGGTGTTGCGCGCGGCGACCGCGACGATCTCGATGGCGCGCCCGGCGCGTGCGTTGATGAGGTCCCGGTTGCGCCGCAGCACCCGCCACACGCCGCTGCCCACGGTGCCGGTGCCGATCATGCCCACGCGCAGGGCAGGGGGCGGGGCCGGGGCGCGGCGCGCACTGGCGTGCACCTCGGGCGAGGGGCTGAGCTGGGGTTCTACGAACATGTCTTTCTCCAAACACGGGCTGCAAAAGCCCACAAAAAAACCCAGCGGCCGGGGCTGGGTTTCGTTCGGAGGGGGAAGAAGACACCAGGGGGCCGCCGGTGCGGCCACCCTGCGCGTGCGCTAGGTCGCCGCGGTGGTCATGGTGGTAATCATTCGTGCGTTCACGCCCGATGCGCAGGCCCGCGCCGCGCCGGTGGCGGGGGTGCGTGGGTCAGAGCAAAGCAGTGTGAACAGCATGCGTGCAGTGTAGCGCAGGTGACGGTGCAGCGTGCTTTACTATTGTTTTGATAGCTGCTAGCGCTTGATGGACAAGCGCTAGAGGCGGTTTTGGTTTGAATGCCTAGGGATAAGAATCAGCAGCCGACGGCCTGGCCGTCGCGCCGGTGGTCGGAGCCCGCGGCGTAGGCGAAGCCGGTGCCGGGCGTGGCCTCCAGCCGGCGGATGATCTGTGCGCTGCCGAATTCCAGGCTGCCGGGCGCGGCCACCTGCGGGTCGTGCCCCAGCGCGCGCAGGCCCTCGACCACGGCGGCGGGCACGGTGTGTTCCAGCGTGAGCGCGCCCGCGTCGTTGATGCGCCAGCGCGGCGCGTCGGAGCAGGCCTGGGGGTTCAGGCCCTCCACGGCCTCGCGCAGCACCATCTGCACATGGCCCTGGGCCTGCATGTTGCCGCCCATCACGCCAAAGGCCATGTGGGGCTGTCCGCCGCGTGTGACGAAGGCCGGGATGATGCTGTGCATGGGCCGCTTGCCGCCCGCCACTTGGTTGGGGTGGCCCGGCGTGGTGACGAAGCCCATGCCGCGGTTGTGCAGCGCGATGCCCGTGCCCGGCACCACCACGCCCGAGCCGAAGCCCTTGAAGTTGGACTGGATGAACGACACCATGCGCCCCTCGCTGTCGGCTGTGCACAGGTACACCGTGCCGCCGCTGCCGGGCTGGCCGGCGGGGTACTGGCCGGCGCGCTGCGGGTCGATGAGCGCGGCGCGCTGGCGCAGGTAGGCTGGGTCCAGCAGCTGCGCGGGTGTGAGGCGCATGTGGTCCGGGTCGGCCACGTGGGCGTACAGGTCGGCAAAGGCCACGCGCATGGCCTCGATCTCCAGGTGCATGCGCGCGGCCGAGCCCGCTGCGGTGCTGCGGTAGGGCAGATGTTCCAGCAGGCCCAGCGCCATCAGCGCGGCGATGCCCTGGCCGTTGGGCGGGATCTCATGCACCGTGCGGTCGCCAAAGGGCACGCTGATGGGCTGCACCCATTCCACGGCGTGCGCGGCCAGGTCCTCCAGCGCCAGGCCTGCGCCGTGCTGGCGCGCGTAGTCGGCCATGGCCTGCGCCAGCCGGCCGCGGTAGAACGACGCGCCGCGCGTGCGGGCGATGTCCGCCAGCGTGTCCGCCTGGTCGGCAAAGCGCCAGATCTCGCCCGCCTGCGGCGCGCGTCCGCCGGGCGTGAAGGCCTCGAAGCCCGGCTGGCCCTTGAGGTCGATGGCCGCTTGCGCCCACTGGCGCGCGATCACCGGGCTGACGGGAAAGCCGTCGCGCGCGTGGCGGATGGCGTCGGTGAACAGGTCTTCGAAGGGCAGGGCGCCAAAGCGCTCGGACAGCGCCACCCAGCCCGCCACGCCGCCGGGCGTGGTCACCGTGTCCCAGCCGATGCGCGGCATTTGCGGCAGGTGGGCAAAGCGTTCGGCCGACCAGGCGCGCGGCGCGCGGCCCGAGGCGTTCAGGCCGTGCAGCGCGGCGCCGTCCCACACCAGCGCGAAGGCGTCGCCGCCAATCCCGTTCATCACCGGCTCCACCACCGTGAGCGTGATGGCCGCGGCCAGGGCCGCGTCGATCGCATTGCCGCCGCGCGCAAACGCCGCCGCGCCGGCCTGCGCGGCCAGCGGCTGGGAGGTGGAGACCACGTTGCGCGCCAGCACGGGCTGGCGGCCGGAGGGGTAGGGGAGTTGCCAAGTCATGGAAGCCGATCTGGAAGGGAAAGGAATGCCTGTTCGATTGTGCCGCCGTGAAGGCGCCGCCCTACTGCGTGGAATTGCGCACCATGCGGATCGCATCGAACGGGCAGCGCAGCGCACACAGCGCGCAGCCGGTACAGCCCGGCGCGTCATGCAGCACCGAGCGTTTGGGACCGAAGCGCTCCGGTCCCTGCACCTGCAGCGACAGCACATGCGGCGGGCACACGCCCACGCACCAGCCGCAGCCGGTGCAGCGCTGCGGGTCGATCGTGGGCAGGGCCTTGCGCGGGGCGGTCATCGGCGCAGCATGCCACGGCGGGCGCTACAGTGCGGGGCTTATGGCTGAATCCGCTGCTTCCATCACCCGCCACCTGCGCATCCACGGCCTGGTGCAGGGCGTGTACTACCGCAAGTCCATGACCGAAGCCGCGCGCCGCCTGGGCGTGCAGGGCTGGGTGCGCAACCGCCAGGACGGCACCGTGGAAGCGCTGGCCAGCGGCGCCGCGCCGGCCGTGCAGGCGCTGATCGACTGGGCCCACGAGGGTCCGCCCGCCGCGCGGGTGGAGCGTGTGGAGGTGGCAGAGGCGCCCGCCTGCGACGCCCAAGGGTTTGAGCAGCGCGAGACGGTTTAAGCCAAATCGGCATCTAGCGCTTATCCAGCAAGCGATTGCAGCTATGAAAACAGGAGCTTGCCGGCGGCGGCCGTTCCGGCTGGGCGTCAGGCGAGCTGCCGCAGCAATTCCAGCGCGCCGGCCGGTGCCCGCTCCTTGGCGCCGTTGATGAAGTACACGAAGGCGTCGCGCGGCCGCTCGCCGCCGGTCCAGGCGCGCACACCGGCAGCCCATTGCGCGATGGCCTCGGGCGTGTAGCCGGTGGGGATGTCGGCCTGGCTGCGCATCAGCCGCAGGTAGGCAAAGTCGGCCTCGGCGTCGGCCATCGCGGGGAATTTCTCGGAGTCCGTGCACACCGGCACGCAGCCGTAGCGGCGTGCCAGGGCGATGAAGGCCGGCGTGGCGAAGCTCTCGTGCCGCACGTCCAGCGCATGGCGCAGGCGGCGCCCATCCACTTCGCGCGGCAGCAGCGCCAGGAAGGCCTCGAAGTCCGCTTCCTCGAACCGCTTGCTGGGCATGAACTGCCAGACGATGGGGCCGAGCTTGCCCTGCAACTGCGCAATGCCGCTGCCCACGAAGCGCGCGATCGCATCACCCGCCGTGGCCAACACCCGGCGGTGCGTCACCAGCCGGTGGGCCTTGAGCGAGAACATGAAGCCGTCGGGCGTTTCGTCGTGCCACTTGGCGAAGGTGGCGGGCTGGAAGGTGCTGTAGAACGTGCCGTTGACCTCGATGGCCGTGAGCTGGCGGCTGGCGTAATGCAGTTCCTTGGCCTGCGCCAGGCCCGGCGGGTAGAAACTGCCGCGCCAGGGCGCGAAGGTCCAGCCGCCGATGCCGACGCGGATGTGCGGGCGGCCGGTGGCGGTGTCCACGGCAGCGCCGCTCACTGCACCAGCGTGGCGCTGAGCGTGATCTCCGGCACCGCGGCCAGTGCCTTGGACAAGGGGCAGTTGGCCTTGGCGTCGGCGGCCAGCTTCTGGAAGGTGGCCTCGTCCATACCCGGCACCTTGGCCTTCAGCGTGAGCGCGATGCGGTCGATGAGAAAACCCTCGCCCTGCTGGGTCAGACGCACGCTGGCCGTGGTGTCGACGCGCTCGGTGACGAAGCCGGCCTTGTCCGCCGCGAACGAGAAGGCCATCGTGAAGCAGGCGGCATGCGCCGCGCCCAGGATTTCCTCGGGATTGGTGCCCTTGCGGTCGTCGCCAAAGCGGCTGGCAAAGCCATAGGGGTACTTCTGCAGCGCTTCGGTCTCGGTGCTGATCTGGCCCTGGCCGGCCTTGCCGCCGCCTTCCCAGTGAACGCTGGCCTTCTTCTCGGACATGGGAACCTCCACAGTGTGCAAAGACGCCCATGACACCATGCCGCGCGCGCGGCGCAGGTGGGCGGCCGCTGGCTTGCGGCGTGGGCCGCGTCCTACAGCGTGGTGGTCAGCCGCGGCGCTGCCGCTCGCGCGCGCCGTAGGCGCAGTAGCCGGGCTTGGGGCTTTTCTTCTGTGGGTGCAGGCGGCAGGTCTCGGGCCGCTGCTCGTACACGGTGCACAGGCGCGTGGCGGCGTCCAGGAACTGGCAATCGCCGCTGGCGCGCCGGGCCAGGGTGAAGAGGGTGTTCTTGTGGTTGAAGTGGTCGATCAGCCGCGCCTTCTGCAGCCGTTTGGCGATGTGGCGGGGCTCTTCATGCTCGGCCTCGAAGGCGTCCACCAGGCCCAGGCGCACCAGGTCGGACAGGTGCACTTCCAGCGGCATGGTGCAGCAGTTGGCCGCGCAGCTCTCGCACAGGCCCGCGCGGTAGCGGGTCCAGGTGTCGACGCGGTCGACGTCGACGATGGCGATGGGGGATCTCATGGCGCGGGCGTGCAGGGCTGCGGGGCCAGCGGCCGGGCCTGCGCCGCCAGCGCGTGCAGCTCGTCGCCCGTGAGGCGGTAGCGGATCCATTCGCTCTGCGGGCGCGCGCCCAGGCTGTCGTACAGCGCGATGGAGGGTGTGTTCCAGTCCAGCACGCTCCACTCGAAGCGCCCGCAGTCGTGGTCCACGGCGATGCGGGCCAGTTGCCGCAGCAGCGCCATGCCTGCGCCCTTGCCGCGGTGCTCTGGCGAGACGTACAGGTCTTCCAGGTACAGGCCGTGGCGGCCCTGCCAGGTGGAGTAGTTGAAGAAGTACACCGCGAAGCCCACGGCGGTGCCGCCGGCCTCGCAGATCAGGCCGTGCACCTTGGGGTTGGCGCAGAACAGCGTGCGGTGCACGTGCGCGGGCGTGGCCAGCGCCTCATGCTCCGCTTTTTCATAGATCGCCAGTTCTCGCACGAAGTGCAAGATCAGATCGGTGTCGTCAATGGTGGCGGGGCGGATGGTCAAGACGGTCATAACTGCCAACGGCTTTGGTGCAGCAGAAGTTCATTAAAAACGCAATGGTGTGAAGGGCTGCAACCGATGCATTGCTGCCGGTTGCTTTTTGATAGCCATGACCTGCCATGCAGCGGTGGTGTTCTTCACGGTAGACAATAACAACTCAAACGCTGAAATTCCTCAAAAAATGATCGATTGGGTCCCTGTAATCTTCATTACGTTCAAGGTGCTCGTCTTTGGCACGTGCATGTTCTTTGCCATCAAATGGCATTACGACCAGGGGAACAAGGGAACGGACAGGCGCGCGCTGCTGCGCACGAGTGGCAAGGTCGTTGCCGTCTTCATGCTGGCGCTGCTGGCGGTATTGCTCTTCACCTTCGGCCTTTCCAAGATGCTCGGTATGGACTTGCGCCTTCCGTGACGGCAACGACTGGCACGGCAGTCGGGATTGCCTTGCGGGGTGACCGATAAAAACGTCTTGTCTCCAGCGATGAAAAGCCATGGATGTTGGTCCATGGCTTTTTCTCACTGACGGCGCCCCAATCGTCGGGGGATGGGCCCTTTACAGCAACGATCAAACGTCGATATTGCCCGCGCGCAGCGCATTGGTCTCGATGAAGTCGCGGCGGGGCTCAACCTCGTCGCCCATCAGCATGGTGAACACGCGATCGGCCTCGATGGCGTCGTCGATCTGCACGCGCAGCAGGCGGCGCACCTCGGGGTCCATGGTGGTTTCCCACAGCTGCTCGGGGTTCATCTCGCCCAGGCCCTTGTAGCGCTGGCGGCTGGTGGTGCGCTCGGCTTCGCTGATCAGCCAGGCCATGGCCTGGCGGAAGTCGCCCACCTTTTCCTCCTTGGCCTTCTCGCCCTCGCCACGCGTGACCTTGGCGCCTTCCTGGATCAGCCCGCGGAAGCTCTCGGCGGCCTGGGCCAGGGCGGCGTAGTCGTCGCCGGCCACGAAGTCCTGCGTGATCAGGCTGCTCTTGATGTTGCCATGGTGGTGGCGGCTGATGCGCAGGATGGGCTTGTCGGTGCGCGGGTCGATCTCGCCCGCCACATCGGCGGGCACGCCGTTGGTGTTGAGTTCGCGCAGCTTGGCCTGCAGCTGCACGGCACTGGCCTCGGCGTCCTGCAGGGTGTCCAGGTTGAAGACCACGCCGTCGGCCACGGCGCGCAGCGCCTCGGCATCCATGAAGGCGGACAGGCGCGCGATCACCTGCTCGGCATGCTGGTGCGTGCGCGCTAGCTGGGCCAGTTCGTCGCCGGCCAGCGTGCGGGGCTGGTCGCCGCCGGTGGTGATGCTGGCGTGGTTCAGCGCCACGCGCAGCAGGAAGGTGTCCAGCGCCGCGGCGTCTTTCAGGTACAGCTCTTCCTTGCCGTTCTTCACCTTGTACAGCGGCGGCTGGGCGATGTAGATGTGGCCGCGCTCCACCAGCTCGGGCATCTGGCGGTAGAAGAAGGTCAACAGCAGCGTGCGGATGTGGGCGCCGTCCACGTCCGCGTCGGTCATGATGATGATGCGGTGGTAACGCAGCTTGGCCACGTCGAAGTCGTCAGCGCCGCTCTTGCCCGATTCCACGGCGGCCTTGCCGATGCCGGTGCCCAGGGCGGTGATGAGGGTGACGATTTCGTTGCTGGACAGCAGCTTCTCGTAGCGCGCCTTCTCCACGTTCAGGATCTTGCCGCGCAGCGGCAGGATGGCCTGGAACTTGCGGTCGCGCCCCTGCTTGGCGGAGCCGCCGGCGGAGTCGCCCTCGACGATGTAGATCTCGCACAGCGCCGGGTCTTTCTCCTGGCAGTCGGCCAGCTTGCCGGGCAGGCCCATGCCGTCCAGCACGCCTTTGCGGCGTGTCATCTCGCGTGCCTTGCGCGCGGCCTCGCGCGCACGCGCGGCCTCGACGATCTTGCCGCAGAGGATCTTCGCGTCGTTCGGTTTTTCCTCCAGATAGTCGGTGAGCGCCTTGGCGACGATGTCCTCGACCGGCGCGCGCACTTCGGAGCTGACCAGCTTGTCCTTGGTCTGGCTGCTGAACTTGGGTTCGGGCACCTTCACGCTCAGGACGCAGCACAGGCCTTCGCGCATGTCGTCGCCGCTGACCTCGACCTTGGCCTTCTTGGCCAGCTCGTTCTGCTCGATGTACTTGCCGATCACGCGCGTCATCGCCGCGCGCAGGCCGGTCAGGTGCGTGCCGCCGTCACGCTGCGGGATGTTGTTGGTGAAACAGAGGACTTGCTCGTTGTAGCCGTCGTTCCACTGCATGGCCACTTCGACGCCAATCTCGGTGCCGGGGATGCCGCCGTAGGTCTCGGCCGGGCGTGAGCCCGTGGCGTGGAAGGCCGTGGGATGCAGCACTTTCTTGGTGCCGTTGATGAATTCCACGAAGCCCTTGACGCCGCCGGCGCCGGAGAAGTCGTCTTCCTTGCCGGTGCGCTCGTCGATGAGGCGGATGCGCACGCCGTTGTTCAGGAACGAGAGCTCGCGCAGGCGCTTGGCGAGGATCTCGTAGTGGAAGTCGTTGTTTTCCTTGAAGATCTCGGTGTCGGGCAGAAAGCGCACCTCGGTGCCGCGCTTTTCCGTGGGGCCGATGACCTTCATAGGCGAGACCTCGACCCCGTCCACGACCTCGATGAGGCGGTTCTGCACCACGCCCTGGGCGAATTCAAGCTGGTGTGTCTGCCCGTCGCGGCGCACGGTCAGGCGCAGTTTCTTGGACAGCGCGTTCACGCAGGACACGCCCACGCCGTGCAGGCCGCCCGAGACCTTGTAGCTGTTCTGGTTGAACTTGCCGCCGGCGTGCAGTTCGGTCAGCGCGATCTCGGCGGCCGAGCGCTTGGGCTCGTGCTTGTCGTCCATCTTCACGCCGGTGGGAATGCCGCGGCCGTTGTCCACCACGCTGATGGAGTTGTCGGTGTGGATGGTGACGACGATGTCGTCGCAGTGGCCGGCCAGGGCCTCGTCGATGGAGTTGTCCACCACCTCGAAGACCAGGTGGTGCAGTCCGGTGCCGTCGGACGTATCGCCGATGTACATGCCCGGACGCTTGCGCACGGCCTCCAGGCCCTCCAGGATCTGGATGGCGCCCTCGCCGTAGCCGTCGCTGCCGGCGACCGATGCGACGGGCTGCTCGGCCGGGGCGGAAATGGGCTGTTCGGGGGCGGGCTGCGATTGCTCTGCGGTCATGAAAGGGCTGCCTTCGGTCCAGGCGCACCGGCACGGCGTGCCGGCGGCCTTATAGGAATCAAATGTGCCGCTAGCGCCCATCCATCAAGCGCTAACAGCTATCAAAATAATAGTGTGTCAGATGCGCATGGGCATCACGACGTACTTGAAGTGCTCGTTGTCGGGGATGGTCATCAACGCGGAGCTGTTGCCGTCGGCCAGGTCGACCTTCACCATGTCCTGGCCCATGTTGGCCAGGGCGTCGATGAGGTAGCTGACGTTGAAGCCGATCTCGATGGCGTCGCCGCCGTAGTCGATGTCGAGTTCGTCCACCGCCTCTTCCTGCTCGGCGTTGTTCGACGCCACACGCAGCAGGCCGGGTTCGATGTTCAGGCGCACGCCCTTGAACTTGTCGCTGGTCATGATGGCCGTGCGCTGCAGGCTGGCCAGCAGCGGGGCGCGGCCCAGGGTCACGCTGTTGTGGTGGTTCTTGGGAATCACGCGGTTGTAGTCGGGGAACTTGCCCTCCACCAGCTTGGTGACGAACTCCATGCCGCCGAAGCTGAACTTGGCCTGGTTGTTGGCGAACTGCATCTCGATGGCGCCGTCGGCATCCGACAGCAGACGCTGCAGCTCCAGCACGGTCTTGCGCGGCAAGATGACCTCCTGCTTGGGCACTTCCACGTCCAGCTGCGCGCTGGCGAACGCCAGGCGGTGGCCGTCGGTGGCGACCAGCGAGAGCGTCGTACCCTCGGCCACGAACAGGATGCCGTTCAGGTAGTAGCGGATGTCCTGCACCGCCATGGCGAACGACACCTGCCCCAGCAGGCTCTTCAGGACCTTCTGCGGCACGCTGAAGGCGGGGCCGAAGCTGGCGGCTTCCTGCACCAGCGGGAAGTCCTCGGCCGGCAGCGTCTGCAGTGTGAAGCGGCTCTTGCCGCCCTTCAGGATCAGCTTGGACTGGCTGGACTCCAGGCTCACCGTCTGGTCGGAGGGCATGGTCTTCAGGATGTCGATGAGCTTGCGCGCACCCACCGTGGTGGTGAAGTCGCCCGTGTCGCCGCCCAGCTCGGCCGTAGTGCGGATCTGGATCTCCAGGTCGCTGGTGGTGAGCTGGATGGCATTGCCCGTCTTGCGCAGCAGCACATTGGCCAGGATGGGCAGCGTGTGGCGGCGCTCGACGATGCCGGCAACCGATTGCAGAACGGCGAGAACCTTGTCTTGTGTGGCCTTCAGGACAATCATGTCGTCAACCTTTGGTGGTTTTTGGGGATAGGTGCGCAGACGGCGGCATGGGCAGTGCCCCCTCCCGGGCCGTCCAACGCGCCATTTTGCCCGCGAACGGGCGTGCTTTTGCGGGGGGCGGTCCTTTTCGCTCCATGGGGCGCGTCAACCCTTCAGCGTCTGTTCCAGCACGTGCAGCTGCTGGTTGAGTTCGGTGAGCTGCTGGCGTTCGGCGCCAATCTTGCGCACCGCGTGCAGCACCGTGGTGTGGTCGCGCCCGCCGAACAGCTCGCCGATCTCGGGCAGGCTCTTTTGCGTGAGCTCCTTGGCCAGGTACATGGCGATCTGCCGCGGGCGGGCGATGCTGGCTGGACGCTTCTTGCTGTACATGTCCGCGACCTTGATCTTGTAATAGTCGGCCACGGTCTTCTGGATGTTTTCCACCGAGATCTGCCGGTTTTGGATCGACAGCAGGTCGCGCAGCGCTTCGCGCGCGAGTTGGATGGAAACTTCCTTCTGGTTGAAGCGGCTGTAGGCCAGGATCTTGCGCAGCGCGCCTTCGAGTTCGCGCACGTTGGAGCGCACATTCTTGGCCACGAAGAAGGCCACCTCTTCGGGCATCTCCGACCCTTCGGCGCGCGCCTTGTTGATCAGGATGGCCACGCGCATTTCCAGCTCGGGCGGCTCGATCGCCACCGTCAGCCCAGAGTCGAAGCGCGAGACCAGCCGCTCGTGGATGTTGGCCAGACCCTTGGGATAGGTGTCCGAAGTCATCACGATGTGGCTCTTCTTGGCCAGCAGCGCCTCGAAGGCGTTGAAAAATTCTTCCTGCGTGCGGTCCTTGTTGGCAAAGAATTGCACGTCGTCGATCAACAGCAGATCGAGCGAGTGGTAGCGCTCCTTGAAGTCGTCGAAGGTACGGCGCTGGTATGACTTGACCACATCCGAGACGAACTGCTCCGCATGGATGTAGAGAACCTTGGCGTCGGGACGGTCCTGCAAGAGCTTGTTGCCCACGGCATGCACCAGGTGGGTCTTGCCCAAGCCCACGCCGCCATAGATGAACAGCGGGTTGTACAAGTGGCCGGGCGAGCCGGCCACGTGCATCGCCGCCGAGCGCGCCATGCGGTTGGCCGTGCCCTCCACCAACGTCTCGAAGGTCAACGCCGGGTTCAGGCGCGTGCGGAAGGCGCCGGCAGGCGCCTCGTCGGCCGTGGGGTGGGCGGACGGTGCATCGCCGGTGGCGGGGGTCTCTGGCGCCGTGGGACGGACGTAAGTCCTGACAACGGATTCCCGCTGAGCAAGCGCTAACTCCAGGGTGACCGGTTGGCCGTACAGACCTTCGAGCAAGGCCGAGATGCGGCCGGCATACTGCGCGCGGATCCAGTCGAGCTTGAAGCGGTTGGCCACCAGCAGGGTGACCTTGGAAAAATCGGGGGCGACCTGGGCCACCAGGGGCTTGATCCAGGTATTGAACTGCTGTTCCGGGAGGTCCTGCGCCAGTTGCTCGGCACAGGCCTGCCACAGACCCTGGCCGGCGCTGGCGCCGTCGCTGTCGTGGCTGGAGGAGTGAAGTCCCTCGTTCAT